>NZ_JBNDNA010000010.1:0-138884 GCF_049856175.1 Georgenia sp. Z1491
TCAGCGGGTCTGCTCGATGCGGACGACCCCGAGGCTGTCCGCGCCGTCGCCGTCCCAGTCGCCGAACGCGGCGACGTCGCCGTCGCGCCCGTAGCGGGTCTCGATCACCTCGGCGTCGGAGGCCATCTCGTTCGTCACGAAGAAGTCGGCGCCACGCTGGAGGGCGAGGCTGTCCGCGCCGTCGCCGTCCCAGTCGCCCACGAGGACGAGGTCACCGTCGCGGCCGAGCGAGATCTCGCCGTCCACGCCTGCGCCGGTCGGATCGTTCGTCCAGATGACGTCGGAGCCGCGTCGGATGCCGAACGTGTCCGTGCCGTCGCCGTCGAAGTCGCCCACGAGGAGCGTGTCCCCGTCGGCACCGAAGGCGGCGAGCTCGATCTCGCCCGGGTTCTCGAGGTCGTTGATGATCTGCAGGACGTTGCCGTCACGGACCGCGAACGTGTCCGTGCCGTCGCCGTCGAAGTCGCCCTGGACGATCTCGTCGCCCGGCTCCCCGAGCCGGACGACCTGCTCGGCGGGTCCGGTGCCGAGGGTGTTCGTCAGGTGGATCTCGTTCCCGCGGCGCACGGCGATCGAGTCGGACCCGTCGCCGTCCCAGTCGCCGACGAAGATCTCGTCGCCCTCGACGCCGTAGAGGAAGCTGTGCGCGGCGTCGCCGGCGAGCTCGTCCGAGAGCAGGAAGCGCGGCGTGCCGGGCAGCTGCTCGGGTTCGGGCTCGGGGGCCGGCTCCGGCTCGGTGCGCGCGGCGTCGCGGGAGGCGGCGTCCGCCTCGCGCGCGGCATCGGTGTCCGGGGCCACCTGGTCGTTCTGCGCCTCGGTCTCGTCCTGCGGCTGTGCCTCGGGCTGGGGCGCGGTCTCGGGCTCCGGGGCCGGCTCCGCGGGCGCGGGCTCGGCCGGCGCGGGGGTCGAGCCGCCGGGGCCGCCGCCCGGGTAGGTGGCGAAGTTCTGGGTGGCGAACACGCGTCCGTCCCCCGAGACCGCCACGCCGACGCCGAAGTGCGTGTAGGACCCCGTGAGCAGGATGTTGTTGTGCACCGGCGAGTTGCGCCACTGGCTCATGAAGTAGTCGGCCTGGTGGTCCGGGTAGATGCCCCAGGACAGGATCTCCGAGGTGCCGGTCGATCCGGCGGGCACGGCCGACCGGCCGTAGTCGCCGCGGTGGACCATCGAGCCGATGCTCGCCTGGTGGTTGGACCAGGACTGCGCGACCGAGTCGATGGACCCGGTGCGCGTGAGCTGGGACAGGCCGTTGGCGGCGCGGTAGGCGTTGGTCTGGGCGGCGATCGCGTTGGCGACCTGGTTCTGCCAGCCGGCGTCGGTGCGGATGACGGGGCTGACGGTGCGGACGCCCGAGGGCGCCTCGGCCGCCTGGGCGGTCGTGACGGTCGCGCTCGCGGCGGCGACGGTCAGGAGTGCGGTGGCGACCCGGGGGGCGAGGGTGCGGCGCCGGGCGTGGCGGCCGCGCGGGGGTGCAAACACGTCGGTCGGTTCTCCTCGTTATCGGAACGTGACCGCGTGAGACTAAGTCGTTACCATCGGTCACGTCGAGAACCTGTGTGACATCTCACCTCTTCCGGGCGGGGGCTCACCGAAGGCGTCAAGTTGCCTCCGCGCCGCCGCCCGGACAGCTGCACAAGCTCAGTGCCAACCCATGGTGACCGGAGCCCGATCGGTCCTGCCTCTGGGTGACGTCGTTCTCGTCTCGTGCGGAGGCCGCTTCCCGCGCTGCTACCGGCCGAGCCCGAGCCCGTCGACGACGTCGGCCACCCGCGCCCGTTGAGCGCGGGTGAGGGCCCGGATCGGCAGCGGTAGGCACCAGCCCGGGACGAGGCCGAGGTGCTGGGCGATCGCCGCGGAGACCCGGGCGCTCCCGCCGAGCTCGGGGAGGAGCTCCCAGAGCGGTGCGAGGCGTGCCGACTCCGCGGCCGCCTCCTCCGGACGCCCGGCCTGCACGGCCCTGGTGATCGTGAGCATCGGAGCGGGAAGCGTGCCTCCGACCGCGGTGTACCAGGCGTCGCACCCGGCAACGAGCCCGGCGGCCCCCAGGGCGTCGCCGGAGACCCCGACGGTGACGTGATCGGGGACGGCCGTGCGGATCGCGTCGACGTGCCGACGGGCCTGAGCGGGATCCGCGGGCACGCCGGGGATCTTGATCGACGCGATACCGGGTAGTGCGGCGACGCGGGCGTAGAGCTCGGTGGTGAAGGTGAACCGTGTGGTCGTGGGGTTGTCGTACACGACCACCGGCAGGTCCGTGTGCTCGGTGACGGTGCGGAACAGCTCGAGCACGTCGTCGTCGGTCAGCGGCTGGTACGTCATCGGCGCCAGCAGCACTCCTGCCGCACCCGCCTGCTCGGCGCTGTCGACGTGCGCGAGCACCTGCGAGGTGCGCAGCGCCCCCACCCCCACGAGCACCGGGACGTCCCGGGCGTGCGCGACGGCGAGCCGGGCCACCCGCGCCCGCTCCTCGGGGTCGAGGTAGGCGTAGGAGCCGGTAGAGCCGAGGGCGGTGATCGAGTCCACGCCCGCGTCGACGAGGCGCTCGACGAGTCCGGCGAACGCGGCCTCGTCGAGGTGGTCGTCCGCGAGCGGCGTGAGGGGGAAGGCGCTCAGGCCCGTGAACATGCTCGACTGCCTCTTCTCGTCGTCGTGGTGGTCGTGGTCGTGATCGCGGCCGGATGCCACGCCGGGCCGAGCTCGACCCGGCCGTCGGCCACGCTAGACCGTGGGTGACCCGGCCGTGAGGCGGGCGAGGCGCTTGCGGGCCCTGCGCAGCGCCCGCTCGCCGTGCTCGATCTCGCCCGTGAGCAGCAGCCCGTACGCGAACGTGTCCTCGCCCTTCTTCCGTGCCCTGCGCGCGCAGTCGAGGAGGTGCTCCTGCAGCATGACGGAGTCCCGGTGCGTGCCCAGGCGTTTCTGGACGGCGTGCGCCTCGGCCACGAGGTCGGACAGCTCGGGATCGAGCTCGGTACCGTTCTCGTCCTGCACGGCCACGACGGCGTAGCGCAGCCGCTTGGCCTCCTTGCGCACGTCGTGCAGGAGCTCGAGGCGCCGGTCGTCGTCCGTCTCCGCGTCCGCCTGCTCGACCAGGTCGGTGATGACGTCGACCTGCGCCCGACCGAGCCCCGCCAGCGTGCTCGTCACCGCCCCCTGCGCCGCGTCGTCCGGGGAGGCGTCCCGCCGCGCGGGGACCTCGCGCGCGAACCGCTCGATCCGCTCGAGGTCGGCCCAGTGTGCGGGTCCGGCCATCGCCGAGAGAAGCGCGCGATGCGCCTTGTCATAGTTGGCCGCGCGGGTCCGGCGCAGCCGCCGCCGTGCCTTGCGGGGGACCAGGTCCGCCACGGCACCCTCCGCTCCTCCGGGCAGGTCGGCGAGCCGGGCGTCGAGCGACTCGCGCAGCACCTCCGCGTCGCGGGCGGACGCGAGCGCCCGGCCGAGGCCCTTGAGGATGGCCGAGACCTCCTTCGCGGCCCCCGGCTCGAGCAGCGGTGCGTAGACCTGGACGATCGAGCGCAGCGTCCGAGCGGCGACCCGCATGCGATGGACGGAGTCCGGCACGTCGCACCGCACGAACGGGTCCCAGCCGACGAGGATCGACACCTGGGCGGACAGCGCAGTCGACAGGGTCGCGGCCAGGTCGCCGGTCCGCCCCCCGGCCGCGGCCCCGTGCCGGACGGGCCGACCCCCGGCGGCCTGGATCTCGTCGTCGAGCGCCTCGAGCAGCTCGGCGTCGTCCGACGTCACCGACCACTCGCGGGACGACGTCGTCGTCGTGCCCTGCGTGGCGCTCCCGACCACGTCGTCGTCGAACGTCGCGAGGACCCGTCCGCCGGGGTCGAGGACGTCGACCGGTGAGCGTCGCACGGCGCGTGCCGCGACGACGTCCACCTCGCGCCCGCGCAGCAGCGCCTGCAGTGCGTCGGTGACCTCGTCGGTGACCTCCCCGTCCTGGTCCGGGTCGACCAGCACGAGGTGCCCCCCGCGGTGCGGGACCTCGACGGCGAGCGTCGTGGCGCCGTCGAAGGTCCGGCGCAGCGCCGCCCCGTGCGTCGCCAGGACCCCGTCCTCACCCGCCAGGGTCCCGTCGGGCGTGTCGAGGAGCTCCTCGTGGACGAGGACCGTCGGGCCCGCGCGCAGCCGGTCCACCCCTGGTACGCGAGGCCGCGCCGGGAGCGGGGTGTCCTCCGCGACGTCGTACCGCCTGATCCGTCCCGCGATCGTCAGGGCCATGGTCCAGGCTATGCGCCGCCCGGTCCGGTCGGTCCAGGTGCGGGGAGGAGGGCCACGCCTGGGCCCACGCGAGCGGCAGCATGCGGAAGTGCGGCAGGCACGGTGGATCCTGCGGGACGTGCTGGCAGGATCCCGCTAGCGTCGCCGTGAGGGCCCGCGGCGCGCGAGACGGCACCGCCGCCTGCGGTCGTTGCCGGCAGCGCTGACGGAGGACGGATGGCCAGGAGACGGACACCCCCGCCGGGCGACGCGCGCACGGGCGGCCACCTGCGCCTGGTCGGCGGGACCGACCTGGTGCCCCCGCCCGAGCTGTCCGTGCGCGGCCCGTACGGGCTGCCCACGGTGCTGCTCGGTCCCGGCCTGCCCGAGCTCCTCGACGACGTCGCGCTGCCGGACGAGGCCCGGACCTGGCCGAGCCCCGAGGAGGAGGCGGCGCTGCTCACCACCTCGAGGGCGGTCCGGTGGGCGCGGCAGCTGCTCGACCTGCTGGGGCAGGGCCGGCCGACCACGCGGACCGGGGCACTGCGACGTGGCGACACCGAGGAGGCCGCCGAGCTGCTCGGCATCAGGACGTGGAACGAACCCAGGAGCTCGATGTGGGACGTCCTCGAGCTGTCGGTCGTGTGGTCGGCGCTCGTGGGCTCGGGCGCCGTCACACTCGCCGCCACCCGCGCCCGCCCCGGCCTGCCGGTCCTCGTCCGTGGCCCCTCGATCGACGAGACGGTGCGCCGCTCCCGACTCTTCCACTCCAACGTCCTCGGTGCCTTCTTCGCCTGGCAGACCGACCCCGGGCGCGCGGCGGCCGCTCCGTCGACCGCCGTCACCCTCCTCGCGGCGGCCGGGCCGGACGGCCTGAGCGTGCCCGAGCCGCGCAGGACGACCGAGCCGAGCGACGACTGGTTCGTGTGGCTCGACCTGCTCGCGCTCGCCCGCCTCGACGTCGTCGAGCGCACGGGTGACGTCTTCCGACTGCCGCGCGCGCTCGTCCCCGCGGTGGCCGTGACCGCCGAGCGGCTCGCCGACCCGACCGGATCTCCGCTGCCGCTCGGCCGGCGGCCCTGAGCGCTGCGGCTGGGTCGGCCTGCCGGGTCTCGACGCGGGAGTGCGCCGGCGGGCGCGGGCGGCGCCACCGCTCAGAGCAGGCCGCGCCGGTAGCCCGCAGCAACGGCCGCCGCCCGGTCCGGCACCTCGAGCTTGGCGAGGATGTTCTGCACGTGCGTCTTGACGGTGGCCTCGCCGATGAACAGCGCGCGCCCGACGTCCCGGTTCGTCCGCCCCTCGGCGATCAGGGCGAGCACCTCGCTCTCGCGGGCCGAGAGCAGGGGCGGGCGCTCGGCCGCGCCGGTCCGGCCGATGACCGAGGGCGCGAGGACGGCCCGGCCGCGGACGACCTCGTGGATCGCGGCGACGATCTCCGCGCGGCTCGCGTCCTTGAGGAGGTAGCCGCGGGCGCCGGCGGCGAGGGCGGGTGCGACGTCGTCGTCGGTGTCGTACGTGGTGAGGACGAGCACCTCGGTCCCCTCGTGGTGGGCACGGACGTCCCGGACGAGGGCGACGCCGCCGCGGCCGGGCATGCGCAGGTCGGTGACGACGACGTCGACCGCGTGCCGCCGCAGCAGCGCGAGCGCCTCCTCCGCGCTCGCCGCCACGGCGACGACGCTCAGGTCGGGGGCGGCGTCGAGCTGGGCCCGCAGTCCGTCGCGGACGACCGGGTGGTCGTCGACGAGGAGCACCCGGACACGGTCCTGACCGGGGCACCCGCCCGGTGTCCGGTCGCCCGGGTCGCTCATGGGCGCGCCCCCGTCGATGCATCGGGCCACTCGGCCGCGTCCGGCCGATTCGGTGACTTCCGCGCGTCCGGTGCTGCGGGCACCGTGACGGTGATGACGGTGCCCTCGCCGGGCGTCGAGTCCACCGTCATCGTGCCCCCGGCGGTCTCGGCCCGGCCGCGCATGAACGCCAGTCCCTGGCCGGATCCCGAGCCGGAGCCGGGGCCGGTGACGTTGCCCGCGCCGGCCCCGCCGTCGGATCCCACGCCCGAGCCGGAGCCTCCGTCGTCGTCCGGTGCGGGCGTGGTGCCGGTGCCGTCGTCGGCGACGTCGAGCGCGACGGCGTCGTCGAGGTAGGACAGCGTGACCCGGACCTCGGTGGCCCGGGCGTGACGCACCACGTTGCTCAGCGCCTCGCGCGCGCTGCGGACGAGGACGTCCTCAACGTCGGCGGCCACCTCCCGCTCCTCGCCGGTGACGATCATCGTGACCGGCAGCCCGTGGGTCCGCTGCACCCGCGCTGCGGACTCGGCCAGGGCGGCCGGCAGTGCCTGATGGGCCAGCGGCCCGGGTCGCAGCGCCCGCACCGAGCGACGGGCCTCGGCCAGGCCGTCCCGCGCGAGCGTGACGCTGGTCCGGACGCGCCCGCGGGCCGGGTGGTCCTCACCGAGCTCCGCGTCGAGGGCCTCGAGCTGGGCGACGACGCCGGCGAGCCCCGCGGCGAGCGTGTCGTGGATCTCGCCCGCCAGGCGGGCCCGCTCACTGGCCACCCCGGAGGACCGGGCCTCCGTGAGGAGCCGGCCCTGCAGCGAGCGGTTCTCCTCGACGCTGCGGGCGAGGTCGTCGTTGGCCGCGGCCAGCGCGGTCACCGCGGCGCGTCGGCGGGCGGACTCGTGCTCGACGGTGCGGATCGACCAGCCGGCCAGACCGGCGACGAGGCCCGCGGCGAGCGTGACGACGGTGTTCTCCACGGTCGGGGTGACGTCGCCGGGTCCGGCGATGACGACCCCGGACGTGAGCGCGACCCCGACGTACGCCCAGCGGCCCGGCAGCGCGTCGAACGCGAGCGGGAAGCACACGACGTAGAGCGGGAAGAAGTTGAACGACTGGTGGAGCAGGACCGCGCACAGCGCGACCAGCCCCACGTAGTAGACGGCGGACGGGAGGAGGCGGGTGCCGAGGATTCCCGGGCGGAGGGAGAACCACCCGGTGTGCCAGGCCATCAGCGCCACGCTCCCGCCGACGAGCACGGGCAGGTCGGCCCGGCCGGTGCCGTCGGCCAGGAGCGTGAGTACCGCCGAGGCGACGAGGAGGACGTAGGGCAGCAGGATCCAGACCCGATCGGTCCAGCTGCTGCGCGGTGCGTCCGCCATGACGGTCACCGTACGGCGGACCGCGTCGGCTGCGAAGGGACGCCGTACGTGAGCCGGCGCAGCAGCGCCTCGGCAGGACCGCGTCGACCCCGCCGGGCGAGGGCGTCAGCGCCCAGCACGGTGAGCAGCCACGCGAGCAGGGCGAGCCCACTCGCCGCGGCGGTACCGAGGTCGCCCCCGAGCCCGAGCGTCCATGCCGGCAGCAGCGCGACGAAGATGACGGACTGGGCGAGGTAGCAGCTCAGCGAGCGCTCGCCCGTGGCCCGCAGCGCATCGATCACGCGCCTGCCCGCGCCGCCGTCGCGGTCCCTGCCCAGACGGCGGGCGAGCAGCGTGACCGCCGCCGCGTACCCGAGCCCGGCGAGGACGCCGGTGAGGATGTGCAGCCACGACCAGCCGACGAGGGCGATGTCCCCCGGGGTCCACACCCGGGCGGTCGCCAGCGCCGTGCCGACCCCGCCGAGCAGCCCGACCGTGATGCCGACGCCGGCCGTGCGGCGCAGCAGAGCCAGGTGCGCCCCGGGGCGTTCGAGGATCCGGCGCCGGCCCGCCCAGACACCGACGAGCATCGGCGCACCGACGGTGAGCAGGCCGACCGGACCCATCAGCCACTCGACCGGGCGCCACACGAGCGCCTCGATCGGGTCGCCGATGGCGAACGACCACATGTGGCCGCGCTGGGTCGTCACGGCCCCGTCGGCGTAGACGAGTCCCTGGATCGCGGAGGCGACCACGAGCCAGACCACGGCCGCGCGCAGCAGCGCCCGGTCCGAGATCTGCAGGACCCCGGCGAGGACGAGACCGAGAAGCCCGTACCAGCCGAGGATGTCCCCCGAGAACCCGAGGAGGGCGTGGCCGGCGCCGAACGCGACGAGCCAGAGCGAGCGGCGGCGCAGCAGGCGCCGCACGTCGTCCTCGCCGAGCCCGCGGTCGCGCTGCCGGTCGGCGATCCGCACGAGCCCGTAGCCGAACAGCGCGGCGAAGAGCGGGTAGGCGCGGGCGTCGACGGCCAGGGCGACGACGAGGGTGACGGCGCGGTCGAGCACGCCGTCCTCGACGATGTGCTGGCGTAGCCCGTAGGGGCGGTCGTGCAGGTAAATCGCCACGTTGGCGACCGCGATGAGGGCGAGCATGAGACCGCGGGCGAGATCGGGAGCGAGCGCGCGGGCCGGTCCCGGGTCCGTGGTGGTGGTTGATCGGTCCATGCTGTCGACGCTATGGACGCGGACGCACGGCCGGATCAGCCGATCGGCGGAGGGGGCGCGGGACCGCGGCACGGGCGCACGACGCCCGCGATGGCGCAACCTCGCCAGGATCGAGTCCGGCGGTCAGTCGGGCGGGCGGACGAGCTCGGCCGGCACGACGTCGATGTCGAACGGCGCGGTGAGGTGGGCGGCCGCGGCGCCGCTCGCACTCGCGACCTCCACGTACCGGCCGTCGACGAGGTCGAGGGCGAGGATGCCCGGCTCCTGCGGGTCCACGATCCAGTACGACTCGACGCCCGACTCCTCGTACTTCGAGCGCTTGAGCACCTGGTCCTTGCGGCGTGTCGACGGCGAGAGCACCTCGACGGCCAGCCGCAGCGGCGTCGTCACGTTCGCCGGGCCGGAGTCGCCGACCCCGATGACCAGCAGGTCCGGCTGCAGGGAGGTGCGGCGGTCCGGGCGCCAGTCGAACGGGGCGAGCAGCACCTCGCACCCGGGCGGACGGGCGGCGCTGAGCAGGAGGTGCAGGTTGCCGATGGCGCGCTGGTGGGCGAGGACCGGCGCCGGGGTCACGAGGAGGATCCCGTCGAGCAGCTCGTACTGCAGGCCGTCGTCGGGGATCCGGTCGAGGTCGTCGACCGTCCACCCGTCCGTGCGCGGCATCACCGTCATGACGCTCATGGTCCTCCACCTCCGCCGTCGTGTCACTGCCCGTCATGCCACGAGCGTGGCCCGGCGGCCGAGGGTGCGTCCGTGCGCGTCCACAGGTCGCGCGGCAGGGTGGGCCGGCACGGGCCTGTGGGCACAATGGCGTCCGGCCCGCCCCGGGTCCTGCGGGGCCCGGACCGGGAGGAGCTGCGGCGTCGTCGTGCCGAGGGAGGGAGAGCCGGTGTTCGTCAAGATCTGCGGGATGCGCACGGTCGAGGACGTGCGGGAGGCCCGCGGCGCCGGCGCCGACGCGGTCGGCATCGTCGTCAGCTCGACGAGCGTCCGCGCCGTGCCGCCCGAGGACATCCCCGGGCTCGTCCGCGCAGCGGGGGGCACGACCACCGTTCTCGTCGTCCACGACCTGCCGGTCGACGACGCCGTGGCTCTCGCGCGGGACGTCGGCGTCGACGTCCTCCAGCTCCACGGGTACGGCGAGGCCGACAACCTGCGCGGTGCCGCGACCTTCCCGCGCGTGTGGCGGGCCACCTCCGGGGCCGACGGATCGACCGAGGTCCGGGCGCACGACGAGGAGGTCCTCCTCCTGGACTCGGCGACCCCGGGATCCGGGGACACGTGGGACGTCGAGGAGCTGACCTCCCCGCACGGCCGGTGGATGCTCGCCGGCGGGCTCACGCCGGACAACGTGGCCGAGATGATCTCCCGTGTCCACCCGTGGGGCGTCGACGTCTCCAGCGGCGTCGAGGTCACTCGCGGCGTCAAGGACCCCGCGCTCATCCACCGGTTCGTCGCCGCCGCGCGCAGCGTGCACGACCGGTAGTCCCCCCCACGGCGTCGGGCCGGATCGACCGGGGTGACGATCCGGGCCCCGGCCGATCGTCATCACTGTGCGCGACCATCCTGGTTGCGTGAGACTGACGACGACGGACGGAGACGATCATGCGATTCGCACTGCTGCTGCACAACGGAGAGCCGGACCCGGGGCAGGTGTCGGACGAGGACATGGCGGACATGCAGCGCCTGTTCGGCGAGTACGCCGACGCGCTGACGCGGGCCGGCGTGCTCGTCGGCGCCGACATCCTCACCGCGCCCGGGGACGCGCGCACCGTCACGCGGCGGACGGGGGAGACACAGGTCCAGGACGGGCCGTTCGCCGAGACGAAGGAGGCGCTCGCCGGCGTGTTCGTCGTCGACGTGCCCGACGCGGACGCCGCACTGGCGTGGGCCGAGCGCTGCCCCGCCAGCTCCTACGGGACGATCGAGGTCCGCCCGGCCGCGACGTCGATCGTCGACGGGACATGGACCGCCTGAGCGCCGGCACCACCCAGGACGCGCGCGAGGTCGCGCACGACGCCGCGGCGCGCGCGGCCCGGGACGCCTACGGTCGGGTGGTCGCTCTGCTCGCCGCCGCCGACGGGGACCTCCAGGCCGCCCAGGACGCCGTCGGCGACGCCCTCGAGCGTGCCCTGCGCGCGTGGCCCGAGGGCGGGGTCCCGGACGACCCGGCAGCCTGGCTGCTCACCGTGGCCCGGAACCGGGCGCGCGACCGTTGGCGATCGGCCGAGACCCGCCTGACCGGCCCCCTCGACGACGACGTGGCGCGCCGCCTCGGCGTCGTCGAGGAGGTCGACCCCGACGCGGTCGGCGACCGGCGCCTGGAGCTCATGCTCGCGTGCGCGCACCCGGACATCGACCGGGCGGTTCGCACCCCCCTCATGCTCGACGTCGTCCTGGGGTTCACCGCCGCCCAGGTGGGCCGGGCGTTCGTGGTCCCGGGCCGGACCATGGCCACGCGGCTGACGCGGGCGAAGCGACGGCTCAAGGCCGCCGGCGTCCCGTTCGAGGTCCCCGACCGGCACGCCCTGCCCGAACGGATGGCCGCCGTGCTCGAGGCCGTGTACGGCGCCTACGTCATCGAGTGGTCCACCGGCGAGGAGCCGAGCAGGCTGCCGCCGGAGGCCCGGTACCTCGCCGAGATCGTCGCCGAGCTGGCCCCGACCGATCCCGAGGCGCGCGGGCTCGCCGCTCTCGTCCTGCTCTCCGCCGCGCGCGCGGGAGCGGGCAGCGGACCGGACGGTGAGTACGTCCCCCTCGATCAGCAGGACCCCGGGCGTTGGGACCGTTCGCTCATCGAGCGCGCGCACGAGCACCTGCGGGCCGCCCACGCACGCGGCGTCGTCGGACGGTTCCAGCTCGAGGCGGCGATCCAGGCGGTCCACTGCGCGCGCACACCGGGCGCGGCGACCGACTGGCCGACGCTCCGACGTCTGCACCGCGCGCTCGACGAGGTCGCACCGTCGCTCGGCGGGACGACGGCGTACGCCGCCGTGCTCGGCACGACGGACGGACCGGACGCGGGACTCGCCGTGCTCGAGCGGATCGCCGACCGGGCCGGCGGGTTCCAGCCCGCCTGGGTCGTGCGTGCCCACCTGCTCCGGCTGGCCGGCCGCACCGACGAGGCCGTGGTCGCGTACGAGCGGGCGATCGCGCTCACGCACGCGCCCGCGGAACGCCGCCACCTCCAGCGCCGCCTCGCCACGGCGACAACCTCGGACTGATCCCCTCCCTTCGCCGAGATCGCGTGCGACCTCGTGCGACAGACGGCGGGACTCCTCAGGTGCTCCCTGGGGGCAGGTCCGGGGACACCTGTCCCCATCCGCTCCGGCCGTCCGTACCCGACGGCAGCTAGCGTGTCGGCCCCGGCCGCCGAGCATCGGCGGCCCGACGGGGGAGGAGATCGAACGTGCGAGTGGAGCTGCAGCCGCGACATCGGTGGATCGGCATGATCGTCTTCGGGGTGATCTTCACGCTCCTGGGTCTGGTCGCGGCCGTCGCGGCGCTGGTGGTGATGAGCGAGACGAGTGATCGGCTCGCCGTCGGATTCATCGCCGTGCTGTTCCTCGTCGTGGGCGTGACCGCACTCGCCTTCGCGCCGCGCGCCAGGCGCGAGATGGGGGCCAAGGGTGCCGGCGACCTCAGGCCGGCGGCCCCGGACCCGGTCGTCCAGGAGCCCGACACGCCGTGGCCGCTCGCCGCGGTCGCTGCCGCGCTGGCCCACGAGCTGCGGGACACCCCGTACGTCGTCGCCCACAACGACGAGGTGATCCACGTGCGCTGGGAACTGCAGGACCGGTCCTGGTGGGTGCTCGCCCAGCGGAACGGGACGAACCGCGTCTTCGAGACCCGCCTGGTCATGGCCGGTCCTGGCAAGGTCACGCGTTCCGACCACTACTACGCCCTCGACTGGCAGGCGGGCGCGCCGGTCGTCGGCGCGCTCAGGGGCAGCAGCGGCGGCGGCCGGGTCTGGCGCTTCGAGAAGCGTGTCGAGCTCGGGACGAGCACCGACGGCGCGCCGACGCCCGTGGACTACACGTTGAACACCGCCGACCTCAACACCCCGCTGCAGGCGGTCCTCGACCGCGCAGGATGGACCAAGCCGAAGCTGGGTGCCGAGGCCAAGGGTGCACTCATCGTCGGCCTGATCGGCGCCTCCGCCGTCGTCATCGTGCCGATCGTGTTCCTCGTCCAGTGGTTGACGGGTCGGTAACCACCTCTGGCCGGTTCGGCGAGCGAGCGGTTCCGCGCCGTCGGGCCCACGCCTGCGGGCACGGCACGGCCGCCGGGCCCGCCCCGGTGGTGTGGATCCCCACCGGGGCTGGCCCGACGCCGTGCGCCGCGCTCGGACGCGAGGGCTGTCGGGTCAGACCTGCCCGAGCCTCCGCATCAGCAGCCCGACGACGATGAGCGCACCGGCGAGCCCGGTCAGCAGGAGCGTCGCTCCGGCGCCGGTCTCCGGCAGCTCGTGCACCGGCGCACCGGCGTCCGTAGGCCCAGGAGCCCCGGCGGGGGCGGGAGCCTGCGGCGCACCGAGCTCGACGACGACGGGCGTGGTGCCGTCGACACCCGGGTCAGTGCCCGGGTCCGTGCCCGGAACCGTCGGGTCCACCGGGTCGGTCGGGTCCACCGGGTCAGTGGGGTCCACCGGGTCAGTGGGGTCCACCGGGTCGGTCGGGTCCACCGGGTCGGTCGGGTCCACCGGCTCAGGCGTCGTGCCCTCGTCGACGATCTCGGTGTCGCCGATGATCGTCACGGTCGGGTCGCCGAGGTCGATCGGCACAGTGACCGGCAGCGTGATGACGTTCCCGGCCAGGATGTCCTCGAGCAGCGATCCGGTGGAGCCCTGCTCGGACGGCGTGGTCACGTCCACCTCGGAGACCGGGGCGGCCGGCGCAGCCGGGGCCTCGGTCCTATCGACGGTCGTGTCACCGATCAGCGTCAGCGTGATGTCGCCGACGTCGACGGGGATGGTCACCGGTGCGGTGACCGTGTTGTCCGCGGCCACGTCCTCGGCGACGCCGTCGCCGAGGAGGTCGCCCAGGAGGCCACCGTCGAGCAGTCCGTCCGAGCCGTCCGTCGGGGCGGTACCGGTCGCTGCGTCGGCCGTGTTCACCGTGGTGGTCGAGGTGGGTGCCTCGGTGGGTGCGGCGTCCTGGGTGGAGTCGATCGTCGTGTCGCCGAGGACGCTGGCGGTGATGTCGCCGACGTCGACGGGGATGGTCACCGGTGCGGTGACCGTGTTGTCCGCGACGACGTCCGTGACGGCCGCGTCGTCGGTCGAGCCCTGCCCGCCCGGGGCGTCCACGGTGGTGGTCGAGGTGGGTGCCTCGGTGGGTGCGGCGTCCTGGGTGGAGTCGATCGTCGTGTCGCCGAGGACGCTGGCGGTGATGTCGCCGACGTCGACGGGGATGGTCACCGGTGCGGTGACCGAGTTGTCCGCCGCCACGTCCTCGGCGACGCCGTCGCCGAGGAGCTCGTCGCCGACGATCTCCTCGACGATCCCGTCGTCACCGGTCGGCTCCTCGGGCGACGGAGCAGTGTCCTCGGCAACCGGGGCCGGGGACTCGGCGGGGGCGGACACCGAGGTCTGCGACGTCGGTGCCGCGACGGCCGTCTCGACGGCCATCGCCTCGTCGACATCGGTCGAGCCGCCGGCCGTGACTGTCGGGTCGCCGGCGGTGACCGGCGCCGTGATCGGCAGCGTGGCTGTGTTGTCCGCGACGACGTCGAGTGCGAGCGGCTCGTCCGGGTCGGCCGGCGGCGGCGAGGGATCGTCCGCGGGCGCCGGCGCAGTCGTGACGTCGACCGTCGAGGTCGGGGCCGGCTCGGGCGCCGGCACCTCCTGCGAGTCGACGTCCGTGTCGCCGAGGACGCTGGCGGTGATGTCGCCGACGTCGACGGGGATGGTCACCGGTGCGGTGACCGTGTTGTCGGCGACGACGTCCTCGACGAGGCCGTCGAGCGAGAGGTCGTCCGTCCGGCTGTCGTCGGCCTGGGCCGCTGCGGCCCCTGCGACGAGCAGCCCGCCCGAGAGCACCGTGGCTCTCAGCGCATGGCGAAGCAATGCATGCATGATGAGTCTCCTTGGGATCTGCCTGGGGTGCGCGGATGCGCGGGATGCGTCTGCCGGCACGCGTGTGCCGACCGGGCACCCCTCAGGCAGGGGAGACCGGGACCTCGTGGTCGACGTCGAGGAGGGCCCGATCGGCAGAGTCGCCGACGGCCCAGGTCAGGGCTGCGGTGTCGAGTACGAAGCGGCCCGCCGGCGCCGCGTCGGCGCCGCCGGCGCGGACCGGAGAGTCGGTGCCCTGCGTGAGGACCGCGAACGAGTGTCCGCCAGAGGCGGCGGCGTCGAGGAGGTGCGGGAGCTCCACCGTCTCCGTGGGCGACTCGTGGGTGTCCCGGTCGGCCGCGGCCCGCTCGGGGGTGATCTCGGTCGCGGTGACGGGAGCGTCCGAACGGGCGGGCTGGGGCGCGTCCGCGATGTCGGGGACGAGCGTGGCGGCCGCGGCGGCGGGCGCGTGGTGGTCGGCGCGGCTGGTCGTACCGACGCCAGGCTCGGCGGCCGGCTCCGCGGGGTCGGCCCCGGACGATCCGGGCTCCGCCGGCGCAGGTGGCACGACCGGTGGCGTGCCGGGCGGGTCGACGGCGGGTTCGTCGACCGTCGGAGCCGTCGGGCCCTCGAGGGAGGGAGCGAGCTCGCCGAGGTCGACGACCTCCTGGACGTCGACGGCAGGACGCACGGTCGACAGGACCTCGTCCACGGTCGGTGCGAGCGGCTCGAGGACAGGGTCGAGGGCCTGGGTGACCGGCGCGGCGACGTCGAGCACCGGCTCCACGACGTCGAGGACCGGTGCGGCGGCCCCGGTCACAGGCTGCACCACGTGGCCGACCGGCTCGAGGACGGGACGCAGCGAGTCGGTGAGCGGACCGGTGGTCTCGAGGACGGGGGTCACGACCTCGTCGACGACGGGGGGCAGGACCGCGTCCGTCACGGGGGTCACGGGCTCGACGACCTGTCCGACCACCTGGCCGAGGGGGGCGGTGAGCTCCTCGAGCGGAGCGGTCGCCTCCTCGAGCACGGCCGCCAGCGGGTCCGTCAGCAGGGCGAGCGGATCGGTGGTCCGGGTGGGGGACTCCGACGGCGGCTGCTCGGCCGGTGCCGGTGCGTCCGTGGCACCGGGCGCGTCGGCCGGGGGCGAGTCGGCCGGAGTCGGTGCCGGTGCCGGGGACTCGCTCGGTTCGGGTGCCTCGGTGGGGATGACCCCGTCGGTGGGCACGGAGTTCTCGGTCGGCACCGGTGCGTCGGTGGGGATGACCCCGTCGGCCGGTGCCGGATCCTCCGTGGTGGCGGGCGCTGCGGTCGGAACCTGTGCCTCGTCGGCCGACACGTCGGTCGCCGGAGGGATGACCGCCGGGTCCTCCGTCAGGACGGGCACCTCTGCGGTGCCCACGTCGTCGCCCGGCGCCCCCTCCTCGGTGCGCGCGGCGTCGTCGGCAGGTACGTCCTCGTCGTCCGGAGCGGCTCGGTCCGCATCCTCGACGTCCGGAGGCGTCGAGACGATCGGCTCGACCACGTGCTCGACGACCGGGTCGACGACGTGCTCGCCGAGACCGTCCAGCACGGATCCGAGGATCGAGTGCTGGTCGTCGACGGGCGTCGACGTGCCGTCCGCCGCAGCGGGCGAGGCCAGCGCGAAACCGAGCACGGCGAGCGCGCCGGTGCCGCCGATCGTCGTCAGGCCACGGGCTGCCCAGCGCGGCAGGCGTCCGCGCCTGCTCTGCACCTGGCCGTCGCCCGGTCCCATGGGCTCGCTCCCGTCGAGAACTATCGCCTGCGTCACAACCTATCGAGGTGTGTCGATCCTGCAACCCGAGCGCGCCCGGGACGGCCCGGTGAGGAGGCCGCGGCCCCTGGTTCGCCGACCGTCCCCGACGCCCACGTCGCGCGCCCCACCGCGGGGCCGGGTCCGTCGGCGCGGTCGGGCCTCGACCGTGGCGTCGCGTGACATCCTCGTGGCCGCACCGCCCACCGCACGAGGAGACCCATGGACCGGATCCCGCGGCTCGCGAGCGAGCTGTTCCGCGTCAACGTGGCGTCCGCCGTCGCGCTGGCCGTCACGATGGTGGCGTTCCTCCCGAGCATGTCGTCCCTGGTGAGGCGGCTCGACGAGTACGAGAGCGCGCGGGAATGGCTGCGGGTCTACTTCGGCGAGCTCACCGTGCCGATCGTCCTGGTGTTCTGGGTGATCTTCGCGATCGTCCACATCGTCCTCACCCACCGGGCGTTCTCCCGCATGACGCCGATCGACCTGCGGCGGGTCGCCGCCGTGCAGGTGCGCTCGCGCGGCCGGTGGTGGCGAGCCATGGTCGGTGACGTGAGCGCGGAGTCCTGGACGGTGCAGGGCGCCCTCGTCGCTGCGGTCGGCGTCCTCGCGATCGCGCAGACCGACCAGTTCCGCTCCTCGACCTGGATGCTGCTGCTCGGGCTCGCCTCGGTCGCCGGCTCCTGGGCGCTCATGATCTACGCGTACGCCACCCGGTACATGCGCCTCGACGTCGGTCGCAGGGTCCTCGAGTTCGACCTGCTCTCGGAGCCCCGTTACCGCGACTACCTCACCCTGTCGGTGCTCACCTCGACGATGCAGGGTGCCGGCGTGCGCTGCCGCACGAGCGAGTCCTGGTCGGTCATGCGGACCCACTCGATGCTCGCGTTCGCGTTCAACACGGTCATCGTCGCCATGACCGTCAGCCTGCTCGTCGGCGGCCTCGGCAGTATCGGGATCTGACGGCGACCGTCCCGCGGGAACCGTCGGCCCCGACCGCCGTGAACATGGCGGTCACGGCCCGCCCGGTGTGCTCATCCGACCGGGAGGGTGGCGGTGATCGCGAATCCGCCCTCCGGCGTCGGACCGATCTCGACGGTCCCGCCGAGCGCGCGGGTGCGGTCCCGGATCCCCGCGAGCCCCAGGCCGGCCCCCGGCCCGGACGGCGTCGCCTCCTCCGCGGCCGGCCCGTTGACGACCGCGACGCCGACCTCGTCCGAGCCGACGGCCACGGTGACGGCCACCTCGGCCCCCGGCGCGTGGCGCAGTGCGTTGCTCAGCCCCTCCTGGACGATCCGGTAGGCCGTCAGCCCGGTGGCCGGCGGCACGGAGGCGGGATCCTCGCCCTGGTGGTCGAACGTGATGGTCGCGCCCGAGCTGCGTGCCCCGTCGACGAGCTCGGGCACGTCGACGAGGGCGGGCTGCGGGGCCAGGTCGGCGTCCTCACGCCCGCGCAGCACGCTGAGCAGCCCGCGCATCTCCGTGAGCGCGGCGCGTGACGACGACGCGATCGACGCGAACTCCGCATCCACCTCGTGCGACGTCCCGTCGAGGCGGAACGGTGCGGTCGTCGCCTGGACGGAGATCACGGACATGGAGTGCGCGACGACGTCGTGCATCTCCTGCGCGATCCGGTTGCGCTCCTGGAGCTCGGTGCGCCGCTCGGACTCCGCGGCCCGGGCCTGCTGCTCGGCCTCCAGGGCGTGCCGGCTGCGCAGGAGGAGCCCCATGCCGCTGCCGGCCGCGAGGAGTCCGGCACCGATGCCCGCGCACACGATCGCGTTGGCGACCGCACCGCCGGTGTCCGGCCGGACCAGGATCGCGACGATCGAGACGAGCGCGCCACCCGCCCACAGGCCCGAGGCCCATCGCCACCCGTGCTGGAGCGCGAGGACGAGCAGCGTGAGGAGGAACGCGATCATCGTCGGGACCGGCCACGGCCACGGGGCCGCGGTCGAGGCCGCCGCCGCGGTGCCCGCGGCCGTCACGAGGGCGAGCGCGATCGCGACGGCCGGCCACCGCACGGCGAGGACGAGTGCCGTCGAGGTGGCGAACGCGAGGACCATGGCGATCGCGACCTGCACGCCGTGGACGTTTGCGAGGACGGGCCACCCGACGGCGACGAGGATGACGCCCGCGTAGATGCTGCCCAGCCAGGCCCAGCCGGTGCGCGGCGAACGGAGCGCGAGGAGGTCGGCCACGGGGTCGGTGGTGCCGGTGCTCGTCATCGCTGCTGCCCCCCGGTGGCCGTGGTCGCCGGCGGGGCCGCGAGCGCGACGGTGGTCGCGCCCGCGTCCATCAGCGCCATGAGACGCACCACCCACGGCGTGGTGAGGAGGAAGACCAGGCCGGCGAGCCCGGTGAGGATCGCGTCCGCGGCGAAGCTCTCCGCGAACGACTGCGAGACCCATCCGTCGGGCAGCTGGAGCAGCAGCCACTCGACGCCGGTCATTGCGTCGTCCTCGGGGAGGAACAGGCCCCAGAACCAGTAGGTGAGCCCGCCGAGGGCGGTGACCGGCCAGATGATGGCCACGAGCCCGGTGAACAGTCGCAGGGGGAAGGCGAGGAGTCCCTCGTAGAGCAGGTCGAGCCAGCGTCGCGGGTCGGCGAGCAGCCGGAACCAGCCGCCGAGCCCGCCGCGGTGCTCGCGGTAGCGCGGCGTGGTGACGTCGGCGCCCCAGACCCGCAGCCGCGCCCGGGAGATCTGCGCGAACCCGGTCGCGACGACGAGACAGAGCGGGAGGATCACCGCGCCGATCCAGACGACGAACGTGGCGACCCCGGTGACGAACAGCGCGAGCAGGACGGCGAACGCGACGATCGCGAGCACCGTGCCGGGCACGAGGTAGCCGAGGTCCCGGCCGAGCGTGCGCACGGCACGGCCGGCGCGGGAGGTGCGTGGTCCGGCGGCGGAGGCGGTGGTCATGTGGTCACGTCCGTATCTGGTGGGTGGGGACAGTGTGTCGGAGCGGTGGGGGACCGCGGCGGTCGTGTGCATGACAGGGACTGTCGTCCGGTGGTCGGTGCTCCCGCGTCACCCGTGGGTGTGAACCGGGCCCCTACGGCAGAGGGAGCCCCGGGACGGCAGGAGGTCGACCGACGTCGGGGAGGGCCGCCCGACTACGGTGTCCCGGTGAGCATCTCGCCGGGCACCTCGGTCGTGCGCGTGGCAGTCGTCGACGACCAGGCCATGGTGCGCCAGGGCTTCGGCGCGCTGCTGGACGCCCAGGAGGACATGACGGTCGTCGGCAGCGCGTCGGACGGCTCCGAGGTCGTCGACCTCGTGCGCCGCACCCGCCCCGACGTCGTCCTCATGGACATCCGCATGCCGAAGGTCAACGGGCTCGACGCCACGCGGGCCGTGTTCGCCATGCCGGGCGACGAGCACCCGCGGGTCGTCATGCTCACCACCTTCGACGTCGACGAGTACGTCTTCGCCGCGCTGCAGGCCGGTGCGAGCGGCTTCCTGCTCAAGGACGCCACGGCCGACGAGCTCGCCGGCGCCGTCCGCGTGGTGGCGGCCGGGGAGGCGCTCCTCTCGCCGTCGATCACCCGCAAGGTGATCACGGACTACGCGGCCCGTCCCTCGGGACGACCCGACCCCACGGTGCTCTCCCCGCTGACCGAGCGCGAGCTCGAGGTCATGCGCCTCGTCGCCACCGGGCGGTCGAACGGCGAGATCGCCGGCGATCTCTTCCTCGGCGAGCAGACGGTGAAGACCCACGTCTCCCGGATCCTCACCAAGCTCGGCCTGCGCGACCGCACGCAGATCGTCGTGACGGCCTACGAGTCGGGGCTCGTCGCCGTCGGTAGGTGACCGGTGGGCCGGCCAGCCGGCTGGTCGGCCGTCCGGCCGGTCGGTGCGCCGGGCGCGAGGTGCTCGCGGAGCGTTCCGCCCCGGTAGTCGCGACGCAGGCGCCCGCGGCGCTGGAGCTCGGGGACGACCCCGTCGACGAACTCCGTCAGCGAGGACGGGTACAGCGCCGACATGACGACGAAACCGTCGGCGGCCTCGGCGTCGACGATCGCGCACAGCTCGTCCGCGACCGTCGCCGGGGAGCCGGTGGGCTGGGGCTTGAGCTGGCTGATCGCCTGCCGCTGCGCGAGCTCGCGCACGGTGAGGTCCTCCGCCCGGCTCGCGCGCAGCAGCATGTCCTCGAACCCCTCGCTCCCGGTCGCGCCCCGGTGGGCGGTGAGGAGGTCCGCCGCGCGGGCGTGCGGGTCGAGGTCGTCCGCGTGCAGCAGACGTCCGAGCATCGTGAGGATCGCGCGCTCGTCGAGCAGCGCGGCCATCTCCTCCAGGCGGGCACGGGCGGCGTCGTCGGTCGCGGCCACCACGGGCTGGACCGCGGCCAGCACCCGCAGGTCGTCCGGGTCCCGGCCCCACGCGGCGGCGCGGGCGCGCAGGTCGGTGCGCAGCGCGCGCATCGCGACCGCGTCCTCGGCGACGACGAACACCACCTCGGCCCATCGGGCGGCGAAGGTCCGGCCCCGCTCCGAGGCGCCCGCCTGCATGAGCACCGGTCGTCCCTGCGGGCTGCGCGGCAGCGTGACCGGTCCTCGGCTCACGGCGTCCGCGTCCGTACCTGCGCCTGCGCCCGCATCCGGGACCCGGTGCACGTGCGCCGGGTCCGCGAACATCCGGCGTTCCCGGTCGAGCACGAGGGCGTCCGGCCCCCACGAGTCCCACAGGTCCAGGACCGTGCGCACCACGCGGTCGGCCCGGTCGTAGCGGGCCGCCTTGTCGGGCATCGCGGACAGGCCCATG
The DNA here is from genome assembly GCF_049856175.1 of Georgenia sp. Z1491. Taxonomy (GTDB): domain Bacteria; phylum Actinomycetota; class Actinomycetes; order Actinomycetales; family Actinomycetaceae; genus JB111. The sequence goes on from NZ_JBNDNA010000010.1 coordinate 21,175, forward strand.
TTGCGGGCCTCGGCGTCGGTGGTCGAGGTGACGATGTTCCACGCCGTCCGACCGCCGGAGAGGTGGTCGAGGCTGAGCATCGTGCGAGCGATGGCGTAGGGCGGCAGGAAGGTGGTCGACATCGTCGCGCCCACGCCCAGGTGCGTCGTGGCCGACGCCGCCACCGTGGCCAGGGTGACGGGGTCGAGGTAGATCGCCCCCTTGCCGCCAGTGCGGACGGTGGTCGCGTAGTCGCCGGCCGCGTCCTCCGGGACGGCGAGGGCGTCCGGGAAGAAGATCATGTCGAACCGGCCGCGCTCGAGCGTGCGGGCGAGGTCGGCGTAGAACGGCGCGCTCAGCCAGTCCCCACGCGAGAGCGGGTGACGCCACGACTCCGCGTACTGGCTGGTGGGGGCGTTGACCAGGGCGACGAGGTGCATGGATCTCTCCGTCGGTGGTGGTGGTTCGTCGGTGGGTGCGGTCGTCCGGCTATCCGAAGAGGGCACCGGGGCCCCGCAGCGTCCCGGCGAGGTGGCTGACGACGAGGACGGCGGTCAGCACCGCGAGCACACCGGCCAGCAGCGCCCAGTCCGCGCCGCGCACCGGGGTGGGCCGCCACGTGGTGCGGGGCGCGAGACCCAGCCCCCGGGACTCCAGGGCCTGAGCCATCCGTTCGCCCTTGCGCAGCGACACCACGAGCAGGGTGAACACCACCCCGGCCAGGTGGCGCGCCCCTCGTGGGGGCCGGCCCCGCACGCCGGGGGAGCGCGCCGCGTGGGCGTGCCGGATCGTCGACCACTCGCGCGGCATCTCCTGCAGCATCCGGTACCCGGCGAGGACGGCGTAGGTCATCCGCGCGCCGAGCCGGGCGTTGTGGTGCAGGCTCGTCATCAGTGCCACGCCGTCGGTGGACAGCAGGAACCCGACGACGCACACCCCGATGACCAGCGAGCGGACGCCGAGCGCGGCGCCCACCTCGAACCCCTCGGCCGTCACGCGCAGCACGCCCCACTGCCACAGCACCTCCCCGGGACGGGTGAGGACGTTGACCGACAGCACCCCCAGGCCGAACACGAGGAACGGGAGCTGCGCCAGCGCCAGCGTGCGCGGCGCGGCCCGGGTGCCCACGGCCACGGCGGCCAGGGCCAGCACGTAGAGCACGAGCGGCGTGAGCGGGTCGAGCACGAACACGACCGCGAGCGAGACCGCGGTGAGCGAGGCGAGCTTGACCGTGGGGTTGCGGCGGCTCAGCGGGGCGTCGTCGAGCGGTGCCCGGGTGAGCGCGGTCATCGGCGCACCCGCTCGTCGAGCCTGCGCAGCACGTGCGCGACCGACGTGCCGGGCACGTGCGCGAGCAGCCAGGACACGAGCGGGGGCAGGCTGAGCCCCGCGCGCCGCACGAGGGCCGCGTCGCCCAGCACCTCGTGCGTCGGACCGTCGGCGATCATCTCGCCCTCGGTGAGCAGGACCACCCGGGTGGCGAGCGTGGCGACCGTGCGCAGGTCGTGGCTGGAGAGCACGATCGCACGTCCCGCGGCCGACTCCGCGCGCAGCGTCTCCATCGTCGCGACCGCGTCGCGCCGGTCGAGCCCGAGGGTGGGCTCGTCCGCGAGGAGGACGGGAGCGTCGTGGGCGAGGACGGCCGCGAGGCTGAGCCGGCGCTTCTCCCCGCCGGAGAGCCGGAACGGGTTCTGCCCGGACAGGTGCTCGAGCCGGTGACGCCGCAGGCGGTCCGCCACCGAGGCCTCGCCCGCCGCGCCGGTGAGCCCGTGCCCGATCTCGGCGGTCACGGTGTGCGTGAGGAACTGGTGCTCGGCGTTCTGGAACACCATGCCCGGAGCTGCCCCCGTGACGGTGCCGGCGAGCGGCGGCAGGAGTCCGGCGAGCGTGAGCAGCAGCGTGGACTTGCCGACCCCGTTGGGGCCGAGGACTGCCACGACCTCCCCGGCTCGGACCGTGAGGTCGATCCCGGTGAGCACCGGGTGGTCCTCGGGGGCCGGGCCGGCCCCCCGTCCGTCGTCCCGCCCACCGCGACGCCCCGCGCGCCGACGTCCGCCGCGCCAGGCCGCACGGCCGGCGCTCAGCCCGCGCGCGGACAGGAGGGGCGGTCCGGCAGTGGTCGGCGCCGACTCGGGCGCCGACACAGGCTCGGGCCCCGGTCCTGGATCGGTCTCCGGCTCGGTCCCCGGGCCCGACCCCGGTGCCACCTCGGCGGCGAGCCCGCGCAGGTAGTCGGTGCAGCGGGCAGACGACAGCCCGCCCGGTCCACCGCAGGCCGCCGCGAGCTCCGCCTCGAGCGGCAGCCAGCAGCCGGCCGCCACGAGCTGTTCGGCGTGCGCGAGCAGGATCTCGACGGTGTCGCCCGCGGCGAGCAGCGTGCCGTCGGGGCCGAGCACAACGGCGCGGGAGGGCAGCCCGGCGATGCCGGCCGGGCCCGCCCACTCGTCGAGCCGGTGCTCGACGAGCACGACCGCCGGGTGGTGGCGCCGCACCGCCGTGCCCAGTGCGTCGCGCACGGCGGCGATGCCGGCCGGGTCGAGCATCGAGGTGGGCTCGTCGAGGACGAGCACCTCCGGCTCCGTGACGAGCGCGGCCGCGAGCGCCACCCGCTGCGACTCGCCGCCGGAGAGGTCGGCGGAGGACCGGTCGCGCAGCGCGCCCGCGCCGACGGCGTCGAGCGCGGTGTCGATGCGGTCGTCGATCGCGGCCGGGTCGGTGCCGTGGTTCTCGAGCGGGAGCGCGAGCTCCTGCTCGACCACCGGCAGGCACACCGCGGCGCCCGGGTCCTGTGCGAGGGCGCCGATGCGGCGGGAGCGCTCGACCACGGGCGTGCCGAGGTCGTGCGCCCCGGCCACCGTCACCTCCCCCGTGACCCGTGCCGTCACCGTGTGGGGCACGACCCCGGTGATCACCTGCAGCACCGTCGACTTGCCCGAGCCCGAGGGCCCCAGGACCACCACGTGCTCGCCGGGCGCGACGCCGAGCGTGACACCGCTCAGCGCCGGCTCCGGCCGGCGCGGGAAGTGCACCGACACGTCGGTCAGCGCGACGGCCGACGCCGCCGCCGTGCCCACGGCCGGACGGTCGTGCCCGGTGGCGGCCCTGTCGTCGGGGGAGGTCCGGGCCGGCCGTGCCGACAGGCCCGTCATGCCTGACCGGCCCGGCCGATGGCGAAGTTGTCCACGACCCCGGTGCGCGCGAGCGCGTCGACGACCACCTTGGCGAGGAGCCCGCCCAGGACGACGCCGGACAGCGCCTGGATCGCCAGGCGCAGCGCGAAGATGTCCTGCCCGTACCAGCCCGAGCGGAACGCGGAGTAGAAGAACACCAGCGTTGCGCCGAGGAGCCCGGCCAGGGCGAAGATGCCCCACCCGAACCTCCGGTAGCGGGTGAGGAAGAACGGGAGCTCGCAGCCGACGCCCTGGAGCAGGGCCGCCACGAGGAGCAGCGGGCCGACCGGTGAACCGAGGAACGCGAACTCGATGGTCGCGGCGAGGACCTCGGCGAGCACGCCGGCGCCGGGACGCCGCACGATGGCCACCGCGATCGGGGCGACGATCAGCCAACCACCGAAGAGGACGTGCTCGGAGAGGTCGCCCGCGGGGCCCATGAGGACGCGCAGCCCGCTCCAGCCCTGGACGAGAGCCCAGTAGGCGAACCCGAAGACCGCGCCGAGCACCACCACGATCACGAGGTCCTTCAGCGCCCACGGGCCGTACCCGTGGCTCTGGTCCGCGCCGCTCATGACGCCACCTGCTCGCTCGGCGAACCCACCGAGACCGTGAGATGGGTGACGACGTGCGGGACGCTCGCGCCGACCCGCGCCCACGCGTCCGTCGCCGTGGCCAGGACCTCGGCGAGGTCGCCGGTGAGCATGGTCGCGTAGTGCGCGGCCTCGCTCGCCACGCCCCGCTCCCGCGCCTCGGCGATGGCCGCCATGATCGGCTCCATGTGCTCGCCGGCGCCGGACGAGCCGTCGAGCAGCGGGTAGAGCGACCACTGCGCTCGCGCGGCGATCCCGGTCGGTGCGAGCTCGACCGGCTCGCCGCCGCCGACGACGGCGCCCGGCTCGCAGGTCACCTCGCCGGGGCAGCCGCGGGAGAGCAGGATGTGGGCGACGACGTGGCCGCCGTCGGTGCGGCGCGAGGCCGCCTCGACCAGCCCGGCCGCGTAGGCGGCCAGGCGCTGCTCGGCCGGGGCACGGCGGGCGCCGACGTACGTGCTGACGGCGTCGGACTCGACGACCAGGCCGTCGAGCAGGCCGCGGTCGGCGACGTCGGCGAGCGAGCCGAGGATGACGTCGACGAAGTCGCTCGTGTGCGGGTGGATGCTCACGCGCATGCCGATCCCGCGCTGCTCGGTGGCGTCGGTCGAGACGGTGTCGGTGGCGATGCTCGTGCCGGTCGAGCGGGTGCCCGGGTCCGTCCGGGTGGTGTCGTGCTGGGTCACGGTGCCTTCCTCGGCCCGCGGGTACATCGAGACCTCCCGGCACGGCGGCCGACAGGCTCCCTGCTTCCTACGCCGGTACGAACCGGATCAGGTCGGCGGGTCTGCGGTCGTTCCGCACTCTCAGCGCCTGCAGGCGCTCCCCGGGGGTTGCCGGCACGCTACCCGGACGGGCCTGAAGCTGTCGAGGCCTGCCCGCAGGGTGGCGACCCAGGTCAGGCGCGCGACCCGAGGGCCGCGATGTGCTCCGGGAGCCGTTCGTGGCTGCCGTACATGAAGTGGTTCTCCATGCGCTCGGAGAACCGGCTCGCCTCCGTGGTCCGCCCGACCGCCTCGGCGACCTCGCGGATGTGGATCGGCGCCGCGCCGCAGCACACGCCCAGGTAGTTCACGCCGAGGTCGAGGGCCTCGCGGGCGAACGCGCCGATCTCGTAGCGGTTGGCGTACAGCGGGTCCAGCGCGGTCGGGAACGTCCGGCCGTGCGGCGCGGGGACGGAGGCGGCGACGTCGGAGAGGTTGAAGAACGTGGGCTCGGCCTCCGTCGTCCGGTAGGGGATCGGCAGGGCGCCCACGTGGCAGGAGACGGCGGCGCGGATCTCGCGCAGCCACGGCAGCATCGTGTCCGGGCCCCGGAAACAGTTGAGCCCGACGACGTCGGCCCCGCCCTGCTCGAGGCGCTGTGCGGTCTCGACGATCCCGAGTCCGTCGGCCATCTCCTGGAAGGCCATCGGCGCGAGGGTGAGCACCACCGGCAGGCCCGAGCCCTTGGCGATCTCGAGGGCGGCCAGCGCCTCTCCCGCGTAGTAGAAGGTCTCCCCGACGATGAGGTCGGCGCCCTCCTCGACGGCCCAGCCGACCATCTCCTCGAACATCGCACGCACCTCGTCCTGGCGCGCGGTGTCGGACGGGTCCCAGATGTTGGAGTTCGAGATGTTGCCGGCCACGAGGTTGCCGGGTACGCGGTCGGCGACCTCGCGCGCGATGCGCAGCGCGGAGCGGTTGAGCGGCTCGAGCAGATCCTCCTTGCCGATCACCCGCATCTTCTCGCGGTGGCCGTTGTACGTGAACGCCTCCACGATGTCCGACCCGGCTCGCTGGAAGTCGACGTGGAGCGCCGTGAGGGCCTCGGGGTGCTCGAGCGCGACCTCGGGCACGAACTCGCCGGCGGTGAGGTAGCCGCGCCGCTCGAGCTCGAAGAGGAATCCCTCGGCGCAGATCACCGGGCCGGCGTCGAGCCGTGCGGTGAAGGTCTGGTGGTCGGTCACGTGCTGCTCCTCGGGGTCGACGAGATGTCCAGCGTAGTGAACCGTGCCGGCCTGGGGTCGTGCGGCGCGGAACCGGCTGAGCCCACCAGGTGGGACGGCGGGGACTCCAGACATGAGCAGGTATGCACATGCTACGGTCTGCGCATGTCATTGCTCGAGCGGCGGCTCCAGGTCCTCGTCGACGCGCAGAGGTACGAGCGGTTGGAGTCCGAGGCGCGTGCCACGGGGCGCTCCGTCGGCGCCCTCGTGCGCTCGGCGATCGACGCCCACTTCGACGACGCGGCAGCGACCTCAGCAGCTGGAGCGGCCGCACGGCGCGTGCTTGAGGCCACCGCCGAACCCGGTGCCGCCGAGCCCGACTGGGCCGACTCGAAGGCGAGCCTTCTTGCGGGCCGCGATCCCGGTCCGGTCCTCGACGCCACGTCCACAGGCGCGGAGTGAGGGAGCGGATCTTCGTCGACACCGCGGTGCTGGCGCTCGCCGTGGGTGGCCACCATCCGCTGCGTGAGCCCTGCCGGGCACTGCTCCACGCCGCCGCGGCCGGTGACGTCGAGCTCAACATCAGCACCGAGGCGATCCAGGAGCTCCTGTTCCATCGCATGCGGCGGGGGGATCGGGGCGTGGCAGTCTCGCTCGTGCGAGACGTGCGGACCATGTGCCGCGTCCACGCGTTCGACGACACGATCGTCTCCCGCATGCTGGATCTCGTCGCCGCCGGCGGCGTGGGCGGTCGCGACGCCGTGCACGCAGCGACCGCACTCGAGCAGGGGTTCGACGCGATCGTCTCGCCGGACCGGGACCTCGACGGCGTACCGGGACTGCGCCGCCTGGACCCCGGCGCTGCTCCCTGACGAGGGCCGATCAGACGGCCGACCCCCACACCCCCGAGGTCCCGCGCCGGTGGCTACCCACCAGGTGCGTGTCGACGATCCCGACGGCCTCCATCAGGGCGAACATCGTCGTCGGGCCGACGTGGCGGAAGCCGGCGGTCTTGAGCGCCCGCGCCAGGGCCACGGACTCCGGCGACGAGCTCGGGACCTCGTCCACCGACCGCGGGGCAGGTGTGGCATCCGGCCGGTGGGACCACACGAGGTCCACCAGCCCGCCGGCCTCGCGCAGGGCCACGGTCGCCCGCGCGTTGTCGATCGTCGAGTCGATCTTGCGTCGGTTGCGGACGATCGCCGCATCCGCCATCAGCCGTTCGACGTCCGTCGCGTCGAACGCCGCCACCGCGTCCGGGTCGAACTGCGCGAACGCGGACCGGAACGCCGCCCGCTTGCGCAGGATCGTCACCCACGCGAGCCCGGACTGGAACACCTCGAGGCTGATCCGCTCGAACAGCCCCCGCTCGTCGGTGACCGGCATGCCCCACTCCGAGTCGTAGTACTCGCGCAGCAGCGGGTCGGTCGCCGCCCATCCCGGCCGGGCGAGACCGTCCTCCCCGACGACGAGGCCGTCCCCGGGTTCGGTCGCGGCGTCGCTGCTCGTCTGCGTCATAGGTGCATCGTGACGTCTCTCGGGCCGGCGGCGCACGCTGCGGCCGACCCGCTGTGGATGGCGAGGTCGCCGCGACACCTGTGGAGACGTCACCCGCACGTGGGTGCACCCGCACCCGCATCCGCGCCGGCGCCACCACCGCACCCTGCGGCACCCCACCCCGGCGGCTACGGTCGAGGACATGGCCGACCAGCATCCCCCGGTGCCCTCCGACGAGGCCCACGTCCCGGGCGTCGTCGCGCGCCTGCGGCGCACGTTCGAGGCCGGGGCCACCCTCCCGCGCGAGTCCCGGCGTGCCCACCTCGCGGACCTGCGGCGCCTCCTGACCGAGGGTGGCGACGAGCTTGGCGACGCCCTGGCCGCCGACCTCGGCCGGCACCCGACCGAGAGCTGGCTCGTCGAGATCGCCTTCACCGTCGGCGAGCTCGACCATGTCGCCCGGAACCTCAGGCGGTGGACCAGCAACCGCCGCGTGCCGGTGCCGGCGACACTCCTGCCGGCGTCGGCGACCGTCGTGCGCGAGCCGCTCGGCGTCGTCGGTGTCATCGCGCCGTGGAACTACCCGGTCCAGCTGGTCCTCGCACCGCTGGTGGGGGCGCTCGCCGCCGGGAACACCGTGGTCCTCAAGCCGAGCGAGGTCGCGCCCGCCACCTCGCGCGCGCTGGCGGGCCTCGCGGCCCGGCACCTCGACCCGGACGTCGTCGGCATCGTGCAGGGCGGGGCGGGGACGACGACCGCGCTGCTGGAGGAGCGCCTCGACCACATCTTCTACACCGGCGGCAGCCGGGTCGCCCGCATCGTCGCGACCGCCGCGGCGCAGAACCTCACCCCGGTCACGCTCGAGCTGGGCGGCTGCAGCCCCGTGTGGGTCGACCCGCGCCAGGACCTGAAGGCGGTCGCCGGTCGGATCGCCTGGGCGAAGTGGCTCAACGCGGGCCAGACCTGCGTGGCCCCCAACCACGTCCTCACCACGCCCGACGCCGCCGGCCCGCTCGCCGACCACCTCGCCGACGCCGTGCGCGCCATGTACGGGGCGGACCCGTCCGCGAGCCCCGACTACGGATGCCTGGTCAGCGAGCAGCACCACGCCCGCGTCGCGGCGCTGCTCGACGACTCCGTCGCCGCCGGAGCCCACCTCCACCACGGGGGACGTCGCGACACCGCCGCCCGCTACCTCGAGCCGACGATCCTCACGGGCGTCCGCCCCCACCACCGGGTGATGAGCGAGGAGATCTTCGGCCCCGTCCTGCCGATCGTCGAGGTCGACTCCCTCGGCTCGGCGATCGACCAGATCCGCGCCGGCGAGCACCCGCTCGCCGCCTACGCCTTCACCGACGACGACGCCGACCGTCGGCGCCTCGTGCGCGAGGTCCGCGCGGGCGGCATGGCGTTCGGCGCGCCCATGCTCCAGCTCTCCACCCCCGGTCTGCCCTTCGGGGGCGTGGGGGAGTCGGGGACCGGTGCCTACCACGGCGAGGCGTCGGTGCGGCTCTTCAGCCACGAGAAGTCGGTGTTCAGCAAGCCCCTGCGGCCCGACACGCTCGCGCTCGTGCGCGCCCCCTACGGTCGGCGCACCCGCGGCATGGTCCGGGCGATGTTCGGCATCGGCCCCCGGCGCTGAGGCCGCGCAACCGGGTCCGTGCCGGTCAGCCGCCCCAGACCCGCAGCTCCCACGCGGCCTCGGTGAGGTTCCACGCGGTCCACGCGGGGTAGTACCAGGCCGAGACGGCGATCACGGAGACGAGCACGACGCCCAGGGCGATCCACCCCGTGCGCCCCATCGAGGTCGAGGCGTCCTCCGAGACCGCGAGCGCGAGGAGCCCCGGGCGCGCGGCGGGCGGCCGGTCACCGGGGGTCCCGCGTTCGCCGTCGGGCCGGCGTCCGTCGTCGGGCACGTCGCTCCCGGTCCCGGGCCCGGCGGGCACCGCGCCGGAAACGTCCGGCACGGCGGGCCGCTGCGCGAACGGCACGACCCGGGCGAAGTGGCCGCGGAGCCACCGCCACCGCGCGACCTCGCTCTCGCGCGGCTCGCCGCGGGGGACCGGTGCGTCGGTCGGTGGCCGGAGGATCCCCAGCACCCAGCCGAGCGCGTAGGTCAGCGCGAGGACGACGAACGCCACGAACGCGATCGAGTAGAACTGGAAGATCGTGCGGTGCGAGTACAGCACCACCCACGGCAGCCACATCGACAGGTAGCCGGACAGGACCACCCACGCGCGCCAGTCCCGCAGCCGGAACGCCGCGTACAGGACGACCCCCAGGCCGACGACGGCGAGCCACCAGATCAGCGGGTTCCCCATCGAGGTCACGCCGGCGATGCACTGCTCGTCGCCGCACATCCCCAGCGTGGTCCGCTCCTCGCCGCCGGCCCGGTAGAACAGGGTGGGGCGCAGCTGGAGCAGCCACACCAGCGGGTGCCCCTGGGACTCGTGCGGGTTCACCAGCCCGGTGTGGAACTCCATCATCATCGCGTGGTAGTCCCACCAGGACACGAAGGAGTCCGGGAGCCACGACGGGTAACCCGTCGGGATGCCCGCCGCCCGCTGGTCGGCCGCCCACGTCCGGTGGAACGCCGACGACGAGGCGAACCACGACGCCCAGCTGGCCACGTACGCGAGCGCCGCCGTCGGGACGAGCGCGAAGAACGCGGGCGCCCCGCCGCGCCAGACCCCGTCGGAGAGCCAGGCGCGCGCACCCACGGCGCGCCTCGCAGCCGTGTCCCAGACGAAGATCATCAGGCCGAGCACCGCGACGGCGTAGGCGCCGGACCACTTGACCCCGCACGCGGCGCCGAGCACGACGCCGGCGGCCACCAGCCACCACCGCATGCCCACCGACGGGGCGCCGGAGCGGGGGAGCAGCCCCGTGCCGGAGCGGGCGATCGCCTCCGCGGAGCGACGGGCGAGGATCGCGCGCGTCGACTCGCGGTCCTTGACCACGAGCATCGTGCCGACGAGCACGAGGAGGGCGAGGAAGATGTCGAGCAGGCCGATGCGGCTGGCCGTGATACCGACGCCGTCGAGGGCGAGGAGCAGGCCGGCGACGCCGCCGAGCAGCGGCGAGCGGAACAGCCGGGCGCCCAGCCGGGCGACGAGGACGACCATGACGATCCCCGCGAGAGCCGAGGCGATCCGCCAGCTCTCCGGGTTCTCCGGGCCGAGGAGCCGCATCCCGAGGGCGATGATCCACTTCCCCAGCGGGGGGTGCACGACGTAGTCGGGATCGGAGGTCAGCGCGGAGAAGTCGGCGTCCGCGAACAGCGGGTTCGCGTCGTCCCCGACCCAGTCGCCCTCGTACCCGAGGGTGAGCAAGGAGTAGGCCTCCTTGACGTAGTAGGTCTCGTCGAACGCCAGCCGCTCGGGGATGCCGAGCCGGGGCAGGCGGATCACCGCGGCGACGAGCCCCACGAGCAGCGGGACCACCCAGCCGAGGACCCGGGCGCGGGGGTCGAGGACCTCGCCGAGGGGGCGCAGGCCGAGGCGGGCGCGCAGCGTGTGCTCGACCTCGTCGGCGCTCCCGTGCAGCGGACGGGGCGAGTCGTCCCGACGTCGGAGCAGCCCCGTGCGCCGGGACGGCCGCCCGTGCCGGGACGCGCCGGGGCCCGGGGTCGAGGAGGAGGACGAGATCGTCGCTGGGTCCGGTCCGGTCGGCGCGGGTGCGGCGGGGGAGGCCTCGGGGCGCTCGTCCGCGGGGTCGCTCGACGTCACCCGGAGAGTCTAGGTCGGTGCTCCCCGGCAGGCGGGCCGGCCGCCGGTAGCCGCGTTCACGCCTCGTCGGTCAGGGGCAGGCTGGAGCTCGCCGCGAGCCCCTTGGCCGCGGCGGCGACGCGGACCGCGTCGATGACGAGCTCGAGCGACGGGCGCAGCGGCGAGCCCGCCCGGGAGACGATCGAGACGGTGCGCATGACCGGTTCGTCGAGCGCGATGATGTCGACCCCGTCGGGCAGGAGGGTGAGCCCGAGGTCGGAGACGAGGGTGACGCCGAGCCCGCCGGCGACCATGGCCAACGCCGTGGACTGCTCCTCGACCGTGTGGACGATCCGCGGCTCGAACCCGTGCCGCTGACAGGCGATGCGCACGGCCCGGCCGAAGTGCGAGCGGGAGCCCGCCAGGATCCACGGCGAGTCGGCGAGCTGCGCGAGGGAGAGGGTGCCGCCGGGGAGCACGCCCGCCGGCGCGGCCACGTGCAGCCGCTCGACCGCGATCACCGTGCGGACGAGATTGCCCTCCCACGGCATCGGGTAGTCGGAGTAGTCGATGACGAACGAGAAGTCGAGCACGCCGTCGAGCACCGCCTCGGCCGTCGCCTCGGGCGGCAGCTCGGTGGTGCGGACCTCGATGCCCGGGTGGTCCACGGCGAGCCGGGCGAGGGCGGACGGGACGAGCCCGGTGGCCACCGACGCCCACACCCCGCCCGTGAGCCGTGCGCTGATGCCCTCCTGGGCGCCCTCGAGCGCGGCGGTCGCGCGCTCCACCGACGCGAGGATCTCGTCGGCGTGCTCGGAGAGCAGCACGCCGAGCTCGGTGAGCTGCACGCGGCGGCCGTGCCGCTCGACGAGCGGCATGCCGACCTCCCGCTCGAGCTGGACGAGCTGCTGGGAGACGCCGGACGGGCTGTAGTGCAGGGCGGCGGCGACCGCGGTCACGGTGCCGCGCCGATGGAGCTCGCGCAGCATGCGAAGTCGACGTAGCGACAGCTCCATGCGGTCAGCGTAGGGGCGGGACAGCACGCGCGGCCGGGGGCGAGCCGCGCCGCGCCGGTCGCTCGCTGTGCAGGAAACGTGCAGAGCACCGTGCACGAACTGTTGCTGGACGCCGTCATGGAGCCGCTCGCACGCTGGCGGGACACGAAGCATCGACGGAGGTGGTCCCCGTGACGATCATGCACGACCCGCACACCCGCACGACTCTCGCGCCGCCGGAGCACCTCCCGGCCTCCGCGGAGCCGGTGGACGCCCACCGCCTGGAGTGGACCGACCCGGTCACCGGCGTGCGCGGCTTCCTCGTGGTGCACAACCTCGTGGGCGGCCTGGCCACGGGCGGCACGCGGATGCGGGCGGGCTGCACGATCGACGAGGTCGCGGACCTCGCCCGCGGCATGTCGCTCAAGACCGCCGCGTTCGGGCTCCCGGTCGGGGGTGCCAAGGGCGGCATCGACCTCGACCCGCACGACCCGCGTGCGACCGACGTGCTCGAGCGGTTCTGCACGGCGATGCTCCCGTGGCTCGACGAGCACTGGGTGACCGCCGAGGACCTCGGTGTCACCCAGGCGACGATCGACGAGGCCTTCGCCCGCCTCGGGCTCGAGCAGTCCTACCACGCCGCCATCGGGCGCTCCGCTGCGCCGGACCGCGCGCTGCGCCGCGTCCAGGCCGGGCTCGCCGCCCGCACGCCCGACGGCCTGCTGCTCGGGGAGATCATCGGCGGCTACGGCGTGGCCCAGGCCTGCCTCGCGGCGCTGACCGCGGCAGGCACGGAGCCGACCGCAGCCACGGTCGCGGTCCAGGGCGTCGGCACGATGGGCGGCGGCGCCGCCTGGTACCTGCACCTCGCGGGCGCACGCGTCGTGGCCATGGCCGACGCCGCGGGCACGCTCTACCGCGCCGACGGCCTCGACGTACCCGCCCTGCTCGACCTGCGCGACGACTACGGGGAGATCGACCGGTCGCGGATCCCCGACGACGTCCTGCAGCTCGACCGCGACGTCGTGCTCGACGTGGCCGCCGACGTCCTCGTCCCCGCGGCCGTGTCCTACGCGATCCGCGCCGACAACGCCGACCGGGTCGCGGCCCGCGTGGTGGTGGAGGCCGCCAACGCGGGCCTCACGCCGGACGCCGAGGCGACGCTCACCGCCCGCGGGATCCCGGTGGTGCCCGACTTCGTGGCGAACGCCGGCGCCGCCGCGTGGGCGTGGTGGCTGCTGCAGGGCCAGGTCGGCACCGACCCCGCGGACTCCTTCGACCGCCTCGGCACGGAGATGCGGGCCAAGGTCGGCCAGCTGCTCGAGGAGTGGTTCGGTTCGGGCGTGCCGCCGAGGCGGACGGCCCTGGGGATCGCGGCCGCGAACCGGACGGCGCTCGCCGAGGTCCGGATGGTCATCCCCTAGCGGGACCGCGACGGTGCCGGCTGCTCGTCCCCGCGCTTGGTGACGAGGCGCGCGACGGCGTCGTCGAGGTGGGCGACGAGCAGCGCCTTGACGCTGTCGCCCGGCTGGTCGCGGATCGCCTCGCACAGCTCCTCGTGCTCCCGGACCTGGCCGCCCAGGTCCGGGTAGGTGGTCCCCAGCTCGCCCAGGCACATGCGGGTCTCGACGACGAGGGTCCGCATCGCCCGGATGAGCCGCGGACTGCCGGAGCAGGCGACGAGCACCTCGTGGAACTCCTGGTCCGCGTCCGCCACCGCGTCGGCGTCGTCGCGCGCCGCGGCCGTCCGCATCGCCCGCACGCTGCGCCCCAGCGCGCGGTGCGCCTTCTCGCGCCGCCCATCCAGCACGATCTCGACGGCCCCGCGCTCGATGACCGACCGGGTGCGGTAGACGTCGATCATCTCGTCCAGCGACAGCTCGTGGACGAACACGCCGCGGTTGACGACGGCGTCGAGGATCCCCTCGGACACCAGGCGCTGCATGGCTTCCCGGAGCGGGCCCCGGGAGACCTCGAACCGCTCGGCGAGCTCCACCTCGCCGAGCTGCGTGCCCGGCGTGAGCCGGCCCGACATGACGGCGGCGCGCAGCTCCTCGGCCACGTGCTCGACCGTGGAGCGGCGCCGCGCGGGCCGGAGCTCATCGATGGTCACGATCCTGCCTCCTGGGTGAACAGCTGTCCGAGATCCGTGGCCGTGGTGCGGGCCCCCGCGAGGCGCAGACCCTGCCAGACGGTCACCTGGTTGGCCGTGAGCACGGGCCGGCCGAGCAGCGACTCGAGCTCGGGCACGAGCGCGATCGTCCGCAGCGCGGTGTCCGGCACGAGGACCGCCCCGGCGTCGGAGCGCTCGTGGGCCAGGACGAGCTCGCGCACCCGGTCCGGCGCGAGCGTGCCCACCTCGGCCGCGGTGGTGATCCCCGCGCTGCGGGCGGCGACGATCTCGATCCCGGCGTCGCCGAGGAGGCCGGCGAACATCGCCGCGACGTCGTCCGGGTAGGTGGCCGCCACCGCGACCCGCGAGACGCCGAGGACCTCGAGCGCGGCGACGAACGCGAGGCTCGTGCTCGACGCCGGCACGCCCGCCGCCCGGGACAGCCGCTCGACCTGTCGCCGTGCGCCCTCGGGACCCCGGACGAAGCCGCCGGAGGTGCACGCCCACATCACCGACCCCGGCCGGTGGGGCGCGAGGCGTTGTGCTCCCTCGGCGAGGCGCTCCGGCGCCCCGAGGTCGAGCAGCTCGTCGGCCGCGTGCAGGTCGGTGCCGTAGACGTGGGCGAGCGGGAGCTGCGCGCCGAGCATCCCGGCGGCCAGGGCGTAGTCGTCCTCCGCCGCGTGCCCGGGGTAGATGATGCCGACGGTCGGTGCGTGCGCGCTCATGTGGCCTCCTCGACGGCGGCGCCGGCGGCGGTCGTGGTGCCCGCGGCGGTCGTGGTGGCGTCGGCAGTCGTGGTGGCGGCGTCGTCGAACACGCCGCGCAGCCGGCGCCCCGGGCCCACCATCGGCAGGCCCATACGTCCCAGGCAGGCCCAGACGGTGAGCTGGTTGGCCGTGAGGACCGGCTTCCCGAGCCGGTCTTCGAGCGGCGTGATGATGTCGTAGGTCGGCAGGTTCGTGCACGAGACGAACACGGCCTGCGAGCGCGAGTCGTCCGCCGCGAGGACGAGCTCGGCCACCGTGCGGTAGTTGACCTTCCAGATGCCGCCGCCGAGCCCGAGGTGGAGCGAGCGCACCACCTCCACGCCCAGCTCCGCGAGGAACGCGACCAGCCGGTCGGTGAGCGGCTCGTCGTAGGGCGTCATCACCGAGACACGTTCCAGGCCGAGCTCCCTGACCGCCTCGGCCAGGGCTCCGGACGTGGTCACCGCCGCGGGCGCTCCGGCGGTGAGGATCGCGGCGCGCAGCTTCTCCTCGTGGGCGAGGCCGTGGATGAAGCTGCCCGAGCTGCACAGGTAGGCCACGACCTCAGGCTCCACCCCGAGCACGTCCCGCGTGGCCGTGCGCAGGTGCTCGTGCCGGGAGACCAGCTCGGCCATCTCCAGGCTCACCGGCACCGGCTCGTAGGGGGTGCGTGCCAGGTGGAAGCTGACGTCCAGCGGCGCCCAGCGCCACAGCTCCCGCTCGAGGGCGAGGTCGAAGGGCGCGATGACGCCGATGCCGCGCTGGGTCGGCGGGCCGTCGAACTCGGCGCCCGTCAGAGCCATGGCCCCACCTCCGCGCCGCGCCAGATTGCCATATTGTTGACAATCTAGGAACGCCGCTCATACGTTGTCAACGTGCCCGAGAAGCCCGTCGTCGTCGTCCTCCACGACGGCCTCGTCCCGCCCGAGGACGCCCTGCGCCCCGTCGCCGAGCACGCCGAGATCCGTCTCGCCGAGGAGGGCGGCCTGGCCGACGCCCTGCGGGGCGCGGACGTGCTCTTCGCGTACGACTTCCTCTCCGGCGCCGTCCCCGGCGCATGGCACGCCGCCGACCGGCTCGGCTGGCTGCACGTGGCGGCGGCCGGCGTCAACAAGGTGATGACGCCCGAGGTGCGGGGGAGCGACGTGGTCGTCACCAACTCCCGCGGCCTGTACGAGGAGCCGATCGCGGAGTACGTCCTCACCCAGATCCTCTCCTTCGCCAAGGACGTCCCCGGCTCCCTGCGGCTGCAGCGGGACCACCGGTGGGTGCACCGCGAGTCCGAGCGCATCGCCGGGACGCGGGCGCTCGTCGTCGGCACGGGACCGATCGGACGGGCCACCGCCCGGCTGCTGCGGGCGGTCGGGATCGAGGTGACCGTCTCCGGGCGTCGCGCGCGCACGGGGGACCCCGACCTCGGCGACGTCACCGGACCGGACGAGCTGCACGCCGCCCTCGCGCGGGCGGACTGGGTCGTGGCGGTGGCGCCGCTGACCGACCAGACCCACGGCATGTTCGACGCCGCCGCGTTCGACGCGATGCCGGCCCACGCGCGGCTCGTCAACGTCGGCCGCGGCGAGCTCGTCCGCACGGACGACCTCGTGGCCGCGCTGCGCGCCGGGAGCATCGCGGGCGCCGCGCTCGACGTCGTCGACCCCGAGCCGCTGCCGCCGGGCCACGAGCTGTGGGACCTGGAGGGCGTGGTCGTCACCCCCCACAACGCCGGCGACTTCCACGGCTGGCGGGAGGCCCTCACCGACCTGTTCGTCGACAACTACCGGCGGTGGACGTCGGGCGCGGAGCTGCGCAACGTCGTCGACAAGGAGCTGGGATACGTGCCGAGTCCAGGGAGCGAGTCATGAACCCCGTCGAGATGTCCGCGGCCGAGCTCGTGGCGGCCTACGCCTCCGGCGATCTCTCCCCGGTCGAGGTCACCACCGCGGTGCTCGACCGCATCGAGGAGGTCGACGGCGAGCTCGGCGCGTTCTGCCTGCTCGACCGCGAGGCCGCGCTTACGCAGGCGAGGGCGTCCGAGGAGCGGTGGCTCGGCGGCCACGCCGCCGGCCTGCTCGACGGCGTCCCGATCTCCATCAAGGACATCTTCCTCACCAAGGGCTGGCCCACGCTGCGCGGCTCCCGCTCGGTGGACCCGGACCAGGCCTGGGACGTCGACTCGCCGGTCGCGGCGCGGCTGCGGGCCGACGGGATGGTGTTCGTCGGCAAGACCACCACGCCCGAGATCGCCTGGAAGGCGGTGACCGACAGTCCGCTGACCGGCGTCACCCGCAACCCCGTCGACCCCTCGCTCACCGCCGGCGGCTCCTCGGGCGGGGCGTCCGCCGCCGTCGCGGGCGGGATGGCGCCGGTCGCCGTCGGGACCGACGGCGGCGGGAGCATCCGCATCCCCGCCTCCTTCTGCGGGATCGTCGGCCTCAAGCCCACCCACGGGCGCGTCCCGATGTACCCGGCCAGCCCGTTCGGGCCCCTCGCGCACGCCGGCCCCATGACCCGCACCGTCGAGGATGCCGCGCTGCTCATGGACATCCTCGCCCTGCCCGACCACCGCGACCCCACCCAGATGCCGCCCCCGGCCCGGACGTTCCGCGGCGAGCTGGGCCGCAACGTCGAAGGCCTGCACGTCGCCTACTCCCGCGACCTCGGCTACGCCCGGGTCGACCCCGAGGTCGCCCGCGTGGTCGACGCCGCCGTCGCCCGCATCGACGCCGCAGGCCTGCACGTCGACGCCGCCGACCCCGGCTTCACGGACCCGATCGAGGCCTTCGAGCTGCTGTGGGCGAGCGGGGCCGCGACCCTGCTGCGCACCATGCCGGGCGCCCGCGACACGATCGACCCCGGCCTCGGCCGGGTCTGGGACCGCGGCGAGACCTTCTCCGCCGTCGAGTACCTCCAGGCCCGCGCGGTCGCGGCCCAGGTCGGCATCACGATGGGGACCTTCCACGAGCGCCACAACCTGCTGCTCACCCCCGCCGTGGCGGTCCCGCCCTTCGAGGCCGGCCACGAGGTGCCGCCGGGCTCGGGGCTGGAGCGCTGGCCGCAGTGGGCCACGCTCAGCTTCCCGTTCAACCTGTCCCAGCAGCCGGCGATCAGCGTCCCCGTGGGCACCACCGCCGCTGGGCTGCCCGTGGGGCTGCAGATCGTGGGGCCGCGGCACTCCGACGACCTCGTGCTCGCCGTCGCCCGGTTCGTCGAGCAGCTGCAGGACTGAGCGGGCCCGGTCGTCTCAGTCCGCGCGGGCGAACGCGAGCCGTTCGCCCGCGAACCCGGTGCGCCACACGTCGTTGCACGCCTCGGCCATCTCGGCCAGGCCCTCGACCACCGTGCCGAACACGCTGCCGGGCACCCAGCCGACGTCGCCGTTGACGAGCAGGTTGTTCCGGCCGTAGAAGATCGCCAGGTCCGTCGCCCCGCCGGCCGCGTGGGCGGCCGAGCCCGGCTCGTAGCCGAAGGCGGGGTTGCCGATCTCCCACGGCTCGAAGTCGAACAGGCACAGGTCGCCCGGGATCGGCGTCACCGTCGGGTTCTCGCGCCGCGGCGCATCCGTGATGCGGGGGAGCAGCGTGTAGACCTCGTTGCGCGCGAACTTCGCGTGCATCGCGGCGCCGGACAGGGGCAGCGCCCGCCATACCGCCTCGCTCGTCAGGGGGGCCTCGTCGTCGAGCAGGCGCGCTCGGCACGTGACCCCGCGGGACACGAGCGTGACGGTGAGGTGGCGGGCCACGGTGTCCCTCCCCGGTCCTGCGTCCCCGGCCGCGGTCAGACCGCGGCGAGGACCTCTTCCCAGATGGCCAGGCCGTCGTCGATCTCCTCGGCGGTGACGACGAGCGGCGGGATCATGCGCACCACGTTCATGTGCGCGCCGCAGGTCAGCATGAGCAGGCCGCGGCGCGCGGCCTCCTTCTGCGCGGCCTGGGCGCGGGCGTTGTCCGGCTCGCCGTCCGGGCCGGTGAACTCGCTGCCGACCATGAGGCCCAGCCCGCGGACGTCGCCGACCGCCTCGGTGGCGAGCCGGCGGGCACCGTCGAGGAGCTGCGTGCCGCGCTCGGCCGCGTTGGCGACGAGCCCCTCCTCCTCGATGACGCCGAGCGTGGCGACCGCCGCCGCGCAGGCCACCGCGTTGCCGCCGTAGGTCCCGCCCTGCGAGCCGGGCCAGGCCTTGCCCATGAGCTCGGTGGACGCGGCGATCCCGGAGAGCGGGAACCCCGAGGCGATGCCCTTGGCGATGGTGACGACGTCGGGCCGCACGTCGAAGTGCTCGTGGCCGAACATCCGTCCCGTGCGCCCGAAACCGGTCTGGATCTCGTCCATCACGAGCAGGATGCCGTGGCGGTCGGCGCGCTCGCGCAGGCCCTGGAAGAACCGGGTGTTGCCGGGGACGTACCCGCCCTCGCCGAGCACCGGCTCGACGACGAACGCGGCGACCTCCGCCGGCGAGCAGATCGTGGCGAAGAGGTAGTCCAGCTCGCGCAGCGCGAAGTCGGTCGCCTCCTCCTCGGACCACCCGTACCGGTAGGCCGTGGGGAACGGCGCCACGTGGACGCCGCTCATCAGCGGGCTGAAGCCCGCGGAGAACCGGGTGCCCGACGTCGTCATCGACGCCGCCGCGACCGTGCGGCCGTGGAACCCGCCGTGGAAGACGAGCACGTTCGGCCGGCCGGTCGCCTGGCGCACGAGCCGCAGGGCCGCCTCGACGGCCTCGCTGCCGGAGTTGGCGTAGAACACCGAGTCCAGCCCGGCGGGCAGCACGTCCGTGAGGCGCTCGGTGAGCTCGAGCAGGGGGCCGTGCATGACGGTCGTGTACTGGCCGTGGATCAGCTTCCCGACCTGCTCCTGGGCCGCGGCCACGACCTTGGGGTGGCAGTGCCCCGTGCTCACCACGCCGATGCCGGCGGTGAAGTCGAGGTACCGGCGCCCGTCGACGTCGAACACGTGGCTGCCGCGCGCGTGGTCGACCGTGACCGGCGTCGCCTGCAGGAGTCTGGGGGACAGCGTCGTCATGGAGACCTCCTCGAGTGGTTGTCTGATTGTCGACAATACTTCTACGATGGTCGGGACGGCAAGGGAGGCGGACATGCAGGAGAAGGAAGCGATCGCGACGGTCCCGTCGGGGCTGTTCATCGGCGGACGGTGGACGCCCGCGGCGAGGACGATGCCGGTGGAGGACCCGTCCACCGGCGAGGTGCTGTGCGAGGTGGCCGACGCGGACCCCGCGGAGGCCATGACCGCGCTCGACGCGGCGGCGGCGGCCCAGCCCGCGTGGGCGGCCACGCCGCCGCGCGAGCGCAGCGAGATCCTCACCCGCGCGCACGGCCTGCTCGTCGAGGAGACCGAGCGGCTGGCGCTGATCATGACCCTGGAGATGGGCAAGCCGCTCGCGGAGTCCCGCGGCGAGATCGCCTACGCGGCGGAGTTCTTCCGCTGGTTCGCCGAGGAGGCCGTCCGCATCGACGGCGGCTACATGACCGCCCCCGCGGGCGGCTCGCGGTTCCTCGTCAGCCGCCAGCCGGTGGGACCGAGCATCCTCATCACGCCGTGGAACTTCCCGATGGCGATGGGCACCCGCAAGATCGGACCGGCCATCGCCGCCGGGTGCACCTCGGTCATCAAGCCGGCCGCGCAGACCCCGCTGTCCACGCTCGCGCTCGCGGACATCCTCGTGCGGGCGGGCCTGCCCGACGGCGTCGTCAACGTCGTCACCACCAGCAGGTCCGGCGACGCGATGACGCCGCTCATCCTCGACCCACGCTCCCGCAAGCTCTCCTTCACCGGCTCCACCCCGGTGGGCAAGCACCTGCTCGAGCAGGCCGCGCAGACCGTCATGCGCACGTCCATGGAGCTCGGCGGCAACGCGCCGTTCCTCGTCTTCGACGACGCCGACCTCGACGCCGCCGTGGACGGGGCCATGCAGGCCAAGATGCGCAACATCGGCCAGGCCTGCACCGCGGCGAACCGCATCCTCGTCCACCGACCGCTCGCCGAGGAGTTCGCCGACCGGCTCGCGCGGCGGATGGGCGAGCTCGCGATGGGACGCGGCGTCGAGGACGGCGTCGTCGTCGGCCCGCTCGTCAACCAGGGCGCGGTGGACAAGGTCGACGAGCTCGTCACCGACGCCGTCGGGCGCGGCGCCCGGGCCCGGATCGGTGGGGATCCGGCGGACCGGCCCGGCTACTTCTACCCGGCGACCGTGCTCACCGACGTCCCGGCCGACGCCGAGATCTCCCGCACCGAGATCTTCGGCCCCGTCGCGGCGATCACGGCCTTCGACACCGAGGACGAGGCGGTGACGATGGCCAACGACACCCCGTTCGGCCTCATCTCCTACGTCTACACCCGCGACCTCACCCGGGCGCTGCGCGTGAGCGAGGCGCTCGAGGCCGGGATGGTGGGCCTCAACCAGGGCGTCATCTCGAACCCCGCGGCGCCGTTCGGCGGGATCAAGGAGTCGGGGCTCGGCCGCGAGGGCGGGCTCACCGGCATCGACGAGTTCCTCGAGACCAAGTACGTCGGGATCTCGATGAAGGGCTGAGAGCGGGCGCGCGCCCGGGGCCCTGCCGCGAGCACGGTCCGACGACGGGGGAGACTGGGCGCATGAGCGAGCAGTCCGGCGTCGTCCTCCTGGCCGCCACCCCCATCGGGAACGCCGGGGACGCCTCCCCGCGGCTGCGCGAGGCGCTCGCCTCCGCCGAGGTCGTCGCCGCCGAGGACACCCGCCGGCTGCGCGACCTCGCCCGCCGCCTCGAGGTCACCGTGACCGGTCGTGTCGTCAGCCTCTACGAGCACAACGAGGACGCCCGCTCCGCCGAGCTGCTCGCCGCCGTCGAGGAGGGGTCCACCGTGCTCGTGGTGACCGACGCCGGCATGCCGGCCGTCTCCGACCCCGGGTACCGCCTCGTGCGCCACGCGATCGACGCCGGCGCACGCGTCTCCGCGCTGCCCGGCCCGTCGGCCGTCCTCACGGCGCTCGCCCTGTCCGGCCTGCCCACCGACCGCTTCGCGTTCGAGGGCTTCCTCCCGCGCAAGGCCGGGGACCGGGCGCGGGCGCTGGCCGGCCTCGCCGCCGAGGCACGCACGCTGGTGTTCTTCGAGGCGCCCCACCGCCTGCTCGAGACGCTGGGCGCGATGGCGGGGGCGTTCGGGGCCGACCGCCCGGCGGCCGTCGCCCGCGAGCTGACCAAGACCTACGAGGAGGTCCGCCGCGGCACGCTCGGCGAGCTCGCCGCCTGGGAGGACGAGGTGCGCGGCGAGATCTGCGTCGTCGTCGGGGGTGCGCCGCCGACGGTGGCGACGGTGGCCGACCACGTGGACGAGGTGCTCGCCCTCGCCGCGGACGGGCTGCGCCTCAAGGACGCCGCCGGCGAGGTCGCGACGGCCACGGGCCTGAGGAAGAACGACCTCTACGCTGCGGCGCTGGAGGCCCGGGCGGCGCGGTAGCTGCGCCCGCTGCGCGCCGTGGTTGTCGATGGTGCTGGTCAGGGCGCCACGGTCCGAT
The DNA here is from genome assembly GCF_049856175.1 of Georgenia sp. Z1491. Taxonomy (GTDB): domain Bacteria; phylum Actinomycetota; class Actinomycetes; order Actinomycetales; family Actinomycetaceae; genus JB111. Next base: position 43,409 of record NZ_JBNDNA010000010.1, read on the forward strand.
CGGCGACTCCACTGTCGTCCCAGGTAGCCGGATCGCAGGATCTACCTGAGCAGCACCAGGTTGCTCGGAAGCCTCGCCACGCGGAGGATCCGCCGCTAATGTCCGTGCATGACGCCCAGCGCCGAGCTGGCAGCACCCCTGTCCCGGACCATCAACCGGGTCAAGCGCCAGATCCTCACGCAGTTTCCTCCCGCACGGTGGGCCGCAGACGGGAGGCACGAGGAGCGTCGCCGTCACTGGGCGCCGTACCTGCCCGTGCTCGATGCGCAGCAGGCCGCCCTGGTGTCCACCCTGAACCGTGACGCCATCCGGATCGGTCTGCTCGAAGATCTCGCGATCCCCCGGACGGCCGAGCTGAAGAACGCACTCGACGCCCTGGTCGGCCGGCTGGCGGCGCAGTCGGCGGACGGCGCCAGCACGCTCCGCCCCTCGCTGGACGAGCTGCTGGACGACATGTCCCTCTGGCACTGGGGGCTCGAGCCCCGGCTGCTGGACGTCGTCGAGAACTACCTCGGGGTCCCGGCCCGGTACTACGGCGCGGACGTCCGCCGCGAGGTGGGCAACGGCCAGGTCGAGGGCGTGCGGCAGTGGCACCTCGATGTCGAGGACCGCAGGACCGTCAAGATCCTCGTCTGGCTCAACGACGTCGACGAACAGGGTGGCCCGTTCGCCTACCTACCCGTGGCGGAGTCCCTCCGGGCCGTCGGCCGGCTTCATTACGTGTCCGGGTTCGTGGCCGACGACCGGTTGGACAGCTTCGTGCCCGCGGACGCGGCCCGGACGGCCACGGGGCCGACCTGGACCACGATCGTGGCGGACAACTGCCGGCTGCTGCACCGCGCGACGCCCCCGGTCGCCCGGGACCGGTACTCCGTCACCTTCACCTGGTCCTCCCGGACGCCGATCAAGACCCAGCCCGCACCCGACTACTCCACCGCCCACCTCGAGCGGATCCGGACGGGTCTGTCAGCACGCCAGCTGGAGTGCCTGCCGCCCAGCATGGCCGGCTGACCTCCCGGGGGAGGCGTTCGGTCTCTCGGGAAGGCGTTCGGCCCGGGCCGCCCGGTCGCTGCACCCGCAGCGTCCGGTGGCGGTACCCGGGCCGCTGTCTCAGCGGACCGCCAGCGCCACCCGCTCGGACTCCACCAGCTCGACCCCGGCGGCCGTGAGCACCTCGTGGGCCATCTCGCCCAGCTCGGGCGAGACCGGAGCCGTCAGGTCGGTGAGCACGCGGACCGGCAGCCCGAGCCGGCGTGCGTCCAGCGCGGTGGCCTTGACGCAGTGCGACTCCGCGAGCCCCACGACGTCGACGCTGCCGATGCACAGCTGGTCGAGGATCTCGGCGAGGGTGCGCCCCTCGGCATCGATCCCGTCGAAGCCCGAGTACGCGGCCTCGTAGGCGCCCTTCTTCACGGCGGCGTCGGTCTCGAGGTCCGTCAGGGCGGGGTGCAGCTCGGCCTCGTCGGTGCCGGCCACGCCGTGCGGCGGCCAGCTGTCGATGAAGTCCGGGGTGTCGGAGAAGTGGTCCCCGGGGTCCACGTGCCAGTCCTGGGTGGTGACGACCGCGGCGTAGTCGTCGCTGTGGGACCCGGCGTAGGCGGCGATCCGACGCGCGATCTCGTTGCCGCCGGGGACCGGAAGTGCACCTCCCTCGCAGAAGGTGGGTTGAACATCGACCACCAGCAGTGCGCGCCGGTTCCGGCGCCTGCGGTCGCCCATCATCACGTTGCTCCGTTCGACTGACCGGTTTCGGGTGAACCCGGTGCCGCGCCATCCTGCCACCGGAAGGTGGCCGTGGCGCAAGGGGAGGTGAGACCTCCGGCACGCGTGGGCGCAACTACCCTGGGCGGTATGACCCACATCCTCTCCGCCGTGGCGTGGCCGTACGCGAACGGCCCCCGGCACATCGGGCACGTCGCCGGCTTCGGCGTGCCCTCCGACGTCTTCAGCAGGTACGCCCGGATGGCGGGTCACGACGTCCTCATGGTGTCCGGCTCCGACGAGCACGGCACGCCGATCCTCATCGCCGCCGACGAGGCCGGCGTGTCCGCCCAGGAGCTCGCCGACACGAACCACCGGCTCATCGCCGAGGACCTCGTCGCGCTCGGGCTGACCTACGACCTCTACACGCGTACGACGGCGGGCAACCACCACAAGGTGGTCCAGGAGATGTTCGAGGGCGTCCACGCCAACGGCTACTTCATCGAGCAGACCACGCACGGCGCGGTGTCGCCGTCGACCGGACGCACCCTGCCGGACCGGTACATCGAGGGCACGTGCCCGATCTGCGGCGCGGGCGGCGCGCGCGGCGACCAGTGCGACACGTGCGGCAACCAGCTCGACCCGGCCGACCTCATCGACCCCGTCTCCCGCATCAACGGCGAGACGCCGGAGTTCGTCGAGACCCAGCACTTCTTCCTCGACCTGCCGGCCCTCGCCGAGGAGCTCGGCCGCTGGCTGGACGAGCGCGAGGCCGCCGGCACGTGGCGGCCCAACGTCATCCGGTTCAGCCAGAACATCCTGGGGGACATCCGGCCGCGCGCGATGACCCGGGACATCGACTGGGGCATCTCCGTCCCGCTCGACGGCTGGCGCGAGAACCCCACGAAGAAGCTCTACGTCTGGTTCGACGCCGTCATCGGCTACCTCTCGGCGTCGGTGGAGTGGGCCCGCCGGTCCGGCGACCCGGACGCGTGGCGCGCCTGGTGGAACGACCCCGAGGCCCTGTCCTTCTACTTCATGGGCAAGGACAACATCACGTTCCACTCCCAGATCTGGCCCGCCGAGCTCCTCGCCTACTCGGGGCGCGGCGCCAGGGGCGGGACCGCCGGGCACCTGGGCGAGCTCAACCTGCCCACCGAGGTCGTCAGCTCGGAGTTCCTCACCATGGAGGGCCGCAAGCTCTCCAGCTCCAAGCGCGTCGTCATCTACGTGCGGGACATGCTTCAGCGGTACCAGGTCGACGCCTTCCGCTACTTCGTCGCGTCCGCCGGTCCCGAGGCCCACGACGTCGACTTCACCTGGGCGGAGTTCGTGCGCCGGACCAACGGCGAGCTCGTGGCCGGCTGGGGCAACCTCGTCAACCGCACGGCGTCGATGATCGCCAAGAACGTCGGCGAGGTGCCGGCGCCCGTCGAGGCCGAGATCACCGACCTCGAGCGCGAGCTGAGCGCCGCGGTGGCGGGCGGCTTCACGACCGTCGGTCAGCTCGTCGGCGCCCACCGCCAGCGCGCGGCGATCGCCGAGGCGATGCGTCTGGTGGGCGTCGCCAACACCTACGTCACGCAGACCGAGCCGTTCCGCCTCAAGAGCGAGGAGCAGCGGCCGCGCCTGCTCACGGTCCTGCACACGCTCGCGCAGGCCGTCTCGGACCTCAACGTCATGCTCTCGCCGTTCCTCCCGCACTCGAGCAACGCCGTCGACGCCGCGATCGGCGGGACGGGCGACATCCAGCCGATGCCCCGGCTCGAGGAGGTCGACGACCTGGAGAACGACCGCCGGTACCCGATCATCACCGGCGACTACTCCGACCCCACGCCGTGGGCCGCACGCCCCGTGCGCGTCGGTGCCCCGGTCGGGAAGCCGTCCCCGATCTTCACCAAGCTCGACGACTCGATCGTCACCGAGGAGCTCGGCCGGCTCGGCGTCGACGGAGCGCCCCCCGCGGCGTCCGCGGGCAGCGACTCGTGAGCGGCGGGAACGGGAAGAAGAAGGAGCGAGGTTTCCCGCCTACCGACGACGCGCTCCCGGGCGCCGTCGTCGACAACCACACCCACCTGCCGCTCCTGCGGGCGGACGGTTCACCGGTCGACCCGCGCGACGCCGGGCTGCCCGGCGGCGTCGACCCCCTCACCACCGAGGAGCAGCTCGCGCGCGCCCGGGAGGTCGGCGTCGTCGGCCTGCTCAGCGTGGCCTGCGACGTCCCCAGCCTGGCCGGCACGGTCGAGCTCGCCCGCTCCGAGCCGTCGATCGGTGCGGCCGTGGGCATCCATCCCAACGAGTCGGCGCTGCACGCCCGCGTGCACGACGTCGCCCCGGACGGCCTCGACCCGGCCGTGCGCGACCACCACGAGCTGACCTACGCGCAGGCCTTCGAGCGCGTCGTGGAGCTCGCGGGCGACGACCGGGTCGTCGCGGTGGGGGAGACCGGCCTCGACTTCTTCCGCACCGCCGCCGGGCGGGGCCACGACGCCCAGGTCGCCGCGTTCCGCGACCACCTCGCGCTCGCCCGCGAGCTCGGCAAGCCGGTCCAGATCCACGACCGCGAGGCCCACGACGAGGTCGCCGAGATCCTCCTGCGCGACGGCGCCCCCGAGCGGACGGTCTTCCACTGCTTCTCCGGCGGCGAGCGGCTCGCCCGCCTGTGCGCCGAGCACGGCTGGTACGTGTCCGTGGCCGGCCCGGTGACCTTCCGGAGCAACGACCAGCTGCGCGAGGCGGTCGCTCTCGTGCCGGACGACCTGCTGCTCGTGGAGACCGACGCGCCCTACCTCACGCCGGTGCCGTTCCGGGGCCGGCCCAACGCGAGCTACGTGCTCACGCGCACCGTGCGGGCGCTCGCCGAGCAGCGCGGGGTCGGCCTGGAGCGGCTGTGCGAGCGGCTCACCGCCACGACCCGCGAGGTCTACGGGGAGTTCTGGTCCGCCTCCGCGTGACCGGGAGGCCCGCGCCGGGTGACTGGTGAGGCTTGCTCCGCGTGACCGGTGGGGCTCGTGCCGCGTGATCGGCGACGGTCCTGGGTCACGGGACGGTCACGTCCCCAGGTCACGGTGCCGCGCGGAGGCCCGGCCGGCCGGGAGGAGACCCGGCGTCGGGAGGGTGCTTGTTAGCACAGGTTGTGGGCCAGGTCGCAGCGCCGTGCGCGCAGGCGTGTCGTGACCTTGACCTCACGCCCGGTCGCAGCCTTGTCGCTAGGTCACAGAACGGTTACGTTCATTGCCGCCCCCCGGACACCTGATGAATGGAACGACGTCCCCGTGACCGACACAGCCACGACCTCCCGCCGCGCCGACCGGTTCCGCCGGCACCAGCGCGCCGTCCTGGCGTCCGTGCTGGCCGGCGGCGCACTCGTCGTCACCGGTGGCGTGATCGCCGCCGACGCCGGCCTCGGTGCCGACTCCGGCACCGCCGCGAGCGCCGCCCTGGTGGAGCCCGTCGACCGCGGCGACGCCGCCGGCCGTTCCACCGCCGAGCGCATCGCCCTCGACACCGCCGAGGTCACCACGAGCTTCACGGTCACCGTCGACGGCGAGACCCTCGACTTCACCACCGCGGCGCAGACCCTCGACGAGGCCCTGCACGAGGCCGGTATCCAGATCGGCGCCGACGACCGCGTGTCCGCCCCGCTCGCCGGGCCCGTCACCGACGTCGAGATCGTCCGCGTGACCTCGGACTCGGTCACCGAGGAGGTCATCGACGAGCACGGCACGTCCGAGGTCGAGACCGACGAGCTCGAGGTCGGCCAGACCCAGGTCCGGACCGAGGGCGTCGACGGCCGCGTCGTCAACACCTACCGCGTGACCTCCGCCGAGGGCGAGGAGGACGAGCGCGAGCTCGTCGCCAGCGTCACGGTGGACGAGCGCGTCGACGAGGTCGTCCTCGTCGGCACGCGCGAGCCGGAGCCGGTCCAGGCCGCCCCCGAGCCGGAGCCCACCGAGGAGGCGCCCGCGGCCGCGCAGGAGTCCGCGCCCGCCGAGGAGGCCGCCCCGGCCGCGGAGACGCCCGCCTACAGCGGCGGTGACCCCCGGGCGATCGCCCAGAGCATGGCCGCCTCGCGCGGCTGGGGCGCCGACCAGTTCTCCTGCCTCAACTCCCTGTGGGAGCGCGAGTCCGGCTGGAACCCGACCGCGCAGAACCCGTCGTCCGGCGCCTACGGCATCCCGCAGTCGCTGCCCGGCTCCAAGATGGCCGCTGCCGGCGCCGACTGGCGCACGAACCCCGCGACGCAGATCGCCTGGGGCCTGGACTACATCGCCGGGCGCTACGGCACCCCGTGCGGCGCGTGGGGCCACTCGGAGAGCGTCGGCTGGTACTGATCCACGCCGCAGGGTCAACGGTTCCTCGCTGACCGCACACGTCTGCGCCGAAACCACCCTTCCGCGCCGAACCCACAGACCGCACGCCGAGCCGGACCACGCCGTGGTCCGGCTCGGCGTCTTCCCTGTGCGCCCGGTGGGATCGTGTGGGGCGGGCGCCGGTACCTCCCGCGTCACGCACGTAGGCTGTCCCCTTGTGAACGAACCGTCCGACGTCTCGCTGCTGGGCGCCTCGGACGTCCGCGCGCTGGCGGACCGGCTCGGCGTGCGGCCCACCAAGATGCTCGGCCAGAACTTCGTCCACGACGCCGGGACGGTCCGCCGCATCGTCCGTGCCGCCGGCGTCCGCCCCGGTGAGCGGGTCCTCGAGATCGGCCCCGGGCTCGGCTCCCTCACGCTCGCGCTGCTCGAGGCCGGGGCCGACGTCGTCGCCGTCGAGATCGACCCCGTCCTCGCCGCCGCCCTGCCGGCCACGGTCGCGGAGCGCGCACCGGCCGCCGCCGACCGGCTCCAGGTCGTGACCGCGGACGCCATGCGGCTCGCCGAGCCGGACCTCCTGCCCGGGACCCCGCCCGCCCGGCTCGTCGCCAACCTCCCGTACAACGTGGCCGTGCCCGTGCTGCTCACCGCGCTCGAGCACCTGCCCTCGGTCACCGACGTCCTCGTCATGGTGCAGGCCGAGGTGGCCGACCGCCTCGCGGCCCCGCCCGGATCGCGGACGTACGGCGTCCCCTCCGCCAAGGCCGCGTGGTGGACGCGGGCGGAGCGGGCCGGGACCATCGGGCGGCAGGTGTTCTGGCCGGTGCCCAACGTCGACTCGGCCCTCGTGCGCCTCGTGCGGCGCACCGAACCGGTCGTGGACGCGGACCGGCGCGAGGTCTTCGCCGTCGTCGACGCCGCGTTCGCCCAGCGGCGCAAGACCCTGCGGTCGGCGCTGGCGGGATGGGCGGGATCGCCCGCCGCCGCCGAGCGGGCCCTGCGCGGTGCCGGCGTCGACCCGTCCGCCCGAGGGGAGACGCTGACGATCACGCAGCTGGCCGCGATCGCCGCCGCCCGCGCCGCCCGCAGTCCCACCCACGACCCGGAGGAGTCCCGATGACGACCGGTCCCACCGCCGCCCCCGTCACCGTCCGGGCGCCCGGCAAGGTCAACCTCTCGCTGCGTGTCGGGCCGCCGCGCGAGGACGGCTTCCACCCGCTGGTCACCGTCTTCCAGGCGCTCGAGCTCGGCGAGCACGTCACCGCCGCCCCGGCACCGCGCGGCAGCACGACGGTCCGGCTCGCCCAGCACGTCGACGGCGTCCCGCTCGGCGCCTCCAACCTCGCCGCCCGCGCGGCCGAGGCGCTGCGCGCGGCGTCCGGCGTCGACGCCGGGGTCGAGCTGACCATCCACAAGAGCGTGCCCGCGGCCAGCGGCATGGCCGGCGGCAGCGCCGACGCGGCGGCCGCCCTGCTCGCGTGCGACGCCCTGTGGGGCACCGACCTCGGCGCCTTCGACCTGCACGCCCTCGCGGCCAACCTCGGGTCCGACGTCTCCTTCCCGCTGTTCGGCGGGAGCGCGCTGGGCACCGGCCGCGGGGAGCGGCTCGTCGTGATGCCGGACGTCGGCGAGTGGCACTGGGTGCTGGCCACCCAGGCCACGGGACTCTCGACGCCCGCCGTGTTCGGGGTCTACGACTCGATGCACGGCCATCCGCGCGGCGGCCCGCCGTCGGTGCCGAGCATGCTGCACGAGCCCTCCGCCCCTGGGACGCCGCATCCCGGCGACGGGAGGCCGACCACCGTGGGGCCGGGCACCGCAGGGCCGGGCAGCGGCGGGCTCGCCCCGGGCGCCCACGAGGCCGCGATCGGCGACGCCCTCGCCGACGGCGATCCCGATGCCCTCGGCCGCCTCCTGCTCAACGACCTGACCGAGCCTGCGCTCGAGCTGCGCCCCGAGCTCGGCGACGTCCTTGCCGCGTTCGAGCGTGCCGGCGCCCTGGGTGCCGTGCTCTCCGGCTCCGGGCCGACCGTGGCCGCCCTCGCGCTGGACGCCCGGCACGCGGCGTCCGTCGCCGCCGTCGTGAGGGGCGCCGAGGTCGCCGACCGGGTCCTCACGACGACGGCACCGGCCCGGGGTGCCCACGTGGTCGAGGCTGCGCCGGAGACCCCGGCGAACCACGGCGCCGGTGGAGCCGCCTGATGGCCCACCTCCTCGGCGCGGAGAACCTCCGACTCATGGCCGGCCCGCGGGTGCTGCTCGACGGCGTCGGGCTCGGTGTGGACGACGGGATGCGCATCGGCGTGCTCGGCCGCAACGGTGCCGGCAAGTCGAGCTTGCTGGCCGCGCTGGCAGGACGGCGCCCGCTCGACGGCGGCCGCGTCACCTCGCCGTCGGGCACGCGGATCGCCGTGCTCGACCAGCAGGACACCCTCCCCCCGGGCGCCCCGATCCTCGACGCGGTCCACGGCGGCCTCGCCGAGCACGAGTGGGCCGGCGACCGCACCGTCCGTGAGCTCCACGAGGGGCTGATCGCCGAGCTCGACCTGGACGCCGACGTCGACACGCTCTCCGGCGGTCAGCGTCGGCGCGTCGCCCTGGCGGCCGTCCTCGCGGCCCCGGCGGAGGTCCTCGTCCTCGACGAGCCGACGAACCACCTCGACGTCGAGGGCGTCGCCTTCCTCGCCGCCCACCTCACGGAGCGCTTCGCGTCCGGCAAGGGTGCGCTCCTCGTCGTCACCCACGACCGCTGGTTCCTCGACGCGGTGTGCACGCGGGTCTGGGACGTGGTCCCCGGGCACGACGGCGCGGGCGGGCGGTCCCCGGTGCCGGGCCACGTCGAGACCTACGACGGCGGGTACGCCGCCTACGTCCTCGCGCGCGCCGAGCGCGAGCGCAGCGCCGCCGTCGCCGCCCAGAAGCGCAACAACCTCCTGCGCAAGGAGCTGGCGTGGCTGCGCCGCGGTGCCCCCGCGCGCACGTCCAAGCCCAAGTTCCGGCTCGACGCCGCCGCCGCGCTCATCGCCGACGAGCCGCCGCCGCGCGACACGCTCGCGCTGACCGACGCCGCCGGCGCACGACTCGGCAAGGACGTCCTCGACCTCGAGGCCGTCACCGTGCAGTACGACGCACCGCCCCCGATCCTCGACGACGTCACCTGGCGGCTCGCGCCGGGCGAGCGCGTGGGGATCGTGGGGGCGAACGGCGCGGGGAAGTCGACCGCCCTGCGGCTGCTGGCCGGCCTGCAGGAACCGACGAGCGGCCGCGTCAAGCGGGGAAAGACGGTCGAGCTCGCGGTGCTCACGCAGGACACCGGCGAGCTCGACGACATCCCGCAGCTGCGGGTCGTCGAGGCCGTCGCCGACGTCGCCGAGCACGTGAGCGTGGGCGGGACGGACCTGTCGGCGAGCCAGCTCGTCGAGCGCCTCGGGTTCGCCCGCGAGCGCGCCTGGACGCGAGTGTCCGAGCTCTCCGGCGGCGAGCGGCGGCGCCTGCAGCTGCTCCGTCTCCTGGTCGCCGGCCCGAACGTGCTGCTCCTGGACGAGCCGACCAACGACCTCGACACCGACACCCTCGCCGCCGTGGAGGACCTGCTCGACTCGTGGCCCGGGACGCTGGTCGTGGTCAGCCACGACCGCTACCTGCTCGAGCGCGTCACCGACCACCAGGTCGCCGTCATCGGCGGCGACATCCGGGACCTGCCCGGCGGCGTCGAGGAGTACCTCGAGCTGCGCCGTGCCCAGCGCGAGTCCGCAGGTGGCGGGCGGACCCCGCTGGCCGCGGCCGGCCCGACTCCGGAGCCCGGCACGGACGGCGCGGTCACCACGGACCCGGCCGGGGGAGGGGCCGGCGCGTCCGGTACCGCGAGGACCCCGGATGCCGCGCGCGAGCGGGAGGCTCGCAAGAATCTTTCTCGCATCGAGCGGCGGATGACGAAGCTGAGCGGCCAGATCGAGCGGCTCGACGCGCAGATGGCCGAGGCGGCCGAGCAGCAGGACGTCGGGCGGATCACGTCGCTCGCCGCGCAGTCGGACCAGCTGCGCGCCGAGTCCGACGAGCTCGAGGAGGAGTGGCTGCACACCGCCGAGGAGCTCGAGGGCTGATCGCTCCGGCACCCCCGGGTGTTCATCGGACGGGTGCGCGCGCGTCGCGCCGGGGTCATCGCAGGTTCATACGCCCCTGCTTGGGTGACCGGCGTCGATCCCACGCACCCACGAGGAGCCCATCAGATGCGCCTGCCACGCCCCGGACGGGCGGCCGCCGTCGCCGTCACGGCGACCCTGCTCGCCACCCTTGCCCCCGCCGCGGCGGTCGCCGACGACGACGAGCGCACCAACGTCATCCTGCTCATCGCCGACGGCATGGGCTACAACCACATCGATGCCGCCAGCCTCTACGAGCACGGCACCGCGGCCTACCAGGACCAGGGCGACAACCCCTACCTCGCGGCGCACGGCTCGGACAGCGTGACGTCGGAGGAGTACCAGGAGTTCGAGACGCGGCTCTCGATGGACACGGGTTATGTCTTCAGCCCGGCCTACTCGACCATCGAGGCGTGGGGGCACCCGCAGAACGCCACCCGCGACCAGCGCGACGGCTCCTGGCTCAACGTCACCGACTCCGGGGCCGCGGCGACCGCCCTGTCGACCGGCGTGCGCACGCGGGGCGGCTACCTGGGCTGGGACCGCGACGAGGAGCCGCTGACCGACATGGTCGACGTCGCGAGCGAGGCTGGCCTGGCGACCGGGGTCGTCACGAGCGGCCAGTTCTGGGGGACACGCCGGCCGGGTTCGCCGTCCACGCCGACGACGGCGACGAGGACCTCATCATCGACCAGCTGCTGCGCCACGAGGACCTCGACGTCGTCATGGGCGGCGGCCACCCCGCGTTCAGCAACAACGGCGAGCCGCAGGCGCCGGGCTACCACAACATCCCGCGCGCGGACTGGGAGGCGATCGCGGCCGGTGACACGAGCACCGGGCTGGCGCCGTGGACCCTCGTCGAGGAGCGTGCCGACTTCCAGGCGCTCGCCACCGGCGAGACGCCGGACCGCGTGCTCGGCCTGGCCCAGACGAGCGGGGCCCTCACGCACGACCGGCCCGGCGACCGCGAGACCCCGTTCGCCGCGCCGATCGCGGACAACGTGGCCCGCCTCCCGGAGATGGCCGCGGCGACCCTCAACGTGCTCTCGAACGCCAGCGACGAGGGTTTCTTCACCGTGATCGAGCAGGCCAACGTGGACGGCGCCGGCCACCACGGTGAGCTCGGCCGCACGATCGAGAACATGATCGACTTCAACGCCACCGTCGACGCGGTGATCGAGTGGGTCGACTCGGAGTCCAGCTGGGACGAGACCACGGTCATCGTCACCTCCGACCACGAGACGGGGAACCTGTGGGGCTCGGGCACCGTCGTCGACGGCGGGGTCGAGTTCACCGGTGACTTCACGCCCCTGACCGGTAGCGCGGGCGAGCTGCCCGCGGCGGAGTTCACCGACTTCACCGATCTCAAGGAGAACGAGATCGAGGACACCCCGCACTACCACACGCACCAGATCGTGCCGTTCTTCGCCCGCGGCGCCGCCGCGTCCGACTTCGACGCGGTCGCCGACGAGAGTGACCCGGTGCGCGGGGACTACATCGAGAACACCGACGTCGCCGACGTGCTCCACGCGCACATCCGCGACCGCGCGACCGAACCGGAGCCCGAGCCCGAGCCGGAGCCGGAGCCCGAGCCGGGGCCGCCGGCGCACCAGGAGCACGGCTTCTTCCTGAGCAACGACTGGCAGGGCACCACCCACCACGCCTTCCAGTACGGACGGCACGCCGACGAGGTGCTGATCGGGGACTGGGACGGCGACGGGACGGACTCCATCGCGGTCCGCCGCGACAACCTCTACCTCGTCTCCAACGCCCCGCGCGGCGGCAACGCCGACCACGTCCTGTCCTACGGCCGTGCGGGCGACGTGGTGCTGGTCGGCGACTGGGACGGCGACGGTACCGACACCCTCGCCGTCCGCCGAGGGAACCGGTACTTCGTGGCGAACTCTCTGGACGGCGGCAACGCCGACCACGAGCTGAGCTACGGCCGTGCGGGCGACGAGGTGCTGGTCGGCGACTGGGACGGCGACGGCACCGACACCCTGGCCGTCCGCCGCGGTAACGCGTACTTCGTGGCGAACAGCCTCAGCGGGGGCAACGCGGACCGGGCGTTCGAGTACGGGCGCAGCGGTGACGCCGTGCTGGCCGGCGACTGGGACGGCGACGGGATCGACACGTTCGCGGTGCGCCGCGGCAACGCCTACTACGTGAAGAACTCCCTGGCCGGTGGCAACGAGGACGTCCTCGTGCACTTCGGACGAGCAGGTGACGAGGTGCTGGTCGGCGACTGGGACGGCGACGGCACCGACACCCTCGGGGTGCGGCGCACGCCCTGACGCCCCGATGTCCCGGCGGCCGAGGAGGTGCTGGTCCACCTCCTCGGCCGCCGGGGGTTCACCCCGTCCGCGGACATGCCCGGGACCACGCCCGGGTGGCAAGGGTGACAAACCTGGCTCGGAGGCGTGATCCGCGCGGGCCGGCGTCCAGATGACGCTCGCGCGGTCCGCACATATCTTCGTTAGAGCATCCCGTGCGCCCCGACGCGGTCGGGAGCGGACCCGAGCGGTGCGTGTGTGCCCCGATCGGTCGGGGACACGGCGCGAGGCGACGCCGCGCATGGACGCGCCGATGAGGACCGGGCGCTTCCGCCGGTGCTCGACGCCACCTCGACGCTGCCTGGACAGGTCGTCCGCGCCCACTCGGCGTCCCCCCTCGGCGGCCGGGTCCGGAGCGGACGGATGTCCGCGTCCGGAGACCCTCGGGCGTCGTCCCGGGTTAACGGACGCCGTCGGTGGTCACCGACGGTCAATGTCGCGTTGACACCGGTGGGTCTCGGAGGTTTCCTGTCGATGGCACCTCCGGCTGGTCGGAGTGGTCCGAGGACGATCGTCAGGCTGTCGACGACGACGCTCCCGGCGCCCGCCGTCCCGACGGACGGCGGAGCGACCGGGCGCCCGGCGGGAGCCCCCGGACCGCGAGCTTCCGACCCGTCGGAGGGCAGGATCGTCGGGTTCGGCGGTGGGCGTCCCTCGGGGGCTCGCACCGACCGGTCGTGCCGATGCTGCCGGCCGCGGACTCCCCCACCGCGGGTGCGTGCCTCCCCTCGGAGACGCAAGGAGCACATCGACATGAAGCTTTCATTCCTCCTCGCCCCTGACGTGCCGCCTCTGTCGCAGACCCTGCGGCGGATCGCGAGCCTGACACGTCGGCCGAGAGGCGAGGAGTCATGCCGCTCGCACATGCATGGCTGAATCCTGACTCGGACGGCATCTGGAGCGACGACCCGCGATCCGCGGTGGACGAGGTCCTGCGCGCGGTGCAGGTCGAGCGCGTCGGCGCGGTGCTCGTCGGCACGCCGGAGGACCGTCGGGCGGTGACGCAGGCGGCCGTCGACGAGCTGCGCGCCGAGCGCCCGGTCCATCACCTGCACGGCAGCGCGTTCGTCGCCGACCTGCCGTACGGGGCGCTGTCGATCCTCCAGGCGCGCTCGGGCGTGGGTCCGGAACCGACCTGGTACCGCATGGCCAAGGTGCTCGGCGAGTACCTGGCACCGGTCGGCGAGGAGCCGGCCGTGGTCATCCTCTCCCAGCCCCGCGAGATGGACCCGAGCTCCGTGACGGTGCTCGCTCAGCTGGCGCACCAGCGTCGGGTGGTCCTCCTGGTGCAGTGCGACCGGATGATCGACGTGCCGCCCGACCTCGCGGTCCTCGCGCGCTCGGGCGACCTCGCTCAGGTCGCCGTGCGTCCGCTCACGCCCGCCGGGACGCGGGCGCTGCTCGTGGACCACCTCGGCGGGGAGGTCTCGCGCGTGGCGGCGACCGTGCTGTGGCGCTACGGCGGGGGACATCTCGGCCGGCTGCGCAGCATCGCCGACGACTGCGTCGGGTCCGGCAGGCTCCGGGAGGTCGACGGTCGCTGGGTGCTGACCGACGGTCCGCTCCACGGCGGACGGGGCGTGCCCGGCGAGGACGTCGTCCTCAGGCGGATGCCCGACGAGCGCCGTGCGCTGCTGGAGCTGCTGGCGACGCGCGGCCCGGTCGAGACCGGCGAGCTCATCAGGAACGGTCACGGCTCTGACCTGGACTCGCTGCAGGCGCAGGGCATCGTCACGGTCCGGCGCACGCCCGCCGGGACGGTGGCGGCGGTCGAGCCCGTGTGGCGCGACCGTGTCGTCTCCGCACTGGACCCGGAGAGCAGGTCCCGGCTCGAGCGCGAGGCGTCGGAGCAGGACGGGCCGGCCCGGCTGCTCGAACGGGCCGAGGACCGGCTGGCCTCGGCCGATGCGGCGGGTGCCCTGCGCCTGCTGGACCGGGCACGGGTGCCGGGCCGCCCGCCGGGAGGGGCCGGCACGCCGGAGGGCGCCGGCACGCCGGGGGGAGCCCGCACGCCGGGGTCCGCCGCTGCGGCCGGGCCCGACGACGTGCACGGACACCTGGTCTGGGCCCGGGCGCGGGCGCTCCTGGCCCTCGGGGAGGTCGGCCGCGCGCAGGACGAGGTCGACGCCGCCGCGGACGACGACTCGCCGTGCCTGCTCGTCCTGTCCGCGACGATCGCGGCGCTGGTCGGGGACCGCTCGAGGACCGAGGACCGACTGCGGCGGACCGCGGACCCGCACCCCGGGGTCCGCCTCGATCCCGGTCGCCCGGGCCGCAACCAGGAGTCCGTGCGACTGCGTGGCGAGGCGACCCGCGCCGAGATCCTCTCGCTCACGGACGACCAGGACGGTGCGCGGGCGGCCGCGGCACGGGTCCACGCGGAGCTGTCCACCTACCGTCGCCGCGGGGTCCTCGACAGCGTGATGGGTCCCTACGACCGGGCGGCGATCGCCGCGTCGCTGCTCGAGACCGCGCTGAGGTGCGGCGACCTCGCGACCGCCCGGGGCCTGGCCGACGCGATCCTTCTCGCCCGGCACGGCAACCCCCAGGCGGTCCTCGACGCCGAGCTCGGGCTCGTGGTCCTCGACCTGCTCTCCGGCCGTCCGGACGAGGCCGAGGCGTCGGCCACCGGTCTCGTCGAGCAGGCAGCCGCGGTCCACGACCCGCAGGGCCGGGCGGTGGCCCAGGCCCTGGTCGACTGCTGCCGTTCACTCAACCCGCGCGCGGACCAGGGTCCCGCGCCTCGCCGGCCGGCCGGCCGCGCGACCGAGCCGCCGGACACGCACCGGGCGGTGCCGCTCACCTGGGGCCGGTTCGGCTGGTTCGCCGAGCTCGCGCGCGCGGTGGCGGGTACGCCTGCCCCGGGCGACGACGCCGCGCCCTCCCGTGTCGACGACGTCGCGTCCGCCCGGGTCGACGACGCGCCCGCGCGGCTGGGCCGGCTCGCCGACCGGGCGGGCCACGAGGGTCTCGCCGTGGTCGAGATGTACGCCCTGCTCTCCTCCGCGCTGCTCGGGGACGCCACGGTGGCCGGACGGCTGGGGAGCGCCGTCGCCCGCACCCGGGCGGTGGTGTCCGGTCCCGGCGCCGAGCTCGCCGTGGGGGTCCGCGAGAACGATCCGGGGCGCACCCGCGCCGCCCTGACCGCGATGGCCGCCATCGGGTACCTCGCCTGGAGCTACGGCGCGCCGACGTCGGTGGTCGCCACCCTGCCGGCGGCCGACGCCCGGCGGCTCGCCGAGGTCGTCGCCAGGACCCGCCCGTTTGGCGCCGAGCGCGGCGGGTCCGACGAGCCCGGATGGCTGCGGTCCCTCACGCCGCGCGAGCGCGAGATCGCCGTCATGGTCGTCGACGGGCTGTCGAACGCCTCGATCGCCCGACACCACCGCATCTCGGTCCGGACCGTCGAGGGGCACCTCGGTCAGGTCTACGCCAAGCTGCACGTCCGCGGCCGATGGGGCCTGAGCCGGCTCGCGACGGACCGGCCGGTCCTCGAGGAGGCCGGGGCACAGCGGACATGACGGCACTCGACCACACGCTGTGGGACGCCCACATCGGCGTGCTGCACGAACGGCTGAACGACGTCGACCGGGCCGGCGTCGTCGTCGTCGGCGCGCCCGGGTCCGGGACGACGTCCCTGGTGCAGGTGCTCCTGCGGGACGGGGGCGGACCGACCGCGCTGACCGTGCAGTGCGGTCCCGCGCTCGTGGACGTCCCCTACGGCGCGCTGTCCCCGTACCTCACCGACCTCGAGGTCGTGCAGGGACCGGTCGACGTGCTGGCGGCCGTGCAGCGGCACCTGGACGGGATCGCGTCCCCCGCGCAGGACGGGAGCCGGCTCCGACCCGTCATCGTCGTGGAGGACTGCCAGTTCCTGGACGCGGCCAGCGCGTTCGTCCTCGCGCTCCTGGCCCAGAACCGCGAGGCCGTCCTGCTCGCCACCAGCGTGGGCCTGCGCGGGGAGTCCGGCCTGGGCGCGCTGGTGGACACGGGCCTGCTCGCCGCCGTGACGATGCCCGCCCTGGGGCTCGCGGAGACCAGCGCGCTGTGTGCGTCCGTCGTCGGGGCCCGACCCACCGGCGGCGCGGCCGCGACGATCCTCGGCATGACGGGCGGGATGCCCGGGCTCGTCGTCGCGTTCCTGGCGTCGGCGGACGAGCAGGGCATCCTCGTGGGTGCCGACGGCGAGACCTGGACGAACGGGGGCCCGGACCGGTGGACGCTGCTCCGACCGGCCCCCTCGGTCGACGAACGGCTCGTCGGCGTCGTCGAGGGGATGCAGTCCGAGCTCACCGACCAGCAGCAGACGGCGGTGACCATGCTGGCGCTCGTCGGACGCATGCCGGCCGCCGAGCTGCGCGCGGCGG
Source organism: Georgenia sp. Z1491 (assembly GCF_049856175.1). GTDB lineage: Bacteria > Actinomycetota > Actinomycetes > Actinomycetales > Actinomycetaceae > JB111. The sequence continues at coordinate 60,265 of NZ_JBNDNA010000010.1, forward strand.
TGGGGGACCAGGTCCAGGACCTGTGGGACACGCACGTGGTCCGCGGCACCCCCGAGGGGGACGTGGAGCTGAGCGCGGAGCTGTACGGCGAGGTCATGCGCTCGATCACGCCGCCCGGACGGGGTGCCGAGCTCATGGCGCGGCGGCCGGCCTCGGTCGCGGGGCCCCCGCGACGGCAGCCCGCGCGATCCGTGGCCCGGGCCGTCGAGAGCGGGCTGCCCGTGCCCGACGAGGACCGCGTCGCGGCCGGCTACGAGCTCCTCGCGAGCCGGGACCTCGCCACCGCCTGGTTCCTGGCCGCGCGGCCGGCGGACGCCGCGCACGAGGAGAGCGTGGTGCTGCGTGCGGAGGTCATGCTCGCCGCCGGCCGAGCGATGTCCGGTCGGACCGACCTCGTCGAGGTGGCCGACCGCACGCAGGACGTGCACGTGTTGTCCGAGGTGCTGGCCGCGCTGGCGATGGACCGGGCCCAGGAGGGGGCGTCGACGACCCCGTGGGCCGCGCTGAGCGAGGTCTGGCTCGAGCGGCAGGACCGCGCGCTCCGGGCCGGGCGCACGGCGCCCGCCGCGACCGGCTCGCTCGCGGCGTGGTGGTCGGCGCTGGACCGCGTCGACGTCGCCGACGAGTCGGCCCGGCTTCTCGACCTGAGCTCCGCGGTCGCCACGGACCCTGAGGCCCCGACGGTGATGCGTTGCGTCGCGCACTGGGTACGAGGATGCCTGCTCACGCGGGCGGGGCGCCTCGTCGACGCCGCGGACGACGCCGCGCAGGCCGACGCGCTGGTGGCGGGGGACGCACGGGTGTCGGCGCTCCTGGGCGTGCACGCGGTCGTGCACCTGGTGGAGGCGCTGCTGCTCGTCGGGGACGTCGACGGTGCCGCCCGGGTCGTGGCCGACCGGCGCGGCGGGTCGGCGTACCGGAGCCACGCCTGGGCCGGCACCCTGCAGTCCCTCGACGGGTTCGTCGAGCTCGCTCGCGGCCGCGTGCGGCCGGGTGGCCACGTGCTCCGCGACGCGGCGTCGGACCTCGACCAGTGGGACCCGGTCCGCCTCCGGCCCCTGGTCACCGCCCTCGAGGGAGCCTCCGCCGCCCCGCCCGTCGGCGCACCCGCGGGCGGCACGTCGCTCGTGGACCGCGTCCGGGACGCGGGGCCCCACGGTCGGACCGAGCGCCGGCTGCTCGCGTCCGGCGTCGCCGAGGTCGTCGACGACGCCGGGCGGGAGCACGCGCCCGGGAAACCCCCGGCGTGGGCGCGGATCGTCGCTGACGCGGAGGTCGCCGCGCACCCCGCCGTCGCGCTGGAGATCCTGCTCGTCGCGTCCGCCGTCCGGGACCCCGACACCGCGGACGACGAGCTGGTCGCGGCCATCCACCGGGCGGGCCTCCTGCTCGACGGGCCACGGGCCGACCTCGTCGTGCGTGCCCACGACCCGGCGATCGCCGGGGACCCCGTGCGCCTGTCCCAGGTGGCTGAGCAGGCCATGACCGAGGGCTTCCCGGTGGTCGCGGCGGACGCGTGGGCACGCGTGGTCCGGCTCCACGACCGGGCGAACGACCTGCGGCGGCGCGGCGAGGCGTTGCGGCACCTGCACGGGGTCGTCGGAGAGCTCGGCGGGGTGCCCGGCCGGTACGTGCGGTCGGCGCTGGACCTGGGGGCGCTGACGCCCCGGGAGCTCGAGATCGTCCGGCTCACGCTCGAGGGACGTCGGAGCGGCGAGATCGCCAGGACCCTCGTGGTCTCGCCCCGGACCGTGGAGGGGCACCTCTACCGGGCCTTCGCCAAGCTGGGCATCAGCGACCGCACCGAGCTCCGGGACGTCTGGCCCTGACCCGTCCAGGTGGTCGGTGCGCATCGACCACGTGGTTCCACGTGGTCCCCGGGGGGGGCGAGCGAGTACCGCCCACCGATGTACGGGCGACCGGCCGTTCCTAGCGTCGAGGACGGACCGACGGACCCGCCGTCGGAGACCCGGCGCAGCGCCCCCCACGCGCGCCGGTGCTGCCACCCCCCGGAGGCCCCCGTGCACTCGCAGTCGACGACGACCCACGACCGACCGAGGTCGGCGCGCACCGGGACGCTCGGCGCCCTCGGCGCCCGCGTCCTCGAGGTACCCACGCCCGCCACCGTCCCGCACACGGACGCGGGACCCGCGCCCGAGGTCCTGAGCCCGGCCCCTGCGGCCATGAGCCCCCTGCGGCCCGACGTCGCACCGGACCCGCCCGACGTCCACCGCCGCGTCGACTGGTCGCGGCGCTACCGACGACGGGTGCACGCCACCGACCTCGGCGTCATCCTCCTGGCCGTCGCCTGGGGGACGTGGGCATCGGGCGACGTCGCCGCCGGGGCCACGGTCGCCCTCGGAGTCGGGCTCGTCCTGGTCTGGAGCCTGGCCCTGCAGCTGTTCCGCACGCGGTCCCCGCGCCGGATGGCGGTCGGGGCCGAGGAGTACAAGCGCGTCGTCGGTGCGACCGCCGCCACGGCCGGCATCGCCTGCTCGGTCACGGTCCTGCTCGGCGCGGACCTCTCCGCGCACGCGCGCCCGCACCTGACGCTCAGCCTGCCCGTCGGGCTGGCCGCCCTCGTGGTGGGCCGCTGGGTGTGGCGGACGTGGCTGCACCGGCTGCGCCTGCGCGGCGTCGCGCTGTCGGACGTCGTCGTCGTCGGTCAGCCGGCCGACGTGGCGTACGTGACCCGTCAGATCGCCCGCCGCTCCGCCGTCTGCTACCGCGTGGTCGGCGTCGTCCTCGACGTCCCCACCGACCCGCCGGCGGGGCCGGCACCCGAGGACGCCGGGACCGGCGACCCCGACCGGGACGGCCCGCCGGCGCCCCCGACCTTCTACGGCGTCGAGCGCGTCCCGCAGGCGGTGACCGAGCTGGGGGCCGACTCGGTGGTCGTCGCCGGCCCGCTGCGTGCAGGCACGAGCGCCATCCGCACGCTCGGCTGGTCCCTGGAGCGGACCCGGACCGAGCTCGTCCTCGTGTCCTCCCTGGTCAACGTCGCCGGTCCGCGCATCACCATGCGCCCCGTCGAGGGCCTGCCGCTCCTGCACGTGGACCAGCCCCGGTTCGAGGGCGGCCGCCACGTGGTCAAGCGGGGGCTCGACATCCTTGGTGCGGGCGCGGGCCTGCTGATCGCCTCGCCGCTGCTCCTCGCCGTCGCCCTGATGGTCAGGTGGGACTCGCCCGGCGGAGCGTTCTTCTCCCAGACGCGGACCGGCCGGTACGGGCGGCCGTTCCGGATGGGCAAGTTCCGCACCATGGTCGCCACCGCCGAGCAGGACAAGGCGGCGCTCGCGGCCCGGAACGAGGGCGCCGGCCCGCTGTTCAAGCTGAAGGACGACCCCCGGGTCACCCGCGTGGGTGCCGTGCTGCGCCGGCACTCGCTCGACGAGCTCCCGCAGCTGTGGAACGTCCTGCGCGGCGACATGTCGCTCGTCGGCCCCCGCCCCCCGCTGCCGGAGGAGGTGGCCACCTACGAGGGCCACACCGGCCGTCGGCTCTACATCAAGCCGGGCCTCACGGGGCTCTGGCAGATCAACGGCCGGTCGAACCTCGACTGGGAGGAGAGCGTCCGCCTGGACCTTTACTACGTCGAGAACTGGTCGGTCACCGGCGATCTCATGATCATGTGGCGCACCGTCAAGGTCATGGTCAGACCCGACGGCGCGTACTGATGAGCATCTCGGCAGACGGCGTCGGCGGCGACCGTCGGCGCACAGCACAGGGGGAGGGGTTCCGATGGAACAGACGGCGACGACGGTGGACCGGATCGGCGTGACCCGGCCGTGGCTGGGTGCCGAGGAGGTCGCGGCCGTCACCGACGTCCTGGCCTCCAGGTGGCTCGCCCAGGGGCCGCGGACGGCCGACTTCGAGGGCGCGTTCAGCCGGGCGCAGCGCGTGCCGCACGCGGTCGCGACGTCGTCGGGCACCGCGGCCCTGCACCTCGCCCTCACGGTGGCGGACGTGGGACACGGCGACGACGTCGTCGTCCCGTCGTTGTCGTTCATCGCCACCGCGAACGCCCCGACCTACGTGGGGGCCCGGCCGGTCTTCGCCGACGTCGACCCGACGACCGGCAACGTCACCGCGCGGACCGTGGAGGCGGCGCTGACCCCGGCGACGACCGCGGTGATCGTCGCCGACCAGGGCGGCGTCCCGGTCGACCTCGGCCCGCTGCGCGAGCTGTGCGACCGATACTCCCTCGTGCTGGTGGAGGACGCGGCCTGCGGGGCCGGCTCGACCTACGCCGGTGCGCCGGTGGGTGTCGGGGCCGACGTCACCACCTGGTCCTTCCACTCGCGAACGCTCGTCACGACCGGTGAGGGCGGGATGCTCACCACGTCCCATCCCGAGTGGGCGGCGCGGGCGCGCAGGCTGCGCGAGCACGCCATGGACGTCTCGGCCGCCGACCGGCACGCCGGCGTGCCGGCCGCCGACGCGAGCTATGCCGAGGTCGGCTTCAACTACCGCATGACGGACCTGCAGGCCGCCGTCGGTCTCGTCCAGCTCGAGCGCCTGCCGGAGATGGTGCGACGACGCCGGTCCCTGGCGGCCGACTACCGCAGCGTCCTCGACAGCCTGCCGGACCTGCGCTGCGTGGCCGACCCCCCGTACGGGACCACGAACTACCAGTCCTTCTGGGTCGAGGTGCTGCCCGGCTTCCCGATGGGGCGCGACGACCTGCTGGCATGGCTGGCCGCCGACGGCATCTCGGCCCGGCGCGGTGTCATGGCGACGCACCGCGAGCCGGCGTACGCGAGGCGCACGGTCCCCGCGCCCCCTCTGCCGGTCACGGAGCGGCTGACGGACTCGACCGTGGTCCTGCCGATGTTCCACACCATGACCGCGGGCGAGCTCGGGCGGGTGCTCGACAGCGTGGTGGCGGCGGCCAGGTCGGCGGGCCGGTCGTGGTCACCGGACGACCGGACGAACGGCGCGCTCTGATGTTCCGCGTCACGCGGGTCCGGGCCCTGCTCAGGCCGTGCGACCCTCGTTGGAACCCGATGCGGGGCCGGCGCCCGGGGCCGAGGAGGGGCCGGGTGCGGATCTCGAGTCGGCCGGGTACGACCCGGTGTAGGTCGCCGGTACTCCCGACCACAGGGCCGACCAGCGATAGGCCAGGATGTCGTCGAAGGCGGCTCGGTCGAAGGTTCCTGACGTGCTCGCCCGTCGGTAGCTGACCATGGCCACCCGGAGCGCCAGCAGGCTCCGCCGAATTTCGTCGTCCAGCCGGTTCTGCGCAGTGCCGCCGGGGGCGAGCGCGTGAAGATCGTCGTCCAGGTCTCCGGCGAGGAACCGGTCCAGCACGTGTCCTCTCGCCATGACCACCACCCCGACCGGGTAGTAGAAGACCGGGTCCAGGCGGATCCTGCCCAGGTCGATGAGTACGGGGGTCCGGTCGGACCGGATGATCAGGTTCTTCACGTTGGCATCGGTGGCGGAGGGGACGAGCGGCCAGGCGCGCGACCACGCCTCGATCCTGGATGAGGAGAGCAGCTCGGCCACCTCGCCCGGCGGGCTGCCCCGCGCGACGGCGGCCCGCGTCGTCGCGACGGGGTCACGCGAGTCGCCCTCTCCCTCGTGCGTGCCCAGCTCGGCGTACCGGCGCACCAGGTCGCGGACCACCCCGAGCTGATGGTCGGGCTCGAGATCGAGGAAGTGGTCGCCGTGGACGAACTCCTCGACGAGCAGACGGCCGCCGTCCCGCACCTCGAATGCGGGCGTCACCACGTGCGTCTCGAAGCGGCGTCGGAGGCTGACGTAGTCGTCGTCGATCCGGCGCGACCCGTAGGTGCGCGCGACCCGACCGTGCTCGGGCGCCAGGAGCACCAGGCCCCCGTCGTCGGCCGACACGACGATCGAGAAGCTCCCCCCGCGGCCCCGCCCCACCCGGAGGACAAGGGGCGGGAGGAGGCGGTGGGCCGCGTTGACGATCAGCGCGCGCGGCGTGCCGGAGCGTGCGTCGAGCTTGCTCTGTCGCAGGTGACGAGGCAGGACGGCGCGCCAGTGACGCCAGATGCTCTCACCCGCGCGGAGGTAGAGCCCGGGCCGCAGCAGGTGCTCCGCGGTCCGGGCCAGCTCACGGGTCCGTCGCCGCGCGCCGCGCGTACGAGAGAGCCGTTCCATCCTCGTGGCCCAGCCGGCACGCAGCATCATGGGGGACCCCTTCCTGCGTCTTTGCCCGACGATGGGCAGAGTCTGGCAGCATGGTGACATGAAGGGCCACACCGTCCCGGCCGCCTCGGTGATCGTCCCTGCTCACGACGAGGAACGGTCGATCGGGCGTCTGCTGACCGGGCTGACCGCGTCGGCTGACGGGCGCCGGCTCGAGGTCGTCGTGGTCTGCAACGGGTGCACCGACGCGACGGCGGAGCGGGCGGCTGACTTCCCGGGCGTGACGGTCGTCGAGATCCCGCAGCCGTCGAAGCACCTCGCGATGCGTGCGGGCAGCGAGGTCGCCTCGGTCTACCCCCGCGTCTACGTGGACGCCGACGTCGAGATCGGGGCCGACGCCGTGCTGCGGCTCGCCGACGCGGTACGCACGGGACCGCTCCTGGCGCGCGCCCCCGGGCGGCGCGTCCCGCTGGACGGCGTCGGCCTGCTGGCGCGCTCGTACTACGAGGTCTGGCAGGAGCTGCCCCAGGTGCGCGAGGGGCTCTTCGGACGCGGCGTCATCGCGCTGTCCGAGGAGGGGCACCGGCGATATGCGGAGCTCCCGCCCGCGATGTCGGACGACCTCGTGATCTCCGAGCTCTGCGCCCCGCACGAGCGTGGGGTGGACGAGTCCGTGACGGTGGTCGTCCGGCCGCCGAGAACGGTCCGGGACCTGCTGCGCCGCCGCATCCGGGTGCGCACGGGCAACGCGCAGGCCGACGCCGGTCGGCTCCGGCGCGCCGACTCGCGCACGCGGCCGGCCGAGCTCCTGCGCCTGGTCCGGCGCAGGCCGGCGCTCGCACCCAGGGTGCCGGTCTTCGTGGCCGTCACCGGGCTCGCCGCGTGGCGGGCGCGGGCCGCAGTCCGGCGGGGCGACTTCAACACGTGGTTGCGGGACGAGAGTAGCCGTGCCTAGCGACTCGCGGTCGGGGAGGACATCGCTGCCCGGAACCGCTCCGCGGGCATGGGCAGCGGGTGGCCGCTGGCCACGCCGTGGCGCCAGATCGCCCCGGCGACGCCCGTGAGCACGAACGTCATGACCGTCACCTGCTCGAAGCTGAACAGGTCGAAGAACGTGCCGGAGATGGCGATCGCGACGATCGACGCCAGCACGGCCTGGCCCCGCGAGGAGTACTCCGGGTGGGATGCGCGCCGTACGGCGCCCCGCGCACTCGCCATCGCGAGCAGGAAGAAGGCGATGGTGGCGGCCAGCAGGGGGACGCCCCCCTCGACGAGCGCCATCAGGTACTGGTTGTCGAGGAAGAAGTACTCCTCGGGCCGGAAGGTGCCCAGGCCGTGGCCGAGGACGGGTTGCTCCCTCCACAGCTCGTTGACGAGGGCGTAGTCCTCGGTCCGGCCGGTGATGCTGTCGTCGGTGGACGCGCCCCCGAAGATCGCCACCACGGTTCCGAGCAGCCCCGGCACGGCGGCCCGGAAGACGGCGAGCCCCGCGAGCGCCAGGACGAGCACGGTGAGCCGCTGCCGGTTGTCGAGGCTGACCGCGTAGATCCCGACGGCGAGGATCGCCACCAGTACTCCTGAGCGCGAGACGGACAGCGGGATGCTGACGACGAGGACGGCGACGGCGATCGCCGCGAGCACCCGGGCCTGACGGGTCGCCGCGAACCTGGCCATATGCATGCCGAGCGGCAGGGCGGCCCCGCTGATGACCCCGAGCTCGATCGCGTGGCCGGCGGCACCGCTGATCCGCGTGAACCCCCCTCGTGATCCGCCGCCGCTGGGATCGTCGCTCTGCAGAGGAGGTACCTGCAGCAGCCCGGCCCAGTCGAAGGGCACCACGAACTGGGCGATCGCGATGAGGCCGCCGATGGTCGCCCCCACCAGGAGTCCGGCCAGGAGGAGGTCGGCCCGGCGCGAGTCCGCCAGCGTCGAGATGCCCACGGCGAGGATGGCGAGGGGGAACAGCACCAGCGCGAAGCGCAGCGTCCCGGCCGCCTCCAGCTCGCTGAGGTCCCGGACGAACGCGCCGCCGAGCCCGGCGAGCAGACCGATGATCAGCAGCCAGGTGCCGGCCTCGGCGGGTGCGACCCGCCCGGGTGCCAGGGGGCTCCGACGGGGGCGCCGCGCGATCCAGCCGAGGACGACCATGCTCGCGATCCAGAAGACGAGCAGGCGAGCCGGCCACCCGTTGGACCTGAGCGGTCCGGCCAGGACGAGCGAGCCCGGGATCACCAGCGCGACGACGGGAAGGGCCAGCAGGGCACCCCACGGTCCTTGTGGGCGCCTCTCACGAGACGACCGCCGGGCGGAGGTCGGCGGCTCCTGGTGGACCGTCACGGTCAGTCCTTCGGTGTGGTGGGTGCCTTGCCGGAGCGCGACCGCCGCCGCGCTCCGGTCTTGGCACGGTTGGTGCGCGCTCCGGTGCGCGCTGCGGTGGGCGCTGCGGTGGGCGCTCCGGACCGGGCTCCGGTCCGGGCGCGGCCGGTGCGCGTCTGCTCGTGCGCGTCGTCGTCCCGCAGGTGGTCGCCACCGTCCGGCGCGCCGTCGTTCTCGCCCTGCTCCGTCGCGGCCCGGCGCCGCCGGAGCCGGGCCGCCAGGAGGGCGTCGAGTCCGACGACGACGACGGCGGTGAGCCCGCCCCCGAGGGCGGCGATGGCCCCTGCGCCTCGCAGTCGGCTCGGGGTGACGTCCTCGACCGGGCCCGCCGGCACCGCCGGGGCGATGCGGTACCGGGTGACCTCGGGTGCGCCGGCCTCGGCCTGGAACTCGTCCAGCACGACGGATGCTTCGGCGACGACCGTCTCCAGGAGGTCGTGGACGGCCTCCTCGCTGGGGGCGGTGGCCTCGATGTGGATCATCGGCTGCTCGCTCGAGCTGTTGGCCTCGAACTCCTGCTCCAGGCTCTCGTCCAGGCCGAGGCGCTCCTCGAAGGCGGAGCTGTTGATGTTGCGGGCCAGGACGGCCACGGCGAAGCGTGAGCCGCCCTGTCCGGAGTACGGGTTGTCGGGCTCCGACGGGTCCTCGGTCTCGTCGACCGGCGACCCCACCTCTGGTTCCTCCGGCAGGCTCGGCAGCACCACGACTGACCGGGTGGACATGTAGAGGGGTTCGACCGCCGCGTAGGACCGATAGGCGAAGAAGGCGACGAGGAGCAGCAACGGGATCGTGAGGTACCAGCGTCGGATCATCGCCCCGGCTATCGAGAACAGGTCCATACGAGCGATGCTCCTAAGATGGGTGACTCCGCCGACGGAGGCTCGGTCCCCACACGAGGGGGAGACGGGTGACTCCGCCGGTGGAGCCTCGATCTCCCTACGAGAGGGCCGGGCCGATGCGATCAGACGTCGATGTGCTGATGATTACCTACAATAGCCCGGAGCATGTTCGGCGGACCCTGCCCCATCTGCTCGATACGTGCGACGAGAGTACCCGCGTGTGGCTCTGGCACAACGGGGACCACGAGGAGACGCTCGAGGTGGTGCGGTCGTTCGCCGCCGACCCGCGGGTCCACCGTTTCCACCACAGCCGCGAGAACGTCCGGCTCCGCCCGCCGACCAACTGGCTGTGGCAGGAGAGCGACGGAGCCTTCGTCTCGAAGGTCGACGACGACTGCATGCCCGAGCCGGGGTGGATCCAGCAGCTGCGGGACGCCCATCGTGCCGACCCGCAGTTCGGGGCGATCGGCTGCTGGCGCTTCCGGGACGAGGACTTCGTGCCGGAGCTGGCCGAGCGCAAGATCCAGACGTTCGCTTCAGGTGTCAGCCTGCTGCGCAACCACTGGGTCCAGGGCAGCGGCTACCTGCTGCCCCGTGCGCTCGTCGAGCGGCACGGTCCGATCAGGGACGGCCAGTCCTTCACCCGTTACTGCATCGAGCTCGCGAGGCACGGCGCCGTCAACGGCTGGCTCTACCCCTTCGTCCGGGAGGAGAACCTGGACGACCCCCGCTCGCCGCACACCCTCTTCCCCGACGACGAGAGCTTCCACCGTCGCATGCCACTGACCGCGCAGGCGCTCGGCATCTCCACGGTGGCGGAGTGGGCCCAGCAGGAGCACGAGTCGGCTGTCGCTGTCCAGGCCGCGTCGCTGGACTTGCGGGAGTACTCGGGGTGGCGGTTCAGGCGGCGCAACCTCGTCAAGCGGGTGCAACGACGGCTGCGGGGCCGGGGGTCGTGGTGACCGGCCAGGCGTAGCCGCGGGGGTGGGCGGCCGCGCCCGTCCGGGCCGGTCGGCTCCGCCGCGGGGCCCGGTCAGCTCTGCCGACCGCCCGACAGCCGGGTCACCTCCTGGTAGAAGGCGCTGCTGGACGCCAGGACCGAGGGCGCGTCCATGCTCTGCAACCGGCCGTCGACGAGGACCATCACCCGGTCGCACATCGACAGTGCCGAGGGGCGGTGGCTGACCAGGATGATCGTCACCGACCCGCGCAGCTGGCTCAGCGAGTCGTTGACCAGGGCCTCGGACCGCACGTCCAGCGCGCTGGTCGCCTCGTCCAGGATCAGCACCTCGGGCGATCCGGCCAGGGCGCGGGCCAGGCACAGCCGCTGACGCTGACCGCCGGAGACGGCGGAGGCGCGCTGGCCCACCACGGTGTCGTAGCCCTGCGGCCAGGACATGATCTCCTCGTGGATGTTGGCCCGTGCGGCGGCCGCCTCGACGTCCTCGGTGGTCAGGTGCGGGCGGAAGAAGCGGATGTTGTCCGCGACCGTCCCCCAGACGAGCTGGGGGGCCTGGGGCACGTAGGCCACCCGCTGCCGCCACTGGTCGCGCCGGAAGTCGCGCACGTCGGTCCCGTTGACCTCGACCCGACCGCCGGTGGGCTCGCGCAGCCGCAGCAGGAGCTGCACGACGGTCGACTTCCCGGCCCCGGAGGGTCCGGCGACGCCGATGGCCTCGCCGCGGCCCGCGGTGAAGCTGAGGTCGGTCAGCGTGGGCCGGTCGGACCGGTAGCTGTGGTGCACCTGGTCGAACCCGATCGTGCGGATCTCGGGCAGGTCGTTCTCGCCGTCCTGCTGGGGGTTCGCCTCGTACCTGTGCAGCGCCCGGGCGAGCCGCTCCATGAAGGGGATGCGTTCGTCGAGGCTGGTGACCGCGGTCTGGACCTGCTGCGCGTAGGTGAGCGTGCGGAACAGGATGAGCACGACGGCCCCGAGGGTGGCGATCTGCCCCACCCCGGTCAGGGAGACGGCGAAAAGCGCCAGGATGAGCAGGAGCAGGGCCGCGCTCTGGAAGACCGCGGGCACCGCCGCGGACAGGAACCGGGTGCGCAGCAGGGGCCGGCGCACGTTGTCGATCGTCTCGTAGACCCCGGACCGGTAGGTGTCCGAGGCGCCGAAGACCTCGGTCTCCTCGGCCACGAGGACGATCTCCTGGACGCCCTTCGAGTACTCGATGTTCTCCCCGCTGAGCGCCTTGGCGTGCCGCCTCAGCCGGCGCGCCAGCGGGCGCAGGGCGAGGAAGAGGACCAGGGAGCTCGCACTGAGGGCGAGGGCCGCGGTCAGGTTGAGGACCAGGGCGGAGACCAGCATCGTGCCGAAGGTGAACAGCGCCGAGAAGCCGTTGCCGATGTTGACGATGGCCAGGCTGGTCGAGGTGATGTGGGCGTTCATCAACGACTGGAAGTGCCCGTCACGCTCCGACGCCTTGATCGGCCAGGCAGCCTGGGTGAACGCGTCGAACAGCCGGCGTCGCAGGTCGGCGGTCGCGTTGGCCCCGAGCCGGGCGGGGATGTAGGCCAGCAGCAGCTGCAGCCCGGCGCGCACCAGCGCCAGCCCCACGCCGGCGAGCAACGTGACCTCGACGCCCGACGAGAGCGTGATCGGCCCGAGGCCGAGCGTGACCTCGGACTCGCCGGTGGACAGCGCCGCCGCCACCGCGGCGATGAGAGCGAGGAGGCCCGCCTCGCTGAGCCCGGCCAGCACCGACACGGCGACCAGGGCCGTGAGCAGGAGCCCGGACCCACGGAAGAAGGGCGACAGCTCACGCCACGCACGTCGGGCGCGCCGCGCCACGACGAGCCGCCCGCCGCCGCCCCGGTCCGAGGGCTGCGCAGGTTGTGGGGGAGAGCTCGTCACGGGGTGCCTCCTGGGGGGACGGAACGCCCATCGGAAGGTGAGCGTAGCCCTCCCGCCACCTCCGGGCGGCCGTCCCGGCCGGACGCTCCCGCCTGACGCCGCGTGAACGCCGCAAGGGCCTCTCGAGGGTGGTCGGCTGTCGTAGAGTGCGTCCGTGACGCTCGAGCGGCTCGTGACGCCGGCGTCCCGGGTGCTGGACGTCGGGGTCCATGACGAAGGAGTCGCGGACGCCCTCGCCGCCGTCGGGGCGCATCGCTACCTCGGACTGGTGCTGCCGCAGGACCAGGCCTTCCTCGACGACGTCCCCGACCGGTACGCCGGTCGCTTCCATCGTGTCGTCGCGCCGGAGCAGGCCTTCCGCCACGACACCGACCTGCTGATCCTGCGGGCACCCGTCGCCCGTGCGGTGTGGGGCCTGAGGGACCTCTCCCACGTGGGTCGGATCGCCGTCGAGCTGACCTCGCCGTCGGCCCGGGTGGAGACCTGGGGTGCGCTCGCCGTTTCGCGGCTCCTGCGCCGGGTGCGCCTGCTGGGGGTCCGCACGTGCGGGGAGAGCCGGTTCCTGGTCTACGAGGCCCAGCCGGTCCGACGGCCCCGACCACGGCACTACCTCTCCGAGGCCGTCGGCGTGCCCGGGCTCATCCGGCGGCTTCAGCAGGAGGGGCTGGACTATGTCGTCCTGCGCTGGTTCGACCAGCTGCCGGACCTGGCCCCGGGCGAGGACCTCGACCTGATGGTCGCGGACCGGCACCTGCACCGGCTGCACGAGATCCTCGCCGAGGAGCCCGGCACCATCCCGGTCGACATCTACAGCGAGACCGGCCTGGAGGGGGCCGACTACCGGGGGATGGCCTACTACCCGCCCCGGCTGGCCACGCGGATGCTGGAACGGGCGGACACGCACGTCAGCGGGGCGAGGGTGCCGTCCGCGGAGGATCACCTCCACTCGCTGGCCTACCACGCGGTCTACCACAAGGGCCCCGCCTCGGGCCTGGCCTCCGCGCTCGTCGCCCAGGAGCCGCGGCCCGACCACGACTACGCGGCGACGCTCGCAGAGGTCGCGGCCTCCCTCGGCCGGGACTTCCCCACGGGGCTGGAGGACGTGGACGCGGTGCTCGAGGAGCAGGGTTGGCGGCCACCGCTGGACACGCTGCGCAGGCTCGCCGAGGACAATCCCTGGGTCCGGCGGCGGTTCTTCCCCACGGCCGACCAGCAGCCGGCGGAGCTGCCGGAGCCGACGGTGTTCTTCGTCCGTGAGCGCACGCTCTCGGTCCTGGACGAGGCCGAGGTGCTCGGTGTGATCGAGTCCCTGGAGTTCGAGATCCTCGCGGTGCGCGAGCTGTCCGGGGCGGCCCGTCAGGCCTCGGTGGAGCTGGTGCGCGGGGGGAACTGGGGGCGCGGGCCCTACCCCCTCAGCGGCGGGGACCCGGTCCTCGTCGTCGTCGCCGTGCACTACGGCCCCCGACCGCCGAACAGCTCGCTGCTGGCGCGGTACCCACGGCTGACCAACGGCGACGTGCTGCAGGTCAAGGTCGACATGCGGGAGCTGGTGGAGGCGCGCGTCGGTGCCGCGCAGTCGTTCAACCCCGTGCACTCCTCGGACGACGAGTTCGAGACCTGGGAGTACCTCTCCCTCGCCCTGCCCGAGGAGACGGCCGAGCTCAGGGCGCAGGTGGCCCGCCGCCGCGACGACTACCGGACTGGCGTGCCGGTGGTGGATGTGCTGCGTCGAGGGCGCCGCGCGAAGGTGGAGGTGGTCGAGCGTGAGGACGGCCGGCGGGTGCTGCGCAAGACCTTCGCCCCGCACGGAGCGCGACACCTGGAGCGCGAGGTCGCGACCATGCGCGAGCTGGGCCCGGTGGTCGCCGCCGTCCCCACCCTGCTGGACGTCGGCCCCAACTGGTTCGAGACCGAGCTGTTCGACAACGGCCTCGCCGACCTGCCGGACCGTCCGGACGGCCGGCTCGTGCCGCTGCGGGTCGCCCACGACATGATGCGGGTGCTCCGCGAGGTCCACGCGCGCGGCTTCGACCTGATCGATGCGAAGCCGCAGAACTTCCTCCTCGAACCCGGCGGCGAGCTGCGGCTCGTCGACTACGAGTTCAGCCACCGCTACGACGGGCAGGCTCCCGACTTCGACCAGATCTACGGCTTCGTCGGACCGCCGCAGGACTTCACCGGTGACGTGCCCGTCGGCGAGATGTCCTACGAAGCCGGCTGGCAGCCGTTCCTCGGCCTGCCCCGGGCCTCCCTGCTGGGCGACCCGACCTGGCGCCAGCACCTGCACCGTGCCACCTTCCGTGCCCGACGTCTGACCCGGCTGCCGGTCAGGGTGGCGTCCACCGGGCTGCGTCGGGGGCGGTCGTGGCTGGGGGCCGGGCGGGCCCGGGCCGGGGCCTCCTACCGCCGGTGGGCCCGCGAGCGGGCCAGGGGCGCGCTGTGAGCGCCCGGCTCGACGTCGTCATCGTCACCTACCGCAGCGCGGACGACATCCGTACCTGCCTGGCGTCGGTCGAGCCCGCCCTGGAGAGGTTCCCGGACGCCCGCATCATCGTCGTGGACAACGGGTCCGACGACGACGTCGCGGACGCCGTCTCCGGGATCTCGGACCGGCTGACCCTGATCCTGCGGGACGACAACGACGGCTTCGCCGTGGGCTGCCACGCCGGGGCCGAGGCGTCGACGGCGTCCGCCCTGCTCTTCCTCAACCCCGACGCGGTCGTGGACGCTTCCGCGATCGACACCCTGGTCCGGACGTCCGACAGCCATCCGGGGGCCGGCATCGTCGGGGGGAGGTCCGTGCTGCCGGACGGCGGGACGGACCACCAGTCCTGGATGGGACGGCCGACGATGTGGTCGGCTCTGTGCTTCGCCTCCGGTGCGTCGAGCGTCTTTCCCGGCTCCCGTGTCCTCGACCCCGAGTCCGGCCGCGACTGGCTGGAGACCTCTCGGGCGGTCCCCGTCGTCAGCGGCGGGATGATGCTCGTGGAGCGCGAGGTGTGGGACGCGCTGGACGGCTTCGACCGGAGCTACTTCCTCTACGGCGAGGACGTCGACCTCTGCCTGCGGGCCCGCCGGGCGGGCTGGTCGCCCCGGGTCACGCGGGAGGCGATCTACAGCCACGAGGTCGGTTCCTCCTCGGCCGGCTCCAACCGCCTCCCCCTCGTCCTGCGCGGACGGGCGACCACCTACCGCCGGCACTACCCCCGCCCCCTCGGGGCGCTGGCCGCACAGCTGCTGGTCGCCGGCACCGGCCTGCGCGCCGTGGGGGCGAGGTTCCGTCCCGCCGGTGGTCGGCGAGCTCATCCCGCGCAGCACTGGCAGGAGAGCTGGCGACGTCGTCGAGAATGGCGAGAGGGCTGGTGAGCATGAGTACGCACCCGACCGTGAGCGTGGTCGTTCCCGTCTACAACGACGTCCCGGCCCTGCGTCGCTGCCTGGCGGCGCTGCAGCGTCAGGACTACCCCGCCGACCGCGTCCAGGTGCTGGTGGTCGACAACGCCTCGAGCGAGGACGTGTCCGCCGCCGTGCCGGAGGACCCCCGGTTCCGGCTGCTCCACGAGGCCCGCCGTGGCTCCTACGCCGCGCGCAACACCGGGGTGCTCGAGGCGACCGGCGAGGTCCTCGCCTTCACCGACAGCGACTGCGTGCCCCGCCCCGACTGGCTGCGTCTCGGCGTCGCAGCGCTGCACGCCGATCCCCGCCCCGACGCGATCGGAGGCGCCATCGAGATCTTCTTCCCGCACGGGCCGCACCGGCGCACCGGTCCGGAGCACTTCGAGGCCCACAACGAGTTCCAGCAGCGCAGGTACGTCGAGGAGTGGTCGTTCGCCGCGACCGCCAACGTGTTCGTCACCCGGGAGGTCTTCGACCGGGTGGGACCCTTCGATGCCAGACTGAAGTCGGGAGGGGACACCGACTGGGGGACCCGCCTGGTCGGCAGCGGTGGCCGCCTGGTGTTCGCACCGCAGGTGGTGGTGGACCATCCTGCCCGGAGCACCTGGCGGGAGCTGGGGCGCAAGTCGGTACGGGTCGCGAACGGCATCGCCGACCGGACCCAGCACCTCGGTCGCGGGGCGCTGGCGCGCCGGGCCTGGCGGGAGGCGCGGGGCGGGATGTCGATCTGGCTGCGCGTCTGGGGCGGGTCCCGACCGGCCCCGACCGACGCCCCGGGCCGGGTGCGGTACGCCGCCGCGTTCAGCTACGTGCGGGCGTTGCGCGTGGGCGTGCACCTGCGGAGGATGGCGCGCCGGCCCGGGCCACCGGCTCAGAGGTAGGGCGCGGATCAGAGGTAGAGCACGCGGTGCCGGACGCTGCCGTCGACCCGACCCGCGGCGCCGGCGGCCTGCTCCACCCACCACCAGCGCAGCCGGGGGGAGAACGGGACCCCGGGGAGCGCGACGGCCAGGCGGGCCCAGCGACCGGCCACCCCGACCAGGCGGGGTTGCGGCATGCCCTGCGGGCCGTAGTCACGGAACAGGCGCCCGCGGGACTGGTTGGCCTTGAAGGCCTTCACCGCCACCGACCGGAGCGTGGAGCGGTGCCGGTAGTGGACCACGGCGTCGGGGGCGTAGCCGAGGCTGAACCCCGCCAGCTGCAGCCGCCAGCAGAACTCGGTGTCGTCCGAGCCGTACGTGTAGTCCTCGGCGAAACCGCCGACCGCCTCGAAGGCGGAGCGACGGACTGCCAGGTTCGCGCTGATCGACCTCGGGAGGAACCCGGCGACGACCGGGAGACGGTCGGGATGCCGGGGCATGTAGCCGGGCCGCTCGCCGTTGAGCAGGTCGTTCTCGATGCCGCCGCCGACCGCGTCGTGCTGGTCCAGGGCGGCGATCATGGCGCTCACCCACCCCGGGGACACCTGGTCGTCCGCGTCGCAGAACAGGAGCAGGTCGGCCGAGGCCTCGGCGGCCCCCCGGTTCCGCGCCGCGCTCGTGCCGGGGCGCTCGGCCGTGACGACCCTCAGCGGGAGGGTGGCGGCGAAGGACTCACAGACCTCGACGGTCTGGTCGGTGGAGCCGTTGTCGACGACGACGACCTCCCAGTCGGCGTCGATCTCCTGGCGGGCGAGCGCACCGAGCTGCGTGCCGATCGTCCCGGCCTCGTTCAGTGCCGGGATGATCACACTGGCCACAGGGTCCACGACGGCGAACGTAGCAGCCTCCGGTCGGCGGACCGTTGACCCCGGACTTGCGGCACGCTTGACTAGGTGGTAGGTCCAGCGCGTCCGGGCCGACCGAGGTCCGACCCCAGGGAGCCGACATGGCTGCTTCGCATCGACGAACGGGTGGGCTTCTGGCCGTCACCACCGCCCTGTTCCTGGCCGCGTGCTCGTCGTCCGACGCGCCGGTGGAGCCGCAGGCCGTGCCCGACTCCGCAGAGGACGTCGCTGTCGACGCCGAGCCGGAGATCCCGCCGCCGACGCGGGCCGACTTCCCCGACGAGACGACGACCGGTGTGCCCGAGGGGATCGAGCTGGAGGAGTCCGGATCACTCACGATCGACGAGGACGGAGCGGTCGTCGAGGGCCTGGAGATCACGGGGACGGTGACGGTCGAGGCCGACGACGTGACGATCCGCAACACCCGGATCCTCAACACCGGACACTTCCCGATCCGGGTCTCCGGCGGCAGCAATCTCGTGGTCGAGGACTCCGAGATCGACGGCCAGGGTCGCGCTGATGCCGCCGTCGCGTTCAGCAGCTACACCCTGCGCCGGGTGCACATCCACAACGTCGCCGAGGGGCCGCGCATCGCCGGCAGCAACGTGACCATCGAGGACTCGCTCATCCACCAGCTGGTCCAGGTCGGCGACAACCATACCGACGTGATTCAGGTCGTCTCCGGTAGCGGCATCGTCATCCGGGGCAATGCGCTCGAGGTCTACAACCCGGAGCAGGACGTGCTCGGCAACGCGGCCTTCATGTTCGGGGAGGACGACGGACCGGTGACCGACTGCCTCGTCGAGGGCAACTACCTCAACGGCGGCAACTACACCGTCAACGGGGGAGGGGGCGGGACCGACGGCGCGGCGTGCACCTTCCGCGACAACGTGCTCGGACCGGACCACAACTACGGAGCCGTCGCCAACCTGGGGCCCCAGAGCGACTGGGACGACTCGAACCTCTGGATCGACACCCACGATCCTGTGCGCGGCGGCTGAAGGGCTGCCGCCGGCCGCCCCGGTGCGTCACAATTCCGTATGGGAGTTCACGAGGCGAAGAAGCGCGTGCTCATCATCGTCCAGAACCTGCCGGTCCCGCTGGACCGCAGGGTGTGGCTCGAGTGCCAGGCGCTGCGCGACCACGGCTACACCGTGAGCGTCATCTGCCCGAAGGGGCCGGGGGACCCGGCACGGCACGACGTGGACGGCGTGGCGCTGTACAAGTACCGGCCGGCGCCCGAGGCGAAGGGGGCCGCGGGGTTCGCGTACGAGTTCGCCTACTCCTGGCTCCGGACGGCCTGGCTGAGCCTGCGGGTCCGTCGCGAGCGCGGCTTCGACGTCCTGCAGGCGTGCAAC
Source organism: Georgenia sp. Z1491 (assembly GCF_049856175.1). Taxonomy (GTDB): domain Bacteria; phylum Actinomycetota; class Actinomycetes; order Actinomycetales; family Actinomycetaceae; genus JB111. The sequence continues at coordinate 78,973 of NZ_JBNDNA010000010.1, forward strand.
CCGCCGGACACCTACTGGTTGCTCGCCCACCTGTGGAAGATGCGCGGGGTCCGGTTCGTCTTCGACCACCACGACCTGAACCCGGAGCTGTTCCTCTCGCGGTTCGGCAGCCCGAGGTCGGTGGCTGGTCGGATGCAGCTCGCCGCGCTCAGGTGGCTCGAGCGCAGGACGTTCCGCACGGCCGACCACGTGATCTCGACCAACGAGTCCTACGCGGAGATAGCCCGACGTCGCGGCGACGTGCCGCAGGACCGGGTGAGCGTCGTGCGCAGCGGTCCCGACACGACGCGGATGCGGCCGACCGCTCCGACGGTCGACGTGCGCCGCGGCGCGGACCACCTGCTCGTCTACCTCGGGATCATGGGGCCGCAGGACGACGTCGACGTCGTCCTGCACCTCATGGACGAGCTGGTCCACCGCCGAGGTCGGACGACGGTGCGGGCCGCGCTCCTCGGCTTCGGGGACAGCCTCGACGACCTCCGCCGGCTCAGTACGGAGCTCAACCTGGATCCGTACGTGGAGTTCACCGGGCGGGTGGGGCCCGAGGAGATCGGGCAGTACCTCAGCCAGGCCGACGTCGGGATCGGGCCGGACGGGGCGACCCCGCTCAACGAGCTGTCCACGATGAACAAGACGATGGAGTACATGGCCTTCGCCCTGCCCTCGGTCGCCTTCGACCTCAAGGAGACCCGGGTCAGCGGTGCCGACGCGGTGCTCTACGTCCCGGACGGCGACCTCCCTGCGATGGCGGACGCGGTGGAGCGGCTGCTCGACGACGATCGGCTCAGGTCGGAGATGGGCGCGCGTGGCCGCGAGCGGGCCGTCGCGGTGCTGGACTGGCGGCCGCAGCGGGAGTCCTACCTGCGTGCCATCGACCGGGTCGCCGGCCGGGAGCCCTCGACGGTGCCGACCGCCTAGGAGGCTGCCGACCCAGGTGCTGCCCGGGTGAGGGGCGTGGGCACCGCTCGTCACGACCGCCACCCGCTCAGGGGCGGTGCTCCCACGGGTCGACCTGCCCAGCGAGCGAAGGCCGGCCGTCCCCGTCCCACGCCCGGACTGCGGCCCTCGAGATCTCCTCGTCGGTGAGCCAGCGGGCTCCCCTCTCGTCCAGGTGGTAGCCGAGGAACAGGTGCCGTGCCCGCCACGGACGCGCCGCACAGCCGTCGTCGTTCGCCATGACCTCCCGGGGGTCCGAGGCTGCGCTGCCCCAGACCTGCAGGACGGTCGCGCCCGGCTCGAGCAGACCCTCGAGCTGGTCCAGGACGGCCTGCCGGTGGGGCGAGTGCACCCAGACGATCGCGCCCAGGATCGCGCCGGACGCGACGCCTCGGCCGAGCAGCTCGGTACGGATCGCGTCGCCGAGCGCCTCGGGCCGGCGCCAGTCCGCCTCGACGGGAACGTACTCACCGGGGCCGTCCCCGACCGGAGCCCCGCGCGCGGGGCGGCGTGCCACCGCCAGCACCCCGTGCCCGCGCCCGATCAGCTCGTGGCCCGCCCGGCGGAGCATCCCGGTGCCCCCGACGACCAGGACGTACCGGCCGTCCGGGCCGCGTCCGTTCAGCATCTGCTGTCCTCCTCGTCCCCGGTGAGCTCGACCGTAACCGTGGGGCAGGAGCCCTCCGGCCGGGCCGCAGCCTTCCCGCAACCCTGAGACAACCCTCCGTGGCCAGGGTCGATGTCGACCGAGACACCCGAACCAGGAGGAGGCGCTCCATGGCTGTCCAGCTCGACCACGATCAGCACTCCCGCACCCGATCCGCGACGGCGGCGCACACCGATACGACCACGCAGGTCGCCGTCGTCGTCGGCAGCGTCCGCACCGACCGCTTCTGCACGGTGCCTGCCGGCTGGATCACGGAGCACGTACGCAGGCGGGAGGGGCTCGAGGTCGACCTCATCGACCTGGCCGACCACGACCTGCCCGTCGACGTCGGCTCGACGGCCCCGGAGGTGCCCGAGACCGTGGGCCGCCTCGGAGAGAGGCTGGCGCTCGCCGACGCGTTCATCGTCGTGACGCCGGTGTACAACCGCTCCTACCCCGCGTCGCTGAAGAACGCCATCGACCGCTTCTACACCGAGTGGCAGCTCAAGCCCGTCGGCTTCGTCTCGTACGGAGGAATCACGGGCGGCCTGCAGGCCGTCGACGCGCTGCGCGGGGTGTTCACCGAGTTCCATGCCGTGACCCTGCGGGACTCGATCGCCTTCGCGAACTTCTGGGAGGCGTTCGATCACGACGGCTTGCCGCTCGACGCCGCGGGGACCGACCGGCTCGCCGCAGGCCTCCTCGACCAGCTCGCCTGGTGGGCCACCACGCTGCGCGAGGCGCGGACGGCCCGCCCCTACCCGTTCGATACCGCGTGAGGTCGGCACCGGCGGGCACCACGTGGCGGCACTGGGCCGCGCTCGTCATGCTCGGCCTGCCGGTGGTCATGATGGCCACCGACTTCACCGCCCTCTTCCTCGCGCTGCCGGCGGTGAGCGCGGACCTGGCGCCGAGCTCGACGCAGTCGCTGTGGCTGGTGCACATCGGCGAGCTGGTCGCGGCGGGCACGCTCGTCACCATGGGCTGGCTCACCGGCCGCCTCGGCCCCCGCGTGCTCGTGCTGATGGCACTCGGGCTCTACGGCGCGGCGTCGGCGCTGGCCGCCTACGCCCCGACCGTGGAGGTGCTGCTCGTCGCCCGGGCCCTCATCGGGGTGGCGACGGCGGCGACGACCCCCGCGGTGTTCGCCATGGTGCGCTCGATGTTCACCAGCGCCGAGCATCGTGGCATCGCCTTCGCCGTCGTGATGGGCGCCTTCCCCGTGGGCGGAGCACTCGGGCCACCGTTCACCGGCGCGCTCCTGGAGTACTTCTCGTGGGGCTCGGTGTTCCTCGTCAACGTCCCGGTGGCCGTCGTCGCTCTGGTCGGCGGGCTGTGGCTCTTCCCCGGCGGCCACGAGCGGACCACCGACCGGATCGACATCACCAGCGTCGTGATGTCCATGGCTGCAGTCATGCTGGTCGTCTACGGCCTGCAGGAGATCGCCGACCGGGGCGTCACCGCCACCCACGCCGCGGCCGTCGGCGGGGGACTGGTCCTCGGTGCGCTCTTCGTCCGGAGGCAGCGGCGCCTGACCGACCCGCTGCTCGACCTCGGTCTGTTCGCGGTTCGGCTGCTGCGTCGGTTGGCGATCGCCTTCCTGCTCATCCAGGTGGCGTTCTTGACGATCGATCTCGTGCTGGTGCAGCACCTGCAGATCGTGCTCGGGATACCGACCGGCACGCTCGGGCTGATGCTCGCGGCCCCGGGGGTCGCGGCGATCGTCGCGACGGCCGTGACGCCGTTGCTCACCCGCAGGTTCACGCCGTCGGCGGTGATGGTCGCCGGTATCGGCACCGGCCTTGTGGGGCTGGGGTTCATCCTGGTCGCCCTGACCGTGGTTCCGTCGCCCGCGGCGTTCACCGCGGCGCTGTCGATCGTCGCCTTCGGCTCGAGTCCGCCCATGGTGCTGGGGGCACAGCTGATGGTCACGTCCGTGCCGATGCGGAAGTCCGGTCCGGCCGCCGCGCTCCAGGACGTCAGCGCGAGCCTGGGCGCCGCGACCGGGATCGGGGCCCTGGGCAGTCTGGCGCTCGGCATCTTCGGTCGCAGCCTGAGATCCGGGGCGCCCGAGGGCCTGTCCCCGGCGCACCTGGACGCGGCGACCGAGGGCCCCGGTGTTGCGGTCGCCGTCGCCGACGGGATCGGTGGCGCGCTCGGCGGCGACCTGCACGCGGTGACCGAGGACGCCTGGGCCCACGGCACGACGGGGTCGGTGGTGGCGGCACTCGTCGTGGCCGCCGTCCTGCTGGTGCTGGTCGCGCGGGGACTGCGCGGGGTGCGCCTCCCTGCGGAGGACGAGCCCGACGGCCTGCCGGTGGCGCCACCGAGCGAGCGCGGCGATGCCCCGCCGCCGGCCGCGCCGGCCGTCCGATCACCGGTGGCCACGGACGACACGGGTGGCGACTGACGGCGAGGCGGCGCGTCGGCGGGGCGTGGCTGGCTCGGCTCGCCGTCCGCCGGGCACCGTTCGTCGTCCGCCGGGGACCGTTCGTCGTCCGCCGGGCACCGTTCGTCGGGCGTCAGGTCACGTCAGAAGATCGCCGTGAGCTGCCGGCCGGTGTCGATGGTCCGCCCCCGTGCGGCGGCGGCCTCCACCTGGTCCGCGGGAATCTGTTCGACGAGGCGTGCGTGTGTCCGAGACAGGTCCCGCGTCGCCGGCGCGGAGAGGGGTACGCCGCTCCGGTCCCGATGGGCGGCGGCCGTGCCGAGAAGCTCGGCGGCGAACGCGGCGTCGCCGCTCTCGGCGCGCACGGCGGCCGCCAGCTCCAGGACGCCGGCCACCACCGGGACGTCGGTCGAGGGTGGCAGCAGGTCACGCACGGTCGCGAGGTCCTGCTCGGCACGAGCGAGGTCCGCCTGCTGCACCGCGAGGAAGCCGCTCTCGAGATGCGAGCCGACGGCGTGCGTGATGTCGACGCCGCCCCGGGACAGCCAGCGCTCCAACGCGGTACGGGCAGCCGGCAGGTCCCCCTCGTAGCGAGCGAGCATCGCGGCGGCGCCGTCCGCGAAGAGGGAACCGCGCTGGTACACCGTGTCGGCGGCGAACGTCCTGGCCCGGGCGAGGTGTGCGTGTGCCGTGGTCACGTCCCCGGAGCGCAGGGCGGCCGTCGCCGTGGCGCTGAAGTACTCGGACGCCTGGCCCCAGAGTCCGTGGTCGAGGGAGAGGCGCAGCGCCTCGCGGGCGGCCTCACCGGCCCGGACGTGGTCGCCGCGAGCCTCTGCTGCACGGTGGTCGAGGGCCACGACCTGCGACAGCCCGTACCCGTCGCCGAGCTCACGCAGCACGGCCCCGGCATCGCGCCCGTCGGGCAGGCCGCGTGGCTCGTCGAACGAGCTGGCGACGAGGAACCAGTCGCGCTGGCTCGCGGCGACTGCCATGTCCCACTCCTCGCCGGCGTCGGCGAGGACGCCGATGGCCTCGTCGACGTGCCGCTCGCCGTCTGCGCGCAGGCCCAGGGACAGCAGGGTGATGCCGGCGAACCACTGCGCTCGCGCCCGGGCCGGCCCGTGGCCGGAGAAGAGCTCGAGCGCCTCGGCCACCATGCGGGCCTCCTCGCCGGGGTGGCGGCTCAACTGCATGGAGGTCGCGTAGGACATGGCGGCGGCGTAGCCGTCGTCCCGTGGTCCGGGCAGGTCGACGGCCCTGAGCAGGTCGTCGCGCAGGCGGGTGTGACGCCCGGCGAGCCAGTGGTGCCAGAACGTCGCCACGCCGATGGCCACGGCGCTGGCACCGTCGCGACGTCGCGTGGCCTCGTCGAAGGCATGGCGCAGCTGTGTCCTGTCGGCGTCGATCAGGGCGAGCCAGCGCTGCTGGTCCGGGCCCCGGAGCCGGCGGTCGACCTCGCACGCGAGCGTCAGGTAGTGGTCCAGATGGCGACGGGCGACGCCGTCGCGCTCGCCGGCCTCGTCGAGCTTCTCTCCCGCGAAGGCCGAGATGGACTCCAGCAGCCCGTACCGCATGCCCGTGGGTGTCGGCGTCGCTCTGACCATGCTGGAGTCGACCAGGCCGATCAGGACGTCGACGACCTGCGCGACGTCGCCCGACCGGCCGGCCGCCGGGCCGGCGGTCCCGGGGGCGGCACCTCCGCAGATCGACTCGGCCGCCTCGAGCGTGACCGTTCCGGGATGGACGGCGAGCCGGCGCAGCACCGTCCGCTCCGCGTCGTCGAGGAGGGACCAGCTCCAGCCGATCGTCCCGCGCAGCGTCTGCTGCCGCCGGGGCACGCCTCCGCCGGGACGACGCAGGAGCTGGAGCCGGTCGCTGAGCCTCTCGAGCAGCTCGTGCACGGTGATTCCCCGGATCCGGCTCGCGGCCAGCTCCAGCGCGAGCGGGAGGCCGTCGAGGCGACGGCACAGCTCGGTGATGACGACCCCCGCATCCTCGTCCACCACGAGGCCCGGGTCGCCGGCCCGGGCGCGTGCGACGAAGAACCGCGCCGCGTCGCTCAGCACCTCGCCGTCGCCCGGCTCGGTGCTCAGGGTCGCGACGTCGTACCGCCGCTCCGCGGGAAGACCGAGGGGCCGCCGGCTGGTGGTGAGGACCTGCACCTGCGGGGCGCGCGCCAGGATCTCGCCGGCGAATGCGGCGGCCTCGTCCACGACGTGCTCGCAGTTGTCGAGCACCAGCAGCCCGGAGCGCGCCCCGAGTGCGGCCACGACGAGATCGATGGCGCCGCCGCCGGCCTCGCGCCCGGACAGGTCGAGCACGGTCGCTGCCAGCATGGCGAGCCGCTCTCCCGTGGGCGGCTCCCCGTCGCCGGAGCGGGACAGCTCGGTGAGGTCGACGAACCAGGCGTCGCCGTCGGTGTGCGCCTGGTGTCTGCGCGCCCCGTGCAGCGCGAGGCGGGTCTTGCCCACGCCGCCGATCCCGGTCAGGGTGACCAGACGGGCGGTGGCCAGCAGCGAGGCGATCCGACGGGTCTCCTCGCGCCGACCGATGAGAGGCTCCGTCTCGGCGGGCAGGTGCGAACGGGATGCCCGTGGGGCGGCTGCCGCCGGCGACGTCGCCAGCGAAGGGTCGTGGCGCAGGATGCGCTGGTGCAGCGTGCGGATCTGCGGCCCCGGATCCAGGCCGAGCTCGACGCTGAGGTGGTGGCGCAGCGCCTCGAAGGCACCGAGCGCCTCCTCCTGCCTCCCTGCCTGGTACAGCGCGCGCATCAGCGCGGCGACCAGGCGCTCCCGCGCGGGGTGGGTCGCCACGGTGCTCGTCGCCACGTCGATGCCCTGCTCGGGCGTACCGGTCTCGGTCAGCGCCTCCACGAGCAGCTCGACGGCGTCCGCGCGGGTGCTCGAGAGCTCGGCCACCACGGGCGCCAGCCAGAGGTCGTCGGCGAGATCTCCGTACGGTTCGCCGCGCCACAGCGCCAGGGCCTCGCGGACCTCGGCCACCTGACGGCGGGACGGACCCAGGTGGCGGGCGCGCTCGATCGCGCGACGGAACCTGCCGGCGTCGACCGCGTCGGGGTCGAGGTCGAGGACGTAGCCCGCCGGGGTGTGCCGCAGGCGACGGCGGCCGTCGGTCTCGGCCCGGTCCAGTGCGGTACGGAGGCGGGAGAGCTTGGATCGCAGGGCCTTGGGCGGGGCGGCCGGGAGGCGGTCACCCCAGAGCCGGTCGATCAGCGTGTCGGCGGTGATCGGTCGCCCCTCGGAGGCGACCAGCGCCGCGAGGACGGTCCGCAGCTGGCGCTCGGTCAGCTCGACGGCCCGGCCGGCATCGGTGCGGAGCCGAATCGGGCCCAGCACGTCGACCTGCATGTGGCGACTCTACGGGCCCTCAGGCCCTGTGCCGGGCTCAGTGCCAGCCGTCGAGAAGGAAGTAGCAGCCGACGGTCGTCACGACGAAGAAGGCGAACATGACAATGGTCAACCAGGCGTTGACCTCGGGGACGTCGTCCGGGTCGTCGTCGAGATGCTCGAGGTCGTCGAGGTCCGGGTGGTCGACGTCCTCGCGCCGCTCGAGGTCGTCCGGTCGGTCGGGGTCGTCGCGCGGGTCACGGCCGGGCGCCCCGTCGCCGATCTCCTCGGACGTCACGGGGACGGCGTCGTGCCGCCGGCCCGCCTCGCGCCGCGCGCTCATGCCGACACCAGGTGCGAGACGTCGGCGACCAGCCCGACCGCCAGGACGAGGAACACGACGGCGATGAACCACGTGTACATCCACCGCCCCTTGTGGTCCGTCGCCCAGAACCTGCGCAGCGCGGCGATGCCGGAGACGACCGCCACCGCGCACAACGCGATGCCGACCGGTGCCGCGAGGACGCCGGCGATGCTCAGCAGGGGGACGAGCACCGGGATGAGCACGTAGGTGACGACGCAGCGGATCGCCGACACGAACAGTGACAGCCGCAGGCGCCGGTGCGCCGCCGCGTCGAGGTTGCGGTTCGTGCGTCGCACGCGGAGCAGGCGGCGCATGAAGCGGTCCGCCGCGGTCTCGCGGGAGTCCACGGGGTACGCGGGCGTGGTTCCCGACGGCGCAGCGCCCGCGGGCGTGGCCACCGGCGATGACGACGCCGCTCGCGAAGGTCCGACTCCCGACGACGCCGCTCGCGCGGGCCTGGGCAACGGGGCGGTCGCCTGGACGTCCGGCGCGACGGCGGGGGCACCCGTGGCGGTGCCCGCCTCGATCCCGGTGCTCACGCGCTGTCCCCTCTCGACGTCTCGGTGCTGCCCGCCAGCGTACCGCCCGCTCGGGGACCGGTCGGGCGGCGGTGGCCACGGTCGTCCACGCACGTTCGTCCGCCGTCCGCCGTCCGCCGTCCGCCGTCGGTCAGCCGGCCAGGGGCGCGCACCGGCTCGCGAGCCCCCGGCGCAGGTGCTCGACGGCGGCGCGCACGCGCGCCGGTGCACGGCCACCGGCGGCGTGCAGCGCGACGACGTTCGCCTCCGGCGTCGGGACGTCTGCCAGCACCTGGATCAGGGCCCCGCTGCGCACGTGCTCAGCGACGTCCCAGGTGGACCGCATGGCCAACCCGGCGCCGTCGAGGCACCACTGCGTGACGGCGAGCCCGTCGGTGCAGGTGAGCGGCCCGCTCACCGGGACGACCACCTCGCGCCCGTCGAGCTCGAACTCCCAGCCGTCGCGCTCGCCCTCGTGGACCACGAGGCACGCGTGACGGGCGAGGTCGTCGACCGTGGCCGGGGTGCCGTGCGCAGCCAGGTAGTCGGGGGAGGCGACGACGATGCGCCGGTTCGGCAGAAGCGGCGCCAGCTCGAGCGTGGAGTCCGGGACGCGGCCGACCCGGACAGCGAGATCGAAGCCCGGCAGCGAGGCTCCCAGGGGCAGGCTGGACAGCTCGAGGCGGATCTCCAGCCCCGGGTGGAGCGTGTGGAGCTCGCGCAGCAGCGGAGCGAGGTGCGCGCGACCGAGCCCCACGGTGCTGATGACGCGCAGCGGTCCCGCGAGCGTGGCCGTGTCCGGGTGCAGCGACTCCTCGAGGTCGCGGACGGCCTGCAGGAGCTCGGCGCCGCGCTCGGCGTAGCGCCGCCCCTCGGCAGTGGGCTCCAGGCCGCGTGCGCGCCGGTGCGCCAGCGGCGTACCGAGCCGCTCCTCGAGCCCGCGGAGTCGCCGGCTCACGGCCGAGACGGACATGCCCCAGTGGCGGGCCGCCGCGGTCATCGTCCCGGCCGAGGCCAGGACGGCGAAGAACTCGAGATCGTCGACGTCCGCCGCCACGTCCGACCCCTTTGCCTCGTGCGCAAGCACCGTGTGCGGAGACCGCGCTGTCGTATCGCTGGAGGCAACCCTAACCTCGAGGTTGCGGGCGGTGCCCGTGCCGAGTCCACGAGCGAAGGAGCCCCGCGGTGTTCGCCGACTTCTCACCCCTGGACCTCACCCGGGCCCCGACCACGCGGCGTACAGCAATGGGGAGATGGCGCGCGACGCCGTCGAGCTGATGTCCGCGCTCGGGCACAAGCGCTTCGCGGTAGCCGGTCACGACCGCGGCGCACCCGTGGCCGCCCGGCTCGTCGTGGACCACCGGGGACGGGTGAGCGCTGCGATGCTGCTCGACGTCGCGCCTACGCTCGACATGTACGAGGCCACCGACCGCGACCTCGCGAGCGCGTACCGGCACTGGTTCTTCCTCATCCAGCCCGCCCCGATGCCGGAGGCGCTGGTCGGCGCCAACCCCCGCGGCTACGTCGAGGGTGTGATGGGCGCCCGGCACGCCGGCCTCGGGCCGTTCCCGCCGGAGGTCCTCGACGAGTACGTCGCGTGCCTCGACGGCGAGAGCAACGCGTCCGGGCCCGCCAACGACTCCCGCGCGGCGAACGGCATCGACCTCGAGCACGACCGCGCGGACCGGAAGGCCGGGCGCCGGACCTCCGTGCCGCTACGGGTGCTGTGGGCGAGGCACGGGGTCGTCGGGCGGCTCTTCGGCCCGCTCGCCCTGTGGGACCAGGTCGCCGAGTCGATCTCGGGCCGCGCCGTCGACTGCGGGCACTACCTGCCCGAGGTGGCACCGGTGCAGGTCCTCGCCGAGATGCTGGACTTCTTCGGCCGGACCTGACCAGCTGCAGGAGGTCGCCGAGCTGGACCTCAGCACGGTCGAGCTCGAAGCGGCGCGGTCCAGCTCGGCGCCGGTAGTGCCTGCCGGGTCAGCCCTGCGCGACGCGCTCCGCGATCGCTGAGCCGAGCTGCGCGGTCGTGGCCGTGCCTCCGAGGTCCGGGGTGAGTGTCTCCGCCTCGGCGATGACCCCCTCGAACGCCTCGACCACCGCTGTGCCCGCCTCGGTCTCGCCGAGGTGGTCGAGCATCATCGCGGCGCACCAGATCTGTCCGATGGGGTTGGCGAGGCCCTTCCCGGCGATGTCCGGGGCCGATCCGTGGACCGGTTCGAACAGGGACGGGAACGTGCGCTCGGGGTTGATGTTGGCGCTCGGGGCGATGCCGATGGTGCCGGTCGTGGCGGGGCCGAGGTCGGAGAGGATGTCGCCGAACAGGTTCGACGCGACGACGACGTCGAACCAGTCCGGGTGCAGCACCACCTGGGCGGTGAGGATGTCGATGTGGAACTTGTCGACGTCGACGTCGGGGTAGGACCTCGCCATCTCCGCGACCCGCTCGTCCCAGTACGGCATGGTGATGGAGATGCCGTTGGACTTCGTGGCCGATGTGAGGTGCTTCTTCCGCTGCTGCGACAGCTCGAACGCGTAGCGCAGGATCCGGTCGACGCCGGTACGCGTCATCACGGTCTCCTGGACCACGGTCTCGCGGTCGGTGCCCTCGAACATCTTCCCGCCGATCGACGAGTACTCGCCCTCGGTGTTCTCCCGGACCACGAGGTAGTCGACGTCGCCGGGCGCGCGGCCCGCCAGCGGCGAGGGGATGCCCTCGAGCAGCTTGACGGGGCGGAGGCTGACGTACTGGTCGAAGTGCCGGCGGAACTGGAGCAGCGAGCCCCACAGCGAGACGTGGTCGGGGACGATCTCCGGCCAGCCGACGGCGCCGAAGAAGATCGCGTCGAACGTGCGCAGGGTCTCGAACCAGTCGTCCGGGAGCATCTGTCCGTGCTCCTGGTAGTAGGCGGCGCTGGCGAAGCCGAAGTCCTCGAGCTCGAGCGTGAGGCCGAAGCGCTGGGCCGCCGCGCGCAGGACCTTGACGCCCTCGGGGACGACCTCGGTGCCGATGCCGTCGCCGGGGACGACTGCGATCCGGTAGGTGCTCATGGGGTCCTCGTCGCTGCCGGTCCGGCGGGGCCGGGTGCCGCGCCGCTGTGCCGCCCACGGTAGGGGGACGGCGGCGCCGGCGTCGTGACGCGGGAGGAAAGGCCGGGTTGCGCGCGGCGCAATCGCGCGCACGCGGGCCTCTCGTCAGTGCCGCTCGGTCCGGTCGGGCTCGAACTGGGCGGTGAGGGAGCGCAGGAGGTCGGCCAGCGCCTCCGCGTCCCGCGGGGAGGTCTGGGCGAGGAGCCCGCGCTCGGCGTCGAGCAGGTCGGTCATCGTCCGGTCGACGCGGGCCAGTCCCTCCTCGGTGAGGCGGACGTGGACGACCCGCTTGTCGGCGTCGTCCTGGGTGCGCTCGACGAGCCCGGCCGCGACCATCTTGTCGATGCGGTGCGTCATCGTCCCGGACGACACGAGCGTCTCGGCCACGAGCCGCGTGGGCGTGAGCCGGTAGGGGGCGCCGGCGCGGCGCAGCGCGGACAGGACGTCGAACTGCCAGATCTCGAGGTCGGGGCCGGCGAGCGCACGCCGTCGGGCGAGGTCGAGGTGGCGGGCGAGCCGGGTGACGCGGGAGAAGACCTCCAGCGGCGCGACGTCGAGGTCCGGCCGCTCCCGACGCCAGGCCGCCACGATGCGGTCGACCTCGTCGGTGCCCCGTTCCTCCATGGCGAGAGATTACTCGACGTCGAGACAACCCCGCCGTCCCACGGGCGAGCGAGCGCTGTCCGGTCGGACGATGCCGGCGGGGCAGACGCGTTGGGCCGCGCTGTGCTGCGTCGTCGCCGAGTCAATCAGCAATCCACCGAGGCAGTCCCCCGGGTCGACTGACTCGAGAGTTACCCGGCTGACTCGCCGACAGGGACCGGCAAGGGGACGACGAAGGGGGGGGCGGACGAGGGGGCGACGGCGACGGCGGACCAGACGCGGGAACGACGACGGCGGGGGCGGCCGCATCCGCGCCCGCCCCCGCCGTCCTGGGTGCCGTCGGCCCCTCGGGCAGCCCCCAGCCCCTCGGCCGCCCCTCCGTCAGCCCTTGAGGGCCTCGCTCAGCTTGAGTCGCCCACCGGTGTGCAGGATGCCGCGACGGTAGACGCGGCCGGCGATCCAGATGAGGAACGGGATCGTCGCTGCAGCGATCGCCACGGCGATCAGCGCCTCGACCGTGCTGGCTCCGAACCCCTGGCGCATCGGCATGATGAACGGCGAGAGGAACGGGATGTAGCCGAGGATCTGCGTGAGCAGCGAGTCCGGCTGGTTCGGGACCAGGTACATGGCCACGTAGAACGGGACGAACTGGGCGAACATCAGCGGCGTCGTCACGGAGCCGATCTCCTCCTGGCGCGAGACCAGCGCGGCGAAGCCGCCGAAGACCACGGTCCAGATCCCGAACCCGACGAGGAACCACACGAACGCCCACACGGTGACGGTGCCGATCGGGATGCTCAGCGAGGGCAGGAGCCCGGCGATCGCCAGGGCGCCGATCATGCCGCCCACGATCACCACCATGTAGACGAGCGTGTACAGGCCGATGCCGAGCACCTTGCCGGTGAGCAGCTGGGTGGGCTTGATCGTCGCGAGCAGGACCTCCACCACGCGGGAGGTCTTCTCCTCGACGACGCCGGTCGCCACCGTGGCCCCCGCCGTGAGGATGGCGAAGAGCATGAGGGAGATCGTCGCGATCCCGGCGGCGTAGGCCTGCCCGTCGAAGTCGGGACTGTTGAACCCGGTGGCCGCGCCCTCGAGGATCTCCACCTGCGGGGCGCTCGCGGCGATCGCACCCTGCACCTCGGCGGGGTCGCCGCCGAGCTCGGTGATCTGCGTGCTCAGCGCCTCGGTCTGCGCTGCGCCGGCGACGGTCCCGAGGAGCTGCTGGTCGGGGTCGGTGCGGGCGTGGACGGTCAGCGCGTCGCCGTCGCGCGAGACGACGATCTCGGCAGGGTCCTCGTCCCGCTCGAGCTCCTCGGCGAAGGTGCCGTCGGCGGTCTCCTGGATGTCGAGGGGGACGTCCTGCGTGCTCGACGTCGTCTGCAGGTAGGGCACCAGCGAGGCGGCGGACTCCTCGACGGCCACGACCGTGCCCGTGTCCTCGCCCTGGCTCGAGTCCCAGATCTTGTAGCCGACGCCCGCGGCGAGGATGACGACGAGCATGACGATCATCGAGATGATCGACGACTTGGCGAGCAGCCGCGTGCGGAGCTCCCGCTTGATGACCAGACCGACCGCGCTCATCGACGCGCCTCCTTCGTCTTCTTCCTGCCCGAGCCTGCGTCCTCGTGCCCGTCGCGCCCGGCGCTGCCGTCCTTCTCCGCGGCGGAGCTGTCGGAGACCACGTCGCGGAAGAGGTCGGCGAGCGCGGGGCGCACCGGACCGAACTCGACCACGGGGCCGTGGCGCAGCGCCTCGGTGATCAGTGCCTGCTCGGCCCCGGCCGATCCCTCGGGGAGCATGACCTGCGCGGCGGACTTGCCGGCCCCCACCTCGATGTTCTCGGCGACGGCGCCGGGGACCGAGCCGGCGATCGGGGCGAGGTCCAGACCCTCGGCGTCGACGACGACCCGCCAGACCGGCTGGCCCACCGTGCGGAGCTCGTCGATCGTGCCGAGCGCGACCATCTTGCCCGCGGCGATGATCCCGACCCGGTGGCACAGGCGCTCGACGAGGTCGAGCTGGTGCGAGGAGAAGATGACGGGGACGCCCGCGGCGGCGCGCTCCTTGAGGACGTCGCTCATCACGTCGACCGCGACGGGGTCGAGGCCGGAGAACGGCTCGTCGAGGACCAGCACCTCGGGCTCGTGGACCAGGGCGGCGGCGAGCTGCACGCGCTGCTGGTTGCCCAGGGAGAGCTTCTCGACGTCGTCGCCCCGCCGGTGGGCCACGCCGAGGCGCTCGGTCCACCTCTCCATCGCGGAGGTCGCCTCCTGCTTCGACATGCCGTGCAGCCGGGCGAGGAAGACGAGCTGCTCGCCGACCTTCATCTTCGGGTAGAGGCCGCGCTCCTCCGGCATGTAGCCGACCCGACGCCGGGCGTCGAGGTCGAGGACGCTGCCGTCGTGCCGGACCTCGCCGGAGTCCGCGGCGAGGACGCCGAGGATGATCCGCATCGCGGTGGTCTTGCCCGCGCCGTTCGATCCGACGAAGCCGAAGATCTCCCCGGCCCGCACGGTGAACGACAGGTCGGTCAGCGCCCGGACGTTGCCGTACGCCTTGCTGAGCCCGTTGAGCTCGAGGTCGCCCACGTGTCCCCCTTCGTCCGCTCTGGCCGACGTCAAGGGGTGCATGTCCCTGCCGGCTGTGGTCGGGGTCAACCGTACGGGGTGTGACCTCGGTGACCGCCTGACGTCCGTCACGAGTCGTCCGTGAGGTTCGTCCTCGCAGCCGCGGGTCCGGCCCGGCCATGCGTGGGGGCGGACCACGGACAGGCGGTCCGTGGAGAGGCGGTCCGTGGCGGCACTCAGCGCCCGGCGTCGTGGATGCGCGGCTCGCGCCGCAACCCCTCGAGGCCGTGCCACGCGAGGTTGACCACGTGCGCGGCGACGTCCTGCTTGCCCGGCGACCGGTTGTCGAGCCACCACTGGCCGGTCAGCGCGATGAGGCCGACCAGCATCTGCGCGTACAGCGGCGCCGCGCTCGTGTCGAAGCCGCGCGCCTTGAACTGCGCGGCGAGCAGGTGCTCGACGTGCGTGGCGACGTCGCCGATGAGCGAGGAGAACGTGCCGGTCGCCTGGGCGACGGGGGAGTCCCGCACGAGGATCCGGAACCCGTCGGTGTGCTCCTCGATGTAGTCCAGCAGCGCGAGCGTGGTGCGCTCGACGATGGTGCGGGGGTGCCCGCCGTCGCGGATGGAGCCGATGAGGACGCTCTCGAGGAGCTGGACCTCGCGGTCGACCACGACGGCGTAGATCCCCTCCTTGCCACCGAAGTGCTCGTAGACCACCGGGCGGGAGACCGCGGCGCGCTGCGCGATCTCCTCGACCGATGTCGAGTCGAAGCCCTTCTCGGCGAACAGGGTGCGGGCGACGGCGACGAGCTGCTCGCGCCGTTGTCCGGCCGTCATCCGGGTGCGCTGCCGTCTCGTCTCGTTCGCCACGCCCGCCATTGTGCCCGCGCGGTCCCGGTCGCCCCGGGCTTTGGCAGGATGGGACAGCGCTCCGACCACCCCGCGGTGGTCGGTGGCGGTCCGCCCTGGTGTAACGGCAGCACGCAGGCCTTTGGTGCCTTGAGGTCCGGGTTCGAGTCCTGGGGGCGGAGCCTCGGCGGTACAGTGGCCGCGCCCCGCGGCGAGTCGCGGCGGCACCCCAAGGACGTCGTACCCGAGGAGAACCCGCGTGACTTCCACCCGTCCGGCTGCCGTCGTCGTGCTCGCTGCCGGGGCGGGGACCAGGATGCGCTCGTCGACCCCGAAGGTCCTGCACGCCGTCGGCGGTCGCACGCTGCTCGGTCACGCGCTCGCGGCCGCCCGCGCGGTCGACCCGGAGCGTCTCGCCGTCGTCGTGCGTCACGAGCGCGAGCGTGTCGCCGCGTTCGTCGGCGAGTCCGACCCGGCCGCCCTCCTCGTCGACCAGGACGAGATCCCCGGCACCGGTCGCGCTGTCCAGTGCGCACTCGAGGCCCTCGACCGGGCCGCTGCGTCGGACGGACCGCTCCTCGTCATGGCGGGGGACACCCCCCTGCTCGACGGCGAGACCCTCGCCGCTCTCCTCGACGCGCACACCGGCGCTGGCAACGCGATCACGGTCCTCACCGCGCGGATCGACGACCCGTTCGGCTACGGCCGGATCCTGCGGGAGGGCGACCGGGTGGTCGGCGTCGTCGAGGAGCGCGACGCGACCGACGCGCAGCGTGAGATCACCGAGATCAACACCTCGACCTACGTCTTCGAGGCGTCCGTGCTGCGCGAGGCGCTCGCCGGCCTCGGCTCCGACAACGACCAGGGCGAGGTCTATCTCACGGACGTCGTCGCGGCCGCCCACGGCCGCGGCCTTCCGGTGCGGGCGCTCACGGTGGACGACCCGGCCACGGTCGAGGGCGTCAACGACCGCGTCCAGCTCGCTGCCATCGCCGCCCGGCTCAACGACCGCCTGCTGGCGCGCTGGATGCGCGCCGGGGTGACGATCGTCGACCCGGGAACCACGTGGATCGACGTCGACGTCGACCTCGGCCGCGACGTGACGATCCTGCCCGGCACGCAGCTGCACGGGACCACGGTGGTCGCTGAGGGCGCGACCGTCGGCCCCGAGACCACCCTCACCGACTGCGAGATCGGTGCGGGCGCGACGGTCGTGCGCACGCACGCCGAGCTTGCGGTGGTCCGCGACGGCGCGAGCGTGGGGCCGTTCGCCTACCTGCGGCCCGGCACGGTCGTCGGCGAGGAGGCGAAGGTCGGCACGTTCGTCGAGCTGAAGAACTCCACGCTCGGGCGCGGAGCGAAGGTCCCGCACCTGAGCTACGTCGGGGACGCGGACATCGGCGAGGGCACGAACATCGGGGCCGCCTCGGTCTTCGTCAACTACGACGGCGTGCACAAGCACCGCTCGCGCATCGGGGCGCACGCTCGCACCGGCGCGGACAACATGTTCGTCGCGCCGGTCAGCGTGGGCGACGGTGCGTACACCGGCGCGGGCACGATCGTCCGCCACGACGTCCCCGCCGGCGCGCTCGCGCTCAACGACTTCGGCCAGAAGGTCCGCGAGGGCTGGGTCGAGGAGCGTCGGCCGGGCACGAAGGCCGCCGAGGCCGCCGCCGCGGCGCGCGCGGGCGCGAGCGGTACCGCCGGTGGCGGGGCGAGCGGTGAGGGCCCGCGCGGTGAGAGCATCGGTGCGGGACCGGAGACCACCGGGACCCAGGACGGCGCATCGGCGCCCGGCGAAGGGAGCGCGCGATGACCGGCATCCACGCGAGCGGTGAGAAGCGACTGGTGTTCGTGGGGGGCCGCGCGCACCCCGAGCTCGCCGACCACGTCGCCCGGGAGCTCGGCATCGACCCGTTGCCGACGACCGCCTACGACTTCGCGAACGGCGAGATCTACGTGCGGTTCGACGAGTCCGTGCGCGGCACCGACGCCTTCGTCCTGCAGTCCCACACCACGCCGATCAACCAGTGGCTCATGGAGCAGCTGATCATGGTCGACACGCTCAAGCGGGCCTCGGCCAAGCGCATCACGGTGGTCGCGCCGTTCTACCCCTACGCCCGGCAGGACAAGAAGCACCGCGGGCGGGAGCCGATCTCGGCGCGTCTGGTCGCCGACCTGTACAAGACCGCCGGCGCCGACCGGCTGATGAGCGTGGACCTGCACGCGTCGCAGACGCAGGGCTTCTTCGACGGACCGGTCGACCACCTCTTCGCCATGCCGATCCTCGTGGACTACGTGCGCGGGCGGATCGACCTCTCCAGCGCCGCCGTCGTGTCGCCGGACGCCGGTCGCATCCGGGTCGCCGAGCAGTGGGCGGAGAAGCTCGGCGGCGTGCCGCTGGCGTTCGTCCACAAGACCCGTGACATCACACGGCCGAACCAGGCCGTGGCGAACCGGGTGGTCGGCGACATCGAGGGGCGCACGGCCGTGCTCGTCGACGACCTCATCGACACGGGCGGCACGATCGCCGAGGCCGTCAAGGTCTGCCTCGCCTCGGGGGCGAAGGACGTCATCGTCGCCGCCACGCACGGTGTGCTGTCCGACCCGGCGACGCAGCGGCTGTCCGACTGCGGCGCGCGCGAGATCGTCGTCACCGACACCCTGCCGATCGCCAAGGACTTCCCGCAGCTCACTGTGCTCCCGATCGCCCCGCTGCTGGCCCGGGCGATCCGTGAGGTGTTCGACGACGGGTCGGTCACCTCGCTGTTCGAGGGACGCTCCTAGGTCGGATCTGCACGTGCGGCTTCCCTGCCGCCCGACCTCGCGGCACACTCCTCGCCGAGCTCGACTGTTGTGGTCCGAGCATGACCTCTGCGCGGTCGATCTGGACCCGTTCCGGTCCAGCTCGACGGGCTGCCGGGGCGGTGCCGCTGGTAGTCCCGGTCAGCTCCGCCCGGCAGCCAAGGTCCCGGCGAGCCAGTCCGTCGTCGTCGCCCACGCGTCGGCCGACGCCCGCGCGTGGTGGAACTCCGGGAGCGGGTTGTCGAACGCGTGCCCGGCGCCGGGATGCCGCACGAGCCGGACGCCGTCGCGCGCCACGGCGGCCTCGATGAGGTCGACCTGCTCCACCGGGATGAAGGTGTCCTCGGTGCCCCAGTGGTGCAAGGACGGCGCGGTGACCTCCGGCGCGCGGTCGAGCAGCGCCGGCAGCGCCGAGCCGTAGTACGCCACGAGGGCGTCGACGGCGTCGACCTCCCGCGACGCGGCGTCGAACGCGACCCCGCCGCCCCAGCAGAACCCGAGCAGCCCGACGGACCCGTCCCCCACGAGCCCGCGCAGGTGCGCGAGCGCCTCCCGGGTGTCCGACACGGCGCCCGCCCAGTCCGTGGCGCCCGCCAGCTCCATCGCCCGCGCCAGCTCGGCCTGCCCGCCGCCCTCGACGACCTCGTCGCCCGAGCGCCAGAACAGGTGCGGCACAAGCACCGTGTAGCCCAGCGCGGCGAGGTCGGCGGCCCGGTCGAGCACGTACCCGGTCACCCCGAAGATCTCCTGCACGACGACGATGCCCGCCCGCGCAGGTCCCGCACCGGGGGAGGGGCGCGACCCGGCGTCGGCCCCGCCCGACCCGGCGTCGGGCCGCAGCAGGTCGGCGGGCATCGGCCCTGCGTCGGTGGTCACGTGCACGCGCTCCGTCGTCGTCATGTCTCCTCCTCGGTACGCCGGGACCCCCGCGGGACCGGGGTGCCCGTGCGCCGGCGCGCCGGGACCCCCGCGGCGCCGACAGGGCCCAGTGTGCCGCAGGCCGCAGCGCGGGGGCCTGTCGCCCGCCCGACGAGCCGCTAGACTCCTGTGGTTGCCTCGGCGAGGGACGACGGACGGGCTGGTGCCCGCATCCGGACCGCTGGTCCGGTCGTCCGTGATTCGACGCGGCGGAGCCACGCGCGTCCGTCCGCCGTCCCGCGCCGAGGCCCGCCGCCCCGTCCCGCCACGAACCCCCTTTGGAGCACGCATGGCCGACAAGACCGTCATCACCGCCGCCGTCCGGACCGAGTTCGGCAAGGGCGCGGCCCGCCGCACCCGCCGCGAGGGCCGCATCCCCGTCGTCCTGTACGGCCACGGCACCGAGCCGCAGCACCTCTCGCTGCCGGCGCACGACACGTTCCTCGCGCTGCGCGGCAACGCCAACGCCCTGCTCACCCTCGACATCGAGGGCAGCGAGCAGCTCGCGCTGACCAAGGACGTCCAGGTGGACCCGGTCAAGCGCTCCATCGAGCACGTCGACCTCCTCATCGTCCGCAAGGGCGAGAAGGTCACCGTCGACATCGCCGTGCACACCGAGGGCGAGACCTTCCCCGGCACGATCCACACCGTCGAGAGCCAGACGCTCACCGTCACGGCCGACGCGACCGCCATCCCGGAGAGCGTCGTCGTCGACATCGAGGGTCTCGAGGACGGGCACACCGTCCGCGTGGAGGACCTCCCGGCGATCCCCGGCGCCACGTTCGAGGACGACCCGGAGACCCCGGTCGTCGTCGTCACGGTGCCGCGCGTCGACGAGTCCGACCTCGAGACCCCGGCCGCCGAGGGCGACGAGGAGACCGAGGGCGAGCAGACCGAGGGCGGCTCCGACGAGTCCGCCGAGGGCGAGTCCTCCTCCGACGGCGAGGACTGACCCCTTTCCGCCCCGGCCCACGCGGGCCGGGGCGGCCCTATCCGTGGGCCGGCGCGCGCCGGCCCCTGCGCAAGGAGATGAGCGCGCGTGGCTGACAGCGACCTGTGGCTCGTCGTCGGGCTCGGCAATCCCGGTCCGCGCTACGCGGGCAACCGGCACAACGTGGGCCAGATGATCGTCGAGCTCCTCGCGCGCCGCGCCGGCGCCGAGCTCACCACCCACAGGTCCCGGGCGAGCGTCGCCGACACGAGGCTGGGTACCGGCCCCGGTGGCGTCCCGGGCCCGCGCGTGATCCTCGCCCGGCCGGGCACGTACATGAACGTCTCGGGCCCGCCGGTCGCCGCGCTCGCGCAGTTCTACTCGATCGAGCCGGGCCGGATCCTCGTGGCGCACGACGAGCTCGACCTCGCCCCCGACTCGCTCCGCCTCAAGGTCGGCGGCGGCGAGGGTGGCCACAACGGCCTGCGCTCGATCACCCGGGCGCTGGGCACCAAGGACTACGCCCGGCTGCGCGTGGGTATCGGCCGCCCCCCGGGCCGGATGGACGCGGCCGACTACGTGCTGCAGAACTTCTCCGCCGCGGAGCACGGCGAGCTCGGAGTCACGCTGGAGATCGCCGGCGACACGGTCGCCGACGTCGTCGCCGAGGGTCTGCAGAGGACCCAGATGCGGCTGCACACGGCGGACTGACGACGCCGCCGCCCGTCGGCGGTCGCGGGCCCGGACCCCCGGGCGGCTGACGCGGTGCCGGTCGTAGACTGCCTCCCGCTCCCCACTTCCTCGACCGGAGGACACGTGTCCCTCACCGGACTGCTTCCCCTGCTGCGCGAGGACCCGGCGATCGCCGCGCTCGTCGCGGCCGCCTCGGCCCCCGTCCTCGAGCCGCACCGCGCGACCACCGCACCCGTCGGTATCCGCCCCGCGCTGGCGGCGGAGCTCGCCGCCACCGGTCGCCCGGTCGTGCTCGTCACCGCCACCGGCCGCGACGCCGACGACCTCGCCGCCGGTGTGCGCGAGTTCCTCCCCGCCGACGACGTCGCGACCTTCCCGGCCTGGGAGACGCTCCCGCACGAGCGGCTCTCACCGCGCTCGGACACCGTGGCCCGGCGCCTGGCCACGCTGCGCCGACTCGTCCATCCCGGCCCCGAGCCGCGCACCGCCCGGCCCAGCGTGGTCACCGTGCCGGTGCGCGCCCTGCTGCAGCCCGTCGTGCGCGGGCTCGCCGACCTCGAGCCCGTGCGGGTGCAGGTCGGGGACACGGTCGGCCTGGACGACCTCGTGCGCGCCCTCGAGGCCGCCGCCTACACGCGCACCGACATGGTCGAGCGGCGCGGGGAGTACGCCGTGCGCGGCGGCATCGTCGACGTCTTCCCCCCGACCGACCCACACCCGCTGCGCCTCGAGCTCTTCGGCGACGACGTCGAGGAGATCCGCCGCTTCTCGGTGGCGGACCAGCGCAGCCTCGAGGTCGCGGAGGAGGGGCTGTGGGCGCCGCCCTGCCGCGAGCTGCTGCTCACGCCCGAGGTCCGCGAGCGTGCCCGGTCCCTCGTCGCCACCGTCCCGTCGGCCGCGCCGATGCTCGAGCGCATCGCCGAGGGCGTCGCCGTCGAGGGCATGGAGGCGCTGAGCCCGGTGCTCGCGGACGGTCTCGAGCCCCTCCTCGACCTCCTGCCGGAGCGGGCGCTGGTCGTCCTCGTCGACCCCGAGCGGATCCGTCGCCGGGCCGCCGACCTCGCCGCCACCACCGAGGAGTTCCTCGCCGCGGCCTGGACCTCGGCCGCGTCCGGCGCCGAGGTGCCGCTCGACCTGCGGGCCGCGGCGTTCGCGGAGCTCGCCGAGGCCCGCGCGCTCGCCCTGACGAGGGGGCAGGGCTGGTGGAGCGTCAGCTCGCTGCCCACCGACGACGCGCTCGACGACGAGACCCTCGCCGCGCCGGTGCGCCCCGCCGAGGAGACCACCGGCGGCGCTACGGGCTCCGGCGCGGCGACCGTCGCTGACGCCACGGCCGGCCCCGACGACGACACCCGCAGCGTCGCCGCGCGCGAGACCCGGCGCTACCGCGGTGACGTCGCCGGCGCGCTGCAGGACCTCGCCGCGCTCGTCCACGACGAGTGGCGCATCCTGCTGACCACCCAGGGCGCCGGCCCGGCCCGGCGCCTGCGCGACTCGCTCGCCGAGGCCGACGTCCCCGCGCGTCTGGTCGGCGACCTGCCCGAGGCCCCCGAGCCGGGGCTCGTGACGATCACCCACCCGGGACTCGACCGTGGTTTCGTCGTCGAGGCCCGGCGGCTCGCCGTCCTCACCGAGTCCGACCTCACCGGCCGGCCCGGCAGCTCGACGCGCGAGATGCGCAAGATGCCGGCCCGCCGCCGCACCGCGGTCGACCCGCTGTCGCTGCGTCCGGGCGACCTCGTCGTGCACTCCCAGCACGGGGTGGGCCGCTTCGTCGAGCTCGTCTCCCGCACCGTCGGCAAGGGCGAGACCGCGACCACGCGCGAGTACCTCGTCATCGAGTACGCGCCGTCGAAGCGGGGTCAGCCCGGCGACCGGCTCTTCGCCCCGACCGACTCCCTCGACCAGGTCTCCCGGTACGTCGGGGGAGAGGCGCCCGCGCTCAACAAGATGGGCGGCTCGGACTGGGCGGCGGCCAAGCGCAAGGCCCGCAAGGCCGTCCGCGAGATCGCCGGCGAGCTCGTGCGCCTCTACGCCGCGCGGCAGGCGACGGTCGGCCACACCTTCGGTCCGGACACCCCGTGGCAGCGCGAGCTCGAGGACGCCTTCCCGTACACGGAGACCCCCGACCAGCTCGGCGCGATCGACGACGTCAAGGCCGACATGGAGAAGGCCATGCCGATGGACCGCCTCATCTCCGGCGACGTCGGCTACGGCAAGACGGAGATCGCCGTGCGCGCCGCCTTCAAGGCCGTCCAGGACGGCAAGCAGGTGGCGGTCCTCGTCCCCACGACGCTGCTCGTCAACCAGCATCTCGACACGTTCTCCGAGCGGTACGCGGGCTTCCCGGTGCGGGTCGCGGCCCTGTCGCGGTTCCAGAGCGCGGCCGAGGCCAAGGAGGTCCGCGACGGGCTGCTGGCCGGGTCGATCGACGTCGTCATCGGGACCCACACCCTGCTCACCGGCCAGGTGCGGTTCAAGGAGCTCGGACTGGTGGTCATCGACGAGGAGCAGCGCTTCGGCGTCGAGCACAAGGAGACGCTCACCCAGCTGCGGACGAACGTCGACGTGCTGGCGATGTCCGCCACGCCGATCCCGCGCACCCTCGAGATGGCGGTCACCGGCATCCGGGAGATGTCGACCCTCGCCACCCCGCCCGAGGAGCGGCACCCGATCCTCACCTACGTCGGGCCGCAGGAGGACAAGCAGGTCGGCGCCGCGATCCGCCGCGAGCTCCTGCGCGAGGGCCAGGTGTTCTACGTCCACAACAAGGTCCGCTCGATCAACGCGACCGCGCAGCACCTCGCCGAGCTCGTCCCGGAGGCGCGGATCGGGGTCGCGCACGGCCAGATGAACGAGCACCAGCTCGAGGCCGTCATCCAGGACTTCTGGGAGCGGTCCATCGACGTCCTGGTCTGCACGACGATCATCGAGACCGGCCTGGACATCGCCAACGCGAACACCCTGATCGTCGAGCGCGCCGACACGTTCGGCCTCTCCCAGCTCCACCAGCTGCGCGGCCGCGTGGGTCGCGGGCGGGAGCGCGCCTACGGGTACTTCCTCTACGACCCGGACAAGCCGCTGACCGAGACCGCCCACGACCGCCTCGCCACCATCGCCTCGCACACCGAGCTGGGCGCCGGCATCCAGGTGGCGATGAAGGACCTGGAGATCCGCGGGGCCGGGAACCTGCTCGGCTCCGACCAGTCCGGGCACATCGAGGGCGTCGGCTTCGACATGTACGTCCGGATGATCTCGGAGGCCGTGGCCGCCTGGCGCGACGGGAAGGTCGAGCCCGAGCGGGTCGACGTCCGCGTCGAGCTGCCCGTCGACGCCCACGTGCCCACGGACTACGTCGACACCGAGCGCCTGCGACTCGAGGTCTACGCGAAGATCGCCGCCGCCGACGACGACGAGACCCTGGACTCGGTCCGCGCCGAGCTCGTCGACCGGTACGGGCCCGTGCCGCCGAGCGTCGAGCGGCTGTTCGCCGTCGCACGGCTCCGCGCGCACGCCCGCGCGGCCGGCGTGCAGGAGATCACCGCCCAGGGGAAGAACGTGCGGTTCTTCCCGGTCGAGCTCGCCGAGTCGCAGTCCCTGCGGCTCACCCGCGTCCATCGCGGGACCGTCCTCAAGCCTGCCGTGCGCACCGCGCTCGTGCCGTGGCCGCTCACGCAGCCCGTGGGTGGTCGGCCGCTCAGCGACGTCGACCTCCTCGAGTGGGTCGAGCAGGTCGTCGCGCTCATCGGCACGCCGGTCCAGGCCGCCGCCGCAGGAGCATGACCGCCGGACGGTGCGATGCTGGGTCCGTGCGGACCTCCCGTGAGTGCGCCGGTCGCCCGGCTCTCGTCCCGCCCCTGGGCGCCGCCCTGCTGACCGCCGTCCTGCTGGTCGCCGCACCGGCGGGCGACGACGCGGCCGGTGCGGCGCACGCCGCCGGGGCGGGTCCGGTCGCCGCCTCCCCTGCCGCCACCGCGACGAGCGAGCCCGACGGGTCCGGATCGACGAGCGAGCCCGACGAAGCAGCCTCCGACGACGCCGGTTCCGGCGGGTCGGCGCCGGCCGAGGCGGGCAGCGGCGGGCTGCTCGACGGCTCCGCCGCGTCGGACGGCTCGTCGAAGCCGCCCTTCGAGGTCGTCAGCGCCGCCGAGCTGCCGCTGGGCCTGCAACCCTGGCTCGTCCGCGTCGCCACGGTGACCACGCTCGCGCTGGCGGGCATCGGCGTCGTGCTGGCCGCGACGTCGGGGCCGCGCCGACCGCGTCGCCGACGCGGATAGCATGGGGGTCGCCCACGGCCGTGCCGGGGGCGTGGACGATCAGGAGGAACTGTGGCTCGCACCATCCGACCGGCGGTCCTGCCGGCTCTCGCGCTCGGCGCTCTGCTCGCCGGCTGCTCGGCCAATCCCGGTACCGCGGCCGTCATCGACGGCGAGGAGCTGTCGGAGCGGGAGGCCCAGTCCGTCGCGGGCGAGCTCTCGGGAGTGTTCGGGCAGCCCCTGACCACCGTCGACGCGGTCCTCAACTACGCCTACTCCGAGACGTTCGTCCGGGTCGCGGCCGAGAACGGCCTCACGGTCTCCGACGCCGACGTCCAGGACCAGCTCGCGACGCTGACCGAGCAGAGCGGCTACACGCCCGACGGCGAGTACCTGCCCCAGACGCTGGACATCGTCGAGTCCCTCATGGTGGGCGGGCAGCTGCAGAACGACCCCGAGCTGTCCGCGCAGCTCTCCGAGCAGCTGGGCGAGGTCGACATCGAGCTCAACCCTCGGTACGGCACCATCGAGACCGGGCAGTACGCGGCGCCCGCGCACCCGTGGCTGCAGGCCGCGCCGTCGGACGCGGAGATGCCGGTCGCGCCGTGACCGGTCGGGGAGAGCGGCCCTGATCCCGCTGCAGGGCCGGACCTGATCTCGCTGCCCGACGGCTGCCGGCCCGGCCGGTGCGCGGCGCGCATCGGTGACGTTCGTCGCCGGACCCGTGCACCCTCTCCCGCCGGGACGGACGGCCCTGTCCGCGGCGCGCCCGGGTACTAGCGTGGAGCCCGACATCATCCGGGCATCCCCGACACAAGGAGAACCTGTGGCCACCATCCTCGAAGTAGCGGCACGCGAGATCCTCGACTCCCGGGGCAACCCGACGGTCGAGGTCGAGATCGGGCTGGACGACGGAATCGTCGCCCGCGCCGCCGTCCCCTCCGGCGCGTCGACCGGCGCGTTCGAGGCCGTCGAGCTTCGTGACGCCGGCGACAAGCGCTACGGCGGCAAGGGCGTGCAGCAGGCGCGCGACAACGTGCTGGAGATCCTCGCCCCCGAGATCCTCGGCCTCGAGGCCTCCGAGCAGCGCCTCATCGACCAGACCCTCCTCGACCTCGATGGCTCGGCCAACAAGGGCAAGGTCGGCGCCAACGCGATCCTCGGCGTCTCCCTCGCCGTCGCCAAGGCCGCGGCCGAGTCCGCGGGCCTGCCGCTCTACCGCTACATCGGCGGCCCGAACGCGCACCTGCTGCCGGTCCCGATGATGAACATCCTCAACGGTGGTTCCCACGCCGACTCCAACGTGGACATCCAGGAGTTCATGATCGCGCCGATCGGCGCGGGCACGTTCGCTGACGCCCTGCGCCAGGGTGCGGAGGTCTACCACGCGCTGAAGTCCGTGCTCAAGCAGCGCGGGCTGGCCACCGGCCTGGGCGACGAGGGTGGCTTCGCGCCGAACCTCGGCTCCAACCGCGAGGCGCTCGACCTCATCCTCGAGGCCGTCTCCACGACCGGCCTCTCGGCCGGCACGGACATCGCCCTCGCGCTCGACGTCGCCTCCACGGAGTTCTTCTCCGACGGCGCCTACCAGTTCGAGGGGAAGTCGACCTCGAGCGACGAGATGGTGGCCTACTACCAGCAGCTCGTGGCGGACTACCCGCTCGTGTCCATCGAGGACCCGCTGAGCGAGGACGAGTGGGGCGCGTGGAGCAGCCTCGTGGCTGCGGTCGGGGACAAGGTGCAGATCGTCGGCGACGACCTGTTCGTCACCAACCCCGAGCGCCTGGCCCGCGGCATCGCCGAGAAGGCGGCCAACTCGCTGCTCGTCAAGGTCAACCAGATCGGCTCGCTCACCGAGACGCTCGACGCCGTCGCGCTCGCGCAGCGCAGCGGCTTCACGGCGATGGTGTCGCACCGCTCGGGCGAGACCGAGGACGTGACGATCGCCGACCTGTCGGTGGCCGTGAACTCCGGTCAGATCAAGACCGGGGCGCCGGCGCGCGGCGAGCGCGTGGCGAAGTACAACCAGCTGCTCCGCATCGAGGAGGAGCTGGACGAGGCGGCGGAGTACGCCGGCCGCGGCGCCTTCCCCCGCCACCAGGCCTGACCGGACCGTCTCCTCGCCGAGAGTGCGGTCGGGCCGCCCCGACCGCACTCTCGGCAGGTCTCGCCGGCATCGTCGGCGCGTCCTGACCGCACTGTCGGCAGGTCCTTGCAGCACCGTCGAGGGTGCCGACGGCAGGCCGGGTCCGTCCGGTAGCGGGCGACTCGCGACCCGGCGGTCCACCACCTTGCGGGACGCGTGGGGGACGATGACG
The DNA here is from genome assembly GCF_049856175.1 of Georgenia sp. Z1491. Classification (GTDB taxonomy): domain Bacteria; phylum Actinomycetota; class Actinomycetes; order Actinomycetales; family Actinomycetaceae; genus JB111. The sequence goes on from NZ_JBNDNA010000010.1 coordinate 106,208, forward strand.
CGGTGAGTCGTCCGCCCGCAGCACCGCGCAAGCCCGGAGCGCCCCGATCGTCGTCGGCGCGCGGCGCCCGCTCGCGCCCCGGAACGCGCACCGCGTCCGGCACCACGCACGCCGGTCGCCCGGCGACGGGGCGCGGCCGCACCACCACCAACGGGTCCGCAGCGGGCGGCTCGCGCGGTACCTCGCGACCTGCTGCCGGCGGGGCCGGCGGAGGGCCGCGCGGCAACCGCCGCCTCGCGATCGCCACCGCCGACGGCGAACGTCCGATCCTCTCCCTGCGCGCCCTCGCCCTCGTGCTCGTGCTGCTGGTCGCCTTCGCCATCGTCGCGCCGACCGCCCGCCACGCCCTCGTGCAGGCCGAGCAGCTGCGCAGCGCGGAGGACGCGCTCGCGCGCGCCGAGGACGAGGAGCAGCGCCTCACGGACGAGCTCGCCCTGTGGGACGACCCCGCCTACGTCCAGTCGCAGGCACGCGCGCGCCTCGGGTACACGATGCCGGGGCAGACGCCGTTCGTCGTCGTCGACCCCGAGTCGGTGACCGGCGGACGATCGCAGGAGGAGGTCGAGGAGGCTGCGCGCGAGGACGCCATCGCCGCGTCGCGCCCCTGGTACCTCAACCTCCAGGAGTCCGTCGAGGAGGCCGGCGCGATCCCTGGCGAGACGCCGGGCGAGGAGGCCGAGCGCGAGGGTGATCTCCCCGAGCCCGACCTGCCGCCGGAGTCGCCGAGCCAGCAGGAGCTGCCGTCCTCGGACCCGCTGGCGGACTGACGTGCCGGACCGTCCCGTGCCGCCGGATGCCGTCGACCCGGCCGATCTCGACGCGCTGCGCGACCAGCTCGGCCGGGTGCCCCGCGGTGTCGTCTCCATCGCCGCGCGGTGCCGGCACGGACGTCCGACGGTCGTGCGCACCGCGCCCCGGCTCGAGGACGGCACGCCGTTCCCCACCACCTTCTACCTCACGTGCCCGCCCGCGGCCCGGGCAGTCTCCACGCTCGAGGCCGAGCACCTCATGGCGGACATGCAGGCCCGCCTCGCCGACGACGCCGAGCTCGCCTCCGCCTACGCGGCCGCGCACGAGGACTACCTCGCCCGACGCGGCGAGCTCGGCCACGTCGAGGAGATCGCCGGTATCTCCGCCGGCGGCATGCCCGAGCGGGTCAAGTGCCTGCACGCGCTGCTCGCCCACTCGCTCGCGGTCGGCCGGGGCGTCAACCCCTTCGGCGACGAGACGCTCGACGTGCTCGCCGCGCGCGGCATGTGGAGTCCCGCGACCTGCACCTGCTGAGCACGGTGTCGGCGGCGCGTGACAGCATGACCCGGTGACACGAGCGGCAGCGATCGACTGCGGGACCAACTCCATCCGCCTCCTCGTCGCGGACGTACCGGGCGCGGGCGGCGCGGCACTCGACGACGTGGTCCGCGAGATGCGGGTCGTCCGCCTCGGCCAGGGTGTCGACCGGACCGGCCGGCTCTCCGACGAGGCCCTCGCGCGGACCTTCGACGCCGCCCGCGACTACGCGCGGCTGTGCGAGCGGCACGGCGCCGAGCGGATCCGGTTCGTCGCCACCTCCGCGACGCGGGACGCCGAGAACCGACAGGACTTCGTCGACGGGATCCGCGGGATCCTCGGCGTCGAGCCCGAGGTCGTCACCGGCGAGGCCGAGGCGGCGCTGTCGTTCGCGGGTGCGACGTCGGTGCTGCCGGAGGGCACGCCCGGACCGGTCGTGGTGGTGGACATCGGAGGCGGGAGCACCGAGCTCGTCGTCGGCGACCCGCGCTCGCCCGTTCCCGAGGCCTCCGTCTCGCTCGACATGGGGTGCGTCCGCCTCACCGAGCGGCACCTCGCGGGCGACCCGCCGAGCGCCGAGCAGGAGGCAGCCGCCCGCGCCGACGTGCGCCGGCTGCTCGAGTCGGCCGCGCTCCCGCTCGACGACGTCCGCTCGCTCGTCGGGGTCGCCGGGTCCGTCACGACCGTCACCGCCCACGCGCTGGTACTGGACGCCTACGACCCCGCGCGCATCCACGGCTCCGTCCTTCCCGAGGACGCGGTGCTGGCCGCCTGCGACTCGCTGCTGTCCGCGACCCGCGAGGAGCGCGCCGCCATGCCGTTCATGCACCCCGGTCGCATCGACGTCATCGGTGGGGGAGCCCTCGTGTGGAGCGAGGTCGTGCGCTACGTGTCCGAGCGGACCTCGGGGACCGGGACCGCGGGCGTCGTCACCTCCGAGCACGACATCCTCGACGGGATCGCGATCGCCCTCGCCTGACGCGTCGCGCTTCCCGGCGAGTGAGGGGCTTTCTGCCCGACGCGGTGAGCGGGGTTCTGTCCGACGAGTGAGGGTTCTCGGCTAACCTGCCCCGAGCGTCGCGTGCCGGTGGCAGACCGTGCCAGGCATGGAGGCGCCGGACACGAAGGAGGCCGACGATGTCGTCGTCGATCCCTTCGCCCTCACGTGACTGAGGGCGGGACCACCTCTCGCGACGCCGAGGACGAGAAGGCCAGGCTCGTCGCCTGGGGACGCGAGCTGCGAGCGGTGCACGACAGGCTCCGCGAGGCGCTGCGGGTGACCCGGGGGGCCGTCGCCCACGGCGAGGAGGCGGCGCCCGCCACGCGGGAGCTGCTGCTGTTCTGCCACGGCTTCTGCACCGCGCTGACGGGCCACCACGAGGGTGAGGACCGTTCGCTGTTTCCCGCGATCGCCGCCGCCCGGCCCGACCTCCGGGACACGCTGCGGCGGCTGGAGCAGGACCACTCGATGATGGGGTACCTCATCGCCGGTCTGCAGGCAGCGGTGGAGCGCCCCGCGTCGCCCGCCGAGCTGGACCGGCACCTCGAGGGCCTCGCCGCGATCATGGAGTCCCACTTCCGATACGAGGAGCGCCGGCTGCTCCCGGTGCTCGACACGCTCGCGCTGCGGGCGGACCCGCGCGAGGTCCTGGGGCCGCTCTGAGAGGTCGCGGCACCGTCCCGGGACGCGGGCGCGCGTCAGGATGCGGGACGGTCCGGGCGCGCGGCGTCGTCGGTGTCCGTGCCCGGGCCGGCCCCGTGGGTCTCGGCCCGGCGTCCCGTCTCGTCCGCGAGCTCGTCGAAGCTCTTGCGCAGGAGGGGGACACCGGTGAGGTACGCGGAGCGGGCCACGACCATGGTGCCCACCGACGACGTCGCCAGGTGCAGGCCGACGACGAGGATCGCCAGCACGAGGTTGCGCCACGACGGCGCGACGAGCACGCACCCGACCACCACGAGGATGATGCCGAAGCCGCCGGCCGTCCCGACGGCCGAGATCCGGGTGTACACGTCGGGGAACCGGACGATGCCGAGCCCGGCCGTCGCGAAGACGAGCGCCCCGACGACCACCACGACGTTGCCCACCACCGCCGCCATCTCCGTCATCGCTGCCCCCTCGTCAGTGCACGTCCGAGCGAGATCGCGCTGAGGAACGCCACGAGCGCGACGACGAGGAGGAGGTCGAAGGCGTAGGTCATGGCGGTGAGCACCCCGCCGAGCACGACCAGACCGATGACCCCGAAGGTCAGCAGGTCGGCACCGACGGCCCGGTCCGCGTCGCTCGGGCCGACGAGCATCCGATAGGTGGCCACGAGCGCGGTCACCCCGACGATGACGATGGCGATGACGATGCCGGTCACGGAGCCTCCTCCTGACGTCGCACCGCGCGCAGGAGGTGGGACTCCATGTCGCGCAGCTCGACGCACATCTCCTCGGCGGTCGCGCTGTACAGACCGTGCACGTACAGGACACGCGTGTCTCCCGGCCCTGCGCGCTCGGTGCCGATCGTCAGGGTGCCCGGGGTCAGGGTGATGAGCGCGGCGAGCAGCGTGACCTCCAGATCCGTTCGGCACCTGGTGGCGAACCGGGCGATGCCCGGGGTCGAGTCCTGCCCCGGGGTGAGATTGTCCTTGAGCACGGCCACGTTGGACGTGACCAGCTGCCACGCGTACCACAGGGCGAACCACAGGATGCGGAAGGGCCAGGTCAGCCAGCTCATCGACCGAGCACCGCCTCGACGTACGCGGAGGTGTCGAGCAGGCCCTGGGCGGCTGTCTCCGAGAGGTCGAGGAGGACCTCACCACCGAGCCCGAGGGCGACCGTGATGGCAGCGAGGACCACGGCCGGGGCGGCCAGGGCGGCACCGATGCGTCGTCCGTCGTCGGTCGTGGCGGCGTTTCGCGCCTCTGTGGTGGTCGCCTCGGTCGCTGTGCCTGCCGTTGCCGTCGCCGCCCTTGTCCCCGGCGCTGTCACAGTCCCCGGCGTCGAGCGGCCATGGGTGCCCGTGGGCCCGGTGGGGGTCCCGTCCGCCTCCTCGGCGGTGCTCCGCCCGGCGGTGTCGGGTGCTCGGTCCCAGAACACGCCCGACCAGATCTTCAGCATCGACAGCAGCGTGACGAGGCTGACGACGAGCATGACGACGACGGCCCCGATCTGACCGGCACCCACCGATGCGGTGATGAGCGAGAGCTTGGCCACGAACCCGGAGAACGGCGGGATGCCGGCGAGCGAGAGCGCTGCGACGAAGAAGGCGATCGCGAGCACGGGCTCCCGCCGCGCCATCCCGCTCAGCGCGCCGATCCGCCCCGTGCCGTGGCGGACCTCGATCGCTCCGGTCGACAGGAAGAGGGAGGCCTTCACGATCATGTGGTGCAGCAGGTAGAAGATCCCGGCGGTGAGCCCGCCGAGGGTGAACAGGGCGACCCCGAGGAGGATGTAGCCGATCTGGCTGACCATGTGGAAGGCGAGGATGGAGCGCGTGGTCGTCTCGCCCACGGCGCCGAGCACGCCGAGCACCATCGTGGCGGAGAACAGCACCACGCCGATCCACAGGTACTGCGCGTCGCCGTCGAAGAGGACGGCGTAGATCCGGTAGATCGCGTAGATCGCGACCTTCGTGTTGAGTCCGGAGAACAGCGCGGTGACGGCCGGCGAGGTCCCCGGGTACGCCTTGGAGAGCCAGCCGTGCACCGGGACGACGGCGGCCTTGATGCTCAGCGCGAACAGGCACACGGCGCCCGCGGCCGCCACGAAGGGGTTCTCCGCGGCGGCCCCCTGCAGCTCCGCGAGGTTGACGGTGCCGGCCACGCCGTACACGAGGCCGACGCCGGCGACGAAGAGCGTGGACGTGAGCATGTTGACCGTGACGAAGAGGCGGGCGCCGGCGATCTGCCGCCGGGTGGCGGAGCCCGGGCGCGCCAGCACGTACAGGCCGTACGCCGGCAGCACCATGACCTCGATGAAGACGAACATGTTGAACAGGTCGCCCGTGAGCAGGATGCCGTTGACGCCCGCCGTGAGCACGAGGACCAGCGGTCCGAAGAAGCGCGAGCCCGCGCGCCCGGACGCGTGGGCGAAGGCGGTGCACGCGACGGTGAGGATGCCGGTGACGACCAGCATGAGCGCGGAGAACATGTCGGCGACGAACGGGATGGCGATCCCCGTCTCCCACATCCCGACCCCGTGGGCGATCGCCCCGCCGTCGCGGAGTCCCGCCACGAGCGCAACGGCCCCGGCGAGGGACGCCACCAGGACCGTGAAGGTCGTCGCGGCCTGGAGACGTCGGCGGTCGCCGACGATCACGAGCAGCCCGCCGACGAGGAGCGGGACGGCGACGAACAGCGGCAGCGCGGCGGCGTTCACGAGGTCACCGCCCTCTCGTCGTGGGACCGGTCGGACGTCCGGCGTGCGGCGTCGTCCTGCTCCACGGGGCGGGCCGCGACACGGTCCTGGTCCCGGTCGGCGTCGCCGCCGGAGCCCGGGTCCACCGCGCCGACGTGCTCGGGGTCCGTGTCGTCGTCGTCCTGGCCGGCGCCGTCGTCCGTGTCGTCGTCCTCGCCGCCGGCCACGGCCAGGACGAGCATGACGACGGTGATCGAGAAGGCGATGACGATCGCGGTGAGGACGAACGCCTGGGGGAGCGGGTCGGCGGCCGTGGACGGGTCGTCCGGGGTGCCGAACGGCAGGCCCCGACGTGAGGTCCCGCCCGCCGCGATGAGGACCAGGTTGGCGGCGTGGCCGAGCAGGACGAAGCCCAGGACGACGCGCAGCAGCTCGCGCTGCATCATGAGATAGACGGCGCCGGCGACGAGCACCGCGGCGGTGATGGCGACGGTCATCGTGCGTTCTCCTTCGCTGCATCGGCGGGCTCCGCCGGAGGGCCGTGCGCCGGGCGTCGTGCATCCTCCGAGCCCGGCCGGCCCAGGAGGTTGAAAGAGGCCAGGACGACTCCGAGGACGGCGAGGTAGACGCCGATGTCGAAGATGAGCGACGACATGAGCTTGTACCCGAGGACCTCGACCGACAGCGGGGCCAGGAACGAGCCGTCGAGGTATCCGGCGAGTCCCGAACCTGCGCCGATCACGATGCCGAGGCCCGTGAGCAGCAGGTAGGGCCAGCGGATCGGTGCCGACCGGTCCGAGGGGGCGGCGAGGTAGAGGAGCGCACACCCTGCGCCGCCGACGAGGGCCGCGATGAACCCGCCCCCGGGCTCCTGGTGGCCACGCAGGAGGAGGACGGCGGACAGGACCACGGCGAGCGGGCCGACGAGGCGTGCCACGGTCCGGACGAACACGGTGTTCTCCCGCGCGTCGGCGATCGGGGAGCGGGCGTCGATCGGGGACGGGCGGATGGGCGTGAGGCGACGGGATCTCACCACGACGGCGACCACCAGGCCGGCGACTCCGAGCACCGTGAGCTCGCCGAGGGTGTCGAGGGCACGGAAGTCGACGAGGATCGTGTTGACGATGTTGGCGCCGCCGGTCGTCGCCTCGCCCTCGGTCAGGTAGTAGGTGCTCGCCGTCGACGGCTCGCGGCGACCCGTGAGGACGAAGACCCCGGCGAACGTGGCGAGGCCGGCCCCGACGGCGACGACGGCGGCCGGGACGCGCCGGCGGAGCGGGGACCTGCGGAAGTGCTCGGGCAGCCGGCGGAGCAGGAGCACCATGACGCAGACGGTGAGGATCTCGACGAGCAGCTGGGTCAGGGCGACGTCGGCGGCGCCGAGGACGACGAACCACAGGCTGACGGTGAAGCCGGCGACGCCGGTGACGACGACGGCGGAGACTCGGGAGCGCGCCCGCACCGCCGCCACCACGCCGGCGACGACGAGGGCGACGAGCACCCAGTCCAGCGGCCTGGTGGGGTCGCCCACGAGGGCCGGCAGGCCGTCGGTCCGCAGGAGCATCCAGGCTGCGATCACGGCGAGGGAGGCGGCCGGCAGCGCCAGGTGCCGGCGCGGGCTCATCGGATCGGTGAGGCGACCGATCGCGGTGCCGAGGGCGATGGTGCCGCGCCGCATCGCGTCGACCAGGTCGAGCCCGGAGACCGGGAGGGCGAGCGGGCCGGTCAGCCGGTCGACCCGACGGCGCGCGAGCACGAGGACGGTGCCGAGGGTGAGCACCGCGGCGGACACGCCGAGTGCGGGCGTCAGGCCGTGCCACAGGGCCAGGTGGACGTCGACCTCGGAGCCGACGGCCCCGCTCGCGCCGGCGGTGCCGAGGGTGTCCAGGAGCGCCGGCGCCAGGCCGAGCACGAGAGTCACCAGCGCACCGAGCACGGGAGCGGCGAGGAATGCGGGGTGGCCGTCGTGCACCTGTGCGGGCGGCGTCTGCGGGCTCTGCGTGGTTCGGGTCGGGCGGTGCTCCTCCCGGGCGTCGCGCCCGGTGCCACGCCCCGCGGCGCCCAGCACGAGACGGGCCGAGTAGGCGAACGTGAGGACGGAGGTCGCGGCGGCCGCCGTCGTCACGAGGATCGGGACCCAGCCGGGACCGGGGGCCGCGAGGAACGCGTCGAGCAGCGACTCCTTGGAGACGAACCCCAGCAGGAGCGGCACGCCCGCCATCGATGCCGCCGCGACGGCCGCGGCGCCCACGGTCACCGGCATGCGCACCCGCATCGCCGCGAGCTCGCGGAGATCGCGGGTGCCCGCCTCGTGATCGATGACGCCCACGAGCATGAACAGGGTGGCCTTGAACAGCGCGTGGGCGATCGTGTGCACGACCGCCGCGGTGAGTGCGGCCTCGGTCCCCACGCCGATCGCGGCGACGAGCAGGCCCAGCTGGCTGATCGTCGAGAAGGCGAGCAGCTCCTTGAGGTCGAGCCGGCGCAGCGCGCCCGCCGCTCCGAGGAGCGCCGTGACGAGGCCCGACGTGATGAGCAGCCACGACCAGACCGGCACCTCGGACAGCGCGGGGGAGAAGCGCAGCAGCAGGTAGATGCCGGCCTTGACCATCGCGGCGGCGTGCAGGTAGGTCGAGACGGGCGTGATGGCGACCATCGAGTCCGGCAGCCACGCCTGGAACGGGAACTGCGCGGACTTGGTGAAGGCGGCGACGGCGATCAGCACTGCGACCGTCGTCGTGAAGGTGGCGTCCTCCGTCCACGCCGGGTCGGCCAGGACCTCGCTCAACCTGCTCGTGCCGGTCTGCACGATCATCACGACGACGGCGGCGAGCAGGCTCAGCCCGCCGGCGACCGTGACGAGCAGCGTGCGGATCGCGGGTTCGTGTGCGTGCGGCCCCGAGCGGGAGATGAGGAAGAAGGAGCACAGGGTGGTGATCTCCCAGGCGACGAACAGCACGACGAGGTCGTCCGAGAGCACCAGGAGCGTCATGGCCGCGGCGAACAGCGTCATGAGGAGGTAGAACCGCGAGTGCGTCCCGTGGCCGAGGTAGCGCGCCGAGTAGACCAGGACGGCGGCACCGATGACGAGCACGAGCAGCGTGAACACCAGCGCCAGGCCGTCCAGCCGCAGCGCCAGGTCGATGCCGAGCGTGGGCATCCACGACCACACCTCACCGACCGGCTCGTCGACGCCGTCGTAGGCGGCGACGATCAGACCGGCACCGGCGAGCAGCGGGAGGGCCAGGGGGAGGCCGGCACGGCGACCGAGGACGCGCCCGAGCGGGATCGCGGCCGCGCACGCGAGGAGCGTGGCCAGGAGAGCAAGGGTGAGCAACGGTGCCGCCTAGGTCGTGTGGGGGGACTGGTCTGCCTCCGGCCGAGGTGTGCGCCCGGTGAGGGCGGGTTCGGCCGTCGTCAGCCCGTGGGCGGGATGCCCGCCAGTGCGGCGCCCCAGCTCGAGACCTGCCCGTTGGTCCCCACGTGTACCGGCAGCGTGCAGACCGCAGTCTCGGCTGCGGTGCTGAGTTCGGCGGTGACGAGCATCGGCGGCAGTCTAACCACTCGGCGGCGGCGCTCCGGCCCGTTCGCGGGTCACGTCTCGCAGGGGCCGCTCCGACCGGTTCGGGGGTCACGTCTTGTCGGGGCCGGTCAGGACTGTTCGCGGGTCGCTCGTCGTCGGGGCCGGTCAGGACTGTTCGCGGGTCGCTCGTCGTCGGGGCCGGTCAGGACTGTTCGCGGGTCGCTCGTCGTCGGGGCCGGTCAGAAGTCCACCGGTGCGGCACGATGGTCACCTGCCCCGCGGTCCGGGGGCGCCCCCATAGCCCAAACGGCAGAGGCAGCCGGCTTAAACCCGGCCCAGTGCGGGTTCGAGTCCCGCTGGGGGCACCGGAGGGTTCCGGCGCAACCCCAGTCACGGGGCGCGCGCTCACCGCCGGACCTCCTCCGCCGGCCGGGACTGCTGCGCCGGCCGGGCTTTCTCCGCCCGCCGGACCTTCTCCGCCGGCCGGACCTGCCTTGGTGCGCTGCTCATGAGCTCGACGACAGGGACGAGGGCCAGCTCCGTCCCGTCCGGCACGCGTTCGCGGATGCGGCGGATCGCGACGGACGGCTCGGCGGCCTCCGCGGCGGTGAGGTGGAGGACCTTGTGCCCTGCTCGCTCCAGGTCGCGGTCCCGTCGGCGCTCTCGAACGAGGGCGTCCGACGTCGCTGCGGGATCGGTGCCGTACTTGGTCCGTCCGTCGAACTCGACGACGAGCCACAGCGGCCGGCCGTCGTCCGACGTGCCGATCCTGATGGCGAGGTCGACCCACCAGCGGTGGTGCTCGGTCTCGATCCTGCACTGCTGGACCGCGTCACGCACGCCCCAGGTGAGCACGATCCACCGGAGGCGGGACTCCCACGCCGACTCCGACCACGGTGAGGCCCAGCGGATCAGTCGGATGGCGCGCCGGACGCCGCGAACCCCGGCGAAGTGCTCTCGGAGGCGTCCGATCAGGCGGGCGCGCAGAAGCTCGGCCTCTCGGTCCACCCGCTCACGCTCCCGCCGATCTGCGTGGCAGAGCTTGGCGAACGCGTGATCCAGAGGAACCATCGCGTGCTCCGGGTCGCGCAGCCGGGCGAGATCGATCGCGGTCCGCTCCAGGGTGGTGACGAGGATGCCGGCGATCGACTCGACGTCGTCGGACCGTACCGAGAATCGGTGGATCTCCACGTCGTCGGCGGACTCCCCGCTCGCACGCCCCGGGTACAGCACGGGCACCGTCGTCGGAAACTCCCACAGGTAGAGGCCGTGGAACGCCGCGGCCGACTCGAGAGCCAGCGCCCGCACCGATCGGGACTGCTGCTGCACCGCGACGCTCCTCGCTCGGTAGAGCTCACGCTGCCGATCGGCACCGCGAAGATCGCGCCGCACGACGGCGACAGCGCCGCGTCGAACCTTGACCGCCTCGTTCTCATGGTCGCCCGCGAGCGGATCCAGGCAGTGGCGGACGTCCCCCATCAGCAGGCGTGGCGTCGTCGGTCGGGGAGCCTGAGCTGCGCGCGTCATGCATCGGAGCCTGACCGGTGCCAACGGTGGGGTTGTCGAAACCCGACAGTTCCTGTGGACAGGAACGGACGGGCGGCACCTGTGGGGCTCTGGTGGTGGCGGGTAGGTCGAGTGAGCTGCCGGCGCGAGGTTGGGGGGCTGCCATCGCCGAGGTCGGCCGGTTGCCGCCCGTCGCGTCAGGGCGGTGGCCTCGAGGGCGCGGGTTGTGTGTCGAGGGCGCGGTGGACACGTCGAGTGGACCCCCGCCGTCGGTACTTTCGACACCTCGTCAGGGTCCTCGGTGGCGGACCGCGCTCTCGACGGCTGCACGGGACCTCGGCGGGACACCGCGTCCTTGGCGATGCCGCCGCCGACACCGATGCCGACGCCGACGCCGACCACTCCGCCGCCGCCGACCCCGCCGCTCAGGCCGGCTGGACGATCCCGGTCTCGTAGGCGAGGACGACGGCCTGGACCCGGTCGCGGAGGGCGAGCTTGCCCAGCACGGCGCCGACGTGGGTCTTGACCGTGGTCTCCGAGACGACGAGCTCGCCCGCGATCTCCGCGTTGGACAGGCCCTGGGCGAGCAGCGTGAACACCTCGAGCTCGCGGGAGGTGAGGCTGGCGATGCGCGGGTCGCGCTCGGCCGGCGTGCGCTCGCGGCCCGTGGCGGGCAGGCGGGGCCCGAACATCTCGAGCATGCGGCGGGTGATGCGCGGCGTGATGACGGCGTCGCCGCCGGCCACCCGGCGGATCGCCTCGACGAGGTCACCGGGCGGCGTGTCCTTGAGCAGGAACCCCGAGGCCCCGGCGCGCAGCCCGGCGAACGCGTACTCGTCGAAGTCGAAGGTCGTGAGGATGAGGATCCGGGCCTGCGGGTAGGACCGGACGATACGGGCCGTCGCGTCGATCCCGTTGAGCTCCGGCATGCGAACGTCCATGAGGATGACGTCGGGGTGCAGCGCTGCCGCCTGGGCCACCGCCGTGCGGCCGTCCCCGGCCTCGCCGACCACCTCGATGTCGTCCTCGGCGTCGAGCACCATGCGGAAGCCCATGCGCAGCAGGGCCTGGTCGTCCGCCAGCAGGACGGTGATCACGCCGCCGTCGGTACCTGCGTCCATCTCGGTCATGTCGTCCGTGCCTCCGTCGTCCCGGCGCCCACTCGCAGGCGCGCCTCCACCCGCCACCCAGTATCCGTCGGTCCGGCCACGACGTTGCCGTCGAACACGGCGGCGCGCTCGCGGATGCCGATGAGACCTCGGCCCGACCCGCCGGACGCGGGCGGCTCGTCGCCGGAGACGTTCTCCACCGTGATCGTCACCTGCCCGGCCGTGCGCGCCACCGTCACCGTGATCGAGGGCGAGCCGGGCGCGTAGCGCAGCACGTTGGTCAGGCACTCCTGGACGATGCGGTAGACCGTGAGGCTGAGCGTCGTGTCGTCGGGCAGCGGCGGGCCGGTGATGGTGACCGTCACCGGGAGGCCCGCCCCACGGAAGGACTCGACGAGGGTCTCGATGTCCCCGACCACGGGCTGCGGTGCCAGAGGGGCGTGGGCGCCAGGCAGGCCCGACCCGGCCCCGACGGCCGGTCCGGTCCCCGCGTCGTCGCGGAGCATGCCCACCATCCGTCGGGTGTCGCCGAGGGCCTCACGCCCGGTGCCGGCCAGTCGCTCGAGGGCCGCGCGCGCACGAGCGGGGTCGCGGTCCATCGTGCGTACCGCACCGTCGGCGAGCGTGACCATGACGGACAGGGAGTGCGCCAGCACGTCGTGCATCTCGCGCGCGATCCGGGTGCGCTCCGAGCTCACCGCGAGCTGCTCACGCTGGTCCCGCTCGAGCGCGAGGCGGCGGGCCCGGTCGCCGAGCTGTACGACGCGTCGCCGGCGTTCGCGCAGGTTCGAGCCCACGAGCGCGGCGACCGTGACGATGCCGGCGGCCTCGGCCCCGTCGAGGAGCCGGGTGCCCTCCCCACCGAAGGACAGGTTGGCGAGCACCGCGAAGGCGCTCGCGGACACGGCGGCGACGAGCGTGGTCCGGCCGGGCCGGTCGAGGCCGATCGTGAGGATGAGGACCGCGACGGCGATGATCTCGACCGGCGCGATGCGCGGCGTCGACAGGACGTCGAAGACCGGCATCGGGACCGAAGGGTCGTAGGACCAGACGGTGACGACCGCCGGGTCGGGCTCGAGCCCGGAGTCGCCGAGGCGCGCGAGGACGGGGACGACGAGGGCCGTGCCGAGGAGCACGAGCGGTGCGCGGCGGCGCAGGAGGACAGCCGATCCCAGGACGAGGGTCTGGATGATGCCGAGCACGGCGACCGGGGTGTACTGCTCGAGCGCCGCGATGATCGCCAGGCCCAGCATGACGGCGACGTAGGCGGTGGCGAGCGTGAGGTCGAGGACGACCGGGTTGCGGGCGACGGCCCGCCCGAGCGCCCCGAGCGGCACGGGGTCGGCGTCGGTCTCCGACCCGGTCGCGACCCGTGCCTCGAGGTCCGCACGCACCTGGGCGGGAGCCCCGCGGACCGTGCCCGGCGCGACCGGCCGTCCGGCCGGCGCCCCGGGCGGGCCGCCGGGCGTGACCTCGTCGACCGCCACCAGCGCCGTCAGGCGTCCCGGCGGACCAGGACTGCTCCGCCGACGGCGAGGGAGACCGCCGCCCAGGCGGTCGAGACCAACGCGCCGACCCCGTCGGAGTACGCCTTCTCCATCCCGAGCATCCCGACCTCGGGCGCGAGGTAGTCCGCGGCCACGTTGGAGGGCAGCAGGTCACGGATCGTGGCCACCCACTCCCACGGCAGCAGCTCGAGGATGATGGGCACGAGCATGAGCAGCACGAGCACGGCGGAGATGCCCCCCGCCGTGGACCGGAAGATCGCGCCGAAGCCCACCCCGACGATCCCGCAGGTCACGGTGTAGAGGACGAACAGGGCGATGACCTGCCACGTGCCGCTGTCGGTCAGGCTCACGCCCTGCCCCAGGGCGTCGCTGATGTAGGGGTTGCCGACGGCCCACGTCGCGAGGAACGCGACCAGGGTCTGCACCGCGAGGGCGATGACGATGAGGACCGTCTTGGCGGAGAGCACGGCGATGCGGCTCGGCTGCGCGGCGAGCGTGGAGCGGATCATCCCGGTGGAGTACTCCGACGTCATCGTCAGCACGCCGAGGATGGCGGACGTCGTCGCGAGGAGCCCGGCCACCAGCACGAGCAGGTAGACGCCGTCGATGTCCCCCAGCCCCGGGAACCCGGCCTGGTCGATCGAGTCGGTGATGCCCCAGACGGTGGCCCACTGGAACGCCACGTAGAGGACCACGCCGATGCCGAGGACCCACCACGTCGAGCGCAGCGAGAAGAACTTGATGAGCTCGGCCCTCAGCGTGCCGAACCAGGTGACCCTGCCGGTGGGTGCCGGCGGTGCGACGGCGGTGCTCATCGGGCCACCTCGCTGCGTCCGGTCTCGCCCGCGCGGTACTCGACCGAGTCGTGCGTGAGGGTCATGAACGCCTGCTCCAGGCTCGCGCTGCGGGGGCTGAGCTCGTGCAGCGCGACGCCGGCGTGCAGCGCGGCGTCGCCGATCTGCGGCGCGGCGACGTCCTCGACCTCGATCGTCTCGGCGTCGACCCGGCGGATCGTCGCCTGCTGCGGGAGGGTGCCGAGGAGCTGGTCGATCCCGGGGGAGCGGACGACGACGACGGGCCGAACGGACGCGTCGATGACGTCCTTGACGGGCCCCCCGGTGATGATGCGGCCCTTGCCGATGACGAGGAGCTGGTCCGCCGTCATGCTCATCTCGCTCATGAGGTGGGAGGAGATGAAGACGGTGCGGCCCTCCTCCGCGAGCCGGCGGACGAGCGTGCGGACCCACTGCACGCCCTCGGGGTCCAGGCCGTTGACCGGCTCGTCGAGGATGAGGACCTTCGGGTCACCGAGCAGCGCGGCGGCGATGCCGAGGCGCTGCCCCATGCCGAGGGAGAAGCCACCGACCCGCTTCTTCGCGACCCTGCCGATGCCGGCGAGCTCGATGACCTCGTCGACGCGTCGGCGGCCGATGCCGTGCGTGGTTGCCAGCGCCCGCAGGTGCGAGCGCGCGCTGCGACCGGGGTGGACGGCCTTCGCCTCGAGGAGGGCGCCGACCTCGTGCAGCGGCGCCCGCAGGTCCTGGTAGCGCTTCCCGTCGATCGTCACGCTCCCGGCGGTGGGCCGGTCGAGCCCGATCATCATCCGCATCGTCGTCGACTTGCCGGATCCGTTCGGGCCGAGGAAGCCGGTCACGGTCCCCGGGTGGATCTGGAAGCTCACCTGGTCGACGGCGAGCGTGTGCCCGTACCGTTTCGTCAGTCCCTGGGCCTCGATCATCTGGCGTCCCCTCGCGGGTCGGTCCGTCCGCGCGGCCGTTGCCGGCGGTGTGTTGCCCGCCAACCTAGTACGTGGCCCCTGCCGACCGGCACCCAGGACCGCACCGGACGGTGTCCCGGCACGGAGGCGCGGCACGGAGGCGCGGCACGGAGGCGCGGCACGACGCCGGGCACGACGCCGGGCACGGGCGCGTGGCACGACGCGCTACGCCCTGGGGTGAACTCACCCGGACGCACGCTGTCCTCGCGCGCGAGAACCGATACTCTGGGGTGGAGACACGCCGTCGGCGGACGACGTCGGTAGCGACACCCAGAACGCCCCCGTGCCTCAGCGGGTAGGAGGATCCCTTGAGCAACCCATACTTCAACCGGAGCGTGTTCTCCGACGATCCACGCCAGCGCAGTCGTGCCGGTGCCGGCACCAGCACGGTGCAGCAGGGCTACGCGCAGCCGGGCTATGGCCAGCCGGGCCAGGGCTACGGCCAGCAGACCCAGCCGGGCGCGACGCCCATGGGCGGGTTCGAGCAGCAGTACGCCGGTGCCGCGGCCGGACCGGTCGACACCGGTCGTCTGACGATCGACGACGTCATCGTCAAGTCCGGGATCGTCCTCGGCACCGTCATCCTCGTCGGCCTTGCCACCGCGTTCCTCGTGCCGATCGAGTCCGCGATGGCCCCGATGCTCATCGGTGCGATCGGTGGGCTGGTTCTGGGGCTCGTCAACGCCTTCCGGCGCAACCCGAGCCCGGGCCTCATCCTCGCCTACGCGGGGCTCCAGGGCCTGTTCCTCGGTGCCTTCTCCATGGTCATGGAGGGCATGTTCCCGGGCATCGTCATCCAGGCGGTCCTCGCCACGTTCGCGGTCGCCACGGTCACGCTGCTGCTCTACACGTCCCGCGCGGTGCGCGTGACGCCCAAGCTCACGCGCTTCATGCTCATCGGCATGGTCAGCTACGGCCTGTTCTCCCTGGTCAACCTCGGTCTCATGCTCTTCGGCGTCTCGGACGACCCGTGGGGCCTGCGGACCGGCGTCGAGATCATGGGCATCCCGCTCGGCATCCTCGTCGGCGCGTTCGCGGTGCTGCTGGCCTGCTTCAGCCTGCTGCACGACTTCGACTCCATCGAGCGCGGCGTCAAGGCGGGCGTGCCGAGCCGGTACGCGTGGGCCGCGGCCTTCGGTCTGGCCGTCACGCTCATCTGGCTCTACCTCGAGATCCTGCGCATCCTCGCGATCATCCGGGGCGGCGACTGATCCCGCCCACCCGCTGACGACGGCGGCCGGTCACCCTCGGGTGACCGGCCGCCGTCGTTCGTCGTCCGCCCGCTCCCGGGCGGCGACAGCTGTGTCAGTGGCGCTCGACGCCCACGATGTCGATGACGAACACGAGAGTGTCGCCGCCGCCGATGCCGGCCTGCGGGACGCCCCGCTCGCCGTAGCCGTGCTCCGGCGGGATCGACAGCAGCACCCGCGAGCCGACGGTCTTGCCCGGCAGGCCCTCGTCCCAGCCGCCGATGACGACGCCCATCCCGATGGGGAACGAGATCGTCTCGCCGCGCGGGTACGAGCTGTCGAAGACGCCGCCGCCCCACACCTGCCCGTGGTAGTTGACGACGATCGTGTCGCCGGCCTCGACGACCTCGCCGTCGCCGGCGGACAGGACCTCGACCTGGAGGCCCTCGGGTGCGGCGGGGGTCGGGAACGTGAGCGTCGGGCTCTCACCGAAGGAGCCGGACGCGGTGGGCAGCTGCTCGGACATGGACGTCCTCTCGTCTGGGGAGCCGCACGGGGCGGCGGGTGCGTCCACGCTACGTGAGGGGCGGCTCCGGCCGAGCACGGATCCGCGGAGCGCGGAACCGCGACGCGTGGGGCCCACGGCGTACAGGTCCGCGGAGACGTCCCCGCCGTGCACCGCGGCCCGGCGGGGCGAGCCCCACCGTCACCCCGGGTCGACGAAGCCCGAGGTGAACGCCCGCACCACCGCCTGCGTGCGGTCGCGGACGTCGAGCTTGGTCAGCAGCGAGCGGACGTGGGACTTCACGGTCTCGACCCCGAGGAACAGCTCGGCCCCGATCTCGGCGTTGCTCAGCCCCTGGGCGAGCAGTCGCAGGACGTCCTCCTCGCGCGCCGACAGCGCGGGCAGCCGGGACCGCTCGGGGCCCGTGCGGCGCACGAGGTCCTTGATCGACCGGGGCAGGAGGACCCCGTCGCTGGTGGCGACCGTGCGCACGGCGTGGACCAGCTGATCCGCGCCCGCCCGCTTGAGCAGGAACCCGTGCGCGCCGGCCTCGAGCGCGTCGAGCACGTACGAGTCGTGCTCGAACGTCGTGACCACGAGGATGCGCGGTGCGCCGTCGAGCCGCAGCAGCCGCCGGGTGGCCTCGATCCCGTCGATCCCCGGCATGCGCACGTCCATGACGACGACGTCGGGGGCGAGCCGGCGCGTGACCTCGACGGCGGCCGCCCCGTCCTCGGCCTCCCCGACGACGTCGAGGCCCTCGGCCCGCAGGATCGCCGTGAAGCCGGAGCGCACCATCGCGTCGTCGTCGACGACGAGGACCGTGGTCATGCTGCCTCCCCGGTGCGTGCGGGCAGGTGCGCCTCGAGCCGCCAGACCGGGTCGGACCCGGTGTCCGCCGGTCCGACGTCGAGGCTCCCTCCGCAGCCGGCGAGTCGCTCGCGCATGCCGACAAGCCCGCGACCGCCGCGCCGGCGGTCGGCCCCGTGGTCGGCCGCGGGATCGGGGCCACGGTCCGTCTCGCGGTCCGCGGGCAGCCCGTTGACGAGGAGGATCTCGATCCGGCCGTCGACGACCCGCACGTGCCCGGACGTGGCGCCGTCACCGTGCCGCCGGGCGTTGGTCAGGCCCTCCTGGACGATCCGGTAGGCGGTGGCGGCCGGTCCGGGGTCGAGAGCAACGTCGACGTCGACGACGACCGCACCCGTCCCGTCCGGCCCGAGGTCGCCGAGCAGGTCGACCACCCGGCCCAGGTCGCCGGAGGGCCCGCGCACCGCGCCCGACGCCGGGTCGGCCGCCCCCGGACCTGCCCCCGACGGCGTCGTCCGCGACGGCCCGATCCCCGACGCCGACCCGGGCGCGGGTGCCGCGTCCGGCCCGGGGGCGTCGGCCCTGCGCAGCGTCCCCAGGACCTCGTCGAGCTCGGCCACCGCGCGGCGCGTGGTCTCGGCGATCCGCCCGAGCGCCTCGCGCGCGAACGCCGGATCGTCGTCCGCGACCCGTGCCCCGGCCTCCGCCTGGACACCGATGGCGGTCAGCGCGTGCCCCACGGAGTCGTGCAGCTCGCGGGCGAGGTCGTTGGCCCTGACCAGGCGGGCGCGCTCCCGCTCGGCGTGCGCGAGCCGGTCCGCGGGCGTCGGGGAGAGCACCCGCAGGGCCAGGCGCTCGAGCAGCACCACGAGCAGCGGCTGCAGGGCGAGCCCCGCGACGAGGCACACCACCCCGAGCCCCACCAGCACCGCCTGGTGCGCGCCGAGAAGGATGAACGGCAGCGTGCCCGCGCGGGACCCGGGTGCCAGCGCGGCGACGACGAGCACCACCCCCTGCGGAACCGCCCACAGGAGCGCACCGAGGGAGAGGGTCCCGAGGACGATGACGACGAGCGCCCACAGCAGGCCGCGCGTCCGCGCCTCGAGGGACGTGGTGTCGACGGGCTCCGGCAGGTCGACCTTGAGCAGGCCGCGCGCGAGCGCGACCTCGGCCGTGCGGACCGGCGGGGCGAGCAGCAGCGCCCCGATCACCGCCACCGAGGCGAGCACGAGAACGGTCACCGCCACCCGCGCGGGGCCGTCGGAGGAGAGGATCGTGCTCACGAACCCGAACGCGAGCCACCCGACGAGCGCGCCGCAGGCGCCGCCCACCATGAGGTGGAGCAGCCCTCGGATCCAGCGGCCCGCCACCGGTCCATCGTGGCAGCCCTCGCCGCGCACGGGATCCCTCGCGCGAGGGAGCACGTCCACCCGCACGGGGGTGGTGGGGGCGCTCCGGCCGGCGGGACCGTACCGGCATGCACACCACCGACACGCAGAGCCCGCCGACGTACGACGACGAGAACCGCCGTCGCCCGACCCTGACCGACTCCTACCCGCCCGACCGGCACCCGCCCGACCGAGAGCCGGTCGCGGAGCTCCCGACCGTCGGGCCGGTGCAGCGCGCCCTGGCGACGTTCGCCGTCCTCATGACGCTCCCGTACCTCGGGCTGAAGATCGCGTGGCTCACCGGCTCCGACGTCGGGCTCTCCGTGCCCGGCTTCGGGCACAGCCCCGGGATGATCGCCCTCAACGTCGCCACCGCGGGCCTCGACGTCGTCGCGTTCGCGCTCGCCGTCGTGCTGCTGACGCGGCGCGGCTTCCGCGCGCCCGCGTGGCTCGTCGTCCCGCCCCTGTGGATCGGCGCCGGACTGCTCGGCCTCATCCTCGTCTCCCTGCCCGTCCACCTCGTGGCCGGGCTGATCGACCCGCCCGAGCCCACCACCGAGGTCCCGCCGATCGAGGGCTGGGTCTTCGGCATGGTCTACGCCGGGTTCGCGGGCCTCGGTGTCGGCCTCCTCGGCGCGTTCGCCCTCTACGCCTGGAAGCGGTGGGGGAGCCGACCGGTCCCGTCGAGCACCGGGGTGGCGCGGACGTGGCTTGCCGTCGCTGCGGCGGCCGTGCTCGGGTCCAGCGTGGTCCACCTCGTCGTCGCCGACGTCCCCGTGCTGCACCGGGTGGTCGACATCGTCGTCGGGGCGGTGGCGGCCGTCGCGCTGTGGGCGCTGCGCGGCGACCAGGTTTCCCGCGTGGTCGTCGTCCTCGCCTTCGCCGGCACGGGCGCGCTGGCGGCATGGGGCACCTACCTCGGCGTCGTCACGGTCGTGCCCAACAACCTCGTCGTCTATGACGACCTTCCGTGGGGCACCGTCGTGGCCT
Organism: Georgenia sp. Z1491; assembly: GCF_049856175.1. Lineage (GTDB taxonomy): Bacteria > Actinomycetota > Actinomycetes > Actinomycetales > Actinomycetaceae > JB111. Next base: position 126,142 of record NZ_JBNDNA010000010.1, read on the forward strand.
CCGCGCTGCGGGCGCTCGCCGGGATCGTCGGCGGGCTCGCGCTGCTCGCCCGGCTGCGCGGCCGACCCTGAGTGTGCACCGCCCGACCTGAGCCGTGAACCGCGGCACGATCGCCCGCCGTGGCCCGGACCCGACGTCCACGCACCCCTCGTCCTTGCGACGATGGGCGCGTGGACGTCGACCAGATCTGGCAGGCCGTGGTGGACCGGACCCGGCCCACCGGGACCCCCGAGGTGGGCGACTGGGCGCTGCTCGCCCTCGGGGCGGCGCTCGTCATCGTCCTGGTCCCCGTGCTCTGGCGTGTCGTGCGGCCGGCCGTCACCATCGCCCACGAGCTCGGCCACGCCGGGGTCGGCATCATCGTCGGCCGCCGGTTCACCGGCTTCGTCGTCAGCTCGGACATGTCCGGTCACGCGGTGACCGTCGGGCCGCGGCGCGGGCCCGGACGGGTCGCCACCACGTGGGCCGGCTACCCGGCGCCGGCCCTCATCGGCGCAGCACTGGTCAACGTCGCCCTGCGCGGAGGGGCGGGCGCCGCGCTGCTCGCCGCGCTCGTCGTGCTGCTCGTGTCCCTCGCGTTCTCCCGCTCCGTGCACACGGTGCTGGCGGTGCTCGGCGCGGCGGCCGTCGTCGGGGGCGTGTGGTGGTGGGGCGGCCCGGAGTGGGCCGCCGTGCTCACGCTCGCCGCCGGCGTGGTCCTGCTGCTGGGGGCGTGGCGGCACCTCGCGGCCGTGGCGACGTCGGGCCGACGCGGCGACGACCCCGCCCAGCTCGCCGACCTCACGAGCCTGCCGGCGTGGGTGTGGACCGCGACGTTCGCGGTCGTCTGCGCCGCCTGCACGTGGTGGGCGTGGACCGCACTGTCCCCGGTCCTCCCGGCCGACCTGCCGTTCTGACCGACCGTGCCGCGGGGACCGGCGGAGCTGCCGGGGCCACCGGACCCGATCAGGCTCTCGGAACGGACCGAACTCGCAGCAGGCGTCGCAGCGCGGCCCCGTAGGCGAGGCGGGCGACGACGGCGACCACCGGGTCGAGCAGCCGGGGCACGCCGCGGACCGCGAGCTCGGCGTCCCAGCGCACGATCGCGCCCTGCAGTCGGGCGTCGTTGGCGCCGGCCCGCCCGTGGGCGCCTCGAGGCGGCGGGTCGTCCGGCCGGGCGTCGTCACCGACCCGCGCGAGCACGACGCCCCGCAGCACCCGCCCGGTCTTGACGAACCGGACGGCACCACCGGCGCTGCCCGACCGACCGTCCTCGGTCACGCCGGCACCTTCCACCGCAGCCACACGGAGCCGGTCCACCACCATGGTGTCGTCCATCCGCAGCAGGCCAAGCGCGGTGCGCATCGTGAACTGCTCGCCCAGCCGGAGCGGTCCGCGGCGGTCGCGCCCGCGCAGGGTCGTCAGGGGCACGACGGACGCGTGCAGCTCCGGGTCGAGCACCCGGGCGAGGGCCTGCGCAGGGTCGAGCACGGTGCGGACCACCACCGCGTACCGGGCGCTCACGAGCAGCTCACAGCTCGCGCAGGAGGGTGTCCGCGCCGCCGGCCCCGCCGATCCGGACGAACCCGGCGCGCTCGTACAGGCGCCGCGCGGTGGAGTTGTCGCGCTCGACGCTCAGGCTCACCGCGCGGCGACCGTCGCGCCGCGCGCGCTCGAGGAGCACGGCGAGCAGCGCGGACCCGACGCCACCACCGCGCGCGGGCGGCTCGACGCCCATCGACAGCTCGGGGACGTCCTCGGCGACGAACCCGTACCCAGGCCTCACGGCGGGCATCAGGCGCAGCCAGGCGGCCCCGAGGACCGTTCCGTCGTCGTCCACCGCGACGACCCCGCCCTGGTCCGGGGTCCACCCGTCGACGTAGCGCGCGAGCGCGTCGTCGTCCCGCAGTCCCGCCACCGGCACGTCGCCGCTCCGCCAGCCCGCGGCGTGGGCCAGCGCGCGCCACAGGTGACCGGCGTCGTCGGCGTCGGCGGGCCGGACCGACCACGGCCGGCTGCGCGCGAGGAACACGTGCTCGCGGCCCGGCCGGTCCGGGGCGTCGCGCACGTCCTCGACGTCGAGGCCGACGCCGAGCAGGTCGGCCTCCACCTCGGTCCGGTCGCGGAAGCGCAGCGTCGAGTCGGACGTGATCACCTCCCCGGTCGCGTGGAAGGTGTGGGTGAGGCGGAAGCTCACCAGCGGCAGGGCGACGTCGGTGAGCGAGTACGCCTGCGTCACCTCACCGACCCCGGGGACGTCGAGCGTGGTCGGCGCGTACCGCTGCGCCCAGCTCTCCCACGCCCGGGTCTCGGGCCGCCGCGTCTCGAACGCAAGCAACCCGCCGGGCACGAGCGCGCGCCGCAGGTCCTTCAGCGTCGCCGACCAGTGGTCGTCGGTGAGGAAGACCTGGGCGACGTTCGCCGTCATGACCGCGAGATCCGCCCACCCGGTGGGCGCGTCCTCGGCCGTACCGACCACCCACCGCACGGCGTCGGCACCCGACTTGCCGCGGGCGACGTCGATCGACGCACCGGCAGGATCGATCCCGACGACGTCGCACCCCTCGTCCGCGAGCCGGACCGCGAGCGTGCCCGTGCCGCACCCGAGGTCGAGCACGCGCCGAGCCCCGGAGGTGCGGGCGATCTCGACGTAGGCGTCGAGGTCGGAGCGGTCGGGGTCGAACGGGTCGTACAGCGGGGCGAGTCGGGCGTCTTCGAAGATCGGGTCGGGCACGGACCCAGCCTCGCGCGCGATCGCGGCCCCGCGCCACCGCAATCCAGGCGCCATCGCATGCCCCGCGCCCCAGCGTTCACGGCTGCCACCGCATCGGCCGGGTTCACCGGCGGCACCACGGTTCCGGTGCCGCCGCCCGGCGCCCCCACGGCTCCCGCGCCGCCGTCGGACGTCCCGTAGCCTCGGCGCCATGCCCCGCGTCGTCCTCATGTGCGGTCCCGCCGGCTCCGGCAAGTCGACCGTCGCCCGCGGGCTGGAGCGCGACGGGATGGTGCGGCTGTCGATCGACGCCGAGGCGTGGGCGCGCGGGGAACGCTCGATGCCGCTCGACCCGCGGGTGCTCGGCGAGATCGAGAGTGCCCTCCAGGTCCGGCTGCTCGACCTCGTCCGTGCGGGCCGCGACGTCGTCGTCGACCTCTCCTTCTGGTCCCGCGCGATGCGGGAGACGTACCGCGCGCTGCTGAGCGGCACCGGGGTGGTGCCCGAGACGATCTACCTGGCCACGCCGAGGGACGTGTGCCTCGCGCGGCTGCGAGCCCGCTCGGCGGCGCACCCGGACGACTTCGCCCTCGACCCGGAGCTCGCCGGGCAGTACCACGACCACCTCGAGGTGCCGACGCCGGACGAGGGTCCGCTCACGGTCCTGCGGTGAATCTCGCCCCGGCCGTGCCGCGGTGTGCTCACAGCGCGACGACGCCCTGCACCACGACGATCTTGACGACGACGCCGAGCGCGAACAGGGCGGAGTAGCCGGACTCGGCCCGGTCGTCGTCGGCGATCGACGTGACGTGCCCCAGCAGGACGGGTTGACCGATGAACCCGGCCATCGCGCCCGCCGTGCGGGGCGCCGACAGTCCGACGAGCCGCCCGAGTCCCCACAGCAGCGCGAGCACGAGGAGCAGCAGGACGACCGCGGTCCCGGCGACCGCCAGCCCGGTGAGCGTGAACGCGGTCGAGGCGAACGCCTGGCCGCTCGCGAGGCCGACGGTGGCGAGGAAGAACATGAGCCCGAACTGCCGGATCGTGAGGTTCGCCGCGAGCGGCATCGTCCACACGAGCGGTCCCGTGCGCTCGAGCCGGCCGAGCACGAGCCCGACGACGAGGGGCCCCGCCGCGCTCCCGAGCGCGAGGCTCGCCCCACCGCCGAGGGGCAGCGCGAGCAGGCCGACGGCGAGGCCCAGCGCGATCCCGAGGCCGAACGGGAGGAAGTCGACCTCCGTGACCCGGCGCTCGGAGTCGCCGAACAGTGCCCGCAGGTCCTGTAGCCGTTCCCGCGGGAACACGATACGGATGCGGTCGCCGAGCTGGAGGGTCATGTCGTGCTGGGCGAGGAGGTCCTTGTCGCCGCGGCGCACGCGCGTGATGACGCCCCCGAACCGGGCGGGGATCCGCAGGTCGGCCACCGTGCGGCCCGCCACGCCCGGGTCGGAGACGACGAACCGCCGGTAGGTGACGACCGAGTGGTCGTCGGCGAGGTCCGTGGGTGCCGCGGTGCCGAGGGACCGCGCGGCCGTGCGGACGGCGTCGGGCACGCCCACGAGCAGGACCCGGTCGCCCCCGCGCAGGGAGTCCTCCGGGTCCGCGACGGTCACCGCGCCGCCGCGCAGCAGGTAGCTCACGCGCACGCCCGCCGGGTCGCCCGGCAGGAACGCGATGCCGGGGATGTCGGCGATGGGCCGCGGCCGCTCGACGTCGACGGTCACGGTGAGCAGCCCGGCCGCCGAGAGCGGCGCCGGGTCGCGCGTGCCCGGGAGCGGGGTGCGTGCCACGCGCGAGAGCACGAGCAGGGTGACGACGACGGCGATCGGGTAGCTGATCGCGTAGCCCACGGCAGGGTCGGTCGAGCCGCCCAGCGCGTCCGTGGCGGCCGCCATCGCGGGCGTCGCCGTCAGTGCGCCGGAGAAGAGGCCGCCCGTGGTCCCGGCACCGAGGTCGAGGACCGTGCCGGCCACGACGGCGAGCGCGCCGAAGAGGACGACGAGCAGGGTCGCGCCACCCATGAGGGGGGCCTGGCGTCGCAGGTCGCGGAAGAACGAGGGGCCGGCGGCGATGCCGATCGTGTAGACGAACAGGGTGAGTCCGACGGCCTGCACGAGCCCGAGGCTCTCGCCGAGGCGGGGGTCGAGCGCGCCGAGCGCGAGCCCGACGAACAGGGCACCGGCGGCGCCGAACCGGAGCGGGCCGAACGGGACGGCGCCGAGCGCGGTGCCCAGCGCGACGACGACGAAGACCGTGAGGAGAGGGGCCGCCGCCAGGATGTCCAACACTCCGTCACGCTAGCCCGCGGCCCGAGGACCCGGCTGTGAGGTCGGCCGCCCTGCCGCTCAGTCGGTGAGGTGGTCGACCAGCCAGGACCGCACCTCGACCAGGCAGCGAGGCGAGACCCGCCCGAGCGGGGCCGCGAGCCGGTCGCGCGAGACGACGCGTACCTGCTCGGTCATCGCGAAGCTCGTCCGCGGCAGATCGACGTGGCCGCGCACCTCGACGTGGTTCGGCCACCCCCGGTCCGAGCTCGTCAGCGGGACCACCAGGGCGAGGGTGGTGACTGTTGCCAGGTACTCGTGACCCGCGACGACGAGCACGGGGCGCCGGCCACCCTGCTTTCGCCCGATCGTCGGGCGAGGACTCGCCCACCAGACGTCTCCCGGGCTCAGGTCCACGCGTCGCTCTGCCACTCGCGGACCTCGTCCAGGTAGTCCTGGTCCGGGGGGTTCGCGGCCATGGCCTCGCGCACGCGGGCGTATCGCTGGCGGCGCGCCTCCTCCTCCGCGAGTGCGGCGAGGTGCTCACCGAGCGTGCGTCCGCGGGCCGCCGCCTGTGCCTTCAGCGTGTCGCGCAGGTCGCTGGTGACCTTGATCGTCGTGGTCATACTCCGAGTATGACACCGACCCGTGATCGGGCCGCGCAGCTACCCCTTCTTGGCGCGGATGAGGTCCAGGGCGAGGGTCCCGCCGATGAGCGCCAGGCGCTCGCGCGGACCGGCGTCGTCCTCGAGCCGGATGACGTAGCGGTCCTTCCCGGAGAAGAAGCCGGCCGGCTGCCTCGAGACCGCTCCCAGCGGGCGTTCGCCGTCGAGGATCTCGAAGTCCTGGTCGAACCCTCGGCCGCCGATCTCGAGCAGGGGGCCGTCCGTCACTGCGATCTCGACCCGCGTGGAGAAGAACGCCATGCGCTGGACGACCTCCGCGAGCGGGGAGCCGTCGGGGTCGGTGAGGGTGTACCGGTCGCTGCCCCAGGCGAGCGTGTCCACCACGTGCATGAGGAGCGTGTCGTCCGCGTCGGCGACCTCGAACGACCGGCTGCCGAACATGCTCGAGCCCGTGGTGCGGACGTGTCCGACCACCTGCTCGTGCTCGTCGAGGATGTCGAAGTCGTTCGACAGGAACGAGGTCACCTGGTGCATGACGACGACGTCCTGCTCGAGCAGAGCGGTGCTCCGGCCGCCGGAGGCCGGTGCCCCGTCGACGTGCGCGTGGTCCACGGGCGAGGCCGCGTCGTCGGGGGTGGTCGTGGGGCCGTGGCCGGCAGCGGCCGCCTCCCACGTGCCGGCCGTCGCGACGGCGGTGCCGTCCGCCGCGGGTGCGGGATCCACCGTCTCCTCGGGCAGCGGCTCCGGGTCGGTCGACCAGAACGTGAGGGCCTCGGCAACCCGGTCCGGGTGCGGGTGGTCCTCGTTGAGCATCTGCAGGCTGACGACGCTCAGGTGGGGTGCGGATCGGCGGTCAGTCACGAGGAGCACCGGCGTGGGACCGAGCTCGCCGCGCACCTCGGGCGAGCCCAGTGCCGAGCCGAGGGCGGCGAACAGCTGGAACTCCCACTCCTCGCGCTCGGCGTCGGTGACGTTCGTGCGCGCCCAGTGGTCGAGCTCGGTCTCGATGGCGCGCAGCTCGGCCGATGCCGGGGTATCGACGGCCGGCCACCCGGCGGCCCACCAGTGGGCCCGGGCGTCGGTGCTGGAGTGGGCATCGGTGCTGGTGCCGGGGGCGGTGTCGACCGTGGTGTCGGAGCCGGGCGCGGTGGCCGGCGTTAGCACGGGCACCCATGACCTGCCGGACGAGTGCACGACGGCCGCCCCCGGAACGGTCCCGGGCTCCCGGCCGGCGACCAGCTCGTGGAACACGCGGGCGAGGGCCGCGCGCAGTCGGGGGGCGAGGCTCTCGAGGTAGGACTCCACGCCGTCACGGTAGCCAGGCGAGGCGACCGCCGACCCGGTTCACCGGGGGAGCGCTGTCCGCGCTCCGACCTGCCCCCTCGCGTCCGCACCGCCGCACAGGACCCCGGGGCTGCCCGCGTCGGTACGTGCTGGCACGATCGACGTGTGATGGAGTCCGACGACCAGCCGGCCGAGATCCGTGTCCGGGGCGCCGCGGTCCACAACCTCAAGGGCGTCGACGTCGACATCCCGCTGCGGCGACTCGTCGGCATCGCGGGCGTCTCGGGCTCGGGGAAGTCCTCGCTCGCGATGGGCGTGCTCTACGCCGAGGGCTCCCGCCGCTACCTCGAGGCGCTCTCGACCTACACCCGTCGTCGCCTCGCGCAGGCGCCGCGCGCCGCCGTCGACTCGGTCGAGCACGTGCCGGCGGCCCTCGCCCTGCGGCAGCGGCCCGGCGTGCCCGGCGTCCGCTCGACCTTCGGCACGACCACCGAGCTCCTGAGCGTCCTACGGCTGATGTTCTCGCGGCTGGCGAGCCACCGCTGCCCGAACGGCCACGCGCACCCACCGACCCTCGACGTCGCCGCCGAGGTCCCCCTGACCTGCCCCCACTGCGGCGTGGTCTTCGACCCGCCGGGCGCCGAGGACCTCTCCTTCAACTCGGCCGGCGCCTGCCCCACGTGCGCGGGCACGTCGGTCGTGCGCGACGTCGACGACGCCACGCTCGTGCCCGATCCCTCCCTGACGATCGACGAGGGGGCCGTGCTGCCCTGGCGGACCTTCAACTTCAACGTCCAGCCCGACATCGTCCGCGAGATGGGTGTGCGCACCGACGTGCCCTACCGCGACCTCACCGACGACGAGCGGGCCGTCGTCCTCGACGGCCCCGAGGAGAAGCGGCACATCACCGTCTCCACCCGCAACGGCGTGCACGAGCTCGACTTCACGTTCCGCAACGCGCGCCTGACCGTGACGAAGCAGCTCGAGCGCGCCACCGACGAGAAGCGGCTCGCCCGAGTCGGCAAGTTCCTGACCGTGGGTGTGTGCCGCGCGTGCGGCGGCACCCGCCTGTCGGAGGCGGCCCGCGCGCCGCGCATCGGGCCGGCCGGCCTGGCCGAGGTCACCGCGTACACCCTCGACGACGCCCTCGACTGGGCCGCGAGTGTCGAGTCCGCCCTGCCCGCCGACATGCGCCCGATGGCCGGCTCGCTGGTGACGAGCTTCCGCGACATGGGCGCCCGTCTCGTCGAGCTCGGCCTCGGCTACCTCTCGCTCGACCGCGCGGGCTCGACGCTCTCTACCGGCGAGCGGCAGCGCGCCCAGCTCGCGCGTGCGGTGCGCAACCGGACGACCGGCGTGCTCTATGTGCTCGACGAGCCGTCCATCGGCCTGCACCCCGCGAACGTCGAGGGGCTGCTGGGGGTCGTCCGCGACCTGCTCGCGGACGGCAACTCGGTGGTGCTCGTCGACCACGACGTCGCGGTGCTCCGCGAGGCGGACCACCTCGTCGAGATCGGACCGGGAGCCGGGGCCGACGGCGGTCGCGTGGTCGCATCGGGCAGCGTCGCCGAGGTCACCGGCGCACGGGCGTCGAGGCTCGGCGGGTTCCTCGACGGCAGCGAGCCGGTGCTCGTCCGCGAGCGGACCCCGGCCGGGGACGTCTTCGCCGACGGCGCGATCCACCTCGGCACCGAGTGGATCCACACGGTCCACCCGCTCACCGTCGACGTGCCGCGCGCCCGGCTCACCGCCGTCACCGGTGCCTCCGGGTCCGGGAAGACCACCCTCGTGCTCGAGGGCCTCGTCCCGGCGCTCGCCGCCGTCGCCGCGGGGGAGCGGCCCCCGGCGCACGTCACCGACGTCGACCCGGCCGGCATCGAGCGCGTCCAGCTCGTCGACGCCACGCCGATCGGCATCAACGTCCGCTCGACCGTGGCCACCTACAGCGGCGCGATGGACGAGCTGCGGCGCACGTTCGCAAAGGCGCCGTCCGCCGTCGAGCAGGGCCTCACGGCGGCTGACCTCTCGCACAACACCGGCTCGCTGCGGTGTCCGCGTTGCGAGGGCACCGGCCAGATCACGCTCGACGTCCAGTTCCTCCCCGACGTCGACATCGCCTGCCCCGACTGCGAGGGCACCCGGTACGCGCCGGAGGCGTTCCTCGTGCGGCGACCCGTACCGGGCGGCGGCGAGATCTCCCTGCCGGAGGTCCTCGCCCTCACCGCCGCCGAGGCGGCCGACGCGCTCGACGACGTGGCACCCGTGGCGCGGCGCCTGCGCACGCTGACGGACCTCGGGCTCGGTTACCTCACGCTCGGCGAGGCCACGCCCGCACTGTCCGGTGGCGAGGCGCAGCGCCTCAAGCTCTCCACCGAGCTCGGCCGCCGGCAGGGCGGCACCATGTTCGTCCTCGACGAGCCCAGCGTCGGGCTGCACCCGCTCGACGTCCGCGTCCTCCTCGCCGTCCTGCAGCGGCTGGTCGACCGCGGGGCGACCGTGGTCGTCATCGAGCACGACCTGGACCTCGTCGCGAACGCCGACCACGTCATCGACATGGGGCCGGGCGGGGGCGAGGACGGCGGGCGGATCGTCGTCACCGGGACGCCCGAGCAGGTGGCCGCAGAGCCGGCCAGCCTCACCGGCCGCTACCTCGCTCGCCACCTCGGGCAGGAGTGAGACAAGGGCCGGCAGGCGACGCCGTCACTGCTGCGGGGAGGGCGAGTCGACGTAGCGCACGGTATGGACGACGAGCCCGTCGATCCGAACGACGTCGCGCGGGTTCGCGGTGAACAGGGGAAGCCCTCGGGACATCGCCGTCGCCGCGATCAGGGCGTCGTAGGCGCGCGCCGCCGGCTTCCGACCCTGTGCTCGCAGAGAGGCGGCGACGATCCCGAACGTCCGCGCAGCGGCCGCGTCGAACGGGATCGGTTCGAAGTCCGCCTCGGCCTGCTGCAGGTGTGCCATACGCGCTGCGCGTTCGTCGTCGGTCCGTGCGACGTGGGGCCCCACCGAGAGCTCGGCGAGAGAGACTGCTGTGATGCTCGGCTCTGCGGGGAGGCTCTCGGGGTCCAGGAGCGCGAGGTCGATCAGCGCCGACGTGTCGAGCACCCCGTGCTCGCTCGCGTGAGTCACAGGGACGGGTCGATGCGTTCGTCGAGGTCGTCGAGCAGACGAACCGGATCTACCCGCGGCAGGGAGGCGCGGCGCGCGATGAGCTCCTCCACGCGGGAGGCGCGGCGGGGAAGCGGAGACACCGAGGCGACGGGGGAGCCGTCCCGAGTCACGATCAGCGTCTCGCCGCGCTCGACCCGGCGCAGCACCTCTGCGCTGCGGTTCCGTAGGTCCCGCACCGTCACTCCGTCCACAGCCCCAACGTATCACCGGTGATACGTTCGGGATAGGTCCGCCTCGGCGACGACGTGCAGCGGACGCACATCGGCGATCGTTCACGACCGAACCTGCGCGGGTCCCTGCACCTGGCTCGCAGTCGCGCGGACGTGCGCCGGGCGCCGATCGGATAATCTCGACATCGAACCATCCCCGGCACCCGAGGAAGAGGCAGCACGACGATGTCCACGATCATCTTCACGCTCACCGACGAGGCGCCGCGCCTGGCGACCTACTCCTTCAAGCCGATCGTCGAGGCCTACGTGCGCGCCGCGGGCATCGAGGTCGAGTCCCGGGACATCTCCCTGGCGGGCCGCATCCTCGCGGCGTTCAGCGACCGGCTCCCCGCCGACCAGGTCGTCTCCGACTCCCTCGCCGAGCTCGGCGAGCTGGCGCGTCGCCCCGAGGCGAACATCATCAAGCTGCCCAACATCTCGGCCTCCCAGCCCCAGCTCCGCGCCGCGATCGCCGAGCTGCGCGAGCAGGGCGTCGACCTGCCCGACTACCCGGAGTCCACGGACACCCCCGAGGACGCCGACGTCCGCGCGCGCTACGACGCCGTCAAGGGCTCGGCGGTCAACCCGGTCCTCCGCGAGGGCAACTCGGACCGCCGGGCGCCCGCCGCCGTGAAGAACTACGTCAAGGCCCACCCGCACCGCATGGGGGAGTGGTCGGCCGACTCGCGCACGAACGTCGCAACGATGGACGCCGCGGACTTCCGGCACAACGAGCAGTCCGTCGTCGTCCCGGCCGAGGACGTCCTCCAGATCCGCCACGTCGCGGCCGACGGCACCGCCACCGTCCTCAAGGAGCGCGTACCCGTCCTGGCCGGGGAGGTCGTGGACTCCTCGTTCCTGTCGGCGGCCGCGCTCGACCTGTTCCTCGCGGAGCAGGTGGCGCGCGCCAAGGACGAGGGCGTCCTGTTCTCCGTCCACCTCAAGGCCACGATGATGAAGGTCTCCGACCCGATCATCTTCGGCCACGTGGTCCGCGCCTTCCTCGCCGACGTCTTCGGTCGCTACGGCGACGACCTCGCCGCCGCCGGCCTCAGCGCGAACGACGGCCTCGGCGCGATCTACGCCGGCCTGGCCGACCTCCCGAACGGCGAGGAGATCCGCAGCGCGATCGACGCCGCGATCGCCGACGGCCCGGACCTCGCGATGGTCGACTCGGACAGGGGCATCACCAACCTGCACGTGCCGTCCGACGTCATCGTCGACGCGTCCATGCCCGCGATGATCCGCACGTCGGGACACATGTGGGGCCCCGACGGCGACGAGCACGACACGCTCGCCGTCATCCCCGACTCGTCCTACGCCGGCGTCTACCAGGCCGTCATCGAGGACTGCCGCGCCAACGGCGCCTTCGACCCGACGACCATGGGCACCGTGCCCAACGTGGGGCTCATGGCGCAGAAGGCCGAGGAGTACGGGTCGCACGACAAGACCTTCGAGATCCGGGCGCCGGGCACGGTCGAGGTCGTCGACTCGGCCGGGGCGGTACTCATGTCCCACGACGTCGAGGCCGGCGACATCTGGCGGGCCTGCCAGACCAAGGACGCCCCGATCCGCGACTGGGTGCGCCTCGCCGTCGCCCGTGCCCGCGCGACCGGTGTGCCCGCGGTGTTCTGGCTCGACGAGTCGCGTGCGCACGACCGCAACCTCATCGGACTCGTGCGCACCTACCTCGCGGAGCACGACACCGAGGGCCTGACGATCGAGATCATGGACCCGGTCGCCGCGACCCGGTACTCGGTGGAGCGCATCCGCCGCGGCGAGGACACGATCTCCGTGACCGGCAACGTCCTGCGCGACTACAACACCGACCTCTTCCCGATCCTCGAGCTCGGCACGAGCGCGAAGATGCTCTCGGTCGTCCCACTGATGAACGGCGGCGGCCTGTTCGAGACCGGTGCCGGCGGCTCCGCCCCGAAGCACGTGCAGCAGCTCGTGAAGGAGAACTACCTTCGCTGGGACTCGCTGGGGGAGTTCCTCGCGCTGGCCGAGTCGCTGCGGCACCTCGCGGGCGTCGACGGCAACGCCGGCGCGCGGGTCCTCGGTGACGCGCTCGACCGCGCCACCGAGAAGCTCCTCCACGAGGGTCGGTCACCGGCGCGGCGCCTGGGCCAGATCGACAACCGCGGCTCGCACGCCTGGCTGGCGACCTACTGGGCGGCCGAGCTCGCGGCGCAGACCGAGGACCCTGCCCTCGCCGAGCGGTTCGGCCCGGTCGCCGCGCAGCTGGCCGAGCAGATCGAGTCGATCGACGCCGAGCTCATCGCCGCCCAGGGCGACCCGACCGACATCGGCGGCTACTACCGGCCCGACGAGGCCAAGGCGTCCGCAGTCATGCGCCCGTCCACGACCCTCAACGCGATCATCGACGCGGTCTGAGGACCGGGCCGACCCTGGTCGACGCGACCGCGGGCGCCCCCCCAAAAGTGGGAGGACGCGGGCGTTTCCTGGGGGCGTCTGCCCTTTTCAGCGAAAG
>NZ_JBNDNA010000010.1:138894-162162 GCF_049856175.1 Georgenia sp. Z1491
CGTTTGAAGGCCCGGACCACCCTTGTTAAACCAGCCCCCTCCCCCCACCCAGGGGGGGGCCGCCCGCGTTCGCGTCCGGGGTGCGTCGGCCTTGTCAGGCGACGTTGCAGGTCAGCCCGTTGGGACCGTGGTTGCAGTAGCCGGCCGGGTTCTTCTCCAGGTACTGCTGGTGGTAGTCCTCCGCCGCGTAGAACGGGCGGTCGCCGAACGGCTCGATCTCGGTGGTGATCGCCCCGCCGCCGACCTCGTCGATCGCGGCCTGGAACGTCGCGCGGGTGCGCTCGGCGGCCTCGCGCTGCTCCTCGGTGGTCCACCAGATCGCTGAGCGGTACTGCGAGCCGACGTCGTTGCCCTGGCGGTCCTTCGTCGTCGGGTCGTGGTTCTCCCAGAAGGCCTTGAACAGCTCGTCGGCCGACACGACCGCGGGGTCGTAGGCCACGAGGGCGGCCTCGGCGTGCCCCGTCATCGCGGTGCAGACCTCCTCGTAGGTGGGGTGCGGCGTGTAGCCGCCGGTGTAGCCGACCGCGGTGCCGACGACCCCGGGGATGCGCCAGAAGATGCGCTCGACGCCCCAGAAGCAGCCCATGGCGACGTAGAGCTCCCGGGTGCCCTCGGGCCACGGGCCGGTCAGGGGAGCGTCGAGGACGATGTTGCGCGCGGGCGGCGTGTAGGCGGGCGAGGACCGACCCGGGAGCGCGGTCTCCGGCGAGGTCGGTCGTGGGGTGCGGGCGAACAGGTTCATGAACCCTCTCCTGGTCGGGCGCCTCGCGGCGCTGGGTCCCTCGTGCGGCGGTGCGCCCCCCGCGGTCGCGGGCGGAGCGTCGCCCGGTCCAACCGGTCCGGTGCGGACGTTGTTCCCGAACTACGCTGAAGCACCCACCGACGACGAAGGACGCCCATGGTTCGCCTCCCACGCTCGATCCGTTCCGTATGGGGGTCGACCTCACGCCGTGCCACCGCCGCCGTGGCTGCCGCCGCGCGCCCGGCGCCACGCGGACGCGAGGAGGACGGGCCGCCCGAGCAGGGGCGCGAGCCCTACACCCGCACCGCGGCGGGGCTCTCCCCGGGCGACATCGACTCGGGCGCCGCGGACGCCGACGACGAGCTCCGCGCGGCCCCCGACCGCACGGTGCCGTGGACGATGCGCGCCGTCGCCTCCTGGTCCTGGCGGATCATCGTCATCACTGCGGCGGCGGCCATCATCGGGTGGCTGCTCGTCCAGCTCCGCACCATCGTCGTCTCCCTCATGGTGGCGATGCTCCTGTCCGTGCTGCTCGCGCCGGTGGCGGCCTTCCTGCGCCGCAGGCTCCGGTTCCCCCGGGCCATCGCGGCGCTGACGTCGCTGCTGGTCCTCGTCGTCCTCGTCGTCGGGCTCCTCGCGCTCGCGGGGCAGTCGATCGCCTCGGGCTTCCAGCGGCTCGCGGACGAGGCCCTCGCGGGTTTCGACCAGCTCGTCTCCTGGCTCGGCACCGGCCCGCTCGGGCTGGACCAGACGGACATCGACGCGGCGATGGAGCAGGGCGGCCAGACCCTCCAGGACAACTCGGAGTTCCTCGCGACGGGGGTGCTGACGGTGACCTCGTCCGTCGTCGAGGTGCTCGCCGGGTTCTTCATCGCGATCTTCTGCACCTTCTTCTTCCTGTCCGACGGCCGCTCGCTGTGGAGCTGGGCGGTGCGGCTGACGCCCACGCGCGCGCGTCCGACGATCCACGAGGCAGGCATCCGGGCCTGGTACACGGTCAGCGGGTACACGCGCGGCCAGATCCTCGTCGCCTTCGTCGACGCCGTCGGGATCGGCCTGGCCGCTGCGCTCCTCGGCGTGCCGCTCGCCCTGCCGATCGCGATCCTCGTCTTCCTGGGCGCCTTCATCCCCATCATCGGTGCCCTCGTGTCCGGCACCGTCGCGGTGCTCGTCGCGGTCGTCGACTCCGGCTTCTACATCGCGCTGGCCATGCTCGGCGCCGTCCTGCTCGTGCAGTTCATCGAGAGCCACGTCCTCCAGCCGGTCATCCAGTCGCGCGCCGTCCAGCTGCACCCGATCGCCGTCCTGCTCGCCGTGGCCGGCGGCACCGCCGTGGCAGGGCTCGTCGGGGCGCTGTTCGCCGTGCCGGTGGTGGCGGTCGTCAACTCGGTCGGCCTCTACCTCGCCGGCCGCGACCCGCAGCCCCACCTGGCCGTGGACGTCCGTCGCACGGGCGGCCCGCCGTCCGCGGTGCTGGAGTACGCCCCGACGGCGGACGAGCCCGAGGAGGAGCCCTTCGCGGACGTCTTCAGCGCGGGCGCGGGCCAGTACCCTGACGGGCCCGACCCGACGGACGTGCCGGACGCCGGTCGAGCCGACGACGACCGATCCCCAGGAGGACGCTGACATGACCGCCGAGCCCGCCGAGCTGCCTCCCGGGCTGCCCACCCTCGACGAGCTCGACGCGGCCCGGGCGATCGTGCGGCCCGTCGCGCGCGAGACGCCGGTGCTGTCCTTCGGGTCCCTGGCGGAGCACACCGGGGCCCCGGTGCACCTCAAGGCCGAGCACCTGCAGCGGACCGGCTCGTTCAAGATCCGCGGTGCCGCGGTGCGGCTCGGTCGGCTGGACGCGGCCGAGCGCGAGCGGGGCGTCATCGCCGCCTCGGCCGGGAACCACGCCCAGGGCGTGGCGCTGGCCGCCCGGGAGCTGGGCGTCCCGGCCCGGATCTACATGCCGGCGGACGCGGCCCTGCCCAAGGTCGAGGCCACCCGGGCCTACGGCGCGGAGGTCGTCCTCACGGGCCGGCACCTCATGGACTGCCTCGCCGAGGCGGAGGACGACTGCGCGGCGTCCGGCCGCACGCTCATCCACCCCTACGACCACATCGACATCGTGCTCGGCGCGGCCAGCGTGGGCCTGGAGATCCTCGAGCAGGTCCCGGACGTGGCGACGATCGTCGTCCCCACCGGCGGAGGCGGTCTCCTGGCGGGGATCGCGGCCGCGGCGCACGCCGTGCGACCCGGGGTCCGAGTGGTCGGTGTCCAGGCGGCGAAGGCGGCCGCCTGGCCGGCCTCGCTCGCCGACGGTCGGCCGGTGCCGCTGACCGAGGTGCGCACGATGGCGGACGGCATCGCCGTCGGGACGCCTGGAACCGTGCCCTTCGGGATCGTCCACGCGCTGGTGGAGGACGTGCGCACGGTGGGGGAGGAGGAGCTCTCCCGCGCGCTGCTCCTCATGGTCGAGCGCGCCAAGCTCGTGGTCGAGCCCTCCGGCGCTGCCGGCGTCGCCGCGGTCACCGGCCGGCCGCGCGACTTCTCCGACGGACCGACCGTCGTCGTGCTCTCCGGGGGAAACGTCGACCCCTTGCTGCTCCTACGGGTGGTGCGGCACGGCCTGGCCTCGGCCGGACGTTTCGTGTCGCTGCGCGTGCGCGTGCCCGACGCCCCGGGCACCCTCGCCGGGATCCTCGCCCTCCTGGGCGACCTGGGCGCGAACGTCGCGTCGGTCGAGCACTCGCGCACCGCACCGGGCCTCGCGGTCGACGAGGTGGAGATCAGCGTCGAGGTCGAGACCAAGGGCCCCGAGCACGGGGAGGAGATCCGCGCCGCTCTGGCCGCCGACGGCACCCAGGTCCTCGACGGCTGAGCATCGGGCCCGGTCGCGCGTGGCGACCGGGCCCGACGGGGTGCTCGCGCCCGGACCGGGTCCAGGTCCGCGCGGCGGTGCGGTGCTGCGTCAGACCGTGAACGGCTTGACGGTCTCGAGGTCGACGGTGATCGTCGCCCCGTTGGGCGCCTCGTAGGAGGTGGTCTCGCCGGCGCTGCGACCGAGCACGGCCTGGCCCAGCGGCGAGGACTCCGAGAAGACCTCGACGTCCAGCCCCTCGGCGGCCTCGCGCGAGCCGAGCAGGAACGTGCGCTTCTTGCCCGCGATCTTCGCGGTGATGACCATGCCCGGCTCGACGACGCCGTCGTCCGCGGGCGGCTCGCCGACCTGGGCGGTGCGCAGGAGCGCGGTCAGCTGCTGGATGCGGGCCTCCTGCTTGCCCTGCTCCTCGCGAGCCGCGTGGTAGCCACCGTTCTCCTTGAGGTCACCCTCGGAGCGGGCCTGCTCGATTCGCTCGGCGATCTCCTGCCGACCGGGCCCCGACAGCTCCTCGAGCTCGGCGCTGAGACGGTCGTAGGCCTCCTGGGTCAGCCAGGTGGTCCCGGTCTGCTGGGACATCACGGCTCCTTACAGTCGTGTGGCGGTGCCCGCCGCGCGGCGACGGACGGAAACCGCCCGGCCCCAGGTGGGTCCGGGCGGTGAGTGAAGCGGCCATTCTAGCACCATGACACCGATCCACGCCCGCAGGAGTGGACCGCGTCACGGCTGCGGCCAGGGCGGATCATCCGGCCGGCCGGCACGACTCGGCGTGCCCCGACGCCGCGCGCTCCGAGGTGACGATCGGCTCGACGGCCGCCGTGCGTCGTTCCACGACCGGACCGATGTGCACCTCGCGGACCCCGACCTCGGTGAAGTCCACGTTGACCGCGCGGAGCGTGCACACCACCTCGGTCCCGGGCTCGGCCACGACGACGAACCGCACCTCGACCTCGTCCGGCCGGGTCACCGTGTACCCGACGTGCTCGACCAGGACGTCCTCCTCCTGGTTCATCGCCAGGCTGATCCCGACCGCGCCCGCGACCAGGACGAGGGCGCCCACGAGCGGGACGAGCCACTGCGCGCGCCGGGACCCGCCCGGCCGAGCCCGCCCGTAGCGTCGGCGCACGAGGTCGGGGTCGATGGCCGGGGCGCCGTGCCCGCGTGGCGTGTCCGGTCCCTCATCGGTCCCGCCCGGCGTCGTCCTGTTCGTCATGCCTACGCTTCCGTCGTGGGTCCGACACCCGGGGCCGTTCGCGCACCGGGGGTCGGGTGTTGGACCATTGTCCCCGACGGCGGTCCGCCGTCCGGGCCGCGCCCCGCGGACCGCACCAGACGAGGAGTACCGACGTGACGACCAGCCCGCTCCGGCTGATGGCCGTGCATGCCCATCCCGACGACGAGGCCAGCAAGGGTGCCGCGATGATGGCCCGGTACGCCGCCGAGGGGCACCGGGTGCGCGTCGTCACGGCGACCGGCGGCGAGCGAGGTTCCGTCCTCAACCCCAGGCTCCAGGGCGACCCCGACGTCGAGGCCAACATGTCCGAGCTGCGCGTGCAGGAGATGGCGGCCGCCGCGGACGCGCTGGGCGTGGAGCACGCGTGGCTCGGCTTCGTCGACTCCGGGCTGCCCGAGGGTGACCCGCTGCCGCCACTGCCCGAGGGATGCTTCGCGCTCGAGCCCGACGAGGTCGTGGTCGGGGCGCTCGTGGCGCAGATCCGTGAGTTCCGCCCCCACGTGCTGACGACCTACGACGAGAACGGCGGTTATCCGCACCCCGACCACGTGCGGGTACACGAGATCTCGATGCTCGCCTTCGACGCCGCCGCGGATCCCGACCGGTTCCCCGACGCGGGCGAGCCGTGGGCCGTGCAGAAGGTGTACTACGACGTCTCGTTCTCGGGCGGGCGCATCCAGGCCGTCCACGACGCGCTCCTCGCCCGCGGTGGGGAGTCGCCGTTCGCCGAGTGGATCGAGCGTCGCGAGGAGCGTGACCGGGACATGGGGCGCGAACGGCGCGACGCGACGGCCCGCATCCAGGTGGCCGAGCACTTCGCCGCCCGGGACGCGGCGCTGCGTGCGCATGCCACGCAGATCGACCCGGACGGGTTCTTCTTCTCGGTCCCGCGCGACCTGGAGGCCGAGGTGTGGCCGGTCGAGGAGTTCGAGCTCGTCCTCGCCCGGGTGCAGGTCCCCGACGAGGTCGAGGAGGACCTGTTCGCCGGGGTCGTGCCGGACGGGCTGCCGCAGGGTGCGCCCGTCGTCGTGGTCGGGGCCGATCTCGCCGACGGCGGAACCGACTCCGACGCGGTCGGCACCGGGCACGGGCGCGACCGGACCACGCGGTGAGGCCGGGGGGCGCGCCCGACGCGACGGTCGCCTGGCTCGCCGGGGCCGAGACACCGTCCGGCGAGCTGCAGCCGTGGGACGTCTCGCCCGGCATCGAGGGCTTCTTCGCCTTCTTCGCGCTGGCCGCGGTCATCGTCGTGCTCGGCGTGCTGGTGGTGCGCACGATGCGCAGGGTCGACCAGAACGCACGCGTGCGCGCCGCTCAGGAGGCGGCCGACCGTCGTGACCGAGGCCCGGACGAGGCCGGCTCCGGCCCGGGGGCGGACGGGAGCGACCCCGGACCGGGGCCGGCCGGGCAGAGTGACGACGCGTCCGGCCCGGCCGGCGGAGCCGAGAGGTAGGCGTCCTCGCCCTCTCGCGCGCTCCGTCGTCGGGTGAGGATCAGGGCCAGCGGATGCCGATCTTGCCCGGCTTGCCCTTGCCCGAGTCGGGGGTGGCGGACGTGTCGTCGGCGGCGGCGAGCGGCAGCGCTGCGGGGTCGGTCTCGGGCTCGACCAGAACCGTGAGCTCCGAGTCGCCGGCCGTGCGGGCGGCGCCCGACAGCTCGACGAGCACGATCTGGGACTGGTCGACCGCGAGGTCGGCGGGCGGGGCGTCGGCAACGAACATGGTGTCCTCCTGGGGGCGTGGTGCGTCGGTCGCGCACACGGACACATGTTCTCGTGCTCGTGTCCCCGTGGGTAGTCCGAAAGCCGGGTCAACTGACGTGATGGGCCGACATCACATGATCGGGACGCCGAAACGTGTGATGGCCGTTACTTCTTGTCGGACTTCTTGCCGCCCTTCTTCTTCCCGTCCTTCTTCTTGTCCTTCTTCTTGCTGTCCTTCTTCTTGTCCTTCTTCTTGTCCTTCTTCTTGTCGTTCTTCCCGTCCGACCTCGCGTCCTCGCTGCCACCGGACCCCTTCTCGGGGGCCGGCGCCGCGGAGGGCGTAGCGCCCGCGACCGCCTCGGCGAACTCCCGCTCGTCGGCGAGCGAGTCCTCGACGGTCTCGCTGCGCTCGTCGTCCGTGGGCACGTTCTCCGGGTCCATCGTGCGCAGCAGCGCGGCGACCTGCGTGGCGACCCGCCATCGGGGGCGCGGCCACCGTGGGTCCAGGTCGATGAGCGCCTGGGTGACCAGCTCGGTCACGGCGAGGCGCGCGTACCACTTCTTGTCCGCCGGGATCACGTGCCACGGAGCGATGTCGGTGTTCGTCCGGGCCAGGACGTCGGAGTACGCCTCCTGGTAGTCGTCCCACTTCTTGCGGGTGGCGACGTCGCTGGGGTTGTACTTCCAGTGCTTGTCGGGGCGGTCCAGCCGCTCGAGCAGCCGCAGCCCCTGCTCCTGCTTCGAGACCATGAGGGCGACCTTGACGATGGTCGTGCCCCGGGACGTGACGGTGCGCTCGAACCGGTTGATCTCGGCGTAACGGCGGCGCCACACCTCCTCCTCGACGAGCTGGTCGACGCGCGCCACGAGCACGTCCTCGTAGTGCGAGCGGTCGAAGACGCCGATGCGGCCCGGCCGGGGGAGCGCCCGGCGGATCCGCCACAGGTAGTTGTGCCGCTTCTCCTCCTCGGTCGGGACGCCGAACGAGTGCAGATCGATCCCCTGCGGGTCGACCATGCCCATGACGTGCCGCACGATCCCGCCCTTGCCCGCGGTGTCGAGCCCCTGGAGGACCAGCAGGACCGAGCGCTCGCCGCCGGAGCGTCCCTCGGCGAACAGCCGCTCCTGCAGCTCGGACATGAGCAGGCCGCGCTCGGCGGTCAGCGCCTTGCCGTCGGCCTTGCCGCCGTCGAACCCCGGGGTCGACGCCCGGTCGAACGTCGCGAGGTCGAAGTCGGGGCCGGGCCTGAGGAGGCCGGCGGGCGGTGCGGTCCAGGCGAGGTCGTCGGCCACGGTGAGCTCCTTGTCGAGGTGGGCCTCCGACCCTAGTGGGCGCCGGCCGCGGCGAGGGAGGCGAGCGCGACCGAACCCGCGTGGCAGGCCCACCCGATCACGGTGCCGACGTGGAAGATCTCGTGGAACCCGAACACACGCGGGACCGGGTCCGGGCGTCTGAGCGCGTAGACCACCGCACCGGCGGTGTACGCCAGGCCGCCCACGACGAGCAGGACGACGACCCCGGGGCCGGCCGCACGCCAGAAGTCCGGCATGAACCACACCGCGACCCAGCCGAGGGCGACGTACACCGGTGTGTAGACCCAGCGCGGCGCGGACAGCCAGAACAGCCGGCTCAGCGTGCCGAGCAGCGCGCCGCCCCAGACGACCGCGAGCAGGACCGTCGCCGTGCGGGCCGGCAGGAGCATGACCGCGAGCGGCGTGTAGGTGCCGGCGATGAGCAGGAAGATGTTGGTGTGGTCGAGCCGGCGCAGGAGCACGCCGAGCCGGTCGTTCCATACGCCCCGGTGGTAGACCGCCGAGGTCGCGAACAACTGGACGGCGGTGAGAGCGAAGACTGCGCACGCGATCCGCCCGCCGAGGGTGGGAGCGGTGGCGACGAGCGCAAGGCCCACGACGAACGCGAGCGGCGCCGTGACGAGGTGGATCCATCCGCGGGCGAGCGGCTTGACCGGGCGCGGCGGCGCCGGTGCGGGCGCGCCACGGTCCACCGGTGCGGGGCCGCCCTGGGCGAGGCTCATGCGACTCAACCTACAGGACTGTAGGTAGGGGTGGAAGGACGGATGCCGCCGCGTGGACGTGCCGTGGCGCGACTCCCTCGCCACGGTCGCTACGCTGCCGGGTATGTCGCACCCGGCGACGATCGGACGGAGGTGGACGGTGCGCTCGAGCGACGTGCTGTACTCGCTGTACGAGCGCCGCCTCCTCGGCGAGATCGACCGGTCGCGGATGCCGAAGCACGTCGGCGTCATGCTCGACGGGAACCGGCGGTGGGCCCGGTCGGTCGGGGCGCAGACCGCCGACGGCCATCGTCGGGGCGCGGACAAGGTCCACGAGCTGCTCGAGTGGTGCGAGGACGTCGGCGTCGAGGTCGTCACGCTGTGGATGCTCTCCACGGACAACCTGCGGCGCGACCCGGCCGAGGTCGCCGACCTGCTGGAGATCATCGTGGGCTCCGTCGCCTCGATCGGGGCGACCGCGCGGTGGAACGTCCGCCTCGTCGGTTCCCTGGACCTGCTGCCCGCCGACATCGCCGACCGGCTGCGCGCGGCCGCCTCGCCGGTCGGGGACGGTCTCGTGGTGAACATCGCCGTGGGGTACGGCGGTCGCGAGGAGATCGCCGACGCCGTGCGCTCGCTCCTCGCGGAGCGCGCCGCGGAGGGTCGTTCGCTGGAGGAGGTCGCCGCGAGCCTCACCGTGGCGGACATCGACGGGCACCTGTACACCTCGGGTCAGCCCGATCCCGACCTGCTGATCCGCACCTCCGGCGAGCAGCGCCTCGGCGGGTTCCTCCTGTGGCAGTCGGTGCACTCCGAGCTGTACTTCTGCGAGGCGTTCTGGCCGGACTTCCGGCGCGTCGACCTCCTGCGGGCGCTGCGCGACTTCTCCCACCGCGAGCGCCGTCTCGGCCGCTGAACGCCTCCGCCGGGAGTGCGGTCGACGCCGCTGACCCGTGACCTCCATGACACCCGCGTGTCGCTCACGTGAACAGTTGACGAACCTGCTCGACGCGCGCGCGAGCCTTCCGCCCCCGGGGCCGGGCGCGGCGTAGTTTCGTGTCCGACGGACGGCACGACCGCCGTCCTCCGGGAGGTCGCCCATGGCGCACACGTTGCGCACGACGGGGGCCGGCCGGCCCCCGTGGGCCGTCCGCCCGCCCCGAGTCCGAGGCCGGCGCATCGCGTGCCCGGCCGAGGGTCCTGACCCGCGCACCTGCGCCGGAGGGAGCACGACGTGAGCACCACCGCCGCCCAGCACACCGCGTCCGAGGCCGTCACCAGCACCGGGAGCGAGGTCGCCGCAGAGCTCGGCGTCCCGGAGCCCCAGGGCACCGCGCTGCGCACCTATGTCCTGGACACGTCGGTCCTGCTGTCGGACCCCCGCGCGATGACGAAGTTCGCCGAGCACGACGTCGTCCTGCCGGTCGTCGTCGTCACCGAGCTCGAGGCCAAGCGTCACCACAGCGAGCTCGGCTACTTCGCCCGCGCCGCGCTGCGCATGCTCGACGGGCTGCGGGTCCGGCACGGCCACCTCGACCGGCCGGTCCCGGTCGGCACCGACGGCGGCACGCTGCGGGTCGAGCTCAACCACTCCAACGACGCGGTCCTGCCGTCGGGGCTGCGCCTGGGCGACAACGACACGCGCATCCTCGCCGTCGCCGCGAACCTGGCCGCCGAGGGCAACGCCGTCACGGTGGTGTCCAAGGATCTGCCCATGCGGGTCAAGGCCTCGGCGGTCGGCCTCGACGCCGAGGAGTACCGCGCGGGGCAGGTCGTCGACTCGGGCTACACCGGGATGACGACGGCGGACCTCACCGAGTCGGAGATGTCCGACCTGTGGAGCGCCGAGGCGCTCGAGGTCGCCGACCTCGCCACCCCCGGCGACCTGCTCGAGCAGCCCGTCAACACCGGCGTGGTCCTGCACTCCCCGCGCGGCTCCGCCCTCGCGCGGACCTCGGCCGGCGGTCGGCTCACGCTCGTGCGCGGCGACCGGGAGATCTTCGGGATGCGCGGTCGCTCGGCCGAGCAGCGCGTGGCGATCGACCACCTCGTCAACCCCGACGTCGGGATCGTCTCCCTGGGGGGCCGGGCGGGCACCGGCAAGTCGGCGCTCGCCCTGTGCGCGGGCCTGGAGGCGGTGCTCGAGCGCCGCGAGCACAAGCGGATCCTCGTGTTCCGCCCGCTGTACGCCGTCGGTGGTCAGGAGCTCGGCTACCTGCCCGGCACCGAGGCCGAGAAGATGAACCCGTGGGCGGACGCCGTCTACGACACGCTCGGCGCCGTCGTCGACTCCCAGGTCGTCGAGGAGGTCATGGGCCGCAACCTCCTCGAGGTCCTGCCGCTGACCCACATCCGCGGACGCTCCCTGCACGACGCGTTCGTCATCGTCGACGAGGCCCAGTCCCTCGAGCGGAACGTGCTGCTGACCGTGCTGTCCCGCATCGGGCAGAACTCCCGGGTGGTCCTCACGCACGACATCGCCCAGCGGGACAACCTCCGGGTGGGGCGGCACGACGGCATCGCGTCCGTGGTCGAGGCGCTCAAGGGGCGCGAGCTCTTCGCGCACGTCACCCTCACCCGGTCCGAGCGGTCCGCGGTCGCCGCCCTGGTCACCGACCTGCTGGAGAACTACGAGGTCTGACGGGCCCGGACGCCGGGCGGGTCAGCCGGCGGCAGCGCCCGTGGCGAGCGGGGCCTCACCGACGTCCCCCACGACGTCGACGAGCATCGCGGTCCCCTCGGCGAGCGTGTACTCCACCCCGACGACGGCGGTCTCGCCGGCAGCGATCGACTGGCGCACCATGGCCGAGTAGTCGACGAGCATCTCCACGGTCGAGCGGACGTGCTGACGGCGCAGGTCGCCCGCCGGCGGCAGCGTGAGCCGGGAGTCGTCGTCGGTCGGCGTCCCCTCGGCGCCGGCCGGGGCCGCCTCGCCGTCGGGGGTCTCGCCCGGCAGGACGGCGCGCGTGACGAGCGAGGGGATCACCCGGTCGACGACGGCGCGCACGAACCCGGTCGGCATCCGGCCGGTGGTCAGCGCCTTGACCGCGGCACCGACCGCCCCGCACGAGTCGTGGCCGAGCACGACGATCAGCGGGATGCCGAGGATGCCGACCCCGTACTCGATCGACCCGATGACGGTGGTGTCGAGCACGTGCCCGGCCGTGCGCACGACGAACAGGTCGCCGAGCCCCTGGTCGAAGACGAGCTCAGCGGCGACCCGGGAGTCCGAGCACCCCAGGACGACCGCGAACGGGGTCTGGTCGACCGAGACCTCCGTGCGCCGCGCGGCGGACTGGTCCGGGTGCTCCATGGTGTCGGCGACGAACCGGTGGTTGCCCTGACGGAGGCGGGCCCAGGCCTCGCCCGGGGTGGGGTGCGCGGTCATGCGCGGCCGTCCGCGGGGGTGGTCCCGGCGTCGTCCGCCTCGTCGCCCCGATCCCCGCGCGCCTCGTCGAGGGCCCGGCGGGCGCCGTCGAGCCAGTCCTGGCACCGGTCCGCGAGGGCCTCGCCCCGCTGCCACAGCCGCAGCGCCTCCTCCAGGGGGAGCTCACCGGACTCGAGGCGCCTCACGACGCCGACGAGCTCGTCGCGAGCCTGCTCGTAGGTGAGCTGGTCGACACCGTCGTCGGCGGCCCCGTCGCCCGTCGCCGGGGCCGTCGGGGCGGAGTCGTCGGCGGTGGGCCCCGCCTCGGCAGGTGGCCGCGCCTGGCGCTGAGGGTCGAGGGAGTCGGGGTGCTGCATCCGGACGTTCACCCGGTCAGTCAACTACACCTCGCGGGTGGCGACGACCTCGACGCCGAGCCGGCCGGCGTGGAGGATCGCCTCGAGCCGGTCGCCGGCGACGACCTCGGCCTGGTCCCGTACCACCGTGCCGTCCTGCCGCCGGAGCACCGCGTACCCGCGTGCCAGCGTCGACGCCGGGGACAGGGCGAGCAGGCCGCCGTGCGCCCGGGCGAGCTCGGCCGAGGCGGCGGTGAGCCGCCCGTCGAACGCCCCTCGGTTGCGGCCGCGCAGGGCGACGACCTCGGCGGTCGGGCCCTCCAGCATGCTCTCGGGCCTGGCGAGGACGGGGCGGCCGCGCAGCGTCGCGAGCTCGGCACCGGCCCGTTCGAGCCGGGCGACGACCGCGCGGCGGACCCGCTCGCGCGCGTCGGCCACGCCGGCGCTCTCCCGTGCGAAGTCCGGGACCACCCGGCGGGCGGCGTCCGTCGGCGTCGACGCGCGCACGTCGGCGACGAGGTCGATCAGGGGCGAGTCGCCCTCGTGCCCGATCGCCGAGACGACCGGCGTCCGGCACCCGGCGACCGCGCGCACGAGTGCCTCGTTGGAGAACGGGAAGAGGTCCTCGACCGACCCGCCGCCGCGAGCCACGACGACGACGTCGACCTCGTCGATCGCGTCGAGCTCGGCGAGCGCGGCGCTCACCTCGGGGACCGTGCTCACGCCCTGGACGGCCACCTCCCGGACCTCGAACCGGACGGCCGGCCAGCGCAGGCGCGCGTTGGTGAGGACGTCGTCCTTCGCCTTGGCGTCGCGGCCGCAGACGAGCCCGACGGCGCGGGGGAGGAACGGCAGCGGCCGCTTGCGCGAGTCGTCGAAGAGCCCCTCGGCGGCGAGGACCTTCCGGAGGGCCTCGATGCGCGCGAGCAGGCCGCCGACGCCGATCGCCCGCAGGTCGTCGGCCCAGAGGTTGAAGCTCCCGTTCTTCGTCCAGAAGCTCGGCTTCGCGTGCGCGACGACGTGGGCACCTGGCGCGACCTCGGCCGGCAGGGCGCGTGCCGCGATGGAGATGCGCAGCGACATCTCCGCGTCGGTGTCGCGCATCGTGAGGAACGCGGTGCGCGCCCCCGGCCGGCGGTTGACCTCGACGAGCTGGCCCTCGACCCACAGCGCCGACATGCGGTCGACGTAGTCCGCGATCTTCTGCGACAGCAGACGGACCGGCCACGGAGCCTCCGGCGTCGTCGCGGCCGCGGTGGCCGGCAGCGGCGCGCGTTCGCCGGCGTCGCCCGTGGTCACGCGCGGGCGAGGATCGCCTCGGCGTCGGGGTCGAAGTCGTCCGCCAGGGCGGAGAGCCGCTCGACCTCCGGCGTCTCGCCGATCGCCCGGGCTGCCTCGCGGAGCGCGAGCACGGCGAGGATCACGCCGCGGTTGGGTGCGTGGGAGGCCGGGACCGGGCCCTGGCCGCGCCAGCCGCCCTTGCGCAGCGCGTCCAGCCCACGGTGGTAGCCGGTGCGGGCGAACGCGTACGCGGCGACCGGGTCGCCGTCGAGGGCGGAGCCGGACAGCGTGGCCCAGGCCAGGGACGAGGCGGGGTTGGCGGCCGCGACCTCGCGGGGGTCGGTGCCGGCCTCGAGCGCGGCGGAGGCGGCCGCGTCGGGGCCGTCCTCGGGGAGACGGACGGGGTCGGGCGCGAGAAGGTTGTCTGCCATGGCCCCATCGTCGCACCGAGCCCCTGCGCGTGCGTTCGGTCCGCGCCGCGGCCTGCCGGGAACGGCCGGGATGCCTACGCTCGACGTCGGACCACAGCGACGACGACCGACGAGGAACCGACATGACGCACCCGCACGACGAGGACGACATCGACCCGACCGTCGCCGTCCCGGGCTCCATGGCCGCTCAGGTGCGCGCCTCGAGGGGCGGGTCGTCGGGCCGTCCGCCGGCGGGCACGGGTAGCCGCCCCGTGTCCGAGGATCCGGCGCGGACCGAGGCCATGGCCCCGGTCGCCCCGGAGCCCCGCCCCGGCGGGGCCGCCCGGTTCGACTCGGCCGCGACCCCGCAGGATCCGGAGGCGCGCGTGACCACCGCCGAGCTCCCCGCCCTGTCCGAGCCCGCGCCGGGACCCGGGTGGGGGCCGGCGGCAGCAGTGCCCCCGCCCGGTCGAGGACACGCCCCCGGCCCGCCCTACGCGCCCGGTCCCGGACATGCGCCGGGCTCGCCCTACGGACCCGGAGCGCCGCACGCAGCCGGCCGGCCGCCGTCGGGTGCGGTCCCGTACCGGGGCCCGCAGAGCCTCGGGGGGCGCAGAGGGCTCCCTCCCGCGAACGGGGGCGTCGTGGCGATCTCTGTCCTCTGGCGCCTCGCCGTGGCGGCGGTCGCGATCTGGGCCGTGTACGAGCTGCTCGTCCCGACCTACGAGGTCGGCGGATGGCCGGGGCTGCTCGACCAGCTGTCGTTCTTCACCACGGTGAGCACGATCCTCGTGGCGCTGGTCATGGCCGCGTCCGTGCTGCGGGCACTCTCGCCCGGCTCCGCCCGGCACCGGCTCGAGGGCCGGCACGGATGGTTCCGCGGGCTGGTGACGACGTACTCGGTGATGACCGCCGTCATCTTCGTCGGCGTCCTCGAGGGATCGCTCGAGGACCGCCTTTCGCTCGTCGTCCACCTCGTGCTGCCGGCCGCGATGGTGCTCGACTGGCTGGTCGTGGGCCGCAACCAGGACCGCGTGCCGGGCTTCTGGCCCGTGCTGTGGGTGCTGCCGATGTTCGGCTACCTCGCCGTGTACATGTGGCAGTCCGACCGTCTGGGGTACCCGCTCTACCCCTTCCTCGACCCGGGTGCCTCGGACTTCCTGCGCACCGCCGCCATGCTGCTGGGCGCCTGGCTCGTCTGCGGGTTCCTCGTGTGGGGGATCGGCCGCCTCCGCGGTGCCGCGCTGGGGCGCTGAGCGGTCACCCGAGGGCCGGGCGCCCGCGCGGTGTGAGAGCAGCCTCCTCCCCGGCCGGCCCTTGCGCCGGCCACCTATCCTGGAGGCGTGACCTCCACCGACACCGACACGATCCAGTCCCTGGCCGGCGCGTCGGCGTTCCCGCAGCAGGTCGAGTCCTTCGACTCCCCGGACGGGAAGCGCATCCTCCTGGCCACCCCGCGCGGCTACTGCGCCGGCGTCGACCGGGCCGTCGACGCCGTCGAGAAGGCCCTCGAGCTGTACGGCGCACCCGTGTACGTGCGCAAGGAGATCGTCCACAACAAGTTCGTCGTCGAGACCCTGTCCAGGCGCGGCGCGATCTTCGTCGCCGAGACCGACGAGGTGCCGGAGGGCGCGCGGGTCGTCTTCTCCGCCCACGGTGTCTCCCCGGCCGTCCACGCCCAGGCCGCCGCTCGGAACCTCGCGACCATCGACGCGACGTGCCCGCTCGTGACCAAGGTGCACAAGGAGGCCGTGCGTTTCGCCCGCGACGACTTCGACATCCTCCTCATCGGCCACGACGGCCACGAGGAGGTCGAGGGCACGTACGGCGAGGCGCCCGAGCACATCCAGGTCGTCAACGGCCCCCACGAGGTCGACCAGGTCGAGGTGCGCGACCCGGAGCAGGTCATCTGGCTCTCGCAGACCACGCTCAGCGTCGACGAGACGATGGAGACGGTGAACAAGCTGCGCGAGCGGTTCCCCGCGCTCCAGGACCCGCCGAGCGACGACATCTGCTACGCCACCCAGAACCGGCAGGTCGCGGTGAAGAAGCTCGCGCCCGAGTCGGACGTCGTCATCGTCGTCGGGTCGGCGAACTCGTCGAACTCCGTGCGCCTTGTCGAGGTCGCCCTCGAGGCCGGTGCCGGCGCGGCCTACCGCGTCGACACCGCCGACGAGCTCGACCCGACCTGGCTCGAGGGTGCGACGTCGGTCGGCGTCACCTCGGGCGCCTCGGTTCCGGAGATCCTCGTGCGCAACGTCGTGCTGCGCCTGCAGGAGCTGGGGTTCCTCGGGGTCGAGGAGGTGCGCACGGCCACGGAGGACGTGCTGTTCTCGCTGCCGAAGAACCTGCGGTCCGACCTCAAGGCCTCCGGATTCTCGGTCGACCAGCCGCGCCGGGCTCGCGCCGCTCGCGCCGGCGAGTGACGCGGCCGGCTCGGCCCGACCGGTGACGTCGGGCCCGCGCCGCCCGGTAGCGTCGCGCCCGCCGTGCCCGCCGACGTGGCCGGCTGCGGTCCGCAGCACGCGCCGCGCGGTAGCGAGAATCATTCCGATCAGCGCTGCCGCGCGGTAGAATCACCGTCATTCGCACGCGTGCGACCGTCAGGATCACGTCGAGGTGGCCGACCGCACGCGGCGGTCCGGAGGTGAGGACATGTCCGAGTCCCAGAGGTCCGGTGGGCGGTGGTCCGGCGCGAGCTGGAACCTGCCGCAGTCCGACCACACGTTCGACCCGCGCGGCAAGGCGTTCGCGAACCGGAGCCAGGGTGCCCACAACCAGGCCGTGGCCCCGTTCAACGACCAGCCGCACGCCCAGCGCGGTACCGGCGTCGTCGAGACCACGGTGCGCGCACTGCGCAGGTGGTTGAGCCGGTCGAACGCCTGATCCGCGCGCAGGTCTGACCCGCCCGCGCCGGAACCCGGCCCCGAGCCGGACCGGCCCTGGTGGGGGCGTCGCGAGCCCCCGCCCTGAGGTACCCATCCCTCGGCGGGGGCCGCGCGGCGTGCGCGGATTACGCTCCTGGGAGTGGGCTGCGCCGCGGCGCGGTCGGACCCGGGCACCACCGTCCGGGTCGCCACGTACCGACGGAGCGGAGGTCTCGCGATGAGTGATCAGCAGTACGGGGGTCAGGGCTGGAACCACCCCCAGCAGGGCGGGACGCCCGGCTACGGGGCGCAGCCGGGCTACGGCGCTCAGCCCGGGTACGGCGCCCAGCCCGGGTACGGCGCCCCGTCGCCGTACGAGGCGGGTTCCCCCTACGGCGGCCAGTCGCCGTACGGAGGTCAGTCCCCGTACGGTGCGCCCGGCGGTCAGCAGGGCTTCCACGGTGCCCAGGCCTACGGCGCTCCGCAGGGGTACGGATCCCCGCAGGGCTACGGCGCCGGCACGCGTAAGCGCGTCTCGACACCGATCGCCGGCTGGATCCTCGTGCTCGGCGGCGTCGTCGCGGCGATCGGCTGCTTCCTGCCCTGGCTCGAGGTGTCGATGTTCGGGGTGTCGGAGTCCATCAACGGCATGGAGGACGGCAGGGACGGCGTGCTCATCCTCCCGCTCGCGATCCTCGCCGCGGTCGGCGGCGTGCTCATCGGACTCGGGAAGGGCCGCGCCTGGGTCGGGATCGTCAGCGCGATCCTCGCACTCGTCGTCGCCGGAATCGGCGTGATCGACCTCGTCGACGCGATGAACCAGATCGACGAGCAGGGCGCCCAGGACATGATCGACATCGGGATCGGCCTCTACGCCGTCGTCGTCGGAGGTGTCGTCGCGCTCATCGGCGGGATCTGGGCCATCGCGCAGAAGCGGGACGTCTGAGGGGCCACCTCAGCCCGCGCGTTCCTCGCGCTCGGGCCGCACCTGGGCCGGCTCCGCGTCCGCCTCGGCCAGCTCGGGTGCGGTGAAGGCCCGCACCTGCGCGTCGTCCGCGTCCAGCGGGCGCAGCTCGAGGTCCCGCGCGCCGAGCGACTCCAGCGATCGGGCGGTCACGAGCAGGCGCCCCTCGATGGAGCCGACCGCGCTGTTGTAGTGCCCGACGGCGGAGCGCAGCGACGATCCCACCCGACCCAGGTGCGTGGCGACCGTGGCGAGGCGGTCGGCGAGCGTGCGACCGAGCTCGAGCAGCTCGCCGGCCTCGTCGGCCGCCTTCTCACCGCTCCACACAGCGGCCACGGCGCGGAGCAGGGCGAGCAGTGACGACGGTGAGGTCGGCGCGACCCCGCGTGCCAGGGCGTGCTCCAGCAGACCGGGGTCGGCCTCCAGCGCCGCACCGAGCAGCGGCTCGGACGGCAGGAACAGCACGACGAGCTCCGGGCTGCCGGGCAGCTCCGCGTGATAGCCGCGGGACGCGAGGGCGTCGACGTGCCCGCGCAGGGCCTTCGCGTGCGCGGCCAGCAGTCGCTCGCGGCGCTCGGCGTCCGCGCCCCTCGCACCGGTGTCGATCGCGCTCGCCTCGAGGTAGGCGTCCATCGGGACCTTGGCGTCGACGGCGAGCGTTCGCCCGCCCGGCAGGTGGACCACGAGATCCGGCCGAGCGCCGGACCGGGAGCCTGAGATGGTGCCCGCGGTGCGCTGGGTGTCGAAGTCGACGTGGGCGAGCATCCCGCTCGCCTCGACGACGCGCCGCAGCGTGACCTCGCCCCACTGCCCGCGCGAGCCGCCCGCCCGCAGCGCGCGGCCCAGCTCGCCGGTCGCGGCGACGAGCTCGGCGTCCGCCCGTCGGGCCGCGGCGAGCTGCTCGTCCAGCGCCGCGGCGCGGGCCGCCCGCTCGCGCTCGAGCCGCTGGACCTGGTGCCCGACGTCGGCCAGGCCGGAGCGCAGCGGGGCGAGGGCCTGCAGGACGTCGGCGTCGGCCGAGGCGCGTTCCCGCAGGTCTGCGACCTGGGCGGCGAGCTCGTCCGCACGGGCGCGGGCCGCGCCCAGCTCTGCCGCGTCGGTGGTGGCCCGCTCGTGCGTGCCCTGCGCACGCTCCGACTCGCGACGGCCGGTGATCAGGGCGTGCCCGCCCGCGCCGAGCGCTGCCCCCGCAGCCAGGCAGAGCAGGACGACGAGGACGAGCACGGGCGTCGAGAGCGTCATGCCGCCATCGTCACAGGCGCCGCCGACACCGGGCGCCCGTCGTGCCGAACCCTGCGCTGCCCGGCCACCTCGCGCCGAACCGTGCCCGCCCGGTCGTCCCGCTCCGGCAGGCGCCTCGCGGCGCGGTGCGAACGGTGCCAGGCTGGCGCTCCGGCACGATCGCCGAGGTCGGCGGCCGTGCTCCGTGCGTGCAGGCGAAGGCGAACCGTCGTGACCCTCGAGCTCGTCAGCCAGTCGCTCGTGCAGGAGCTTCTCGTCATGGAGATCCCACCGCTGGACAAGATCCTGCGCACGGTGGGCGTCTACCTCGCGGTGGTCCTCGTCGTGCGTGTCGCGGGCAAACGAATGCTGGCTCAGATGAACAGTCTCGACCTGGTGGTGGTCCTGCTGCTGAGCGAGGCCATCCAGAACGCGATCATCGGTGACGACTTCTCGGTGACCGGCGCGGTGCTCGGGATCGTCGTGCTGGTGTCGGTGAACGCCGGGCTGGAACGGTTGGCCGCCCGCTGGGAGTGGGCCAGGGTGCTGCTGGAGGGGCGCTCGACGGTTCTCGCCGAGGACGGCAGGATCGACGACGCGGCGCTGCACCGGCTCGGCATGACCCGTGAGGAGCTCTCGATCGCCCTGCGCATGCAGGGTGCCGACTCCGCCGCCGAGGTGGAGCGGGCGACCATCACCCAGGGCGGTCAGGTTGGTGTCGACATCCGGGACGGCGAGCAGGCGGTGAGCGTCGCCGATCTCGAGCGCGCCGTGGCCGAGCTGCGCGAGCTCATCGAGGCGCGGCGGCCGTGAGGGGCGGACTGCTCGTGCGGGCCGTCGGCGCACCTAGACTCTCCTGGTGGCACTCACCATCGGAATCGCCGGCCTGCCCAACGTCGGCAAGTCGACCCTGTTCAACGCACTGACCCGCGCGACCGTTCTCGCCGCGAACTACCCGTTCGCGACGATCGAGCCGAACGTCGGGGTGGTCCCGCTGCCCGACCCGCGCCTGCAGGTCCTGTCCGACATCTTCGACAGCGAGCGGATCCTGCCGGCGACCGTGTCCTTCGTCGACATCGCGGGCATCGTCAAGGGTGCGAGCGAGGGGGAGGGGCTCGGCAACCAGTTCCTCGCCAACATCCGTGAGGCCGAGGCGATCTGCCAGGTCACGCGGGCGTTCGCCGACCCGGACGTCGTGCACGTGGACGGCGAGGTCGACCCCGCGTCGGACATCGAGACGATCACGACCGAGCTGGTGCTCGCCGACCTCCAGACGCTCGAGAAGGCGATCCCGCGCCTCGAGAAGGAGGCCCGGATCAAGAAGGGGGAGCCCGAGGTGCTCGCCACGGCGAAGGCCGCGGTCGAGATCCTCGAGCGCGGCGAGACGCTGTCGGCGTCCGGTTCGGCTGCCGGGCTCGACCCGGAGATCCTCGCCTCGTTCCAGCTGATGACGACGAAGCCGTTCATCTACGTCTTCAACACCGACGACGACGGGCTCGCCGACGCCGAGATGCAGGCGCGACTGCGCGAGCTCGTGGCTCCCGCGGAGGCGATCTTCCTCGACGCGAAGTTCGAGTCCGAGCTCGTCGAGCTCGAGCAGGACGAGGCGGCCGAGATGCTCGCGGAGTCCGGGCAGGACGAGGCCGGCCTCGACCAGCTCGCGAGGGTCGGCTTCCGCACGCTCGGGCTGCAGACCTACCTCACGGCCGGGCCGAAGGAGGCCCGCGCCTGGACCATCGGTCAGGGCTGGAAGGCCCCGCAGGCCGCCGGGGTCATCCACACGGACTTCGAGAAGGGCTTCATCAAGGCGGAGGTCATCAGCTTCGACGACCTCGTCGACGCCGGGTCGGTGGCCGAGGCGCGCTCCCGCGGCCGGGCGCGCATGGAGGGTAAGGACTACGTCATGCAGGACGGCGACGTGGTGGAGTTCCGTACAGGCCTTACGTCTGGTGGCAAGAAGTGAGCGCGCTGGTCACGCCTTCTTTTGCGGAGTCGACTCAGGAGTTTCTCTTCGATGTGCGAGGAGGGTCCAGGAACACGACGACGTTCACCGACAACATGAAACTCCCGGTCCACCGGTGGTTCCGGTATAGCGCCGGCTAATCCGCGGACTGGGCGAGCGGTCTGATGCGACACTGGGGCGTCCGGAGAGTGCTCGACCCGTTCGGCGGTTCCGGCACGACGTCCCTCGTGGCGCAGGAGCAGAAAGTCGAGTCCGTCGCCACCGAGGTCCACCCGATGGTTGCTCGCATCGCCAACGCCAAGCTCCTGTGGACGGAGTGAATCGCCCCGGGTTTGTTAGAGGCTCGTAAGTGCCGCCCCGGCAGGCGCCGGCACGGGGTTCTCATGATGGTAGACGTCCTCGAACTCGACCGGAGGGACCAGCCTGATCTCGCCGTGCACACGACGATGGTTGAACCAGTCGATGTACTCCGCGACCGCGATCTCCAGGTCCTCGATGGACTTGAATGGCCCCTTGTTCCGGATCAGCTCCGCCTTGAACAGCGAGTTGAACGCCTCCGCGAGGGCATTGTCATACGAGTCCCCCGTCGAGCCGACTGAGGCGACTGCGCCGGCCTGGGCGAGCCGCTGGGTGTATCGCACGGCGACGTACTGGACTCCTCTATCACTGTGGTGCCGTAGCCCGGCCACGTCTTGGCCGGCACGCTGACGCGTCCAGAACGCCATCTCCAACGCGTCCAGGGCCAGGTCCGTGCGCAACGACTTCGACAGCTGCCAGCCCAGCACCCGGCGGGAGAA
The DNA here is from genome assembly GCF_049856175.1 of Georgenia sp. Z1491. Classification (GTDB taxonomy): domain Bacteria; phylum Actinomycetota; class Actinomycetes; order Actinomycetales; family Actinomycetaceae; genus JB111. The sequence continues at coordinate 160,680 of NZ_JBNDNA010000010.1, forward strand.
CACGTCGATGATGAACGCGGCGTACACCCATCCGCTGAAAGGTGCGGCAGTAGGTGATGTCTTACGACCCACAGCTGGTTCGGAGCCGCCGCGGTGAAGTCTCGCTGGACCAGGTCTTGACGCTCATCCGGGCCGCGGCCTGGGACCGTGGTCCTCGGTCCCTTCGCGCGGCTGATCCCGCGCAGGCCTGCGGCTCGCATGAGCCGCTCCACCGTGCACCTGGCCACCTGCAGGCCCTCCCTCCGCAGTTGTGCGTGGACCTTCCGGGCCCCGTAGAGCCCGTAGTTGGCCTCATGCACCCGCCGGATTTCCACGAGCACCTGCTCATCGCGCAGGCTGCGCACTGAAGGAGGGCGCGTCTTGGCCGCGTAGTACGTGCTCGGTGCGATCTGCGTGCCCGCTGCGGAGAGTGTGGCGCAGATCGGCTCGACACCGAATTCGTGCTTGTGTTCGTCGATGTAGTCCACGATCAGCGCTGTGGGCGGTCGAGCTCCGCCGCGAAGAAAGCCGACGCCGAGCGCAGGATCGCGTTCGCCCGCCGTAGTTCACGGTTCTCCTTCTCCAGCTCGGCCACCCGGGCGGCTTCGCTGGTCGTGATTCCGGGGCGGTGGCCGTGGTCGATCTCGGCTTGGCGGACCCAGTTGCGCAGCGTCTCGGGATTGATCCCGAGCTGTTCTCCTACGCGGCGGAATGCTCCGGTCCTCGTGGCGGGGTCTTGACGGGCTTCCAGCGTCATCCGCGTGCCGCGTTCGCGGAGCTCGTCGGGGTACTTCCGTGGTGCGGGCATGCTCGGCATCCTTCCGTTGGATCAGAGCCTCCACCAGACCCGGAGCGATTCAGAGGACCCCGACGAGTTGCGTCACCGTGTGCGCGAGGTTCTCGGCGTTGTCGAGCTTGAGCATTCCGTCCAGGTTCCCACTGCGCCCCTTATTGGTAAGTGCTTCCCAGACGCCGAGTCTTTGCACGATCTGCTGAGGATTCGAGACGCGGTGCTTGAACAGCAGGGCAGGGACGGCATCGCCGAGCTCCTCTGGCTCGCGTTCGTCTCGATCATCCGTGCCTGCTCCCCTGCTGGGACGGCTCAGTGGCAGTACGTCCTGCCGAACAAGACCAAGAGCCGCGTCGCCGAGCCGATGAGCGCGTTCGAGGCTGCAGGGGAGACTTTCGCTGCCGACATGGAGATGAGGCGCTTCCTGCTCGGCGACGACCCGGTGGCTGCGTCGGTGCTACATACCGATGCCAGGACTCTCAATGGGGTCGAGGACGGCTGGGCCGACGCGGTGATCACGTCGCCGCCGTACGCCAACAACTATGACTATGCCGACACCCTCCGCCTGGAGCAGATTCTCCTCGGAGAGATCGAGGGGTGGAAGGATCTCCGTAACCTGCGCGACGTCCTCCTGCGGTCGGCAACGCAGAATGTGGGGCGCTGGAAGGCCGACGAAGCGCTCGAATCGCCTTTGATGGCTCCTATCATCGACGA
>NZ_JBNDNA010000011.1:0-150603 GCF_049856175.1 Georgenia sp. Z1491
GACCGTCCGCGATCTCCTTCTGCCGCCGTCTGCGTTCCGCACGCTCCGGACTCTCCTTGGTCATGGTCACAGCATGTTCTCCTTCGAACGCTGACCCCACCCCTTACACAAACCATCTGACACGCCCCTCCTGGACGTGAGGAGCGGTGTTCCAGTCGAAGAAAACCTGCGCCGGGTGGGTACCGAAGTACTCCTCGCAGACCCGGTCCCAGCCGTAGTCCGGGTTGCACACGTAGCTCGTGAACGCGCGCAACGCGCAGTGGTAGCTGCGCAGCGTGGAGTGCGAGACGTGCCGGACGGTGCGTAGGTCGGCCGAGAACTCCTCGACCGTCGCCTGCGTCCAGCGCCACGGTTCCTCGTTCATGTGCGCGACGAACCTTCGCACGCACCGCACACGCTGATCGATCGTGGCGAACTGCAGGTTGCGCGAGAGCTGCTGATTCCGCCAGCCGTCCAGCATCAGCTCGAACACGCGCTCCTCGGGCCGCAGCACCGGCAGCGCCGGCACCAGCTGGACCCGACCCGCGCCATCCACCTGCATCACAACACCCCCGATCGGTGGTTACACCTAGTGATTCAATGATGCATCTGTTGAGACTACTCGGATGCTCCTGCAGGTCAAGGGCCAGCCATCGGAGCTCCACCAGACAACTGCCGGAGTTCCGCGACGAGTCGCATCCACCAGCCGAAGCGCGTCGCAAGCAGCGTTCATGCAGGTCAGACGTGTACAGCCGGCGAGGTGCACCGGCTGCCGAGCGGGGGACCCCGGTGATTCATCTGATGCAATACGCAGAGGCCAGAATGACATAATGTACATTATCGGATCGTGGGGTGCTGCGCCGAGAGCGGTGCTGAGGGTCGTCCGTGAGCCGGGAGCCGACCACGACATGGCACTGAGAACGACGTGGGGCCCGCCGAGCTGATGCTCGACGGGCCCCACGGCCGTGCTGATGGATCAGCGGCGCACACCCAGGGTGTCGACGCCGTCGCCGTTCCAGTCACCGACGAAGACCTCGTCGGAGGCCCGACCGTAGTCGAGCTCGATGTCGGCGTTCGTCGACGTCAGCGAGTTGTTGACGAAGAACGAGTTCGCGCGACGCACGGCGAACGTGTCCGTGCCGTTGCCGTCCCAGTCACCGACGTACACCTCGTCCGAGGCGTGGCCGTAGTCGAGCTCGGCGTCCGCCCAGCCCGAGGTGAGGCTGTTGGACAGGAAGTAGCTGTTGCCGCGACGCACCGCGAAGGTGTCGACGCCGTCAGCGTTCCAGTCGCCGACCAGGACCGTGTCGCCCGAGCGGCCGTAGTTCAGCTCGGTCTCGGCCCAGCCCGAGGTGAGGCTGTTGGACAGGAAGTAGGCGTTGCCGCGACGCACCGCGAAGGTGTCGACGCCGTCGCCGTCCCAGTCGCCGACCAGGACCTCGTCGGAGGCCCGTCCGTAGGTCAGCTCGACGTCCGCGTTCCCGCCGTAGAGGTTGTTCGACAGGTAGTAGGCGTTCCCGCGGCGGACCGCAAGCGTGTCGGACCCGTCACCGTCCCAGTCACCGACGAGGACGTCGTCACCGGGACGACCGAAGGAGAACTCGTGGTCCGCCCAGATGTCCCAGCCGTCGTTGAGGTAGAACCCGCGACCCGGCGTCGGCGGCACCGGCTCCGGCTCCACCGGGGGTTCGGGCTGGCCGGCTTCCTGGCCGGTGAGGTACTCGAACCCGGTGGTCACGAAGTCCTCGCCGTCGGCCGCCACGTCGTACTCGAGCACGTAGTACGCCACGGGCGCGTGCTCCTGCGCGGCAGCGATGATGCCCGGCAGGTCGACCTCTCCCTCACCGAGGTTGGTGAACGTCGGACGGCCCTCGCCGCCGACGTTGGTGGCGTCCTTGATGTGCAGGAGCTCGATGCGGTCCCCGTGCTCCTCGATCAGCGCCGGAACATCGACGCCGGCATGCGCGGCCCAGGCCACGTCGAGCTCGAACGTCACGAGCTCCGGGTCGGTCTCGGCGACCAGGATCTCCCAGGCCGACATCTCCACACCGTCGTGCTCGTAGGTGGTGGTGAACTCGCCGTCGTGGTTGTGCCCGAAGAACTTGCCGACCCCGGCGTCCACCGAGCGCTGACCGAGTCGGTTCATCGCCTCAGCCGTGGCCAGGGTGTCCTCGTAGGAGTCGATGCCCGGGGAGGCGAACCCGCCCGAGCCGACGTACTCCTGACCCACGGTCTCGACGAACTCGAGCGTCTCGTCGAAGGACGCCTCGTCGGTGTTGTAGTGCGACGACGGCACGCTCAGACCCAGGCCGTCCGTGAGCTCACGGAACTCCTCTGCCGTGTAGTCACCGAAGGTGCCACCGAAAGGCTCGATGTTCTCGAAACCGATCTCGGCCAGGCGTCCCAGCACCGGCTCCAGGCCCACATCGCCCACCCACGGGGTCAGCGAGAACATCTGGATCGACACATCCTCCACCGGAATCAGCTCAGGCTCGGGCGGTGCGGGCTCGCCGGCTTCCTGGCCGGTGAGGTACTCGAACCCGGTGGTCACGAAGTCCTCGCCCTCGGGTGCCATGTCGTACTCGAGCACGTAGTACGCCACGGGCGCGTGCTCCTGCGCGGCAGCGATGATGCCCGGCAGGTCGACCTCTCCCTCACCGAGGTTGGTGAACGTCGGGCGACCCTCACCTGCGACGTTGGTGGCGTCCTTGATGTGCAGGAGCTCGATGCGTTCCCCGTGCTCCTCGATCAGGTCGGCAACGTCGATGCCCGCGTGGGCGGCCCATGCGATGTCGAGCTCGAACGTCACATACTCGGGGTTGGTCTCGGCGACGAGGATCTCCCAGGCCGACATCTCCACGCCGTTGTGCGTGTAGGTGGTGGTGAACTCGCCGTCGTGGTTGTGCCCGAAGAACTTCCCGACCCCGGCCTCGACCGACCGCTGCCCGAGACGGTTCATCGCCTCAGCCGTCGCCAGAGTGTCCTCGTAGGAGTCGATGCCGGGAGAGGCGAACCCACCGGACCCGACGTACTCCTGCCCCACGGTCTCGACGAACTCCAGCGTCTCGTCGAAGGTGTCCTCGTCTGTGTTGTAGTGCGACGAGGGAACGTTCAGACCCAGACCGTCCGTCAGCTCACGGAACTCCTCTGCCGTGTAGTCACCGAAGGTGCCACCGAACGGCTCGATGTTCTCGAAACCGATCTCCGACAGGCGCCCCAGCACCGGCTCCAGACCCGCATCCCCCACCCACGGGATCAGCGAGAACATCTGGATCGACACATCCTCCACCGGGATCAACTCGTGCTCGGCCTGCGCGGGGGCGTCCGCCGGCTCGGGCTCGGCGGGCGAGGCACTCGCCGCGCTGAGCGCCATCGGCAGCACGAGTGCGCTGGCGAACGCTGCTCCCACCGCTCGGGGTAGCCAACGGCTACCTGGTCCTCGTCTGGTCACGATTCCTCCTTGAGCTCGCATACCTGTCTGGCCGTACCGTCACGGCACCTGTGCCCGAGGGCGGCGGCCACTCCGCCTCACGCCCCTCGGCCGGTCCGCGGCGCAGCGCACGCACCTTCCCGTCCTCGGGTCGAGGCGCCGCTCCGCCGCGGGTCTGTCCATCCAATCACCATGAAGACCAAAGCAACAGGGGTTTCGCTCAGGCAAAAAAGAAGTGGTGTGCCAGGTCTCGGTCGACGCCTCTCCCCCGCCAGTGCCGTGGCGTCGTTGCCGAGTCAATCAGGTAGCCATCGAGGCAGTCCCCTGGGTCGACTGCCTCGGTCGTTATCCGACTGCCTCACCGCACTAACCGAGCCGACGCCGACTATGACGACGGCGAAGGGCGGGCCCCGCACCCATCAGGGTGCGAGGCCCGCCCGTTGGTGAGCAGAAGTCCGCTCAGTGGTGGAGCGGAAGTCCGCTCACTCGCCGATGATCGGCATCAGGTTGCTGGTCAGCGGCGGACTCCGAGGGTGTCGGAGCCGTCGCCGTTCCAGTCACCGACGAAGACCTCATCGCCGGCCCGGCCGTAGCGGACCTCGATGTCGGCCCACCCACCAGTCAGCGAGTTCGACACCAGGTACAGGTTCCCGCGACGCGAGGCGAACGTGTCCGCCCCGTCACCGTCCCAGTCCCCCACCAGCACGTCGTCGGACGCCTGTCCGTAGTCGAACTCCGCATCCGCCCAGCCCGAGTTCAGGCTGTTGGAGACGTAGTAGGTGTTCCCACGACGCACCGCGAACGAGTCCGCACCGTCCGCGTCGTAGTCACCGACCAGGACCTGGTCGTCCGCGCGGCCGTAGTCCAGCTCGGCCTCCGCATTCCCACCAGAGAGCGAGTTCGTGAGGAAGTAGCTGTTCCCGCGACGCACCGCGAACGAATCGCTGCCGTCGCCGTCCCAGTCACCCACCAGCACCGTGTCCGACGCGCGACCAAAGGTCAGCTCCACGTCCGCGTTACCCCCGTAGAGGTTGTTGGACAGGAAGTACGCGTTCCCGCGGCGCACCGCGAGCGTGTCCGACCCGTCGCCGTCCCAGTCACCGACCAGGACCTCGTCACCCGGGCGACCGAAGCTGAACTCGTGGTCCGCCCAGATCCCCCACCCGTCGTTGAGGTAGAACCCACGACCCGGCGTCGGCGGAACAGGCTCCGGCTCCACCGGCGGCTCCTCGTCGTCCAGCTCGGCGATACGGACGTTGCGGAACGAGACGTCGTCGCCGTCACCGTGGTTCTGCAGCCCGATGTAGCCGGAGCTGAGGTCACGTGCCGGGTCGGTCGACTCGAACTCGTTGATGAGGACGTCGTTGAGGTAGACCTCGATCATCGGGTCGTCGACGACGATCTCGTACGCGTTCCACTCCCCCGGCGGGTTGAGCGCCTCGTCCCTGGCCGCCTCGTCGGCGCCCTGGAACGTGTAGATCGCGCCGGTGGTGCGGTCGGGCTCGTCGGTGGCGTCGATCTGGATCTCGTAGCCCTCGTTCACGGCGACCCACGGGTCGTCACCGGGCTCCGGGAACCCGACGAACACGCCCGAGTTGTCGTCGCCCGCCATCATCCAGTCCAGCCGGAGGCTGTAGGCGTCGAACTCCTCGGGGAACCACAGGAGGCCCATCCCGCCCGTGGTGAGGGCGGTGCAGTCCTCCTGCAGCTCGAAGCTGCCGGGGCCGGCCATGTTCCAGGCGTCCAGGCTCGCCTGGGTCCCGTCGAAGAGCGGGGTGTAGCCCTCCTCGACCTCGACAGGCTCGCAGACCGGGGGCTCCGGGTCGTCGCCGACCACCCGGAAGTGGTCGAAGCTCACGGTCGTGGGCTCCGCCTGCTGCGCACCGAGGGCATAGATGCCCGGGCCGGCGTCGCCGACCTGGTCGTTGGTCACCGCGCTGGGCAAGTCCTGCCAGGTCTCACCGTCGGTCGAGAAGGCACCCGTGAAGGTGTCTCCGTCCCGGGTGAGCCGGACGTGGTACTCGTCGGACAGTGGCAGGTCGGTGAGGTCGTCCTGCGGGTTCTGGATCTCGCCGCCCACCTCGCTGCGGAGCTCGACCCGCAGCGGGGTGTCGCTGCCGTTGGTGGCGTAGACGGGGTCGAGCTTGACGTAGTTGTCCTCGTCCCCGTAGACGATGATCCCGCCCTGCTGGTAGGCGCTGCCCAGGTCGGCGCTGAACGTCGTCTCGACCGTCCACTGGTCCCCCGTGAGCACCCGGTTCTGCAGGATGTTCGGCACGGGCGAGTTGTCGCCGGCGTAGAAGTCGGCGTCGGTGGTGGTGACGTTGTAGGCACCGTCCGCGACCGTGGCGAGCTCGGGGTCGTAGTTGATGATGTCCCACCGGCACGTGTCGACGACCGTTCCGTCGAACTCGTCGTCAGCCGAGATCTCCGCGTCCGGGTCCTCGCAGACCGGCGGCTCCGGTGCGGGCTCCTCGCCCCCGCCGGACGCCGTGAAGTGGAGGAAGTCGAGGTCGACGCCACCGGTTGAGGTGACGTAGACGGTGCCGGAGCCCTCAGGGATCGTCTCGAGCGTCGTGGCCACCTCCTGCCAGCCGTCGCCGCCGGAGATCTCGATCTCGGCGAACGGGTCGGCCGCGACGTCGTTCCAGCGCAGTGCCAGGGTGCCCTCGCCGGACGCCTGTGCTGCGACGGTGTCGATCGGCTCGCCCGTCGCTGCGTGGGTGAACGCGATCGGCTGGAACGCGATGTGGTCGCCCTCGTCGAACGAGGTGACGTAGGAGCCCGCGCTGGCGCCGGGGTCGTTCGCGACCTCGATGCCCTCCTGGGAGTTGTACCACTCGCCCTGCTGGACCTCGGGCTTGGTGATGAGCGTGGCCTCGCCGGTGGTGGCCGGGACCTCGCCCTGGGGCTCGTCGGTGTACGTCACCACGAGGGTGCCGTAGATCTTCTCGCCCTCACCGTGCTCGACGGCGGACTCGTTCGTCTCGATGGTGAAGTCGCAGCCGTTGCCGCTGACCTCCGGGTGGGCGTGCTCGTTGTGGCCCAGACCGAACGTCCATGCGACGCGGCCGCACTCCGGCGTGTCGCCGTCCTCGGCGTCGGTCACCGAGACGCTCATCGGGATGTCGTCGCCCCAGTCGAAGATCGCGCCGTCCGGCACGGACAGCGAGACCTCCGGCGCGGTGTTGCCGACGGTGATCGGGGTGTTGGCCAGACCGACCTTGCCCTCGGGGTCCGTCACCCTCAGGGTGACGTGGACCTGTCCGAGCTCGGCGAACGTGTGCGTGACCTGGACGCCCTCGGCGTCGAACTCGCCGTCGCCGTCGAAGTCCCACTCGTAGGTCAGGTCACCGCCCTCGGGGTCACGCGACTCCGAGGCGTCGAAGGCCACGTCGAGCGGAGCCTCGCTGCTGGCGACCGGGTCGGCGGTGAAGCGTGCCTGCGGCGTCTTGTTGTCCGGCGCGTAGTCCACGCGGTACAGGCCGGCGCCCGGGTTCTGCCGGAAGAAGCCGTCGCCGTAGTCCAGGACGTACAGCGCGCCGTCCGGTCCGAACTCCATGTCCATCACACCGTTCCAGACCGGCATGTTGGCGGTCTCCAGGTGGGCGTTCGGCAGGAAGTCGGAGATGCTCGTGACCGAGCCGTTCGAGCCGAGCTCGTCGACCCCGAAGGACACGACGTAGTCCTGCGAGAACTCCGCCAGGAACGGCGTGCCGTCCCACTCCTCGGGGAACGCGATCGTCGACTCGCTGGTCTCGTCGTAGCGGTAGACCGGGCCACCCATCGGGGCCTGGCCGCCACCGCCGAGGGTGACGAGGGCGTCCCACTCCGCGGGCTGGTCGCCCGGGTTGTCGCCGTACCAGATCTGCGGCTCGGTCACCGGCGGGAGCTGCTCCAGACCCGTGTTCCAGGTCGAGTTGTTCACCGGGCCCGCGTCGCAGTCGAAGAACTCGCCGGGCGTGCTGGTCTCGAAGTCCCACTCGTTGTACGCGCCACCGTCGTTGGGGCCGTGGCAGTACGGCCAGCCGCCGTTGAGCGGTTCGCTGGTCATCTGCCACTCGACGAAGCCCATCGGGCCGCGCTCGTCGCTGGCGGAACCGGCGTCAGGACCGTAGTCCGCCCAGATCAGGGTGTCGGTCTCCAGGTCGTAGTCGATCCGGAACGGGTTGCGCAGACCCATCGCGTAGATCTCCTCGCGCACGAGGTCCGGGTCGTACTCGCCAGTGTCGAACAGGTTTCCCTCGGGGATCTCGTACGTCGTGCCCGGGCCGACCTCGGCGTCCGCGGCGATCTCCTCGAGGGGATCGATCCGCAGGATCGCGCCGCGCAGGTCGTTCGTGCTGCCGGCGCCGCGACGCGCGTCGAGCCCGGGGTTCATCCCGGAGGCGTTGTTGATCGGGGTGTACCCGTTGGCCCCCGGCGTTCCTGCCGGCGTGTTGTCACCGGTGGACAGGTAGAGGTTGCCGTCGCTGTCCCAGGCCATGTCGGCGCCGACGTGGCAGCACTGACCGCGCTGGGCCTCGATCCGGATGATCTCCTCCTCGGAGTCCAGGTCGAGCGTGCCCGCCTCGGGGTCGAACACGAAGCGGGAGAGCACGTTGTAGCCGAGCCACTGCTCCCACTCCTCGAGCGAGTCCGAGCCCTCGATCTGCTCGGGAGCACTGCCCTGCGGCGTGGTCTCCGGGTACGGGAGGCCCGACGGCGAGACGCCGTCCATCACGCGCGGCGCGTAGACCATGTAGACGAGGTTGTTCTCCTCGAAGTTCGGGTCGAGCGAGATGCCCTGGAGCCCGTCCTCGGAGTTGGCGTAGACGTCGAGCTGTGCGATCTCGTTCGTCGTCCCGGTGTCCGGGTCGGTGAGCCGCACGACGCCGTCGCGCGCGGTGTGCAGCACGCGCGAGTCCGGGAGCACAGCCAGGTCGATCGGCTCGCCGGTGTCCTTCGAGAGCAGGATCCGCTCGTAGTCGTTCCAGTCGGTGTCACCCTCCTGCACCGGCGCCGCCGGGGGCGGGTCGGCCGGATCGCTCGGTGGGTGATCCGGATTCGCGCTCGCGGCGCTGAGCGTCATCGGCGCCACGAGGACGCCGGCGAGCAGCGCGCCCGCAGCTCGAGGTAGCCAACGGCTACCGGTTGATCGTCTGGTCACGATTCCCCCTCTTGAGATCGCACACCTGACGCGCCGCATCGGTGCGACGCGCGGCCCCCGGGGACGGCGGCAGCTCCGCCTCACGACCCCCGGGGCACCACGGCCGACCAGGGGTGCTCTCCCCCGTCCGGGCAGGGCGCCCGTCGACCGTGGATGAAGGGAGTAGACCAGGCCGTGAGCGTGAGCACAAGGGGTTTCGCTCAACTAAAAAATAAGTCGGCAGGCCCGGGACCAGGCGAACAGCGTCATCCTCCGCGGCCGTCCTCGTGCCGGGCGGCGGGGCGGCGCCACCGCGCGAAGCACGGCACGATCGTGCGTCAGTGGCGTTTGATCCGGGTCTCAGCCTAGATTCCAGAGGACGGCGCGTCGTGACATGTCATGCACTGATCTAGTTCTGAGCCCTGATCTCCTGCATGCGCGGGACCGCCGACAGTTCGAGCCCGGCTCGCCACACACGCCGGGGACCCGTAGCGTCGAGGACATGTTCTCCTTCCCGGACGGAACCGCCGTCCCCGCCGTCGGCCTCGGCACCGCGTCCGTCGACGGCGAGGCCGGGATCGCCGCGATCGCGGGCGCCCTCGACCTCGGGTACCGCTACGTCGACACGGCGGTCAACTACCGCAACGAGACCGAGGTCGGCGAGGCTCTCTCGCGCAGCTCCGTGCCGCGCGCGGAGGTCATGGTCGCCAGCAAGATCCCCGGTCGCGCGCACGAGCGTGACAAGGCGATCGCCGCCGTCGAGGGATCGCTCGAGCGGCTCGGCCTGGACCGGCTCGACGTCATGCTCGTCCACTGGCCCAACCCGTCCGTCGGCCGCTACGTCGAGGCCTACGAGGCGCTGCTCGAGTGCCGCGAGCGCGGTCTCGTCGACCACGTGGGCACGAGCAACTACACCGAGGCGCACCTGCGGGAGATCGTCGCGGCGACCGGGGAGGCGCCGGTGCTCAACCAGATCGAGTGCCACCCGCTGCTCCCCCAGCGACGGATGCTCGACGTGCACCGCGAGCTCGGCATCCTCACGCAGGCCTGGAGCCCGCTCGGCAAGGCGTCGGCGCCCTACGACGCGGAGCCCGTCGAGCGGGCCGCGCACACGCACGGGGTCACCGCCGCCCAGGTCATCCTGCGCTGGCACCTCGAGCGCGGCGTCATGCCGATCCCGAAGTCGATGCACGCCGAGCGTCAGCGGGCGAACCTCGACGTAGGGTCCTTCTCGCTCACGCCGGACGAGGTCGAGGCCGTCAGCGCGCTCGAGGTCGCGGACGGACGCCTGTTCGACGGGGACCCCGACACGCACGAGGAGATGTAGCCGGCCCGCATCCGCGCCGGCCCGCGGCCGGGCTCAGCCCCGCGGCGGGGCCGAGGTCCGCTCCGGCATCGGCCCGCGGCCTCGCTCAGTCGTCGCTGCCCGAGCCCAGGTGGGCGACCGCCTCGATCTCGATGACGGCCTCCTTCTGCCACAGGCGCGTGACGCCGAGCCCGGCCATCGCCGGGTAGTCGCGGCCTGCCATCTCGCGCCAGATCCGTCCGATCTCGCGGCCGTTGGCCATGTAGTCGTCGACGTCGGTGAGGTAGAGCCGGACCGAGGTGAGGTCCGCGGGCGACCCGCCGGCCTCGGCGAGCGTGGTGAGCACGTTCGAGAAGGCCTGGCGGAACTGCTCGACGACCCCTCCCGGGACGATCCGACCGTCCTTGTCGAGTGCGGTCTGACCACCGAGGTAGACGACGCCGTCCGCCTCGATGCCGTGCGCGTAGCCGGAGGGGTCGGCCATGGACGAGGGGTTCACGGTGCGGCGGCGGGCCATGTGCTGCTCCTTCACGTAGCGGGTGGGACCGGGTTCTTCCGCGTGCTGGGACCCGGTGCTATATTGAGCATACGTGACGGTCGGCAGATTGACGATATGCCGATCGAGCCCATCGCTGTCGCTGGTCTCACCCGGAAGGACACCCATGACATCTCCGGAACCCACGGATGCCGCCCCGACGGTCGGTCCCGACGTCGTCCCCGTCGTCACCCGCGCCGGTGAGGAGGACACCGCGACGATGCAGTCCGGCGACGCCGTCCGGGTCTCCGGCGTCGGGCCGCAGCACACCCCGGCCACGAGGATCTGGTTCGGTCAGGTGTCGAACGCGCCCGGCTACCGCTCTCCCCCGCACCACCACGGTGAGGCCGAGACCGGCGGCTACGTGCTGCGCGGGCACGGCCGCATCTACTTCGGCGAGGGCTACCGGGAGTTCCTCGACATGACCGCCGGCGACTGGGTGTTCGTCCCGCCCTACATGCCGCACGTCGAGGCGAACATGTCGATCACCGAGGACCTGGTCTGGCTCACCGCACGGACGCCCGACAACATCGTCATCAACCTCGACGAGGTGCCGGACGAGTCGCTTCAGGGGTACCGCCGACCATGACGGGCGCGACGAGCTCGGTGCTGCTCGGCGCCCTGGAGCTGACGGCCGCCGAGCGCGAGGGCGCCGACGAGGCCTGGACCGCGGTGACGGGTCCGTGCCCGTGGCCCAAGGCGTACGGCGGGGACATGGTCGCGCAGGCGTCGCTCGCCGCCATGCGGTCCGTCGACCCGGGCCGCGTGCTGCACTCGATGCACGGCTACTTCATGCGTCCCGTCGAGATCGGCCGACCCGTCCGGTACGAGGTCGACCGCACCCGCGACGGCCGGGGCTTCTCCACCCGGCAGGTGCGCGGCATCCAGGCGGGCAAGGTCGCCTTCCTCATGATGGCGTCCTTCCAGGTCCTGGCGGCGGGCCCGGAGGTCGCCGCGCCGGCACCCCCGGACGTCTCGGGGCCCGAGACCCTGCCGTCGTCCGCCGACGTGCTGGCACCGGTCGAGCCGGGCACGCCCGCCGCGGGCTCGATGACCGCCGAGGCGAAGGAGTACTGGAGCCGAGGGCGCAGCTTCGACATGCGCCACGTCCCCGGCCCCGTCTACCTCGAGGTGGAGGGCGGACGCACGCGGCACCAGGCCGTGTGGGTCCGCGCGTTCGAGACCCTGCCGGACGACGACCTCCTCCACCGCGCCGCCCTCGCCTACGTCTGCGACTACACGATCATCGAGCCGATCCTCAGGGCGGCCGGGCTCCCGTGGGCGGAGCCCGGGCTCGTCACGGCGAGCCTCGACCACGCGATGTGGTTCCACCGGGCCGCGCGCGTCGACGACTGGCTCCTGTACGCCCAGGAGGCCGTCTCCGCACAGGACGGGCGCGGCCTCGCCACCGGACGCTTCTTCGACCGCGACGGCCGGCTCGTCGCGACCGTCGTGCAGGAGGCCCTCGTCCGCCCACCTGCCGACTGACCCACCCGGGTCGAGGGTCGGCGACGGCGCCACCCCTTGCCCCTCCCCTCTGAGAGGACCCTGCACGGATGGACCTGACCCCGTCGTCGCACGTCGACACCTTTGCGCGCGACCACCTCCCGCCCCGCGAGCTGTGGCCGACCTTCGAGTTCACCCTGCCCGAGCTGCAGTTCCCCGACCGACTCAACGCGGCCGTCGAGCTCCTCGACCGGCAGGTCGAGCGATGGGGCCCGGACCGGGTCGCCCTGCGCACACCCGCCGGCGAGACGTGGACCTACGGCGAGCTGCGGCTCCGGTCCGACCAGGTCGCCCAGGTGCTGACCGAGGACCTCGGCGTCGTCCCGGGCAACCGGGTCGTCCTGCGCTCACCGAACAACCCGTGGACCGTGGCTGCATGGCTCGGGGTCCTCAAGGCGGGAGGCGTCGTCGTCACCACCATGCACGCGCTGCGCGCCGCGGAGATCGGCCAGCTCATCGAGGCGACGCGGCCCTCGGTCGCGCTCGTCGACGAGCGCTTCGCGGAGGATCTCGACACGGCCGTCGCCCGCTCGGGCGCGGACGTCGCGGTGCTCCGGTACGGGGGCGACGGGCCGGAGGACCTCACCGTCAGGTGCGCGGCGAAGGACGGCGTGTTCGACGCCGTCCAGACGGCGGCGGACGACGTCGCCCTGCTCGGTCCCACCTCGGGCACGACGGGCGTCCCGAAGATCACGATGCACTTCCACCGCGACATCCTGGCCAACGCGGAGACGTTCGGCCGCCACGTCCTGCGGCCGGAGCCCGAGGACCTGTTCACCGCCACGGCCCCGTTCGCCTTCACCTTCGGGCTCGGTGCGCTCGTCGTGTTCCCCCTGCGCTTCGGCGCCTCGTCCCTGCTCCTGGAGAAGGCGGCCCCGCTGGAGTTCGCGGAGCACGTCCGGGCGTCCGGCGCGACCGTCATCTTCAGCGCCCCCACGGCCTACCGCGCGATCCTGCGCGAGGGGCGGGAGGACCTCCTGGCCGGGGTGCGCACCGCCGTCTCGGCCGGCGAGCACCTGCCGGCCCCGGACTGGGAGGAGATGCGGCGGCGCACCGGGCTCGAGGTGATCGACGGCATCGGCTCGACCGAGCTCCTGCACATCTTCGTCTCCTCCCCGGTCGGGGAGATCCGGCCGGGAGCCACCGGCCGCCCCGTCCCCGGGTACCGGGCCACGATCCTCGACGACGACGGTCACGAGGTCGGTCCCGACGTCGCTGGCCGGCTGGCCGTCATCGGCCCGACCGGCTGCCGCTACCTCGACGACCCGCGCCAGGCCGCGTACGTGGTCAACGGGTGGAACGTCACCGGTGACACCTTCTCCCGCGACGCCGACGGCTACTTCCACTACCAGGCGCGTCGGGACGACATGATCGTCAGCTCCGGCTACAACATCGCCGGGCCGGAGGTCGAGACGGCGCTCTCCCGGCACGACGACGTCCTGGAGTCCGCGGTGGTCGGGCGCCCCGACGAGGCGCGCGGCACGGTGGTGTGCGCGTTCGTCGTCCTGCGCGAGGGTGTGGTCGGCGACGACGGCAAGCGCCGTGAGCTCCAGGACTTCGTCAAGCAGACGATCGCGCCGTACAAGTACCCGCGCGACGTGCGGTTCGTCGACGTCCTGCCGCGCAACCCGAGCGGCAAGCTCCAGCACTTCCGTCTGCGCCAGGAGCTGGCGGAGCAGGCGGCGCGCCCTGCGTCGCCCGCGTCCGCCCCCGTCTCCGGTTCCTGATCCTCGCCCCGAAAGGACGTCAGCCATGAAGATCGCCGTGATCGGCGGTGGGCCCGGAGGACTGTACTTCGCGGCCCTGATGAAGCAGCTCGACGCCGCTCACGAGGTCGTCGTCTACGAGCGGAACCGGGCGGACGACACGTTCGGGTTCGGCGTCGTCTTCTCCGACGAGACCCTGGGCGGGATCGAGAATGCCGACCCCACGGTGGCGGCGGCGATGACCAGCCAGTTCGCCCACTGGAGCGACATCGACGTGCACTACCGCGGCGAGGTCGTCACCGTCGGCGGACAGGGCTTCGCGGCGATGGGGCGCAAGGAGCTGCTCCGGCTCCTGCAGCAGCGGTGCGCGGACCTCGACGTCGACGTCCGCTTCAGCACGACGGCGCCGGACGTGGCGGAGCTCGCCGCGGCCAACGACCTCGTGCTCGCGGCCGACGGCGTGAACTCGGCGGTCCGTGGGCGCTACACCTCCTCGTTCGGTCCGGACGTGCACACGGGCCGCTCGAAGTTCATCTGGTTGGGCACCGACAAGGTCTTCGAGGCGTTCACGTTCATCATCAGGGAGACGCCGTGGGGCGTCATGCAGATCCACGGCTACCCCTACTCCGCGGACCGCTCGACCTTCATCGTCGAGATGGACGAGACCACGTGGCGCCGAGCAGGCTTCGACGTGACCGAGGACGCCGTCCTGAAGCCGGGCGAGAGCGACGAGCACGCGATCGCCCGGATCCGGGAGATCTTCGGCGAGGACCTCGGCGGCCACCAGGTGCTCGCCAACAACTCCAGGTGGATCAGCTTCCCCACCGTGCGCAACGAGTCCTGGCGGCACGAGAACGTCATCCTCCTGGGGGACGCCGCGCACACCGCACACTTCTCCATCGGCTCCGGCACCAAGCTGGCGATGGAGGACTCCCTCGCGCTGGCCGCGTGCCTGCACGAGAACGCCGACCTCCCCACCGCGCTCGCCGCGTACGAGGAGGAGCGGCGCCCGGTCGTGGAGTCCACGCAGCGGGCCGCCGAGGCCTCGCGCGGCTGGTTCGAGTCGATCCACCGGTACGTCGGGCAGGACCCGGACCAGTTCGCCTTCAACCTGCTCACCCGCTCCCGGCGCATCACCCAGGCCAACCTCGAGCTCCGCGACCCGGACTTCGCGCACCGGATCGACGCGGCGTTCGCCGAGCGGGTCGGGGCGACGGAGGTCGTGCCGGCCATGTTCCAGCCCCACCGCATCGGGTCCCTCGAGCTGCGCAACCGGATCGTCGTCTCGGCGATGGACATGTACTCCGCCGTCGACGGCGTGCCCCAGGACCTCCACCTCGTCCACCTCGGGTCGAAGGCCATGGGCGGGGCCGGCCTCGTGATGACGGAGATGGTCTGCACCTCGGCGGACGGACGGATCACGCCCGGGTGCACCGGGCTCTACACGGACGCCCAGCGTGACGCGTGGGGGCGGGTCGTCGACTACGTGCACGCGCACAGCCGGGCCGCGATCGGCGTGCAGCTGGGCCACTCCGGCCGCAAGGGCTCGACCCGGCTGATGTGGGAGGGCATCGACGAGCCGCTCGAGTCGCACAACTGGGAGACCGTGGCCCCCTCCCCGATCCCGTACGGCCCGGGCAACGCCGCCCCCCGGGAGATCACCCGCGCCGAGATGGACGAGATCCGCGAGGACTTCGTCGCGGCGACGCGCCGAGCCGCCGAGGCCGGGTTCGACCTCGTCGAGGTCCACCTCGCCCACGGCTACCTCCTGTCCTCGTTCCTCTCCCCGGTGTCGAACCGACGCACCGACTCCTACGGCGGCAGCCTCGAGAACCGGCTGCGCTACCCGCTCGAGGTCGTCGACGCGGTCCGCAGCGCCTGGCCCGCCGACCGTCCGCTGCTCGCGCGCATCTCCGCCGTCGACTGGCTGCCGGACGGCAACACCGACGACGACGCCGTCACGATCGCCCGGGCGCTGATCGCGCACGGCGTGGACGGGATCGACGTCTCCAGCGGCCAGGTGGCCAAGGAGGAGCGGCCGCGGTTCGGGCGCAGCTACCAGACGCCGTTCGCGGACCGCATCCGCAACGAGGTGGCGGCGCCGGCGGGCGCCACCGTCATCGCGGTGGGCGCGATCTCCTCCTACGACGACGTGAACTCCATCCTGCTCGCCGGCCGTGCCGACCTGTGCGCGCTGGGTCGGACGCATCTCTACGACCCGCAGTGGACGCTCCACGCCGCGGCCGAGCAGGAGTACACCGGGCCGGCGGTCACCTGGCCGCCGCAGTTCCGGGCCGGGCGCCGCAGGCCGCCGACCGCGCGGACCGACGCCGTCCGTCCGCGGCTGTCGCTGCTGCGCGACCAGGACAGCGACGCCGGGACCCACCGACGATGGGCGCCGAGGTCGCCGAGCCGCGCGTGAGCGCCCGCGCGGGTCGCCGAGGAGAAGGAGGAACGGTGGGAGCGTCGATCAGCTACGAACGGACCGTGGCCTGGGCGGAGACCGACGCCTCCGGGCACTACCACAACAGCACCGTCATGCGGCTGTTCGAGGCCGCCGAGGCCGCGCTCGTCCGCGACCACGGGCTGACCGACTACTTCGGGGTCACCCCCCGGGTGCGGCAGGAGATCGACTTCGAGGCCAAGCTCTACTTCGACCAGCCCACCACCACGGTGGTGACGGTCGAGCGGATGGGACGCACGTCGATGACGTACCGGTTCGAGGTGTGGGGCGAGCCGTTCCGTGACCAGCCGCGGGCCCGCGCGGCCAGCGGCATCGTCGTCGTGGCCCACGTGCCGGTCGGCTCGCCGTCCGCCAGGCCGTGGCCCGAGGACGTCGTCGCCGCGCTGGGCTCTCGCGCGGCGGACGGCTGAGGAGGAGCCCGGGACGGGACAGTGGTCCCGGAGCCCGGAGCCCTGGTCTCGGACGACGTGCCTCGCCCGCCCCGCCTCCGGTGTGCCCTCAGCCGGGCTCGCCCCGGCGGGGATCGTGGATGACGCTCAGCGCGTGCTCCTCGGCGCGCGGGCGCATGACGGCGTCCAGCCTCTCGAACAGGGCCCTGGCCGACTCCCCCGGCCAGTTCTCCGGCAGCAGGGTGAGCGGCAGGCCGGGATCGCGGTACGGCAGCCGCCGCCATCGCGTGAGCATCGGGACGTAGGCGCGGAAGTGGTCGCGGGCGGACGACCGTCCGGACTCGGCGAGCACGCGGTCCTGGTCGTGGCGCGCGAGGAACTCCGAGTACAGGGCACCCAGCTCGCCCAGCTCCCACCACCGGGCCACCCGCTCCCGCAGGTCGCCGTAGGCGAGGTGCTCCCCGCGGAACAGGTTGACGTAGGTGTGCAGGCCGTGCCGCTCGAGGGTGTGCCGTACCTCGTCCTCGAGGTTGGCCGGCGCCACCCAGAAGCCGGGGGCGATCGTGCCCAGGCCGAGCCGGGTGAGGTGCGACCTCAGCTCGTGGCGACGCGCCCGGTGCGACTCCGGTACCGAGAACACCACGAGCAGCCACCCGTCCTCCTCGGTGGCCCGACGCCGGTCGAAGATGCGCCGGTCACCCTCGGCGACGAGCCCGAGCGCGTCCTCGCTCAGGGCGTACCCGGCGGCGCCCCCGCGCCGCTCGCTCCGCAGCACGCCGCGTCGCTTGAGCCGCGAGATCGAGGACCGTACCGCGAGCCCGTCGACGTCGAGATCGGCCATCAGCGACACGACCGAGGCCACCGAGATCCAGTTGTCCTCGCGCCGCGCGTACAGGCCGAAGATCGTGAGGATGAGCGGGGCGAGCCTGCCGTCGTGGCCGCCGCCGCCGGCGCCGGCCCCGCTCCCGGAACCGGCGCCCGCGCGGGTCCCGCCCGCATGTCCGGCCCCTGAGCCGGTACCGCGCGTCGTCGCCATCAGCCCACCCCGAGGAGGCTCCGCGCGGCCGCCTCGTCGCGCCGGAACTCCGCCACGGTGCTCTCGTGCACGACGACTCCCTTGCGCATGACCGCGACCCGGTCCGCGACGGCGAACGCCAGGCGAAGGTCCTGCTCGACGACGACCGTCGCTAGACCGCCGGAGGTCAGGCCCTCGAGGATCTCCCGCACCTGGTCGACGACGGCAGGCGCGAGCCCGTCCGAGGGCTCGTCGAGCAGCAGGACGCGGGGGGAGCCCAGCAGGGCCCGTCCGATGGCGAGCATCTGCTGCTCGCCGCCCGAGAGCTGCGAGCCGAGGTTCGTCCGACGTTCGGCGAGTCGCGGCATGAGCTCGTAGACCCGCTCGGGGGTCCAGTCGCCCGACCGCCGGTGGGAGATCTGCAGCGTCTCGTGCACGGTCAGCGGCGCGAACACCCGCCGGCCCTGCGGCACGATCGCCAGTCCCGCCCGCGACCGGGCGCTGGTCGGGCGGTGGGTGACGTCCCTCCCGTCGATCCGGACCGTGCCCGCGCTCGCTCGCACGAGCCCCATCATCGTCTCGATGAGGGTCGTCTTGCCGGCGCCGTTGCGGCCCAGCACGGCGACCGACTCCCCCGCCGTCACGGCGAGGTCGATGCCCTGCAGGACCCGGCTGCCGTCGTACCCGGAGACCAGAGCGCTCACCTCGAGCAGCGGCGGCGCGGTCACGAGGACACCTCGAACAGCTCGGTGCCCGCGGACCGGCCGAGGTAGGCCTCCTGCACCGCGTCGTCCGCCCGCACGGCCTCCGGCGATCCGTCCGCGATGAGGCGCCCGGCGGCGAGCACGCTCACCCGCTCGGCGAGCCGGAAGACGACGTCGAGGTCGTGCTCGACGACGACGACGGTCACGGTGCGCGGCAGGGACTCCACGAGGGAGGCGAAGAGCTCGGTCTCCGCGACCGACATGCCTGCCGTCGGCTCGTCGAGGAGGATGAGCCGCGGGTCGCAGGCGAGCACCATCGCGACCTCCACCTGACGGCGTTCGCCGTGGGAGAGCGCCCCGCACAGGGCGGCGTGCCGGTCGGCGAGGCCGACGTTCTCCAGGTGCGTCATCGCGGCGTCGCGGATCGCGCGGTCGCGGCGCGGGCTCGGCCACGCCCGCACGGGAGAACCAGAGGAGCGTTCGACGGCGGCCCACACGTTGTCGAGCACGCTCATCCCGAGGAACAGGCTCGAGTGCTGGAACGTCCGGACCAGTCCGGCGCGGGCGCGGCGCGCCTCGCCGAGCTGGGTGATGTCCTGCCCCTCGAGGTGCACGGTGCCCGACGTCGCGCGGGTGCGGCCCGCGAGCACGGCGAAGAGGCTGGACTTGCCGGCCCCGTTCGGGCCGATGAGGGCGTGGCGGGCGCCGCGCGCGATCTCGAGCGTCACGGAGTCGACGGCCGTCAGCGAGCCGTAGCGCAGCGTGAGGTCGTGCGTGCGCAGGATCGCGGCGTCGGTGGGTGGGCTCACTGCTCGGTCCCCCGTCCCCTCGTCGTGGATCGTTGTCGGTCGGGCAGCAGTCCCAGGGGCCACCGGGCCCGGATCCCGGCGATGCCCCGGGGCAGCAGGTACACGGCGGCGACGAAGGCGATGCCGAGCAGGAGCGTGCCCCGGCCGTCGAAGTAGCCGCCCAGCCAGTCCCGCACGAAGATGACGAGGCCCGCACCGAGGACCGGTCCCCACAGGACGCCCGCCCCTCCGACGACGACCGCGAGGAGGGCGAACGCCGAGACGTCGAACCCCATGTCGCCGGGCGACATGAACCGCGTCTGGGCCACCCAGGCCGTGCCGGCCGCGCCGGCGATGCCGCCCGCGATCGTGTACGCGATCAGCTTGGTGGGGTAGGTCGACTGACCGAGGGCGCGCAGACGCGTCTCGCCGTCGCGCACGCCGCGCATCGACCGGCCCAGCGGTGAGGAGGAGACGAGCACCGCTGCGCCGAGGCCGAGCAGGAAGACGCCGAGCACCCACCAGTACACGTATCCCTGCAGCACGAGGGGCTCCCCGCCCGGGACGAGCGTGACGGCGGGGATCCCGGTGAGCCCGTTGGAGCCCCCGAGAGCCGCCACGGTGTCCGCCGCCCGGTGCGCGAGCTCACCGACGGCGAGGGTCACCATGAGGAAGAAGACTCCCGACGTGCGGACGACGACGGCGCCCGTCGCCGCGGCCAGCACGGCCCCGACGGCGACACCCACCCCGAGCTGGATGAACCCGTTCGTCGTCAGATGCTTGCCGACCAGGCCGGCGGCGTAGGCACCCGCGCCGAAGTAGGCGACCTGCCCCAGTGAGGGCATGCCCATGAGTCCGGTGAGCATGTCCACGCTGACCACGAGCAGGGCGAACGACAGCGCCCTGGCGACGAGGCCGAGCGGATAGGGGGCGAGGAAGAACGGCAGGAGGGCCAGGGCCAGCAGGGCGAGGGCGATGAGCAGCCGGCCGAGCCAGGCGCGGGAGGGCGCCCTGGTCGGTGCGCTCGGGCGCACGGCCTCGGCGGTCTCGACGGTCGTCGTCATGCGTGGGACCCCGTCCGTGCGGGCAGCAGGCCCTGGGGCCTGAGCAGGAGGACCGCCGCCATGGCGGCGAAGAGCAGGAAGGAGGCGAACTCCCCGGCGAGAACCACGCCGATCGACTGCACCTGGCCGACGATGAGCGCACCCAGCACGGCGCCGCCGAGCGAGCCCAGGCCGCCGATGACCACGATGACGAGGGCGAGGAGGAGGATCTGGTCGTCGAGCCCCGGCTGGGCGCCGAGGATCGGCGCGGCCAGCAGCCCGCCCACCGTGGCCAGCGCCGCGCCGACCCCGAAGACCAGCAGGAGCACGACCCGGGTGCGGATGCCGATGGACTCGACCATGCCGCGGTCCGCGACCGTCGCGCGGACGATCGCGCCCGCCCGGGTGCGGTCCAGGGCCAGGTACAGGGCGACGGCGATCACCGCGCCGACGCCGATCATCAGCAGCCGGTAGACCGGGTACGGGCTGCCGCCCAGCGAGATGGATCCCGCGAGGGCCTCGGGCGAGGCGACGGAGCGCACGTTCGACCCGAAGACCTCGCGCAGCAGCTCTGCTGCGATGAGGGCCATGCCCAGGGTGAGCAGCGCCTGCCGCAGGTGGTTGCGCACCGGCCCGGTCATCGCCGCCAGGAGTCCCCCGGCGGCGAACCCGACGAGCGCGGCGACGACGACCGCGAGCAGGAACGTGCCGGTCGAGGGGCGTCCGTCGAACATGGCGACGCCGACGTAGGCACCCACGAGCGAGATCGCACCGTGCGCGAGGTTGAGCACGTCCATCGTGCCGAAGACCAGGGAGAGCCCGATCGCGATGAGGAAGAGGACGGAGCCCAACGCGAGGCCGTTGAGCAGGGTCGTGAAGTTGGCTGCGAACCAGTCGAGCACGCCGCGGTTCCTCAGCCCTCGAGCTCGGCGATGATCACGTTGCGCAGCTCGCCGTCGACCTCCTGGACCTCACGGATGTAGTACGGGGTCAGCGGGTCGTGGTTCTCGTCGAAGCTCCA
The DNA here is from genome assembly GCF_049856175.1 of Georgenia sp. Z1491. Classification (GTDB taxonomy): domain Bacteria; phylum Actinomycetota; class Actinomycetes; order Actinomycetales; family Actinomycetaceae; genus JB111. Next base: position 21,015 of record NZ_JBNDNA010000011.1, read on the forward strand.
CGGGCCGCGCGGGCTGTCGATCTCGCCGATCTCACCGAGCGCGGCGGCGATGCCGGGCCCGTCGATGCTCTCGGCTGCCTCCGCGGCGGCGTCGACCGCCGCTGCGGCGTCGTAGGCGGAGACGGCGTAGATGGTGGGGTACTCGCCGTACGCCTCCTCGTAGGCCTCGACGAACTCGGTGTTCCGCTCGGTGTCGATCATGGCGCTGTACGGCAGCGAGGTCTGGATCCCCAGTGCGGACTCGCCCTGCGCCTCGAGCAGGTCGCCCTCGACGATGAAGCCGTTGCCGTAGAGCTGGATGTCCTCCGAGAGACCGAACTGGTCGTACTGCTGGACGAAGCTCGCGGCCTCGGCCCCCGCGTAGAAGGCGAACACCGCCGATGCGTCCGACGCCTGGATCTCGCTGAGGTAGGGCTGGAAGTCGCTCGTGGTCCCGAACGGCGTGTAGGTCTCGCCCGCGACGGTGCCCCCGGCGGCCTCGAAGGCCTCCCGGAAGCCCGCGACGTGCTCCTGGCCGGCTGCGTAGTCCGCCGCGATGAGGTAGACGGAGCCGTCCCCGACGGCCTCGACGACGTGCTCGCCGATGGCGCCGCTGACGTCGCCGTTGCGGTAGGAGCTGCGCCAGATGTAGTCGGAGCCCTCGGCGGTGATGTCGTTCGCCCCGGCGTTCGCGAGGATGAGCGGCACCTCGGCCTGGATGAACGCGTCCTGGAGGCCGAGCGCGACCGCGGAGCTGACGATGCCCACGACCACGTCGGCCCCGTCCTGCGTGACGAGCCGCTCGGTGGCGGGCACACCGGTCTGCGGCCCCTCCCCCTCGTCCGCGGTGACGAGCTCGACGTCGAGCCCACCGAGCTGACCGTCGTTCTGGTCGAGGTAGAGCTGGAAACCCTGGTTGATGTCCTCGCCGAGCGGCGCGTAGACGCCGGACTGCGGGTAGGACAGTCCGACGGTGATCGAGGTGGCCCCGTCCTCCCCTGCCTCGTCGTCGTCGCCGCCGCCGAGGCTGCCGCCTCCGCAGGCGGCGAGCAGAGCCATGGACGTCAGTCCTGCTCCGAGGACGACGGTGCGGCGGGCGGGTCGGGGGGACCGATCCATGATGGACCTCCGGAGGTTCGTGTGCGGCACTGCAACGACCCCGGCAGCGTACGGCGTCCTCGTGACGGTCGTCAATATTCCGCGGTATGCGCGTGTCCTGGGCTCCCGCGCGCCTGCCTGGGTCCGCCTCCGTGCCTCGTCACGTCCCCTTGCCTCGGCCCCGCCGCGCTCAGGCGCCCACGTACTCCGCAAGGTGCTCGCCCGTGAGGGTGGACCGCGCGGCCACGAGCTCGGCCGGCGTGCCCTCGAAGACCACTCGGCCACCGTCGTGCCCGGCCCCGGGGCCGAGGTCGATGATCCAGTCGGCGTGCGCCATCACGGCCTGGTGGTGCTCGATGACGACGACCGACCGTCCGGACTCCACGAGCGAGTCGAGCAGCGCGAGCATCTGCTCGACGTCCGCCAGGTGCAGCCCGGTGGTGGGCTCGTCGAGGATGTAGACGTCGGCCGGCTCCCCCATCCGGACCGCCAGCTTGAGGCGCTGCCGCTCCCCGCCCGAGAGCGTGGTCAGTGGCTGTCCGAGGGTGAGGTAGCCGAGCCCGACGCCGACGAGCCGGTCGAGGATCTTCGCCGCGGCCGGGACCTTCGCCTCGCCGGCGGAGAGCAGCTCGAGGGCGGCCACCACCGGCATCTCCAGGACGTCGGCGATCGAGTGGCCGCCGAGGGTGAGCTCGAGGACCTCCGGGCGGTAGCGGCGGCCGCCGCACTCCTCGCAGGTGGTCGAGACGGTGTCCATGAAGCCCAGCTCCGTGAAGATGAGGCCCGCGCCGTTGCAGGCCGGGCAGGCGCCCTCGGAGTTCGCGCTGAACAGCGCGGGCTTGACGCCGTTGGCCTTGGCGAAGGCCTTGCGCAGGGGCTCGAGCGCGCCGGTGAAGGTGGCGGGGTTGGAGCGTCGCGAACCCTTGATCGGGCTCTGGTCCACCACGACCACACCCTCGCGACCGGCGAGCGAGCCGTGGACGAGCGAGCTCTTGCCCGAGCCGGCCACGCCGGTGACGGCGACGAGCACGCCGAGCGGCACGTCGACGTCGACCGACCGCAGGTTGTGGCTGTCCGCCCCGCGGATCTCCATGCTGCCCTTCGACTTGCGGACCGGGTCCTTCAGGCGTGCGCGGTCGTCGAGGTGCCGACCGGTCAGGGTGCCCGACGCCCGGAGCTCCGCGACCGTGCCCTCGAAGACGACCTCTCCCCCGGCGGAGCCGGCCCGCGGGCCGATGTCGACGACGTGGTCGGCCACCGCGACGGTCTCCGGCTTGTGCTCGACGACGAGGACGGTGTTGCCCTTGTCCCGCAGGCGCCCGAGCAGGTCGTTCATCTGCCGGATGTCGTGGGGGTGCAGCCCGATCGTCGGCTCGTCGAAGACGTAGGTGACGTCGGTGAGGGCCGAGCCCAGGTGCCGGATCATCTTCGTGCGCTGCGCCTCGCCGCCGGACAGCGTCCCGGAGGGCCGGTCGAGCGAGAGGTAGCCGAGCCCGATCTCGACGAACGCGGCGAGCGTGTCCGCCAGGTTCTCGAGCAGGGGTCCGGCGCCGGTCAGCTCGAGGCCGCGGGTCCACACCAGGAGGTCGGAGATCTGCATCGCGCAGGCGTCGGCGATCGAGACGCCGTCGATCGTCGAGGTGCGGGCGCCCTCGGCCAGGCGGGTGCCGGCGCACTCGGGGCAGGTGCCGAACGTGACGGCCCGGTCGACGAAGCGGCGCAGGTGCGGCTGCAGCGAGTCGCGGTCCTTGCTGAGCATCGACTTCTCGATCCGGGGGATCAGCCCCTCGTACGTGATGTTCATGCCCTCGGCCCTGATCTTGCGCGGCTCGGCGTAGAGCAGGTCGTGACGCTGGTTCTTCGACAGGTCCTTGATCGGCACGTCCAGCGGGATGACCGCGCCGAACAGCTTCGCGTACCAGCCGTCGGCCTTGTAGCCGGGGACGAGGACGGCACCGTCGGTGAACGACAGGTCCTCGTCGATCACCGCGGTGAGGTCGATGTCCGAGACGGACCCGGTCCCCTCGCAGCGGGGGCACATGCCGCCGACGATGGTGAAGGTCGCCTTCTCGGCCCGCGTACGATCTCCCTTGTCCACGGTGAGGGCGCCGGTGCCGGTGGCGGAGGGCACGTTGAAGGAGTAGGCCTGGGGCGAGCCGATGTGCGGAGTGCCGAACCGGCTGAACAGGATGCGCAGCACGGCGTTGACGTCGCTGACCGTGCCGAGCGTGGAGCGGATGCTGGCGGCGAGGCGCTCCTGGCCGACGATGATCGCGGTGGTCAGGCCGTCGAGCGTGTCGACCTCGGGCCGGTCGAGCCGGGGCATGAAGCCCTGGACGAACGCGGAGTAGGTCTCGTTGATCATCCGCTGCGACTCGGCGGCGATCGTGTCGAACACGAGCGAGCTCTTGCCGGAGCCCGAGACCCCGGTGAACACGGTGAGCCGCCGTTTGGGGATGTCGAGCGAGACGTCCTTGAGGTTGTTGACGCGTGCGCCGCGCACCCGGACGAGGTCGTGGCTGTCGGCGGGGTGTCCGCCCGGACGAGGTGCCGGCGTGCTGGCCATGGGGTCCTTCTTCGTCGGTGCCGAGGTGGAGCGGGCGTGGTCGTTCGGAGCGCGCCCGGGTGCGCCGGCACACGTTACACGCGGGGTCGGACGTCCCGGCGGGGCCCGGGGCGCCCCGGTCTCAGTCCGACGGCGGCACTGCGTCGGCGGGGCCGTCACCGGGGACGGGGCCGGCCGGCGCACCCGCGCCACCGACCGGTGCCGCGCCCTCGACCACCGCCTCGTCGGCGTCGGGGTCGACCCCCTGGGAGAACTGCGAGCGGTAGAGGCGGTGGTAGGCACCGCCCGCCTCGAGCAGCTCCTCGTGGTCGCCCTGCTCGACGATGTCGCCGTGCTCCATGACGAGGATCGTGTCGGCGTCGCGGATCGTCGACAGCCGGTGCGCGATGACGAACGAGGTCCGGTCCGTGCGCAGCGCGCCCATGGCCTGCTGCACGAGCACCTCGGTCCTCGTGTCGACCGACGAGGTCGCCTCGTCGAGGATGAGGATCGGCGGGTCGGCGAGGAACGCCCGGGCGATGGTGATGAGCTGCCGCTCCCCGGCGGAGATGTTGGCGCCCTCGTCCTCGATCGCGGTGTCGTAGCCGTCCGGCAGGGTGTGGACGAAGCGGTCGACGTAGGTCGCCGTCGCGGCCGCCCGCACCTCGTCGTCGGTCGCGTCGAGACGGCCGTACCGGATGTTCTCCATGATCGTCCCGCCGAAGAGCACGGCGTCCTGGAGCACCATGCCGACCTGGCTGCGCAGCACGCTCCGCTCGAGGGTCGCCGTGTCGACGCCGTCGAGCCGGATCTGGCCGGCGTCGATGTCGTAGAAGCGCATGACGAGGTTGACCAGCGTGGTCTTGCCGGCCCCGGTCGGCCCGACGATCGCCACCGTCCGCCCGGGCAGCGCCGTGAGCGAGAGGTCAGTGATGAGCGGCTGGTCGGGGGTGTAGGAGAAGGCGACGCGGTCGAACTCGACCATGCCCCGTACCGGCTGCGCGAGGCGCCCGGGCTGCGGGCCGGCCGGGTCGAGCGTGCCGCGCCCGGCGGACTCGGCGAGGTCGGGCTCCTGCTCGTCGGCGTCGAGCAGCTCGAAGATCCGTTCGGCCGACGCGACGCCGGAGATGAGCATGTTCGCCATGCCGGCCATCTCGCCCAGCGGCGCGTTGAACTCGCGCGAGTACTGGATGAAGGCGGTGACCTGGCCGAGCGACATCTGGCCGTTCGCCACCCGCAGGCCACCGACGACGGCGATGCCGACGTACCCCAGGTACGTCACCCACTGCATGACGGGCATGATGACGCCGGAGTAGAACTGCGCCTTGAACGACGCCTCGAAGAGCTCCTCGTTCCGCTCGTCGAACCGTTCGCGCATGCTGTCCTGGCGCCCGAACACCGTCACCAGGTCGTGCCCCGTGAACGACTCCTCGATGTGGCCGTTGACGCGCCCCGTGTGGCGCCACTGCGCGGTGAAGAGCTGCTGCGACCGCGACCCCACCACGCCGACGACGATCCCGGCGATCGGCAGGGCGGTGAGCGCGATGAGCGCGAGCTGCCACGACAGCACGAACATCATGATGGTGATGCCGATGATCGTCATGAGCGCGTAGAAGAGCGACGCGAAGGCCTGCTGCATGGCGGCCTGGACGTTGTCGACGTCGTTCGTCGTGCGGGAGAGCAGGTCCCCGCGCTGCCGGGTGTCGAAGTAGCTCAGCGGCAGGCGGTTGACCTTGGTCTCGATCGCCTCGCGGAGCCGGTAGACGACCCGCATGACGATCTCGTTGAGGACGAATCCCTGGAGCCAGTCGAACAGGGCCGCGGCCGCGTACATGCCGAGCACGACCAGCAGGAGGCGGCCGAGCTCGGTGAAGTCGACACCGGTGCCGGACAGGACCCCGTCGAAGATGACGTCCATGGCGTCGCCGAGGATCGTCGGCGCCCAGACGGTGAGCACGGTCGAGATCGCGCCGGCCAGGAAGACGGCGGCCACGCCGAGCTTGTGGTCGGCGAGCGTGGCGAACAGCCGGCCCAGCGAGGGCCAGAAGCGCTTGGCCTTCCGGGGCGCGGAGCCCTCGCCCCACTCACCCGCACCGACGCTGTCCTGCAGCTCGGCGATCTCCTGCTCGGAGAGCTCGTGCTCCGTGCTCATACCAGCTCCTCCGCACTGATCTGCGAGGCCACGATCTCCCGGTAGGTCTCGGAGCTCTCGAGGAGCTCGTCGTGGGTACCGCGGGCGACGATGCGGCCCTCCTCCATGACGAGGATGAGGTCGGCACCCGTGATGGTCGACACGCGCTGCGCGACGACGATCGTCGTCGCCCCGTCCGTGTACCGGCGCAGGGCCGACCGCAGCCGGGCATCCGTCGTCACGTCGAGGGCGGAGAACGAGTCGTCGAACAGGTAGACCCGGGGGCGTGCCACGAGGGCACGGGCGATGCACAGGCGCTGCCGCTGACCGCCGGAGACGTTCGTCCCGCCCTGCGAGACGTTGGACTCCAGGCCGGTGCGGGCATCGTCGCCCTCGCCCGTGGTCCGGTCACGGACGAACTCGGTGGCCTGGGCGGTGTCGAGCGCCGCCCACAGCTGTTCGTCGGTGGCGTCCGGGTTCCCGAACCGGAGGTTGTCGGCGACCGTGCCGGAGAACAGGTACGGCTTCTGCGGCACGAGCCCCACGGCCCGCGTGAGCGAGGAGCGGGAGAGCCGGTCCACGGGTAGGCCGTCGACGAGGATCTCCCCCGCCGTCGCGTCGTAGAGGCGGGGCACGAGATTGATGAGCGTGGACTTCCCCGACCCGGTCGAGCCGATGATCGCCGTCGTGGTGCCGGCGCGCGCGGTGAAGGTGACGTCGTCGACGACCGGGGCGTCGGCGCCGGGGTAGGCGAAGGTCACGCCGCGCAGCTCGACGGTGCCGTCCGGGTCGCTCGGCTCGAGGGGTGCCTCTGGCTCGGTGACGGAGCCTCGGGCCTCGAGCACCTCGCCGATGCGCCGCGCGCAGATGATGGCGCGCGGGAACATCATGAACATGAAGGTGCCCATCATCACGGCCATGAGGATCTGCAGGAGGTACTGCATGAACGCCGTCAGGGCGCCGACCTGGACGAGGCCCTCGTCGACCCGGATGCCGCCGAACCACAGCACGGCCGCCGTGGCCAGGTGCAGGACGAGGGTGATGACCGGCCCCATGAGGACGAACAGCCGGCCGATGTGCACCGAGGTGCGGGTGAGGGTCGCGTTGGCGCCGGTGAACCGCTCGGTCTCGTGCCGCTCGCGGACGAAGGCGCGCACGACCCGGATCCCCATGATCTGCTCACGCATGACGCCGTTGACGTCGTCGATGTTGGACTGCATGCGCTCGAACAGCGGCATCAGCCTCACCACGAGGACCCCGACGACCACGAGCAGGACGGGGACCGAGACCCACACGAGCCAGGACAGGCCGGGGTCCTCCTGGATGGCCATGACGATGCCGCCGATCGACATGATGGGCACCATCACCATGAAGTTGAGCGCCATGAGCACGACCATCTGGACCTGCTGGACGTCGTTCGTGCCCCGGGTGATGAGGGTCGGTGCACCGAACCGGCCCATCTCCTCGGCGGAGAAGGCGTCGACGCGCGTGTAGACCGCGCGTCGCAGGTCGCGGCCGAGCGCCATCGACATGCGGGCGCCGAACCAGACGGCCGCCACGGCGGTGACGAGCTGGACGAGAGCGACGCCGAGCATGAGGGCGCCCACGCGCCAGATGTAGGCGGTGTCCCCGGTGGCGATCCCGTGGTCGATGATGTCGGCGTTGAGGCTGGGCAGGTAGAGAGTGGCGATCGTGGCGGCCAGCTGCAGCACGAGGACGGCGACCACGAGGCCGAGGTACGGGCGACCGTAGGTCCGGACGAGCTTCCAGAGCATGAGGACTGCTTTCGGTCGGTCGGCGGTGGTGGATCGGGGTTCGAGAGACAGGAACGAGTGCCGGGCTCGCGGTCGGGACCTCATGCGCGGGGCCGGGGTCCCGCGCCGGGCCGCCGTCACGAGCCGGCCTACCTTAGACGCCCGTGCCCCGGTGGGCGCCAGTGGATTCTCGACGTGCTCCGCAACGGTCGTGCTCGGGCGGGGTGGTGCTCACACGCGGTGGTCATGCGCGGTGGATCAGACGTGGTGGTGCTCGGGCGTGCGGGAGGCACGGTATCGACCCCCACCGACAGCGCGCGGCCCCGGGCACCGCGTGGGTGCCCGGGGCCGCGATCCGGGTCGTCTCCCGCTCGGTCAGGCGCTGCGGCGGCGCAGCTGACCGCTGCGCAGGAGCGCGAGCCGCTCCTCGAGCAGGACCTCGAGCTCCTCGACCGAGCGGCGCTCGAGGAGCATGTCCCAGTGGGTGCGGACCTTGCGGGCGGGCTTGACGGGCTCCGGCCGCTCGGTGTCCCGGCGCAGGGACTCCTTGCCGCAGGTCGGGCAGTCCCACAGGGCCGGGATCTCGGCCTCCATGGAGAACGGGACGGTGTAGGTATGGCCGTCCACGCAGTCGTAGGTCACGCGCTGGCGCTCGGCGAAGTCCACACCGTCCTCGGACTCCATCGAGTACGCACCGATCTTCATGCCACGCAGTGCTCGGTCCGCCATGGTCTCTCTCCTCACCTGTCGGGGGCCGCGGCTGTTGTCCGCCGCGGCGGTGGGTCTCGGCCGCGCCACGACGCGGGTCGTGGGGCTGCGGAGCCACCTCCTGCTGATCTCGTGAACACCGGACGGTCGTCCGATGTTCCCTCGTCGGTCGCTTTCGTGTGTGACCTGGGCGACGCCCGCCGGATCCTCAGCGGCGGCGCAACCTGCCCAGGAGTCCGCGGACCTGCCCGGCCCGGTGGCGGGCGCCCCAGGCGGTGGTGCGCCACAGCGCCTCCCGCACGATGCCCCCCGTCATCTTGGACACGCCCTCCTCGCGCTCGACGAACACGATCGGCACCTCGACGATGCGCATGCCCGCGCGGTGGACGCGCCAGGTCATGTCGACCTGGAAGCAGTAGCCGGCCGACTCCACCTCGTCCAGGTCCAGCGCGCGAAGCGTCGCGGCGCGGAAGACCCGGAACCCCGCGGTGGCGTCGCCGACCGACATCCCCAGCGCGAGCCGGACGTACGTGTTGCCGGTCCGCGAGATGACCTCCCGGCTGCGCGGCCAGTTCGCGACCTCGCCGCCCGGGACCCAGCGCGAGCCGATGACGAGGTCCGGGGCGTCGCCCGCCTCCGCGCGCTCGAGGAGGACCGGCAGGTCGACAGCCCGGTGGGAGCCGTCGGCGTCCATCTCCACGACGAGCTCGTAGCCGCGCTGAAGGGCGCGCGAGAACCCGTCGACGTACGCCCGACCGAGGCCCTCCTTGCCGGCCCGGTGCAGGACGTCGACCTGCGCGTCGGCCGCCGCCAGCTCGTCGGCGAGGTCGCCCGTGCCGTCCGGGCTCGCGTCGTCGACCACGAGGACGTCGACCCACGGTGCGGCCTCGCGCGCGCGGCGCACGGCCACGGGCAGGGACTCCAGCTCGTTGTAGGTCGGGATGATGACGAGCGTGCGCGGGTGCGCGTCCTCGGGCGAGGACGGGTGCGCGTCGTCGGGTGCGGACACGGGTGCTCCTGGGTCGGGGCCGGGGCGTGCGCCTCGGCTCACCGCGAGCGGGCGGGAGCCGTGAGGCGGCCCCTGACGATACCGGCCACGCCCAGGCCCGCGGTGACCAGGACGGCCACGAGTCCTGCGGGACGCGCCACACGCACGGCGGGCGTGATCTCCGTGCGCAGCGGGAGGTCCTCGCCCGTGTACGTCGTCACCTCGAACAGGTCGGTGCGCTCGAGCAGCTCCCCGTCGGGGGCGACGACGCCGGACACGCCGGTGCGTCCGACCTGCACGGCGGACCGCCCGAACTCCACAGCGCGGAACCGCGTCATGGCCAGCTGGTGCGCGCTGACCGCGGTGTCGCCGTGGGTGGCGTTGTTGGTCGGGATGACGATCATCTCCCCGCCGAGCGCCACGCCCTCGGCGATGATCGCCTCGTAGCCGACCTCGAAGCAGATCCCCACCGCGAGGGGGACCTGCCGACCGAGCCGCTCGACACCGACCTCGACGAGGCCCGGTCGGTCGCCGGGCAGCATGTCGGTGGTCACGCGGTCCACGGCCGGGGAGAAGAACCGGAAGAAGTTCCGGTAGGGCATGTACTCGCCGAACGGCACCGGGTGCTGCTTCGCGTAGGCCTGACCGACCGGCCCCTGACCGGCCTCCCAGACGACGAGCTCGTTGTAACGGTTCCGGCCGCCGTCGCCGTCGTCGACGTACCGCTGGGTACCGAGGAGGACCGGCACGCCGGCCGCCTGCGCGGCCCGCTCGACGGACGCCGCGACGTCCTCGTCCGTGCGCGGGTCGACGTCGGCCGCGGACTCGGCCCACAGGACGAGGTCCAGATCGGGCTCGCCGGACACGAGCTCCTCGGTGAGGTCCGCATGGTCGGCGGTGACCTGGCGAGCCTCCGCGCTGGTTGTCAGCCCGCCGCCGGGGACGTGGACCTGGACGGCACCGACCGAGAGCGTGCCCGACTGGGCGCCCGTCGGCAGCGGCAGGATCAGGCCCACGAGCAGGACGACGCCCCCGGTGGCGACCAGCCGCACACCACGGAACGGACGCAGCCTGCTCGTGGCGGACACGCCCTCGGCGAGCAGCACGCCGGTGAGCACGACGAGCGCGGAGACGAGCGGCTCCCCGCCGAGCCGGGCGAGGGAGACGAGCGGCCCGTCGACCTGGCTGTGCGCGAGCACGCCCCACGGCAGTCCGCCGAACGGGACGTTCGAGCGCACCACCTCCACGCCGACCCAGGCGAGAGCCGCGAGGAGTGCGCCGATCAGCGGTCGACGGGATGCGCCGAGCGCGGTCACGGCCCAGGCGCGCAGCGGCCCGTACAGGGCGAGGATGAGGGCCTCGAGGATCGACAGCGCCACCCACGGCAGCCACTCCCCGCCGCCGACAGCCTGGACCGCCCACGAGAGGTGCCGCAGCATGAAGGCCAGTCCGAAGCCGGCGGCCACGAGGTAGGCGAACCTCGCGGAGTGACCCCGCAGCGCCAGGTGGAGCGCCCCGACGGCGAGGATCGCGAGCCACCACCACGTCCGGGGGGCGAACGCCAGGTCGGCCGCGAGCCCGGCGGCGACGGCGAGGACCAGGGCGATCGGGCGCGGGAGCGTGGCGGGCACCGGGGAAGTCTACGAAGGAGCGGGGGCGCCCGCCGATCCGCCCCGGCGACCGCACCGGGGGAGGCCCGCGCACCCTTCGGACCGTGCCGTCGCCCGGGGGCGTCGACAACGTTTTCTACTGGGCGCGCGGGCCGTGCGACCTACGGCGTCACGGCCAGGTCGGGGCCCGGCCACCTGCCGCGAGGCGTTGGGAGAACATAGCCCGGACGCGGAGTACCCCGCATCCTCCCCTCCGCCACCGGCGGCGGTGTATTGGCAGGTCAAGGGCTTGGTTGCAGGTCAGTGGGCCGCGGACTCCCCGGCGTGTCGTCCCTCGGCGTGTCCTCCACGGGCTGTGGACAACCCCGGTGGCGTGGCCGCCGGCAGACGCTCAGACGCTCAGACGCTCAGACGCTCAGACGCTCAGACGCTCGACCATGCCACCACGCCTCGACGCACGAGACCGACCGCCTCCCAGGCGGCGTGCGCGAGCTCGGGGCTCGGGGCGGCAGTCGCGATCTGGTCGAGGACGTCGAGCAGCTGCTTGCACTGGCGCACGAGGTCGCCCGCCCCGATGCCGGCCAGGTCGAGGACGTCGATCAGGTAGCCGCCCTGCGCCCACTCGAGGATGGCGCGGACGAGTGCGTCGTCCACGGGCTCGGTCGGGGGCAGGCCGTGCGCGCGCTCGAGGTCGGCGAGGCGGGCCGCGTGCCGGTGGGTGCGTCGGACGGCCTCGCCGAGGGGGCCCGGCGGCCGGGCGGCCCCGGCGGCCGCGAGGTCCGCGGTGCGGTTCGACGAGACGATCATCGAGGCCGCGGCCGCGAGCTCCGCGGGTGCGAGGCCGTCCCAGTCGCCCGAGCGCAGGCACTCCGCGAGCAGCAGGTCGCGCTCGGCGTAGATGCGGGCGAGCCACCGGCCGTCCTCGGTGACCGTCCGGCCCTGCTCGGTCCCCGTCTCGTCGTCGAGGTAGCCGAGCTCGCCGAGGACGTCGCACACGCGCACGAGGTCCTGAGCCACCGACCCGGTGCGCTGCTCGATGCGTCCGGTCAGGTCGGCAAGCTCGACCTTCGCCCGGGACCAGCGCCGGGCGACGCGCGCGTGGTTCTCGCGGTCGGAGCAGCCGTGGCAGGGGTGGGCGCGCAGGGCCTCCCGCACAGCCTCGGCCCGGGCGTGGGGGCCCGGGCCCGCCGGCGTCGCGCCGCCGTGCGCGCCCGGACCGGCCGGCGCGTCGCCGGCCGGCGCGCCCGCGCCGTGGCTCGGGGCGTCCGCCCGCGGGCGGGTCCCCTGCGCCAGGGCGTTGCGGAGCGAGGAGGCCAGGTCGCGGCGCTCGGTGGGGTTACGCGGGTTGAACCGCTTCGGGAGGGGGACCTTGGAGACCACGCGGAGCCCGTGCGGGACCTCGGTCGCGGTGAGCCGCCGGGCGCGCCGGTCGTCGCCCAGGACCTGGATCCCGACCCGGTCCATGCCCGCCTCGGCCGGCTCGAGGACGACGGCGTGCTCGGTGCGGCGGCCACGACCGAAGGCGACGACGTCGCCCCGGCGCACCGTCCGGAACGACGCCTCGGTCTCCCGGCGGCGGGCGGCGGCGCGAGACCTCGACTCCTCGCCCTCGGCCGCGGAGAGCTGCTCGCGCAGCTCCTGGTACTCGGCGAAGTCCCCGAGGTGGCAGCGCATCTGCTCGGCGAGCTCCGCGACGGAGCGCTCGTGCTTACGCACCTGCCGGGCCAGGCCGACGGCGGACCGGTCGGCCTGGAACTGGGCGAACGACTGCTCGAGGACGTGCCGGGCGCGGGTGAGGTCGAGGCGCTGCAGCAGGTTGACGGCCATGTTGTAGGTGGGGCGGAACGCGGAGCGCAGGGGGTAGGTGCGGCGCGAGGCGAGGCCGGCCACGTGGGACGGGTCGACGCCGTCGGCGTAGAGCACGACGGCGTGGCCCTCGACGTCGATGCCCCGCCTGCCGGCCCGGCCCGTCAGCTGGGTGTATTCCCCCGGCGTGAGGGCCGTGTGCGCGGACCCGTCCCACTTGTCGAGCCGTTCGACGACGACGGACCGCGCGGGCATGTTGATGCCCAGGGCGAGGGTCTCGGTCGCGTAGACGACCTTGACGAGGCCGGCGGCGAACAGGTCCTCGACGACCTCCTTGAACACCGGCAGCATGCCCGCGTGGTGCGCGGCGACGCCCTGCTCGAGGGCGTGGGCCCACCGGTCGTAGCCGAGGACACCGAGGTCGGCGGGCGGCAGGGAGGCGGTGGCGGCCTCGTGGTGCCGGCGGATCTCGGCGGCCTCCCGCGCGGTGGTGAGCCGCACGCCGGACCCGACCGTCTGCCGCACGGCGTCCTCGCAGCCGGCGCGCGAGAAGATGAAGACGATCGCCGGGAGCAGCGCCTGGTCGTCGAGGGCCCGTACCACGTCGGCCCGCGCCGGGCGCCGGACCGGCCGGGCGTCGTCGCGGCGGCTCTCGAGGTCCCGGCCCCGGCCCCGGGGGCGGTGACGCCGCTGCGGCCGTCCGTGCTGGCCGCGCGTGTGGCGGGACGCCCGTCGGACGGCCTCGAGGAGCTCGGGGCTCAGGGGCGGGTCCGCACCCACGTCGGTGGGGTCGACGTCGTGGGAGTACAGGTCGTGGATGCGGCGCCCCACCATGAGGTGCTGCCACAGCGGGACCGGGCGCCGCTCGGAGACGACGACGGCCGTGTCGCCGCGGACCTCGGTGAGCCAGTCGCCGAACTCCTCGGCGTTGGACACGGTCGCGGACAGCGAGACGATGCGCACGCGCTCGTCGAGGTGGAGGATGACCTCCTCCCACACGGGCCCGCGGAACCGGTCGGCGAGGTAGTGGACCTCGTCCATGACGACGAAGCCGAGCCCCTTGAGCGCCGGCGAGCCCGAGTAGAGCATGTTGCGCAGGACCTCGGTGGTCATGACGACGACGTCGGCGTCGCCGTCGATCGAGGTGTCCCCCGTGAGAAGACCGACCCGGCCCTCGCCGTACCGGGCGCGGAGCTCGGTGAACTTCTGGTTGCTCAGCGCCTTGATCGGCGTCGTGTAGAAGGCCTTCCTGCCGCGGCGCAGAGCGAGGTGGACGGCGAACTCCCCCACGACGGTCTTGCCGGCACCGGTCGGCGCGGCCACGAGCGCGCCCCGGTCCTCGGCGACGGCGCGGCACGCCTCGACCTGGAACGGGTCCAGGGAGAACGCGAGCCCGGCCCGGAACTCGTCGAGCTCGAGCTCGGGGTCGACGCCGGCCGGTCGCCGGCGGGACGCGGCGTACCGCTCGGCGGGAGAGGTCATGCTGATCAGGCTATGTCGCTCGCGTCGAGGTGCACACTCGCCACGCCCCCGGCGCGGCCTCGGCGACCAGCGGGCCCGCCCCCACCTCCTCGCCGTCGGCCATTGCGACCGGCAGTGACCGGCCGTGCTCGGGGGCGTCGTGGATCTCGACCCGCCGTCCGCGCGAGACGTGCACGGGGTCCAGCCCCACGTGCGAGCCGCCCGCGAAGCGAGGGAAGAGCGTCGCGATCGTGGGGCGTCCCACGGCGTCGATGTGGACGACGTCGAGCATGCCGTCGCCCGGGTCCGCGCCGGGGGCGACCTCGAGGCCGCCACCGATGAGCGGGGTGTTGGACACCGAGACCAGCGTCGTCGGCCCGGTGCGGACCTCGCCGTCGACGTCCACGCGCGCGCCGTAGGGGCGGAAGCGCATCGTCTCGACAGCGGTCGCCCGCACGTACTTCGCTCCCCCGCGCGGCCAGCGGTAGCGGTTGGCCGTGAGGTTGACCTGGGCGGCGAACCCGACGACGAGGGACGACGCGCACCAGCGCACGTCCTCGCCGCCCGGGACGAGGCCGAGGCGGTCACCGGCGGCGTGGCGCCCGAGCGGCGCACCGGGGCGGGCGACGCGGACGGCGTCCATCGCGCGTGGCGCCGCGGACCGGTCGCGCGGGTCGAGGGCCGCGTGGATGATGCGCAGCGAGTCGACGTGGCGGCCGACGGGCAGGCCGAGCGCCCGGGCGACGTCGTTCCCGGAGCCGACCGACACGAGCCCGAGGGGGACGTCGGTGCCGGCCACGGCGTTGAGGCCGAGGTGGGCCATGCCGTCCCCGCCGACGACGACGAGGGCGTCGATCCGGCCCTCGCGCGCGGCGGCGTGCGCGCGGGCCAGCGCGTGCAGGGCGTTCGCGGAGGTGAGGTCGTCGGTGATCGCGAGGTCGGCCAGGACGGCCCGGACCTCGCTCGCCACGCGCGAGCCGTTGCCGGCGCCGGCGGAGGGGTTGATGACGAGCCCGACGCGCGCGGTCATGCGGGGTCCTCCGTGGCGGTCGTCGGTGCGGCTGTGGCCCCGGTGGGGCCGTCGGCGCCGGTTGCGGCGGTGGCCGCTGACCGGTCGCGGCGGGCACGGATGCGCTCCAGCACCGCGCACACGCCGATCGCCCCGAAGTACAGCACGAGGATCGGCATGGCCATGGCGATCATCGACCACGCGTCGGGCAGCGGGTTCGCGAAGGCGGCGAAGACGAACGCGCCGATGATCGCCCAGCGCCAGCCCCGCAGGAAGGTCCGGGCCCGCACGAGGCGGGCCGCGCCGAGCCCGACCATGACGACGGGCACGAGGAACGCCACGCCGAAGACGACGAGCACCCGGAGGACGAACACGAGGTAGGACCGGGCGTCGACGAGGCTCGTGCCCTGCTCGGGCACGAAGGACGTGAGGATCTCGACGACGTGCGGCACGAGCATCCACGCGAACGCACCGCCGGCGAGGAACAGCGCCGCGCCGGTGAGGGCGAAGGCGGCGGCCGTGAGGCGCTCCCCGCGGTGCATGGCGGGCGAGAGGAACAACCACAGCTGACCGACCCACCACGGCGAGGTGAGGAACAGCCCGATGACGACGGCGACCTGGACGCGCAGGTCGAACGCGGAACCCAGCGTGGTGAAGTTCAGGCCCGCGAGCGCGCCGTCCGCCCGGGCGACGTTGAGCGGCGCGGACACGGACTCGAGGACCGGGTCGTAGAGGAACCAGCCGGCCACGGCGCCGAGCAGGACGCCCGCGAGCGCGTAGAGGAGACGACGGCGCAGCTCACCGAGGTGCGCACGCAGCGGCATCCGTCCCTCGGGGTTGCGCCTGCGGCGCGCCACCGGCTACCCGGCGGAGCCGGAGGGCGGCTGCTGCCGACCGGGGGCGTGCGTGCTCGGTGGCCGGGAGGACGCGTGGTCGTCCGGGGCACGGTCGTCATCGGAGCCCGCCGGGCGCGGATCCGGTGCTCCCCCGCGTGGCGACCGGCCGCCGTCTCCCTCACCCCCGGGTGCCCGACCACGGTCGTCGATGCCACCGTCTCCCGTGCCACCGTGGGCGCCGGGGTCCTGGTCCGCGCGGCCGGACGGCGCGTCGTCGTCCTCGCGCAGCTCGCGGACCTCCTTCTTGAACACCTTGAGCGACTTCCCGATCGACGAGGCGATGTCGGGCAGCCGCGAGGCGCCGAAGACGAGCAGGATCACCACGACGAGCACGAGGATGTGCATCGGCTGGAGGCCGTTGCGGAACATGGCGGTCACCTTCGTCGGGGAGGATGGAACATGCCCAGGATAGACGCCCGCGCCGGATCAGGACCGGAGGGCGGGGCGGCGGACGACCACCTCGAGGTCCTCGGGCACCGCGGGGCGTCCGCCGAGCGCCGCGAGAACACGCTCCCGGCGTTCGTCCGCGCGGTCGAGGTCGGTGCCGACGGCGTGGAGCTCGACACGCACCTGTCGGCGGACGGGGTGCCGGTGGTCCGGCACGACCTGCTGATCGGCCGCCGGGCCACGCGCGAGCTGACGGCGGACGAGCTGGGGCGCCTCGGCGTCCCCACGCTCGTCGCCGCGCTCGACGCGATCGAGGTGGCGGCCGGGGATGCCGGGAGCGACCCGTGGGTGCTCGTCGAGATCAAGTCGGCCCCCGACGGCTCCCTCCCGTGCGCCACGCCGCGCGAGGTCGTGGCCGCCGTCGGTCAGGTGCTGGCGGGCCGCTCCGGCGGGCCGGGGTGCGTGCTCGAGTCGTTCGACCGGGCGGTGCTGGCCGCGGCGGCCGAGCTGCTGCCCGCGCTCCCCCGCGCCGTGCTCGCCGACGGTCCGTCCACCGCGGCAGGCTCGCCGTTCCTCGGGCCCGCGACCGAGGCGTGGGGAGATCCCGACCCGGTCGCGGCCGCCCGTGCTCTCGGCGCTCTCGCCATCGCTCCCCGGCACACCTGGTTGGGTCCGGAGCTCGCCTCCCGCGCGCGGGAGGCCGGCCTGGAGACATGGGCGTGGACGGTCAACTCGGTGACCCGCGCCGCGCGGGTGCGGGCGCTCGGGGCGAGCGTGGTCATCACGGACGACCCCGCCCGGATGGTCCCGGCCCTGCACCCGGGGCGGGAGTAGCCCGCGGCTGCTCGGCCCTCGTCGCTCAGCCGCCGTAGCGCCGCAGTGCCGCGCGGGCGGCCGCGCGCACCCGCTCGGCCTGCTCCTCGGGTCCGATCGCGGTGACCTCCTCGCCCAGGTCGAGCATCGCCCCGACGAACCAGGCCCGGTCGGCCACGCGCAGCCGGACCCGCACACCGCCGTCCGCGAGGTCCTCGGTCGCGATCGACGGCACGGTCTCGGCGAACGGCCGGGCCGCCGACGTCAGCTCGACGACGACCTCCTCGCCGATGTCACCGACCTGCCCGGTGCGCTCCGGCCACGGGTGCTCCTCGACCGGTGTGTCGGTGATGTCCGCGGTGACGATCCGGTCGACCCGGAAGGTCCGCGGCGCCCCGGCGCGCAGGCACCATGCGGAGAGCAACCAGTCGTCCGCGTCGAGGACGAGTGAGCGCGGATCGACGTCGCGCTCGGTGCGCACGTCGCCGCCGGAGACGTAGACCAGGTGCAGGCGCCGTTCCAGCCGCAGCGCCTCTCGCGCGCGCGACAGCGCGACCGGGTCGGCACCGGGCACCGCCACGTCGATCGCCCGCGCGACCGTCGACGCCGTGCCCGCGGCGACCTCGAGCTTGTCCGCGAGACCGTCGATGAGGGCGGTGGGCATCCCGACCGAGCCCGCGACGGCGCGCAGCGGCCCGAGGGCGACGAGCAGGAGGACGGCCTCGTCCGTGGTGAGCCGCAGCGGGCGGGCGAGCCCCTGGTCGTTCGCCAGCGAGATCACGCCGGACTCGAAGGCGTCGACGGAGAAGTCGATGAGGTCGTCGTGCTGGTAGCCGGGCAGGCCGGTCACCCACAGCAGCTCGACGTCGGCGATGACCTGCTTCTCACTGACCCCGAAGTGCTCGGCGAGCTCGGTGACGCTCTGGTCGCCCTTCTCGTGGAGCCGCAGGACCAGCGAGAGCAGCCGGGCCAGCCGGTCCTCGGCCCCCTCGCGACGCGGGGCGGGCTTGGTCGGGGCCGTGGTGCCCGTCTCCTCGGCGACGGGCGCCGAGGAGACCGGCACCGCGGCCGCGCGCGCGAGCCGGCGCCGCACGGCGTCGACGAGTGCCGGCGGCGCGAGGGCGAGGGCCACGTCCCCGAGCGCCGCGACGTCGCCGGCCAGCCCCTCGAGGTCGTCGGTCGTGAGGTCGAGGACGTCCCAGCCGTCCGGGACGAGGTCGGTGGCGGGCGCGGGATCCCTGTCCGCCGCGTGCCCGTCGGCAGCGCCACTGTCCGCCGCGTCCCCGTCGGCGGCGTCGCGGCCCTCGCCCGCCCGTGCGCGCACCACGGCCCCCCGTCCCGGCGCGAGCGCGAGGCTCGCCTCGGCCCGCTGACGACGCGACGCGCTCAGCACGGCCGACAGGTCGAGGTCCGCGGGTGCGGGCACACGCTCCGGGGCCTCGGCGTCGCTCACCCTCCCGCGCACGCGCGAGAGGTGGAAGACCCGGACGGCGCCCCGGTCGTGGTCGTGTCCCACGAGGTACCAGGAGCGTCCGCGTGCGGCCAGTCGCCACGGGTCCACGAGGCGGGTGCTCAGCTCGCCCGTCGAGGCGGCCCGGTAGTCGAACCGGACGGCACGTCCCGTCTCCAGCGCGTCGAGGAGCGCCGTGAAGGCCGGGCCCGGCTCGGCCAGCCCCACGCCGGTCCGGCCCCCGGGGCCGCCGGAGCGGACCTCGGGGGCCAGCCCGCGCAGCTTCGTCAGTCCGCGCTGGGCGGGAGCGCTCGTGGCGGCGTCCCGCCAGACCCCGGCGGCCGCGGCGAGGACCGCGGCCTCCTCGGCGGTCGGCTCGAGCTCCGCGACGCTCTCGTCGTCCCCGCCGAGCCGGTAGGCGATGTCGGTGAGGTGGACGGGTGAGACGGTGGTGAGCAGCGGGACGCCCAGCGAGCGCAGCGAGTCCTTGTCGCGCTCGAACATCCGCTCGAACGCGTCGTCCTTCTGGCCGCCGTAGCCGTGGACGAGTCGCCGCACGTCGGACTTGGACAGGCCGCGCTCGGTGGACCTCAGCGCGGCGAGGAGGTTGAGGAGTCGCTCCTCCTTGGTCACCCGGACCTTCGGCTCGCTCACCCCCTCACGCTACCGGCGGAGGTAGCGTGACGACGTGATCCTGTGGCGCGCCGGGACGGTGCTCTCCCTTCGACGCGAGTGGTCGGGCGCCGTCGAGCTCGAGGTCGACGTGGACGGGCGGTCCGTGCGCGCACTCGCCTACCCGGCGCTCGTCGGCTCGCCCGTGCCCGGCGACCGGGTTCTGCTCAACGTCACCGCCCTTAAGAAGGGCCTCGGCACCGGGGGCTACGCCCTCGTCGTCGCCCTGCCCGACCGGCTCCCGGCCGACCCCCCGCCCGGGCCCGGCCATCTCGTCAAGGCGCGCTACACGCCGGGGCAGGTGATGGTGCTCGGCGTCGACGAGCAGGAGTCCGCCCACCACGGCACCCTCGAGGACGCCGACGACCTCGGCGGGACGCCCGTCGTCGTGGCCGACCTGCACTCCGCACTGCCGGCCGTGGTGGCCGGCGTGCACGCGGTCCGGCCGGGCGCACGCGTCGCCTCGCTCATGACGGACGGCGGCGCCCTGCCCGCCTGGTTCTCGCGAACGGGGGCGGCTCTCAAGGACACGGGCCTGATCATCGGCACCGTCACGGTCGGTCAGGCGTTCGGCGGCGACGTCGAGGCCGTCACCGTGCACACCGGCCTGCTC
Source organism: Georgenia sp. Z1491 (assembly GCF_049856175.1). Taxonomy (GTDB): domain Bacteria; phylum Actinomycetota; class Actinomycetes; order Actinomycetales; family Actinomycetaceae; genus JB111. Next base: position 40,935 of record NZ_JBNDNA010000011.1, read on the forward strand.
GGCGCTCGCCTCGTGCTGGAGGCGGACGTCGTCGTCGTCGCCCAGGGGCCCGGCAACCTCGGCACCGGCACACGCTGGGGCTTCTCCGGGGTCGCCGCGGGCGAGGCGCTCAACGCGGCCACCGCCCTGCGGGGGCGCGGCATCGCCGTCCTGCGCATGTCCGGCACGGACGCGCGCGAACGTCACCTGGGGCTGTCCCACCACTCCGTGACCGCGCTGGGGCGGGTCGCGCTGGCGCCGAGCGACGTCGTCGTGCCCGGCGGGCTGTCCTGGCCCGGCGAGGACCTGTCCCCGCTGGTGGAGGCGCGGCTCGTCGACACCCTGGACGGCCGCCACCGGCGCGTCGACCTCGACGTCCGTGGGGATAGGGCCTCCGGCGCGCCGGACCTGCTCGCCGCGCTGCGGGGCGTCGAGGAGGCCGCGGGGCTACGCCTGTCGACGATGGGGCGCGACCTCGATGCCGATCCCGTCCCGTTCCTCGCGGCGGCGGCCGCCGGCGCGCACGCGGGGAGCCTGCTGGACCGCTGACGGCCGACACCCGGGGCGGCGGCCCGGTCAGCCGCGGGAGGAGCCGTTCCCGAGCTCGCGCGCGTGGAGCTCGACCAGCGTCGACAGTCGCGCCGCCGCCACGGTGGCACGCCGCCCGTCGCTGCGCTGCACGGCCATGACGGCGAGCGTGCTGGAGTCGGCGAGGTCGAGGTTGGCCCAGGGCCGGTGCTCGCCGTACTCGACGCCGAGGATCTCGGCCCACTCGACGCGCCGTCCGGACAGGAAGTTGCGGACCGTGAGCCCGGCCTCGTCCGGCAGCGCGGCGACGCGCGCCTGGCGCTCGAGCACCCCGACGATGATCAGCGCGAGGAGGGCGGTGAGCAGCTGGTCGGTGAGGTCCCAGTGCTCGACGCCCGGGATCCGGCCGGTGAGCAGGATGATCGCGGCGGCGCCGATCACGACGGCGACCTGCAGCGACCGTGCGACCAGCGGTACGAGTCTTGGGCGGATCGGTCGGTGGAGCCGGGCCCGGACCTGCTCGGGCCGCTCGTGACCCTTCGGCGCGCCCTGGCCGTCGGACGCACCTGGGCCGTCAGCGGCTCCCGGGCCGTCGGGTGCCGCTGGGCCGTCGGCCCCGTCGTGCGTCACAGGCGGCTCGCGAGGATCGAGGTGACGAGGATCGCGCGGGCCCCCGCCGTGTAGAGGTCGTCCATCACCTTGTTGACGCCGGCCCGCTCGACCATGACCCGCACGGCGACCCAGCCGTCGTCGCGCAGCGGGGAGATCGTCGGCGACTCCTGTCCGGGCGCGAGCGCGACGGTCCGCTCGACGTCCTCCTTGCGGACGTCGTAGTCGATGAGCACGAACTGGCGGGCGACGAGCACGCCCTGGATGCGACGGTCGAGCACGGACAGGCCGTCCGGCTCCTCGCCCGAGGCCCGCCGGACGAGGACCGCCTCGGACCGGAGGATCGGCTCGCCGAAGGTCGTCAGGCCGGCGGCCGCCAGGGTCGAGCCGGTCTCGACGACGTCCGCGACGGCGTCGGCGATCCCGAGGCGGACGGCAGACTCCACGGCGCCGTCGAGGTGCACGGTGCCGGCGTCGATGCCCCGATCGGCGAGGAACGCGCGCACGACCGTGTCGTAGGAGGTGGCCACCCGCAGCCCGGCGAGGTCCTCGACGCGCCTCGGTCCGTCCTCGGGCGCGGCGAACCGGAAGGTCGAGCGCGCGAAGCCGAGCGCCCGGTGCTCGACGGCGTCGGCACCCGAGTCGAGCAGGAGGTCCCGTCCGGTGATGCCGCAGTCCACGGTGCCGGCACCGACGTAGACGGCGACGTCGCGCGGGCGCAGGAAGAACAGCTCGACCTCGTTGTCGGGGTCGGCGACGACGAGCTGGCGGGCGTCCCGACGTCGGCGGTACCCGGCCTCGGACAGGAGGTCGGCGGCCGGCTCGGACAGGGAGCCCTTGTTGGGCACGGCGATACGCAGCATGTGGGGGTCTCTTCCGTGGTGCGGGCGGGGCGCGCTCAGAGGTGGCGGTAGACGTCGTCGAGCTGGAGGCCGCGGGCGATCATCATCACCTGGACGTGGTACAGGAGCTGGCTGATCTCCTCGGCCGCCGCCTCGTCGCTCTCGTGCTCGACGGCCATCCACACCTCGGCGGCCTCCTCGACGATCTTCTTGCCGATGGCATGGACGCCCGCGTCGAGCTGGGCGACGGTGCCCGAGCCCTCGGGGCGCTCCTCGGCCTTGGCGCTCAGCTCCGCGAACAGCTGGTCGAACGTCTTCACGCGCGTCAGTTTACGGCGCTCTCGGCGAGCACGACCGGGGTGTCCGGCAGCGCGGTGATCGCGGCCTCCGGGTCGACCTCGCCCTCGAGGAGGCCCGCCGAGGACATGAACTCCGCCATGGCGGCCCAGCGCTCCGCGTCGATCGTGCCGCGGGAGTCCGCGTCCCCGTACAGGGCGGCGGTGGCCTCGGAAACGGCGATCGCGGCCGCGCGCGCGTCCTCGCCCGTGAGGTCGGGGACGTGCGTCGCTGCGACGTCGACCGCGCCCTCGGGATCCTCGGCCATGTCGGCCATGCCGCGCAGCACGGCGCGCACCACGGCGGCGACGTCGCCCTCGCGCTCCCCCAGTGCCGCGTCGGTGGCGACGAGCCCGACGCCGACCAGCGGGACGTCGTCGCCGAGGGCGATCTCGCGCACGGGGGTGCCGGCGCGGGCCAGGCTGACGGCGTCGTTGTTGACGAAGCCCACGACGGCGTCGACGTGACCGGCGGTGAGCGCCGAGACCTGGGTGAAGCCGATGGTCTGGACGTCGACGTCCTCGCCGCCGCCGGGCAGCGTGGCCAGAGCCGCCTGCAGGCCGAACCAGGTCTGACCGAACTCGCCCGGCACGCCGACGCTGGCGCCGGCGAGGTCCTCGAGCGTGGTGATCCCGGAGTCCTCCGGCGCGAGGACCGCGACGGGGTAGTCCTGGTACATGGTGGCGACGGTGGTCAGACCCGCGCCCTGGGCGACGGCCTGGAGCATCTCGTCCCCGCCCGCGACGACGACGTCCTCCTCGCCGGCCTCGGCGGCCGTGAACAGTCCCTCGGAGGCACCGTGGTGCCGCAGCTCGACGTCGACGCCCTCGTCCTCGAAGTAGCCGCGCTCCTGCGCGATGTAGAAAGGCGCGAACTGGACGTCCGGCACGTAGGTGAGGCCGATGGTCAGCGGCTCGCCGCCGGAGCCGGCGTCGCTCCCGGACTCGGTCGGGCTCTCGGTGCCGCCGCCGCAGGCGACGAGCGTCGTGGCGGCGAGGCCCGCGACGAGGAGAGCGGCGGCGCGGCGCACGGTGCGTGGTGACGTGGTCATGGTCAGGCTCCTTGACGGTGGCGGAGGTGGCGCTGCAGGGCCCCGACCGCGGCGAACAGCGACGCGGCGAGGACGCAGAGGACGGCGAGGATCGAGAACAGGCCGACCGTGTCGGCGGACGCTCCGCGCGCGGAGAGCAGCATCCCCAGCCCGCGACCCCCGGTGACGATCTCCCCGACGATGGCGCCGGTGAGGCTGAGCGTGACGCCGTTGCGCACGCCGGTGAGGATCGCGGGCACCGCGAGCGGGAGGAGGATGCGGGCCAGCAGGACGGGTCCGCCGGCGCCGTCGAGGCGGGCTGCCTCGACCACGTCGGGGTCGATGTGGGTGAGCCCGTACACGGTCCCCAGCAGCATGGGGAAGAACACCATGAGGGCGCACAGGACGACGACGGGCAGGACGCCGTAACCGAGCCACAGCGCGAGCAGCGGGGCGACGGCCACGGCGGGCAGTGCCTGGGACGCGGCGACGTAGGGCTCGAGCACGCGGCGGGCGAGCGTCGAGGAGGCGATGACGATGCCGAGCGGCAGGGCGACGGCTGCGCCCAGGAGCGAGCCCCAGCCGGCGGCGACCAGCGTGGGCCAGAGGTAGGCGCGGGCGGGGCCCGCGAGGTCCTCGGCGACGCGGGCGAGGATCGCGCTGGGCGCGGGCAGGAAGTACGGGTCGACGGCGCCCGCGCGGGAGGCGGCCTCCCAGGCGACCAGGACGATCAGGCCGAAGGCGAGCGGCGCGAGCGCGCTGCCGGGGCGGGTGCGCTCCCGCGTGCGGGAGTCGGCCGAGGCGCGGGCGTCGTCGTCGTGCTCGATGGCCTGTGCCACCCGTTCCTCCTCCCGGTCGACGTGGCGACCGGGGCGAGGGGACGCGGGCGTCCCGAGAGGGTGGGCCGGATGGCCCACCGCGTGCTTCCTCTCATCCGGACTTTGACCGTCGGTCCCGGAGTTCCACCGGATCGGCCCTGACCACGCGTTGCTCTGCGTGGCCTCGGGTTCGCGGACTGTTACCGCCGGTTCGGATTTTCACCGACCCCGGAGCACGTGCTCGAGGGTCAGTGTACGACGACCGGGCCCGTTCCCACGACAGGGGCCGGGCCCGGTGGCGGAACGAACGAGGATCAGTCCTCGTCGTCCTCGGCATCCGCCGCGAGGTTGTCGTTGTCGGCCCGGGTGCGGGCGTCGTTCATCCGTCCCTCGGCGTCGTTGGTCATCGAGCCGTACGTCGAGCCAGCGCCGTCCTCGTGGTCGTTGAGGTAGTCGACGAACTGGGCCCGCTGATCGTCCGTCATCCGGTCGTAGGGGATCACCGAGCCGTCGCTGTCCCAGAACTGCGACCCGGCGTCGAGCTCGCGACCCGTCGCCTGCTCCCACCCCGTGAACGACGGCGACCCGTCGAAGTTCCCGGCCGCAGCGACGGTGGCGTAGAACCGGTCGTTGACCATCGCGTTCTGCGCCTGCTGCCACTCGGCGCCGGTGGCGCGCTGCGCGTCCTCGTTCCCGGTCTCGAACATGGCCTCCAGCACGGGGTCCGCGGCCCAGTCGATCCCCTTGTCGACGGCACCGCCGACGACCGGGATGTCGTCGAAGGGCACGAGGCCGATGCCCGCGTTGGCCATCGTCTGCATGTACTCGTTGTAGCTGTCGAGAGCGCCCGCGCTGTCGCCGTTCTCGTTCGAGAGTGACTCCAGGACGAATGCGTCGAAGTAGCTGCCCCGGCCGAACGCTTCCTGTGCGGCGTCCATGTTGCCGCCGGTCAGCGCCTCGTACATCCCGTTGTTGGTGTGCGCGCAGCTGGCGTTGAGGATCCGCTGCAGCGCGGGCGGGTTGTTCGGGTCGCCCTGCGTCGTGCCGTCCTCGCCGGGCATGACGATCGACTCGGGCCGGTCGTACCCGAGGTCACCGAACACGTGATGGAGGTTGTTCAGAGTGGAGTTGCTGAAGGTGATGTCGTACGTCCCTCCGTCACCCGCCCCGACCCCGTCCGCGGTCGCCTGGCCATCGAACCCGGTGTGGAGGTCGTCGACGTAGGTTGCCATGACGGTACCCATGGCAGGCCGCAGGGACATCATGTTGAACCCGGCCCTGGTCTCCGCGGTGTCGCCGGCGATCGGCTCGGACCCGGCGATCGCGTCGTTGTACCCGACGATGGACTGCTGCGCGAGCTCGACGGACTCACGGTCGCCGTCGTCGAGGGCATAGCTCTCGAGGACGTCCCCCATCTCGACGCCGAGGTCCGGCATACCCATGACCGCGCCGTCCGTGGCGTCGCTTCGACCGTGCATGTAGTACTCGATGATCGACTGGGTCTCACCGTCTCCGGCAGGGATGTCGGCGAGCAGAAGCCCGTAGGCGGCCTCCTCGCTCGTCCCGGCGGCGGCCAGCAGGTTGTGCAGCGGGTCGCGGCGGGGATCCGTGGGGTGCAGGTCGCCGAGCGGCGACGCACCCAGGTCGTACATGCTCCCACCCATGTGCGACGTGTTGGACCGGTGGGGGAAGTTCTCGGTGAGCCATTGGTCCCACTCGACCATGTCGGTACCGACGTGCTCCATGTAGTCACGGCCCACCTCGACGTCCGGGTTGACCTCCATGCCTGCGGCAAGGAGCTGGCTCTGGATGTCGTACCCGTACACCGCCGTGCCGTCCATGCCCTCCTCGTAGGGCTGCCCGGTATAGGGGTTGAAGCCCTCGCGGCCACTCGTCTTCAGCTGCTCGTACCACTCGGTGCGCCAGGTCTCCGTATCCTCGCGAGTGACCGGATCCATTCCCTCGAGCGAGCCCGTCGAGGTCGTGTACGCCCCGCCGAGGACGCTGAACATGTCGCGGTACTGCTCCTGCCTGTCGGGGTAGCCCTCGGAGGCGTCGATCCTCTCCATCAGGTGCATCGACACGGAGTTGACCCCGTCCGGACCGAGCCGTTCCATGAGCGCGGTCGCGAAGTACGGGTCGTCGGTGAGGTCGCCGTACGTGTCGACGATCTCCTGGATCGCGTCCTCGTCGCCGTTCTCGGCACGCTCCAGGAGGTCCTCGGCATGCTCTGCCTGCTCGTCCGCGACGTGGTCGCGCCGGCTGCCGTCAGAGATGGTGGTGCCCTCGGTCATCGCGGCGGCGATGTCCGCCGCACTTCCCTGCTGGGCCGCGGGGACGAACCCGTCGGTGAGCTCGGTGAGCTTCCTCGCCGCGGTGGCGGCCTCCTCGCCCAGGGTGTCGAGCGCCGTGTCGTACCGCTCCTTCATGTCCTCGCGGCGACTCTCCCGCTGGAGGTCGATCGACTCGATGGCCTCGGCCTTGTCCCGCTGGTTCGCGGGATCGGTGTAGTACGGGTCGGAGTTGATCTGGTCGAGGGCATCGTCGAACCAGGTGTCGACCTCGTCCCACTCGGTCTGCAGCCCCTCGATCGTGGATTCGCAGGTCTCGAACGAGGCTCCGACGTCCCAGATGCGCTGACCGGCGCCGCCCATGTTCTCGGCCGCGGTCTGCACGTGGCCGGACAGGATCGACAGCTCGGTATCGATCGCCGCGGCCGTCACTCCCTCCGGGAAGGCGCCACGCATCCGCTGCGAGGCCGAGCCGTCGGAGAGCAGGGTCTGCTGCAGGCGGCCCTGGATGCGCGAGACGTTGGTGCCCTGCACCATGAACGTCGTCGCCACACCGTCGGGCAGCGGGAGCTGATCGGCGCCGGCCATGTGGAGTCCTCTCGGATCTGGATCGGACGGGACCGACCCGGGGCGTGCGGAACGTGGTGTCGTGCGGCCGTGCGGCGGGCCGTGGTGCGGCTCGGCGCGTCAGACTTCGAGGACCACGGCTCAGACCTCGAGGAAGTCGAACCCGGTGCCGGAGTCGTGGTCGATCTCGTCGAAGCCCTCGGAGACGCTCACGGTGGACGAGCCGCACGCCTCGGTCGCCGCGGCGAGCGCGAGCAGGCCGGTGTCGTGCGTGGAGAGGAAGTCGGCGATGGCCGAGCGCAGGGAGGACAGGTCACCGGCGATCCGGTCGGGGCCCGTGCCGACCGCACGGTCCATGACGCCTTGGTCCGGGAGCTCGCCGGCGCCGTCCCGCAGGAGCATGCCGTCCACCCAGACGTCGTCCCCGACGGCGGCGGTCGAGTAGGGGTCGATCTCCAGCGTCATCTCGTGCTCCTCGTCGGCGGGCCACGACGGGGCGAGCAGCCCGGTCATGGGGTCTGCGTGGAGCGTGACCCGCGGACGGGTCCGAGAGGTGAACGACGAGTGACGTTCAGGTGCCGGCCGCCGGGAACGGGCGGGGAGAACTCCCCGTGGCGCCGACGGTCCTCCGGCGCCCGGCCGGGAGGCCTGCTCAGTGCGCGTGAGCGGCCGAGGCCAGCTCCCGCAGCGCGGCGATCTCGTCGTTCGCGTTCTCGGCGTTGTAGACGGCCGACCCGGCGACGAACGTGTCGGCGCCCGCGTCTGCGGCGCGCTCGATGGTCGCCCGCGAGATGCCGCCGTCGACCTGGAGGCGGATGTCCAGCCCGGCGGCCGAGACCGCCTCGCGGGCACGGCGGATCTTCGGCAGGACCGACTCGATGAACGACTGCCCGCCGAAGCCGGGCTCCACGGTCATCAGCAGGATCATGTCGAACTCGGCGAGGTGGTCGACCAGCGGCTCGAACGGCGTGCCGGGACGGATGGCGATCGAGGCCTTCGCGCCGGCCGCACGCAGCTCCCGGGCGAGCTTGACCGGCGCCGCGGCGGCCTCGGCGTGGAAGGTCACCGACGCGCAGCCGGCCTCCGCGTAGCCGACGGCCCACCTCTCGGGCGCCTCGATCATCAGGTGGGCGTCGATCGGCACCGGGCTCACGCGCACGCACGCCTCGACGACGGGCAGACCCCAGCTGAGGTTGGGCACGAAGTGGTTGTCCATCACGTCGACGTGCGCGTAGTCCGCGCCCGAGATCCGCGTGAGCTCGCCGCGCAGGTCGGCGAGGTCGCTGGTGAGGATGGACGGCGAGATCACGACGGGGGCCATGGACCGAGGCTAGCCTCCCGGCGACGCACGGGAGTACCGCTCGCGCCCCCGAGGGCCGCATCGATGTCCGCCTTCGGTCGGGCGGCCGTGCGCGCGCCCCGGATCAGGCCTCGCGGCGCAGGAGCGCGAGGAACATCGCGTCCGTGCCGTGGACGTGCGGCCACAGCTGGACGACGGTGCCTTCCGCGCCGTCCAGCGAGCTTCCGACGACGTCGTCGGCGAGTCCCCCGGCGACCGACCGCGTGATCCGGGCCGTGTCCAGCAGTGTGAGCCCCGTTCCTGCCCGCAGCAGGCGGGAGACCTGCGCGCGGGTCTCGGTGACATGCGGGGAGCAGGTGACGTAGGCGAGCACCCCGCCCGGGGCGAGGGCGTCCGCGGCGGCGTCGAGCAGTTCGCGCTGGAGCGCGGCGAGCGCGGCGAGGTCCTCCGGGCTCCGGCGCCAGCGGGCCTCCGGGCGGCGCCTCAGAGCGCCGAGCCCCGTGCAGGGCGCGTCGAGCAGGATGCGGTCCGCCCCCTCGCGACCGGCCTCGACGAGCGTCCCGGCCGCGCGGCGACCGTCCCCCACCGTCACCCGGACGTCGCCCTCGGCCCTGGCCACCGCGCGACGCACGAGGTCCGCCCGGTGCGGCTGGACCTCGTTCGCGACGAGCCGAGCCCCGCGGCGCCCCGCCTCCGCCGCGAGGAGGGCGGCCTTCCCTCCCGGCCCGGCACAGAGGTCGAGCCAGGTCCCGCCGTCGTCGGCCGCCGGACCGGTGAGTTCGGCGGCGAGGAGCGCGTGCGTCACGAGCTGTGAGCCCGCGTCCTGGACCCCTGCCCGGCCGGTGGCGACATCGGCGAGCTCGCCGGGCGCGATGCCGACGAGGTCGACCGCGCCCGGGAGCGGGTGCTGCTCCACGTCGCCGCCCAGGTCGCGCGCCTGACGGCCGAGCTCGCCCACGGACGACCAGCCGGGGCGGGCGACGAGCGTGACCCGCGCCGGGGTGTTGTCCGCGTCGAGCAGGTCGCCGAGCTCGCGTCCGTCGCGACCGTCGGCGAGCAGGGCCTGCTGCAGCGCGCGGACGATCCACGCGGGATGGGACTCGACGGCCGCCGCGACGTCGAACCACTCGCCGCCGCCGGACCGCGCGGCGTCCGCCACGTCGTCGAGCCAGTCCTCGACGTCGCGGGCCGCGACCTTCCGCAGGACCGCGTTGACGAGCCCGGTCGGTGACTGCCCGGCGACCTCGCGCACGAGCGTGACCGACTCGGCCACCGCCGCATGCGAGGGGACGCGCATCCCGAGCAGCTGGTGGGTGCCGAGCCGCAGGACGTCGCGGACCGGCGCGTCGAGCGCGGCGACGTCCCGTCCGGAGGCGAGGGCAAGGATCGCGTCGTAGCGGCCCCGCATGCGCAGGGTGCCGTACGCGAGCTCCGTCGCGAACGCGGCGTCGCGCCCCGCGATCCGGCGCTCGCGCAGCAGGCCGGGGAGCACGAGGTTGGCGTAGGCGTCGTCGTCGTGGACCTGCCGCAGGACCTGGTAGGCCGCCCGGCGGGCCGGGTCGGGTCCGCCGCGTCGACCGGGGCTGCGTCGAACCGGGCCGCCGCGAAGACCAGGACTGCGCCGTGCGTCGGTCATGCGCCCGGCCGGTGGGCGCCGAGCCGGTCGCCCGCCTCGAGCCGTGCGCCGCGGGCCCACGCGTCGGCCGCCATCCAGCTCTTGCCGGCGGGCGCGAGCTCGGTGAGCTGCAGGGCGTGCGTCGCCGTGCCGACGAGCACGTCTCGCCGGGTCTCCCGCAGCTCGCCCGGTGCGAGGTCCGTGACGTCCGGGCGCAGGGTGAAGGGCCGGAGCTTGAGCCGGGAGCCGTCGGGCAGCGTGGTCCAGGGGCCGGGTGACGGCGTCGTCGCCCGAGCCACGCGGTCGATGCGCTCGGCGGGCGCGTCGAGGTCGAGGAGCCCGTCGGACGGGTCCAGCTTGGGCGCCGTGGACACCCCGAGCGCGCTCTGCGGGGCCGGGTCGATCAGACCCGAGACGAGCGTCTCCAGCGAGCGCGTGAGCAGCCGGGCACCGGCGACCGAGAGGCGGTCGAGCAGCGCGCCGGAAGTGTCGGTGGGCTGGATCGTCTCGGTCATGGTCGCGAGCACGGGACCGGTGTCGAGCCCCTCGTCGAGGAGGAAGGTCGTGGCTCCGGTGACGTCCTCGCCGGCCAGGAGCGCGTGCTGGACGGGCGCCGCGCCCCGGTAGGCGGGCAGGAGCGAGAAGTGCAGGTTGACCCACCCGTGGGCGGTGGCCGCGAGGGCCGGCGGCGGGACGAGCAAGCCGTAGGCGACCACCGCCGCGACGTCGGCCCCGAGCTCCCGGATCTCCTCCACGACGTCGTCGTCGCGCAGGGTACGTGGCGTGAGCACCGGAAGTCCGGCCTCCGCGGCCGCCTCCCCCACGGGAGACGGATGGAGCGTCCGGCCGCGGCCCCGCGGCGCGGGAGCGCGCGTGAGGACCCCCACCACCTCGTGCTGCGACTGCAGCAGGTGGTGCAGGGCCGGAAGCGCCACGACCGGAGTACCGGCGAACAGGACTCGCACGCCTTCGATGGTAAGCGCCGTGCCGACCTGCTGCCTCCGCGAGGGCCGGCGGCCGGCATCGGGGCGCGCGGCGTCGACGCGCTCAGAGCATGTCGGTCGGCGCCACCTGCACGCGCACGGTGCCGGGCTCCTTGCGCGCGGACCGCGCGGCCGCGGCGGCGGCGAGCAGCGGTCCCAGCTCCACGTCGTCGGCCGCCCGCAGCACGGCACGCGCCTGGGGTGTCTCGGCGGGTCCGTCGCGAGCCGCGTCGCGGGCGGAGCGCCCAGGCCCTCGTGCGTCGGTGGCCGGCGGGTCGACGGGCACCGGACCGAGCACCTCCACCCGGTCGGCCCGCGCGTCCGCGGCCAGGTGGGCGAGGAACGAACGGAGCGCGGCGGCTGCGCCCTCGGCCACGGCCACGGGCACGGCGGGAGGCAGCGAGAGCTCGGCACGCTCGCCGAGCTCCCGCTCGGCGAGCCCCACCGGGTCCCAGCGCACCAGTGCCTGGGCGACGTGCGGGGCCGGCCGTCCGAGCAGCAGGACCTTGCCGCCGTCGGTCGCGGGCCGCACCAGGGCCGCGGCGCTCACCCACCGCCGCAGCGCCTCCTCGGCGGCAGCGAGCCCGGGCCGGGCGGTCGCGACCCCGCCGTCCAGCAGCAGTGCCGCGACGTACCCGCCCTCCGCGGTCGGCTCCGCGCCGGGCGTGGCCACGACGAGCCGCGGACGGTCGTCGACCGTCCTGGCCACGCCCGTGTCCTGGCCCGCGTCCGAGGCCAGGACCGGCACGCCCGGGAAGGCACGGCCCAGCTCGTGGGAGGTGCGTCCGGCCCCGACGCGGATCGCCCGCAGCGACGGCGAGCCGCAGTGGGGGCAGCGGAAGTCGGCGGCGGCGCGGGCGCACCAGCGGCAGCTCGGCGGTCCGCCCGCGCGCGTGGCCTGCAGGGGGCCGGAGCAGTGCCGGCAGCGGGCGGGCTCACGGCACCGTTCGCAGGCGAGAGCGGGTACGTAGCCGGCGCGCGCCACCTGGACGAGGACGGGCCCCGTGGCGAGCGAGTCGCGCACGAGCCGCCACGCCGCATGCGGGATGCGGGCCGCCGCCGCGGGGCCCTCGGCGGCGAGGTCGAGGTCCGTCGGTGCCGTGACGCGCGGCGTACGGGAGCGCACGAGGGAGCGGTCGGCCGCGAGGGAGGCGGCGACGCCGGTGGCCACCAGGTGCTGGGCGGCGACCGATCGCCCGACGCCGATGATCGCCAGCGCCGCCCGCTCCCCCGACGTCCGTGGCCGGTCCTCGCTCGCGGTCGCGTCCTGCTCCTCGTCCAGGTGGCGCGCCAGCAGGACGTCACGGACGTGGGGGTAAGGTGCGCGCGGTTCCGCGAGCCGGTCGTCGCCGTCGTCGACCACGACGACGAGACCCAGCCGAGCCACCGGTGCGAAGGCCGCCGACCGGGTGCCGACGACGACCCGAGCCTGCCCGGTGAGCGCGCGCAGGAATGTGCGGTACCGGCGCGCGGTGCCGTCGTCCGCCGACAGGCGCACGACGTCGGCGATCCCCGCCTCGTCCAACGCGCCGGCGACGTCGTCGACGTGCCGGGCGGTCGGGGCGACGACGAGCGCACCCCGTCCGCCGTCGAGCGCGGCCCGGACTGCGCGCACGACGAGCGCGGGCGTGGTCCCGGGCAGCGCGGTGACGACCGCGGCGGGCGACTCACCGGCCGCGACGTGGGCGAGGAACGCGGGTCCGGCGGTGAGCTCGGCCCACGCGCCGGGATCCACGGGCGGCGCCGGGACCGGTGCCGGTGCTGTCTCGCTGCTGCCCGGACCGTCCTCGCGTACCGGCGCGTCCGGGCGGCGCGCCCCGTCGGCGTCGAGGGGCTCGTGCTGGTGCGCGGGTCCGTCCTGACCGGGAGCGGCCTGGTCGGCCCCCCTCATCGACTCCTCTGTGCCGGCATGGCGGGGCGGAACGGCGAGGCGGACGACGTCGGCGGTCGTGCCGCCGTGTGCCCGGGCGACGGCGCGGCAGAGCCGGGCGACCGGCTCGGCCAGCACCGGCACGGCGCTCACCGCGCGCCGGAGCGGGGCGAGGTCGGAGCGCGTCGTCCCGCGCGTGCGGGCGGTGACGTACCCCCCGAGCTCGCGACCGGCGAAGCGCACGCGCACCCGGGAGCCGACGGCGACCCGGTCGGCCATCGCCGGTGGGACCAGGTAGTCGAAGGGCCGGTCGAGGTGGGCGAGCGGGGTCTCCACGAGCACGGAGACGACGTCGGCGTCCGGGTCCCCCGCGCCGCCGGGCGGAACCGCGGCAAGGTCGACGAGCTCGCCCAGGGAGGGCTGCTCGGCTCGGGGGGTCATCGCCACATCACATCACGGAGCGCCGACGGCGGGGCCGACCGCCGGGGCGGTCTGTGCAGGACGCGCGCGGGGAGGCACCTGTGGGCCGGCGCCGTCGGCCGCGTCGCGCTCACACCCCGCCGGGCTCGGGCCCCGCCGGACTCAGGCCGCGGCGGCGCGCAGGGCCTCGACGCGGTCGAGGCGCTCCCACGGGAGGTCGAGGCCGGGCCGGCCGAAGTGGCCGTACGCCGCCAGCGGCCGGTAGATCGGGCGGAGCAGGTCCAGGTCCCTGATCACGGCGAGCGGTCGCAGGTCGAAGACCTCCCGGACCGCCCGTTCGATGGCCTCCTCGGGGACCGTGGCGGTGCCGAAGGTCTCGACATACAGGGAGACCGGGGCAGCCTGACCGATGGCGTAGGCGACCTGGACCTCGCAGCGCCGGGCCAGTCCCGCGGCGACGACGTTCTTTGCGACCCACCGCATGGCGTAGGCCGCGGACCGGTCGACCTTGCTCGGGTCCTTCCCGGAGAAGGCGCCGCCGCCGTGGCGGGACATGCCGCCGTAGGTGTCGACGATGATCTTGCGTCCGGTGAGCCCCGCGTCCCCCATCGGGCCGCCGAGCACGAACCGGCCGGTCGGGTTGACGAGCAGCGCGAGCTCGGCGGTGTCGACGTCGGCCGCGACGCCCGCGAGCTCGGCCGCGAGGACCGGCTGCACCACCAGCGTGCGGACGGCCTCGTCGAGCATCGACCCGGTGACGTCCTCGTCGTGCTGGGTCGAGACGACGATGCCCGTGATCGCGGCCGGGCCGCCGCGGGAGTAGCCCACGGTGACCTGGGTCTTGCCGTCGGGCCGCAGCCACGGGACCTGGTGCTCACGCCGGACCGCGGCGAGCTGCTCGGCCAGCCGGTGCGAGAGGTGGATCGGCAGCGGCATCAACGTGTCGGTCTCGTCGGTGGCGTACCCGAACATCAGGCCCTGGTCGCCGGCGCCCTGCACGTCGAGCGGGTCGATCTCGCCGAGGTCGTCGCGGGTCTCGAGGGACTTGTCCACGCCGGCGGCGATGTCCGCGGACTGCTCGCCGACGCTGACCGACACGCCGCACGACCGGCCGTCGAAGCCGACCTCGGAGGACGTGTAGCCGATCGCGCTGATCTCGCGCCGGACGATGGTGGGGATGTCGACGTACCCGTTGGTGCGGATCTCCCCCGCCACGTGGACCTGACCCGTGGTGACGAGGCACTCGACGGCGACCCGCGCGTCCGGGTCGACCTCGAGGAGCTCGTCGAGGATCGCGTCGGAGATCCGGTCGCAGATCTTGTCCGGGTGTCCTTCCGTGACGGACTCGGACGTGAAGGTGCGCAGCTGGGTCACCGCTGAATCGTAGGCTCCGCCAGTCGATCGACGATCGCGTCGAGCAGGATGTCCGCCATCTGGGCCTTGCTGCCGGCGCCGGTGGTCACGACCTCGCCCGCGGCGTCGAGGATCGTCAGCTCGGTGTCGACATCGCCGAAGCCGACCCCGACCCCGACGGCGTTGACGGCGAGCAGGTCGGCGCCCTTGCGGATCGCCTTCGCCCGGCCGTGGTCGAGCACGCTGCCCGTCTCGTCCCCGGTCTCGGCGGCGAACCCGACGACGAGCCGGCCGGGGCGGGACCGGTCCGCCGCGAGCCCGGCGAGGATGTCCGGGTTCTCCACGAGCTCGATCGTGCGTCGGCCGCTGCCGTCCTTCTTGCCCTTGGTCCCGGCCACCTCGGCCGGCCGGAAGTCGGCGACGGCTGCCGCCATGACGATGATGTCGGCCTCCGCGGCAGTGTCCTGGACGGCCTCGGCCAGCTCGAGGGCGGAGCCGACGGGGACGACCTCGATCGCGAGCTCGTCGGGCAGCAGCGCGCGCTCGACGTTGGCCGCGAGGAGGGTCACCCGGGCGCCGCGGTCGGCCGCGGCGCGGGCGATCGCCACGCCCTGCCGGCCGCTGGACCGGTTGCCGATGAAGCGGACCGGGTCGACCGGCTCGTACGTGCCACCGGCCGAGACGATGGCCGTGCGACCGGCCAGGTCCTGGCGACGCGGCGGGCACGCGCCGGACGAGAGCGGAGCGGGGACCTGCGCCGAGTCGGCACCCGACGGGGCGGCACCCGACGACGCCGCGACCGGGCGGCCGCCAGGGGTCAGTCCGACCAGCGCGAGGCCGGCGGTCACGATGCGCTCGGGCTCGGGCAGGCGCCCCGGCCCGGTGTCGGCACCGGTGAGTCGGCCGGAGTCGGGGTCGAGGACGGTGACGCCCCGGGAGCGCAGGGTCGCGACGTTGGCGACTGTGGCCGGATGCTGCCACATCTCGGTGTGCATCGCGGGCGCCAGCAGCACCGGGCAGGTCGCGGTGAGCAGCGTCGCGGTGAGCAGGTCGTCCGCGAGGCCGGCGGCGGCCCGGGCGAGGGTGTGCGCCGTCGTGGGAGCGACGATCACGAGGTCCGCGTGCCGGCCGAGATCGACGTGGTCGACGGCGGTGGCGCCGTCCAGCACGCCGGCGCGGACGGGCTGCCCGGACAGCGCCTCGAACGTCGGTGCGCCGACCATCTCCAGGGCCGTGGCGGTCGGCACGACGCGGACGCGGTGGCCGGCCTCGGTCAGCAGGCGCAGGACCAGGGGGGCCTTGTAGGCGGCGATGCCGCCGGTGACACCCAGGACGACGTCGAGCCGGCGGGGGGCGCGCACGCCCTCTCCCCCGGTGCTCGACGTCACGACCGGATCAGTCCTCGGTACGGGTGAGGGTGAGCTGCCCGGCGTTGATCTCGCGCAGCGCGATCGACAGCGACTTCTCCTCCGGGGCCGACGGCACGAGCGGGCCGACGAACTCCAGGAGACCGTCCTGCAGCTGCTGGTTGTAGGTGTTGATCTGACGCGCGCGCTTGGCGGCGTAGATGACGAGCGCGTACTTCGAGTCGACGGTGGTCAGGAGCTCGTCGATCGGCGGGTCCGTGATGCCGATCGGCTCGGCGACTGTTCCGGCCATGGGTCCTCCTCGCATGATGGGTGCGCTCGCGCGTGAGGGCGACGGGCACACGGACCGCCATCCTAGCGTGCGGGCTGCCGGACCAGGCCCAGGAGCCCGGCAAGGGCCAGTGCGGCCTCGGTCACGTCGGAGTTGACGATGATCTCGTCGAACTCCGCGACGGAGGCCAGCTCGACGTCGGCGGTGGCGAGCCTGCGCTCGCGCTCCTCCTCGGTCTCCGTGCCCCGACCGACCAGGCGCCGGACGAGCTCGACCCGGTCGGGCGGGGCGAGGAACACGTGGCGGGCCCCGGGCAGTGCGGCGCGCACCTGGCGGTGGCCCTGCAGGTCGAGCTCGAGCAGGACCGCCCGACCGGCGGCGAGCTGGTCGACGACGGCGCGGCGCGGCGTGCCGTAGCGGTGGACGCCGTGGACCACCGCCCACTCGAGCATCTCGCCGGAGTCGACGGCCTCGTCGAACTCGTCCGAGGTGAGGAAGTGGTAGTGCACGCCGTCGACCTCGCCGGGCCGGATCGGCCGCGTGGTGGCCGACACGGAGTACCACAGGTCCGGGTACAGGCGCCGCAGCTCGGTGACCACGGTGCCCTTGCCGACGGCGGTCGGCCCGGACAGCACGGTCAGGCGCGAGGTGTCGACGGGCGCGTGGTCGGGCCCGTGGGTGGTCTCCCCGATCGGTGGCGTCTCGTTCGGCACCGCGTCATTGTGTCAGGTCGACGGGCACGGTCGTCAGTCGCCGGTCGCGATCGTCAGCCGAACCGCTCGACGAGCCGCGAGCGCTGGTGCGGGCCGAGCCCACGCACGCGCCGGGACTCGGCGATGTTGAACTCCGCCATGATCGCCCGCGCCGTGGAGGAGCCGACGCCGGGCATCGCCTCGAGCAGCGCGACGACCTTGAGCTTGTTGAGCGCCTCGTCGTCCGGTGCGCGGCTGAGCACGTCCGAGAGCTGCAGGGCGCCTGCCTTGAGCTGGGACTTGACCTCGGCGCGCACGCGACGCGCCTCGGCGGCCTTGGCCAGGGCCGCAGCCCGTTCGTCGGCCGTGAGCGGGGGGACTGTCACAACGACCACCTCGTCAGTTGGTGAACACCGGTCCGGAGTAGAGGCTGACCCTAGCCCGGGAGACGCGGGTCACGCCAGATGAACACGCAGGTCCGTCCGGGCATCCGGGACGTACCGCGTGGGCGACGACGCGGTGAACGGCGCGTCGCCGGTCCGCCGCACTCCCCCTGCGGGTGCTCCGCCGCCCTGCCACCGCGCCGCGCGCGGGTCGCCCCGGCGGTCGGCCCTCGGGTGTCGCAGGCGGTCGCCCCGCGGGTCGCCCGGACGATCGTCCCGCGGGCCGGGGCTCACCGTCCGCGCAGCGCGCTGGTCACCACGGCGGCGGTCTCACGGGCGGCGCTGCCGACGGCGCCGCGCTGCGGACCGGCGGCGAGGACCGCCCGGGAGGCGGCGGCGAGCACCCGGTGGCGGGCGGGTCCGAACACGGCACGCAGCTCGTCGGGGCCGGCGCCCTGCGCGCCGACTCCCGGGGCGAGGATCAGCCCGCCGAACCCGTCGAGGTCGAGCCCGAGGTCCGTGGCCGCGGTGCCGATCGTGGCCCCGACGACGAGGCCGACCGGCCCCGGCGACGCCTCGGCGCCCAGACGGGCGTTGGTCGCCTCTGCCCAGGCCGCGACCTGACCCGCCACGGACCTGCCCGGGCCGCCGGCGTGCTGAACCGCGGAGCCCTCCGGGTTCGAGGTGAGGGCCAGCGCGAAGACGCCGCGACCGCCCGCGTGCGCGAGCTGGACGGTCTCGTCGAGCGAGGCGGGCCCGAGGTAGGGCGAGACGGTGATCGCGTCCGCGGGCATCGCGGCGTCGTCGGCGAGGTGCGCGGCCGCATAGGCTGCCATCGTCGAGCCGATGTCGCCCCGCTTGACGTCGAGGATCGTCAGCACGCCCGCCGAGCGCGCGGCCACCAGCACCTCCTGCAGGGCCGCCCAGCCGGCCGGGCCGTGCCGCTCGAAGAACGCCGACTGCGGCTTGAGGGCCGCCACGGAGCCCGCCACCTCGTCGACGACGCGCAGGCCGAGCTCGCGCGCCCCGTCGGCGGTGTCCGCCAGCCCCCAGGACGCAAGGACGCCGGCGTGCGGGTCCACGCCGACGCACAGCGGCCCGTGGTCGTCCATCGCGCCGGCGAGCCGCTCGCCGAACCCTGTGCGGGGAGCAGGTGCGTGGCGCCCGGATGACGCGTCGCCGGCCGACTCGCCGCCGGCCTGCGTCATGCGCTCGCCCCGGCCGCGGGAGCGGCACTACCGGGAGCGGCGCTGCCAGGAGCGGCGGCGCCCGCCCGGCCCAGGCCGAGGCGCTCGTCGCGCGCGGCGTCGAGGTCCTGGAGGGAGGCGACGTCGAACGCCCCGGCCCGCTCGGCCTCGATGGCGCGCACCGCGACGACGAGCTGCGCCGTCGTCGTGATGATCGCGCGGTCCACGGCCGTGGTCGCGGTACGGATCTCGTACCCGTCCGCGCGCGAGCCCTGCCCGCTGGGGGTGTTGATGACCATGTCCACCGAGCCGTCGGTGATGAGGTCGATGATCGTCGGCTCGCCGTTCGGTCCCCGCCCCTCCGAGTGCTTGCGCACCGTCGTCGAGGGGATGCCGTGGCGCAGGAGGACCGCCGCGGTGCCCTCGGTGGCGAGGAGCTCGAACCCGAGGTCGACGAGCCGGGCGGCCGGCCCGGCGATGTCCCGCTTGTCCCGGTCGGCGACGGACACGAACACCCGACCGCCGCTCGGCAACCCGCCGAACGCCGCGGTCTGGGACTTGGCGAAGGCGACCGGGAGGGTCGGACCGACCCCCATGACCTCACCCGTGGAGCGCATCTCCGGCCCGAGGATGGAGTCGACGACCTGTCCCTCGCGGGTGGCGAACCGCTTGAAGGGCAGCACGGCCTCCTTCACGGCGATCGCGGAGCCGAGGTCGATCGTGGAGGCGTCCACGGCGGGCAGCAGCCCGGACGCCCGCAGGTCGGCGATCGACTCCCCCGCCATCACCCGCGCCGCGGCGCGCGCGAGCGGCACGCCGGTGGCCTTGGCGACGAACGGCACGGTGCGCGAGGCGCGCGGGTTGGCCTCGATGACGTACAGGACGTCGGAGACCAGGGCGAACTGGATGTTGATGAGCCCGTGGACGCCGACGCCTGCGGCGATCGCCTCGGTCGAGTCGCGGATGCGCGCGATCTCGCCGGCGGAGAGCGAGACGGGCGGCAGCACGCACGAGGAGTCGCCGGAGTGGATGCCGGCCTCCTCGACGTGCTCCATGACGCCGGCTAGGTAGAGCTCGGTGCCGTCGTACAGGGCGTCGACGTCGATCTCCACGGCGTCGTCGAGGAACCGGTCCACGAGCAGCGGGGCCGCGCGACGGGTCGCGTCGCCGGCGTGGACGGTGGCGTCGGCGAGGTAGTCGGTGAGGTCGGCCTCGTCGTAGACGATCTGCATGCCGCGGCCCCCGAGCACGTAGCTGGGCCGCACGAGCACCGGGTAGCCGATGGATCCCGCCACGGCGAGCGTGTCCGCCGGGGTCACGGCGGTGCCGTGGGCGGGGGACGGCAGCCCGGCGTCGTCGAGGACGCGGCCGAAGATCTCGCGGTCCTCGGCCGCGTCGATGGCCTGCGGCGGCGTGCCGAGGATCGGCACGCCCGCGTCCGCGAGGCGCTGCGCCAGCGAGAGCGGCGTCTGGCCGCCGAGCTGGACGATGACGCCCTCGACCGGGCCGGCGGCGAGCTCGGCGCGGTAGACCTCCATGACGTCCTCGAACGTCAGCGGCTCGAAGTACAGGCGGTCGGAGATGTCGTAGTCGGTGGAGACCGTCTCCGGGTTGCAGTTGACCATCACCGTGGTGAACCGGTCGGCGAGCTCGAGCGTGGCGTGCACGCACGAGTAGTCGAACTCGATGCCCTGCCCGATCCGGTTGGGGCCCGAGCCGAGGATGATGATGGCCGGCCTCTCCCGGGGCGCGACCTCGCTCTCGGCGTCGTAGGCGGAGTAGTGGTACGGCGTCTGCGAGGCGAACTCGGCGGCGCACGTGTCGACCGTCTTGAACACCGGGTGCAGGTCGAACGCCCGGCGCACCTCGCGCACGGCGTCCTCGGACAGGCCGCGCAGCTCCCCGATCTGGACGTCGGACAGGCCGTGCCGCTTGGCCCGCGCGAGGACGCCGGAGGTGAGCGCGTGCGCGCCGGCCACCTCCTGGGCGACCTCCTCGACGAGCACCATCTGGTCGAGGAACCACGGGTCGATCCAGGTCGCCTCGAAGAGCTCCTCGACGCTCGCGCCGCCGCGGATCGCCTGCTGCACGTCGACGAGGCGGTGCTCGGTGGGCGTGGCCGTCGAGGCGACGAGTGCGGTCAGCTCCTCACCGGCGGGCGCCTCGCCGCGCCAGTGGAACTGCTGGCCGGACTGGTCCAGGGAGCGCAGCGCCTTGCCGAGCGCCTCGGTGAAGTTGCGACCGAGCGCCATGGCCTCGCCCACGGACTTCATGGTGGTGGTGAGCGTGGGGTCCGCGGCGGGGAACTTCTCGAACGCGAACCGCGGGACCTTGACGACCACGTAGTCCAGCGCCGGCTCGAAGCTCGCGGGCGTGGAGCCGGTGATGTCGTTCGGGATCTCCGGGAGCGTGTAGCCGATGGCCAGGCGCGCTGCGATCTTGGCGATCGGGAAGCCGGTCGCCTTCGAGGCCAGCGCGGAGGACCGGGACACGCGGGGGTTCATCTCGATGACGACGATGCGGCCCGTGCTCGGCTCGACCGCGAACTGGACGTTGCAGCCGCCCGTGTCGACGCCGACCTCCCGCAGCACCGCGATGCCGATGTCCCGCATCCGCTGGAACTCGCGGTCGGTCAGCGTCATGGCGGGCGCCACGGTGATCGAGTCGCCCGTGTGGACGCCGACCGGGTCGACGTTCTCGATCGAGCAGACGACCACGACGTTGTCCGCGTGGTCGCGCATGAGCTCGAGCTCGAACTCCTTCCACCCGAGGATCGACTCCTCCAGGAGCACCTCGGTGGTCGGCGAGAAGTGCAGGCCGGCGCCGGCGATGCGGTCGAGGTCCTCGCGCGTGTGGGCCAGGCCCGAGCCGAGGCCGCCCATGGTGAAGCTCGGGCGGACCACGAGCGGGAGCCCGAGCTCGTCGGCGGCGGCGTGCACCTCGTCGATCGAGTGCGCGATGACCGAGCGGGCGGACTCCCCGCCGGCGCGCTCGACGACCTCCTTGAACGCGAAGCGGTCCTCCGCCTTGTTGATGGCGTCGACCGAGGCTCCGATGAGCTCGATGCCCAGGCGGTCGAGCACGCCGGAGTCGTGGAGCGCGATCGCGGTGTTGAGCGCGGTCTGGCCGCCGAGGGTGGGCAGGATCGCGTCGGGCTTCTCCTTGACGAGGATGGCCTCGACGACCTCGGGGGTGATCGGCTCGACGTAGGTCGCGTCGGCGACCTCCGGGTCGGTCATGATCGTCGCCGGGTTGGAGTTGACGAGGACCACCCGCAGGCCCTCCTCGCGCAGCACGCGGCAGGCCTGGGTTCCGGAGTAGTCGAACTCGGCCGCCTGGCCGATGACGATCGGGCCCGAGCCGATGACGAGGACGGAGCTCAGGTCGGTCCGGCGGGGCATCAGTTCTCCTCGGAGGTGGTGGGGGTCGCGGGCTCGGCGCCGCGGTGGGCGGCCATGAGCGCGAGGAAGCGGTCGAAGAGGTGCTCGCCGTCGTGCGGTCCGGCGGCGGCCTCGGGGTGGTACTGGACGGAGAACGCCGGCAGGTCCAGCGCCCGCAGGCCCTCGACCACCTGGTCGTTGAGGCCGACGTGGCTGACCTCGACCCGGCCGTAGCGGCCGTCGTCGTAGGGCGCGACGGACTCCCCCTCCACGGGGGCGTCGACGGCGAAGCCGTGGTTGTGCGCGGTGATCTCCACGCGGCCGCTCGCCTTGTCCAGGACCGGCTGGTTGACGCCCCGGTGACCGTAGGCGAGCTTGTAGGTGCCGTAGCCGAGGGCCCGGCCGAGGAGCTGGTTGCCGAAGCAGATCCCGAAGAACGGGATCTGCTCGTCGAGGATGCCGCGCAGCAGCTCCACCTCGTGCTCGGCCGCGCCCGGGTCGCCGGGGCCGTTGGAGAAGAACACGCCGTCCGGCGTCAGCGCGAGCACCTCGGCGAGCGTGGTGTCACGGGGGACGACGTGGACGCGCGCGCCGCGCTCGGCGAGCTGGGCGGGCGTACGGGCCTTGATGCCCAGGTCGACGGCGACGAC
Organism: Georgenia sp. Z1491; assembly: GCF_049856175.1. GTDB lineage: Bacteria > Actinomycetota > Actinomycetes > Actinomycetales > Actinomycetaceae > JB111. The sequence goes on from NZ_JBNDNA010000011.1 coordinate 63,406, forward strand.
CGTGGCGACGGGCTCGCCGTCGGGCTCGATGGTGTACCGCTCACCGGTGGAGACCTCGCCCGCGAGGTCGGAGCCGGACATCGCCGGAGCGTCCCGGACGACGTCGACGAGGACCCGGGTGGCCTGCGGGTGCAGGTCCGCGGCGCCCGCGGGCAGCGCGGAGCCGGAGAAGATCCCGGCGCGCATGACGCCCGCCTCGCGCAGGTGGCGGGTGAGCGCGCGCGTGTCGACCTCGCAGATCCCGACGACGCCCTCGGCGGTCAGGCGCGCCTCGAGCCCGCCGGTGGCCCGCCAGCTGGACGACCGCCGGGCGGCGTCGCGCAGGACGTAGCCGGCGACCCACACGCGGTCGGACTCGTCGTCCTCGTCGTTGACGCCGGTGTTGCCGACGTGCGGCGTCGTCATCACCACGATCTGGCGGTGGTAGCTCGGGTCGGTCAGGGTCTCCTGGTAGCCGGTCATGCCGGTGGAGAAGACGATCTCACCGAGTGTGCGGCCGCCCGCGCCCCAGGCAGATCCTCGGTAGGTGGTGCCGTCCTCCAGGACGAGCAGGGCGGGTGTGCGCTCGGCGCTCACTCAGGACTCCTTCTTCTCGGGCATGCCGGCGAGGTCGTCGACGAGGGACCCGTCGAGGACGGTCGCCCGGCCGGCGTAGAACGTGTGCGTCACGGCGCCACCCAGCTCGCGGCCCGCGAACGGCGAGTTGCGGGACCGCGAGGCGTGCGCCGCGGTGTCGACGGTGCGTCGGGCGGCCGGGTCGACGAGGGTGAGGTGGGCGGGGGCGCCGGGAACGAGCTGCCGGCCCTGGTCGGCGACGCGGCCGATCCTCGCGGGCGCGGTCGACATCACGCGGGCGACCCCGGCCCAGTCGAGCAGGCCGGTGGCGACCATCGTCGTGGTGACCACGGCCAGGGCGGTCTCCAGCCCGGTCATCCCCATCGCGCCGGCGGCCCACTCGGTGTCCTTGTCCTCGGCGGCGTGCGGGGCGTGGTCGGTGGCGACGATGTCGATCGTGCCGTCGGCCAGCCCGGCGCGCACGGCCTCGACGTCTGCCGCGGTGCGCAGCGGCGGGTTGACCTTGTACAGCGGGTCGTAGTCGCGCACGAGGTCGTCGGTGAGCAGGAGGTGGTGCGGCGTGACCTCGGCGGTGACGTCGATCCCCCGGGCCTTCGCCCAGCGGACGATGTCGACCGAGCCGGCGGTCGAGAGGTGGCAGACGTGCAGCCGGGAGCCGACGTGCTCGGCGAGCAGGACGTCGCGGGCGATGATCGACTCCTCCGCGACCGCCGGCCAGCCGGTCATGCCGAGCTCGGCGGAGACGACGCCCTCGTGCATCTGGGCGCCCTCGGTCAGGCGCGGGTCCTGCGCGTGCTGCGCGACGACGCCGTCGACCGAGCGGACGTACTCCAGCGCCCGGCGCATGAGGACGGGGTCGCTCACGCACCGGCCGTCGTCGGAGAACACGGTGACGCCGGCCGCGGAGCGGTGCATGGCGCCGAGCTCGGCGAGCTGGGCACCGGCCAGGCCGACGGACACGGCGCCGACGGGTCGGACGTCGACGTAGCCGGCCTCGCGGCCGAGGCGCCAGACCTGCTCGACCACGCCGGCGGTGTCGGCCACCGGCATGGTGTTGGCCATCGCGTGGACGGCGGTGAAGCCGCCCGCGGCCGCGGCTCGGGAGCCGGTGCGGACGGTCTCGGTGTCCTCGCGGCCGGGCTCGCGCAGGTGGGTGTGCAGGTCGACGAGGCCGGGCAGCGCGACGAGGCCGTCGGCGTCGACCCGGACGGCGTCGGACGAGGCCTGCGCGGCCGCGTCGTCGCCCACGGCGGTGATCGTCCCGCCCGAGAGCAGGAGGTCGGCCCGGTCCCCGCCGAGGGGCCGTGCCCCGGTGATGAGGTAGCTGGTCATGACGTGGTCCCTTCGGAGCCGGCAAGCAGGAGGTAGAGCACGGCCATGCGCACGGCGACGCCGTTGCGGACCTGCTCGAGGACGACGCTGCGCTCGGAGTCGGCGGCGTCGGCGGAGATCTCCAGGCCGCGGTTCATCGGGCCGGGGTGCATGACGATGCCGTGCGCCGGGAGGAGCGCGAGACGGGCGGCGTCGAGCCCGTAGAGGCGGTGGTACTCCTGGGCCGAGGGGAAGAACCCTCCCCCGCCGGCGGACATCCGCTCGTGCTGGACGCGGAGCATCATCACCGCGTCGGGCGCGGCCTCGAGGGTGGCGTCGAGGTGGTGCTCGACGCGCGCGGGCCAGGCGCCCACGCCCACGGGCAGGAGCGTCGGCGGGGCCACCAGCGTGACGTCGGCGCCGAGCGTGGTGAGCAGGTCGACGTTCGACCGCGCCACCCGCGAGTGCAGGACGTCCCCGACGACGACGACGCGCGCCCCGGCGAGGTCGCTGCCCGGCGGGGCCGGGGTGTCGGTGGTCGGGGGCTCCCCGGGCGCGGGTTCCTCGGCACGCGAGTGCAGGTGGCGGCGCAGCGTGAAGGCGTCGAGGAGGGCCTGCGTGGGGTGCTGATGGGTGCCGTCGCCCGCGTTGAGGATCGGGACGTCGGTCCAGCCGGCGTGCGCGAGGCGGTGCGGCGCGCCGGAGGCGGGGTGCCGGACGACGACGCCGTCCGCGCCCATCGAGCGCAGCGTGAGCGCGGTGTCCTTGAGCGTCTCGCCCTTGGACACCGAGGATCCCTTGGCCGAGAAGTTGATCACGTCGGCGCTCAGGCGCTTGGCCGCCGCCTCGAAGGAGATGCGCGTGCGGGTGGAGTCCTCGAAGAAGAGGTTGACGACCGTGCGGCCGCGCAGGGTGGGGAGCTTCTTCATCTCCCGTTCCTGCGTGGCGGCCATCTGCTCGGCGGTGTCGAGGATGCGCACGGCCTCGGCGCGGGAGAGGTCGGCGGCGGAGAGCAGGTGCCTCATCGGTCCCCCTCCCCGACGATCCGGACGGACTCCGGCGTGCCGCCGACGGCGTGGGTGCCGGCGTCGGTGTGGATGGCGGCCGCGACCTCGTCGGCAGTGCGATCGGTAGTGCCGCCGGCGTCGGTCGCGGCGATGATCCCCGCGTCGGTCTCCGCGAGCGAGACCCGCACGCTCTCCTCCCGGGAGGTCGGCAGGTTCTTGCCGACGAAGTCGGCGCGGATCGGGAGGTCGCGGTGGCCGCGGTCGACGAGGACCGCGAGCTGGACCCGGCGCGGTCGGCCCAGGTCGGACAGGGCGTCGAGCGCCGCGCGGATGGTGCGCCCGGAGTAGAGGACGTCGTCGACGAGGACGACGGTGCGGCCGGTGAGGTCGACCGGGATGTCGGTGCGCTCGAGGCCGCGGACCGGGTGGTCGCGCAGGTCGTCGCGGTACATCGTCGTGTCGAGCGAGCCGTGCGGGACCGGCTCGGCGAGGTCGGCGGCGCGCGCGACGCGGGCCGCGAGCCGGGCGGCCAGCGGGACGCCGCGCGTGGGGATGCCGAGCAGGACGAGGTCGTCGGTGCCCTGGTTGCGCTCGACGATCTCGTGCGCGATGCGGGTAAGCGAGCGGTCGATGTCGCTCGCGGTGAGGACCTCGCGTCCGGCTCTCTCGCCGGCCGGCGTGGGTGATGTGGATGTGGGGTCTGCGGATGCAGCCGGGTCGGGGCACATGGTGCCGTGACCTCCTTCCCTGCCTCGCTGGACAGATCGTTAAAGGATGTCGGTGCGCCCAGGGTACGCCGGGCGCGGGTCAGATCCGGTAGAGGTCCTTGTTCCTGGACACCTCGCCGAGGACGCCGCCGACGAACCGCGGGGAGTCGTCGGTGGAGAGCCGGCCGGCCAGGTAGGTCGCCTGCTCGATGGCGACCCCATCCTGGACGTCGTCGAGGAAGACGACCTCGAAGACCCCCAGCCGCAGCAGACCACGGTCGACCGCGGGCATCCGCCTGAGCGACCAGCCGTGGGAGGTGGCGGTGAGGATCTCGTCGATGATCGTCAGGTGGTCGGCGACGCCCTCGACGAGCTCGACGGCGTAGGCGGGCAGGCCGTCCTGCGCGATCGTGCGCCCACCGCGCTCGGCGAGGACGGCGAGCAGCCGGTCGCCGTCGGTGACCAGGCCCTTGGCGTCGGCCTCGAACAGGACGTCGAGCGCCCGGTGACGCGCCTTGGTCCGGGCGGTGGCGTGGAAGGCCCTGCGCACGCCCTGGGTGTCCGAGGTGCTCCCCCGTACCGAGTCCGACCGGTCCGCGCTCACGCGGACCGCGCCGGCGGGCACCTCGTCCTCGGTCGTGACCTCGACCGGAGTCGGCTCGTCCTCGGTCAGCGGCGCGGGCAGGTCCTCGGTCGACGGCACAGCTTCGTCCTCGCTCACCTGCGCAGGGACGTCCTTACTCACCGGCGCGGAGCCGGTCGGCGCGCGGTCGAGGCCCTGGTCGTCCTCGCGCGCGGGTGTCTCTCCGCCCACTCAGGCGCGTCCGAGGTAGTCGCCCGAGCGGGTGTCGACCTTGACCTTGACGCCCTGCTCGAGGAACAGCGGGACCTGGATCTGGTAGCCGGTCTCGAGGGTGGCGGGCTTCGTGCCGGCCGAGGAGCGGTCGCCCTGGAGGCCGGGCTCGGTCTCGGTGACCTCGAGCACGACGGAGGCGGGCAGCTCGACGAAGAGCACCTGATCGTCGTGGGTGGCGACGACGACGTCGGTGTTCTCGAGCATGAAGTTCGCGACGTCGCCGACCACCTCGGGGCGCACGGGGATCTGGTCGAACGTCGCGGAGTCCATGAAGATGAAGTCGGTGCCGTCGTTGTACAGGTACTGCATGTCGCGGCGGTCGACCGTGGCGGTCTCGACCTTGACGCCGGCGTTGAACGTCTTGTCGACGCCCTTGCCGGACAGGACGTTCTTCAGCTTGGTGCGCACGAACGCGGGGCCCTTGCCCGGCTTGACGTGCTGGAACTCGACGACCGACCAGAGCTGGTTGTCGATCTTCAGCACCATGCCGTTCTTGAGGTCGTTCGTCGATGCCATGCGTGTGCCGTCCTTAGCGTCGGGAGTCGTCTCGGTCGTGCTGTCTCGATGCTGCCGTCCCGGCCCCGCCGGGCGCGTGGTCGGTGCCGGGGCCCGCGATCGTGGCCCGCGACCGGCCGTCGGCCTGGCCGCAGGGGCCCGGGCAGCGGTTCAGGATATCGCGACGAGGACACCCAGTCCCGCGAGCCCCCATGATGCCGCCCACAGGTAGGAGGCGAGCGTGCCGATGATGAAGCGCTCGGCCGTGAGTCCGGCGACGACGACACGCGGCGGGACCGGACGCTCCTGAGGGTCGCCCTGCAGGACGATCGGGGTCTCGTCGTCGCGGCGTCCGACGCCGGAGCAGTGGTCCGCACGCAGCTCGGGATAGCGCCCCAGGCCCTTGAGCGCGAGGACCACGGCGACGACCTCGGGGAAGCCGGTGACCAGGCCGCCGGCGATAGCGGCGCGCTCCAGGTAGCCGATCCACTGCCCGCCGCGGTCGAGGCCGACGGGGTGGGTGACGAGTCCGGGCGTCCCCTCCCTCCCACCGCCGGTCACCGTGAAGCGCCGCAGCAGCCGGGCGACGATGGGGCTCCCCGTCAGGGCGGCGCCGACGGCGGCGACGAGCACGAGGCCGGCCGTGACGAGCCCGAGGAGCCAGCCGTTCACGGGGTCTCCCCCTCGGCGTCGGCGACCATGCCGGCGACGTGCGGCAGCGCGGCCAGCTCCTCACGGACACCGGCGACCCGGACCCGGTCGTGGACCGCCTGGTAGGTGATGCCGAGCTCCTCGGCGACGGCACGCTGGGTGACGCCGGTGACGAGGCGGTCGGACACCTCCCAGCCGGCGTCGGACCTCGTGCGTCTCAGGGCACCGACGAGGTGGAGCACGGCGGTGGCGGCCTCGGCGGCTCCCTCGTCGGCACCCCGCACGACGATCGGGTACGGCGACGCCTTGCTCCGCGCGGTCTCCACCGCGTCCCGGGCGAGGACGAACGCCGTCCCCGACGACGCGCTCGCGCTGTCCGCGAGCGGTGAGTCCACCGGTCCGGCGCCGACCCCCACCGCCCAGTCCAGGCGGGCGAGGCGCAGCGCGACGTCGACCGCAGCGGGGGCGCTCGAGAGCACGGCCTGAACCTCGTCGCCGACCGTCCGCTCGAACGGGAGCACGACGGCGCGGCCCGCTCGTCGCTGCCATGGAGCCAGTTCGGCGAGGATCTCGTCCACGAGAACCCCCCGCTGGGTCGACCGATTCTGATCGGCGGTGACGACGAACATGCGATCAAGGCTATGTTCTTGATTGCAGAGGATCAAGGGGATGATCGGGGGCGGTTGGCCCGGCCCTTTCGCGGGCGATCTCCTCGTCGTGCGCGCGGAGTGCCTCCCGGTTCGCGGCGACGCGGGCCCTCAGCGAGTCGACCCGCCTGTCGGTGACGTTCTGGGCGAGCGTGGATCGGCTCGCGGCGTAGCGGTGCCCGGTCGGCGTCGTCACGGTGAGGCTCGTCGCCGTCGACTCGTGGGTCCAGCCGGCGTTCTCCTTGGCGAGGTTGCACCGCTGGCACAGGCCCGAGGCGTTGGCGAGGCTCGTCTCTCCGCCCTCGGCCCACGGGGTGGCGTGGTCGACCTGCCGGAAGTCCGCCCCGCAGAAAGGGTTGCGGCAGATGTCGTCGCGCAGGCTCACGAGGTGCCGCAGCGAGGCGGGGAACCCTCTGGCACGTGAGTCGACGCCGTCGATCTGCCCGTTCTCGGGCCGGACCCACAGGCGGCGCAGGGTCACGTCGGCCGCCTGGGCCTCGGAGAGGTAGCCGCGGGCCACCGCGGCGGGCACAGGGCCGTGCCCGGGCAGCCAGGCGGACTCGGGTCCGCCGAGCAGCGTCTCGTCGGTCATCACCAGGGTGAGCGCGACGTCCCGCGGCTCGCTGACGTCCGTGCCGGTCACGCGCTCGACGAGGAGGTCCGCACCGATCTGCGCGTTGCTCCGACCGTCGGCGGCGCCTGCTGTGACGGCGCTCCCGGAGTCGCGGTCGAGCGTGGTCTTCACCCGCACGGCGTCCGCCACGGTGAGCAGGGCGGTGAGATAGGCCATCCCGTTCGGGGCCGGGCGGACGTTCACGCGACGCTCGCTGGTGGCACGCTGCATGCGCAGGACGGCGCCGGCCTGGTCGAGCTCCTGGGCGAGCTTGCGCGCCCGGTTGCCGGCCTGCCGGTCACCCATCGCGGGGAGGTCGGGTGCCAGCGCCTCGTCGACGGCGCGGCGATCCTCCGGGGTGAGGAAGGCGATCTCCCTCGCGACCAGCGTGGCGCGCCACTCGGACACCTCACCGGCCTCCATGAGCGCGAAGGTGCGCGGCATCTCCGTGGTGAGGCAGCGGGCGAGACGTAGGTGTACGCCGCCCTGGCTCGGCGACTCGCGGCGCGCCAGTGCGATCTCGTCCGCCACTCCCCTGCCCTGGAGCTCCGCCGGCACACCGCGGTGATCCTCGTCGTCCCGACGCATGTCCTCCAGCGCCACAGAGGCTCGCGCCTGCAGGGCCTCGGCGGCGCACTTGAGCGACTCGACCGCGGAGACGACCGCGATCACCTCGGCCTGGCTCGCGACCTCGAGGTCCGCCAGGGCGCGCGAGAAGCTGGCGATGCCCTCGGCACCTCGAAGGGCGGCAGGAGGCATGACCGGCTCTACGGCATCCGTGGCTGCACCGACGGGGACGCCGGAGTCGCCGCTCGGCGAGCCGCCGTCGGGACCACCCTCGCCCGAGCCCGGCGTCCACTCCGTCGTCATACCGCTCACCTCCCCCGTCCTGTCACTGACCGCCGACGGATCCCTGTCCACCGACCGCGCCACGCCTTGTCGCGAAGACCCCTGCGTCGGTCGATCTGGTGGCTACGTTACGGGCCACCACCGACATCGAATCCTTGGAATTGCAACGGTTGTGGACGGTCATGCAGTGGGGGGACCTGTGGAGACGGCGACGAGAAGCTGGGCCTCATCCGGCACGGCCTGCCACGTATCTCCCGTGCGCCTCCGCCGTGCTCCCCCTAGCCTGGCTCCCACGCGATGTCGTCCGACGGCGGACGACCGACAGGTGGGCAGAGCGATGCGGGTCGCGATCGTCGGCGGCGGGATCTCCGGGCGGGCCATCCAGCGCGCCGTGACCGACCGGGGCGGCGCGGCCGTCCAGCTCTCCAGGTCCACCGGCTACGACGTCATCTGCCACAACCCGCTCGAGCACCTCCGCGGCTACGACGTCATCATCGAGGCAGCCAGCCGGTTCACGACGAGCGCGCGGGCGGCGACCGACTTCTTCACCCGTTCCACGACGGCGGTCGCGAGGGCGGCGAACGCAGGCGGAGCGCGGCACGTCCTGCTCTCGATCGTCGGTTGCGAGCTGCCCGAGGTGCAGGGCTACGGCTACTTCGCCGGCAAGGCCGCGCAGGAGCGCATGGCGGCCGAGGTCAGCGAGCACCTCGTCGTGGTCCGCTCGAGCCAGTGGTTCGAGTTCGCGGAGCAGAACCTGGGCCGTATGCGGCTCGGCCCCCTCGTCGCGGTGCCCACCATGCGCATCCGCCCGGTCGCGCTCGACGCCGTCGCCGACGTCCTGGCCGACTGCGCGCTCGCGCGACGTGCGGGCGACCGCCACGACCTCGTCGGTCCCGAGGAGCTGACGCTGTGGGACATGACCCGGCGCGTGGCCGGGAACGCGGCCGGGGACGGGCGGCGTATCCGGCCCTTCCCGCTCCCGCTGCCCGGACGGATGGGTCGCGCCTTCCGCGACGGCACGCTCGGCCGCGCACCCGGCGCCGAGGTGGTCGGGCCGACGTTCGAGGAGTGGCTCGTCGCGCGGGGCTGACGACAGGGGGGCGGCCCGGTGCCGCCCCGCGCGTCGGTCGGGGGTCGAGCTGCCAGGGCCCCACCCGCCGGTCGGGGGTCGAGCTGCCGGTCAGCCCGCCCGTACGACCTCGAGCACGGCGTCGCGCACCTCGTCCGGGTCCATCGCCGTCGTGTCGATCGTCGTGCTGGCGACGGCCTCGAGAGCTGCGTCCCGCTCGGCCGCCATGGTCGTCCACATCGCCCGCGGGTTCGGCAGCGCGACCGAGCCAAGGCCGGACAGACCGAGCCGGCGCATCGCGGTGCCCGGCGTCAGCCGGAGGTGGACGACCGGCACGCCCTCGGCGCGCAGCTCGGCCAGCCGGTCGGCGACCGCGCCGAGCGCACCCGAGCCCAGCCCGACGACGGCGGGCCTGGCGAGCGGGTCCGTCGCCAGCACCTCGGTCACCACAGCGGACTCGGCCGCCCGGTACTCGTCCTCGCCGAGGTCGACGACGAGCTCGTGCACCGGGGCACCGAGCCGTTCGGCCACGAGCTCGTCGGTGTCGCGCACCTCGATCCCCAGCGCCTCGCCCACCGCGACGGCCGTGATCGAGACCCCGGCCCCGGGCACGCCTACGAGGACGATCGTGCCCGTGCCGCGTGGCGTCGCGGTCTCCGGCGCCCGGTCGCCGTCCGCGCCGGCGATCGGAGCGTCGCCGGTCGCGAACCCGCCCGCGTCCCCGGTCACGCGCTCACCGTGTCCCAGGCCGCCTCGAGCGCAACCTCGTCGGGCCCGTCCAGAATGACCGGATCGCCCTCGGCGCGCAGGGCGACGAACCGCAGTCGGTCGCCGCGCACCTTCTTGTCGTTGCCCATCGCCGCACGGACCTCGCTCCACGGAAGCCCGCTCACGGTCACCGGGAGGCCGAGCGAGCTCAGCACCTCGCGGTGGCCCTCGGCGAGCCCCGGCCGCGCGAGACCCACCCGTTCGGCGAGCTCGGCGGCGACGACCATGCCGACGGCGACGGCGTCCCCGTGGCGCCACGCGTACCCGGAGGCGCGCTCGATGCCGTGCCCGGTGGTGTGCCCGTAGTTGAGGACCTCCCGCAGCCCGGCCTCGCGCAGGTCCTCCCCCACGACGTGCGCCTTCACGGCCACCGCGCGCTCGACCAGCTCGCGCAGTACGCGCGAGCCCGGGTCGAGCGCGGCCTCGGGGTGCGCACGCACGAGCCGCAGGACGTGTCGGTCGCCGAAGAAGCCGACCTTGACGACCTCGGCGAGCCCGGCGGCCAGGTCCGCCCGGGGCAGGGTGGCCAGCAGGTCGAGGTCGCAGACGACGGCGAGCGGCGCATGGAACGAGCCGACAAGGTTCTTGCCGGCCGGCGTGTTGACACCCGTCTTGCCGCCGACGGCCGCATCGACCATCCCGAGCAGCGTCGTGGGCACATGGACGACGCCGACACCCCGCAGCCAGGTGGCCGCAACGAATCCGCCGACGTCGGTGGTGGCCCCGCCGCCGAGCGTGACGACGACGTCCTGACGGCCGTAGCCGTGCTCGCCGAGCAGGTCGTGGCAGCGCCCGACGACCTCCCACGTCTTCGCGGCCTCGGCGTCGGGCAGGACGAAGGAGTGCGCGTCCCTGCCGCCGAAGCGAAGCGCGGCGGCGATCCGGCCGGCGCGCTCGGCCATCGCCTCGGGGTGGACGATGAGCACGCGGCGCGCCGTCTCGGGGATCGCGCGGGCGACCTCGCCGGACAGGTCGTGCCCGATGGTCACGCGGTACGGGTGGGCGCCGGGCACCGTGAGCACGGTCGGCTCCGTCGCGAGCGTGGCGACCTCGGCGGCGACGTCGGTCAGCTCACGGCCGTCGGTGTCGACCGTCCAGGTGGCGACCTCGTCGTAGAGCGGGGCCCGCTGCTCGGCGAGCACGGTGAGCCGGCCGACCGGGTCGTCGGCGAGCAGCGGCCGGGTCGAGGCGGTCCCCACGCGCGCGTGCGCCTGCTCGGGCGAGACCGACAGGTGCACGACGCGTCGCGTCGCAAGGTCGGCGCGCGTGTCCGGGTCGAGGACGGCGCCACCGCCGAGCGTGAGGATGCCGGTCCCGTGCCCGAGGGCATCGATGATCACCTCGCGCTCGAGCTGCCGGAACGCGTCCTCGCCGGCCGCGGCGAAGACTTCCGACACGCTGCGGCCGGCCCGGCGCTCGACGAGGTCGTCGGTGTCCGCGACGGACGTGCCCAGCATCCGCGCCAGGTGGCGGCCGACCGAGGACTTGCCCGCACCCGGCAGGCCGACGAGCACGAGGTCGGGGCCGCGGCCGGGGACCGGCACGCCGGCGATCCGAGTCCCGGTGATCGGCGTCCCGGCGATCGGCAGCGCCGTCCCTTCCCCGCTCACCGCTGGTGCTCCGGGAACGAGGCGAGGTAGGCGGCCAGGTTGCGGGACGCCTCCGCGAGGGAGTCGCCGCCGGTCTTCTCCAGCAGGGCCTGCGCGAGCACGAGCGCGACCATCGCCTCCGCGACGACGGCGCCCGGCGCCACGTGGCAGGTGTCGGAGCGCTGGTGCAGGGCCGTCGCGTCCTCACCGGTGGAGACGTCGACGGTCGACAGCGCCCGCGGGACCGTCGAGATCGGCTTGAGCGCGGCGCGCACGCGCAGGACCTCGCCGTTGCTCATGCCGCCCTCGGTGCCGCCGGCGCGGTTCGTGGTCCGCGCGATGCGGCCGTCGTCGTCGTGGACGATCTCGTCGTGCGCCGCGGAGCCGCGGCGCCGGGCGGTGGCGAACCCGTCGCCGATCTCGACACCCTTGACGGCCTGGATGCCCATGACGGCGCCGGCCAGGCGGGAGTCGAGGCGGGCGTCGCCGGACACGAACGAGCCCAGGCCGGGCGGCAGACCGTAGGCGAGGACCTCGACGACCCCGCCCACGGTGTCGCCGTCCTTCTTGGTCGCGTCGACCTCGGCGACCATCTCCTCGTCGACCCCGGGGACGATGCACCTCAGCGGGGAGGCGTCGAGCGCGGCGACGTCGTCGGGCGAGGGCAGGGGGGCGTCGTCGGGCACCCGGACCGGGCCGACGGCGAGGGTGTGCGAGACGAGCCGCACGCCGGCGACCTGCTCGAGGATCGCGGCGGCCACGGTGCCGAGCGCCACTCGGGCGGCGGTCTCCCGCGCGGAGGCGCGCTCGAGGACGGGCCGGGCGTCGTCGAGCCCGTACTTGCGCATACCGGGGAGGTCCGCGTGCCCGGGGCGGGGACGGGTGAGGGGGCGGTTGCGGGCCACCTCCCGCTCGTCGCCGGTGCCGGCGTCGACGAGGAGGTCGGCGGGGTCCACGGGGTCGGCCGACATGACGGTCGACCACTTCGGCCACTCGGCGTTGCCGATCGTCATTGCGACCGGACCGCCCATCGTCACGCCGTGGCGGACGCCGCCGAGGAGGGTGACGACGTCGGTCTCGAACTTCATGCGCGCCCCGCGGCCGTAGCCGAGGCGGCGCCGGGCGAGCGCGGCGACGATCTCGTCGGAGGTGATCGACAGGCCGGCGGGCACGCCCTGCAGCACGGCGACGAGCGCCTGGCCGTGGGACTCCCCGGCAGTGGTCCAGCTGAGCATGGGACCGATCATCCCATCTGCGGGTCCGGTCGCCGTCGCGTGCCCGAGGGCCGGAAGCCACGGGCGAGAAGTGATCGCCTCCGTGGTGTCACACCGGGGAAACATCACGGTCCTAGCCTGGATGTTGATGGTATCAACATCCACCGAGGAGCACCCATGACCGTCACCCGACCGGCACGCACCATCGACGACGGCGTCGCCACGTCGTTCCGCACGGCCATGGCCGGACTCGCCGCCGGCGTCTGCGTCGTCACCAGCTGCGCCCCCGACGGGGCACCCGTCGGGACGACGGTGAGCACGGGCTTCAGCGTGAGCATGTCTCCGCCGCTCTTCGGTGTCTGCTTCGACACCGGCTCACGGACGCTGCCCACCGTGATCGCACGCGGCGCCTTCGTCGGCAACGTCCTTGCGGGCGAGGCCCAGGACGTCGCTCGTCGCTTCGCCTCCCGCGAGCCGGACAAGTTCCGCGGGATCGCCCACCGGTACACCGCCGACGGTCTGCCGTGGCTGATCAAGGACGCCGTCAGCGCGGTCGAGTGCGAGGTCGTCGGCGCGACCGAGATCGGGGACCACGTCCTGGTGCTGGGCGCCGTCTCAGGCGTGCACCGCGTCCGCGACGAGTCGGCGACCTCGCTCGCCTACGTGGACCGCCGGTTCTTCTCGCTGCCTCGGGGCACTACCGACTGAGCGGGGTCCGGCCGTTCGGGCGGACCACGTTCTCCGTGGATGACGCGCAGCGAGGGGGGCCGGGCTCCGGTCCCCCTCGCTGTGCGCCGTCCACGTGTGCGCCCGGTCGCTACGTCACGGAGAAGGTCGATGCCTCGGTGATCGCCCGTGCGGCCTGGTCCACCGCGGCCCGGAACAGGGCGCGCCCGTCGTCGGCACCGGCCGTGGTCGGGTCGCCGACATGGCCGTCCGGCCCGAAGTCGTCGGACAGCCACCCGAAGCTCGCGGGCCTGCCGAAGCCGACGACCTCGAACCGGTCGAGCCGTTCCGGGACCCGCCTGACCGCACGATCCATGTGCACGAGCTCCGGCCGCAGGTGCAGCATCATCGACGTCTCGGTGTGGCCGCCGTGGATCCCCAGTCCGAGCTCGCTGGGATTGCCGTGCTCCCGCGCGACCTCTCCACCGACGGAGGCCGGGACGAAGAAGGTCGCGAGCCCGAACCTCCGCCTCAGCTCGCGCAGCGCCACCTGCTCGAGCGCGGCGTTGCCGCCGTGGCCGTTGACGAGGAGCACCCGGGTGATCCCCGATCCGGCGAGCGAGCGCCCGATGTCGACGAGCGTCGACATGAGGGTCTCCCACGACAACCAGATCGTGCCGGGAGACCAGGCATGCTCGTCGGACTTGGTGTAGGCCAGTGCCGGGAGAAGGACGACGTCGGCCCGGCCGTCGGCGGCTACCGCGTCGGCGGCGTGGGTCGCGACCTCGGTGGCCGTGACGAGGTCCGTCGACAACGGGAGGTGCGGTCCGTGCTGCTCGATCGCGCCCGTCGGCAGGACCGCCACGGTGTTCTCGGGCAGGGCCGCGACGTCAGGGAACGTGAGGTCGGCCCAGCGGGCGGCCCTCGGCGTCGGCGCGGTCACCGCACACCGATCGTCGTGCGCGTGTCGGTGCGTGCCCGCTCCGGCACGAGCTTGCCGGGGTTGAGCAGCCCCAGCGGATCGGTCCGGGCGGCCGTGGCCGCGACGAGCTCGACGTTGCGGTCGACGTACCACTGGTGCGGCGAGTGGACGCCGAGTCCGGCGGCCTCCAGGAGCGGTATCCCGTCCAGGACCTGCTGCTCGTCCACGTAGTCACCCACCACCATGGCGAGCGGCTCGGCACCCATGAGCTCGAGGTGGAGCCGGGTCCCGGGGTAGACGGCGCGGACCCGGGCCGGGTCGTCCCAGAGCGCGCGCCCGCCGGTCTCCATGTGGAAGCATGCGGGCTCCCCCACCTCCCGCTGCCAGTAGTAGATCGGGTGGTTGTAGGACATCGACGAGAGCCGGTCCGTCTCGGCGTACTCGTCGTAGGTCGCCACGACCTGGCCCCCGCCGGCGGCGACCAGGTCGGCCACCTGATCGACGGTGGAGGACTCGGCGATGACGCGCAGGCTGTGCTGCGTGGCGTCGAGCGGCGTCGGCGCGGGGAGGGTGGCGACCAGGGCGGGCTCGTCGGCGGACGCCAGGCGCGGCAGCACCGGCAGCGTGAGGAGCGCGCGGTGCGCGGCCACGAGGCCGTCGTAGGTCGGGAACGACGCGTACACCGCCGACCAGTCGCGGGCGGGATCGGTGCGGACCGTGGCGCTCGTGACCACTCCCGTGACCCCGTACGCGTGGATGTACGGCGTGGTGTCGGCTCCGTGGACGGTGAACGTCCGGCCGCTGCCGTCCATCGGGGCGACGGTCAGCGAGACCACGAACCCGTCGGTCGTGGTGCCGTGCTCGATCGTCCCGGTGCCCGCGCTCCCGCCCGCGAGGAAGCCGCCGAGCGTCGAGCCCTTCGTCGAGGGGAACATCCAGATGTCCCGCCCCGCCGCCCGCCCGGTGGCGTCGACGGCCGTGAGCCGGGCTCCGGCACCCGCGGTCATCGTCCCGTCGCTGTCGACGGCGATCTCGTCGAGCGCACGGAGGTCGAGGCTCAGCCCGCCCGAGAACGGCGTGAGCTGGCCGTAGTTCCCGGTCCCGGCCCCGCGCGGCGTGACGGGGACGCCGGCCTCGTAGGCGAGCTGGAGGACGCGGGCGACCTCCTCGGGTGTCCGGGGGCGGACGACGGCGTCGGCGAGGTAGCGGCCCGCCGGCAGCTTCTCCTGCAGGATCGGCGACATCCGCGACCAGTCGGAGGAGACCTTGGTGACGAGGTCGAGATCGGTCGAGACCGCGTCCGGCCCGAGCTCGTCGGCGATGAGGGCGGCGAGCCTGCCCGCGGCGGTGGTCGTGCTCATCGTGGCTCTCACTCCCCCATCGAGATCGACGGATCGATGAACTCGTTCGTGTACAGCTCGGCGGGGTCGAGCTCGGCGAGCGTGACGGTGCCCTGGTCGCGCAGCAGCGGGAGGAACGTGTCGGCGATCTCCTGCATCCGCGCGTCGTCGAACTGGCCGAAGACCCCCGTGGCCGGGTCGTCGGTGACGATCTCCTCCTCGACCAGCGCGGCCGCCGAGAAGTCGGCGACGCCCGCGGAGTAGGTCCACCCGACGTTGTACTGCTCCACCACCTCGACGAGCAGGTCGTTCGTCGGCCCCGGGTCCGCGAGGAAGTCGATCTGCGACTGCTGGAAGATCGGCACGAGCCGCTCCAGGCACCCGGCCAGCTCGTCGACCCGGTCGGCGCGCACCGCGAGGGACTGCGGGTAGATCGAGAACCCGACCTCGCTCATAAGCTCGAAGGCCACCGGACGCCCCCAGGCGTCGACCTCGTTCTCGTAGATGTAGGGCTCGGCCGTGACGAAGCCCTGCTGCACGATCGACGGGTCGGAGACGAACCGCGAGGGCGTCCCCTCGTAGCTCGTGTCGGAGGCCGCCATGTCGAAGCTCGTCGTCCGCGCGAGCAGCGCGGGCAGGACGTCGCCCGAGGTCACCACGGTGGCGCCCTGCGAGACGACCTCGTCGATGGTGGTCGCGCCGGGATAGGTCTCGGGGTCCCACATGAGGATCTGCGGGCTGTTCGTCATCTGGGACACCACCGCGACGGTCGGCTGTGCCTCGTGGGAGCTGATCGCGACGTCGGTGCTCACCGCGCCGAGCGTGATCTCGTCGTCGAGGTACATGAGGGCGGGAACCGGCTGGAAGCCGACGTTCGCGCCACCCGTGCGCACCTCGATGTCCACGCCGGTGTCCACGCCCTGGGCGACGAGCGAGCCGCGCACCGACTTCGTGTCCGTGTCGATCTCGGCGTCCGACCCCACGAGCGCGTACGTCCCGCCGTGCTCGGACTGCGGCTGCCAGTCCCACTGGACGACGACGGTCGCCGGGCAGACCTCCGCGAGGTCGAGGGCGCTGCCGGCCTCCGCGGCCTCGGCGTCGGGCGCGGCCCCCGCATCCTCCGCGGGGTCGTCCGCACCGTCGGCGGAGGAGCACGCGGCGAGGGCGAGAAGTCCGGCGACGGCGAGCAGGAGGTGTGGTCGGGCGTGCGTCATGGTGGTTCTCCTTGGCTGGGTGGTTCGGCCGGCGGGGGCCGGGCGAGGGACGGAGGGCACTGAGGGGTCCGCTCTCACGAGCTGGGCCGCTTCCCGTACCAGCGGCCGAGCACGAGGCGGTCGAGGACGGCGAAGAGACCGAAGACCACGACGCCGAACAGGGCGGTCAGGGTGATGGCGGTGAACAGGGCGTCCATCTGGAGGCGCAGCGTGTAGGTGCGCAGCAGGCCGCCGATGCCCACGGGGCCCTGCTGGAAGAAGTAGTCGCCGACCAGCGCACCGATGACGGACAACCCGGCGGCCGTCCGCAGACCGGTGAAGATCGACGGGACCGACGCGGGGAGCTGGAGCTTGACGAGCCGTTGGGTCCGTGAGGCGTTGTTGAGGGTGAGGAGATCGTGCGCGGCGGCGCTCGCCGACTGCAGCCCGAAGAACGTGTTGGAGATCATCGGGAACAGGGCGATGATCACGCAGACGATGACCCGTGCCGGGAAGCCGTAGCCGAACCAGATGCCGATGAGCGGCACCAGGGCGAGGATCGGGATCGTCTGGAGGATGACGGCGTAGGGGTACAGGATCGACTCGGTCCACCTGGACGCCGACATGGCGAGGGCCCAGAGGATCCCGATCACGACGGCGACGGCGAGCCCGATGGCCGCGACGACGACGCTGCGTCCCAGCGCGTCGAGCATCGGCTCCATGAGCTGCGGGTTGGTCAGGGTGCTGCCGAAGACCTCGTGCGGGGGCGGGAGCAGGAACCGCTGGTCCACGGGCAGGATCGCGAGCGCGACGACGTACCAGATGACCACGATCCCGATGAGCGAGAGCACGACAGGTGCCGCCCCGCGCAGGGCACCCACCGTCGCCGGGCCGATGCGCCGGCCGACGCCGGCACGACGACGGCCCGGCCGCTCCGGCGCGGGGACGGGGACGGTGAGTACCCGGTCGGGGTCGGCCACGGGTCGGTCGGACCCCGGGTCCGGGAGGTCGTTCGCGGTCCCTGCGTCGGGACGGATGTGGGCGTGCAGTGTCATGAGTGCTCTCCAAGGGCTGCCGAGACCTCGCCCGTCAGGGCGGCGAACTCGGGGTCGTAGCGGAGCTCGGCGGGTCGCGGGTAGGCCCACGGGATGCGGATGTCCGCCACGATCCGCCCGGGACGGCCGCTCATGACGATCACCCGGTTGGCGAGGTAGACGGCCTCCGAGACGGAGTGCGTGATGAACAGGCCCGCGAACTGCTTGAGCCGGAAGATCCGCTGGAGCTCGGTCTGCATGCGCAGCCGGGTGATCTCGTCCAGCGCCCCGAACGGCTCGTCGAAGAGGGCGAGGTCGGGCTCGGTGACGAGGGCGCGGGCGATCGACACACGCATCCGCATGCCACCCGACAGCTCGCGCGGATACTGGTTCTCGAACCCCGTGAGCCCCACGAGCTCGAGCGCCTCCCGGGCGAGCCTGCGTCGGTGGCCGGCGTCGACCTTCCGCAGCTCACCGGTCAGCTCGACGTTCTTCAGGGCCGTGCGCCACTCGAGGAGGGTGGCCTCCTGGAAGACGTAGCTGGTCGAGCGCGAGCTCACGGTGAGGACGCCGGAGCTCACGGTGTCGAGGCCGGACGCGAGACGCAGGAGGGTCGACTTCCCGCAGCCGGACGGGCCGACGACGGACACGAAGTCACCCGGCCCGATCTCGAGGTCGATGCCGTCGAGCGCGACGGTGCCCGTGGAGAACCTCTTGGTCACCCCCGACATGCGCAGGGTCCTGAAGCTCGTCGCGCGCGGGACCGCGGTGGGGGCGGACGGTTCGGTGAGGGTCATGACGTGGACCTTCCGATCGGTTGACGTGCGGGGGACGGGGCGGGGGCGAGATGCCGGTCGGCGGACCGGTGACCGAACGGACGTCGGAACCGGTCCGGGTGAGCAGCCGGACCCGGGTCCGCCAGGGCGAGGTCCCGGCTCACGCGGGTGTCGGCGACCACGACCCCGGCGCGCAGCACGATGCGGGCGACCTCGGCGCCGGCGAGCACGTCGGCGACCGGTACGTCGGGCACGAGCATGAGGTCGGCCGCGGCGCCGTCGGTGGGCCCCGCCGCCGACAGCCCCATGACCGTGCGGGCGCCCGACGTCACGGCTGTGAGGGCCTCGTCGGCGCCCAGGTGGCCGGCGGTCATGAGGAGGGCGGTCGTCCCGAAGGGATCGGCGGTGCCGACGGGGTTGAACGGGTCCCGGACGTTGTCCCCACCGGCGGCGAGCTCGATCCCGGCGTCGAGGATCTGCCTGAGCGGGGGCATGCCACGCAGCCGCGGCTCGTCGGGGCCGCGCCCCTGCAGGTACAGGTTGGTGATCGGCAGCGTGACCAGCCCGATGCCGGCCCTGCCCACGAGCTCGAGCACGGCGCGGAGCCGGTCGCTCGGCAGGGAGCCGAGCCGCACGCAGTGGCTCGCGGTCACCCGCTGCGCCAGGCCGCGGGCGATGACCTGCTGCGCGAGGTCGACCAGGTCGAGCCGGGGCGCGGCCGTCTGCTCGTCGGTGTGCAGGTCGACGGGGAGACCGGTGCGCTCGGCGACGTCGAGGAGGTCGGCGGTCTCGGCCGCCGGGTCGTCGGCCAGGTGGGGGCAGCCGCCGATGACGTCGACCCCCCGGTCGACGGCCTCGCGCAGGTGCCCGTGGTCGGCGCCCGGTCCGGCGAGGACGCACACCTGGATGGTCACGACGCCCGAGAGCTCGTCCCGCAGCCGGACGAGCGCGTCGACCCCGCGCAGCGGGTCGCCGTCCGCCAGGAGGTCGACGTGCGTGCGGATGGCCGTGACGCCGTTGGCGACGTACCGGCCCACGGCCCGCGTCGCGCGGGACCTGATGTCGGCGGCGCTCACGGACGGCGTGAGCGCCCGCCACCTGGACACCGCGGACTCGAGGTCGTCGCCGCCGGGCGGGAGCCGGTCGGCGGTGAAGGCCTTGTCGAGGTGTGCGTGCGGCTCGGCGGCCGCGGGCAGCAGCCGCCACCCGGAAGCGTCCAGCTCGGTGCGGGGGGCGGTGCTGCCCGCGGTCGCGGCTCCGCCTGCCAGCGGGAGGTCACCGAGGGTCCCGTCGAGCAGTCGGACCGAGCGCAGGCGGTCGACCCGCAGCCCGGCGAGGTGCGCGCGTCCCGACGGCGGCCCGGCGAGGTGGCGGCTCATGCGCCGAGCCCGGTGAGGACGACGACGCCGCCGACCTCGTGCCGCAGGGCGGGGCTGCCGAGCATGTCCCTGCTCGGCACCGGGCAGGTGCGTCCGTCGGCGACGGCGCGCGCGGCGGTGGCCACGCGTGCGACGGCCGTGCCGGGCAGCTCGTGGACGAGGTTGTGCGCGGGCAGCACCCGGCGTACGTCGAGCGCGGCGAGCCGGTCGAGCGAGTCGGCGAAGGCTGCGGTGTCGGCCTCGTCCCCGTGCAGCCAGTGCGCCGAGGCGAGGACCGTGTCGGCGGACAGCAGGGTCCCGGTGGACTCCTCGAGCAGGACGAGCGCGTCGGGCGCATGACCCGGTGTGTGCAGGACCGTGAGGCGTCGGCCGCCGAGGTCGATGACCTCGCCGTCCTGCACCCTCCCGGTCGGCGGGACGGCGCCCACCCGCCAGCCTGTGAGGTCCGGCAGGTCCCGCATCCGCGGCAGGTCGGTAGCCGCGAAGAAGAGCTCGTCGTCCAGGCGCCGGAAGTCCCGGTGGCGGGCGACGACGTACGACATCGCGTTCCAGTACCCCCGAAGCACCTCGGGATCGACCGCGCCGTGCCGGCCGCCGGGGTGGGCGAGCAGCTCCACGACCTCGACCGGGCCGGACGGGTCCAGCAGGTCGCCGTTGCCGCCCCGGTGGTCGAGGTGGTCGTGCGAGCTGAGCACGACGACCGGGAGGTCGGTGAGCCCGGCCACGACGCGGGATATCGGGGCGATCCCGAGACCGGAGTCGAGAAGCAGGGCGCGCTCGGCGCCGATCACCAGGTAGCAGCTCACGTGGCCGGGCTCGCCGATCAGCCAGATGTTGCCGGCGAGCTCCCGCACCTCGAACCAGGCCTGCGCCCGGTCGAGCCCCGCCAGCGGGGGCGCGGTCGGTGTGTGCGTCATCGATCCTCCTCGTGGGATCCTCATGTTGATCTGATCAACATCATCGACAGTACGGAGCGGCTGTTTCACGCAGGTGTCAGGCGGGCGCCGGGCGCGTGACAGAGTCGGCGACGACGAAGGAGTGCCACCCATGGACCGTCAGACGCGCGCCGACCTCGCCCTCGGCTCCGCGATCCGTGCCCGCAGGCACGCCCGCGGCGTCACGCTCGTCTCGCTCGCCGGCGCGACCGGACTGTCCCACTCGTTCCTCTCCCAGGTCGAGCGGGGGCATGCCCGGCCGTCGATGCGCTCGCTGTTCCAGATCGCCCAGGCCCTCGGGACCACGCAGCAGGCCCTCATGGGTGCCGGCCGGGTCGACGCCGACGAGGTCCTCCGCGGTCGGGACGCCCCCCGCGTGCGCGCGGTGCGCACGGGCGGCTCGTCCCGGCCGGACGCCGGCGCGTCCGGCGCCCGGCTGGTGCTGCGCGCCGGCGACGTCGACATCACCGAGTTCGTCGCGCCGCCGCAGGACTTCCGCGACCTCTTCACCCACGACCACGCCGAGTCGCTCTACGTGGCAGCAGGGACCGTCGAGCTCGAGCTCGTGGACCCGGACGGGACGCACCGGCTCGTCACGCTCGATGCGCGCGACACCGTGAGCTACGGCGGCGGGGTCCCGCACCGGTTCCGGCAGGTGGGGGCGCCGACCGCGGTGGTCCTCGTGGTGCACGCCCACGACGGCGGCGCGGACGCGGAGCACGTCAGCGACCCAGGGTCGCCAGACCGGCGATGACCGCGGCCCGGTCCTCGTCGTCGAGCGCCTCCGGCACCCCGGAGGTCACGAGGTGCTCGAACCCGCTGTCCATCGAGCCCAGGTCGTTGGCCATGATCGTCACCGCGTAGAGCCGCTCCGTCCCGGAGGTGTTGCGGATGTGGTGCACCGACCCCTCGGGCAGCACGAGGACGTCGCCCGCGGCGACCTCGACGGTGTGCTCGTCGCTCACGGCCTCGCCGCGCCCGGACAGGAAGATGAAGATCTCGACCGAGTCCGGGTGGGTGTTGTCGGGCTGCACCCCGTGCGGGTCCCAGATCTCGAAGAACACACTCGTGGGCGACTGCTCGGACGGCCCCGTCAGGTGGGTGAGCTTGACCGTGTCGCCCGCCTGGATGCGGTACGTCTGCAGGTCGGAGAGGTGCTTGAGGATCGGCGCGTCGGCCATGTGCGTTCCGTTCGTCGTGGGTGCGGTGGGGGGCAGGTGGAGCGCGGGGGCGCGGGTCAGGTCGTGACACGGGTCGGGGCGAGTGCCGCGGACAGCTCCGCCGGCGTCGTCGTGAATCCGAAGCACTGGCGCACGTTGTAGAGGGTCGCCGCGCGGCAGAAGTCCGGCGACGTGGTCGCGCTCGCGCCCTCGACGAGGACGACGTCGTAGCCGAGGGCCGCGGCGTCGGTGAGCGTCGCGAGCACGCACTGGTCGACGTTGACACCGGCCAGCAGCAGCGTGTCGACGCGCAGCCGGCGCAGGATCGAGTCCAGCGGGGTGTCGACGAAACCGGTCATTCGATACTTGGAGACGCGCAGGTCGCCGGGCTCGACCGTCAGCTCGTCGACGACCTCGGCGCCCCAGGAGTCCTCGGTGAGGACGGCCGGGCTGAGCCCGGCCCGCTCGCCGATGCCTCCCCCGCGCCCGTCGGCGTCGTACACGTGCAGCACGCCGGGAGGGAGGTTGGCCCGGTCCGGGCGGTTGCCCCAGCCGAGCCACACGACGGGTACGCCGGCCCCGCGCAGCTCCGGGAGCAGCTGTCGCAGCGGTTCGATCGCTGCGCGCGCGGGTGCGACGTCGACGCCGATCGAACCGAGCCACCCCCGGGGATGGAGGAAGTCGTTCTGCATGTCGACCACCACGACGGCCGTGCGCGCCAGGTCGATCGTCAGCCGTTGCGGCAGGGCGCCGAGGTCGACGGGCCTCGTCCCGGGCTGACCGGTGAGGTCGACGTGCTCGGGCCACAGGCCCCACGACCGGGGCCGCGGAGCGACGCTCGCCGCGGTCATCGCGCCGCCACCGCCCCGGCGGCCCGGACCAGTGCGAGGTCGGAGCCCGGGGGGCCGACGAACGACACCCCGGCGCGGGACCGCCCGTGGTGCAGCAGCGGGGCGCTGACGGCGGGCAGACCCGCGAGGGAGGCCAGGCTCGTGAGCCGCAGCGTGCGCGAACGGTCGACCTCGACCGACGCGGGCGACGCCGTCAGTGCGGGCGGCGGGCCCGAGGTGGTCGGCAGCAGGAGGATGCGGTCGGCGACGAGGTCGCGGAGCAGGCTCCGCGCGACGTCGAGCGTCTCCCGCGCCTCGGACGCGGCACCGGCGCTCACCCGGGACGCGGCGCCGAACCGCTCGGCGACGTCGGGGGCCAGTGCGCCCGGGTGCGCGACGATCCATGCCCCGTGGGACTGCCAGGCCTCGAAGGCCTGGACCGTTCGGAAGGCGGCGAACCACTCGTCGAGGTCGCCGGGGAGCCCCGCACGGTCCGCGCGCAGGTGCTCGGCCAGCTCCTCGACCTGCAGCCCGAGACTGGTGTCCGCGAGCCCGGTGATCGCGTCCACCACGACGTACGACCGCGGGCGGTCCGGCGTGGCCGACGGGGAGTCCCCGCCGAGCACGACGCGGGCGGCCCGGAGCAGCGTGCCGGGGCCACGGGTGAGCAGGCCGACGGTGTCGAAGCTGGGGGCGAGCGGAAGCATGCCGTCGGTCGGAACCGCCCCCTGGGTGGGGCGCAGCCCCCAGAGCCCCTGGTAGGCCGCGGGCACACGGATCGAGCCGGCGGTGTCAGTGCCGAGACCGATGCTCACCTCCCCGCGTCGCACGGCCACCGCCGGGCCGCTCGAGGAGCCGCCCGGCACCCGACCGGGAGCCTCCAGGTTCGGCGGTGTCCCGGTGGCGGGGTTCGTCCCCGCGATGCTGTAGGCGAGCTGGTCCGTCTGCGCGACGCCGGTGACGGCCGCCCCGGCGAGCAGCAGCGCGTCGACGGCCGGGGAGCTCTTAGCCTCGGGCTGCCGCTCGGCGAGCAGCGCCGGCACCCCGCCGCCGACGGCCTGGCCCCTCAGCGCCAGGACGTCCTTGACGGCCACCGTCTCACCCGTGAGCTCGCCGTCGCTCGACGGCGCGAGCAGCGGGCTCCCCACGACCCGCCAGACCGCGTGGTCCACGGTGCGCGGCGGCGCGGTGACGTGGGCGGCGGCCACGCGCCAGCCGTCGTCGGTGCGTCGCCACACCTGGGTCTGCAGGCCCGGCGTCCCGGTGGGCGAGCGGACCTCGGCCATGACGAGCGCGGTCCCGGGCGCAAGGTCGCGCACGTGCACGGCCACGACCTGCCGGGTCGGCGCGGTGCCGCGGGCAGACCGGTAGGCGGTGATCGCCCGGTGCCCGACCGTCAGCGTCGTGCCGTCCCCGCGCAGCGTGTCCTCGGCGTCGAGGAAGAGGGCGCCGAGCGCCTCGAGGTCGTTCGCGAGCAGCGCGCGGTCGTAGGCCCAGAACGCGTCGAGAAGAGCGGGGGGCGCCGTGCCGTCGACGCGGACGGGTGCGACGGCCTCGACAGGGCCCGGCGCGGTGGTGGTGTGCATGCCGCCCACGCTAGGAAGGGGTGCGTGTCGGTTCTGTTTCTCCCCGGGTCGGCCAGCGAACGATCACGTGTCCGTCATGTGTCCGGGGTGACGGACCCGTGAGACTCTAGGATCCCGCCACCGTCGCCGAGAGGGCCCCATGAGCAGGCACCACGTCACCGTGCACCCGTCCACCGCCGACCTGCCGCGCGAGCGCCAGCTGGCGTGGGCGATCGCCGAGCTCGCGGCCGACCGGGTCGAGCCGGACGCCGAGGTGACGGACATGGTGATCAACCGGGTGATTGACAACCACGCGGTCGCCGCCGCCTCCCTCACGCGGGCGCCCGTCGTCGCCGCACGAGCGCAGGCCCTGGACCGCCCGCGTGACCCGGGCGCGACCGTCGTCGGGCTCCCGTCCACGACCCGGGTGGCGCCCGAGTGGGCGGCCTGGGCGAACGGGGTCGCGGTGCGTGAGCTCGACTTCCACGACACGTTCCTCGCGGCCGACTACTCACACCCGGGCGACACGATCGCGCCGATCCTCGCCGTCGCCCAGCACCTCGCCGCCCGTGGGATCACGGGGGCCGACGTCGTCGCGGCGATCGCCACCGCCTACGAGGTCCAGGTCTCCCTGGTCACCGCGATCTCGCTGCACAAGCACAAGATCGACCACGTCGCCCACCTCGCGCCCGCGGTGGCCGCGGGCCTCGGCACGCTCCTGCGGCTCGGCCCGGACACGATCTTCCAGGCCGTCGGGCAGGCCCTGCACACGACGACGGCGACGCGCCAGTCCCGCAAGGGCCAGATCTCGACGTGGAAGGCCTACGCGCCGGCGTTCGCCGGCAAGGCCGCGATCGAGGCCGTCGACCGGGCGGTGCGCGGCCAGACCTCGCCGGAACCGATCTACGAGGGCGAGGACGGGGTGATCGCCTGGCTGCTCGACGGCCAGGGCGCCGCCTACGACGTCGACCTGCCGGCGCCCGGCGAGCCACGCCGCGCCATCCTGCGGACCTACACCAAGGAGCACTCCGCCGAGTACCAGGCCCAGGCGCTCATCGACCTCGCGCGCAGGATGGGCGAGCAGCACCCCGAGCTGCGCGACCCCGAGCAGGTGGCAGGCATCGTGCTGGAGACCAGCCACCACACCCACCACGTCATCGGCTCCGGGGCCAACGACCCGCAGAAGTACTCACCCGACGCCACGCGCGAGACCCTCGACCACTCGATCCCCTACATCGTCGCCGTCGCGCTTCAGGACGGGACGTGGCACCACGAACGCTCCTACGCGCCGGAGCGGGCCCGCCGGCCGGACACGGTCCAGCTGTGGCAGCGGATCACGACCGTCGAGGACCCCGTGTGGACGGAGCGATACCACTCGAGCGACCCGGCCGTGAAGGCGTTCGGCGGCCGCCTCGTCGCCACGCTGACCGACGGCAGGGTCATCGCCGACGAGCTCGCCCTCGCGGACGCCCACCCGGACGGCGCGCGCCCCTTCGCCCGCGCGCAGTACGAGGGCAAGCTCGTCACGCTCGCGACCGACGTCGTTGGCGAGGACGAGGTGCGACGGTTCCTCGGCGTCGCCGCTCGCCTGGCCGAGCTCGGCCCGGACGAGCTCGGCGAGGTCACCGTCACCGCGCCGGGGACGACGATCGAGTCCGCCGGCCGACCCGAGGGGATCCTCTAGGTGCTGCACTCCGCCACGTCTGCCGCCGACAAGCGCCGTGCCCTGCGCGAGCGCCTCTCCTCCGGGGAGCTTCTCGTGCTGCCCGGGGCGTTCAACCCGCTCTCGGCCAGGCTCATCGAGGACACGGGGTTCGACGGGGTCTACATCTCTGGCGCCGTGCTCTCGGCCGACCTCGGCCTGCCGGACATCGGGCTGACCACGCTGACCGAGATCGCGGGCCGGGCGGGTCAGATCGCGCGCGTGACGGACCTGCCGTCGATCGTCGACGCGGACACCGGCTTCGGCGAGCCGATGAACGTCGCCCGCACGATCCAGGTCCTCGAGGACGCCGGGCTCGCCGGCGCCCACATCGAGGACCAGGTCAACCCCAAGCGGTGCGGGCACCTCGACGGCAAGCAGGTCGTCGACGAGTCCACCGCCCTCAAGCGCATCCGGGCCGCCGTCGAGGCCCGGCGCGACGAGCACTTCCTCGTGATGGCGCGCACCGACGTCGCGGCGATCGACGGCCTGGGCGCCGCCGCCGACCGGGCGCGGGCGCTCGTCGACGCCGGCGCCGACGCGATCTTCCCCGAGGCCATGCGCTCGCTCGAGGAGTTCGCCGCCGTCCGGGCCGCGGTCGACGTCCCCGTGCTCGCCAACATGACCGAGTTCGGCAAGTCCGAGCTGTTCACGCACGCCCAGCTCGCCGACGTCGGCATCAACCTCGTCATCCACCCGGTCTCGCTGCTCCGCTCCGCGATGGGGGCCGCCGAGCGGCACCTGCACCACCTGCGCGAGCACGGCACCCTCACCGCCGTCGTCCCCGAGATGCAGACCCGGGCCCGGCTCTACGAGCTGCTGGACTACGCCGGCTACAACGCCTTCGACGACGAGATCTTCACGTACGAGCCCTGACCCGAGCACCGAGCCGAGCCCCGCCCAGAGCGCTGGGCGCCGCCAGGCACCCCACCGACAGGAGCCACGCCATGACGCAGCAGCCACGCGCAGCCGAGCCGGAGATCCGCAAGGGTCTCGTCGGCGTCGTCGCCGACACGACCGCGATCTCCAAGGTCAACCCCGAGACCAACTCGCTTCTCTACCGGGGCTACCCCGTCCAAGAGCTCGCCGACCGGTGCTCGTTCGAGGAGGTCGCCCACCTCCTGTGGCAGGGCGAGCTCCCCACCGCCGCCGAGTCCGACGCCCTGGTCGCCACCGAGCGCGCCCACCGCGCCCTCGGCGAGCAGACCCGCGCCGTCGTCGACGCCCTGCCGACAACCGCGCACCCCATGGACGTCGTCCGGACCGCGGTCTCCGTGCTCGGCGCGAGCGACCCGCTCGCCGAGGACTCCTCGCGCGAGGCCGAGCTCGAGAAGTCAACCCGGCTGCTCGCCCAGGTCCCCGCCGTCGTCGCCTACGACCAGCGTCGCCGCCGCGGCCAGGAGGCCGTGGCCCCGCGCGACGACCTCGACTACTCCGCCAACTTCCTGTGGATGACGTTCGGCGAGGAGGCCGACCCGGTCGTCGTCGACGCGTTCCGCCGCTCGATGGTCCTGTACGCCGAGCACTCCTTCAACGCCTCGACGTTCACCGCCCGGGTCGTCACCTCCACGCTCGCCGACCTCCACTCCGCGGTCACCGCGGCGATCGGGGCGCTCAAGGGCCCGCTGCACGGGGGCGCGAACGAGGCCGTCATGCACGTGCTGCACGAGATCGGCACCGCCGAGGGCGCGGCGGCCTGGCTCGAGCAGGCGCTGGCCGAGAAGCGCAAGATCATGGGCTTCGGCCACCGCGTCTACAAGAACGGCGACTCGCGGGTGCCGACGATGAAGGCCGCCCTCGACACGCTGGTCGAGCACTACGGCCGGCCCGACCTGCTCGCGCTGTACGACGGTCTCGAGGACGAGATGACGCGGGCGAAGAACATCCTGCCGAACCTCGACTACCCGTCCGGGCCCGCCTACCACCTCATGGGCTTCGACACCGAGATGTTCACCCCGCTCTTCGTCGCCTCCCGGGTGACGGGCTGGACGGCGCACGTGATGGAGCAGCGGGCGAGCAACGCGCTCATCCGACCGCTGTCCGCCTACTCCGGGCCGGACGAGCGGCACCTGGCGTAGGAGTCCGGCGCGCCCCGCGCACGGTCGCGGGGCCGGAGCTCGGCACAGGCTCACGGCGCGCGCCCCACGGAGCGAGCGCACCACCGTGCAGCGCGTCGGCGGCGTCCCGCACGATCGTTCGCGTCACCAGACATACTGGTGCTTCCAACACGAACCGTGGTGAGATCATCGTGGAGTCCGCGCCGGGACTGCGGCTCCCGTCGCGGCCGACGGCGGCCCGACGCCGATCAGCGCCGATTCGAGGTTCCCATGCCCCCGTCATCACCGCTCGTCATCGCGGTCGACTCGTCGACCACGTCCAGCAAGGCCATCATCGTCGACCCCGACGGCAAGGTGGTGGCGCTGGGCAAGCGGGAGATCCAGCTCCGCAGCCCGCAGCAGGGGTTCGCCGAGCACGACCCCGCGGCCTGGTGGAACTCCACCAACGAGGCGGTCGCCGCCGCGGTCTCGCAGCTGAAGAACGCCGACAAGGAGCGCATCGTCGCGATGGGCGTGACCCACCAGCGCGAGACGTTCGCCCCGTTCACCGAGGACGGCACGCCCCTGAGGAACGGCATCCTCTGGATGGACATCAGGGCCTCGGACCAGATCCTGAAGTACGGCACGAAGGACATCTGGGAGCTGTCGGGCAAGCCGCCGGACGTCACGCCGGCCATCTACAAGATGGCATGGGTCAAGGAGAACGAGCCGGGCGTCCTGGACAAGGCCGATCGCGTGGTCAACGTCCACGCCTACCTGGTGAAGAAGCTCATCGGCGAGTGGAAGGACTCCGTCGCCTGCGCCGACTCCCTCGGCCTGTTCGACATCGCCCGGCAGACCTACGACTCCTCGCTCCTCGAGATCGCCGGTGTCCGCGAGGACCAGATGGTCGACCTGTACAAGCCGGGCGAGGTGCTCGGCGAGATCCAGGAGTCCGTCCTCGACGGCTGGGGCCTCTCGCAGCCCGTCACGCTCGTGGCCGGCCTCGGCGACGGCCAGGGCGCCGGCATCGGCGCCGCCTCCGTGGACGAGCAGACGCTCTACATGAACCTCGGCACCGCGGTCGTGGCCGGCGTCCTGTCCGAGGAGTACGCGTTCGGCCCCGTCTACCGCACCCTCGCAGGCGGCGTCGCCGACACCTACGTGCTCGAGGTCCTCCAGTCCTCCGGCGCGTTCCTGCCCACCTGGTACCGCACCGCGTTCTGGAACCCCGAGCTGCGCGGGCGCCCCGACCCCCAGCTCGAGCGGATCGCCGCCGAACGCGCACCGGGCTCCGGCGGCCTGGTGACGCTCCCCTACTGGAACGCCGTCCAGAGCCCGCACTGGGACCCGATCGCGCGCGGCGCGGTCGTCGGATGGCGCGGCTCGCACGGCCGCGGCTCCATGTACCGCTCACTCCTCGAGGCGATCGGCCTGGAGATGGCCCGGTCGCTCGACGGCCTCGAGAAGGCCACCGGCACGACGATCACCACCGTGCGCGCGATGGGCGGCGGCGTCCGCTCGCCGCTGTGGCGGCAGATCATGGCCGACACGAGCGGGAAGCCGATCACGGCCTGCCTCGAGGACGAGATCTCCGCGCTCGGCGCGGGCGTCCTGGCCATGGCCTCCACCGGCGTCCACGGCGACACCTCGGTGCGCACCGCCGCCCAGGCGATGGCGCGCTTCGGCGACGTGACGGAGCCGAACCAGGACAACCACGAGATCTACGCCGAGCTCGGCGCGATCCAGGGCGAGATGTACGACGCCCTCAAGGGGACCACCGACAAGCTCCAGGCGTTCGCCACGAAGTACCCCGACGCCGAGGTGGGCGACGTCGAGTGACACCGCGCCCTGCCGCGGCCGACCCGGTCGCGGCGGGGCGCACACCGACCGGGGCGGCCGACGCGATCGGCCGCCCCGGACCGCACACGCAGGACTGCGCGAGCAGGACCGCACGAGCAGAGAAGAGAGCGCATGCGCGCGTACATGTTCCACGGACCCGGCGACCTGAGGCTCGAGGACGTGCCCGAGGGCCGTCCGGGACCCGGCGAGATCGCCGTCGAGATCAAGGCCGCCGCCACGTGCGGCACCGACCTGAAGTCCTACCGGCGCGGGCACCCCACGCTGTTCCCCTCCCTGCCCGCTCGGTTCGGCCACGAGTTCGCCGGCGTCGTCACCGAGGTCGGCGAGGGCGTGGAGCGGTTCGCCGTCGGGCAGCGCGTCGTCGCCGCCAACACGGCGCCGTGCGGCTCGTGCTGGGCGTGCACCATCGGCCGCGAGTCGCTGTGCGAGAACCTCCAGTACCTCAACGGTGCGTTCGCGGAGCAGATCGTCGTGCCGAAGGCGATCGTCGACCGCAACACCTACGTCATCCCCGACTCCCTCCCGTTCGAGGCGGCCGCCCCCCTCGAGCCGCTGTCGACGGTCGTCCACGGCATGCACGAGTCCGGCATCGAGCTCGGCGACACCGTCGTCATCAACGGTGCGGGCCCCATCGGCCAGATGTTCCTCAAGCTGGCCCAGCTCCGCGGCGCCACCGTCGTCGTGGCCGACCGCTCGGCCGGACGGCTCGAGCAGGCCCGCGCCGCCGGCGCGAGCGAGACCGTCGACCTCACCGGTCTGGAGACCCCCGAGGAGTGCGCGGCCGCCGTGCGCCCGTTCACCCCGGGCGGGCGGGGCGCCGACGTCGCGATCGAGGCCGTGGGTCTGCCGAACGTGTGGGAGCAGACCGTGCTCGGGCTGCGTCCGGGCGGCACCGCCGTGCTGTTCGGCGGGACCCCGAAGAACGCGCCGTTCTCGGTCAACTCCTCCGACATGCACTACAAGGAGTACACGCTCAAGGGCGTCTACCACCACCAGCCGCGGTTCGTCCAGATCGCGGTCGAGCTGCTGAGCACGAACAAGTTCGACGGGCTCAGTCTCGTCACCGAGACCCGCCCGCTCGAGGCCCTCGTGGAGTCGCTCGAGGACATGGCCGAGGGCAAGGGCTCGAAGTACATCCTCCAGCCCTGACCGGCCGCAGGGATGACGACGAGAGACACGAGGAGGGTCAGGTGAGCATGCTGCTCGAGAAGGAGCGCGCCGAGGTGGTGCGCGTCTGCCAGGAGATGCAACGACAGGGACTCGTGGTGGGCACCGCGGGCAACGTCTCGGTGCGGGTGGGCGACCAGGTCGTCATCTCGCCGTCGGGCATGGCCTACGAGGACCTGGAGCCCGGCGACGTCGGGGTGCACGACCTGTCGGGCGAGCCCGTCGACGCCGCGTACGCGCCGTCGAGCGAGCTGCCGCTGCACCTGGCGGTGTACGCGGCCACCGACGCCCGGGCGATCACCCACAACCACGCGCCGGCGTCGACGGCGCTGAGCGTGGTGGTCGACGAGGTGCCGGCGACGCACTACTACTCGTCGATGTTCGGCGGCCGCCTGCGGGTGGCGCCCTACGCGACCTTCGGCACCGACCAGCTCGCCACGAACGTGGCCGGCGCCCTCGAGGGCCGTGCGGGCGCGCTCATGGCCAACCACGGCGCGCTGACGACCGGGCCGACCCTGGCGAAGGCGTTCAGCCTCCTGCAGTACCTGGAGTACGTCTGCGAGGTGCACCTGCGGGCGATGTCCGTCGCGGGCGCGCCCGGGGCCCACGTCAAGGTGCTCAGCGACCAGCTCCTCGCCGAGGCCGGCAGCGGCCTGTCCGGCTACGGGCAGACCAGGAAGTAGTCGGGGCGCAGCCCCAGGGGCGGCCCCGGCCGGGAGCGGCCGGGCACCACCCCTGTCACGGGTCGTGCCGGGCGGTGTGGGCGGGCGGGCCCGCGACGTCAGACCGCGAGACCGCCGGTGAGCTCCAGCCACGTCGCCAGTGCCGCGCCCAGGAGCAGCGAGGGCCCGAGCGGGACGTGGGACCGCAGGTTCGCGCGCCCCACAAGGACCGCACCGATCGAGTGCAGCCCGCCGAGGACGATGCCGAGGACCGGACCCACGGTGGCGGCGGGCACGGACAGGTAGCCCAGCCACGCACCGATCAGCAGGAGCAGCTTGACGTCGCCGAGGCCGACCCCGCCCGGCGTGACGAGCGCGACGACGTAGAGCACGCCCGCCGGGACCAGTGACCCGGCCGCGGCCTGCATCAGTGCCGCCGGAGCTCCGGCCGTGACCGAGGCCGCCACGAGGAGCGGACCGACGACCACGGCGGCGGCCAGCAGGAGACGGTCGGGCAGCCGGTGGGTCCTGACGTCGGTCACCGCCAGCAGCACGGCGATCCCGGCGAGCCAGCCGCCCGCCGCCGCCCACAGCACGCGGGCCGCACCGGTCGCGGCACCGGCCGCGGCCCCTGGTCCGGCGTGCGGGGCCGCTGAGCCGTCCGCCGATAGCAGCGCGACGGAGGCGAGGACCGCGACCACGCCGGCAAGGCCGATCGTCGCCGGACCGACCGCGCCGAACGCCGCCGCCCTCGCCCGTCGGGCGGGAGCACCCGATGCGTCGCCCACGTGCCACCTCCCCCTCCTCGGGCGGCGTGCGGCACGCGGCGCCCGTCCGTCATCTCGCGGGCGGCAGCACCGGCGGCGAGTCAGGGATCGCCGCGCCACGAGCGCGCACGGCCAGCTGGTCGAGCAGCGCGGCCCGCACGGCCACGGCGTCGGGCTGCCGCCCGGTCCACAGTCTGACCTGATCGACGGCCTGGTGCAGGAGCATTCCCCAGCCCTCGGCGACCGTGCCGCCGGACGCGGCCCACGCGGCGGCCAGGGGCGTCGGCGTCGGCCCGTAGACGACGTCGAGGAGGACCGCCTCCGGGCGGACCGCGGCCGGCACGAGCTCCGCCACCGGGTCGGCGACGCCGCGCGGGAGCGTGGACACCACGACGGCGGCTCCCGCGAGCGCGCGCGCCACCCCGGCGGTGTCGGTGAGTCGGACATGCCCCGCCGCCAGGCCGGCGCGGTGCGCGACCGGCAGCGCGGACCCCGGACCGCCCACGTTGCGGGCGACGAACGTCAGCTCGCGCACCCCGGCGCTGCCGAGCGCCGCCACCGCCGACGAGGCGGTCGCACGGGCGCCGAGGACCACCGCCGGTCCGTCCGCCGCCGTCAGGCCCGCGTCCGCCAGCGCTCCCGCGATGCCCGCCACGTCGGTGTTGGCGCCGACGATGAGGCCCCCGGGCTGGACGACGATGGTGTTGACGACGCCGAGGAGCCCCGCCACGGAGTCCTTGACGTCCACCGCGCCCGCGGCCGCGAGCTTGAGCGGCATCGTCACCGACAGCCCGGCCCACGAGCTGTCGAGCCCGGACAGGACGTCCGGGAGCTGGTCGGTCGTCACGTCCTGGAGCCCGTACGCCCAGTCGGTGAGGCCCAGGCTCGCGTACGCCGCGCGGTGGAGGGTCGGCGACAGGGAGTGGGCGACCGGGGAGCCGACGACGGCGGCCCGCCGCCGTACGCCGGGCGCGTGGACGTCCTGGCCGACCAGGACCTCGCCGTGGCCGGTCACGACGCCCCCCGACCCGCCGTGGCCGGTCACCCCGTGGCCGGTCACGACGACGGGTTCTCGGCCTGCCACTCGCGCAGCAGCTGGACGTTCTCGTTCTGCTCCTCCAGCGTGGAGGCGAACAGGGTCTCGCCGGTGTCGAGGTTGACCGTGACGAAGTAGAGCCAGTCGCCCTCGGCGGGGTCGAGGACAGCAGCGATCGAGGTGTCGCCGGGCGACCCGATCGGGGTGGGCGGCAGGCCCGGGTGGACGTACGTGTTGTACGGGTTGTCCGGGTTGGCCGTGTCGTCAGAGGTCGGCATGCCGCCGGTCTCACCCATGCCGTACAGGACCGTGGAGTCCATCCCGAGCATCCCGTTGGTCTCCGTGGTGTCGTTCAGGCGGTTCTCGATGACCGTGGCGACCTGCGGCATGTACTCGTCGATGTTGACCTCGCGCTCGACGATCGAGGCCCGCGTGAGCACGGACTGCCAGTCCTCCTCCGGGACGCCGAGCTGCTGGAGCCGGTCGACCTGGAAGGTCACCATCTCGGCGAGGACCTCCTCCGCCGTCGTGTCCGGCTCGAACGCGTAGGTCGCCGGACCGAACCAGCCCTCGGACTCGCCCTCGGCCACCTCGGGCAGCCCGATCGCCTCGGCGTCGGCGGCCGCCTCGGCGACCTCCTCGACCTCGATCTCGAGGTTGCCGGCCACCCGCTCGACCACCTGGTCGCGGGTGAAACCCTCGGGGATGGTCATGGTGATCTCGTTGCGGCTGGCCGGGTCGAGCAGCGCCGCCACGGCGTCCTCCGCCCGCATCTCCTCCAGCAGGGTGTAGGTCCCCGGCTGGATGCCGCCGGAGTCGGGGTTGTTCGCGTAGGCGTCGGTGAAGGCGCGCTCGGACGCGACGACCCCGGCCTCGACGAGCGTCGAGGCGATCTCCGTGCCGGAGGCGCCGATCGGGATCGTCACGTCGACCTCGTCGCTGCCGGGTCCGGGAAAGTCCTCGGCGCTCGTGTCGGGCCGGAACCCGAGCATGTCGCGGACCTGCGGCAGGGCGAACCAGGCGACGGCGGCGAGGGCGAGCGCGGTGAGCACGACGACGACGACGGACCGGGTGCGACGCCTCCTGCGGCGCCTGCGCGCCTCCTCCTGCGCACGCACCTCGCGGCGCGAGGCCCGGACCGCCCCCTCGGGTTCCGCCGGGCTGTCGGCCACCTCGTCGAACAGGTCGCTCATCGGGAAGTCTCCTTCGGCGCTCGGGGGGTGACCGGGCGGCCTGCGGGCCTTCCGGTCGCGCGCTCGGCGTCCAGTGCGCTCTCGAGGATGAGCACGGCCGCGACCTGGTCGACGACCTCGCGGTGCCGCCGCCCCGGGCGGCCGCTGGCGTGCATGGCGCGGTGCGCGGACGTGCTCGTCAGGCGCTCGTCGACGAGGCGGACGGCGACGTCGGGGCTCGTGGCGGCGATGACGCCGGCGAGCGTGGCGGCGTAGTCGGTGGCGGCGCGCGCGGAGGCCCGCACCTTGCCGTCCATGCTCCGCGGCAGACCGACGACGACCTCGATCGCGCCGGTCTCCTCGGTCAGGCGCGCGATCTCGAGCTGGTCGGCGCCACCGGCGTCGCGTGCGAGCGTGGCGACGGGACTCGCGAGCACGCCGTCAGGGTCGCACCGGGCGACGCCGACGCGGACCGTGCCCACGTCGACGCCGATCCGCACCCCGCGGCGCAGCGTCATGCGCGGCCCAACGCCGCGCGGACGGCCGCGAGCGCGGCCGGGACGGCGGAGGCGTCCGTGCCGCCGCC
Organism: Georgenia sp. Z1491; assembly: GCF_049856175.1. GTDB lineage: Bacteria > Actinomycetota > Actinomycetes > Actinomycetales > Actinomycetaceae > JB111. The sequence goes on from NZ_JBNDNA010000011.1 coordinate 98,549, forward strand.
CTGCGCCACGTCGTCCTTGCCTCCGCCACCACCGCCGAGCTCGCCCGACGCGGTGCGCACGAGCTGCCCGGCGCGTGCGCCGGCGTCGCGCGCGGCCCGGTTGGTCGCGACGACCACGAGCGGTCGGTCGTTCGCCGTGCCGACGAGGGCGACGACCAGGCCCCGGGACTCCCCCGCCCGGCCCCGCACGTCGAGCGCGAGGGTGCGCAGGTCGTCCGCGCCGGAGACGGCGCCGAGGTCCGCTGCCACGAGCGTGAGGTCCCCGACCTGCTCGCCCGCGTCGAGGAGGTCCCCGCCACGGCGCAGAAGCTCGGCCTGCTGGAGCGCGGCCAGCTGCTTCTCGGCGCCCTTGAGCCTGGTCATGAGCGACCCGACGCGGTCGATGAGCTCATCCGGGCGGGAGCCGACGAGCTGGCCGAGCTGGGAGACGATCGCCTTCTCGCGCGCCTGGTTCTGGTAGGCGCCTGCGCCGACGAGCGCATCCACCCGGCGCACGCCCGAGCCGATCGAGGCCTCCCCCAGCACGGTGACGAGCCCGAGGCTGCCGGTGCGGTCGACGTGCGTGCCGGCGCACAGCTCCCTGGACCAGTCGCCGCCGATCGAGACCACACGCACCTGGTCCCCGTACTTCTCGCCGAACAGCGCGACCGCGCCGGACTCTCGGGCGGCGTCGAGGCTCATGGTCTCGTCGGTGACGTCGAGGTCCTCGGTGAGACGCTCGTTGACGCGGCCCTCGATGTCGCCGAGCACGGCGGCGTCGACCGCCGAGCCGTGGCGGAAGTCGAAGCGCACGCGCGACGGCGAGTTCTCCGAGCCGGCCTGCGTGGCCTGCTCCCCGAGGTGCTCGTGCAGCGCCTTGTGGATCATGTGGGTCGCGGTGTGTGCGCGCGCGATGTGCCGGCGGCGCTCGGTGTCGATCGCGGCGTGCACGCCCTCGTCGAGGGTGACGGTGCCCTCGGTGAGGGCTCCGCGGTGGACGGTCAGGCCCTTGACGGGCTGCTGGACGTCCGCGACGTCGACGACCCCGCCGCCGACGAGCCGGATCTCGCCCTGGTCGGCCAGCTGGCCACCCTGCTCGGCCCAGAACGGGGTGCGGTCCAGGACGAGCTCGACGTCGGCGGGCGCACTCGCCGTGGGTGCCGGCTCGCCGTCGACGAGAAGACCGACGACCCGGCCCTCGGCCTCGGCCTCGTGGTAGCCGAGGAAGTCCACCGGAGCACCGAGGGAGGCGAGGATCTCGTTGTACCGGGCCGTGTCGACGTGGCCGGACTTCTTCGCGAGCGCGTCGGCGCGGGCGCGCTGACGCTGCTCGCCCATGAGGGTGCGGAACCCCTCCTCGTCGACGGACACGCCCTGCTCGGCGGCCATCTCGAGGGTGAGGTCGATGGGGAACCCGTACGTGTCGTGCAGGGCGAACGCGTCGTCGCCGGACAGCCGCGCCGCCGTGGGGCCGCCGCGCTCCTTGGCACGCGTGACCGCCGTGTCGAGGATCGTCGTGCCCGAGGCGAGCGTGCGGAGGAAGGAGTCCTCCTCGCCGTAGGCGATGTCACTGATCTGACCGAAGCCGGCCTCGAGCTCGGGGTAGGTCTCCTTCATCGCGTCGAGGGAGACGGGCAGCAGCTCCGGGAGGGTCGCCTCCTCGACGCCGAGCAGGCGCACAGAGCGCACGGCGCGGCGGATGAGGCGGCGCAGCACGTAGCCGCGGCCGTCGTTGCCGGGGCGCACACCGTCGCCGATGAGCATGAGCGCGGAGCGGACGTGGTCGGCCACGACGCGCAGGCGGACGTCATCCTCGGCGTCCGCGCCGTACCGGCGGCCGGTCAGCTCCTCGGTGCGCGCGATGACCGGGAAGACCTGGTCGGTCTCGTAGAGGTTGTTCTTGCCCTGGAGCAGGTAGGCCATGCGCTCGAGGCCGGCCCCGGTGTCGATCGACTTGCTGTCGAGCTCGCCGAGGAGCGGGTAGTCCTTGCCCTGGCCGGGGCCGCGGAGGAACTGGTCGAAGACGAGGTTCCAGAACTCCAGGTAGCGGTCGCCGCCCGGGTCGACCGAGCCACCCTCGGCCTCCGGGCCGAACTCCGGCCCGCGGTCGTAGTGCCACTCGGCGCACGGGCCGGCGGGGCCGGGCTGACCGGTGTCCCAGAAGTTCTCCTCGCGCGGGAGACGCACGATGTGCTCGGGGTCCAGGCCGATCACGGACGTGAGGTGGTGAAGGGCGGCCGCGTCCTCGTCCCAGACCGTCACCCACATGCGGTCGCCGTCGAGCCCGAGTCCCCGCTCGGCGTCCGTGATGAACTCCCAGGCGAGGTCGATCGCCCCCTCCTTGAAGTAGTCCCCGAACGAGAAGTTGCCGGCCATCTGGAAGAACGTGCCGTGGCGCGTCGTGCGGCCGACGTTCTCGATGTCGTTGGTGCGGATGCACTTCTGCACCGAGGAGATGCGGGGGTGCGGCGCCTTCTCCGTACCGACGATGTACGGGATGAACGGCACCATCCCGGCGATCGTGAACAGCAGCGACGGGTCCGGCGAGACGAGCGAGGCCGAGGGGACGACCTCATGACCGTGCCGGGCGAAGTGCTCGTTCCAACGGCGGTGGATCTCGGCGGTGCGCATCGGTCCTCTTCGGCGGTTCGGGGGGCGTCCGCAGACCGGACGGGGCCGGGCGGCTCGGGGCAGACTATCGCGCCGAGACGCGATCGTTACCAATCGGCGTTCTGGCTGATCCGGAGCCCGGTTGAGATGCCTGCGCCCCGATCACCTTCGTGACCGGGGCGCAGCGCGGGGGTGGATCAGCGCGAGTAGTACTCGACGACGAGCTGGACGTCGCAGGTCACGGGGACCTCGGGGCGGGCCGGGCGGCGCTTGAGCTCGGCGCGCAGCTTCTCGAGCTGGACGTCGAGGTAGGGCGGCAGCTCCGGGAGCACGTCGCGGTGCCCGCCGGCGGCGGCCACCTGGAACGGCGTCGTCGTCTGCGAACGGGGCTTGACCTGGATGACCGAGCCGGGCTGCACGCGGAACGACGGGCGGTCGACGATCTTGCCGTCGACGAGGATGTGGCGGTGCGAGACGGCCTGGCGGGCCTGCGCGGTGGTGCGCGCGAAGCCGGAGCGCAGGACGAGGGCGTCGAGACGCATCTCGAGCAGCTCGACGAGGGACTCACCGGTCATGCCTGGCTCGCGGCGGGCCTCCTCGAAGACCCGGACCATCTGGGCCTCGCGGAGCCCGTACTGGGCGCGCAGGCGCTGCTTCTCCTTGAGCCGGACGGAGTAGTCCGAGTCCTGGCGGCGGCGGGCGCGGCCGTGCTCGCCGGGGCCGTAGGGGCGCTTGTCGAAGTACTTCTGCGCCTTGGGGGTCAGGGCGATGCCGAGGGCGCGCGAGAGGCGCACCTGACGGCGGGTACGGCTGGGGGCCATGCGGATTCCTTACTCGTGTCACGACCGAACGGCGCTGCGCCGTCGGTGTGGGGTCGACCGTGGTGGCCGGCTGGTGCCGGCGGTGGCCAGGACCCCAGGAGCGCCTGCGCCGGTGGCGCAGGACAACCTCAGCAGGGTATCAGCGCTTCCCGCGCAGGATCGAGCGGATCGCGCCGAGGCGCCCTGTGATCTCCCGCTCGTGCCCGTGGGTGGTGGGCCGGTAGTAGGTGGCGTCCGCGATCTCCTCGGGCAGGTGGTCCTGCGCCAGGACGCCGCGCGGGTCGTCGTGCGGGTAGCGGTAGCCGACCCCGTGGCCGGCCCGCTCGGCGCCGGCGTAGTGCGCGTCGCGCAGGTGGTGGGGCACCTGGCCGGATCGGCCCGATCGGACGTCGGCCAGGGCCTCGTCGATGCCGAGGTAGGCGGCGTTGGACTTCGGGGCCGACGCGATGTGGATGGTGGCCTGCGCGAGCGGGATCCGTCCCTCGGGCATCCCGATGAGCTGGACCGCCTGGGCGGCGGCGACCGCGGTCGTCAGCGCGGTGGGGTCCGCCATGCCGACGTCCTCGGACGCGTGGACGATGAGGCGGCGGGCGATGAATCGCGGGTCCTCCCCCGCCGCGATCATGCGCGCCAGGTAGTGCAGGGCGGCGTCGACGTCGGAGCCGCGCATGGACTTGATGAACGCGGAGATCACGTCGTAGTGCTGGTCGCCGTCGCGGTCGTAGACGACGGCCGCGACGTCGATCGCCGCCTCGACGTGGGCGGTGGCCACCGCGGTGTCGCCGGCGTCCTCCGCGGCCGCGGCCGCGGCCTCGAGGATGGTCAGCGCCTTGCGGGCGTCCGGCCCGGCGAGCCGCACGAGCACGTCGGCCGCGTCGTCCTGAAGCGTGAGCGACCCGCCCAGGCCGCGCTCGTCGTGAAGGGCGCGCGCCACGAGGCTGCGCACGTCGTCGGCCGTCAGCGGGCGCAGGGTGAGCAGGAGCGAGCGGGACAACAACGGGGCGTTGACCGAGAAGCTCGGGTTCTCGGTGGTGGCGGCCACGAGCGTGACCCAGCGGTTCTCCACGGCCGGCAGCAGCGCGTCCTGCTGGGTGGTGGTGAACCGGTGCACCTCGTCGACGAACAGCACCGTCTCCCGCCCGGAGGTGACGAGGTCCCGACGGGCGGACTCGACGACGGAGCGCACGTCCTTGATGCCGGCCGTGACGGCGGACAGCTCGACGAACCTGCGGCCCGAGGCGCGCGCCACGAGGTACGCGATCGTCGTCTTGCCCGTGCCGGGCGGGCCCCACAGGACGACGGAGGCCGGGGCCGTGCGGCGTGAGCCGGACGCGTCGGCCGGCTCGAGGAGGCGGCGCAGCGGCTGCCCCGGCGCGAGCAGATGGTCCTGGCCGAGGACCTCGTCCGCGCTCGCCGGCCGCATGCGCACGGCCAACGGCGCGCCCGCCGAGGCGGCGGGCGTGCCGTCGTCGGTGGTCGAGGCGGAGGTGAACAGGTCCACCGCCCCAGCCTACGGAGCCCGTCCCACATCCGGACCGCCGTCATCGGGCGTGCGGGGGTGGCGCACGCCTCGTGGCCGCAACGGCAATCAGGTACGTGCGGCCGGTCGCGCGGTGCGAGCATGAGCCTCGTGTTCCGCGCACTGGGCCGACTGGTCACCTCGTTCCCGAAGCTCGTCGTCCTGGCCTGGGTGCTCGTCGTCGCCGGCGCCGGGACGTGGGCACTGACCGGGTTCGGCGGCGACGGGCTCTTCGACCGGATGGCCGCCGGCGACGAACCGGTCATCGAGGGCTCCGAGTCCACGATCGCCTCCCGCGCGATGGAGGACAGCTCGACCGACGCCGACACCGTGACGATGGTCGTCACCGGGATCGACGTGGCCGACCCCGAGACCCAGGCCGCCGTCGCCCAGGTGCTCGGACCGCTCACCGCCGAGCTCGACCAGATCTCGGGCGTCTCCCGCGCCGTCTCCCCCGCGGCTTTCCCCGGCGGTCCCGCCGACGAGCAGGCCGGCCCGTTCGTCTCGGCCCAGGGCGACGGCGTCGCGGTGATCGCGACCATCGACAACGACGCCGACGTCGACGCCACCCACGCCGAGGTCGTGGAGCTCATGGAGTCCGCCGACCTGTCCGCCCTCGGACCGGACGCGGACGCCCACCTCACCTCGACCCAGCTCGTCGTCGACGCCATCAACGCCCAGATCCAGGAGGACCTCATCCGGGGCGAGGCGATCGGGCTGCCGGTCGCCCTCCTCATCATGGTGGTCGTCTTCGGCGGCTTCCTCGCCGCGACGCTGCCCGTGATCGGTGCGCTCGCGTCGATCGTCGCCGGCATGGGTGCGCTGCTCGCGCTCACCTACGGGATGGAGATCCAGTCCTTCGTCCTCAACGTGGTCACCGTCCTGGGGCTCGGCCTGTCCATCGACTACGGCCTGCTCGTGGTCTCGCGCTTCCGCGAGGAGGTCGCCCGCATCCGCGAGACGACCGACGACGCGGGGCCCTTCCGGCCCGGGAGCCGCGACCCGCGGCTGATGGCGGCCGTGCGCAGATGCGTCGAGACCGCGGGACGCACGGTGTTCTACTCCGCCGTCACCGTGGCGATCTCCGTGGCCGGCCTGCTCCTCATGCGTCCCGACATCCTCACGACGATCTCGGCCGGCGCGGTCGCCGTCGTGCTCCTGGCCGTCGTCGCGGCAATCACGCTCATCCCGGCGGTCCTCGTCCTGACCGGCCACCGCCTCGCGCGCGGCTCCGCGCTGGCGAAGGTCCCGGGGCTCCGGCTCCTCGTGCGTGCCTTCGGGGACACCGGGTCCGACGAGGGCGCGTTCTCCAGGCTCGCCCGGTTCGTCCACCGCCATCCCTGGGCGATCCTCGTCGGGGTCACCGCACTCCTCGCCGTGGCCGTCTCCCCGCTGGCGAACATGACGCTGCGCTCGTCGTCGGTCGAGATGGTCCCGACCGACACCGACACCGGGCAGGCGCTGCAGGTGCTCGCCGAGGACTATCCCGCGCTCGGGTTCGCCGACGCCTACACGGTGGCCGACGCCGCGCCCGACGAGCTCGGCGCGTGGGCCGAGGCGGTCGAGGCGATCGACGGTGTGGAGTCCGTCGGGACGCCGAGCGTCCTGGACGACGGCCGGTCGCTCGTCACCATCACGCTCGCCACCGACGACCCGGGCGACGCCACGGGCGTCGCCGCCACGGAGGAGATCCGCGCCGTCGACCCGGGGTTCGAGACCTTCACCGGCGGGACGGCGGCAGCGCAGATTGACTTCACCGACTCCCTGGTCGACGGGCTCCCGCTGACGGCCGGCGTCGTCGTCCTGGCCGTGTTCGTCCTGCTGTTCCTCATGACCGGGTCGCTGCTCATCCCGATCAAGGCCCTGCTCATCAACGTCCTCTCGATCGCCGCGTCGCTCGGGCTGACCACCTGGCTCTTCACGTCCGAGACGGGATCGAGCCTCATCGGCCTGTCCGAGCCGCACGCCGGCCTGGAGACGTACGTGGTGGCGATCATCGTCGCCTTCGGGTTCGGGCTCGCGATGGACTACGAGGTCTTCCTCCTGGCGCGCATCAAGGAGTACTGGGACTCAACTGGGGACAACGACCTCGCCGTCGAGCGGGGGCTGCAGCGCTCGGGGCGGATCATCACCTCCGCGGCGGCGATCATCATCGCCGTGTTCCTCGGGTTCGCCCTCGGGGAGATCGACGCGATCCAGCAGGTCGGGCTCGGGCTCGCGCTCACCGTCCTCCTCGACGCGACCCTCGTGCGGCTGCTGCTCGTGCCCGCCACGATGACGCTGCTCGGCCGCTGGAACTGGTGGGCGCCGGCCCCGCTGAGGCGGCTCTACGAGCGCTTCTCGATCGAGCACTGAGGTGCGGCTCCTCCTCGACCTCACGCCGCTGCGCGAGTCGGTCCCCTACCGGCACCTGTGGGTCGGCCAGCTGGCGTCCGCCCTCGGCGCCCAGCTCGCCACGACCGCGATCGCGCTGCAGCTGTTCGCGCTGACCGGCTCGTCGATGTCGGTCGGGCTCGTCGGGCTGTTCGCGCTCGTGCCCATTGTCGTCGTCGGCCTGTACGGCGGCGCCGTCGTCGACGTGTTCGACCGGCGCAAGGTCGCTCTCGCCGGCGGTGTCCTGCTGTGGGTGACCGGTGGGCTCAACGTGGCGCAGGCCGCGCTCGGCAATACCGAGACGTGGGTCCTCTACGGGCTCGTGGTCCTGCACTCGACGGGCTTCGCGATCGTCTCCCCCGCGCGCTCCGCGATCTATCCCCGTCTGCTGCCGCCCCACCAGCTGCCGGCGGCGAACGCGCTCAACGCCATCGTCATGTCCGGGTCGATGTTCGTGGGCCCGCTGCTCGCCGGGTTCATGGTCGAGCACGTCGGCTACACGATGACCTACCTCGGCGACGCCCTGCTCTACACGGTGGCGATGTGGGGGATGTGGACGCTGCCGCCCGTGCCGCCGCAGGGCTCGGTCGCGGGCGTGCGGGCGCGCATGCCCGGGCTGCGCTCGGTCGCCGACGGCGTGCGCTTCCTCGCCACCGCACCCAACATCCGGATGACGTTCCTCACGGACTTCTGCGCCATGGTGCTGGCGAATCCCCGCGCCCTCCTGCCGGCGGTGGCGATCGTCTGGCTCGGCGGCACCGAGGGGACGACCGGCGTGCTCTCGGCCGCCATCGCCGCGGGGGCGCTGCTCGCGCTGACGTTCTCCGGTCCCGTGGGACGGGTGCGCCGGCAGGGTGTGGGCACGGTGGCGGCGGTGGGCTCCTACGGGGTGGCCGTCGCGCTCGCCGGGGCGGCCGTGCTCCTGGGTGGGCATCTCGGCGCGCCGTGGGCGCTGGTGCTCGTGTGCGTCGCGCTCGCGGTGTCCGGCTCGGCGGACTCCATCGCCATGGTCTTCCGGACCACGATCCTGCAGGTCGCCACCCCCGACCACCTGCGCGGCCGGCTCCAGGGCATCTTCATCGTCGTGGTCGCCGGCGGGCCCCGCCTGGGCGAGTTCCTCCTCGGCTCGCTCGCCACGGTCACCGGCGAGGGCTGGGCGCTCGTGGCCGCCGGTGTTGCGTGCGTCCTCGCCCTCGCCGCGGTCGTGGCCCTCCAGAGGAAGTTCCTCGACTACGACGCCGAGGACCCGCAGCCCTGACCGCGGGGCCGCCCGGTCCGGTCCCCACCTGCGCCGAGGTCGTGCCGCACATGGCGAGATCGTGCTCCGCAGGCACGACCTCACCACCTCCGGCACGACCTCGCCACCGTCCCCCTGCCGGTGCCGGACGAGCCGGCGCCTTCAGCGCAGGAACAGGGCGCGCAGCCGCACGGTCGTCAGCCACAGCCCCGCGCCCACCATCGCCACGAAGTAGCCGAGGTGCCCGAGCGTGGCCCAGTCGACGTGTCCGACGCCCAGGTGGCGCATCAGCTCGACGCCGTGCCACAGCGGAAGCGCCTGGACGAGCCACTGCACGGCCTCGGGGTAGACGTCGATCGGGTAGAGCGTGGCGGAGAGCAGGAACATCGGGAGCATGACGAACCCGATGACGTCCATCTGCTGGAAGCTCGTCATGAAGCTCGTGATCCCCATGCCGATCGCGGCGAAACCGAAGGCGACGAGGACGGCCGCGGGCACCATGAGCAGCGCCCACCAGCTGGTCACCAGGCCCATGAGGGCCATGACGCCGAGGAACCCGCACGCGTAGAGGAACCCGCGGAACAGGGCCATGACGATCTCGCCGAGCGCCACGTCGAGGGGACCGAGGCTCGTCTGCAGCATCGCCTGGTACAGCTTGGCGAAGCGGAGCTTGAAGAAGACGTTGAAGGTCGAGTCGTAGATGGCGCCGTTCATCGCGGAGGTGGCCAGCAGCGCCGGGGCGATGTAGACGGCGTACTCGACCGCCTGCCCGCCGGGGCCGACGACCTCGCCGACGAGGCCGCCCATGCCGATCCCCATCGCCAGCAGGTAGAGCACGGGCTCGAAGAAGCCGGAGACGAGGATGATCCAGTTCTGGGCGAGCACCACGGTGAACCCGCGCTCGACGACCGCCCCGGTGTTGCCCGCCCACAGCGAGCGGATCATGGACCGCGCGCTCATGAGGAGAGCCTGCGCGTGTAGGACCGCCGGGACCACACGAGCCCGAGGGCCGTGCACGCCACGAGGAACGCGACGTGCGCGGCGATGAGCCACGGGGCGACGTCGGCGCCGTAGGAGACCACCCGGGCCAGCTGGCTGCCGTGCCACACCGGGGAGAGCCAACCGATCCACTGGAGGTACACGGGCATCACGGTGAGCGGGAAGAACGTGCCCGCGAAGAGGAACATCGGCATGACGACGAAGCGCTGGATCGCCGAGAACTGGAAGCCCTCGTCCTCGAGCGTCGACGCGTACGCCTGCACCGGTGCACCGAACGCCGCGGCGGCCAGCACGCCGATCGGCACGAGGAGCACCGAGGCCGGCGACGACGTGGCGCCGAACGCGAGCATGATGAGCCAGAAGACGAGGCACTGGGCGGCGAACCGGAGCATGACGCCGACGAAGTGGCCGTGCGCGATGTGCCCGGGGCTCATCGCCGTCGCGGCGGGCGCGTGGTAGAGCCGCTGCCACTTGAACCCGGTCATCACGGGGTAGGTCATCTCGCCGGTCACCGACATCACCGCGGTCGAGACGAGGATCGCGGGCGCGACGAACGTCAGGTAGTCCACGCCGTCGACGGTGCCCGCGCCCTGGCCGACGAGCGTGCCCAGCCCGATACCCATGGCGATCATGTAGACGAGCGGCTGCCCGACGGCGTACATCAGCGCCGAGAAGGCGTAGTAGCGGAAGCTCCGCAGCCAGGCCTCGGTCTGGTACCACCAGCCCCAGCGTCGCGCGGCGGCGGCCATCGCCAGGTGGCGGGGGTCGGCGCCGGCGGAGGTGGCGACCGTCGCGTCGGGACCGCCCGACGACGACACCCCCGTCGTCGCCCCCGCCCCGGCTCCTGCCCGGGCGGCGTCCTCGTGGTCAGTCAACGAGGCTCCTGCCGGTGAGCCGGAGGAACACGTCCTCCAGGGAGGACCTGCGCACGAGCGAGGTGATCGGGCTCAGGCCCCGGTGGGCGACCTCCTCGACGACGGCCTCGCCGTCGTCGGCGTAGAGCAGCACGCGGTCGGGCAGCACCTCGGTGCGCTCGGCGACGTCCGCGAGCTCGGCCACCACGGACGAGTTGCGCGCGGAGCCGAACCGCAGCTCGACGACCTCGCGCGTGCAGTACTCGCGGATGAGCGCGCGCGGCGAGCCCTCGGCCATGATCCGGCCGTGGTCGACGACCACGAGCCGGTCGCACAGCTGCTCGGCCTCGTCCATGAAGTGGGTCGTCACGACGAGCGTGGTCCCGCCCTCCTTGAGGCGGAACAACCGGTCCCACAGGATGTGCCGCGCCTGCGGGTCCAGGCCGGTCGTGGGCTCGTCGAGCAGGAGGATCTTGGGGTCGTTGACCAGCCCCCGTGCGATCGTCAGGCGTCGCTTCATCCCGCCGGAGAGCGACTGCACCTTGGCCCGGGACTTCTCGGTGAGCTGGGCGAACTCGAGCAGCTCGTCGGCCCTGGCGGCAAGCTCGCGGCGCGACATGCCGAAGTACCGGCCGTACATCACGAGGTTCTCCTTGACCCGGAGCTCCTCGTCGAGGTTGTCCTGCTGCGGTATGACGCCGAGGTGGGCGCGGACCTCGGGGCCCTGCCGGCCCGGGTCCATGCCGAGCACGCTCAGCTCCCCGCCGGAGCGGTCCAGCGTGCCGCCGATCATGCGCATCGTCGTCGACTTGCCGGCGCCGTTGGGGCCGAGCAGGCCGAAGCTCTCTCCGGGCGCCACCTCGAGGTCGATCCCGTCGACCGCGACGAAGTCGCCGTACGTCTTGCGCAGGGCAGAGGCGTGGATGGCGGGTGGCACGCGGAGGATGATAAGCCAGGTCAACGGCGTTCGCGCCGCAATTCTCAGGCCGCGCGGGCGTTCGGAGTCACCGATCGGGCGCCGAGGTGCGGCACCCTAGAGTGCGGTCGTGGGCCTCTTCGACTTCATCGCCGGCTACTGGTGGCTGGTGTTCCCCCTCGGCGGGGTCATCGGCGGCGCGGTCGGTGGCGTCGCCACGGGTGTGAGCAAGTGGGACAAGCGCAGGCGTAAGCACAAGATCGAGCTCGCGCGGATCAAGTACGGCGCGCGGGACGCAGAGGCGGAGCGGGTCGAGGCCTCCCGGCGGGAGATCGAACGCACGCGCGCGCGGCACGCGGCGGTGGACGAGCGCTGGCTCGACTACGAGCTCGACATCGCCAAGCTCATCGACCACCCGCTGATGACCGACATGCGCGAACCGCTGACCGTGGACTTCCACCGGGCCAAGCGGGACGCCGACGCCCTCCGGCCGGGCGATGCCGACGGTGCTCCCGGCGCCGCCGGTGCCGACGAGCCGGTCGACGCGGAGCTGCTCGCCGAGTACCGGGACGCGGTGCGCCGGTACGAGACCGCGTTCGACGTCGCCGAGCAGGAGGCGCGGCGGCGTCAGGCCTCGGCGTTCTCCGTGACCGAGCAGCAGGCGCTCGTCCGTGCCAAGAAGTTCCTCTCGCTCGCCGACGACCCCTCGGCCACCTATGCGGAGCGGCAGACGGCCTACCGGCGCGCCACCCGCGAGCTCAGCGGACTCGTCGTGCTGCCGACCGCGGCCACCGACGCCTTCGAGCAGCGCATCGCCGGCGCGATCGGCGCACCCGCCGAGAGCGACGACGCACGTCGGGACTCGTGACGCCCGCCGGGGCTCGGTGGTCCGTGCGTCGTTCCCTGCTCACTCGAACCGGCTGACGTCCCCGGCGCCCACCCGCGCGACGCGCACGTCCCCCTCGCTGAGGTCGAGCACGCTCGTGGGTTCGGTCGAGGTGACGTCGGAGTCGACGACGGCGTCGAGCGCGTGGCCGATCTCCTCGGCCACGACCCAGCCCTCCGACATGGGCTCCTCCGCGTCCGGGAGGATCAGGGTGGAGGACAGGATCGGCTCCCCCAGCTCGCGCACGAGCGCCAGGGAGACGGGGTGGTCGGGGATACGCACGCCGACGGTGAGCTTCTTGGGGTGGACCATCATCCGCGGCACCTCCTTCGTGGCCGTGAGGATGAAGGTGTACGGCCCGGGCGTGAGCGACTTGATGAGCCGGAAGTCGGAGTTGTCGACGATGACGACCGAACCGAGCTGGGCGAAGTCGTGGCACACGAGCGTGAAGTGGTGCTTCTTGTCCAGGCGCCGGAGCTGCGTGATCCGCTCGATCGCGTCCTTGTTGCCCGGCGTCGCGCCGAGCGCGTACCCCGAGTCCGTGGGATAGGCGACCAGACCGCCCTGACGCAGGACGTCGACGGCCTGGGCGATCTTCCGCGGCTGCGGGTCCGTGGGGTGGATGTCGAGGTGGCGCACCATCGCCTCATCCTGCCACCGGTCGTCGGGGCGCGTCGCGCGCCCGCGGGCGCGTGCCGTCGCCCCGTTCCCGAGCCAGGCCCTCGGCACGGCCTGAACGATCGGTCAGGCGGGGTCGGCCGGCGCGATGTTCTCCACCTGCTGGACGAGCCGGAAGCCGAGCGACTCGTACAGGCGCCTGGGCCCGACGACGTCGGCCCACGTACCGAGCTGGACGACGCGCGCGCCTGCGGCGAGCTCGCGCCTCGTGATCGCGCACGTGAGCGCCGAGCCGACGCCCTGGCCCCGGTGGGCCGGGCGCGTGCCCAGGCCCGAGAGCACGGCGACCTCTCCTCCGCCCTGGACGGGCGCGCGCCGGGACGCCATGACGGCCAGCCACTCGCCGTCGCGCACGTAGCCGGTCCACGTGTGCTCCTCGAGGTGCCGGAGCGCCCACGTGTCCGGGTATGCCTCGGCGAGGACGTCGCGAACGACGCGGTTCGCCTCGACCTGCTCGAGGCGGAGCACCGCCTCCTCACCGGGCCTCGTCTCGGGCGCCTCGTGGATCGCGAGCAGGTCCCAGGCCCGTCCCGTGGTCATGGCGAGCCACGGCGCGAGGGCCGTCCGGGCGTCCGCCTCCGCCTCGGCCCGACGCCGCAGCTCGGCCAGCGTCCCGAGCGGCGCCTGGGCGGAGGCCAGGTCGGCGACCGGGTGGGCGATGAGCAGGTCGACGATCTGATCGACGTCGCCGGAGGCGAGCACGCGCCGGCCCCCGCCGTTCGGGTCGGGTCCCACGCCGACGCCCGCCGTGGCCGTCTGGGCCAGCGGCGAGGCCCCGATCCGCGCGGCCTGCGCCCGGTAGAACAGGTCGCCGTCGAGGAAGCCCTCGTGCGCGTCGGTCACGCTCGTGCGGACGGCGCGCCGGTACCGCCCGTCGGCTCGCTGCTGCCCGCCTCGGCCTGCTCCTGCTCCTCGTCCTCGGGCTCGGCGTCGACGCCGGCCTCGGCGCGCTGGTCCTCCGTGATGGGCGCGGGCGCGCCGGTCAGCGGGTCGTACCCGCCACCGGTCTTGGGGAAGGCGATGACCTCCCGGATGGAGTCCACCCCGTGCAGGAGCGCGACGATCCGGTCCCAGCCGAACGCGATGCCGCCGTGCGGGGGCGCGCCGAACTGGAAGGCGTCGAGGAGGAAGCCGAACTTCTCCTGCGCCTCGGCCTCGCCGATGCCCATGACGTCGAACACGCGCTGCTGGACGTCGCGACGGTGGATACGGATCGAACCGCCGCCGATCTCGTTGCCGTTGCAGACGATGTCGTAGGCGTAGGCCAGCGCCTCGCCCGGGTCCTCCTCGAAGCGGTCGATCCACTCCGGGGTCGGGGACGTGAAGGCGTGGTGCACGGCCGTCCAGCGTCCGCCGCCGACGGCGACGTCGCCCTCGTCCAGGGCCTCGGCGACCGGCTTGAACAGCGGCGCGTCCACGACCCACACGAACGCCCACGCATCCTCGTCGATCAGGCCGGTGCGCGCCGCGATCTCCTGCCGCGCCGCACCGAGCAGGGCGCGCGAGGACGTCTGCTCCCCGGCGGCGAAGAAGACGCAGTCCCCCGGCTCGGCGCCGACCGCGGCCGCGAGCCCGGCCCGCTCCGCCTCAGAGATGTTCTTGGCGACCGGCCCGCCGAGGGTGCCGTCCTCCGCGATCGTCACGTAGGCGAGGCCCTTCGTACCGCGCTGCTTGGCCCAGTCCTGCCAGGCGTCGAACGTGCGACGCGGCTGGCTCGCCCCGCCGGGCATCACGACGGCGCCCACGTACGGGGACTGGAACACACGGAAGGGGGTGTCTGCGAAGAAGTCCTTCAGCTCGGTGATCTCGACGCCGAACCGCAGGTCCGGCTTGTCCGAGCCGAACCGGCGCATCGCCTCGGCGTAGGTCATCCGCGCGATCGGGCGCGGGATAGCCACGTCGATGAGCGCCCACAGCTCGGCGAGGATCTCCTCGGCGACGCCGATGACGTCGTCCTGGTCGACGAAGCTCATCTCGACGTCGAGCTGGGTGAACTCCGGCTGCCTATCGGCCCGGAAGTCCTCGTCCCGGTAGCAGCGGGCGATCTGGTAGTACCGCTCCATCCCGCCGACCATGAGCAGCTGCTTGAACAGCTGCGGCGACTGCGGCAGCGCGTACCAGGAGCCCGGGGCCAGGCGGGCGGGCACGATGAAGTCGCGGGCCCCCTCCGGGGTGGACCGGGTGAGCGTGGGGGTCTCGATCTCGACGAAGTCCTGCGCGTCGAGCACACGCCGAGCGGCCTGGTTGACCTTCGAGCGCAGGCGGATCCCGGCGGCCGGGCCGGTGCGGCGCAGGTCGAGGTAGCGATGCCGGAGGCGGGCCTCCTCGCCGACGGCGCCCGAGTCCCCCGCGTGGTCCGAGACCTGGAACGGCAGCGGGGCCGAGCTGTTGAGCACGGTGAGCTCGGTGGCGATGACCTCGATCTCGCCGGTCGCGAGCTCGGGGTTGGCGTTGCCCTCGGGGCGCACGGAGACCTCGCCGGTCACCTGGACGACGAACTCGCTGCGCAGCTCGTGGGCGACGTCCTCGTCGCGGACGACGACCTGGGCGATGCCCGAGGAGTCCCGCAGGTCGAGGAACGCGACGCCGCCGTGGTCGCGCCGTCGATCGACCCAGCCGGCGAGCGTGACGTCTGCGCCGGCGTCGGCGGCGGTGAGAGTTCCTGCGGGGCGCGTGCGGAGCACGAGGGGTCCTTCCGTCGGGGTGCACCCCGCGAGACGGGCGGGGGCCGCCCCCGATGGTACGTCTCACGCACCGGTGAGTTGTCCGGCCGCCCCCCGCGGGGCGACGATGCGCGGGTGAGTGCTGAGGCGGGCGACGATCTCGCGGAACACACCGACGTGAGGACGATCCGGCTCCTCCTCGTCGTCTCGATCGCGCTCATCACCTTCGTCGCCTTCGAGGCCCTCGCCGTGGCGACGGCCATGCCGACGGTCTCCCGGGCGCTCGACGGCGGACAGCTCTACGCGCTCGCCTACGGCATCACGCTCGCCACGCAGGTGGCCACGACGACGGCCGCCGGCAGGTGGTGCGACGCGGGCGGGACCCGGGCCGCCCTGGTCACCGGCATCGTCACCTTCATCACCGGCCTCGCGCTCGCGGGCCTCGCCCCGGACATGTGGCTGCTCGTGCTCGGCCGGGCGGTCCAGGGCGTGGGCGGTGCGCTCGTCATCGTCCCGCTGTACGTGCTCGTGGGGACCGTCGTCCCCGCCCGGCGGCGCCCGGGTTTCTTCGCGGCCTTCTCCGCGGCGTGGGTCGTGCCGTCGCTGGTCGGGCCGCTGCTGGCCGGGTTCCTCGCGGACCACGTGTCCTGGCGGTGGGTGTTCCTCGGGATCGCGGCCGTCGCCGTGCCGGCCATGTTCCTCGTCCTCGCGGTCTTCGCCCGGCTCCGCCGCGACGAGGCGGCGGCCCGCGCCGCCGCGCCGAACGTGCCGGACGTGCCGAGGGCCCGGCCGGTCTCGACGCCGGGCGAGCAGCGGGGCTCGGCACCGGGCGAGAGGCGAGGATCCGCACCGGGCGACCGGGGCGGCTCCGCGATCCTCGTCGCCGTCGGGGCCGGGACCGGGGCCGCGCTCCTGCAGTCGGCGGGCTCGGCCCCCGGCGAGGGCGTCGGGCTCACGGCGTCCGACTGGATCCTCCTCGGGCTCGGCACGCTCGTGCTGCTGGCCTGCCTCCCCCGCCTACTGCCCGGCGGCGCGCTGCGGCTGCGAGCCCGCGTGCCCGCGCTCGTCACGGGCCGGGCCCTGCTCAACGGCGCCTACGTCGCGACCCAGGTCTACCTCGTGCTGCTCCTGCAGGAGCAGCACGGCTGGGACGCCATGTCGGCCGGCAGCGTGCTGACCGTCGGTTCCCTGTCGTGGGGCGCGGCCTCCGTGGTGGCTGCGCGCGTGCGGACCGAGGCGACGCGGGCGCGGCTGCCCTGGATCGGGTCGTCGATGCTGGCGGCCGGCATCGCCGTCGCGATCCCCACCTCGTGGCCGGACGTGCCCGCCTGGCTGACGATCGTCTCCTGGGTCGTCGCCGGCGGCGGGATCGGCCTCGCCATGTCCTCCTCCTCGGTGCTCGCGCTCGGCTGGACCCCGCGGGCGCGCCAGGGCGAGGTCAGCGCGCACCTCCAGATCGCCGACGCCCTCGGGCCGGCGGTCCTCGTCGCGCTCACCGGGGTCGCCGTGGCCGTCGCCCCGCCCGGCGCGCTGGGACAGGTCCCCTACGTGGCCGCGCTCGGGATCGGCCTCGTGCTCGCGCTGCTGTCGGCCACCGCGTCCTACCGCTCGCAGGGCGACCGGTCGACGCTGGCGACCTCGCCGGCCTGACCGGGGGCAACGGCGTCGTTGTGCCGGTTCTCACCGGGGCTCGACCACCCGCCGGGGGTGCCCGGCCGGTAACGTCTGGGGTCGAGCGCGCCATCCATGGCCGTGCACGCCCCACTCTTCTCTCCGACGCACAAGGCGCGGACGACTTCCGGGCACTGTGCGGCACGCGCCCCGTCCTGGGCGCCCCGCTCGCCGCACCCCGAGGAGATTTCGTGCCCGATCACGCCACAGAGCCTGCCCGCACCAGCGACCCGAGCCACGACGGCGACACCGTCCCCGACACCGAGCACGCCTCGCCCCGGGACGGCGCCGACCAGGCGCCGCAGGTCGAGGAGACCTCGAGCGTCGAGGCGCCCGCCGCGCAGGAGACCTCCGCGCCGGCCGAGCGCGAGGAGCGTCCCGCCACCTTCGCCACGCTCGGCCTGCCGACCGACCTGCTCCGCGCCGTCGAGGACCTCGGCTTCGTCGCGCCGACCGACGTGCAGGCCCGCACGATCCCCGTGCTCATGAGCGGCCGGGACGTCGTCGGGGTCGCCCAGACCGGCACCGGCAAGACGGCCGCGTTCGGTCTGCCCCTGCTCGCCGCTGTCGACCCGGGTCTGCGCAAGGTCCAGGCCATCGTGCTGGCCCCGACCCGCGAGCTCGCCGTCCAGGTGGGCGACGCGATCGCCGACTTCGCGCACCGCATGCCGGGGCTGCAGGTGCTGCCGATCTACGGCGGGTCGTCGTACACGCCGCAGCTGCGCGGGCTCAAAGACGGCGCGCAGGTCGTCGTCGGCACGCCCGGCCGGGTCATCGACCACATCGAGCGCGGCTCGCTCGACCTCACGCATGTGCGCTTCCTCGTGCTCGACGAGGCCGACGAGATGCTGCGGATGGGCTTCGCCGAGGAGGTCGAGTCGATCGCGTCGCACGTGCCGACCGACCGCCGCACGGCGCTGTTCTCGGCCACGATGCCGTCCGCGATCCGACGCGTCGCCGCCACGCACATGACCGACCCGGCGCACGTCTCGGTCACGCCGCCGGCGAGCACGGTGGCGAACATCGAGCAGACCTACGCCGTCGTGCCGTTCCGGCACAAGACCGGAGCGCTCGCCCGCATCCTGGCCGTCTCCGACGCCGATGCCGCCATCGTCTTCGTCCGCACCAAGGCGCAGGTCGAGGAGGTCGCGATCGAGCTCCAGGGCCGCGGCGTCCAGGCGGCCGCCCTGTCCGGCGACGTCCCGCAGAAGGAGCGCGAGCGCATCGTCGAGCGGCTCCGCGAGGGCACGCTCGACGTCCTCGTCGCCACCGACGTCGCCGCCCGCGGGCTCGACGTCGAGCGCGTCGGCCTCGTCGTCAACTACGACGTGCCCCGGGAGACCGACTCCTACGTCCACCGCATCGGCCGCACCGGCCGGGCCGGGCGCACGGGCCGCGCCCTGACGTTCCTCACGCCGCGCGAGCGCGGCCGCCTCGGCCAGATCGAGCGGGCCACGAACGCCACTCTCACCGAGGCCGTCATCCCCACGCCCGCGGACGTCTCCGCCCACAAGGCGCGCACGATCCTCCTCAAGACCTCCGAGCGGCACGACGCGGGCCGCCTCGAGATGTACCGCACGCTCCTCACCGAGGCCATGGGCGTCAGCGCCCCGGCCGACCCGGCCGAGGTCGCCGCCACCCTGCTCGCGCTGGCCGTCGGCGACTCCGGGCCGCGCCCGCGCTCGGAGTCCGAGCCCGACCAGCTCGCCCTGCCCGCGCGCAAGCAGCGGGACAAGAGCTGGAAGGACGACCGTCCCGGGTCCTCCGGCGCGGGCGACCGACGCGGCCGCACGCGGCGCGAGGAGAACGTCGACGAGCAGGGCGAGTTCCTCAGCGCCCGCTTCGAGGACGGCCGCGAGCCCAAGGGCCGCGTGGCCCGGCGCCCCCGCGGCACCGGCGACGGGACGACCTACCGCGTCGACGTCGGCCACCGCGACGGCGTCCGGCCGGCCGCGATCGTCGGTGCCCTGACCGGGGAGTCCTCGCTGCGCGGCGGCGACATCGGCAAGATCGACATCTTCCCCAGCTTCAGCCTCGTCGAGGTGAGCGCCGACCTTGACGCCCGCTCGCGGGAGAAGCTCGCCCGCGCCGTCGTCGGGGGCCGGCGCCTCAACCTGCGTGAGGACTCCGGGCCGAAGGGCGGGCACCGGCCCGCCGGCAGGGGCTCGGACCGCCGCCCCGGGCGCGACGACCGGCGTTCCACCTCGCCGTCGCGCCCCCGCCAGCCGCGGTACTGACCGTCGGCCGGTCAGCGCAGCGCGCGCACGGCCGAGCTGAACTCCTCGAACCTCGCGAGGTGCGCGTCGAGCGGCTCCGTGACGTCCGCGCGCACGCGCTCGGCGATCACGCTCCGTAGTCGCCTGCGCACCGCTCCCGCGCGGCGCCGCGCGCCGATGCGCGCGAGCCACGAGCCGAGCACCCACACGAGCAGCCCGGCCAGCACGCCGCCGAGGAGCAGCAGGGTCGGCACCGGCCAGCCGCGCCAGTCTGGCGTCGCGGGGGCCGGCATCCGCAGGTAGCCCATGACGGCGAGCCCCCCGAGCCACACGCCTCCGGCCACCGCGGCCCCGATCAGCACCCACTGGATCAGGCCGAGCACGCGCCACCACGCCGGGCGCCTGCCCTGGCCGAGGTCCACGGCACCGATCTCGGGATCGACCTGCTCGAGCAGTCCCGGGACCCGGCCCTCGACGTCCGCGCCGACGTCAGCACGCCACGCGTCGGGCATGCCCCCGGCCCGGGCCTCGACGTGGCGGCGCACGGCCGTCGTCAGCGAGGCGACCTGTGCCGGTCCCGCGGGCGGCAGGGACGTCACGCGCCCCGCTCCGCCCCGCTCCCCCAGGTGCAGGCGGCGCAGCGGGTCGGGCCGCAGGCGGCTGACCCACCGCACGGGCGGCCACCCGACGTGCCGACCGGCCCGGCGACGGTAGGCGGCCGCGGCCGCGCGCGTGACCACCGGGACCCCGGCGGCGCCGGAGGCCGCGGCCACGACCTGGCGCTCGTCGGCCGCGGGCGACCTGCCCGGCTCCGCGGCGTCCAGCTCCGCCGCCACGGCGAGCTCCTCGGCGACGGTCGCGGCGTCGGCGCGCAGCCGGGCGTGGGCGGCCACCTGGGACGCGGCCTGGTCCGCGACGGCACCGGCGAGCTCGGCGACGCCCTCGCCCGTGCGTGCGGAGGTCAGCAGCACCGGGACGCCGCCCAGACCGTCGTCGGCGAGCAGCCGCCGCAGGTCGTCGACGACGGCGTCCCGGGCCCCGCCGGAGAGCGTGTCGGCGTGGTTGAGCACGACGAGCGTGACGTCGGCGTGCCGCGCCATGGGCGCGAGGAACTCCCGGTGCACCACGGCGTCGGCGTACTTCTGCGGGTCGAGCACCCAGACGAGGACGTCGACGCGCTCGGCCAGCTGGGTGGCCAGCTCCCGGTGCGCGGCGGCGGTGGAGTCGATGTCGGGCAGGTCGAGCACGACGAGCCCGGCCGTGCGCTCGTCATGACCGCCGGCGGGCGTCCGCTCGGGGACGTCCAGCCAGTCGAGCAGCTCGGCGGTCGCGGCCGACCCGTCCGGCCCGGGCGCGAAGGTGACGGCGTGCGGGCGCTGCGTCGTCGGACGCGTGGGGGCCACGCGCGCCACCGGCGCGCCGGCGAGGGCGTTGACCAGGGAGGACTTCCCCGAGCCGGTCGCGCCCAGCAGGGCCGCCACCGTGGTGCCGGGGGCGAGGCTGCCGCGCTCGCCGGCGCGCGTGAGCACGACGTCGGCCCGGTCGAGCACGTCGGCGGGCAGGTGGCCGCGCGCGGCCTCGACGGCGGTGCGCAGGTGCGTCAGGTCGGTCGCCAGGTCCCCGGTGTCCCGTGCGCGCCTGCCGCGGCGCCTCGCGCTCATCGGGCGTTCTCCGCGCGGCGCGCGTCGGCGACCGCCCGGGCGGCGGAGTCGATCCGGTCCGCCAGGGCCTCGTCGACGCCGAGGGCGTCCAGCTGGTCCGTGAAGTGGCGCGCCCCTTCGGCGAGAAGGCCGCGGATGCGCCCCGCGAGGTCCTCGCGGGCGCGCTCGGCCATGCGCCGGACCTCGTCGTCGCCGAAGACGGCCTCGAGGATCTTCTGTGCGACGACCACCGTGCCGCCGCCGACGGCCACCTCGGCGCCGGTCGGGATGAACGCCGTCGACGCGAAGACCGCGACCATGAGGGCGGCGCCGAGGATGTTGACGCCGAAGGACAGCGCGCGGGCGGTCTGCCGGCGGTCGGCGCCCTCCTCACGCACGAGGTCGAGCAGGGCGGACTGCCAGGCGCGCACCTCGTCGGCGGCGCGGGCACGGATCGCCTCGTCGTCCGGCCGGTGGGCGACGGCGGCGCGCACGAGCTCACGGGCGGCCGGCTCGCGCAGCCAGGCCCGCTCGGCCTCGGCGGACGCGCGACGGACCTCCTCGACGAGGACGGCGAGCATCCCGGTCTCGATCGCCTCGGTGACGGGCTCGACCGGAGACCCCTTGCCGGTGAGTGCGGAGACGATGCGGTCGCGGATGCGGCCGACCCGGGACTCCAGGGCGCGCATGAGCTCCCCGGTCCCGATGAGCTCCTGCCACCGGGCGAGCACCTCGCCGCGCAGCATCGAGCCGTCGCCGGCGGCTGCGACGGCCCGTTCCTCCGCCGCGCCGTAGGCGATGTCGACGTCCTCGCGCAGGCGGTCGACGACGACGGACTGCTCGCGTGCGCCCTCGCCGACCGTGGCCGTGCGCCGGACGAGATCGTCGACGGCGCCGCCGAGCGTGGCCCGGGCGACCGCCGCACGCGAGGCGGAGTCGGTGGCGATGCCGCCGAGCCAGGCGCGCAGCGGCGCGACGTCCATGTCCGGCAGGAGCCCGCCGTCCGGGATCGGCACCTCGGCGACGGTGAACAGGGGCGCCCGGCCGAGGCCGGCGGCGGCGAGCCGCGCGGACAGGTCATGGCGGACCTCCCCCGACACCCCCTGCGGCACGCGGTTGAGGACGACGGCGACGACGATCCGTCGTGCGGCGGCTTCGGCGAGGAGCTCCCACGGCACGGCGTCCGCGTATCGGGCGGCGGTCGTGACGAACACCCACAGGTCCGCCGCGGCGAGGAGCTCGCCGGCGAGGCGGCGGTTGTCCTCGACCACCGAGTCGATGTCCGGTGCGTCGAGGACCGCCAGGCCCGGCGGCACCCGGTCCGAGACGCGCAGCTCGAGCTCGCCGTGGGTGCCCTCGCCGGCGGGCGTCGGCGCGGCGTCGCCGGAGACGTGCACGCGGGCGAGCCCGGGCAGCACCCGGTCGCCCGCGAACCACTCCTCGTCGAGAAGGTGGTGGACGAGCAGCGGCCGGCGCGTGGTCGGGCGGATGGCGGACGCGCTGGTCACCGGTGCGCCGAGGAGGGCGTTGACCAGGGTCGACTTGCCGGCACCGGTCGAACCGCCCACGACGGCGAGAAGCGGCGCGTCGATCCGGGAGTACCGCGCGAGCACGTAGTCGTCGAGCTGCTGCGTGACCCGCTGCGCCTGGGTGCGCGCGCCCGCGGCGACCGGTGTGGCCAGCGGGAGCCGCACGGCGCCGAGGACCTCACGCAGCTCGGTGAGTGCCGCGAGGACGCGCCGTGCCGCGGCGCCGGTGCCTGCGGGCAGGCTCACCGGCCGTCCTCGACGGTGGGCGCGACCGTCGGCCGGCGGTCACCGGCCGGCGGCTCCCAGGTGGCGGGGTCGGCGGCGACCTGCTCGCCGGAGCGGATGTCCTTGACCTCGTGGCCGTCGCCCGAGACGAACCAGACGAACGGGATCGAGCGCCGGTCGGCGTGGCGGATCTGCTTGCCGAACTTCGCCGCGCTCGGGGCCACCTCCACGGGGATGTCGCGGGCCCGCAGTGCCGCGGCGACGTCGTCGGACGCGCCGCGGTGGTCCTCGTCGGCGACCGCGACGAGCACGGCGCTGGGCACCGGACGGGACGCGCGCGCCAGGTCGGCGCCGAGGATGCGGGCGACCAGGCGGGAGACGCCGATCGACAGTCCTGCCCCCGGGAAGGTCCGGGAGCCGGCGGTGGCGAGGGAGTCGTACCGTCCGCCGGAGCAGATCGAGCCGAGGTCCTCGTGGCCGAGCAGGGTCGTCTCGTAGACGGTCCCCGTGTAGTAGTCGAGGCCCCGGGCGATCGACAGGTCCCCGACGACGGCCTCCGGGCGGCGGCGCTCGGCGGACGACAGCACGGCGAGCAGGGAGTCGAGCCCCTCGTCGAGGAGGTCCGTGCGCACGCCGAGGGCGCGGACCTGCTCCTCGACCTCGGACGCGGTGCCGCGGATCCCGGCGAGCCGCAGGGCCTGCTCGGCCTGCTGCTCGCTCGCGCCCGCCTCGTCGGCCAGCAGCGCCGCCACGGCCTCGGGACCGATCTTGTCGAGCTTGTCGATCGACCGCAGCACGGCCTCGACGTCGGTGAGCCCGATGCCGGAGTAGAAGCCCTGGGAGAGCTTGCGGTTGTTGACGCGGACGACGGCGCGCGGCACCGGCAGGGCGGCGAGGGCCTCGGCCATGACGAGGGCGAGCTCGGCCTCGTGGTGCTCGGCCAGCGCGCCGTCGCCGACGACGTCGACGTCGGCCTGGGTGAACTCGCGGAACCGGCCGTCCTGGGGGCGCTCCCCGCGCCAGACCTTCTGGATCTGGTAGCGGCGGAACGGGAACGTCAGGTCCCCGGCGTGCTCGACGACCCAGCGCGCGAACGGGACCGTGAGGTCGAAGTGCAGCCCGAGCCGCCGGTCGGTGCCGGACGCGGGATCGCCGGCGGCGTCGTCGTCGGCCTGGAGACGGCTGAGGAGGTAGATCTCCTTGGAGGTCTCGCCCTTGGACAGGAGCTGCTCGACCGGTTCGACGGAACGGGTCTCGATCGGCGCGAACCCGTGCAGCTCGAAGGTGTGCCGCAGCGTGTCCAGGACGTGGTTCTCGACGAGACGTCCGTCGGGCAGCCATTCGGGGAATCCGGACAACGAGGGGGTACGAGCCATGGGCCCGATTGTTCCACCGATGGTCGCCCCCGCCCGTGCGGTGCGGCCGCGTCGGGTGGCCCGGCGGTGTGCGTCTGCTCCCATCGCGCACGCTCCGGGCCTTGCCCGATGTCGATCGGCCGGCCAGGTCTCAGGAGAGGCAGGGGTTCGTGGCGAGCTCGTGCTGCAGGGTGGTGACGGGACCGTGGCCCGGCAGGAGGATCGAGCGCGGGTCGACGACGCGCGTGAGGGTCCGCAGCGTCTCGTCCATGGCTCGGGGGTCGCCGCCGGGCAGGTCGGTGCGGCCGACGGAGCCCGCGAAGACGACGTCGCCGGTGAGCAGCAGCAGGTGCGGCACCGTCGGGGTCGGTAGCCGCACGTGGCCAGGGTCGCCGGGCTCGCCGGTGTCGAGCTCGTCGGC
This sequence comes from Georgenia sp. Z1491, assembly GCF_049856175.1. Taxonomy (GTDB): domain Bacteria; phylum Actinomycetota; class Actinomycetes; order Actinomycetales; family Actinomycetaceae; genus JB111. The sequence continues at coordinate 123,141 of NZ_JBNDNA010000011.1, forward strand.
CTGGAGCAGCAGCACCGTCGAGCCTGCCGTGTGCCCGGGGGCGGGGATGCCGCGCACGCCGAGCGCGGGGACGACCGCCGCTCCCCCGCCGGTGAGGAGGTCGGTGGACATCTGCTGGACGGCGGCCGGCCGGCGCCACGGGGTGCCTGCGATCAGCGGGAACTGGCCGCCGAGGAGGTCGCCGACCTGGTCGGCGCCGGCGGGGTCCGCCAGGCGGGGCCGGTCGGGTGCCGCGATCTGCACGGGGACGCCGGCGGGGTCCGCGACGGCGGCGGCGTCCCACACGTGGTCCGGGTGGCCGTGGGTGACGAGGACGGCGCCGACGCTCAGCCCCAGGTGCTCGAGCACCGGGGCGAGGAGCTCGGCGGAGCCGGCTCCCGGGTCGACGACGACGCACGGGCCGTCCTGGGCCGGGGCGAGGACGAAGGTGTTGACCTCGAGGGCCGGGGCGACGACGCGGCGGACGAGCATGCCGCCAGGGTAGACGGGGCCCGGGGCGCAGCTCGCGGGCGTGGCCCTCTCGGGCCGGACTGCACTCTCGGTGGGATTCGAACCTTTCGCCCGCGCGCGGACGGTCACGTGTCGGTGCGGATGCGCGGAGCGAACTACGCTGTCCGGGTCCCCTGCCGAGCCGGGGACCCGCGCACCAGGTCGGTGCCGCGGTGACGACGACGCCCGCACGCGGGCCTCGGCATGGAGTGAGCGACGTGAGCGATCAGCCCTACCGCGACGAGAACGCACCCGCGGAGCCCCACGGCTCCCCCGAGGCGCCCGGGACCACCGAGGAGGAATCGGCCCGCGCGGCCGCGCATCCGGCACCGGAGCCGGCCGAGGCCGGCCCTCCTGCGCCCGAGGCTGGGCCGGGGCCAGCCGCGGACGCGCCGTCCGCACCGCCTGCGTCGGAGGCTCCACCGGCACCCGAGACCGCGCCGGCTCCCGAAGCGCCTCCCGCGCCGCCGGCACCCGAGACTGCGCCGGCACCGCCCGCACCGGACGCGCCTCCCGCGCCGCCGGCTCCCGAGACTGCGCATGGTCCGGAGGCAGCCCCGGCACCCCCGGCAGCCCCGGCACCACCCCCGGCACCCGAGGCAGCCCCGGCACCCGAGGCAGCCCCGGCACCCGAGGCAGCCCCGGCACCACCGGCACCACCGGCACCCGAGGCAGCATCGCCGGCTCCCGAGGCAGCCCCGGCGCCACCCGCACCCGCACCCGCACCCGCGGCTGCGGCACCGGAGTCCCACGCACCGGACGCGCCTCCTGCGCCGCCGGCTCCCACCCCGCGCCCACGGCCGGGCGGGGCGCCCGCACCGACACCGGGCTCCGTGCCGACGCCGAAGGCGATGCCGGCCAAGCCGTCGGTCGCACCGGTCCCGGCCGCCGCGGCCGCTCCCGCCGCCCCCCAGCCGGCGCTGGACCCCGCGCTCGCCGCGGCGGCAGCCGCCTTCGGACGGGTCGACGAGGAGGGCACGGTCTACGTCAAGGACGGCGACTCGGAACGGATCGTGGGTCAGTTCCCGGGCGGCTCCGAGGAGGAGGCGCTCGGCATGTACGTGCGCCGCTACCTCGACCTCGCCGCTCAGGTCGCGCTCCTCGAGACGCGCCTGAGCCACATCACCCCGAAGGAGGCCGGCCAGACGCATCGCAAGCTCACCGAGCAGCTCGCCGAGCCGGCCGCCGTCGGGGACCTGCCGGCGCTGCGCGAGCGACTGGCCGCCGTCGAGCAGGTCATCGAGGTCGAGCGCGAGAAGGCGCGCGTCGCGCGCGCCGAGGCCAAGGCCGAGGCCCTCGTCGAGCGCACCGCGCTCATCGAGCGGGCCGAGGGGATCGCCGCCCAGAACCCCGCCAACACCCGGTGGAAGGCCTCCGGCGAGGAGATGCGGGGCCTGCTCGACAGCTGGAAGAAGGCCCAGCGCTCGGGTCCGCGCATCGACAAGCCGGACGAGGACGCGCTGTGGAAGCGCTTCTCCGCCGCCCGCACCCAGTTCGACAAGCAGCGCAAGGCGTTCTTCCACGAGCTCGACGCCAGCCAGGACGAGGTGCGCCGGGCCAAGGAGAAGCTCATCACGCGCGCAGAGGAGCTCTCCGGCTCGACCGACTGGGGACCCACCTCGGGCGCCTACCGCGACCTCATGGACCAGTGGAAGGCGGCCGGACGCGCCTCGAAGAAGGTCGACGACGAGCTCTGGCACCGATTCCGCACCGCGCAGCAGCGCTTCTTCGACAACCGCACCGCCGCCAACGCGGCGATCGACAAGGAGTACGAGGGCAACCTCGAGGTCAAGCTCGAGATCCTCACGAAGGCCGAGGCCCTCCTGCCGATCACGGACGTCGAGGCCGCGAAGAACGCCCTGCGTCCGCTGCAGGACCAGTGGGAGGAGGCGGGCAAGGTGCCGCGGGCGGACATCCAGCGCGTCGAGGGCCGCATGCGCGCCGTCGAGAAGGCCATCCGCGACGCCGAGGCCGAGCGCTGGAACCGGTCCGACCCCGAGAAGAAGGCCAGGGCGGACGGCATGCTCGCCCAGCTCGAGGACGCCATCGCCGGCCTCGAGGAGGACCTCGAGAAGGCCCGGGCCACCGGCGACGACAAGAAGATCGCCACCGCCCAGGAGGCGCTCGACGCTCGCCGTTCCTGGCTCGCCCAGATACAGGCGTCCGCCGACGCCTGATCCATCCACAGGCACCGCTCCCGCGGCCCCGTCCACAGATCGTGGGCGGGGCCGCGGGCGTCCAGGCCATCGTGGGCACATGCATCCGGCTCTGACCTGGCTCGCCCCACGTGCCCTCCCCGCACCCCAGCTGGTGGCACCGGTCCACGGCGACGCCCTCGTCGTCCGCACCCCCGGTGGTGCCGACCCCCCGCCCCTGTCGACCGTGTGGGAGTCGGCGGACGGGACGACGCCGCCGGCGGCGATCGGCGCAGGTCTGGCGCGCGCGGCACGGGCAGCACAGGCGTCCGAGGAGCTCAGCCCCCACCAGGTGCTCTGTCTCGGCTCGGCCGCCTGGGTCCACGTCGGCGGCCCTCGCCCCAGAATCCCCGACACGGCGCGAGCCCCCGGGCGCACGGGCAGGGCCCGACACAAGATCGTCCTGCGCGCGCACGACCTCACACACGTCGACGGTGTCCCGGCCACGACGCCGGCGCGCACGGTGCTCGACCTCGTTCGCCGTCTTCCGTTCGACCGGTCGGCGGGGCCGGCGCGCGCGCTGCTCGGGGATCGCGCGGTGGCCGCCGACGTCCGGCGTGCGGTCCTCGAGCGCACCGGGCTGCCCGGCATCCGCCGGGCCACCGAGCTGCTCGACCTCGTCCTCGTCGACCTCGGGCACCGGCCCATAGGTGACCTCGGGCGCAGGCCCGTATCCACGTAGGGCGCGGGGGCGTAGTCTCGCGGCGTCGGCCGTCCGGATCAACGGGACACCGTCGCCGAACGAGAACCCGTCGCCGAAGGAGTCCCGTGCCCCGCATCGTCGTCGCAGGAGCGTCCGGGGTGCTGGGCGGACGCATCGCCACCAGGCTCGCGCGGACCACGGACGCGACCGTCGTGGCGGGCGACCACCGGGCCGAGCGCGCACCACTGACCGCGCGGGCCGTCGGCGCACCCGAGCAGGTGCACCTCGACGTCCGCGACGCCGCGAGCATCGCCCGGGCCCTCGACGGTGCGGACGCCCTCGTCGTCGCGGCGCCACAGGACCGTCCGTTCGTGCAGGAGGTCGGCCTGGGCGCCGGCGTCCACGTCGTCGACGTGAGCCCGGACCCCACTCTGACCGCCCAGGTACGCGCGACGGATGCCCGCGCACGCCGGCGGGGCGTCGCCTCGGTGACGATGGCGGGGATGTTCCCCGGGCTGTCCGGGCTCGTGGTGACGGACCTCGTCTCCGGGCTCGACCAGGTCGACCACGTCGAGCTGCTGTACCACCAGAGCACGAACGCGTCGGTCGGGCCGGACGGGACCGAGGCGATGCTGCGCTGGGTCGCCGCGCCCGTCCCGCCGACCCGGCGGCCCGGTCTGGCGGACCGTCATCCTCGCGAGCCGGGGCTGCGCCGGTTCGAGCACCCCGAACGAGCACTGCTCGAGGACGCCACCGGCGCCGACGTCCGGTACTGGACCGGCTGGGACTCCCCCGCGTTCACCCGGGTCGTCGCCGGGCTGGCCCGGACCCGCGTCCTGCGCCCGCTCGCTCCCGTGCTCGCGCCCCTGGCCACGCACGACCCGGATCGGCCCGAGGAGGCGATGCTCACCGTCCGCGTGCTCGGCCGTCGCGCCGGGCGTCCCGACCGGGACGGGGTTCGGCTCGTCTGCGACTCGGACTACGGGGCGACCGCCGCCGTCGCGGTCGCCCTCACCCGCCTCGCCCTCGGCGGTCGACTCGTCGGCGCGGGCGTCCCCCTCGATCTCACGACGCTCGACGACGTGCTGCCGCACGTGCCCGCGGCGATCACCTCCGCCGCGTAGGGGTCCCCGCACGGCCGACCGCGCGACCCACGGCACGGCCCGGGTCAGCCGCGCCGGCCCTCCGGCCGCCGCCCCATCACCCGCTGGACGTCGAGCACGCCCTGGACCTGCCGGATCGCCCTGAGCACCGAGCCCAGGTGCGCGGTCTCGGCCATCTCGAAGACGAACCGGCCGATCGCCACCCGCTCACGGGTGGTCGAGATCGACGCGGACAGGATGTTGACGTGGTTCTCCGAGAGCACGCGCGTGAGGTCGGACAGCAGGCCGTGCCGGTCGAGCGCCTCGACCTGCACCTGCACGAGGAACGTGGACTCGGGGCTCTCGACCCACTCCACGCCGACGAGCCGTTCGCTCTGCGTGCGCAGCTGGTCGACGTTCTGGCACTCGGCATGGTGCACGGACACGCCCTGGGAGCGGGTGATGAACCCGACGATCGGGTCGCCCGGGACGGGGGTGCAGCAGCGAGCGATCTTCACCCACACGTCGGAGCCGTCCATGCCCTCGACGGCGATGCCCGAGTCGCCGCTGCGGCGCACGGGCGTACCGGTGCCGGGGATCGTCGCCTCGGCGAGCGTCTCCTCCGCCCCGTCGTCGCCGCCCATCGACTCCACGAGCTTGGCGACGACGTTCGCCGCGGACACGTGCCCCTCGCCGATCGCGGCGTACAGGGCCGTGACGTCGGCGTACCGCATCTCCACCGCGAGCGAGTGCACGGCCTCGGCACTCATGAGGCGCTGGATCGGCATGTTCTGCTTGCGCATGGCCTTGGCCAGCGCGTTCCGCCCGCCCTCGACGGCCTCCTCCCGGCGCTCCTTCGTGAACCACTGCCGGATCTTGTTCTTCGCGCGCGGGCTCGCGACGAAGCTCAGCCAGTCCTGGGAGGGGCCCGCCTCGGGAGACTTCGACGTGATCACCTCGACCGAGTCACCGTTGTCGAGGCGCCGGTCGAGCGGGACGAGCTTGCCGTTGACCTTGGCCCCGACGGTGCGGTGACCGACCTCCGTGTGCACGGCGTAGGCGAAGTCCACCGCGGTCGAGCTGCCGGGCAGCGCGAGCACGTCACCCTTGGGCGTGAACACGTAGACCTGCGAGCCGGCCATCTCGTAGCGCAGGGAGTCGAGGAACTCGCCCGGGTCGGCGGTCTCCTTCTGCCAGTCGACGAGCTGGCGCAGCCAGCCCATCTCCCCGCCGGACGGCTCGGGCGCGGCACGTCCCGCACGGGAGCCCTCCTTGTACTTCCAGTGGGCGGCCACGCCGTACTCGGCACGCCGGTGCATGGCGTGGGTGCGGATCTGGATCTCGACCGGCCGCCCGCCCGGGCCGAGCACGGTCGTGTGCAGGGACTGGTAGAGGTTGAACTTCGGCATCGCGATGTAGTCCTTGAAGCGCCCCGGCATGGGCGTCCATCGCGCGTGCACGGCGCCGAGCATCGTGTAGCAGTCGCCGACCGAGTCGACGAGCACACGAACCCCGACGAGGTCGAAGATGTCGTCGAAGTCGCGGCCCCGCACGATCATCTTCTGGTAGATCGAGTAGTGGTGCTTCGGTCTGCCGGTGACGACCGCCTTGAGCCGGTGCGTCTTGAGGTCCTGCTCGATCTGGGAGCGGACCTTCGCCAGGTACTCGTCGCGGGCGGGCGCCCGCTCGGCCACCAGGTGGTCGATCTCGTCGTAGACCTTGGGGTAGAGCGTGCGGAACGAGAGGTCCTCGAGCTCCCACTTGATGGTGTTGACGCCGAGCCGGTGCGCGAGCGGGGCGTAGATCTCGAGCGTCTCGCGGGCCTTGCGGCGCGCGGACTCCTGGGAGACGTGCCGCCAGGTGCGCGCGTTGTGCAGGCGGTCCGCGAGCTTGATGACGAGGACGCGGATGTCCTTGGCCATCGCGACGACCATCTTGCGCACCGTCTCGGCCTGCGCGGCCTCGCCGTAGTGGACCTTGTCGAGCTTCGTCACGCCGTCGACGAGGAGCGCGATCTCGTCGCCGAAGTCCTTGCGCACCTGGTCCAGCGAGTAGTCGGTGTCCTCCACCGTGTCGTGCAGCAGCGCGGAGGCCACCACGACGTCGGGCATCCCCAGCTCGGCGAGGATCGTCGTCACCGCGACGGGGTGGGTGATGTAGGGCTCGCCCGACTTGCGCGTCTGTCCCTCGTGGGCACGCTCCGCGACCTCGTAGGCCCGCCGGACGAGCTGGACGTTGGCCTTGGGGTGGCTGGCGCGCAGCGCGCCGATGACGGGCTCGATCGCCGCGGGGAACTGGTGGGAGCGTCCGCCGAGCCACACGAGGCGCGAGCGTCCCCAGCCGGACGGCGAGGACGCCGCCGGCTGCCCGGTCCGCTCGATGGTCATCCCAGGATGATAGTGCTCCACCCGGGGACCGGCCGACGCGGGCCCGGCCTCAGACGACGACGACCGAGTCGACCTGCCGTCCCGTCAGGCGCGCGCGTCCGCCGAGTTCGGCCAGCTCGATGAGCATCCCCAGGCCGGCCACCTCGGCGCCGGCCTCCTCCATGAGTCGGCACGCGGCCGCGGCCGTCCCACCCGTGGCGAGGACGTCGTCGACGACGAGCACCCGCTGGCCGCGCGCCACCGTCGAGGGTCGCACCTCCATGCGTGCCTCGCCGTACTCCAGGGAGTAGTCCGCGCCGATGACCTCGCCCGGCAGGCGACCGGCCTTGCGGACAGTGATCATGCCGACCCCGAGCGCGACCGCCACGGGCGCCCCGAGGATGAACCCGCGGGACTCCAGTCCGGCGACGGCGTCGACCCTGCCGCGGTAACGCTCGGCGAAGGCGTCGACGAGCGCGGCGAACGCGGGCCCGTCGGCGAGCAGCGGTGTGATGTCCCGGAACAGGACCCCGGGCTTGGGGTAGTCGGGGACCAGGGCGATGTGCTGATCGACGATCGCCGTGATCTCGGGACCGAAGCCGGGTTCACCTGCGCTGGCTGTGCTCATCGCTTCTTCCTCCGTCGGACCGCGGTTGTCGGTGAGCCCGCGGCGGACCCGGCTCCCGCCGACCGGCCGGCCTCGTCGTCGGGCTCGTGGTCGGTGCCGTCGGCCGGGCGCGCCTCCGGGTGCTCTCCGGCGCGCTCGAGCAGCACGTCGTCGGTGTGCTGCCGGTAGTCGCTGTCGAGCATCCGCAGGCTGACCTCGGCCGGCGCCGCGATGAACACCGACGACACGGTCGACAGCAGCATGCCGACGAACAGGGCGAGCGCGATGTCGCGCAGCGTGCCCGCCCCGAGGAGCAGGACACCGATGATGAGGATCGCACCGACCGGCAGCAGCCCGGTGACCGACGTGTTGATGGAGCGCACGAGGGTCTGGTTGACGGCGAGGTTGGAGCGCTCGGCGTACGTGTCCCGTCCCTGCTCGAGGACGTCGGCGGTGTTCTCGCGCACCTTGTCGAAGACCACGACCGTGTCGTACAGCGAGTAGCCGAGGATCGTGAGGAAGCCGATGACGCTCGACGGCGTGACCTCGAAACCGATCGCGGCGTAGATCCCGACCGTGAGGACGACGTCGTGGAGCAGCGCGATGATCGCCCCCGCCGCGAACGTCCAGGCCCGGAAGTACAGGACCATCACCACCGACACGGCGGTGAGGAAGATGCCGAGCGACAGCAGCGCCTGCCGGGTGACGTCCGCGCCCCAGGTGGGCCCGACGAACGTCGCCGTGACGTCGTCGACCGGGACGTCGTAGGCCTCGGCGAGGCCCTCGCTCAGCTCGCGCGTCTGCTCGTCGGAGAGCTCGGCCGTCTGCACGCGCAGCGAGGACGATCCGACGACCGCCACCCGGGGCGGTTCGCCGCCGACGTCGGCGACGGCGTCGGTCGCCAGCGACTGGTCGAGCGTCGCCGCGCCGGAGACCGTGAACTGCGAGCCGCCGCGGAAGTCGATGCCCGGGTTGATGCCCCGCACGAGCAGCACCCCGACCGAGATCAGGACGAGGACGGCGGCGGCCACGTACCACGTGCGGCGCCTGCCGACGATGTCGAAGGAGCGCTTCCCCGTGTAGAGGTCGTTGCCCATCGAGGAGAGGGACGCCATCAGACCACCGCCCCGTCGTCGCCGGACCCGCCGAGCCCCGCGTAGGGGTCGACCGATCGTTCCTTCTTGCGTCGTTCGCGCTCGGCACGCCGCTCGGCCGCCCGGCGTTCGGCGATGGTCGTGCCGGCCCCCACGGGAACCTTCGTCCCGTCGGTGGTGCCGGCGTCGTCGTCCCCGGACCCGCCCTCGCCCGTGCCGGTCGAGGACCGGCGCGACCGGAACCGGCCGGCGCCCCGGTAGAGAGCGGGGTCGACACCGAGTCGCTCCGGTGAGAGTCCGGAGAGCGTGTGGCCGTCCCGGAAGAACGGCATGCGCACGAGCAGCTGCATCGCCGGGTGCGTGAAGAGCACGACGACGACGAGGTCGATGATCGTCGTCAGTCCGAGGGTGAACGCGAAGCCGCGCACCCCGCCGACGGCGAGCAGGTAGAGCACGATCGCCGCGAGGAAGTTCACCGCGTCGGACGCGATGATCGTGCGCCGGGCCCGCTTCCAGCCGTGCTCGACGGCGGAGGCCAGGGTGCGGCCGTCCCGGATCTCGTCGCGGATCCGTTCGAAGTACACGATGAACGAGTCCGCCGTCGTCCCGATGGAGATGATGAGTCCCGCGACGCCGGGCAGCGAGAGGCGGTAGTTGATCGACCAGCTGAGCAGCGCGATGACGAGGTAGACGATCGCGGCGGCCACCGCGAGGCTCGCGACCGAGAGCAGGCCCAGGCCGCGGTACTGCCAGATCATGTAACCGACGACGAGAACCAGGCCCACGAGGCCGGCGAGGGCGGCGTTGGTCAGCTGCTCGGAGCCCAGCGTCGCGGAAATCTGCTCGGTGGACTGCACCTCGAACGTGATCGGCAGGGAGCCGAAGTTCAGCTGGTTGGCGAGCGCGTTCGCCTCCTCGTCGGTGAACGAGCCGGTGATCTGCGCGCTGCCGTCGAGGATCGCGCTGTTGAACCCCGCGTTGGACAGGACGACGCCGTCGAGCACGATGGCGAACTGGTCCTGCGGCGGCGGTAGGGTGGGCAGGCGCTGGGAGACCTCGGCGAACACCTCGGTGGCCTCGGAGTTCATCTCGAGGTTGACGGCCCAGAGCCCCGTCGACATGCCCTGGTTGTTGACCTGCATCCCGGAGCTGGCGCCCGTCAGCTGCGTGCCCTCGACGACGGCCGGACCGAGCACGAACTTCTGCTGGCCGGTGGGGTCGCACGCGACCACCGCGGTGCCGGAGTCGTCCGCCCAGCCGCCGGCCTGGTTGGCCGGGTCCGTGCAGTCCAGCGCGTACATGTCGTACTGGACGCGCTCGGTGATCCACGCCGTGTCGGAGGTGTCGGCCGGCTCCTCGGTGGGCTCGGTCGCGAGCTCGCCGTCGCCGTCGGCGTCGGCCGCGATGAAGGCAGCGCCGCGCACCTCGTCCGGGATCTCGGCGGCGCCGGGACCGTCGGTGGGGGCGTCGGCGGCCGCCGCCAGGGCGCGGTCGGTGCCGGCGCCGGCGGTGGCCGACTCGGACCCCGACTCCGCGGGCGACCCGGCGCCGTCGGTCGGCGCCTCGGCACCATCGGTCGGGGACTCGGCGCCGTCGGTCGGGGCCTCCTCGGGCAGCAGCTGGCTCGGGTCGATCGTCGTGGGGTCCTGGAGGGCGAGCACCGGGCGGAACCTCAGCTGCGCGGACCGGCTGATGAGCTCGAGGGTCTCCTCCGACGCACGCCCGGGGATCGCGACGACGATGTTCTGCGCGCCCTGGCTCGTGATCTCGGCCTCCGCGACGCCCGAGCCGTCGACGCGGTTGCGGATGATCTCGATCGCCTGCGCCACGTCCTCGCCCTCGATGGCGGAGCCGTCCGTGGTGCGGGGGGTCATGATGACCTGCGTGCCGCCCTCGAGGTCGAGCGCGAGACGGGGCACCGGCGAGGCACTGCCGGCGAGGTTGCCGGCCGTGAGCGTGCCCACGAGCGCGACGACGAGGACCAGCAGGCCCAGGAGCGTGCGCGCGGGGCGGGGCAGCCTCGGGCGGCGCGGCTCACGCCGCTTCTTCGGGTCGGACACGTCGGGACGGGCGTCAGCTGCGGTCGTCGCGGCCGGGGCGGCCGTCGTCGAACCACTCGTTCTCCTGGTCCACGGCGGGAGCGTCGCCGCCCGCGGACTCGCGGGCGTCGTCGACCGATGTCTCGGTCGCGGCGTCGGCCACGGGCTCGTCGTCGAGGTCGTCGTGCGACCCGTCGGACATCAGCTCGTAGGGCGACTGCGTGGGCTGCGCGATGCCGGTGCGGTGGACGAGGTACTCGCTGCCGTCGGGGTTCGACAGGGTGATGATGTCGCCGTTGACCTCGACCACCTGGTGGTAGGTGCGCGCGATGGTCTGCACCCAGCCGCCCGGGACGAGGCCCTCCTCGACCTTCTCCCGCTGGCGCTGCTGGGCCTTCTTCCCCTGCCGGCTCATGAACCAGAAGAGCAGGACCATGCCGAGGACGAGGAGGAGCAGTGTGGGATCCACGCGCAGACCAATCAGGTGAAGGGGCGAACCAGAGCAGTCTAGGGCGTGGGCGCTCCGGCCGGGCCCAGGCTCTCCGTGAAGGTTGTCTCCCGGACCGGGCGGCCAGGCGCGGGCAGCGCCGGCCGGAGGGTGCTGAGCGCCCTGTCACGAGACGCGCGTGCGGTCTCAGGAGGCGTGCGGTCTCAGGAGGCGTGCGGTCTCAGGAGAAGAGCGTGCCTTCGGCCGGCGGCTCGAGACCCAGGTGCGCGTACGCGGCCGTGGTGGCTGCCCGCCCCCGCGGGGTGCGCACGACGAGCCCCTCGCGCACGAGGAACGGCTCGGCGACGGTCTCCACGGTCTCCGGCTCCTCGCCGACCGACACGGCGAGCGTGGTCAGCCCGACCGGCCCGCCCCCGAACCGCGTGCACAGCGCCGTGAGCACGGACCGGTCGAGCCGGTCGAGCCCGAGGTCGTCGACCTCGAAGATGGTCAGCGCCGCACGGGTCGCCGTCAGGTCCGCGACGCCGGCGCCGCGCACCTGCGCGTAGTCCTGCACCCGTCGCAGCAGCCGGTTGGCGATGCGGGGCGTGCCTCGCGAGCGGGCGGCCAGCTCGCCGGCCGCGTCCTCGGTGAGCTCGATGCCGAGCAGGGTCGCGGAGCGCGTGAGGACCTGGACGAGCTCGTCGACGTCGTAGTGCTCCAGGTGCGCCGTGAACCCGAAGCGGTCGCGCAGGGGCGCCGGCAGCAGGCCGGCCCGGGTCGTGGCGCCCACGACCGTGAACCGCGGGAGAGCGAGCGGGATCGAGGTCGCCCCGGGTCCCTTGCCCACGACGACGTCGATCCGGAAGTCCTCCATCGCGAGGTAGAGCATCTCCTCGGCCGGGCGCGCGAGCCGGTGGATCTCGTCGATGAAGAGCACGTCGTGCTCCTGCACCGCGGAGAGGATGGCGGCGAGATCCCCGGCGTGGGTGATCGCCGGCCCCGAGGTGAGCCGCAGCGAGCCCGAGACCTCGTGGGCGACGATCATCGCCAGCGTCGTCTTGCCGAGCCCGGGCGGGCCGGAGAGCAGCACGTGGTCGGGCGCGGCGCCGCGGGCGGTGGCGGCGGCGAGGACGAGCGCGAGCTGGTCGCGCACGACGCGCTGGCCGATGAAGTCCGCGAGACGCCTGGGTCGCAGGGCGGCCTCGGCGGCGCGCTCGACGTCGTCGGCGCCGGTGGTGAGCACGTCGTCGTCCGACCTGCCCTGCGTCGGCCCGCCCGTCGGTCCCGGGACGTCCTCAGCCACGGCGCCCCCCGCCCAGGTGGGTGAGGGCGGCGCGCAGGAGGGCGGGGACGTCGCCGTCGGGTGGTGCGTCGTCCGCGGCGAGCACGGCGTCGACCGCGGCGCGCGCCTGCGGCTCGGACCACCCGAGCGTGGCCAGCGCGGAGACGACCTCCCCGGCGTGGGCCGGGAGCGAGCCCGGTGCCGGCGCGTCGGCCGCGTCCGCGTCCTGCGGCGGGGCGTCGCCCGCCGGTCCGAGCCGCTCGCCGATCTCGAGGACGATGCGCTGGGCCCCCTTCCTGCCGATGCCGGGGACGCGCTGGAGGGTGGCGAGGTCCTCGTCGGCCACGGCGCGCCGCAGCTGGTCCGGGCTGAGGACGGCGGTCATGGCGAGCGCGAGCCGGGGGCCGACCCCGGAGACGGTCTGGAGCGTCTCGAAGACGTCGCGCTCGTCGACGTCCCGGAACCCGAACAGGGTGAGCGACTCCTCGCGCACGACGAGCGAGGTCGGCACCGTGACGTCCGAGCCCTCGCGCAGTCCGGCCAGCGTGCCGGGCGCGGCCTGGACGCGCATGCCCACGCCGCCGACGACGATGTCGGCGTCCTGCAGCGACACGCGCGCCACGGTCCCGCGCAGCGATGAGATCACCGGTTCGGTCCTTCCTTCGATCCGTCGGCCGTCCCGCCGCGGGGCCGCCCGGGCCGGGCGCGTGCCCATTCCGGTTCGACCCTCCTGCGGCAGAACACGTGTTCGACACCCTATCGTCTCGGGGCGACCGCTCCCGCGCGGCGCGCCAGGCGTTCCGCGTCGGCCCAGGCCCGCTGGGCGGGCGTGAGACCGGCGCCCGCGGTGTCGGGGAGCATGCCCGCCCCGCCGTGCTGGGCCGTGGCGGTCCCGCGTCCGGCCGCTGCCGCGCCGCCTCCGCGCCACGCCTGGCAGATCGCCAGCGCGAGGGCATCGGCGGCGTCGGCGGGCCGCGGTGCGGTGTCCAGACCCAGGATCCGGCGCACCATCTCCTGGACCTGCTTCTTCCCCGCGCGGCCGTCGCCCGTCACGGCGGCCTTGACCTCGCTCGGCGTGTGCAGGGCGAGGCCGGTGCCGGCCCGCGCGGCGCCGAGCATGGCGACCCCCGCGACCTGCGAGGTGCCCGTGACCGATCGGACGTTGGCCTGGGCGAACACGCGCTCGACCGCCACGACGTCGGGCCGGTGCTCGGCGAGCACGGCGTCCAGCCGCTCGGCGACCGCCAGCAGCCGCATGTGCGGGTCGTCCTCCGCGGGGGTCCGGACGACCTCGACGTGCACGAGCGCGACCTCGCGCCCGCCGCCGCGCTCGATCACGCCGAGGCCGCAACGGGTCAGACCGGGATCGACTCCGAGGATGCGCACCCCTCCACTCTCGCACCCGCGGTCACAGCAGACGTGAAGCGCCGCGCAGCAGGGTGGCGATCGCGCCGGCCCAGGCGACCGTGAGGGCGAGCCGCCGGGCGGTCTCGGCCGGCACCCGCGCGGCGAGCCGCCCCGCCAGGGGCACGACCGCGACGACGGTGCCGGCCAGCAGGGCGACCACCCACCACTGGGGGAGGTCGGAGACGGGCGCGGCGCCGACGCCGAGCTTGAGGACCACCGAGAGGACCCCCATGGTGAGGAACGTGGGCTGCATCGAGGCCGCGAAGCTGGGGTGCGGCCAGCGGGAGAGCCTCGAGTACATGACCAGCGACGGGCCCGCGACCCCGGCGGTCGTGTTGAAGAAGCCGCCGACCGCGCCCGCCACCCCCGCGGCGAACGGCCCGCGCACCGGGGGCAGCCGGTCCGCCGCGGAGGCGAGGACCGTGCCGAGCAGGCCGAGGACGAGGATCGACCCGACCGTGATCTCGAGCCAGGCGAGCGGAAGCTCGCGCACGACGAGCGCGGCCGGCACCGCGCCGATCACCGCGCACGGCAGGAGCGTCCGGAGCCGACGCCAGTCCGATCCCGTGCGCATCGCCCGCCAGATGACGAAGGCGGACACCGTCGTCGTCGCGTTCGTCAGCCACACCCCGGCGACGGGGCCGATGAGCAGCGACAGCACGGGGGCGACGACGAGGCCGACGCCCATCCCCGAGACGCGCTGCAGGGTGGTCCCGACGGCGACCGCCGTGACGGCGACGAGGATCTCGCCGAGGCTCATCGGGCGCCCGGGCCGGGTCCGAGGACCGCTCAGTCCTGAGCGTCGAGCTCGGCGAGCACCTCGTCGGGGATGTCGACGTTGGAGAACACGTTCTGCACGTCGTCGAGGTCCTCGAGCGCGTCGACGAGCCGCATCACCTTGGTCGCCCCGTCCGCGTCGACGGTGACCTCCATCGACGGCACGAACTGCGACTCGGCCGAGTCGTAGTCGAGTCCCGCGTCGACGAGCGCGGTGCGCACGTCGACGACGTCGGTGGCCTCGGACAGGATCTCGAAGGTCTCGCCCTGGTCGGTGACCTCCTCGGCGCCCGCGTCGAGCACCGCGGCGAGGACGTCGTCCTCGTCCACGCCGTCGGCCTTGGGGACGACGACGACGCCGCGGCGGTTGAACAGGTAGGCGACCGAGCCCGGGTCGGCCAGGTTGCCGCCGTTGCGGGTGAAGGCGACGCGCACGTCCGAGGCCGCGCGGTTCTTGTTGTCGGTGAGGCACTCGACGAGCATGGCGACGCCGCCGGGCGCGTAGCCCTCGTACATGATCGTCTCGTAGTCCGCGCCCCCGGCGAGCTCGCCGGACCCGCGCTTGACCGCGTTGTCGATGTTGCTCGACGGGACCGAGTTCTTCTTCGCCTTCTGGATGGCGTCGAACAGCGTCGGGTTGCCGGCCGGGTCACCGCCGCCCGTGCGGGCGGCCACCTCGATGTTCTTGACGAGTCGCGCGAACAGCTTGCCGCGCTTGGCGTCGATCGCGGCCTTCTTGTGCTTCGTCGTCGCCCACTTGGAGTGTCCCGACATCGTGTCTCCCTCGCTCGCGTCCCGCTGGTCGTCGGCGGCCGGAGTGCGGCGTGCGCCGCGCGTCGACGGCGCCAGGTCCGTCCGGCATCGTACCCGCCGGGCGGCACCAGGGACGCGGGTGTCACCACACGTCGGCGTCGGACGTGCACTCCTCCGCGATGGCGGCCATGCCCGAGGCGGAGTCTTCAGCGACCTGCGCGTCGTGGACGGGCTCCCAGGTCGAGCCCTGGACGCGCCACCCGTCGCGGAAGGTCTCCCACGCGGGCGGGTCGCCGATCGCCCAGCCGTTGGCCACGAGGCAGTCGTGCTCATCAACTCGGCGGTCGTAGGACTCGCGGATCTGGGCGTCGCTGAAGGATGTCGCGTGGACGCGACCCACTTGCGCGCTGCACGCGGCGTAGTCGTCGCCAACGTCGTCGCCTGAGTGCCCCTGCGGCTCAATCTCAAAGCCGTCGTCCTCGGGAGTGATGAGGTAACCGAGATCCTCCATGCAGGTCGCCATCGCGGCAGTGCGCTCGGAGGGTGTGCCGTGAAACGTGTCCGGCTCGGAATGCGGGGGCGCTTCAGACACGGTGGCAGGGCCCGAGGTTGAGGGCGGCTCGGCACCTTCGGAGCCGCCGCACGCGGCGAGCATCGTCGATACGACCACACTGAACGCGAGTACGACGCGAAAGCGGGCGACTCGCACGCGTTCAGCGTCCGAAGTTGGAGCAGTCAACCGACCTCGTCGTGAACCACCCGTCTGCGACTAGCCGGTAATAACCCCCTCCGCCACTCGTCGCGATGCGAGTTGCGGACCATCCCTCGAAGTGTGAGATCGCTCCGCCCGGTGGCTGGACAATTCCACCGGGGGCAGTATTCACAGTGACAGACGCGCGTCCGAACTGTCCTGCTGGGCATCCGTGCGATCCCCTGATGTCCTCGTACGCCTGTGCGGCCGGCGCCGTGCCGACACACCACATCAATGCGACCCCCGCCGCCGCGCACCACGCTCTGGCTTTCATGCCGACCCCCTCGTCGAGATATTTATCACACGATAGGAGACTGTGGCGGCCAACTGGGTCGTTTCGCCTATGGCACCTGGAGAATCGTCACGGAGTAGTGGAGCGCTCCGGCAGGAGCCGGCCGCGCCACTCAGATGGGACGATTGACCAGTCGCCGGGCGGGTGACCGACAGGGACCTGTCCCCATCGAACTCACTCGTGCGTCAGGTGCCGGCACCTCCCGTCCCAGCCGCTCGTGAGAGAGCGGTGCAGGGAGGGCAGTTCGGTCGGGTACACGGTGGCGCCGCCGGCCACGAGCGCGTCGAGCTCGTCGGGGCTGAACCAGCGCATCTGGTCGAGGACGTCGCGCTCGAGCTCGGTCCAGCCGGCCGCGTCCGTACCCGGCCGGCGACCCGGCACCCGGGCGACGAAGAAGACCTCGTCCTGACGCACGGTCCGGCGCACGAACCGGAACGTGGCGCTCCTGGTGGCCACCGGCCCGACGAGGTCGGCCACCGCCACGGTCAGGCCGGACTCCTCGACGACCTCGCGGGCCGCAGCGGTCCGGTCGTCCTCGCCGACGGCGATCCCGCCGCCGACGGTGAACCACCAGCGGTGGTCGTCGTCGTCGCCGTCGTGGCCCTCGACGAGGAGCAGCGCGCCGTCGTCGTCGAGCAGCAGGACGCGGGCGCCCCGCCGGAACGGGATGCCGTCCGGGCCGGGGACCCACTCCTCGCCGAGGTCGGCGGGTGGCATCCGGGCGTCGTCGGGAGCGCTCTCAGCCACGGAGGAACACCGCCCGGTCGGCGACGGCGCGGCGCAGCAGCGCGGCCTCGCGGCCCTGGTGGTCGCGCGGCGGCCGCCCCTCGCGGGCGCGGCGTCGGCCGAGCGCGAGCTCGACGGCGGCCTGCTGGAAGTCGATCATCGCCCTGCCCTGGGCGCCGCCCCGGGCGCGAGCCCAGCGCACGGCATCACGGCGCGCGCCGGTGGAGGTGAGCATCCGGACCTCGAACGGCGCGAACCAGCCGGCGGCGGCGTAGTCGTGCAGACCGGCGGTGATCGCCCGGTGCTCGCGCCGGCGCAGCCAGAGGACCAGGACGATGAACGCGATGAACAGGGGGATCTGGAACGAGACGAAGACCTGGAAGAACGAGCCGGTCACGGAGGTGTAGTTCCACACGCCGTGCAGGACCACCGCGAGCAGCCAGCCGGGGATCACCAGCAGCCAGCGCCCGGGCCGGTCGGAGCGGGAGGCGATGCCGAGGGCCAGCCCCATGCAGACGGTGAACATCGGGTGGGCGAACGGGGTCATCAGACCGCGCTGGACGAAGACCGCGGTGATCGAGTCCCAGTACGTGAGGAAGTACTGGATGTTCTCGACCGCGGCGAAGCCGGCCCCGACGGCGAGCGAGTAGACGACGCCGTCGACGAGCCCGTGGAACTGTCCGCGTCCCAGCAGGACGACGACCACGAGCCCCAGTCCCTTCATCGTCTCCTCGGTCACCGGTGCGCTGACGATCGCGGTGAGGGCGGCGGCCCGCTCGAGGCCCTGGTCCTGGGAGACGACCGCCTGGAACAGCGAGTTCCCGGTGGCGGCGACCGCGGTGGCGACCCCGGCGCCCCAGGCCAGCGCGACGAGCAGCAGTCCGCGCGGCTCGGGCTCCCAGGCGTCGATCCAACGGATGAGCAGGACGATCGCCAGGAACGGGACGACGGCGAGCAGCACCGCCACGAGGACCTGACCGGGGCCGGAGGTGCCGCCGACGAGCTGCGGGAGGATCCAGGCCAGCCCGCCGACCGCGACGACGACGGCGCCGATCTCGGTGGCGGTGAACGCCCTCGAGCGGCGTCTGGGGACGGGCCACGCGGGAGGTGCCGGCCCGAACGCCCCCGGACCGGGGGCGAGGCCCATGTGCTGAGTCACCGACTCACCCTAGAGGCCGTCGCCCGGCCCGATCGACGTCCGGCCCGGGGACCTCGGCCCGGCGACCCGCCGGTACACGTCCTCGACACGGGCGGCGACCTCGGACCAGTCGTAGCGCCGGACCGCCCGCAGCGCGAGACCGGCCCGGCGTGCGGCGCCGGCCGTGTCCTCCAGGCACTCGACGAGGCGGGCGGCGAGGTCGTCGGGGTCCCCGCGCCGGGCGAGGAGCCCGAGCGGGGTGCGCACGCCGGTCGTCCCGTCCGCGTCGAGGACCGCCGCGAAGGCGGGCAGGTCGGAGGCCACGACGGGCGTCCCGGCGGCCATCGCCTCGACGAGCACGATGCCGAAACTCTCCCCGCCCGTGTGGGGCGCGACGAGCACGTCGGCCCGCTGCAGGAGCTGGACCTTCTCCGCCTCGGTGACGCGGCCGTGCACCTGCACGTCGTGCAGGTCGTCGGAAAGGGCCGCGGACAGTGCCGCGGTGGCCGCCTCACCGCCGGGTCCCGCCACGGCGAGCGTGGCGTCCGGTCGGGCAGCGCGCACCGCGGGCCACGCCGCGGCAAGTACGCGCATGCCCTTGCGGGGCTCGTCCGCGCGGCCGAGGAACAGGACCTGGGGACCGGCCGGGTGGCCGGACCCGGGTGCGACGGGGTAGTTCTCGACCGACGACGGAGGTCGCAGCGCCGCGACGTCGAGCCCGTTGGGGATCACCTCGCACTCGGCGCCGAGCCACGACCGGTGGGTGCGCGCCGCCTCGTCGGAGACGGCGATGCGCGCCGCGAGTCCGTGCAGGTGGCGACGCTGCAGCGCGGCGAGGGGACCGAGCCGCTCGACCCGGTCGACGGCGGCGTGGAACGTGGCGACGACGGGGATCCCGTCCGCGCGCGCCGCCCGCATCGCGAACGCCGACGCCGACGGGACGGTCGGCTCGTGGACGTGGAGCACGTCGAGCTCGTGCTCGCGCACCCAGCGCCTCGCACGGCGGGCCGCGGCCGGGTGCGGGGCGATGTTGGCCACCGACCCGTTGAACCGGATCGGCATCGACCGGCCGGCGACCGTCTCGTCCGCCGACCGGCGGCGCCGGCCGGGCGCCAGCGTGAGGACCTCGTGCCCGCGCGTGCGCAGCGCCTCGGCGAGCTGGCGGACATGGGCGTCGACCCCGCCGGGGACGCCGACGTCGTAGGGATGGGCGATCCCGATCCTCATCCGGTGCCGCTCCCGGCCACACCGGAGCCCTCAGCCTCGCGGGCACGGCCGGCCGCCAGCCGGGCCGCGTCGAGGTCCTCGAGGAAGACCCGCTGCAGCATGTGCCACTGCTCGGGGTGACGCCTGAGGAACGGCTCGGCGACGTCGACCCACGCCCGGGTGAGTGCGACCACGTCGGTCCGGTCGACCGGGCGCGGTCGCCGCGGCGCCGCTGCGTGCCCGGCCGCGTGCGCGGCTGCGCCGCCGGGAGCGCCGGCCGCCCCATCGCCGTCGTGGACGGGCCCACCGGCACCGGCCGAGCCGTCCGTCCCGGGCGCGGCGGCGTCGAGCCCCGGGGCGAGGTCTCCCGCCGTGACGGGCTCGCTGAACTCGGTGACGATCCCCCACCGGGAGCCGGCCCGCCTGGCGCGCTCCCCCGTGAGGCGCTCGTGACGGATCGTGATGACGACGAGCGGCACGTCGAGGGCGAGGGCGAGGGCCGCCGGGCCGGCCGCGACGAGCATGGGCCGGTCGGCGACAGTCACCTCGACACCGGTGCGGCCGAGGTCACGGTCGGCGAGCAGCGGCACGAGGTGCGGGCGGCGGGGTGCCTCGTCCATCAGGCGCGGAAGGACGGCGGAGCCGTCGTCCACCAGGATCGTCATGCCCAGGTCCGTGCGCAGCCGGACGAACTGCTCGTGCAGGGCGTCGGGTCGCAGGCGCTCGGCCACCGTGAGGACGGGCGCCATCGCGAGGCAGGACCAGGCGCCCGCGAGGTCCCAGTTCCCGGCGTGCAGGAGCGCGGCGACCACCGGGCGTCCGGCGTCGAACGTGGGCTGGACGTGCTCGCGGTGCACGGCCCGGAACCTCGCGATGATCTGCTGCTCGGTGAGCCTGCCCAGGGTCAGTGCCTCCGCGAAGTAGCGCAGGTAGCCGCGCATGTTGGCGCGCACGGCCCGGCGCAGCTGCGACTCTGTGAGGTCGGGGCGTAGCCGTGCGGTGTGGGCCGCGATGCGCCGGGTCCGCTCGGACGGAAGCGATCCGACGACCGTGCCGACGGCCCCGACGACGCGGTCCACGACCGGCTCCGGCACGCGACCGACGAGGCCGGCTGCCGCCGGGAGCAGCCGGAGGGGATCCAGGCTCACGAGTCGTCCGACGCGCGACGGGCCTGGGAGCGGACCTGCGCCACGCGCTGACCCGCGGTGACGAGCGACGCCAGCGCCGTCATGATCAGGACGACCGACAGGACCCAGGCCGGGCCGCCGAGGCCGTGCACCAGCACGCCGACCAGGAGGAGGACGAGCCGGTCCGCGCGCTCGGCGAGGCCGCCGGCCACGATGAAGCCCTCGGCCTCGCCGCGGGCCTTCGTGTACGGCACGAGCTGGTCCGCGACCAGTGCGACGACGGCGGCGAGCACGAGCCGGTCGCCCTCCGTCCCGGGGACGTGCCGGAGCGCGTACGCGACCACGGACCCGAGCAGGACGGCGTCGACGACCCGGTCCGTGGTGGCGTCGACGAAGGCCCCGAACGGCGAGACGGTCCCGGTGGCACGGGCGACCTGGCCGTCGACCGCGTCGAGCAGGACGAGCCCGCCAAGCACCAGCGCCGCGACCCACAGGTGTCCGGAGGGCACGAGCAGGAGGGTCGCCGAGACCGTCACCACGCCCCCGGCGACGGTGACGGCGCTCGCGGGCACACGGAACCGGACGAGCGTCCGCGTCAGGGGTGCGAGGAGCACCTCCGTGAACGGCCGACCATTCGCCGACAGCATCAGGTTCCCGGGCCTGATTCGTCGGTCGGGTCCTCGTCGTTGTCGTGGTCGTCGTGGGCGGCGTCGTCCCAGGCGTCGGCGAGCAGGGTGCGGGTCTCGGAGAGGAGCTGGGGCAGCGCCTTCGTGCGGCCGATGATCGGCAGGAAGTTGGCGTCGCCCGCCCAGCGGGGCACGACGTGCTGGTGGATGTGCGAGGCGATACCCGCGCCGGCGACGCCCCCCTGGTTCATTCCGAGGTTGAACCCGGCGGGCGACGAGACGGCGCGCAGGACCCGCATGGCGCGGGCCGAGAGCCGGCCGATCTCGTCCCGCTCAGCCACGGTGAGGTCGGTGAGGTCGGCGACGTGCCGGTACGTGCAGATCAGCAGGTGGCCGGGGTTGTACGGGAACAGGTTGAGCACCACGAACGCCGCGGCACCTCGGTGGACGACGAGCGCGTCGGCATCCTCCCGCGGGGGCGAGGCGCAGAACGGGCACGACTCCGCCTCCCCGGTACGCGGGCGCACGTCGCCGCCGGTGTCGCCGACGTAGACCATCCGGTGCGGCGTCCACAGCCGCTGGAGAGCGTCGGGAACGCCGGGGCGGTCGGCGGGGTCCTCGAGCTGGCCGCCGGCGGGGTCCTCGACCTGGCCGCCCAACGGGTCCTCGACCTGACCGCCGGCCGGGTCCCCGGGGTGGCGTCCCGCCGGCCCGCCGCTCAACGCGACCTCACGGCGTGACCGGTGGGGCGTCGTCGGCCGTCGCCTGCTCGGCGGCCGACTCGCCGGACGCTGCGTCCGAGGGGCCCGCCGGGTCGGCGTTCGCACGGGAGCGGACGTGCGCGACGATCTCCGCCACGGCCGTCTCGATCGGCACCTGGTTGCGCTGGGTGCCGTCGCGGTACCGGAACGACACCGCGCCGGCCTCCTCGTCCTCGCCGCCGGCGATGAGGACGAACGGCGCCTTGACCTTGGCGGCGTTGCGGATCTTCTTGCCGAACCGGTCGTCGCTGGTGTCGACCTCGACGCGCACACCCTCAGCGCGCAGCAGCACCGCGACGGACTCCAGATGGGTCTCGAACGCCTCGGCGACGGGGATGCCGAGGACCTGGACGGGCGAGAGCCACGCCGGGAAGGCGCCGGCGTAGTGCTCGAGCAGCACCCCGAAGAAGCGCTCGATCGAACCGAAGAGTGCGCGGTGGATCATCACCGGCCGCTGGCGGGTCCCGTCGCCTGCGGTGTACTCGAGCTCGAACAGCTCCGGCTCGAAGAAGTCGAGCTGGATGGTGGACAGCTGCCAGGTGCGGCCGATGGCGTCCTTCGCCTGGACGGAGATCTTCGGGCCGTAGAAGGCGGCGCCGCCCGGGTCGTCGACGAGCTCGAGCCCGGACTCTGCGGCGACCTCCGCGAGCGTGGCGGTGGCCTCCTCCCAGGTCTGCTCGTCGCCGACCGACTTCTCCGGGTCGCGCGTGGACAGCTCGAGGTAGAAGTCGTCGAGGCCGTAGTCCTTCAGCAGGTCGAGGACGAAGGTGAGCAGCCGGGAGAGCTCGTCCTTCATCTGCTCCCGGGTGGTGTAGATGTGCGCGTCGTCCTGCGTGAAGCCGCGTGCGCGGGTGAGGCCGTGCACGACCCCGGACTTCTCGTAGCGGTAGACGTGCCCGAACTCGAAGAGCCGCATGGGCAGCTCGCGGTAGGAACGGCCGCGCGAGCGGTAGACGAGGTTGTGCATCGGGCAGTTCATCGGCTTGAGGTAGTAGTCCTGGCCCTGCTTGGTGACCTGGCCGTCGGCACCCACCTCCTCGTCGATGTGCATCGGCGGGTACATGCCGTCCGCGTACCACTCGAGGTGCTTCGAGGTCTCGAAGAGGTTCTTCTTCGTGATGTGCGGGGTCTGGACGAACGAGTAGCCGGCCTCGACGTGGCGGCGGCGCGAGTACTCCTCCATCTCCATGCGGATCATCGCGCCCTTGGGGTGGAACACCGGAAGGCCGGAGCCGATCTCGTCCGGGAAGGAGAACAGGTCCAGCTCGGAACCGAGGCGCCGGTGGTCGCGGCGCTCGGCCTCCGCCAGCCGGTCCAGGTGCGCGGTGAGCTCGGCCTTCGAGGGCCAGGCTGTCCCGTAGATCCGCTGGAGCTGCGGGTTCTTCTCCGACCCGCGCCAGTACGCGGCAGCCGACCGCATGAGCTTGAAGCCGTTGCCGATGAGCTTCGTGCTCGGCAGGTGCGGGCCGCGGCAGAGGTCTCCCCACGCCACCTCTCCCCCGCGGCGCACGTTGTCGTAGACGGTGAGCTCGGCGCCGCCGACCTCGACGCTCGCGCCGTCGGCGATGGCCTGTCCGTCGGCGTCGGTACCGCCGGAGCCGGGGCCGCCCGCGAGCGCGACGAGCTCGAGCTTGTAGGGCTCGCCGGCCAGCTCAGCGTTCGCCTCGTCCACGGACACCGTGCGACGGACGAACGTCTGCCCCTCCTTGACGATGCGCCCCATGACCTTCTCCAGGTCCTTGAGCTGATCGGGGGTGAACGGCTCGGCCACGTCGAAGTCGTAGTAGAAGCCGTCCGTGATCGGCGGGCCGATCCCCAGCTTGGCCTGCGGGTTCACCTGCTGCACCGCCTGGGCGAGCACGTGCGCGGCCGAGTGCCGGAGGATGTCGAGGCCGTCCGGGCTGGAGATCGTCACGGACTCGACGACGACGCCGGCCGGGAGCGAGGACAGGTCGGTCGCGAGGTCGCGCAGCTCGCCGTCGATTCGGAGCGCGACGACGTCGCGCCTGTCGGCGAAGTGCTCGGTGCCCGTCGTCCCGGTCGCCACCTCGTGGGTCTCGTCGTCGAGGCGGACGGACACGGGAGGTGCAGACATGTGTGGGCTCCTTGCAGGTGGGTGGTCGTGCCGGCCCATGCTACCGACGCGCGGGGAGCACTACCCGGGCCAACCAGGCCCCGGAGCGGCGGCCACGCGCGACGATCAGGACGTGCCCGTGGCTGCACGGGACTCTCACCGCGGCACGGGACGTGCACGACGAACGGGGAGCGACATGACAGGACGGACCGGCGTGCGCGCCACGGGGACGAGGACCGCAGCGTTCGGTCTGCTCTCTGCCCTCCTCGCACTCGGCGCGTGCACCGACGACGCCGGTGCCGACGGCCTGGCGGTCGTCGGCACCTCGGTCGCCGGCTGGCAGCAGAGCGCCGACCTCATGGGCGATGTGGAGGTGGGCGAGTTCACGGCGCTCCTGCGCACGCAGGAGGAGTACACGGCCTGGCTCGACGGCCTTCCCCACCAGGAGGTCACCCGCGACGCGCTCACCGCTGAGCTCGACCTCACCGACTCTGTCGCTCTCGCAGCTGCCCACCCCGTGTGCGAGGAACGCATCGAGGTCGTCACCGACGGCGAGGGCGCGCTCGCGAGCAGGACCGTCAGCACCTCCGACGACCAGGTCGACTGTGCATGGAGCCCCATCCAGGTGTCCGTGGTCGAGGTGCCGTTGGAGGAGCTCGGCGTCGACTCCGCCGACGACGTCGTCCACGACCAGGACATCCGCGACCAGGGCCGTACGTCGTGAGGCGACGTGCCCTCATGGTCACCGTGGCCTCGCTGCTCGCCGTCGGTGCCTGCGCGGGCGACGACGTGCCCGCCGCGACCGGCGGCGCCGACGGCCTGGTGAGCGTCGGGACGAGCGTCGCCACGTGGAGCGAGGACTCGGCACCGGCCGGCGGAGTCACCGAGGACGACTTCACGGCGCTCCTGCGGACCCAGGACGAGTACGACTCCTGGCTCGACGGCCTCCCCCACCAGGACGTCACCCGGGACCCGCTGACCGCCGAGATCGACTTCACGGACTCGGTGGCGCTCGTCGCCGCGCACCCGATCTGCGACGAGTCCATTCGTGTGCTCACCGACGGGGCCGGCACCATCGCCAGCGATGCGGTGCCGCCCGCCGACCCGGCGTCGCAGTTCGTGTGCGAGTGGAGCCCGCTCCGCGTCAACGTCTACGAGATCCCGCTCGCCGACCTCGGGGTCGATTCTGCCGGTCAGGTGGTTCTGGATCCGACGCTCGTGGAGCCGTAGTCGGGCACGGCCCGGTCCCGCGCGAGCTCGGGTCGGTTCCGCGCGAGCACGAGCCGGAACACGTCGGGCCGGCACAGCCCGGGCCCGCATGCTTCCCGAGGCGTCGTCGGCGGGGAACGACGAAGCCCCCGACCATGTGGTCGGGGGCTTCGGCTGGTGGGCGATACTGGGATCGAACCAGTGACCTCTTCCGTGTCAGGGAAGCGCGCTACCGCTGCGCCAATCGCCCGAGGTGGCGACGGGATTCGAACCCGTGTATACGGCTTTGCAGGCCGCTGCCTCGCCTCTCGGCCACGCCACCATGAGGTCCATGCCACCTCGTGGCGACATGCTCCCACGTGGTGGTGGGACCTCCGAGCGGATGACGGGATTCGAACCCGCGACCCTCACCTTGGCAAGGTGATGCTCTACCCCTGAGCCACATCCGCATCGCACCGGAACCGCGCTGCGGCCCCTCGTGCGACCAGAACCTTAACCACCGGGCACGGCAAAACTCAAACCAACCGGGCCTGTCCTGAGGGTGAACGCTGTCACGTCCATCGAGGTCGTGATCAGGGCTCTCGATCGGATAGAGTTGACGACCGTCCCCGTCGCGCGAGCGGCAGGGCACGGGCGATTGGCTCAGTGGTAGAGCGCCTCGTTCACACCGAGGAGGTCACTGGTTCGAACCCAGTATCGCCCACCAGCACGAAACGGCCCCCGGTCTGCGGAGACGCAGAGCCGGGGGCCGTTCTCGTTGGCCCTCATGCACTGGTTGCTCCTCTCGGCCGGCCCGCACCCGTCCTCGCTCCCCGCGAGACTGCGGCTGACGGCTGACGACCGGCGCCGTGCGCGGCAGGTGGTCGCGCCGCGGAGCGTCACGCCCGCACCCCCGGTCCCCGCGGATCGCCCGCGCGGCCGCGCGCCGTCACTCTCGCTGAGGTAGCTCGTTGTGCCTGGTGGGCTGGATGGGGCGGCCGTGTTGGTCGTGGAAGTGCCATTGGCCGGTGCGGCGGGTGATGGTGATGTTGCGGGTGTGGATGAGGTCGTGGTGGTGCCAGCACAGCAGGATGCCGTGCTCGATGCTGGTGGGGCCGTGGTCCTTGTACCAGTGCAGGGAGTGGTGGATCTCGCCGAATCCGGGTGGTTCGTCGCAGTCGGGGTACTGGCAGTGTTGGTCGCGGGCGTGGATGGCCCGGGTCATGTTCGCGGGGAAGATCCGTTTGTCTCGTCCGACGTCGAGGACTGTGGATTCCGGTCCGAAGATGACGCGCATCAGTGCGCTGTCGCAGGCCAGGCGGGCGAGCATCGCGTGCGGGATGGGGGTTCCGTCCTCGAAGGTGGCGGGTTGGATGCCGTCCATCACGCGGGGGTCGATCGCGGCCGAGATCACGTGATCCTCACCGGGCTGCCAGTCGGTCAGCCACTGCCGCGCCGTCTCGGACAGGTCGAAGATCCCCGACCCGCCCTCGCTCGCCGACCCGTCGGGGGTGCTGCCACGCTCGTCCACCAGCCCGAAGGTGGCGTCGATACCGAACGCTGCACCCGAACCAGCGCCGGTCCAAGCGGTGGTGCCAGCGCCGGCGGCGGACACAGCACCGGCGCCGGTGCCGGTGCCGGTGGCGGACGCAGTGCGGGTGCGGGTGGTGGTGTGGGGGTCGCGGGGTCCGCCGGGGGCGGTCAGGGTCTGCTCGGCGGTGATCGGGGCGACGATCTGCCCGGCGGGTAGTCCCGCATGGGCCTGGCCGTGGTTGGGGGTGAGGTCGTGGGTGGCCAGCCAGCTGGCGGTCGCCGAGGCGGGTGGGATCACGGACCCGGTCGCTTTGGTGAGGGCGGTGAGGGTGTCCAGGGTGGCGGTGATCGTCACGTGCGGACGGACCCGCGCGCTGGCCTGCTGCTCACCTCGGTCGAGGGACTCGTGGGCCAGGGCGACCAGTGCGCCGGCGCGTCGTTGGGCCGGGGTGCGGTCGTCCTCGGCGCCCTTGCGGCCGGCGTGAGCGGTCAGGGCGGTGGTCACGACCTGCCCGGACAGCTCGTCGAGCCACCCCGTGAGGTGATACCCACCCGTGGTCGGGGCGATGGTCAGTTCTTCGCGGGCATCGTCCTGCCGCCAGGCCTTGTCAGCTCCGACCGGGTCGGCCCGAACCTTCCACGCCGCGACCAGTCGGGCGAAGTCCTGGGCGTGCATGACCTGGGCCTGCCCGACCAGGAACCCCTCACCCATCACCGAGTCCGCGAGCTGGGTGCGCAGCCGGCTGGTGGACAGGGTCTCGCGGACCAGGACCTGCACATGCTCGGGTCTGCTGAGGGTTCGGTTGACTTCCTGACTGCTCTGCGGAGCGGAGAGGATGGTCCTCGTGCCGAAGATCTACTCAGAAGAGCTCAAGGC
>NZ_JBNDNA010000012.1:0-108965 GCF_049856175.1 Georgenia sp. Z1491
GACCGCTTTGATGAGGACCTCGTACTTCGCCACCGTTCACGATGTCGTGGGACATCCGATCCCGACAGGGGGCAGTCGTTCACGATGTCTGGGGACACCCGTTCACGATGTCCTGGAACCAGACACCCCTCCGGACACGCATGTGATGTCCCAGGACATCGCGAACGGCTGAACCCCCGGTGGCGGGGGTTCAGCCGTTTTGTCGTTGGTGGCCGTGGACGGTGCGGGCTGGGGCGCCGTCGACGGTCGCAAGATCGCATGTGGCGGCGCTCCCCTGTGGATGTCAGCGCCCTCTCGACCCGATGCGTCTGGTGGCTGTCGGGACGAACCTGCGTCGAGTGGGCAGCAGCCTGCACGAGGCGGGCCTCCCACGTGCGTGTTCCTGCCCATTCGATCTGTCTGGACCGTGGGCGCCCGTTCGACGCATCCCGTGGACGTGTGTTGCCCTCTCGCTGGCGTGCGCAGCGGAGAGCTTCTGGACGGTGACCGCTGTGATGAGGACCTCGTGCGCCGCTGCCGTTCACGATGTCGTGGGACATCCGAGTCCGGCAGGGGGCTGTCGTTGACGATGTCCGGGGACACCCGTTCACGACGTCCTGGAACCACACACCCCTCCGGACACGCAACACGGCCGGTCCCCAGCTCGGGGGCCGGTCGTTCGCGTCGGTTCGGGCGTCGGCGTGATCAGCCCCGGTTGTCGGCGTCCGGCGCGGTGCCGCGATCGGCGGTCCCGCCCTCGCGGTCGGCGCTCGCCTCGGCCTCCCGGCCGGCGTCCGGCGCGTCGTCGCTCCCGGCGCCCGCGTCCTGCGCACGTCCGTTCCCCGCGGCCTGGGTACCGTCCGCCCCTGCCTCCCGCGCACGGTCGTCGTCGTGCCCGAGGGCGTTGCCGGCGGCGTCGCGGGCCTTGTCGATCATGCCGTCGTGCTTGCCGCCGGTGGCCTTGCGTGCCGCGCCCTCCACCTTGTCGAGCAGCTGCTCGCCCCGCTCGCCACTCAGAGCGTCCTTGGCCTTGTTCAGGTAGTCGCCGATCCCCATGCCGGTCTCCTCGTCGTCGTGTCCTGCGTGTTCCGCGATCGGCCGCCGGGTCCACGGGGCCGGTCATCGGTCGGGGAGCCAGTCTGGCGGATGACGTCCGACCTCGGCGATCGCGTCGCTCCGCTCAGGATCCCTGCCAGATCGCACTGACCGGGGTGTGCGGGCACACGCGCTCCCACTCGGCCTCGTTCTCCGGGGTGCCGTGCCCGCCGCCGAAGCTCTGCTCGCTGCCGTCGAGGGCGACGACGCGTCGCTCTCCCTCGATCTCGTACTCGACCACGAGGCCGTCGTCGGTGACCCGCCCGATCGCGTTGGGCAGCATCAGCCCCGTCCCGTCGCCGTCGTAGCCGCTGTCACCCGCGAATACCGGGCACCGTTCAGGGGAGGCGAACACGTTCCCGATGCTGAGCGCCTCCATCACCGGCTGGCCCGGCGAGTGCGCCCAGGTGGGGACGGCAAAGGTGTCCGGGTCGGGTGAGCTGCCGTCGTCGGACCCGGCTCCGCCCGACGACGTGCCGTCGGATCGAGCCTCGTCCGACGACCTCTCCTCCGGCGGTGCGGTCACGTCCGTAACGGGAGTGGACCAACATCCGGCGAGCAGCGTCGCGCCGACGAGGGTGACGAACGAGACGGTCGGTCGTCGCACGGTGTCCTCCAGGTGGCGGACCGCCCGGGGAGGGACGGTGACAACCATGGTGGACGCGGGCCCGGCGCGGCTGGTGCCTCGTGGCACATCGGTGACCGACGGTCGTCGGATCGTGACCTGACCGACCTGACCGACCTGACCGACCTGACCGACCTGACCGCGCGACGCGCGGGGCTCTGGGTACGTGCACCGCGCGCCCGGGGACGCGGCTAGCCTGGACGATCGCCGTGCCGCAGGTTCCGGCGCGCACCGGTCCCGGCGCACCGGTCCCGGCACGTTCCGCTTCCGGCCCGCACCGTCCGACGGCGACAACCCCGACGTCCACCCCGACACCCCCCGAACGAGAAGGTCCGCCCGTGAGCACACCCCTGGAGCACTACGCCCTGCTGTCCGACCAGCGCACGGCCGCACTCGTCGCCCGCGACGGCAGCATCGACTGGCTCTGCTTCCCACGGTTCGACTCGTCGGCGGTGTTCACCGCGATCCTCGGGACGCGCGAGGACGGGCGCTGGCTCCTCGCCCCGCCCGAGGGCGAGCTCGTCTCCCGCGACTACGTGGACGACACCTTCGTGCTGGAGTCCCACTGGTCCACACCGACCGGGACGCTCACCGTCACCGACTTCCTGCCGATCGACGAGGACCCCGCGGCCCCGACGGCGGACCTCGTGCGCACCGTGACCTGCACGTCGGGCAGCGTCGAGGTGACGCACGACCTGCGGCTGCGGTTCGACTACGGCGCCGCGACGCCGTGGCTCCAGACGCTCGAGGTGGACGGCCGCACGGAGATCCACGCGGTCGCCGGCCCGGACTCGCTCGCGCTGCGCGGCCCGGCCCTCGAGCAGGTCAACGGGTCCTGCCGCGGGCACTTCGCGATGGAGGAGGGCGAGGAGCACACCTGGGTGCTCAGCTGGTCGCCGTCCTACCTCCCGGACGCCGCCCCGCGGCCCGAGACGCTGACACCGGTCGCGACGATCGCCTACTGGCGCGCCTGGGCGGCACGGATCGACGCGCGCGGTCCGTACGCGGACCAGGTGCGCCGCTCGCTGCTCGTGCTCCGGGCACTGACCGAGCGGCTGACCGGTGGCATCGTGGCGGCGCCGACGACGTCCCTCCCGGAGGAGTTCGGCGGCAGCCGAAACTGGGACTACCGGTACGTCTGGCTGCGTGACTCGGCCCTGACGATCGAGGCCCTCCTCAGCCACGGTTTCGTCACCGGCGCCCACGCATGGCGTACCTGGCTGCTGCGTGCCATGGCCGGCGACCCCCGTGACCTGAGGATCATGTACGGGCTCGACGGATCCCGGCACCTTCCGGAGCACGAGCTCACCCACCTGGACGGCTACGAGGACTCGCGGCCGGTGCGCATCGGCAACGGGGCGGCCGACCAGTACCAGGCCGACGTCGTCGGTGAGGTCATGGTCGCGCTCGACCTCGCCCGTGACGCGGGACTGGAGGAGACCGAGTTCTCCTGGGGCCTGCAGAAGGCGCTCCTCGACTACGCCTGGGACCGGTTCGACGACAAGGACCACGGGATCTGGGAGATGCGCGGCGAGCCTGCGTACTTCACCCACGGCCGCGCGATGATGTGGGCGGCGTTCGACCGTGGCGTCCGCGCGGTCGAGCGGCACGGGCTCGACGGCGACGTCGAGGCGTGGCGGGAGCGCCGGGACCTGCTGCGTGAGGAGATCCTCACCCGCGGGTGGAACGACGACATCGGTGCATTCACCCAGACCTACGGCTCGACCGAGGTCGATGCGTCGCTGCTGCAGCTCGCCCACATCGGATTCGTGGCCTACGACGACCCGCGCATGCTGTCCACCGTGGCCCGCATCGAGGACGACCTGCTCGACGCGCACGGCTTCCTGCACCGGTACCGGACGGCCTCCGGGCTCGACGGGCTGGCCGGCGACGAGTACCCGTTCCTCATCTGCTCGTTCTGGCTCGTCGAGCAGTACGCCCGCACCGGGCGGGTCGACGAGGCGCGGCGCATGATGGACGCCCTGGTCGCGACCGAGTCAGACCTCGGGCTCCTCGCGGAGGAGTACGACCCGCGGGCGGGCCGGCTCGCCGGCAACTTCCCGCAGGCGTTCAGCCACCTGGGCCTGGTGCGGGCCGCCGACGCGCTCGACCGCCGATCCGAATCGGCGTTCGAGGCCGCGGACAGCTAGCGCCTCGGGGCAGGAGGCCGAGAACCGGGCCAGGTGACCGAGCGCGGCCCGGTAGCGCCCGGCGGTGCCTCAGCGGGAGAGGTCGCGGACGAGCAGCGCCTCGAGGCGATCGCCGGGCTGCACGCGGTCGGCCTCCTCGGGCACGACGGCGAGGGCCTCGGCCCGGGCCAGGCTCGCCACCAGGTGCGAGCCGGCACCGAGCGGGTGCGGGGGCTCGGCCACGAGCTCGTCACCGACCCGCCGCAGCGCCACGGGCGCGTACTGCCGTCGGCCGGCGCGGGTGCGCCAGGCGCGTCCCGCGACCACCGGCACCGTGCGGCCGGCCGCCGCCGGGTCGGCCCCGGACAGCAGAGCGAGCAGGGGTCGCACGATCACGTAGAAGCTGACGAAGGTGCTCACCGGGTTGCCGGGCAGCGCGAGGACCGGCACGCAGCGGTCGTCGTCGAGCGCTCCCGCGCCCTGGGGGCGGCCGGGCTGCATGGCGACCTCATGGAGCGTGAGGCGCTGCCCGAGCGCCTCCCGGACCACCTCGTAGGCGCCCTGCGACATCCCGCCGGAGGTGAGCACGAGGTCGGCGTCCGTGCCCGCGCGCGCGAGCGTCGCGCGCAGGGCGCCGACGTCGTCCGCGCACCGCTCGAGCACCGGGACCGCCCCGGCCTGCGCGACCAGGGCCGCGAGCATCGGGCCGCCCGAGTCCGGGACGCGGCCGGGCGCGGGCACCGTGCCCGGCGGGCTCAGCTCGTCACCCGTGGCGACGACGAGGACCCGCGGCCTGGGCACCACCGGCACGGTCGCGCGCCCCACCGCTGCGGCGGCCGCGACGTGCGCGGGGGACACCCGCTCGCCCGCGGTGAGGACGACGTCGCCGACCCGTGCGTCCTCGCCCGCGACGCGCACGTGCGCGCCCACGCTCGGCCGCTCGGTCAGCCGCACCCGCGCCGGGGCGGGGCCCGGGCCGGGGCGGTGGTCGGTGAGCTCGACGGGGACCACCGCGTCCGCCCCGGCCGGCAGCGCGGCGCCAGTCATGATCCGCAGGGCCGCCCCGGGCGGGAGCGCCCGCGGCGCAGCCCCGGCGGGCAGGTCCCCGGCGACGGGGAGCTCGAGAGCGTCGTCGGGCAGCAGGTCGATGTCGCAGGCCCGTACGGCGAACCCGTCCATCGCCGAGGCGGTGAACGGGGGGACGGCGACGGCGGCCGGCACCGCGCCCGCGAGGATCCGCCCCGGTGCGTCCGCGAGCAGCGTCTCCTCCGGCTCGACGGCGCCGCGCGCGTCCAGGTAGGCGCGCCCGAGGCCGAGGACCTGCGCGAGGTGTTCAGACACGGGTACGCCGGTACCGCGGTCCGCGACCGGCACGCGGTGCCGGGACGGGGCGGTCATGCCGGCCTCAGGGTGCGGCGCACCGCGTCGAGCGCCTCGGGCAGCGGCGTGCCCCGGCCGACGGCCACGCCCACGAGATACGCCGAGACCGGCGCCATCGACCGCTGGACGCCCTCGGCCACCTCCCCGGTGAGCACGTGCACGGTGTCGACGTCGGGACCGGGATCGACGAGCCCTCGGGGCAGGCCGAGCTCTCGGCAGGCCGACTCCACCCACGGGTGCAGCCGCGCGGCCCAGTCCTCCTGCTCGGTGACCGGCGGGCGCCCGGACCGCCGGACCCGCTGCTCCCACGTGCGTCGGTCGGCGGGGGTGTCGACGTCGTCGGCCTGCGTCCCGGGTGCGGGCGTGGTCGCCAGGGTGAGCGGGGCGAGCAGGTCGCGCACCGACCGGTCCCGCGGGTCGCCCAGCTCGTCGAGCGCACGGCGCAGGGACGCGACCCTGGCCCGCAGGGCGAGCCACTCCCGGCGACCGTCCGGGCGCTCCAGGAGGATCCCGTCGACGCCGTCGGGCAGCGGTCCCGTCCGCTCCAGCGCCGTCACCACGCTCGACGCGCCCGGCAGGTCGCACGCGAGGACGAGGACCTCGTGGTCGAGGGCGCCCGTGTCCGGCGCACCCAGGGCCCGCAGTCCGGCGGCGATGCCTGCGGCCGGCCCGCCGAGCGGCGGGTCCTCCAGGGTCCGCCGCACGTCGGCGGGCACCTCGACGCCCGCGCCGGCCACGACGACGCGCGGCGCGGCGTGCGCGAGCGCCTCGAGGACCAGGTCGAGCATCCGGCGGCCGCCGACGGTGACGTCCGGCTTGGACACGCCGCCCAGGCGTCGGCCCGCCCCGCCGGCCAGGACGATGGCGGCCGGCATCAGAAGTTCACCTCCTCCCAGCCTCGGCGTCCCTGCGGCGGCACACCGGACTTCGACCGGTACACGATGTAGGGGCGGGTCAGGTAGCCCAGCGGCACGCTGAACACGTGCACGAGCCGGGTGAACGGCCACAGGGCGAACAGCAGGACGGCGGAGAAGACGTGGACCTGGAAGAGCGGCGTCGTCCCCGCCATGATCGAGGGGTCGGGCTGGAGCGTCCAGAACTGGCGGAACCAGACCGATATCGTCTCCCGGTAGTCGTAGTTGGCGATGGCTGAGTCCACCACCGTGGCGCCGACGCCGGCGAGGATCGTGATCGTCAGCAGCAGGTACATCGCCTTGTCCATGGGGGTCGTCGCCCCGAACACGCGCTTGTTCGTGCGCCGGCGGTAGATGAGCAGCGCCAGGCCGCCCACGCAGGCCACCGCCGCCGCGAGGCCGATCGTGATCGCCATGATGTGGTACATGTGGTTGGAGAGTCCGACGGCGTCGGTCCAGGACTTCGGGATCCCGAGCCCGACGGCGTGGCCGAAGAAGATCCCGATGATCCCGAAGTGGAACATCGGCGAGCCGATGCTCAGCAGCCTCGACTCGTAGATCTGGCTCGACCGGGTCGTCCATCCGAACTGGTCGTAGCGCCACCGCCAGATGTGCCCGAGCACGAAGAACGCCAGCGCGACGTACGGGACGATGACCCACATGACGGTGTCGACCGTCGACGGCTCGTTCATCACCGTGCTCCTTTCACGAGCGGCAGCAGGGGATGGCCCGAGGGGGAGGTCGTCGGTTCGACGTGGTCGTTCCCGTGGTCGTGACCGGAGCAGTCGTCGTCGCGGTGCATGAGGGGCGGCATGTCGTGCTCCGCCCCGTAGCCGTCGAGGCCGACCAGCTCCTCGGCCGGGCCCTCCTCGACGAGGCGGCGCACCGCCTCGTGGTCCTCGCCGTCGAGCTCGGGCAGCGTCGCGCACACGGCCTCGACGACGCCGTGCCAGGGCGAGCCGATGTCCGCCAGGTGGAGGCGGAGCAGCTCGAGGCCGGCCCGGTTGGCGAGCAGGATCTTCTCCGCGGCCGCCGCGTCGTGGCCGGCGCCGAGCTCGAGCACGAGGGTGAGGTGGTCGGGCAGCTCGTCGTCGCGGACGATCAGCCCGGCGCGCCGGTAGGCGTCCTTCACGCGGACGAGGGCCAGGCCCCGGCGGCGTGTGTCGCCGTGGCTGAAGTACGTCAGGTGCAGGCACCCGCGGCGGCGCGTGTCGAACGTGTCGACGTAGCTCGAGCGCAGGTCGTCGACGTCCGGGGCGGCCAGCTCGTCGAGCACGGGGTCGAGCATGTCCGCGTACCGCCGCGGCAGGCGCGTGACGAGCCGGCGCAGGTCGGGCAGGCGGGCGAGCAGCTCGTCGCCCGGGTAGTCGATGAGCCACGACGCCGCGGCCCACACCGCCCGGGTCTCCTCGACGGGGTCCCCGGCGGCGGTCGTGCCGGGCCGCGACGCCCTGCGGACCGGTGTCGACCCGGCGCGCCCGGACGCGGCGTGCCCGGGCGCGTCGCGTCCGGGCGCGCCGGCAGCGCCGTCCGCGCGCCCCGCGACGCCGGGGAAGGCGCGCTCGACGAGGCGGGCGAGGGCACCCATCAGGCGGTCCCCGCGGCCGGGCGGCGGGAGGGGAACAGCCCGGACGGCGTCCCCCTCCCGTCCCAGTTGAGCAGGTTGATGCGGCCGGACTCCGTCGGCCGGGTGTCGACCGGACCGGCGGGCACCCCGACACCGGCCATGCCCATGTCCTGCTCCGGCAGGTGCATCATGCCCGGCCCGCCGTCGGAGTTGAGCGGGCAGTCCGTCCCGACCCCCTCGAGCTGGTGGGCCTGCTCGGAGTGGCCCACCGGGATGACGTAGCGCTCGTCGTACTTCGCGATCGCCAGCAGCCGGTACATCTTCTCCATCGACGCACCGGTCATGCCGACGGCCTCGGCGATCTCCTCGTCGGGCTCGCCGCCGAGGTTGATGTCCCGCATGTAGGAGCGCATCGCGGCCATCCGGGCGAGCACCCGCTGGACCGGGACGACGTCGCCTGCGGTGAACAGGTTCGCCAGGTACTCCACGGGGATGCGCATCTGGTCGATCGCCGCGAACAGTGTGCTCGCGTCCTCGGCGTCGGCACCGGTCTCCTGCACGACGTCGACCACCGCGGACAGGGGCGGGACGTACCAGACCATCGGCATGGTCCGGTACTCCGGGTGCAGCGGGAGCGCGACCTCGAACTCCTTGATGAGGCGCCACACCGGGGACCTGCGGGCGGCCTGCACCCAGTCGTAGGGGATTCCGGCGCGCTCGGCGGCATCCTGGACCTCGGGGTCGTTCGGGTCCAGGAGGACGTCCTTCTGTGCCTCGAGGAGAGCGTGCTCGTCCTCGACCGAGGCGGCGGCGGTGACCTTGTCGGCGTCGTACAGGACGAGCCCGATGTAGCGCAGACGACCCACGCAGGTCTCGGAGCACACCGTCGGCTCACCGGCCTCGATGCGGGGGTAGCAGAACGTGCACTTCTCGGCCTTGCCGGTCTTGTGGTTGAAGTAGATCTTCTTGTACGGGCAGCCGGAGACGCACATGCGCCAGCCGCGGCACTGGTCCTGGTCCACCAGGACGATGCCGTCCTCCTCGCGCTTGTAGATGGCCCCCGACGGGCAGGAGGCGGCGCAGCTGGGGTTGAGGCAGTGCTCGCAGATGCGCGGCAGGTAGAACATGAAGGTGTTCTCGAACTCGAGCTTCACCTTGTCCTGAAGCCCCTTGAGCATCGGATCCTTGTCGCCGGCCGCGTAGGTGCCGCCGAGGTCGTCGTCCCAGTTCCCCGACCACTGGACCTGCACGCGCTCGCCGGTGATGAGCGACTTCGGGGGAGCGGTCGGGATGTGCTGCTGCTGCGGCGAGGAGAGCAGGTTGTCGTACTCGTAGGTCCACGGCTCGTAGTAGTCCTCGATGCCGGGCAGCTTGGGGTTGTTGAAGATCCGCAGCAGCTTGCTCACGCGGCCCCCGCCCTTGAGCCGGAGCCGGCCGCCCCGGCCGACCTCCCACCCGCCCCGCCACTTCTCCTGGTCCTCGTACCCGCGCGGGTAGCCCTGGCCGGGCCGCGTCTCGACGTTGTTGAACCAGATGTACTCCGTGCCCTGCCGGTTGGTCCACGCCTGCTTGCACGTGACCGAGCAGGTGTGGCACCCGATGCACTTGTCGAGGTTCATGACCATCGCCATCTGGGCCATCACTCGCATGTCTCGCTCCTTGTCCGATCCGCGTGCTCAGTACTCGACCGGGGTCGTGCGACGCCGGATCACGGTGACCTCGTCGCGCTGGTTGCCGGTGGGGCCGTAGTAGTTGAAGGCGAAGGCCAGCTGCCCGTACCCGCCCACGAGGTGACTCGGCTTGAGCATGATCCGCGTGAGGGAGTTGTGGATGCCGCCGCGTCGCCCGGACGTCTCCGACAGGGGCACGTTGACGGTGCGGTCCTGCGCGTGGTGCATGTACGCCGTCCCGCGCGGCATGCGGTGGCTGACGATCGCGCGCGCCGAGACCACGCCGTTGCGGTTGACGGCCTCGATCCAGTCGTTGTCCGCGATCCCCACCGCCTCGGCGTCCTCGACGCTCATCCAGATCGTCTGCCCGCCGCGCGAAAGGTTCATCATGAAGAAGTTCTCCATGTACATGGAGTGGATCGCCCACTTGTTGTGGGGCGTGAGGTAGCGGACCGCGATGCCCCCACCGCTGCGCTCGCCGACCCGCGTCTCGCCGAACAGGGCGGTCATGTCCAGCGGCGGACGGAACACCGGCAGCGACTCGCCCATCTCGAGCAGCCAGTCGTGGTCGAGGTAGAAGTGCTGGCGCCCGGTCAGGGTGTGCCAGGGCTTCTTCTTCTCGACGTTGATGGTGAACGGCGAGTAGCGCCGCCCACCGGTCTCGGACCCGGACCACTCCGGCGAGGTGACGACGGGCACGGGGGCGGCCTGGGTGTCCTTGAACGTCACGTGCCGGCCCGCGTTCTCCTCGGCGAGGTCGGCGAGCTGGACGCCGGTGCGCCGCTCGAGGGTGCGGAAGCCCTGCAGCGCCATCTCGCCGTTGGTGGTGCCGGACAGCCGCAGGATGAACTCCGCCGCCTGCAGGTCCGTCTCGATGCTCGGCTGCCCGGCCCCGACGCCGGACTCCACCCGCCCGTTGAGGGCGCCGAGCTCGGCGACGAACTCCTTCACGTCGTAGGTGAGCCCCTTGGTCGTCATGCCCAGCCTCTCCAGCAGGGGGCCGACGGAGACGTACTTCTCGTGGATCGTCGCGTAGTCGCGCTCGACCTCGACCAGGCGGGGCATCGTCCGGCCCGGGACCGGCTCGCACTCGCCCTTCTTCCAGTCCAGGACCTTCCCGCGCGGGGCCGCCATGGCGTCGGCGGAGTCGTGCTGGAGGGGGACGGCGACGACGTCGGTGCGCGTGCCGAGGTGGTCGACCGCCAGCTGGCTGAACCGCTCGGCGATCGTCTTCCACGCCTCCCAGTCGGTCCGCGACTGCCACGGCGAGGAGATCGCCGGGTTGAACGAGTGGATGAACGGGTGCATGTCCGTCGTCGAGAGGTCGTGCTTCTCGTACCAGGTGGCCGCGGGCAGGATGACGTCGGAGTGCAGCGTCGTCGATGTCATACGGAAGTCGAGCGTGAGCAGGAGGTCGATCTTCCCCGCGGGGGCCTCGTCGCGCCAGGTGACGTCGCGGGGCCGGAACTCCGGCGGCGTCTCCTCGGCCCGCACGTCGTTGTCGACCCCGAGCAGGTGCTTGAGGAAGTACTGGTCGCCCTTCGCCGAGCTGCCGAGGGTGTTGGCGCGCCACATCGACCAGATGCGCGGGTAGTTCTGCGGCGCGTCGGGGTCCTCGGCGGCGAACCGGATGTGGCCGTCGCGCAGCTGGTCGACGAGGTAGGGGATCGTCTCCTGGCCGGCCTCCTTGGCGCGGTCGGCCACGTCCAGGGAGCTGATGTCGAACTGGGGGAAGAACGGCTGCCAGCCGAGCCGCTGGGACAGGGCGACGGCGTCGGCGGTCGTCGTGCCGGCGAACGTGCCCGCCCCGGTCCGTGCCGCGAGCCGGTCGGCGCCGAACTGGTCGTAGCGCCACTGGTCGGTGTGCATGTACCAGTAGGTCGTCTGCGTCATCTGCCGCGGGGGCCGCGACCAGTCCAGGGCGTTGGCCAGGTGCAGCCAGCCGCTGATGGGTCGGACCTTCTCCTGGCCGACGTAGTGCGCCCAGCCGCCGCCGTTGACGCCCTGGCAGCCGGTGAGGTTCGTCAGCGTGAGGAACGTGCGGTAGATGGTGTCGGAGTGGAACCAGTGGTTCGTGCCGGCGCCCATGATGATCATCGAGCGGCCGCCGGAGTCGCGGGCGTTGGCGGCGAACTCGCGGGCGATCCGGGCCGCGGCCTGAGCGGGGACGCCGGTGATGGCCTCCTGCCAGGCCGGGGTGGCGGGCTGGGTGGCGTCCTCGTAGCCCGTGGGCCACGAGCCGGGCAGGCCCGGGCGAGCGACCCCGTAGCGGGCGAGCAGCAGGTCGTAGACGGTGGTGACGAGCCGGCCGCCGACGCGGCGGGCCGGGACGCCGCGCAGCACGTCGTGCGCCTCGCCCTGGTCGGCGGAGTCGAACCGGGGCAGCGCGACCTCGA
Source organism: Georgenia sp. Z1491 (assembly GCF_049856175.1). GTDB lineage: Bacteria > Actinomycetota > Actinomycetes > Actinomycetales > Actinomycetaceae > JB111. The sequence continues at coordinate 11,756 of NZ_JBNDNA010000012.1, forward strand.
CGGATCGCTCGGCGTGCTCGATGAGGCTCAGGGCCGGCACGAGGTCGCCGAGGTCGAGGTTCCAGCGGCCCTCGCCGTCGGCGGCGAACCGGTGGCCGAGCGTGCCGCCGGGCACGGCCGGGTGGCCGGTGACGGCGTCGAGCATGACGGGCTTGAACTCGGCGTGCTCGGTGTCGGCCTCCTCGCCCACGAGCTCGGCGCCGAGGTCGTCCGCGACGACGAACTTCCCGGCCTGCCACGCGCCGCCCTCGCCTGAGGTGAGCTCGACGAGGAACGGCAGGTCGGTGTAGCGGGAGACGTAGTCGGTGAACCGCTCCGTCGGCTGCTCGACGAAGAACTCGCGCAGGATGACGTGCCCCATCGCCATCGCGAGGGCGGCGTCGGTCCCCGGGTGCGGCGCGAGCCACTCGTCGGCGAACTTCACGCTCTCCGCGTAGTCGGGCGCGACGGAGATGACCTTCTGGCCGCGGTACCGGGCCTCGGTCATCCAGTGGGCGTCCGGGGTCCGGGTGAGGGGGACGTTGGAGCCCCACATGATGAGGTAGGAGGCGTCCCACCAGTCCCCGGACTCCGGGACGTCGGTCTGGTCGCCGAAGACCTGGGGCGAGGCGGGCGGCAGGTCGGCGTACCAGTCGTAGAAGCTGAGCATCGAGCCGCCGATGAGCTGGTGGAAGCGGGCGCCGGAGGAAAACGACACCTGGCTCATCGCGGGGATCGGGGAGAAGCCGGTCGCCCGGTCCGGCCCGAGCTCCTTGACCGTGTAGACGTAGGCCGCGGCGACGATGTCCACGGCCTCCTTCCAGGTGGCCCGCACGAGACCGCCCTTGCCGCGGGCCGACTTGTAGCGGCGGGCCTTCTCGGGGTCCTCGACGATGGACTTCCACGCGAGGACCGGGTCGCCGCCGGGCACCTGCTCCCGCGCCTCCCGGAACAGCCGGACGAGCTCGCCGCGCACGTACGGGTAGCGCACCCGCGTGGGGGAGTAGGTGTACCAGGAGAAGGAGGCACCTCGCGGGCAGCCCCGGGGCTCGTACTCGGGTCGGTCCGGCCCCGCCGACGGGTAGTCGGTCTGCTGCGACTCCCAGGTGATGATCCCGTCCTTGACGTACACCTTCCACGAGCAGGACCCGGTGCAGTTGACGCCGTGGGTGGAGCGGACGACCTTGTCGTGGCTCCAGCGGTCCCGGTAGAAGGAGTCGCCGGATCGCCCGCCCTCGAGGTGGATCTCCCGGTTGTCCGGGCTGACGGGGGCCCGGGAGAACATCTTGCGCACGCCGATGAGGGCGTCCGTCAGCGAGCTGTCGAGGCCGGGCGCGGTGCCCCGCTCGGAGTCCCGGACGGTCATGAGGTCCTCCCGTGGTCGTGGTGATCGGCGTCGTGGATCGGCACCTCGTGGTCGGCGGCGGTGCGCCGGCGCGCCGCCCGGCCGACCATGAGGGTGATGACGACGGCTCCGGCCGACGCCACGGCGAGGGCCAGCAGGCCGAGCCCGTAGTTGGACTGGTTGATCCACAGCTGACCGAGGATGAGCGGCGGGACGAAGCCGCCCAGGCCGCCGGCGGCACCGACGAGTCCCGTGATGGCGCCGACCTTCGACGGGTCGGACGCCTGGCCGACGAGGCCGAACACGGCGCCGGTGCCCAGGCCGAGCCCGACCGCCATGACGAGGAAGGCGGCGGTGCCGATCCCGGACAGCGAGGGGTTGATGCTGAGGACGACCGCCATCGCCGTGACCGTGAGGTAGGAGGCGAGCAGGGTCGTGACGGCACCGATGCGGTCGGCGAGCAGGCCGCCGACGACGCGGCAGGCGACGGCCAGGACGACGAACCCGCCCATCCGGGCCGCGGCGTCGCCGGCCTCGAGGCCGTACTCGTTCTGCAGGTAGGTCGGCAGATAGACCGAGAAGGCGACGTACCCGCCGAACGCGATGGCGTAGAGGTACATCGCCTGCCACGTGAGGGCCAGGCCGGCTGCGCCCCGCACCTTGGCGACCATCGACGTCCTCGAGGGCGTCCAGGCCGGGGCGTCGCGCATGAGGAACCAGGCGAGAGCGGCGTAGAGCGCCAGGACGGCCGCGGCCACGAGGAAGGGGACGGTCTCGCCCGCGCCGACGTGGAGCGGGACGGTGGTGAACGCCGAGATGGCGGTGCCGACCATGCCGGCGCCGTAGATCCCCAGCGCGAGGCCGCGCCCGCTGGGCGGGAACCAGGCGTTGACGAAGGGCACACCGACGGCGAACACCGTCCCCGCGATTCCGAGGAAGAATCCACCGACGAGCAGGGCCGTGTAGCTGTCCTGCCCGAAGAATCCGAGGAACAGTACCGGGACGATGCTGACGACCGAGATCAGCGGCATCATCACGCGACCGCCGTACCGGTCCGTGAGCGCGCCGACGGGAATCCGGCCGAGCGAGCCGACGAGCACCGGGACCGCGACGAGCAGGGCCGAGTCCGCCGTCAGACCCTTCTCGACGAAGGTCGAGCCCAACGGGCTCAGCAGCGCCCAGGCCCAGAAGTTCAGCATGAAGCCGACGGTCGCCAGCACGAGCGCCCGCGTGCGCGGCCCTCGGCCCGTGTCCGTGACTGCGGAGCCCGAACCTGCGTCCACGTCCACCCTCCCCGACCATTCAACGGCTTTCGAGGAGCATAACCACGACACGTATTAAGAAAGACATTGATGCGGTAATCATTCGGTGTGCATTCCGGACATAAACGACGTGAGTGATCATGGCGGTCGGGTGTTCCTTCCGCTTTTTCTCATTGGTCGTTCATCGTTCAGCGTTCGTCGCCCGTGCGGACGACCCGCGCGGGCCACCTACCATCGCGGCATGGAGCCCTTCACCCTGACCGACGGCGTCGTCGAGCTCTCCGTGCCCACCGAGAAGGACGTCGACGCGGTCCTCGGGGCCTGCCAGGACCCGGCGATCCAGGAGTGGACCACCGTCCCCTCGCCGTACCGCCTGCGCGACGCCGAGACGTTCGTGCGTGACGTCTCCGTCCGCGGCTGGGAGCTCGACACGCCCCACTGGGCGGTCCGGGAGATCGGTCCGGACGGTCCGACGCTCGTAGGTGTCGTCTCCTGCGGCCCCGTCCGAGCGGGTGCCCGCACCGAGATCGGCTACTGGATGGCGCCGGCCGGCCGCGGGCGCGGGCTGCTGGCGCGGGCGCTCGACCTCGTCCTCGACGAGCTCTTCGCCCGGGGGGTCGCGGCCGCCGGGTGGTCCGCGGAGATCCACGACGGCGAGCCCAACTGGGACTCGTGGCGCGTCGCGTGGCGGCTCGGGTTCCGCGCCGAGGGTGTGTCTCGCGCCGCCTTCCCCAACAAGGGCGTGCTCCACGACGGTCTTCGCGCCACACTCCTCGCCACGGACCCGCGCGAGCCGGCGGCACCGTGGGACGGCCCGGCTCGCGCGAGCGGTGACGAGTGGGCCGTGCTCGACGACGACCCCGGCGTCGGTGCCGACTCCGACGCGGGCGCCGACCCCGACGCGGGCGCCGACTCCGACGCGGGCGCCGACCCCGACGCGGGCGCCGACTCCGACGCCAGCGCGGACGGGCCGGCGCACGGCGGTCCCACGATGCCGGACCCGCGCGACCCCGAGGCGCTCGTGCGGCAGTTCCACGCGACCTACGAGCTGCCGGTGGTCACCACCGGTCCCGAGGCCGACGTCGAGCGGGTGCACATGCGCACCGGGCTCGTCGTCGAGGAGGCGGCGGAGCTCGTCGGTGCGGTCTACGGTCGGCGCGCCGAGGAGATCCTCGTCGAGGCGTTCGCCCGCGCGGTCGAGGCGGACGACGGCGCTCGGGACACGGTCGAGGTCGCGGACGCCCTCGGGGACCTCGTCTACGTCGCCTACGGGATGGCGCTCGAGTGCGGCATCCCGCTGCCCGCGGTGCTGCGCGAGATCCAGGCTTCCAACCTGTCCAAGCTCGGCGAGGACGGCCGCCCGATCTACCGCGAGGACGGCAAGGTGCTCAAGGGGCCGGGATACTTCCCGCCCGACGTCGACGGCGTGCTGCGCCGGGAGCGCCTGACCGGCTGACGACACGCACCCGCGGAGCAGTGCCACCATGGTCCGATGACCAGCCCCGACGCCGTGACTCTGCCCGACGACAACCCGTTCTCCCGACCCTCGCCGCTCCCGTTCGGGATGCCCGAGTTCGGCGCGATCAGGCCCGAGCACCTGCTTCCGGCGCTTCGCGCGGGCCGGGCGGCCCAGCGCGCCGAGTGGGAGTCCGTCGCGTCGGACCCGCAGGAGCCCACGGTGGAGAACACGCTCGTGGCGCTCGAGCGCTCGGGCGAGCTGCTCACTCGCGCGGCCGTCGTCCTGTCGACGCTCGCCGGCTCCGTCGGCGGCCCTGAGTACGACGCGATCTCCGCCGAGAACGCCCCGGAGTCCTCCGCGCACGGCGACGCCTTCTGGTTGGACGCGCGCCTCTACGACCGCTTCCGGGTGCTGCAGTCCGCGGGGGGCCTCGACGAGCAGGACGCCTGGGCGGTCGACGAGTACGTGCGCGGGTTCGAGCGTCGCGGCGTCGGCCTGGACGAGGCCGGGACCGCCCGGCTGCGTGCCCTCAACGCCGAGATCGCCGAGCTGACGACCGACTTCCGCAACCGGGCCGCCGCGGGCATGGCCGCCGCCGCGCTGCCGGTGCGCGACGAGGCGGCGCTCGCCGGCCTCGACGAGTCGCGCCGCCGGACCCTCGCGGAGTCGGCCGCGGCCCGGCCCGCCGCGGCCGACGGCGCCGAGCACCTCGTCACCTACGTGCTGCCCAGCCAGCAGCCCCTGCTCACCGAGCTCACGGACCCGGCCACGCGCGCCGAGGTGCTCGCCCGGTCCGTGGCGCGCGGGACCGGCACGGACCCCGCGACCGACACCCGTGCCCTCGTGCGGGCGATCGCGCGCGCCCGCGCCGAGCGCGCCCGCCTGCTCGGGGCCGAGCACCACGCGGAGATCGTCGCCCGCGGGGCCACCGCCCCGGACTCCGACGCGATCACCGCCATGCTCAGCCGCCTCGCGCGCCCCGCGGTGCGCAACGCCGCCCGGGAGGCCGAGGACCTCGCGGCGCTCGCGGCCGCCGACCCTCAGCGGCCGGCCGACGCCGGCGAGCTCGCGGCGGGCGACTGGTCCTACTACGCCGAGCGGCTGCGGACCCAGCGGTTCGACGTCGACGACGCGGTCCTGCGCCCCTACCTCGAGCTGGACTCCGTGCTGGAGCGCGGCGTGTTCCTCGCCGCCGGACGCCTGTACGGCCTCACCTTCACCGAGCGCCCCGACATCGAGGGCTACGCCGACGGCGTGCGCGTGTGGGAGGTCCGCGAGGAGGACGGCACGTCGCTGGGCCTGTTCGTCGGCGACTTCTACGCCCGCGAGCACAAGCGGGGCGGTGCGTGGATGCACGACCTCGTCACCGCGTCGACGCTGACCGGGAAGGCGCCGGTCGTCGTCAACAACGCCAACATCACGCGGCCGCCGGCGGGGGAGCCGACGCTGCTCGTGTGGGACGAGGTGCGGACCCTCTTCCACGAGTTCGGGCACACGCTGCACTCGCTGCTCACCTCCGCGCGCTACCCGGGCTTCGCCGGGACGGCCCTGCCGCGGGACTTCGTCGAGTACCCCTCCCAGGTCAACGAGCAGTGGATGGAGCACCCGGAGGTGCTGGCGTCCTTCGCCCGCCACCACGTCACCGGCGAGCCGCTCCCGGAGGCGACCGCCGGGCGGCTGCGGTCGATGGGCGCCTACGGCCAGGGCTTCGCGACGTCCGAGTACCTCGGCGCCGCGCTCGTGGACCAGGCCTGGCACCGCCTCGGCCCGGACGAGGTGCCCGCGGACGACGCGGGGGTCCTGCCCTTCGAGGCCGCGGCCCTCGCCGACGCCGGACTCACCGACCCGCGGATCCCGCCGAGGTACCGCACCACGTACCTCAACCACTCCTTCGGCGGCGGGTACGACGCGAGCTACTACGCCTACATCTGGTCCGAGGTGCTCGACGCCGAGACCGTCAACTGGTTCCGCGCCCACGACGCGGGCAACCTCGGGCTCACGCGCGCGGCCGGCGAGACGTTCCGCGACGAGCTGCTCTCGCGCGGCAACTCCCGCGACCCGCTGGCATCCGTCGAGACGCTCCTGGGCCGCACGCCGTCCATCGAGCCGCTGCTCGCCCGCCGCGGCCTGGACGACTGACACCCGCACGCTCGAGGTCGACGAACCGCACGCTCGAGGTCGACGAACCGCACGCTCGACGACCGACGACGAAGGGCCCCCGCCGCAGGCGGGGGCCCTTCGCTCGTTCAGCGGATCAGCGCTGGACCGTCAGGGTGTCGGTCCCGTTGCCGTCCCAGTCGCCCACGTGGACGACGTCGTTCGCCCGCCCGTAGCGGATGGTCTGCTCCGCCCAGCCGTCGGTCAGCGAGTTGCGCAGGAAGTACTCGTTCCCGCGGCGGACGGCGAGCGTGTCGATCTCGTCGCCGTCCCAGTCACCCACGTAGATCTCGTCGCCCGCGCGACCGTAGGTGAACACGGAGTCCGCCCAGCCGTCACGCACCGTGTTGGCCACGAAGTACGTGTTGCCGCGGCGCACGGTGAGGGAGTCGGTCCGGTCGCCGTCGAAGTCGCCCACGATGACGTCGTCACCTGCGCGACCGTAGGTCACCTCGGCGTCGGCCCAGCCCGTCTGCATCGTGTTGCTGACGAAGTACTGGGCGCCACGACGCACCGTGAAGGTGTCGAAGCCGTCGCCGTCCCAGTCACCCACGAGCACGACGTCGTCCGCGCGGCCGTAGTGGATCTCGTCCACCGCGGCGTTGCCGACACGGTCGTTGTTGATGAGGTACCGGTTCCCACGACGCACGGAGATCGTGTCGACGCCGTCGCCGTCCCAGTCACCCACGAGCACCTCGTCGTCCGGACGTCCGAACTCGTAGGTGTACTCGGCGGGGCCGTCCGCCCAGGTGTTCGACGTGAAGAACGTCGACACCGGGCCGCTGGTGGGCGGCGGGACGTCGTCGCCGCCGCGGTCGATGGTGAACGCGCCGGACGTCCACCGCTCGAGCTCGCCGGCCTCCTCCGAGCCCAGCGGGGCGACCGCGGTGAGCTCGAAGACGTAGTCGCCGTCCGGCAGGGCCACGCGGCCCGTCCGGTCGTCGGTCAGGACGGTGCCGTCCCAGGTCCACAGGTCGACCCCGGGGGAGAGGCCGACCGTCTGCTCGGTGCGGACGATGCCACCGCCCGTGCGGGCGCCTGCCTGGTCGGCCGGGTACACGCGCAGCGTCAGCTCCTGGGCGCTGTGCTCGAGCGCCCAGACGGCTGCGGGCTGGTCGAGCAGCTCGAGGCTGAACGTGCTGCCCGCCTCGACGGGCTCGAACGTCGCGCCGGCCTGGCACTCGCCGCCGACGAACCGGTCGCACCCGACGAGCTGGCCGAGCGTCCCGTTCTCCTCACCCTCGACGAGGTCCTCGAGGAGGTTGACCGACTGGTAGTCGCCCGCGAAACCGTAGAACGGCAGCGAGATCGGCTCCACCGACTCGTCGGTCGGCGTGAGGACGACGTAGCCGCCGTACTGCGCGCCGAGCTCCTCGAGACTCGCGTCCGGGGTGATGGCGTACGAGAACGTGGCGGAGCCGCCCGCGGGGACGGTGACCTCGGACGGGCCGGCGTAGGTCGACGCGCCCTCGTAGATCCCGTAGTTCCACGAGCCCGTCGACGCGATCGCGTCGACCGTGGAGATCTCGTAGGTGACGTCGGCGCCCGACGTCGACGTCAGGGTGACCTCGCCGGACGACGGACCGTGCTCGGACTCGCCGAGGACCAGCTGGCCCGGGCTCGCGATGACGCCGGCCTGGATCGACTCGTCGATCTGGATGAGGCCGGCGCCCTGGCGGTGCACGGCGTCGAGCAGCCCGAGCTCCGGGTTGCCGTTCCAGTTCGCGGGCTCGGCGTAGTTCTGCAGGACGTCGCGGATCAGACCCGAGTCGGTGCCCGGGTGCGCCTCGAGGTACAGCGCGACCGCGCCCGCGACGTGCGGGGCGGACATCGACGTGCCGGTCAGCGTGGCGTAGCCGCCCGACTCGAGCGGGTACGGGGCGTAGATCGAGCCGCCGGGCGCGCCGAGGTTCGGCTTGAGGTCGAGCTCGGCGCTGCCGCCCCACGAGGAGCCGACGTTGATGAGTCCGGCGGTCGGGCTGACGACCTCGATCTCCTGGTCCGTGACCGTGACGGAGAAGCCGTCGGTGCCGATGGACTCGGCGAGGGCGATCCCGTCGTCCTGGCTGACGATCGTCACCGGGATGGTGATCGCCGGGTCGCCCGCGACGGTCGCGGCGGCGAGGCCCGGGGCGTTGTTGTAGATGATGAGCGCCTCGGCGCCCGCCTCCTGCGCGTTGAGCGCCTTGATGTGGAACGTGCAGTCGCCGCGCTGGATGAGCACGAGCTGACCCGTGTGGTCCTCCTCGAGCGGGGTGCAGCCCTGGGCGGACGCCTCACCGGGCGTGCCGATCGAGGCGATCTCGGTGTAGGTCGTCCCGGGCACCGGCTCGGGCGCCTCGGTCGCGGGCATGTGCCCGATGAGCTCGCCGTCCGGGCCGATCTCGAGCGCGTCGGCCGTCACCGCGAGGTTGTCGTACATCGCGACGCCGATGACGCTCTCACCGTTGCCGGGGGAGCCGGCGGCCCAGGGGCCGAGCTCGCCCTCGTTGCCGATGGAGGCGGTGACGACCATGCCGAGGTCGTGCAGGCGCGAGGCGATGACCGAGGTCGGGTAGTCGTTCCAGCCGGCGAAGGCGGAGCCGATCGACATGTTGAGGACGTCCGCGCCGTCCGCGTACGCGAGCTCCATGGCGGCGTTCATGATGTCGGTCTCGGTGGAGCCGTCGCAGCCGAACACCCGGTAGGAGCCGAGGGTGACCCCGGGGGCGACGCCGCGGACACCGCCCGCGGTGGTGTCGCCGTCCGCGCCGACGATGCCGGCGACGTGGGTGCCGTGGCCCTGGCAGTCGTCGGGGTCGTTGTCCGGGCGGGGGATCGGCTGGTAGTTGGGCGAGGCCGGGTCGGCGTTGTAGTCGTCGCCGACGAAGTCGTGACCGGTCGTCACGCGCGCGGTCGGGAAGGTGTCGCCGTCCGGGACGCCCGAGCCGCCGAAGTCCTGGTGGTCGTAGTCGATGCCGGTGTCCATGACGGCCACGTGCACGCCCGCGCCATCGAACCCGAGCTCGCTGTAGACGGTGTCCGCGCCGGTCATGGTGACGGCGTTGGCCATCTCGGGGGAGTTGTTCGGGAGCGTCTCCGGCGCGTCGACGATCTCGACGGGCCAGACGCCCGAGACGCCCTGCATGCCGAGGATCGTGTCGATGTCGGAGTCGGCCACCTCGATCGACAGGCCGTTCCAGACGCTGGAGTACTCGTGGCGCACGTCGATCGACACGCCCTCGTTGGCCGCGTCGGTGAGGAAGTTCGCCTGCTGGGCGTCGACGCCGGCCCGGCTGCCGCCCAGGGCGGTCGCGGTGCGGTCGAGGCCGACGAACCAGGCGCCCGACTCGGAGCCCGCGGCGAGCGCGGCGGCGGTGTCGGCGGACATCGAACGGCGGGCGTCCGGGTCGGCCGGGTCGATCTCGGCGACGTCGGCCGAGGCGGGGACGGCGAGAGCCCCGACCAGGAGCGCGCCGGAGGCCGCGGCCACGCCCAACATCCGTCCACCTCCCCGTCGTGCTCGGGTCAAGGGCAGGGTGGACACGCGTTGAACCTCCGGTACATAGACGATGACGATCGTCGGCGACCGTCACGGTGCGCATCACATCATGCCCTGCCCCACCAGGGAAGACCCACGATCGGGTCGAGCGGGACACCGTGATCGGTTGCGAAACGGTAACGGTGGGGTGTTCCGCCGGTCGCGGGTAGGTTCGAGGGCATGACCGAGCGCATCTCACCCGAGGACGAGGTCCTGTCGATCTGCCGCGACCTCATCCGCATCGACACGTCCAACTACGGCGACGGCTCCGGCCCCGGCGAGCGCGAGGCCGCCGAGCTCGTCATGGGCCTGCTCACCGAGGTCGGGTTCGAGCCCGAGCTCATCGAGTCGGCGCCGCGGCGGTCCAGCGTGCTGCTCCGCATCCCCGGGGAGGACCCCACGCGCGGGGCGCTGGTCCTGCACGGGCACACCGACGTCGTGCCGGCGGCGAAGGACGACTGGAGCGTCGACCCGTTCGGGGCCGAGGTCCGCGACGGCATGGTGTGGGGCCGCGGCGCGGTCGACATGAAGAACATGGACGCGATGATCCTGTCGGTCGCCCGGTCGATGGGCCGGGACGGGTGGCGGCCCCCGCGCGACCTCGTGGTCGGGCTGCTCGCCGACGAGGAGGCCGGCGGACGCTTCGGCGCGCACTGGCTCGTCGACCACCGGCCCGACGTGTTCGAGGGCGCGACCGAGGCGATCAGCGAGGTCGGGGGCTTCTCCGCGCAGATCGCCGGGCAGCGCGTCTACCTGCTGCAGACCGCCGAGAAGGGGCTGGCCTGGCTGCGCCTGGTGGCGCAGGGCCGCGCCGGCCACGGTTCCCAGGTCAACGAGGACAATGCGGTCGCCCACCTCGCCGCGGCGGTTGCGCGCATCGGCCGCCACGAATGGCCCCTGCACCTCAACAAGACCGTGCGCGCCCTGTTCGACGGCGTCGCCGAGCTCACCGGGACCACCTACGACCCGGAGGACCCGGACAGCGTCGAGAAGCTGGTCGAGCAGTTCGGGTCGGTGCGCAACTTCGTCGGCTCCACGATCCGCACCTCGGCCCACCCCACGCAGCTCGACGCCGGGTACAAGGCCAACGTCGTCCCGGGCTCCGCGACCGCCTCGCTCGACGTGCGCCCGCTGCCGGGCCACGAGGCCGAGGTGCGGGCCACGCTCGCCGAGCTCGCGGGCGACAAGGTACGGATCGAGGAGATCCACACGGACATCGGCCTCGAGGTGCCCTACTCGGGCGACCTGGTCGACGCGATGGTCGGCGCCCTCGGTCAGGAGGACCCGGACGCGTCGGTGCTGCCGTACATGCTCTCGGGCGGAACTGACAACAAGGCCCTGTCGCGGCTCGGCATCACGGGCTACGGGTTCGCCCCGCTGCGGCTCGACCCCGAGCTGGACTTCGCCGGCATGTTCCACGGCGTCGACGAGCGGGTGAACATCGACGCGCTCACCTTCGGCGCCCGCGTGCTCGAGCGGGTGGTGCGGACGAGCTGAGCAGCTCGAACCGGGTCAGTGGTCGGCGAGCGTGGAGACCACCCGCATCGCCCGACGCCGCAGCACGATCTTGCGGGCACCGCCCTCGTAGAGGACGGACCGGGCGAGCTCCCACCGGCCGTACTCGGCCTCGGCGGTGATGAGGCGGCGCGCGTCGGACCGGCCCACGTCGGGCGGGATCGTCATGGTCCGGAACTCGTAGTAGGTGTCGCTCGCGTACCTCGAGCCCGCTCGCGCCATGCCGCCTCCTCGGTGCGTCGGTCGTGCCCGGTCGGGTCGACCGGTCGGACCATCCTGGCCCAGGCTGGCACTTCGCGCGTGCACCGCTAGGCTCGGTCTCATGGCTACGGACCCGCGTGCAGCCCTGGACCGCCTCGTCGCGGCGCTCGAGGAGCACCACCTCGCCGCCGCCGCGGCCCAGGACCCCGACTCCCCGCGCGTGGTCGCGGCCGCCTCGACGATCGCCGAGGTGTTCGTCACCTACGACGACGCCCTCTTCACCGAGTACGGCGTCGACCTCCCGTTCGATCTCTACGACGACGACGACGTGGACGACGACTACGACGACTACGGGGACGACGAGGACGACGACCTCGAGGACCTCGACGACGAGGACGACGACGAACGCCGGTAGCGCCCCGCGCCCGGACCGGCGGGCCCGGAGGGCTCAGAGCCGCTCGGGGTAGCCCAGCGGGATGGCGCTGACCTCGTCGAGCGCGCGCTCGATGGACTCCGGGAGGTCGAGCTCGGCCCCCTTGAGGGTCTGCCGGAGCTGCGCGGCGCTGGAGGCCCCCACGAGGGAGACGTCGACGCCCGAGCGCACCGACCACGCGAGCGCCACCTCGGCCGGCGAGACGTCCAGCCCGTCGGCCGCCGTCGCGACGGCCTCCGCGATCGAGGCCGACCGCGCGTCCAGGTACGGCTCGACGAAACCCCGCAGGTGGGCCGACGCCGCGCGCGACGCGGGCGGCACGCTCGAGCGGTAGCGGCCGGCGAGCACGCCGCGACCGAGCGCGGACCAGGCGATCACCCCCAGGCCCAGCGCGCGTGCGGCCGGCAGGAGCTCGCGCTCGGTCCCGCGCTGGAGCAGCGAGTGCTCCACCTCGACGGCGGCCAGGTGCGGCGCCGGCAGGAGGGTCCGGGACAGGGTCGCCGCGTGCGCGGTCGACCACGCCGGGTGGTTGGCGAGCCCCACGTAGCGGGCGCGGCCGGTGCGCATCGCGTGGTCGAGCGCCCCGAGCGTCTCCTCGAGCGTCGTCTCGGGGTCGGGGCGCTGGACCAGCCACAGGTCCACGCGGTCCGTGCCGAGCCGCACGAGGGACGCGTCGAGCTCGGTGAGCAGGGCCGCGCGGGAGGCGTCCACGACGCCGGTCCCGCCGCGTACCCGGGTGCCCGCCTTGGAGACCACGACGACGTCGTCGCGCACGCGGCGCTCGGCCAGCTGGGCGCCGAGGATCTCCTCGGCCGCCCCGTCCGCGTACGACGCCGCGGTGTCGATCACGGTCCCGCCGACGTCGAGGAACGCCTCGAGGTGCTCGGCGGCGTCGTGCTCGTCGGTGTCCCGGCCCCAGGTCAGGGTGCCGAGGCCGACGGCGGACACGGCGAGGCCCGTGGCCCCGAGGCGGGAGGTGCGCATGGCGTCACGGTAGCCGCCACGGCCGACGGACCTCGCGAGCGGATACCGTGTCCCCCCGTGACATGGTGGGAGACGATCGTCCTCGGGATCGTGCAGGGACTCACGGAGTTCCTACCGATCTCGTCGTCCGCGCACATCCGGATCTTCGGCGAGCTGCTGCCGTCGAGGACGGACCCGGGCGCCGCGTTCACCGCGATCTCCCAGCTCGGCACCGAGGCGGCGGTCGTCGTCTACTTCCGCAGGGACATCGCGCGGATCGTCTCGCACTGGTTCCGGGCGCTCCCGGTGGGGCCGTGGAAGAGGCAGCTGCCCGCGAGCGACCCCGACGCCCGCATGGGCTGGTTCGTCATCGTGGGCTCGATCCCCATCGGGGTCCTCGGCCTGCTGCTCGAGTCGTGGATCGACACCACGTTCCGCCACCTGTTCATCACCGCCGCGATGCTCGCGCTGTTCGGCCTGCTCCTGCTCGTCGCGGACCGCACGGCGAAGCAGACCAAGGGCCTGGACCACCTCTCGTGGTGGGACGCGATCCTCCTCGGCCTCGCTCAGTCCCTCGCCCTGGTGCCCGGCGTGTCCCGGTCGGGCGCGACGATCACGATGGGACTGTTCCTCGGCCTCACGCGCGAGGCGGCGGCCCGGATGTCGTTCCTGCTCGCCATCCCGGCCGTCATCGCGTCCGGCATGTACAAGCTGTTCTCGGACGTCCTCCTGAGCGACGCGCCGCCGGCCCCCGGGGAGCCGAGCCTGTTCGCCACCTTCCTGGCGACGGTCGTCGCGTTCGTCGTCGGCTACTGGGTCATCGTGTGGTTCCTCAAGCTCGTCTCCACCCGCACGTACCTCCCCTTCGTCGTCTACCGGATCGTCCTCGCCGTCGCGATCGTCGCCCTCGTCCTCGGCGGCGTCATCTCGGCCACCGCCTGACCTCGGCTGCCGGCACGGCCCCGGGGCGGGACGCGGACGGCCCGGCCCGCGTCCCACCCGATCCTCGACGGGGCGCGGACGGCCCGGCCCGTGCCCGCCCGATCCGAACTAGGGTCGAGCGGTGAGGTCCTGGTCCGCCCCCGTCGTCCCCGAGCTTCCCGACCGCGGTGGGGAGGTGCGTCTCGCCTCCACCGTGGGCCTGCCGCCGGCCTCGCCTCCGGAGCCCCAGGAACCGGGCGCGCGCCGGCTCTACGTCTGCGGCATCACCCCCTACGACGCCACCCACCTCGGTCACGCCGCCACCTACGTCGGCTACGACCTGCTCGTGCGTGCCTGGCTCGACACCGGGGTCGACGTCCGCTACGTGCAGAACGTCACCGACGTCGACGATCCGCTGCTCGACCGGGCGCGGGAGACCGGCGTGGACTGGGTCGAGCTCGCCGCGGAGCAGACCGAGCTGTTCCGCTCGGACATGACGGCGCTGCGGGTCGTGCCGCCCACCGACTACGTGGGTGCGGTGGAGTCCGTGCCCCTCGTCGTCGAGGCCGTGTCGCGGATGCTCGCCTCCGGCGCCGCCTACCGGGTGCCGGCCGACGACGCCCTCGACGCCGCCTCGCCGGGCGACGTCTACGCGGACCTGTCCGCCGACCCGGGATTCGGCAGCGTGTCCGGGATGAGCCGCGAGGAGATGCTCACCGCGTTCGGCGAGCGCGGGGGCGACCCGGAGCGGCCCGGCAAGAAGGATGCGCTGGACCCCCTGCTGTGGCGCGTGGCGCGGGCGGACGAGCCCGCCTGGGACGGCGCCGAGCTGGGCGAGGGACGGCCCGGGTGGCACATCGAGTGCGCGTGCATCGCCGCGACGCACCTGGGGCTGCCGATCGACGTCCAGGGCGGCGGCAGCGACCTGCTGTTCCCGCACCACGAGATGTCGGAGTCGCACCTGCGCGTGCTCACCGACCGTCCGGGCGCCGTGCGGCTGCACGCGCACGGCGGGATGGTGGGCTACGAGGGCACGAAGATGAGCAAGTCGCTGGGCAACCTCGTCCTGGTCTCGCGGCTCGTCGCCGCGGGGGAGGAGCCCGCGGCCGTGCGGCTCGCGCTGCTGGCCGGTCACTACGCGGCCGACCGGGAGTACTCCGACGGCGTGCTGGCGTCCGCCAAGGAACGGCTCGCGACCTGGCGGGCCGCTGTGGCCGCGGCGTCGCCGGCCCCCGCGGCGGAGGGCGGGGAGTCGGGCGTACCGGCGGGGCCCGAGGGCCTGGCGGCCGGTGCCCCGACCGAGCGGGACGTGCTCGACGGCGTGCGCGCCGCCCTGCGCGACGACCTCGACTCGCCCCGCGCGCTGGAGGTCGTCGACGAGTGGGCCGCGGCCGTCCTCGCCGCGGCGGCGACCACCGGTGGTGAGCCGGGCCGGGTGCCGGGCGCGCTCGTGCGCGACACCGTCGACGCGCTGCTGGGGGTCGACCTCTCCGTGTGACGCACGGCTCCGAGCGGTCGTGGCGTCGGACGCAGGAATAAGTTGAGGCTTCAACTAGTTTTGCCGGTATGACCACGACCTCCGCCCAGCTGCTGCCCGCCACCACGTCCATGGGGACCGTCCGCCTGCGCGTCCGGGACCTCGACACCGTCGTCCGCTTCTACGAGGAGGGGGCCGGCCTCGTCCGCGTCGGCGAGGACCCCGCGAGCGTCCGCCTCGGCCTGCCCGCCGCCGGCGACGAGCCGGCACGGGTGCTCGTCGAGATCACCCACGCGCCCGACCTGCCGGTGCGCCCGAGCGGCTCGGCCGGCCTGTTCCACACGGCGATCCTCTACAGCACCCCGGCCGACCTCTCGGCCGCGGTCCTGCGCCTCGCGCGGGCCGGCGCCCGCTTCACCGGCTCGTCGGACCACCTCGTCTCCGAGGCCTTCTACTTCGACGACCCGGAGGGCAACGGGGTCGAGCTCTACATCGACCGTCCCCGCGACGCCTGGACCTGGACGGACGGCCAGGTCCAGATGGCGACGATCTTCCTCGACCCGAACGCCTACCTGGACAAGCACCTCGACCGCGAGCACGGTGTCCCGGTGGGCGCCACGGTCGGCCACGTCCACCTCCAGGTCGGGGACACGGCGACCGCGCGCGACTTCTACGTCGACACCCTCGGGTTCGACGCCACGTTCGAGATCCCCGGTCAGGCCCTGTTCGTCTCCGCCGGCGGCTACCACCACCACATGGCGATGAACGTCTGGGGGACGCGCGGCGCGGGCCTGCGTGCCCCGGCTCTCGGGCTCGGCCGGTCCGTCCTCGAGATCGGGGACGCCACGGCCGTCGGCGAGGCCGCCGAGCGCCTGCGCGCGGCCGGCCACCAGGTCGACGACGACGGCGCGGCCCTCGAGGTCGACGACCCGTGGGGCAACCGCCTGCGGCTCGTCGGCTGAGCCGTCACCTGCCGGTCGGCGGCGGCGGGCCGGAGCCCTTGTCCGGGCTCCCGCCGTCGCGCCGACGGAGGTAGCGCTCGAACTCCCGCGCGATCGCCTCGCCGCTGGCCTCCGGCAGCTCGGCGGTGTCCTTGGACTCCTCGAGCATCTCGACGTACTCCGCGACGTCGTCGTCCTCCTGCGCGAGCTCGTCGACGGCCCGCTGCCACGCGGCGGCGTCCTCGGCGAGGTCCCGTGTGGGCAGCGACATGCCGACGAGGTCCTCGAGCGCGACCAGCAGCGCGAGCGTCGCCTTCGGCGACGGCGGCTGGGAGACGTAGTGCGGCACCGCCGCCCACATCCCGATGGCGCTCAGGCCCCGCTCCTGGCTCAGCGCCCCGAGCACGCCCACGATGCCGGTGGGCCCCTCGTAGTCCGGGGAGGACAGGCCCAGTGCCTCCTGGATCGCCGGGTCGTCGGACGAGGACTGCACCGGGATGGGGCGCGTGTGCGGCACGTCGGCGAGCAGTGCACCGACCGAGACCAGCGTCCGCACGCCCGCCGCCTCGAGAGCGTCGAGGATCTCCGCGCAGTAGCGCGACCATCGCAGGGAGGGCTCGACCCCCCGCACGATGACGAGCCGCTCGCCGGTGGAAGGGGACGTGGCGAGCAGCACCTCGGTGCGCGGGAACGTGAGGATCCGAGAGCCGTCGGGCCCGCGCTCGACCCGCGGCCGGTTGACCTGCAGGTCGTGGTACTCCTCCGGGTCCAGGACGGCGAGCGTCTCGGTGTCCCAGTCCTCGGCGACGAACGCCAGCGCCGAGGTCGCCGCGGAGCCGGCGTCGTTCCAGCCGTCGAACGCGGCCAGCGCGACGAGGCCGTCGCGCGGGGGAGGGACGCCGTCGTCGGGGCTGTGCCCGGCCTCGTCGGCCGGACCGGTGGCCGCGGTGTCGGGCCGTGTCGTGTCGTCCTGCATGCGCACCAGCGTAGGTCGGGGCGCCCGCGGCCCGGGTAGGGTCGAGCCGTGACGCTCCCCGATCTGCCCGAGGCCGTCCTGTGGGACATGGACGGCACCATCATCGACTCCGAGCCGCTGTGGTTCCTCCACCAGAGGACGCTGATCGAGGAGCACGGCGGGCGCTGGGAGGACGAGATGTCCCACGAGCTCGTGGGGCTGAACCTCGAGGACGCCGCCACCACGATGATCGAGAAGGGTGGCATCGATCTCGAGCCCGCCGCGTTCCTCGACGAGCTCGTGGGCCGCGTGGTGGACCACGTGCGCAACGAGGGCGTCGAGCGTCGTCCCGGTGCGTTCGAGCTCATCGAGCAGCTGCGCGAGGCGCGCGTGCCGCAGGCTCTCGTCACGGCGTCCTACTCGCCGTTCGCCGAGGTCGTCTCCGAGCTCGCCGGCGGTTTCGACGTGCTCGTGCCCGGTGACCGGGTCGAACGGGGCAAGCCCGATCCCGAGGGGTACCTCCTGGCCGCCCGGCTGCTGGGCGCCGACATCGAGCGCTGCGTGGCCATCGAGGACTCGCCGAACGGGCTGCGGGCCGCCCGTGCGTCGGGCGCGCGCTGCCTCGGGATCCCGCACATGGCGGAGATCCCGCACGCCCCCGGCCTGTCGCGCGCCGCGACCCTCGCCGACGTGAACCTGAGCACGATCCGGGAGATCGGCCGGGGCCGGGACGTCGACCTCCTGGCCGCCTGAGCCTGCCGGGCCGTTCGAGCCCGACGGCTGCCTGAGGCCGCCGGCCGCCCGGGCCTACCGGCTCCAGGGGCCCTCAGGCGCGCCGCACCGTGAGCAGCCGTTCGATCCCGGCCGCCGGCATCTCGGGGGGCGTCCCGCCGAACTGCGGGCACATGTCCTGGAACGAGCACCAGCCGCACAGCTTCGAGGGGCGCGGCGAGAACACGCCGCTCAGGGCCGCCTCCTCGACGCGTCCCCAGATCTGCTCGATGCGCTCCTGGGCCGCCAGCAGCTCGCGCTCCTCGGGATCGACCGTCAGCGTGCGGCCGTCCGCGAGGTAGACGATCTGCAGCCGGCTGGGCGCCACGCCCGTCGACCGCCACAGCACGAGGCCGTAGAACATCAGCTGGAAGGTCGCCTCGCCCGCGAACCGGGGCGACGGAGACTTCCCTGTCTTGTAGTCGACCACCCGGGTCGCCCCCGTCGGGGCCCGGTCGAGCCGGTCGACGATGCCCCGGAGCAGCACCCCCGAGCCCAGCTCGGCCTCGACGTGCAGCTCACGTCCCGACGGCTCGAGCCGCCGGGGGTTCTCCATGCGGAAGTACTGGGAGACGAGCGCGCGGACCTGGTGCATCCACGCGTCGGCGTCCTCGGGCGAGGTGAACAGGTCCGTCAGGCGCGGGTCCGCCTCGCGCACGTCCTGCCACGCCTGGTCCACGAGACCCAGCGCCACGGGCTCGGTGCGCTCGGGGGCCGGCTGGTCGTAGAGCCGTTCGAGGACCGAGTGGACCACCGTGCCGCGGGTCGCGGCCGGCGAGGGCGGCTCCGGCAGCCGGTCGACGACGCGCAGGCGGAACATCAGCGGGCACTGCTCGAAGTCCTTCGCCCTCGAGGGGGACAGCGCGGCCCGGTACGGGGCCCGGCGGGGGGCCGGTGAGGAGGACATGCGAGCAGGCTAACCAGCGGGACCGACACCGCCGCGGACCGCGGACCACCCCTGTGGAGAAGGTGTGGTGGGCTGGTGCGGTGCACACCGAGCCCCGCCGGACGCCCGGCCTCGTCGTCGCCCGGGTCGCGGGCGCCCCGGTCGTGCTCACGTGGAGCTGGCTCCTGCTGGTGGTCGTCGTCGCGCTCGTCTACGGGCGGATCCTTGCCCGGCCCGAGCAGTCGGGCCTCGTCATGGGCCTGCTCGCGGCGCTCGCCGTCTCGATCGCCGTGCTCGTCCACGAGCTCGGCCACGGCCTGACCGGGGCCGCCGTCGGGCTCCGGCCCAAGGAGTTCGTCCTCACCTTCGTGGGTGGGCACACCGCCTTCGACGGGACCGGCCGGGGCCCCTGGGCGGCCGCGGCCGTCACCGCGGCCGGGCCGGCCGCCAACCTCCTGCTGGCCGGCGCGGGCCTCCTGGTCGCCCCGCTGGTCGAGGGTGTCAGCCCCTGGGCGGCCGCCGTCGACGTCGCCGTGGTGATGAACGTCGTCCTCGCGCTGTTCAACCTCGTGCCCGCGCTGCCGCTGGACGGCGGTCGGCTGTGGCTCGAGGTCGCGGAGGGCCTCACGGGCCGGCCGTTGGCCGGCCTGCGGCCCCTCGGCGTGCTCGGGTGTCTCCTGGCGCTCGTGGTCGTCGGCGCCGCCGTCGTGCTGTTCGTGCGGTTCGGGGGATGGCCGGGCCTCATCGTCGTGGCCGCGGCCGCCTCCGCCGGGGCCACCCTCTGGTCCGGCGGCGCGCAGGCCGTGCGCGACGCGGGTCGGCTGCGGCGCGAGCGCGGCCGTGACACCGGTGGTGGGCCGGGTCCGCGGCCGGGCCCCGTGGCCGGCACCGACACCGACCGCCACACCGGCCACGAAGGCGACCACGGCACCGCCCCCGATGCCGACCCGGGACCGCGCACGTAGACTTCCCGGCCGTGACCACCGAGCCCCAGACCGATCCCGACCGCTCCGACCGGCCGGGCGGCCCAGGCCCACGGCGCGGGCCGCTGCGGGCGGGGGAGCGCGTCCAGCTCACCGACGTCAAGGGGCGCCACCACACCGTGCTGCTCACCCACGACGGCTACTTCCAGTCCCAGCGCGGCTCGTTCCACCACCGCGACCTCATCGGCAGGCACGAGGGCACGGTGCTCAGCACCCCGACCGGGCACGACCTGCTCGCCCTGCGCCCGCTGCTGGCCGACTACGTGATGTCGATGCCACGCGGCGCGGCCGTCGTCTATCCCAAGGACGCCGGGCAGATCGTCCAGATGGGCGACATCTTCCCCGGCGCGCGCGTCGTCGAGGCCGGGGTCGGCTCGGGCGCGCTCAGCATGTCGCTGCTCTCGGCGATCGGCGAGTCCGGGACCCTGCACTCGGTGGAGCGGCGCGCGGAGTTCGCTGAGATCGCCGAGGCGAACGTCGACTCCTGGTTCGGGGGCCGCCACCCCGGGTGGACCGTCACGGTCGGCGACCTCGCCGACGTCCTGCTCGCCCACGAGGCGGGCACCGTCGACCGGCTCGTCCTTGACATGCTCGCACCCTGGGAGAACATCGCTCCCGCCGCGCACGCGCTCGCGCCCGGGGGCCTGCTCATCGCCTACGTGGCCACGACGACGCAGCTGAGCCGGGTGGTCGAGGACCTGCGGGCCAGCGAGCGCTTCACCGAGCCACGGCCGTGGGAGTCCATGGTGCGCGGCTGGCACATCGAGGGACTCGCGGTCCGGCCCGACCACCGGATGGTCGCCCACACCGGCTTCCTCGTCACCGCGCGCGCCCTCGCTCCGGGATCGGCGCCCCCGCAGCGCACACGGCGGCCCGCCAAGGGCGCCGGACCGCTTGGCGCCGGTGCGTCGACGACCCCCGCCGCGCGGACGTCGCGACACGCCCCGCCCGTCGGTGTGGACTCCGGAGAGCACGCCGCGAGCCGCGGTGACGAGGCCGATCCGGCCGACGGCGACGACTGGACCGGCGCGCTGTCCGCCGGCGAGCGGACGATCTCCGTGAAGAAGCTGCGCCGCGTGGGGCGGGACGTGCGTCGCCGGGCCGAGATCGAGGAGTCCGGGTACGCCTCCCGGCCCGCCGCGCCCGGACAGGAGCCCGAGCATGGGCCGGGACCCGAGCCAGCAGCCGGGTCCGGACCCGATTCGTTTCCCGAGGAGTGATCCTCGTCCTGGCGGATCGCCGCGTTCGGCATACGCTGGATATCTGCAAGGTGACGGGAGCGTAATGACGCAGGAGATGTACGGCGAGGCCCGGGCCCGCGAGCTCGAGCAGCAGGCGATATCGCTCGCCGCGAAGAACGAGCGGCTCACGGAGTCGCTCGGCAAGGCGCGGCAGCGCCTGGTCGACCTGCAGGAGCAGGTGGACTCGCTCACCGCGCCCCCCAGCACCTACGGCACGGTCGTCGACGTCGAGCCCGTCGACCGGGTCGCCGACGTCCTGGTCGGCGGCCGCCTCATGCGGCTCACCGTGTCCACGGTCGTCCCCGTCGGCGCCCTGCTGCCCGGTCGGCGGGTGGTGCTCAACGACCAGCTCGCGATCGTCGCCGCGGCCGGCTACGAGCCCAACGGCGAGGTCCTCTCCGTCAAGGAGGTCCTCCCGGACCACCGGGTCCTCGTCATCGGGCGGGGCGACGACGAGCGCGTCCTCACCGTCGGCGGCACGCTGCGCGAGACCCGGATGCGCCCCGGCGACCTCGTACGCGCCGACCTGCGGACCTCGTTCGTGCTCGAGCTCGTCCCGCGTGCCGAGGTCGAGGACCTGCTCCTGGAGGAGGACCCGGACACCGAGTACGCCGACATCGGCGGTCTCGGCCCGCAGATCGAACGCATCCGTGAGGCCGTGGAGATGCCGTTCCTGCACCCCGGCCTGTACGCCGAGCACGGTCTGCGCGCGCCGCGCGGCGTCCTGCTCTACGGCCCCCCGGGCAACGGCAAGACCCTCGTCGCCCGGGCTGTGGCCACCTCGCTCGCGCGCTCCGCCGCCGAGGAGTCCGGCGCCGACCGCGCCCACTCCTACTTCCTGTCGGTCAAGGGTCCCGAGCTGCTCACCCGCTACGTGGGCGAGACCGAGCGGCAGATCCGGGTGATCTTCTCCCGTGCGCGCGAGAAGGCCCGCACGGGCGTGCCGGTCATCGTCTTCTTCGACGAGATGGAGGCTCTGTTCCGCACGCGCGGCTCCGGCGTGTCCTCCGACGTCGAGACGACGATCGTCCCGCAGCTCCTCGCCGAGATCGACGGCGTCGAGGCCCTGGGCAACGTCATCGTCATCGGGGCCTCCAACCGCGAGGACATGATCGACCCCGCGATCCTGCGGCCCGGCCGGCTGGACGTGAAGATCCGCATCGGGCGCCCCGACGCCGAGGGCGCCCGGGAGATCATCTCCAAGCACCTCACCCCCGACCTGCCGATCCACGCCGACGAGCTCGCCGCCCACGGCACGCCGGAGGCGGCGGTGGCCGCGATGGGCGCCGCCGTCGTCGACGCGATGTACGCCGCGGACGACTCGACCGCCGTCCTGGAGCTGACGTTCGCCTCGGGCGACCGCCGGGTCCTGCACGTCGGCGACCTCGCGTCGGGCGCGATGCTCGCCTCGATCGTCGACCGGGCCAAGAAGCGGGCCATCCAGGACCTCGTCGCCGGCCGCGGCCGCGGTCTGCGCACCGACCACCTGCTCGCCGGCCTGCGCACCGAGACCCGCGAGAACGAGGCGCTGCGCACGACGATCAAGCCCGCGGACTGGGCCCGGGTCGAGGGCGCCGACAGCGAGCCCGTGACCGCGATCCGCCAGCTGCCGTCCCGCGGCGCCCACGCCCCGGGTCGCGCCGCGGACGGCCCGGGAACGCACGGAGACCCGGCGCCGCGGGACGCGGACGGTCGCGCCGCGGAGCGCGACGACGAGCGCCCGGCCGGGCCGACGGACACCCGCCGCGTCATCGACGACGTGCCGACCACCGGCGGCTACCTGTGAGCGCGTCATGACGGTGCGCCGGATCATGGGCACGGAGACCGAGTTCGGCGTGCTCGACCACACCGACCTGGCCGCGAACGCGGTCCGGCTCTCGACCCGGGTGGTGCACGCCTACCAGGGCGCCGACGGCACCGCCGCCCACCCGAGCGCGCGCTGGGACTACGTCACCGAGGACCCGCTCAACGACCTGCGCGGCCACCGGGTCCCGCGGGCCTCGGCGCACCCCTCGCAGCTCACCGACGATCCGGAGCGCCCCGCGCCCGCGGGCCCGGCCCAGCAGGTTGAGCGCCCGAGCGTCGAGGAGCTCGACCTGCCCGTGGCCGGCAACGCCCTGCTGAGCAACGGCGCGCGGCTCTACGTGGACCACGCCCACCCCGAGTACTCCGGCCCCGAGACCGTCGGGCCGTTCGAGGCGCTCGTCCACGACCGGGCCGGCGAACGGGTGGCCGTCCGGGCGATGCACGCCGACGGCGGCGAGGGCCTGACGCTGTACAAGAACAACGTCGACGGCAAGGGCGCAAGCTACGGCACGCACGAGAACTACCTCCTCTCCCGCGACGTCGACCTCGGGGACCTGGTCCGCTACCTCACCCCGCTGCTCGTCACCCGACAGGTCGTCGCCGGCGCGGGCCGGGTCGGTCTCGGCCAGCGCAGCGAGCGGCCCGGCTTCCAGATCGCGCAGCGCTCCGACTACGTGGAGAACGACGTCGGCCTGGAGACGACCTTCAACCGGCCGATCGTCAACATGCGCGACGAGCCCCACGCCGACGCCGGACGGTACCGCCGGCTGCACGTCATCGGCGGGGACGCCAACCTGTTCGACGTCCCGTTCGTCCTGCGTACCGGCACGGTCGCGCTCCTGCTGTGGCTCCTCGAGCGCGGCCAGGTGCCGATCGGGCTCGACACCCTCGTCATCGCGGCACCGGTGCCCGAGGTCCAGCGCATCAGCCACGACCCGACGCTGCGCCACCGGATCGCCATGCGGGAGGGGCCCGACCGCACGGCGCTCGACATCCAGCGCACCTACCGTGACATCCTCGCGCACGCGGTCGACGAGGCCGGTGGCCCCGACGCCGAGACGTCCCGCGTCCTCAACCTGTGGTCGCACGTGCTCGACACGCTGGCCACGGACATCGACGCCGCGGCGCCGGACGTCGAGTGGGTGAGCAAGCTGCAGCTCCTCGAGCGCATGCGCGAGCGCGACTCGCTCGGCTGGGACAGCCCGCGTCTGGCCGCGCTCGACCTCCAGTGGCACGACCTGCGCCCGGAGCGCTCGGTCGTCGCCCGCCTGGACGCGGCCGGACGGGTGACCCGGCTGGCCGACGAGGACGCGGTGCGTCGCGCCGAGCACGAGCCCCCGGTCGGCACCCGGGCCTACCTGCGCGGAGAGGTCCTGCGGCGCTACCCGAGCCAGGTCACCGGCGCGGGCTGGGCGAGCGTCGTCCTCGACCTGCCCGGGCGCGAGCGGCTCGCCCGTGTCACGCTGCCCGAGCCGGCGCGCGGCACCCGTGAGCTCGTCGGAGAGCTGCTCGACGCGAGTCCCGACGCGGCCGCGCTCCTCGACGCCCTCACCGGTGGCCCGGCCGGCTGACCGGCGGGCCCCACGACCACCCAGGACCACCACCCAGCACGACCACCGCGGACGCCGCCACCGGCGTCCGCACAGGAAGGATCCCGACATGTCGGAGCAGGACCAGACCCGCACACCCCGTCCGGAACCCGCCGGCGACGACGGACCGGCGCCCGCCCCGGCCCAGCGCGCCGAGCAGGTCTCCCGCGTGGACGACATCCTCGACGAGATCGACACCGTGCTCGAGACCAACGCCGAGGCCTTCGTCCAGGGCTTCGTCCAGAAGGGCGGACAGTGACGGCCGACGAGGCCGCGCCCCACGACCACCCGCTCCGGCGACTCTTCGGGGTCGAGACCGAGTACGGACTCACCTTCTTCCCCGACGACCCGGACCACGTCCTCAGCCCCGACGAGGTCGCGCGCCACCTCTTCCGCCCCGTCGTCGAGCGGGGCCGGTCGACGAACGTGTTCCTGCGCAACGGCGCCCGCCTCTACCTCGACGTCGGCTCGCACCCGGAGTACGCGACCGCGGAGTGCGACGACGTCGTCGACCTCGTGGTCAACGACCGTGCGGGCGAGGCCACCCTGATCGAGCTCGGCGAGCGCGCCGAGGCCTCGCTGGCCGCCGCCGGCACGCCTGGCACCCTGCACCTGATGAAGAACAACCTCGACACGCTCGGCGCCTCCTACGGCTGCCACGAGAACTACCTGGTCCGACGCCGGCGCGACTACCGCGCCACTGCGGAGTCCCTCGTCACGTACTTCGTCACCCGACAGGTCCTCACCGGCGCGGGACACCTGCGGCGCCGGCCCGGCGGCACGGTCGCGTGGGCCTTCTCCCAGCGTGCGGACCAGACCTGGGACGCCGTCTCCGCGGCGACGACCCGGTCACGCCCGATCATCAACACCCGTGACGAGCCGCACGGCGACGCCGAGCTCTACCGGCGCATGCACGTCATCGTCGGCGACTCCAACGTGGCGCCGGCGACCACCCTGCTCAAGGTCGGGTCCGCGGAGCTGCTCATCGCCTGCGTCGAGGACGGCATGCGGCTCGACGACCTGGAGCTCGGCGAGCCCATGCGTGCGATCCGCGAGATCAGCCACGACATCACCGGGAGCGTCGACGTCGAGCTCGCCACCGGCCGCCGGCGCACCGCGGTCGACATCCAGTCCGAGCTGCTCGACCGCGTCCGCGACCACATCGACCGGCGCGGGTGGGACCCGATGCTCTCCGACGGCCGCCGCCGCGTGCTGGACCTGTGGGCGCGCGGTGTCGCGGCACTGCGCGACGGCGACCTCTCGCCCATGGCGACCGAGCTCGACATCGCGGCCAAGCGCGCGCTGGTCGACCGCTACTGCGCGCGCAACCGCGTGGCGCTGGACGACCCGCGCGTCGCCCGCCTCTCGCTGGCCTACCACGACATCACGGCCCACGGCCTCGGGCGCCGCCTGCTCGAGGGCGGGCTGCTCGCGCCCGTGGGCACGGACGAGCAGGTCGAGACCGCGCGCACCGTCCCACCGGCCACGACCCGCGCGGCCCTGCGCGGGAGGTTCGTCGGCGCCGCCGAGGACTCCCGGCGCGACGTCGCCGTCGACTGGGTGCACCTCAAGCTCGTCGACGCCGCGCAGCGGGCCGTCGCGCTCAAGGACCCGTTCCGCGCCGTCGACGACCGGGTGGACGCGCTTCTCGCGGAGATGGCGTGACCGGACGGATGCGTGCTTCGACCGCGCGCGTCTCGGCCGCGGGTGGCCCGACCGCGCGTGGCCCGGCGCTGCGCGTCGCGGCCGCCACCTGCGCGCTCGCCCTCGGGCTCGGGGCCTGCGGTCCCGGCGAGGACGGGAGCACCGGGGAGTCCGGTAGCGAGGCACCGTCCGGGGCCGGGCCGGCCTCAGAGGTGCCGGGCGTCTCGGTGGCCGGAGCGCCCGGGCACCCCGTGGTCGTCATCGACACCCCGCTGCCCGTGACCGACCCGGTGGCCGCCGTCGTCGACGAGGGCGACGGGCGGGCGCTCACCGCGGGCGGTCCGGCGCTGCTGGACGTGGCGGCCTGGGACGGGACGACCGGTGCCAGCTCCTCGCCCGGCGAGGACGTGCCGCCCCGCCTGGCCACGGTGTCCGATGCGGACGTCGGCGCGACGCTGGCGGAGATCCTGCCCGGGGTGCCCGAGGGCAGCCGGATCCTCGTGGCCGAGCCTGTCGACGTCGAAGGGGCGCTGACGATGCAGGTGGTGGTCGTCGACGTCCTGCCCACCGTCGCCGGCGGCGCCCCGGCCGAGAGCGCATCGGGGGAGGCCGGGTCGGGGGAGACGGGGTCGGCCGGCTCGCCGTCCGCGGGGCCGGAGAGCCCGAGCGAGGGCGACGGCGGCGACGGCACTGCCGGCCCGACGGTGGGCAGGGGAGCCGACGGCGCGCCCGTGGTCGGGATCCCGCCCGGCGACCCGCCGACGGACCTGGACAGCCGCGTGGTGGTCGAGGGGGACGGGGCGACGGTCCGGCCCGGTCAGGAGCTCGTGCTGCAGACGCTCACCCTCGACTGGGCCACCGGCGAGGTTTTCTCGTCGACCTGGGCGGACGGGGCCCCGACGACGGCCGGCGTCGGCGAGCTCGCGGAGGGCGTGCGCCTCGCGCTGCTCGACCGGCGCGTGGGGTCCCGGGTCCTCGTCGTCGTGCCCCCGGGGCTCGGGGACGGCGAGCACACGCTCGTCGTCGTCGTGGACGTGCTCGCGGCCTCCGGAGGGGACGACGTGGTCCGCTGAGCGGCGCGGGGGCATGGACCGGTGAAGGCGGGGGCGTGGACCGGTGAGGGGGGATCCCGGTCCACGCCCCGCTGTGGCGGGCTCAGGGCCCGCCGAGCACCGCCGTGACGGTGCAGATCATCTGCTCGGTGGGCACGAGCGTGGTCAGCGGGCACTCGACGGCGGCACCCTCGCTGTCGGTGAGGACGATGTCGGTGACGTCGACGTCGCCCGTGTTCGTTACGAAGTAGCTCCACGCGACCATCGCGTCCTCCGCGACGAGCTCGGGCAGCGGGTCGTACTCCACCACCGTGATCGACGCCTCGCCGGGGTCGTCGGGCAGTTCTTCGGCGGGTGGGGCAGCCGGGTCCGGGGTGGGAGCGGGGGCGGGCTCGGGTGCGGGGGCGTGTGCTGGATCGGGCTCCGTTGGGGGACCAGGTGTCGGTGCGGGCTCCGGTGACGGCGCGCCCTCGCCGGCCTCGGGCCCGGGCGTGCCCGCCTCGGCGGTCGCAGCGGACCCGACGGCCCCCAGGAGGAGGACGGTGACGGCGAGCAGCGCACCCGCGGCCGGACGACGTGCGGTGGTCATGAGGACGCTCCCGTCCCGCCGGCGCCGAACCGCTGCCGTGCGGCCCGGGCAGCGAGCCCGCCGCCTGCGAGCGCGGCCGCGATCATCAGCGTGGTGAGGATGTCCGGACCTGTCTGTGGCAGGGCCACGGGGCCGGCCGCTCGCGGACCTGCGACCGGCAGCCCCCCGGCGGCGGTGCCGCCGCCGGAGACCCCGCCGCCCGCCACACCGCTCGTGGCAGGCGTCGACACGGGGCGCTCGGGCGGCGACGTCGGCGTCTCGCCGGGGGGCTCGGTCGTCGGGACCTCGGGGGTGTCCCCGGTCATCGTCACACGGACGCCGAAGCTCGCACCTCGCGCGCCGACCTCCGAACGATTGCCGGAGGTCGCCTCGACCGGGAAATGAAGCTCGAGAGGAACGTCGACGATCTCGCCGCGCTCGATCGGGGCCTCGACCAGGGCGGTGTCGACGCCGAGGAGCGACGTGACCGGGTGGTCGTTGATCGTGACGTCGTCGAAGAACTCGTCGAGCTCGCCCATCTGCGTGACGTCGACGATGTCGACGGTCATGGTGGCGGCGGTCGGACCATCGTTCCGCACGCGAAATGTGCGCTCGATATCGCCGCCGGGCACGATCACAGCGTCGAACAGCTGGACCGTGACCACGGGGGCAAACCCCTCGCCGACGTCGATGACGATGGCGTCGGCGGCGGACGATGGGTCGTCGGCGGCGGCGCTGCCCGTGGCGAGGACCCCGAAGCCAAGGGTGAGTGCGCCGATGGCCGCGCCGCGGCGGCGTGCGGACCGCGGGTGGTGTCTCATGTCGTCGCGACCTCGGTTCGGCTCCGGCTCGTGGGGGCGTCGGCGGGAGCAGGCGCGGGGGTGTCTACATCGGTGGGCCCGGCATCGGTGGGATTGGTTCCAGCGGCGACCGGCCTGGTTCCCGTCTCCGGGTCGGCCTGTTGACCGGCGGCGGCCTTGTCATCGCGGGACGGCGGCGTCGTCCCACGGTCCGTCTCCTCGGCGTCGTCGGCCTCGTCGTCCTTCCCCCGACCGCCGAGGATCGAGGACAGCACGAGCCACGCGAGGATCGCGATCGCCGCGCCGCCGAGCCAGGGCCGCACCTCGGGCTGCGTGAGGTGGCCGACCCACGGGACCCCGTAGATCACCTGTCCCTGGATCTGCTCCATCGTCACCGGGTCGTCGACCGCGTCATTGGCATCGCCCTGGGTGGTCACGCCGAGGGCGCCGTCGTTCCCGACGGTGACGCCGATGATCCGGTGCGTGACGAGTGTCGGGTCGCCAGACACCGGCTGGACTGTGACGACGTCGCCGATCACCGGGTCCGCGTAGTCGGGGTCGACGACGACGACGTCGCCGGGGGAGTAGGTCGGCTCCATGGAGCCAGACAGGATCGTCAGCGGGACCCAGCCCATGAACCGGGGCACGATGAAGGCCGCGGCCGCGACGAGAACGGCGAGCACGGCGACGACGGCGATGAATCCGCGTGCGACGCCGCCCCACAGCTCGTGGCGTCCGGAACGGGTGGTGCTCATGGTGTGACCTCGATGACGGGGGTGAGGACGACCTCGATGTCGTCGGCGGTGAGGGTGTCGTGGACGGTGACCGCCCAGTCCTCCTGGGCGGAGACGTCGCCGGCCTCGGAGGTGCCGCTCGCGCTCACGCTGCCGGATCGGTCCGTGGTGGCGGCCTCGAGCTCGAGGCACAGCAGCGTGGAGGTGTCGAGCTCGAGCTCGACCGGCGTGCCGTCGTCGACCGGAAGGTCGACGTCGGTGACCGAGCACTGCTCCGGTGCCGTGACCGTGTAGACCTGCATGCGCCAGGCGAGGTCCGGCACGTCCGTCATGAGCGAGACGTCGAACGTCGCGAGCTCGTCCTCCGTGAGGCCGTGCTGGATCAGCGATGCACCGCGGCCGTGCGCGTTGATCTGGTAGACGAGCTCGGCGGGCAGGTCGATTCGGACGGGGGCCGGGGGCTCCTCCGGCGCGGGCGCCTCTGGAGAGGTCTCGCCCGGTGCCGGCTCGTCCTGGGTCGGCCCACCTGGTGCGTTCGGGCCGTGGCCGGCGGTGGCGGACGCGGGGGAGCCCCCGGAGGGGGACTCGGTAGAGCCGGCGCTCGCGGACTCGGCTGGGCCGTCGGTGGAGGACTCTGACGGTCCGTCGGTGGGGGACTCGGCGGGGCCCTGGCTCGGGGCCTCGTCCGGCCCGTCGGTGGCGGACTCCGCGAGACCGCGGGCGGGGTCAGAGAAGCGCTCGGCCCCGATCGATCCCTCGCCGCTCGCGCTCGCCGTCCACAAGGCGAGCGTTCCGGCCGACGCCGCGGCGCCGAGGACACCGGCAGTGACGAGGGCCAGCAGCGCTCGGTCGCGTCGCGTGGCGCTCATGACGCCTGCTCCAGCGTGAGGTCGCCACGCACCGTGACGACGTCGAGCTCCGCGGGGTCGCCGGGCGCAAGGGGGTACGGGTTCTCGACCAGTACGTAGAGGAACCAGTCGGCGCTACCGTCGAGAGAGTCGGGCAGGTCGGCCTCCGTGAGGCCCTCGCGGGTCGCTTGCGCCGCCGACGACGGACCGAACACGTGGCCGGGGATACCGTCGGCGATCGCGGCCCGCGGGTCGGTGATCGCGGGGTCGGTCGAGACGAACCACTGGTACGGGTAGTCCAGGTCGGCCGAGAGGGTGACGTCGACGGTCGCGTCGGCGACGAGGTTGTGGCCGTCGAGCGCGAGGTCGAAGCCCTGGACGGCCCAGGCGTGCTCGCCCGAGCCGAGCACGCCCTGCTCCTCGGCGTCCACGTCCGTGGTCCACTCGAGGTCTCCGACGGAAGCTGCGTCCAGGTCTCCGGCGGTGATGGAGCTGCCGGAGCCTGCCGCGACGTCGGTGCTCCACAGCGCGTACGTGCTCGCGCCACCCAGGACGGCGACGCCGGCGGCAGAAAGTGCCAGCGCGGCGGCGGGGCGCCGGACGGTGGGTCTGCGCCGAGCGGTGGTGCTGCGACGGGCGTCGGGCATGGGGTCCTCGATCGGGGGTCTCGAAGGGTGAAGGCCTGATGCGGTGCGACGGCCGGGCGGCCGGCCCCCCCCGGAAAGGGGAGGCCGACCGTCCGACCGATCGTCGGTCTGTCCCGCGCGGTGCGGGTCAGGGGAGGGAGCGGCGGGTCTGCTCGAGCTCGACGTTGAGGTTGTCGAGCGCGGTGGAGGCCTCGGTGCTGGTGGTGCCGGAGGTGGCCTCGTCGAACTCCGCGAGGACGACGAACGTCAGCTCCGTGTCGTGGGCGAGGACCGGCCAGCCCGGGTCGGGCGTGCCGGCGCCCTGACCGGACTGCGGAGCCTGGAATTCCAGCTCGATGACGTCGTCGAACGAGGCGCTGGTGACGATCCACTGGTTGGTGGTGTTGTTGTAGACGCCGTAACGGACCGTGAGGCCCTCGAACTCACCGGCGTAGTCCGCCGAGGGACCGATTGTCAGGTCGGCACGGAGGTTGTCGCCCTCGAGGTCGAGGACGATGGACTGCTCGCCGACGATGAAGTCGCCCGGGACCACCCGGTAGGTGTCCATGTCGTTGATCGGGTGAGCGAAGTCGTGGCGCAGGGTGGGCAGGTCGAAGTCCCAGCCGGGGGTGCACCCGAAGAATGGGATGCAGACCGGCGGCACCGAGAAGTTGTCGATGTTGAAGGTGGTGTCGTGCCACTGGAAGGCACCCTGGGTCTCGACCTCGAGGTTACCGGCGGTGATCGTCCCGGCGTCGATGGTGTCGGAGTCCGACCAGAGGGCGAACGTGCCGCCCGAGCCGAGGGCAACAGCTGCGGCGGCGGCACCTGCGAGGGCGCCGACAGTCTTCTTGCGCACGATTGTGCTCCATTCATGGGTGGGTGCGAGGGGAAAGGGGATATGTCGGTGCAGTCATTGCTCCGACGCGACGAAACGTAGCAGGGAATGCGGGCCCTGCAAGAGCTGGCCGAACTGTCGAAATGCCGTGCCGGCGAGCTGCGCCGCGGTCGTGATCCGGCGCGATCCTGCCGCTCCCGGGCGGTGACGTGGGTGACGTCGAGGACCGTCGAGACGGCGTAGGGCCTGTTGTTCCAACGATTATGGGCGGTGGTTCCACTGGATCTGGACACCGTCTCGACGCTGCGTCCGTGCGGTCCTGGCGGGGTGCAGCGCTCGTCTGGCATTCACCTCGTGTCTTTCTGGCAATGGTCCGATCGCGCGTCGACGGCGTATCGGCGCATTGTTTTCTCAACCTGGACGGAAATGCGCGCTCAGAATGCGCGAGGGCATCCCCGTCAATACGGAAACCGTCACCGGGGCGGGCGGTCGGACGACCTATTCCGACGCGGTGAGGCGCAGGTCGGCATACCGGTACGGGGCCGCGAGAGCGAGGGCCTCGTCCTCCTGGCGCGCCCAGGTCTTCCACCACGAGCTCACGTCGCCCTCGCGGGCCTCGGCGCGCGCCCGGCGCATGGCCTCGGGCTCGTCGAGCCACGCCAGCGCGTCGAGGTGGTCGTGCAGGAGCGTGGCCCCGCATCCCTCGACGACGACGAGACGCGGGTGCGGTCGGCCCGGTGCCGGGACGACCCGGACCGGCCCGGGGGCCGAGCGGTGCCAGTCCCAGGTCGGCGCGGAGCCGGCCTCGCCCCGGCCGAGAGCGGCCAGCACGGGGCGCACGGCCTCGGCCCCGGCCCGCAGGCCGGTCCAGCCCTGGTAGTGGTCGTCCAGGCGGACGAGCGCGACACGGCCTCGGTACGGGGAGCGGCGCTCGAGGATCGTCACGACGTCGCTCGCGAGCGTCGACTTGCCCGCTCCGGACCGCCCGTCGATGCCGAGGACGACGGTGCGCCGATCGCGCGCCGGGGTGCCCGCGGGGGCGTCGCCGTCGTCGCGCGACCCGACCTGCTCGAGCACGAGGTCGGCGACCAGGGAGGCGGGCGTGGGCATGGCGTGCCAACCTACCGGGCGCCGCGGCGGGCGCGCGCTCGTGCTCGGTACGGTGGGAGGGAGGCGCCGCCGGCGCCACCTGGAGGAAGCACCATGTCGCTGGCCGTTCGCGTGATCCCCTGCCTGGACGTCGCCGCGGGCCGCGTCGTCAAGGGCGTGCGGTTCGAGGGGCTGCGGGACGCGGGCGACCCGGTCGAGCTCGCCCGCCGGTACGACGCCGACGGGGCCGACGAGCTGACCTTCCTCGACGTGTCTGCCTCGGTCGAGGAGCGCTCCACCACCTACGACGTCGTGGCCCGTACGGCCGAGGAGATCTTCGTGCCGCTGACCGTCGGCGGGGGCGTGCGCACCGTCGACGACGTCCACCGCCTCCTCACCCACGGGGCCGACAAGGTGAGCGTCAACACGGCCGCCGTCGCCCGGCCCGAGCTCATCTCCGAGGTCGCCGACCGCTTCGGCTCGCAGGTCCTCGTCCTCTCGGCCGACGTGCGACGCACCACGGGCGAGACCATCACCGACTCGGGCTTCGAGGTGACGACGCACGGCGGCCGGCGCGGGACCGGGACGGACGCCCTCGAGTGGTGCGTCCGAGCGGCCGAGCTCGGCGCCGGCGAGATCCTGCTCAACTCGATCGACGCCGACGGCACCGAGGCGGGCTTCGACCTCGAGATGCTCCGGGCCTTCCGCAGCGAGGTGCGGGTCCCGCTCATCGCCTCGGGCGGCGCCGGGTCGGCCGAGCACTTCGCGCAGGCCGCCCACGCGGGCGCCGACGCCGTGCTCGCCGCGAGCGTCTTCCACTTCGGCACGCTGAGCATCGGCGGCGTCAAGGACACGATGCGCGGCGCCGGCGTCGAGGTGCGCTGAGCGCGCGGCCGCTCAGGCGGGCACGCCCTCGGCCTCGAGCGCGTCGTCGAACACGGTGACGCCCGCCATGCCCGGCAACCGCGCGATGTTCTGGTCGATGCGCCGGACCTCGGCCCGTCCGTCGGGCTCGGAGAACAGGTGGCCCATCACGTGGCGGACCTCGGTGCGGCCCATGATGCTCGTGCCGACCGGGCGCCAGAACCGCTCCAGGGTCAGCCGGGCCACCCTGCGGGCCGGCTCGCTGGCGGTGAGACGCTCCCTGGCCCGGGTCGCGTAGAAGGCGACGTGCCGCGTCTCCTGTTGGGCGATGCGGCGCAGCAGGACGGCGAGGACCGGGTGCCGCTCGAGGTCGGCCATCCGTCGGTAGGCCGCGACGGCGGACCACTCGTTGGCCGCGCCCCAGAGCATGTGGGTGGCGACGAAGTCGGCGCCCACGAGGTTGGCGAGCACGGACTGCTTGAGCGAGGACAGCGCCTCGCGCCAGCCGAGCTTCGTCCGCCTGGCCTTGAGCTCGTCGTAGTCGACGGTGATGTCGTGGGCGGCGAGGACCGCGGCCAGGGCCTCGCCGTGCCAGAACTCCTCGCGGTTCCACATCGTCATGAAGCCCGCCACGTCGCCCTCCCGGCTCGACGGGGTGACGAGCAGGTCCCGCAGGTAGCAGACCGTGTGGTACTCGACGTCGCACATGTACCGCAGGCAGCGCAGCGAGTCCTCGGGCAGCGGGTCGTCCCGGAAGGAGCTCATGTCGAGGTCCTCGAACCGCACGGGCGTGCTGTCCGCGGCGAAGGTGTCGATGTCGAAGGTCATGCGTGTGCTCCTCAGCCGGCGGCCCGGTCGAGGTCGGCGCGCTCGTCGAGCGGTCCGGCCGGCCGGACGGGACGTGGTGGTCGGACGGGTGCCGTCGGTGGGACGAGGGGACGTTCGCGGCGTAGCGCGGCCGCCAGCGGCCCGTGCCCTGCGAGGCCCGGGAGCGCCACGATCGGGGCGTCGGCGTCGCGCACGACCCGCTCCCCGCCGGGGCCCGCGAGCAGGACGCGCAGCAGGCGGTGGCTCGCGCGGGCGCGGAGACGGCCGGGTCGCAGCGGGTGGAAGCCCCGCGTCAGCAGCGCCCGCACGAACCGGGTCGCGCACGCGTCGTCGTCGAGCCGCATCGCCGCCTCGGCCCGGAAGAAGGCCACGTGCTCCACCCGCCGCTCGCGCACGGGGGCGAGCAGCTCGTCGAGCCCGCCGCCGGCGAGCCGGGCGAGCCGGTCGTAGGCGACGAGCACCGCGCTCTCCTCGGCGAGGCCCCGGGCAGCGTGCAGCGCCGTCGTCGGCTCGCCGAGGAGTGTCGTCCACACGGGGGCGACGTGCTGGGCGAGCAGGTCCTGGGCGTGCGCGACCCGGTCGAGCCGCGTCGGCCGCTCGTCCTCGGGGACGCGGCCCGGCCCAGGGCCGTCGAGCGCCCGCGTCAACCGGTCGGCGAACCAGTAGCGGTCGTGCGCCCAGGTCGTGAGGAACGCGGTGTAGCGCGCCTCCCGGGAGGTCGACGTCGCGAGCACGCGGCGCAGCGTGTCGGTCGCGGTCCGCTCGAGGTCGCGCAGGTAGGTCAGGGCGCCGCGGTGGTGGGGGTGGAGAGCGGTCGGCCCGAACGGCGCGGGCACGGGTGGCCGGTGGTCCCCGAACGCGGTGCGGGTGAACCGGGCGACGTCGAAGCTCGTCGTGCGCACCGGTGCGACCGTTCCGTCGGCGCTGTGCAGGAGGCCGGGCCGCCCCCCGGCCGGGGTCGCTCGCGCATCGGTCACCACACGTCCAGGTTAGGTGGTGCTCCGCGTTCCGGGCTCTGCTCCTCGCGACGCCCGGGCTCTGCCCCTCGCGACGCGGAGCCCTCCGCCGACCCGGCGAGGCCCTCCGCCGACCCGGCGAGCCCTCCCGACGGTGCGACGGGGCCCGCGTCGCCGGGCACGTCCCCGGACAGGCCCGCGAGGAACCGGTCGATCGTCTCCGGCCGGCCCTCGAGCGTGACCTGCGCCGCGCGCCGGCGCCCGTTCGCGTGCAGCGCGAGCTCGACCGGGTCACCGACGACGGCGACCGCGTCCGCGCCCCGGCGCACGGTGGCTCGCGGCCCGCCGGGGACCACGAGCACCACGCCGGTGCCGCTGCTGCGGTACATGAGGCCCGCGGTGGAGCGCACCCGCTGCCACAGCTCGCGCAGCAGGTCGGGGGTGAGGTCGTCGCGCGGCTCCGCCGGTTCCGAGGCGCCGTCCGCGTCGCGCGGCCCACGCCGGACGTCCTCGTGGTGGACGACGAGC
This sequence comes from Georgenia sp. Z1491, assembly GCF_049856175.1. Taxonomy (GTDB): domain Bacteria; phylum Actinomycetota; class Actinomycetes; order Actinomycetales; family Actinomycetaceae; genus JB111. The sequence continues at coordinate 47,535 of NZ_JBNDNA010000012.1, forward strand.
TCGACGAGGTTCGTCGTCGACTCCGCCAGCCGCAGGGGCGACCACCGCGGCGGGCCCGTGGCTACCCGTGCCGCGAGCGCCCGGTAGCCGACCGGGTCCAGCGCGTCCGCGACCAGGCGCTGGAGATGCGGCTCCCGGCCGGGCTCGGCGCCGGAGAGGAGGTCCCGCAGGACGAGGTCGGGCCGGCGCTCCCGCAGCACGAGATGAGCGGCGAGGTCGACGACCCGCCATCCGGCGCAGAGCGTGGGTGCTCCGGGATCGGCGGCGGCCAGCGTCCGTGCGATCGCGGCTCGCTCCACGTCCACCGGTCGTCGCTCGTCGCTCACACGAGGACGCTCCCACACGCGCGGCGGCCGCGCACGCCCGACAAGGCGGCACCCCTGTCGTGGCACCATGAGGCGGTGCCCGACCTGAGCGAACCGACGCCCGACGGCGCCGCGCCGACACCCCTGCTGGACCCCGCGATCGCCGACCGGCTGCGCCGCGACCCCCACGGCCTCGTGTGCGCGGTGGTGCAGGACGCGACGACGCTCGGCGTCCTCATGGTGGCCTGGATGAACGACGAGGCCCTGCACCGGACGCTGACCTCGGGACGGGCCTGGTACTGGTCCCGCTCCCGCGCCGAGCTGTGGCGCAAGGGGGACACCTCGGGGCACGTCCAGCACGTGCGCTCGGTGGCCCTGGACTGCGACGGGGACGCGTTGCTCGTCGTCGTCGACCAGGTCGGTCCCGCCTGCCACACCGGGACGACGAGCTGCTTCGAGGCCGGCGGTCCGCTCCCCGTGACGGGGGCCGGCCGATGACCCGCCCGGACGGCGCCGCCGCAGCACCTGGCCAGGAGCCGCCCGAGGACCCGACCGGGGCCGGGGCCGAGCAGCCGGTCGAGCCGGCCTGGGGCGAGACGTGGCCGAGCCTGCCGCGGTTCCGCGAGCTCGCGCGCGACCGGCGGGTGATCCCGGTCGTCCGCAGGCTCCTGGCGGACGACGTCACGCCGGTCGGCGTCTACCGGCGGCTCGCCGCCGGCAGGCCCGGCACGTTCCTCATGGAGTCGGCCGAGGCCGGGCGCTGGTCCCGCTGGAGCTTCGTCGGCGTGGGCTCGCGCGCGACGCTCACCTCGCGGGGCGGACGCGCGGCCTGGCGCGGCGACGTCCCCGTCGGGATCCCCACCGACGGGCCGGTCCTCGAGGTCCTCGCCGCCGCCCTCGACGTCCTGGGGACCCCGGCGATCCCGGGCCTGCCCCCGCTGACCGGCGGCTTCGTCGGCTCGCTCGGCTGGGACGTCGTCCACGAGTGGGAGCCGACGCTGCCGCGCGTCGCGCCGTCCGACGACGACCTGCCCGAGGTGGCGCTGTGCCTCGCGAGCGACGTCGTCGCCCTCGACCACCTGGACGGGACCCTGTGGCTCGTGGCCGACGCGGTCAACACCGACGGCTCTCACGAGCGCGTGGACGAGGCGCACGCGGACGCCGTGGCACGCCTGGACGCCATGCAGGAGGGGCTGCTCGCCCCGGCCCCGGCGCTCGCCTCCGTCCTCGACCCCGCCGGCGAGCTGCCCGAGGTCACCGCGCGGTTCGCCGACGAGGACTTCCAGGAGGCGGTCCGGGTGGGCAAGCAGCGGATCGTCGACGGCGACATCTTCCAGGTCGTCCTGTCCCAGCGCCTCGACGTCACCACCGACGCCGACCCCCTCGACGTCTACCGGGTGCTGCGCACGGTCAACCCGAGCCCGTACATGTACCTGTTCGCCCTCGACGACGGCATCGGCGGGATGCTCCACGTCGTCGGCTCCTCCCCGGAGACCCTCGTCAAAGTGAGCGGCGAGGAGGTCATCACGTTCCCGATCGCCGGCTCCCGGCCCCGCGGCACGAAGCCGGCCGAGGACCGCGAGCTCGCCGAGGAGCTGCTCGCGGACCCCAAGGAGCTCTCCGAGCACGTCATGCTCGTCGACCTCGCGCGCAACGACCTGTCCAAGGTGTGCCGGCCCGAGACCGTCGAGGTCACCGAGCTGATGGAGATCAAGCGCTTCAGCCACATCATGCACATCAGCTCCACGGTGACCGGTCGGCGACGCCCGGACGCCACCGCCCTGGACTGCCTGCGCGCCACGTTCCCCGCCGGCACGCTCTCCGGCGCGCCGAAGGTCCGGGCGATCGAGATCATCGACTCGCTCGAGCCCTCGCGGCGGGGCGTGTACGGCGGCGTGGTCGGGTACCTCGACCTCGCGGGCGACGCCGACCTCGCGATCGCCATCCGCACCGCCGTCCTGCACGGCGGACGCGCCTCCGTGCAGGCCGGCGCGGGCGTCGTCGCGGACTCCGTGCCCGCCACGGAGCTTCAGGAGGCGACGAACAAGGCCGCCGCCGCGCTGCGCGCCGTCCGCCTCGCCTCGCGGCTGCGCCCGGCCGCGGCCGGGTCTCCCGCCCGTGACGACCACGGGGCCGCGCCGGAGGGCACGCCATGAGGAGCGACCCGGCGAGCACGACGGCCCGGCGACGCACCGGCTCGGGGCCCGGCCGGGGGCAGCTCGTCCTCATGATCCTGCTCGTCGTCGGCGCCACCTTCCTGCTCGCCCTGCCCACGTGGGCCATCGGGAGCGTGGAGACGGCCACGGGCGAGGCGGACCTGAGCGCGACCGGCATGTCGGGCGCCCCGGCGGTGTGGGCCGGCGCGCTCGTGGCGGGGGCGGCGGCGCTGCTGGCCGCGCTGTCGGGCCGCGTCGGCACGATCGTCGCCGGACTGGCCACGTTCGTCGCGGGAGTCGTCGTCGCGCTCGGCGGCCTGGGGGCGGTCCGCGACCCGGCCGCCCTCCTGCACGCCGAGGCACGCCTGCTCACCGGCACGAACGCGCCCACCGTCGACGCCGCAGCCACCGAGGTCTGGCCCTGGGGCGTCCTCGTCACCGGGTTCCTCCTCGCGGGCGCGGGCGTTCTCGTCATGGCCGGGTCAGCTCGCTGGTCCGCCGCCGGCCGCCGGTTCGAGCGCGCCGGGGGCCGCGCCCCCGCCGGCACCCGGGACGGCGCACCCGGCGCGGCGGGCGCCTCCTCGGCGGTGCCGACCGGTTCCGCCTCCGCGGCCGCCGACGCCGCCCGCGACCGGTACGTCGACGACTGGGACGCCCTCGGACGCGGCACGGACCCCAGCGTCGACGACCGGTAGGCTCGGGGAGGACGTCCCCGACCCGACCCCATGAAGGAGCAGCCGTGACCGGCACGAGCCTCGAGCAGCACCAGACCGGCTACCGGCTGCCCGTCGCAGCCCCGCCCCACAACGAGGGCAAGACCGTGGCCGGCTGGGCCGTGATGATCATCGTCTCCCTCGGCGTCCTCGTCTCCTGCGCCGGCCTCGTCGTCGACGCACCCGTGATCATGTGGGTCGCGGGCCCGGTCGTCGCCGTCGTGGGGCTCGTCGTCGGTCTCGTGCTGCGCCTGACGGGCCGGGGCCAGGAGCGCCGCACCGCTCCCGCCCGCGACTGGTACGAGTCGCCGGAGCAGGAGCGCTCCGCCGGCGGCCGCGAGCGCGCCGCCGGGGCCGACGCGCGCACCATCGAGGAGGAGGCCCGAACCCGATGAACGTGCTCGATGACATCGTCGCGGGCGTGCGCGAGGATCTCGCCCGCCGCGAGGCCGAGCTCCCGCTGGAGAAGGTCAAGGAGATCGCCGGACGCCGGCCCGCCGCGCGGGACGCGGTCTCGGCGCTGCGCGGCGACGGCTCGGTGACGATCATCGCCGAGTGCAAGCGGCGCAGCCCGTCCAAGGGAGTGCTCGCCGACGTCCCGGACCCCGCCGTGCTCGCTGCCGCCTACGCCGACGGCGGCGCCGCCGCCATCTCGGTCCTCACCGAGGAGCGCCGGTTCGGCGGCTCGCTCGCCGACCTGGACGCCGTGCGCGCCGTGGTCGACGTCCCCGTGCTGCGCAAGGACTTCATCGTCACCCCCTACCAGGTGTGGGAGGCCCGGGCGCACGGCGCCGACCTCGTGCTGCTCATGGTCGCCTCGCTGGAGCAGACCGTGCTCACCTCGCTCGTCGAGCGCGTGCACTCCCTGGGCATGACCGCGCTCGTCGAGGCCCATGACCGCGAGGAGGCACTCCGGGCTCGCGACGCCGGCGCCCGCGTCATCGGGATCAACGCCCGCAACCTCAAGACGCTCGAGGTCGACCGGTCGGTGTTCGACCAGGTCGTCGACGTGGTCCCGGACGGGATCGTCAAGGTCGCCGAGTCCGGCGTCGCCTCCGTCCACGACGTCCTGGACTACGCGCGTCAGGGGGCCGACGCCGTGCTCGTCGGCGAGGCCCTGGTCACGCAGGCCGACCCGCGCCGGGCCGTGGCCGACTACGTGGCGGCGGGCGCCCACCCGTCGCTCAGCGCCGGCCGGGACTGACCGGCGTCCACCGGGACCGCCCGCCGGCGGCCCCACGCACCACCGGCCGCGCCCGACGGCGCCGGCCGCGCTGACTCGGGCGCGCGCCCGGAAGGAGCTGCACGTGCAGTACACCGACGACCCGGGCAAGCTGTCCGAGGCGCACGGACCCTACTTCGGGCAGTTCGGGGGCAGGTTCGTCTCCGAGGCGCTCATCGTCGCGCTCGACGACCTCACCGCCGCGTGGGAGGAGATGCGGGACTCGCCGGAGTTCGCCCGCGAGATGGGCGAGCTGGCGGCCACCTACATCGGCCGCCCGTCGCTGCTCACCGAGGCGCCCCGGTTCGCCGAGCACGCGGGCGGCGCACGGGTCCTGCTCAAGCGCGAGGACCTCAACCACACCGGTTCCCACAAGATCAACAACGTCCTCGGCCAGGGTCTGCTGACGAAGAAGGTCGGCAAGACCCGCGTCATCGCCGAGACCGGGGCCGGTCAGCACGGCGTCGCCACCGCCACCGCGGCCGCCCTCATGGGACTCGACTGCACGATCTACATGGGCGCCGAGGACGTGCGTCGACAGGCGCTCAACGTCGCCCGGATGCAGCTGCTCGGCGCCGAGGTCGTCTCGGTGACCAACGGCTCGCAGACCCTCAAGGACGCCATCTCCGAGGCCTTCCGCGACTGGGTGACGAACGTGGCCACGACCAACTACGTGTTCGGTACCGCCGCGGGGCCGCACCCGTTCCCCGAGCTCGTCCGCGACCTGCAGAAGGTCATCGGCGAGGAGGCCCGCGAGCAGGTGCTCGAGCTGACCGGTCGGCTGCCTGACGTCGTCACGGCCTGCGTCGGCGGCGGCTCCAACGCGATCGGCATCTTCAACGCCTTCCTCGACGACGAGGGCGTGCGTCTCGTCGGGCTCGAGGCGGCCGGCGACGGCGTGGAGACCGGCCGGCACGCGGCCGCGATCGGCGGCGGGCGCCCGGGAGTCTTCCAGGGCTCCCTGTCCTACCTGCTGCACGACGACGACGGGCAGACCATCGAGTCGCACTCCATCTCCGCCGGGCTGGACTACCCGGGCGTCGGGCCGGAGCACGCCTGGCTCGCCGACCTCGGCCGCGCCGAGTACCAGCAGGTCACCGACGCCGAGGCCATGGACGCCTTCGCCCTGCTGTCGCGGACGGAGGGCATCATCCCGGCCATCGAGTCCGCCCACGCCCTCGCCGGCGCCCTGCGCATCGGCCGCGAGTGGCAGGACGCCGGTGGGCAGGGCAAGCCGCCGGTGATCCTCGTCAGCCTGTCGGGCCGCGGGGACAAGGACATGGAGACGGCGATCGAGTACTTCGACCTCGGGGGCGAGAAGTGAGCAACGTGACCGCCGGGGACCGGATCGACGCCGCACTGGCGCAGGACCGGGCGGCCCTGGTCGCCTACCTCTCCGCCGGCTACCCCGACCTCGACGGCTCCGTGCGCGCGGCGGAGGTCGCCGTCGAGCACGGCGCGGACGTCATCGAGCTCGGCCTGCCCTACTCCGACCCCGGCATGGACGGGACGGTGGTCCAGCGCTCCGGTGAACGGGCGCTCGCGGCCGGCACGCGCACGCGCGAGGTGCTCCTGGCCGTCGAGCAGGTGGCCGCGACCGGCGCGGCCGTGCTCGTGATGACCTACTACAACCCCGTCTACGCGTACGGAGTGGAGCGCTTCGCCGCGGACCTTGCGTCCGCCGGCGGGGCCGGGCTCATCACGCCGGACCTCGTCCCGGAGGAGGCCGGCCGCTGGTCCGCCGCGGCGGACGAGCACGGCCTGGACAAGGTGTTCCTCGTCGCTCCCGCCTCGTCGGACGAGCGGCTGCGCACGGTGGCCTCGGCCTCGCGCGGGTTCGTCTACGTCGCGAGCCGCATGGGCGTCACGGGCGTGCAGGACTCGCTCGCGGAGGGCGGGGACGAGCTCGTGGCGCGCACCCGTGCCGCGGGGGCGGACCGTGCGTGCGTCGGCATCGGCGTCTCGAACCGGCAGCAGGCCGCCCGGGTGGCCGCCTACGCCGACGGCGTCATCGTCGGCTCCGCGCTCATCCAGGCGCTCGGCGAGGGTGACGCCGCCGGACTCGACGCGCTCGGGGCGCTGACCGCCGAGCTGGCGCAGGGCGTGCGCGAGGGCCGGGCATGATTCCCGGCGCCCAGGCCGCACTGGCGAGCGCCGGGGCCTGGGCCGGAGTGCGCGGCATCCCCAGCCCTCCGGAGAACGTCTGGTACCTCGGGCCGTTCCCGCTGCGCGCGTACGCGCTCGCGATCATCCTCGGCGCGGTGCTCGCCTGGTGGATCCTCGACCGGCGGTACACCGCCAAGGGAGGGCCGGCCGAGACCGCGCTCGACATCGCCCTGTACTGGATGGTGCCGTTCGGCATCGTGGGCTCGCGGATCTACGAGATCGCCGTCAACCCGCAGAACTACTTCGGCGAGGGCATCAGCCCGTGGGAGATGTTCAAGGTCTGGGAGGGCGGCCTCGGCATCATGGGGGCCGTGACGTTCGGCGCGCTGGGCGCCTACCTCGGGCTCAGGCGGCGCGGGCTGCGGATCGGCCCGTTCGCCGACGCCCTCGCCCCGGGCATGCTCGTGGCCCAGGCCGTGGGCCGGCTCGGCAACTACTTCAACCAGGAGCTCTACGGCACCGCGACCGACCTGCCGTGGGGTCTGCGGATCGACCGCGAGCTCCCGGAGCTCGTCCACCCGACCTTCCTCTACGAGGGGCTGTGGAACCTCGCCGGGGCGCTGGTCCTCGTGCTCGCCCAGCGCCGCCTGCGGCTCGACGGCGGACGGGTCTTCTGGCTCTACGTCATCATCTGGCTCACCGGTCGCACGCTGACGGAGTCCCTGCGCACCGACCCCTCCAACCTCGTCGCCGGCATGCGGATCCACCAGATCATCGCCATCGCCGGCTGCGTGATCGGCGTGGCGATGATCGTCTGGCTCACCCGCCGGGCGCGGGCGACGCCCGACCGGGACGAGATCTGGCTCCCCGGTCGCGGCCCGCTCGCCACCGCGGAGGGCCCCTCCGCCGCCGGCGCCCCCGCCGTCGGCGACACCGCCCCGGAGGGGGAGGGCACGGTCGCCGACGCCTCCGCCACGGGGGAGAGGGCCGCGTCCGACGACGAACCGGAGCGTGCCGGTCCTTGACCGGATCATGACGCGACCGTCGATTGTTTCGGCGAAACATCGACGAAACACGACGGCAACCCCCGTCCGACGATCCGGCGTCCTCGTGCGGATCCGCGCCGTCCCACAGCCATGGGCGGGTAGTGCCATGAAACGGCCAAGTCTGCGTATCGTGCTGTCCGACCCACCGGCGTCCGCGCCGGGGCACGACTCGGGCGCCTGCGCGCCCGGAGGGAGGACGGACGATGGTCCAGACCGGGATCCCTGCACGACGAGGCCTGTACGACCCCGCCCACGAGCACGACGCCTGCGGCGTCGCCATGGTCGCCACCACGCGCGGCCGCCCCGGACGGGACATCGTCGACGCCGCGCTGACGGCTCTGGCGAACCTCGAGCACCGCGGCGCCGTCGGCGCCGAGGAGGCGACGGGCGACGGCGCGGGCATCCTCCTGCAGGTTCCCGACGCCTTCCTCCGTGAGGTCGTCGACCTCGATCTCCCGCCGGCCGGCGCCTACGCCGTGGGCATCGCGTTCCTGCCGGGCATCGGAGAGCGCGCGGAGGCGGTCGAGCTCGTCGAACGGATCGCCGCCGAGGAGGGCGTCGAGGTCCTCGGCTGGCGAGCGGTCCCGGTCGACCCGTCGGGCGTCGGCCCCACGGCCCGCGCGACCATGCCCACGATGCGCCAGCTGTTCGTCGCCGCCGACGGGCTCACGGGCCTGGACCTGGAGCGCCGCGTGTTCCGCCTGCGCAAGCGCGCGGACAACGCCGGGGTCTACTTCGCCTCGCTGTCCCCGCGCACCATCACCTACAAGGGGATGCTCACCACGGGACAGCTGAAGGACTTCTTCCCGGACCTCGCCGACGAGCGCGTGGTCTCCTCGATCGCGCTGGTGCACTCGCGCTTCTCGACGAACACGTTCCCGAGCTGGCCGCTCGCGCACCCCTTCCGGTACGTCGCCCACAACGGCGAGATCAACACCGTGCGCGGCAACCGCAACTGGATGGCCGCCCGCGAGGGCACGCTCTCCTCCGACCTGCTCGGCGACCTCGCGCCGCTGCTCCCGATCAACACCCCCGGCGCCTCGGACTCCGCGACGTTCGACGAGGTCCTCGAGCTGCTCCACCTCGGGGGCCGCTCCCTCCCGCACGCGGTGCTGACGATGGTCCCGGAGGCGTGGCAGAACGACGAGACCATGCCCGCCGACGTGCGCGCCTTCTACGAGTACACCGGCACGATCATGGAGCCCTGGGACGGGCCGGCCGCGATCTGCTTCACGGACGGCGCGGTCGCCGGCGCCGTCATGGACCGCAACGGACTGCGACCGGGACGCTGGTGGGAGACCGCCGACGGCCTCGTCGTGCTCGCCTCGGAGTCCGGCGTCCTCGACCTCGACCCGGCCACGGTCGTGCGCAAGGGCCGCCTCGAGCCCGGCACGATGTTCCTCGTCGACACGGTCGAGGGGCGGATCGTCCCCGACGAGGAGATCAAGTCCTCCCTGGCGTCCGCTCACCCGTACCAGGAGTGGCTCGACGACGGGCTCGTGCAGCTCGAGGCGCTGCCCCAGCGGGAGCACACGGGCCACTCGGCCGACTCGGTCGTGCGGCGTCAGCAGATGTTCGGCTACTCCGAGGAGGAGGTGCGGCTCCTCGTGCGACCCATGGCCGCCACGGGCGCCGAGGCCATCGGCTCGATGGGGACCGACACGCCCATCGCGGTGCTCTCCGCCCGGCCGCGCCTGCTGTTCGACTACTTCTCCCAGACGTTCGCGCAGGTGACCAACCCACCGCTCGACGCCATCCGCGAGGAGCTCGTCACCTCGCTGGTCGGGGCGATCGGTCCGGAGCCGAACATGCTCGAGGAGTCGCCCGAGCACGCCCGCAAGATCGTGCTCCCCTTCCCGACGATCGACAACGACCAGCTCGCCAAGGTGCGGCACATCGACCGTGCACGGCGCACGGGTCGCGGCTTCACCGCGGTGACGATCTCCGGCCTCTACCCGGTCGACGGCGGGGGAGAGGCGCTGCGGGCCCGCCTCGAGGAGATCTTCACCGAGGTCGACGAGGCGGTGGACGCGGGCGCCAGCTTCGTCGTGCTCTCCGACCGGGACGCGACCGCCGCGCTCGCCCCCATCCCCTCGCTGCTGCTCACGTCCGCCGTGCACCACCACACCCTGCGACGGCGCACCCGCACGAAGATCTCCCTGCTCGTCGAGGCGGGCGACGTCCGCGAGGTCCACCACGTGGCCCTGCTCGTGGGCTACGGCGCGGCGGCGGTCAACCCCTACCTCGCCATGGAGACGGCCGAGCGGCTCGTGGCGGACGGCGAGGTCACGGGCGTCTCCGCCGAGACGGCCGTCCGCAACGTCATCCACGCGCTCGGCAAGGGCGTGCTCAAGGTGATGTCGAAGATGGGCGTCTCGACCGTCCCGTCCTACCGCGGCGCGCAGCTGTTCCAGGCGGTCGGCCTCTCCGCCGAGCTCGTCGACCGCTACTTCACCGCCACCCCGAGCCCTGTCGGGGGCGTCGGGCTCGACGTCGTCGCGGCCGAGGTCGCCGCCCGGCACGCGGTCGCCTACCCGCGCTCGGGCATCTCGCCCGCCCACCGCGAGCTCGACACCGGGGGCGAGTACCAGTGGCGCCGCGACGGTGAGCCGCACCTGTTCGACCCCGAGACGGTGTTCCGGCTGCAGCACTCGACCCGGAACCGGCGGGCCGACATCTTCCGCCAGTACACCGACCGGGTCGACGACCAGGCCGAGCGGCTCATGACCATCCGCGGGCTGCTCCGGCTGCGCACCGGCGAGCTCGACCCCGTGCCGATCGAGGAGGTCGAGCCGGTCTCCGAGATCGTCCGGCGGTTCTCCACCGGCGCGATGAGCTACGGCTCGATCTCCGCCGAGGCCCACGAGACGCTCGCGATCGCCATGAACAGGCTCGGCGCCAAGTCCAACACGGGGGAGGGCGGCGAGGACGTCGACCGGCTCTACGACCCCGAGCGCCGCTCGTCGATCAAGCAGGTCGCGTCCGGTCGGTTCGGCGTCACCTCGGAGTACCTCACGCAGGCCGACGACATCCAGATCAAGATGGCGCAGGGCGCGAAGCCCGGCGAGGGCGGCCAGCTGCCCGGCCCGAAGGTCTATCCGTGGGTGGCCTCGACCCGGCACTCCACGCCCGGCGTCGGCCTCATCTCTCCGCCGCCCCACCACGACATCTACTCCATCGAGGACCTCGCCCAGCTCATCCACGACCTGAAGAACGCCAACCCCTCGGCCCGGGTGCACGTCAAGCTCGTCTCCGAGGTCGGCGTGGGCACCGTGGCGGCCGGCGTGTCCAAGGCCCACGCCGACGTCGTGCTCGTCTCCGGGCACGACGGCGGGACCGGCGCCAGCCCGCTGACCTCCCTCAAGCACGCCGGCGGCCCGTGGGAGCTGGGCCTGGCCGAGACCCAGCAGACGCTCGTCCTCAACGACCTGCGCGACCGGATCGTCGTCCAGACCGACGGCCAGCTCAAGACCGGCCGGGACGTCGTCGTGGCCGCGCTGCTGGGCGCGGAGGAGTTCGGGTTCGCCACCGCGCCGCTGGTGGTCTCCGGGTGCGTGATGATGCGGGTCTGCCACCTCGACACGTGCCCGGTCGGCGTCGCCACCCAGAACCCGGAGCTGCGCGCCCGCTTCAGCGGGAAGGCCGAGTACGTCGTCACGTTCTTCGAGTTCCTCGCCGAGCAGGTCCGCGAGATCCTCGCCTCGCTCGGGCTGCGCTCGATCGACGAGGCCGTCGGCCGGGTCGAGCTGCTCGACGCCGACCGAGCCGTGGCCCACTGGAAGGCCTCCGGCATGAACCTGGCGCCGCTGCTCGAGCGCGTCGAGCCGCGGCCCGGCGCCGCGCTGCACAGGACCAAGGACCAGGACCACGGCCTCGACGCCGCCCTGGACAACGAGCTCATCGCACTGGCCGGGCCCGCCCTCGAGCGCGGCGAGCCGGTGCGCGCCGAGGTGGCCGTGCGCAACGTCAACCGGACGGTCGGCACGATGCTCGGCCACGAGGTGACCAGGCGCTACCGCGGCGCGGGACTGCCGGACGGCACGATCGACCTCACCCTGCGCGGCTCGGCCGGACAGTCGTTCGGCGCGTTCCTGCCCCGAGGCGTCACCCTCACGCTCGTGGGCGACGCGAACGACTACGTCGGCAAGTCGCTGTCGGGCGGGCGCATCGTCGTGCGCCCCGACGACCGGGCCGGCTTCGTCGCCGAGGACAACGTCGTGGCCGGCAACGTCATCGGCTACGGCGCCACGGCCGGAGAGATCTTCCTGCGCGGACGCGCGGGCGAGCGCTTCGGCGTCCGCCTGTCCGGCGCCACCCTCGTGGTGGAGGGGGTCGGCGACCACGCGGCCGAGTACATGACCGGCGGCACGATGCTCGTCCTCGGCCCGACCGGGCGAAACGTCGGCGCCGGCATGTCCGGCGGCGTCGCCTACGTCCTCGACCTCGACCCCAGCCTGATCAACCCGGCCGCCGCCGCGGCCGGCGACCTGCTGCTGGGAGAGCCCGACACCGACGACCTCGCCGTGATCGTCGACCTGCTCCAGCGCCACCGCGACCTCACCGGATCCGCCGTGGCCACCGCGCTGCTGGCGGACCGCGCCGCCCTCACGCAGCGCCTCACCCGCGTCCTGCCCCGCCAGTTCGCCGCGGTCTCCGCCGCGCTCGCGCGGGCGGCGGAGGACGGGCTCGATCCTGCCGCACCCACCGTGTGGGCCGACATCATGGAGGCGACCCGTGGCTGACCCCCGAGGATTCCTGACGACCCGCGAGCGGGAGCTGCCGGCGCGCCGGCCGGTCCCGGTGCGCATCCGCGACTACCGCGAGGTCTACGCCGAGCGCGGCGCCGACGAGACGTTCGAGCCCACGCTGCGGCGGCAGGCGGGACGCTGCATGGACTGCGGCATCCCCTTCTGCCACAACGGCTGCCCGCTCGGCAACCTCATCCCCGAGTGGAACGACCTCGTGCGCCGCGGCGACTTCGCCCGGGCGATCGAGCGGCTGCACGCGACGAACAACTTCCCCGACTTCACCGGCCGGCTGTGCCCGGCACCGTGCGAGACGGCGTGCGTGCTCGGCATCAACCAGCCCGCCGTGACGATCAAGAACGTCGAGCAGTCGATCATCGACCGCGCCTTCGACGAGGGTCTCGTCACCCCGCAGGTGCCGCAGCGCCTCACCGGCCGCACGGTCGCCGTCGTCGGTTCCGGTCCCGCCGGGCTCGCTGCCGCCCAGCAGCTCACGCGGGCCGGCCACACCGTGGCCGTCCTCGAGCGCGCCGACTCAGCGGGCGGGCTGCTGCGCTACGGCATCCCTGAGTTCAAGATGGAGAAGTCCCACGTGGACCGCCGCCTCGAGCAGATGCGGGCCGAGGGCACGATCTTCCGGACCTCGACGGACGTCGGGGGCTCGGGCGAGGGCGCGCTGTCGGGCGACGACCTGCTCGAGCGCTACGACGCCGTGGTCCTGGCCATGGGCTCGACCGTGGCCAGGGACCTGCCGGTGCCCGGTCGGGAGCTGGGCGGGATCCACCAGGCGATGGAGTACCTGCCGCAGGCCACGCGCGCGGTCCACGGCCAGCGGGTCACCGACCAGATCACCGCCGAGGGCAAGGACGTCGTCATCATCGGCGGCGGCGACACCGGCGCGGACTGCCTCGGCACCGCCACCCGGCAGGGCGCGCGCTCGGTCACCCAGCTGGAGATCATGCCGCGGCCGGGCGAGGACCGCCCCGAGGGGCAGCCCTGGCCGACCTACCCGATGCTCTTCCGCGTCTCCTCGGCGCACGAGGAGGGCGGCGAGCGGGTCTACTCGACGTCCACCGCCGAGCTGTGCTCGGACGGCTCGGCGGGCGAGGGCGCCGTCACGCACCTGTTGGTCACGGAGGTGACGTTCGACGGCGGCCGTCCGGTCCCGGTCAAGGGCACCGAGCGGACGATCCCGGCCCAGCTCGTGCTGCTCGCGATGGGCTTCACCGGGGTGCCGACCGACGGGATCGTCGCCCAGCTCGGCGTCGAGGTCGACGGCCGCGGCCGCATCGAGCGCGACGCCGACTTCGCGACCACCGTGCCGGGCGTCTTCGCCGCCGGCGACGCCGGGCGCGGCCAGTCGCTCATCGTGTGGGCGATCGCCGAGGGTCGGTCGGTGGCTGCCGCCGTCGACCGGCACCTGCGCGGCTCCACGGAGCTGCCCGCGCCGGTGGCGCCCACCACCGTCCAGGTCACGGTCTGATCAGCGACGCCCGGGCGCACGTCCGTGCGCCCGGGCGGCCGGCTGGCGCGACGTCGTCCAACCACCGCTGCGGTCCGGGCCGATAGAGCGGCGGGCCGGTCGGAGTCACTAGGCTGTGAGCCATGCGTAGAGCAAAGATCGTCTGCACCCTCGGACCGGCCACCGACAGTCCCGAGAAGATCCAGGAGCTGGTCGACGCGGGCATGGACGTCGCCCGCATCAACCGCAGCCACGGCCTCGCCGAGGAGCACGAGCAGGTGATCCACCGCGTGCGCGCCGCCGCCGACGCGGCCGGGCGTCCGGTCGCCGTCCTCGTCGACCTCCAGGGCCCCAAGATCCGGCTCGGCACGTTCGCCGACCGCGAGGTCCAGCTCGCGGACGGCGCCACGTTCACCATCACCACCGAGGAGGTCGAGGGCACGAAGGACCTCGCCTCGACCACCTACAAGGGGCTCCCGGGCGACTGCCACCCCGGCGACCGGATCCTCATCGACGACGGCAAGGTCGCGGTGCGCGTGGTGGAGGTCGACGGGCCACGCGTCGTCACGCGGGTCGAGGTCGGCGGCCCGGTCTCCAACCACAAGGGCCTCAACCTGCCCGGCGTCGCGGTGTCCGTGCCCGCCATGTCGGACAAGGACACCGAGGACCTGCGCTGGGCGCTCGGACTGCCGGTCGACTTCATCGCCCTGTCCTTCGTGCGCAGCGCCGAGGACATCCAGATGGTCCACGACATCATGGACGAGGTCGGCCGCCGGCTGCCCGTCGTCGCCAAGATCGAGAAGCCGCAGGCCGTCGACGCCCTCGAGGAGATCGTCGACGTCTTCGACGGCATCATGGTCGCGCGCGGCGACCTCGGCGTCGAGCTGCCGCTGGAGGACGTGCCGCTCGTGCAGAAGCGGGCGATCGAGATCGCGCGGCGCCGTGCGAAGCCGGTCATCGTCGCCACCCAGGTGCTCGAGTCGATGATCACCAACCCGCGCCCCACCCGGGCCGAGGCCTCCGACTGCGCGAACGCCGTCCTCGACGGGGCCGACGCGGTCATGCTCTCGGGGGAGACCTCGGTGGGGAAGTACGCCATCGAGGCCGTCCGCACCATGGCCCGGGTCGTCGAGCACACCGAGGAGCACGGCGGCGAGCGGATCGCGCCGCTCGGCTCGACGCCCGCCACCCGCTCGGGCGTCCTGACCCGGGCGGCGGCGGAGATCGCCGCCACGCTGGACGTCACCTACCTCGCGACGTTCACCCAGTCCGGCGACACCGCGCGCAGGATGTCCCGGCTGCGCTCCCCGATCCCGCTGCTGGCGTTCACGCCGTCGGCCGAGACCCGCAACCGGCTCGCGCTCTCCTGGGGCGTGCAGCCCTACCAGGTCGACGCGGTCAAGCACACCGACGAGATGGTCGACCAGGTCGACACGTTCCTGCGGGACAACGGGCTGGCCGGCAACGGCGACCCGGTCGTCGTCGTGGCCGGCATGCCGCCGCAGAAGGTCGGCAGCACGAACTCCATCCGCGTCCACCGGATCGGTGAGCGGTACCGCTCCTCCTGAGAGTGACGTCCGGCACCGGCCGGGCCGCCCGGCACGACGACGGCGGCCCGCCGGTTCAGGGCATGATGTGTTCCGTCCCCGCGCCCTCACGGCGCGGGGACGCCCGCTCCCGTGGTGGAATCGGCAGACACACCGCACTCAAAATGCGGCGCCGCGAGGCGTGCGGGTTCGAGTCCCGCCGGGAGCACCATCGCGCACGCGCGCCGCGCGGCACGGCTCACATGCACGCGGATCGCCCCGTGATCCCGCCGTGTCCTAGGCTGTACGGGTGACCACGACCGACAGCTCCGCAGGCGACGACGCCTCGGCGGACCCCACGACCACCGAGCCTGACCTCTCGGACCTCCTCACCTCCGCCCCCGAGGCGGTCGAGGAGACCGAGCGAGACGGCCGCCGCGTCGTCGTCGCCGAGGACGAGACGCTCATCAGGCTCGACATCGTCGAGACGCTCCGCGACGCGGGCTTCGAGGTCGTCGGGGAGGCGGCCGACGGCGAGCAGGCCGTCCGCCTGGCCTCCGAGCTCGAGCCCGACGCCGTCGTCATGGACGTCAAGATGCCCGTGATGGACGGCATCACCGCCGCCGAGAAGATCATGGCCGACCGCACGTGCGCCGTCGTCATGCTCACCGCCTTCTCCCAGAAGGAGCTCGTGGAGCGCGCCCGCGAGGCCGGCGCGATGGCGTACGTCGTCAAGCCGTTCACGCCCGCCGACCTCGTGCCCGCCGTCGAGATCGCCGTGAGCCGGCACGAGGAGATCATCGCGCTCGAGTCCGAGGTCGCCTCGCTGGTCGACCAGTTCGAGACGCGCAAGCGCGTGGACCGCGCCAAGGGACTCCTCCAGACGAAGATGGGTCTCTCGGAGCCCGAGGCGTTCCGCTGGATCCAGAAGACGTCCATGGACCGTCGCCTGACCATGCGCGAGGTCGCGGACGCCGTCATCGAGCAGGTCGGCGGCCGCGGCTGACGGCCGACCCGCGACGACGAACGCCCGGCATGTGCCGGGCGTTCGTCGTTCCGCCCGCCGGCGCCGAGTTCAGCGCGGGTACGGGATGAACATGCAGGTGAGCCGCGCGGTGCAGACGAGCAGGTCGTCGTCGTCACGCACCTCGATGCCGTAGGTGGCGCTCCGGCGTCCCTCGTGCACCGCCGAAGCGCGCGCCGTGACGTGCCCGGTGCGCGCCGCCCGGTGGTGGGTGGCGTTGAGGTCGACGCCGACCGGCGCGTGTCCCTCCGGCGCCGCGAGCACGGCCGCGACGCTGGCGACGGTCTCGGCGAGCGCGGCGCTGGCGCCACCGTGGAGCAGCCCCATCGGCTGGGTGTTCCCCTCGACGGGGATGCGGGCCCGGACGTCGCCCCGTTCCATGCGCAGCATCTCGAGCCCCATACGCTCGGCGAGGCCGGACTCCGACAGTCGGGCGAAGGTCTCGGCGAGGTCGTCGCCGCCGCTGCGGTGGTCGGTCCGGGCGGGCTCCTCGGGGCGCCGGGTGTCGGCGTGGTCGGCGGTCACGGTGCCAGACTGCCACGGCGGCCGCCGTCGTCCCGCCCCGGTGCCCGGCCCGGGTCGTCGTCAGCGGCGGGCGCGGCCCCCGGCAGCCCGAACCGCATCGACCAGCGCTCCCATGGCGGCATGTCCGCCCACCCGAGCCGGAGCGTGCGGAAGGCACGCCGGAGGCGCCGGCTCAGCTGCGCCGCGCCCACCAGGCTGCGGGCAGAGACACCGACGCGGAGCGAGAGGTCCAGCACGACGGGCCGCGCCGGGCCCAGCGCGAGGGCGAGGTCGAGGTCGTCGTGGACCTCGGGGTCGTCGTCGTGGACGCGGTCGCGGACCGCCAGCCACGCCGAGCGGCGCACGGCCATGCTCGAACCCCACAGCGGGTGGTGTCCCAGGGCGGCGTGGCACAGGCCGTAGTACGCGGCCAGGTAGACCGCGGCGGCGAGCCCCCCGGCCCTGCCCAGCCCGTAGAAGCTGCCGACGCCGGTGACGGCGGCCACCTGCCTCGTCCCCATCACGTGCGCGACCCGCGAGACCCATCCGGGGCCGGGACGCGAGTCGGCGTCCAGCCGCGCGACGACGTCCCCCCGGGCGGCGTCGTAGCCGGTGGCGGCGGCGGGTGGGATCCCGATCCGGTCCTCCGCCACGACCACCGCGCCGTGGCGCCGGGCGACGGCCGCGGTGCCGTCGGTGGAGGCGTTGTCGACGACGATGACCTCCAGGGGCGCCTCCCGCTGGTTCGCCAGGGCGCGCAGGCAGTGCTCGAGCGCCGCGGCGTCGTTCCGGGCGGGGATCACCACGCTCACGGTCGGCGGCGTCACCGGCCGCTCCCGGCGCGTCGGGCGAGCACGAGCCCCGCGACGGCGGATCCCACGGCGCCGGCGACGAGGTCGCCCGCGGTATCTGCGGGGGTGACGTGGACCGTGGGGTCGACGTAGGCGTGGCCGATCCACTCCGCGACCTCCCAGGCCGCGGCGAGGCTCGTCCCGACCGCCGTGGTGGTCAGCGCGAGACCCCACCTGCCGCGCGGGTCGTCGCCGGGCGGCACGAGCCGGCCGCGGCGCACGAGCTCCCCGGCGACTGCGGCGAGCACGCCGTTGAGGGTCAGGTGTACGGCGATGTCCAACCACCACAGCCGCTCGTACAGGAGCAGGGCCGACGACCACGCGGCCACGAGCGCCGTGGCGCCGAGCAGGGCCTGGAGACCTGCGGGCACGGCGAGCACGCGCGCGAGCGTGAGGGCCCCGAGGACGAGAGCCGCCACCGCGACGGCGACCGCGTCGACGAGGGCGGCGAGCCCGAGCGAGAGCAGCGCCAGGACGGCGACGACGTTCGCGGCCGTGCGGGCGTACGGGGGCCCGACGACGCGGAGCACGCCGACACCGGTGCGTCGTCGTGGTCGCGCAGTCGTCACTGGTCCAGCGTCCCACGAGGACCTGGCCCGCCCGGCGTGGTCCGTGTGCCGGGGCGGTCGACGACCCCGGGTGCGTCGGGGAGGGCGCCGGGCCGACCGCCCACCTCGTCGTCGACGCGGACGAAGCGCGCCGCCACAGCGGCGATACCGACGAGGGCCGCGGGGTACAGGCAGGTGTAGACGCGGAACGCCAGCCCGGGCCGCTCGCCGGGGTCGTCCCCGGAGACGTAGCCGAACAGCGGCTCGAGCGTGGCGAGCGCGAGTCCGCCGAGCGCGCCGGTGAGGCGGGCGAACACGCCGAACGTCCCGAGGAACACGCCCTCGCGGTGCAGGCCGGTCAGTCGGGCGTCGCGGTCGAGGACCCGGGCCGTGACGAGGTCGGTCGTCGCGAGGACCCCGCCGTACCCGACCCCGACCACGGCGGCCGCGACCACGGCGAGCGGGACGGACGTGACGAACCACAGCGGGAGGAACGAGACGGCCAGCCAGGTCAGGGCCCAGCGCCAGGCCCGCGGGGCGCCGACCCTGCGCACGAGCCACGCCCACGCGGGCAGGACGGCGGCGGCGGTGAGGATCGCGGCGCCGAGCACCGGGGTCGTCATCGCGACGGGCCTCTCCAGCGTGTAGCGCATCCACAGCTGGATGCCGGAGATGAGCAGGCCGAGCGCTGCGCCGTACCCCGCGGTCGTCGCCCCGATCAGCCACAGCTCGCGGGTGCGCAGCACGCCGCCGATCGCGGGGAGGAACCTCGTGGGCGGCTCGTGCTGCACGGCGGCGTCCTCACGGACGGAGAGCACCATCGCGCCCATGACGAGCAGTGCCACGACGCCCAGCAGCACCGCGGTCCGCGTGAAGCCCTCGGGGCCGTGCTCGCTGCCGAGCCACCGGGTCGTCAGCGCGGGGGTCAGCGCCACGGAGACGACCATCGCCGCGAGCTGGAAGGCCTGCCGCACGGCGTTGACGACCGACCGCTCGGCCTCGGTGCGGAACAGCTCGGGCAGCAGCGCCGTGTAGTTCGCGTTGTACAGCGAGTCGGCCGCCTCGGTGAGGATGACGAAGACCGCGAACCAGGCGACGAGCGCCGCGCCGTCGAGGGACGTCGGGGCGGAGAACAGGGCGACGAACACGGCCACGAGGCTCGGTACGGCGACGAGGAGCCAGGGCCGCCTGCGGCCGAGCCGCGTGCGCGTGCCGTCCGAGAGGTGGCCGAACAGCGGGTTGTCGATCGCGTCGACGATCGCGTAGACCACCATGACGATCCCGTACGCGGTCGCGTCCATGCCGAGGGTGTCGACGTAGTACAGGAGGATCGAGCCGCGCACGAGGTTGATCGGGAGCGACGACCCGAACATGCCGGCCGCGTACGCGAGCCGGCGGGAACCGGGGACGCGGGGCTCGGGCACGGACCCACCCTGCCAGGGCCGCGGTGACGTCGGTGTCGGCGCCGCGTCCTAGGGTGGGTCGGGTGAGCGAGAACACCGACCAGGCCACCGACCAGCGCCTCCTGCTCGTCGACGGGCACTCGATGGCCTTCCGCGCGTTCTTCGCGCTGCCGGCCGAGAAGTTCGTCAACTCCGCGGGCCAGAGCACGAACGCGATCTACGGGTTCGTCGCGATGCTCATCAACCTCATCGCCGAGGAGCGGCCCACGCACGTCGCCGTCGCGTTCGACACCCACGCCCCGACGTTCCGGGACGAGGTCTACGCCGACTACAAGGGCGGCCGCGACGTCACCCCCGAGGCCTTCAAGGGCCAGGTCCCCCTCATCGCCGAGGTGCTGCGCGCGGCCGGCGTCCCCACGCTGGAGAAGGACGGCCTCGAGGCCGACGACATCCTCGCCACGCTCGCCCACGAGGGCTCGGCCGCGGGGATGACCGTCTCCGTGGTCTCGGGCGACCGGGACACGTTCCAGCTCGTCGACGAGCGCGTGAGCGTGCTGTACCCGATCAAGGGCGTGAAGACGGTGTCCCGCATGACGCCGGAGGCCGTCGAGGAGAAGTACGGGGTCCCGCCGCACCGGTACCCGGAGATCGCCGCCCTCACCGGCGAGACTGCGGACAACCTGCCCGGCGTGCCCGGGGTGGGGCCGAAGACCGCCGCGAAGTGGATCAACCAGTTCGACGGCCTGGACAACATCGTCGCCCGGGTCGACGAGGTGCCCGGCAAGGCCGGCGACTCGCTGCGCGCGCACCTGGCAGACGTGCTGCGCAACCGGCAGCTCAACCACCTGCTCACCGACGCCGACGTCGGGGCCGCCCTTGGTGACCTCACCCCCGCCGACCCCGACCGCGGCGAGCTCACGCGCCTGTTCGACGTCCTGGAGTTCACCGAGCTGCGCACGCGGCTGTTCGCCGTCCTGCCCGACGACGGAGGGACCGCGCCCGAGGCGGACGGCCCGGTCCTGGTCGTGGACCGGCCGGCCGACGGCGAGCTGGGAGCCTGGCTCGAGGCCCGCGCGGGCGCCCGGCTGGGCCTGTTCGTCGAGGGCACGGGCCGACCGGGCGCGGGGGAGGCGACGCAGGTCGCGATCGCCGACGACGAGGCGCACGCCGTCACCGTCGACCTCACCGAGGTCGCCGGCCCCGACGAGGCCGCGCTGCGCGCCTGGCTGGCCGACGCCGCGGAGCCGAAGTCGGTGCACGACGCCAAGGCGGCCTGGCACGCCCTGCGCGGCAGCGGACTCACCCTGGACGGCGTGACGTTCGACCCGGCCCTCGCCGGGTACATCTCACGGCCCGACGCCCGGCACCTCGAGCTCGCCGACCTCTCGACCGAGCGGCTGGGGCTCGAGCTCGACCCCGGTTCGGGCCCGGCCCAGGGCGAGCTGGACCTCTCGCTGGAGGAGGGAGCGGCGGAGGAGTCCCTCGCCCGTCGCGCGCACGCGACCCTCGCCCTCGTCACGCCGCTGACCGCCGAGCTCGAGGAGGCCGGCGGGAGCGGCCTGCTCACCGACCTCGAGCTCCCCGTCCAGCGTGTCCTGCAGGGGATGGAGGACCGGGGCATCGCCGTCGACACCGAGTACCTCGACGGCCTGTCCGGCGAGTTCGACGGGCAGGTGGAGGCGGCCGCCGCGGCCGCCTACGAGGCGATCGGCCGCGAGGTCAACCTCGGCAGCCCCAAGCAGCTGCAGGAGGTCCTGTTCGACCAGCTCGACATGCCGCGGACGAAGAAGACGAAGACCGGGTACACGACCAACGCCGACGCGCTCGCGTGGCTGCTCGTGCAGACCGAGCACCCGTTCCTCGTGGCGCTGCTGCGGCACCGCGAGCAGATCAAGCTCCGCCAGACGGTCGACGGCCTGCGGGCCGAGGTCCAGTCCGACGGCCGGATCCGCACCACCTTCCAGCAGACCGTGGCCGCCACCGGTCGGCTCAGCTCGAAGGACCCCAACCTGCAGAACGTGCCCGTGCGCAGCGAGGACGGCATGCGCATCCGGCAGTCCTTCGTGGTCAGCGAGGCGGGGGAGTCGCTGATGACGGCGGACTACTCCCAGATCGAGATGCGGATCATGGCGCACCTGTCCGGCGACGAGGCGCTCATCGAGGCCTTCCGCTCCGGGGAGGACCTGCACGCGTTCGTCGCCGCCCGGGTCTTCGGCGTCGACGTCGGCTCGGTGACCCCGGAGCAGCGCCGACGCATCAAGGCGATGAGCTACGGCCTGGCCTACGGGCTCAGCGCGTTCGGCCTGTCCCAGCAGCTCGGCGTCGAGGTCGACGAGGCCCGGTCGCTCATGGAGGGGTACTTCGAACGGTTCGGCGGCGTGCGCGACTACCTCCGGGGCGTCCAGGACGAGGCGCGCACGCGCGGCTACACGGCGACGATCCTCGGCCGCCGCCGGTACCTGCCGGACCTCACCTCCGACAACCGGCAGCGCAGGGAGCTCGCGGAGCGCATCGCCCTCAACGCCCCGATC
Source organism: Georgenia sp. Z1491 (assembly GCF_049856175.1). GTDB lineage: Bacteria > Actinomycetota > Actinomycetes > Actinomycetales > Actinomycetaceae > JB111. The sequence continues at coordinate 69,677 of NZ_JBNDNA010000012.1, forward strand.
CAGGGGTCGGCCGCGGACATCATCAAGCTCGCGATGATCCGGCTCGACGCGGAGATCGCCGAGCGGGGCCTCGCCTCCGACGTCCTCCTCCAGGTCCACGACGAGCTCGTGCTCGAGATCGCGCCGGGGGAGCGCGAGGAGGTGGAGCAGGTCGTGCGGGAGACCATGGGCCGGGCGGTGGAGCTCTCCGTCCCGCTCGACGTCTCCGTCGGCCTCGGCCGCAGCTGGCGCGACGCCGCCCACTGACCCTCCATCGACGAGTGAGCGGCTCTCTGCCCGACGAGTGAGCGCGAATCCGTGCGCGCGGGCCGGGTAACGCTCGGCGCCTCTCGACGTCGGCCGCTACCCGGGCTTGTCGGCCACGAGGATGAGCGTGCCCGGCACGAGCGCCCCGCGCTCCGGCCCCCAGCCGCCCCAGACCACCTCGCGGCCCGGCGGCCACTCGGGCTCGACGAGGTCGACGAGATCGAGCCCGGCCGCCACGACGTCGCGCACGTGGTCCCCGACGGTGCGGTGGAACTCCGCGTACGTGACGGCGTCGCCGTCGGCCTCGACGTAGGGCCGCCGGTCGAAGTAGGGGCGCGTGACGGTCGTGCCGGCCAGTGTGGGGTCGTCGGGGAACATCCACCGCGCCGGGTGCGTGACCGAGGCGACCCATCGACCGCCCGGTCGCAGGACCCTCGCGGCCTCGGCGTGCACGCGGTGGGCGTCGGGGACGAACGGGATGGCTCCGAACGAGGTGAACACGGCGTCGGCGCAGGCGTCCGGCAGGGGGAGGGCGCGGGCGTCGGCCACTAGCATCGGCGTGCGGATCCCGGTGGCCCGGTCGAGCGCTGCGGCGGCGTCCAGCATCCCCTGCGCGACGTCCGTCGCCAGCGCCCGCACGCCCTGCGTGACCAACCAGCGCGAGCACTGGGCCGCCCCGGCACCCACCTCGACGACGATCCGGTCGCGCAGCGTCGCGGTGTCGCCGAGCAGGCAAGCGTCGGCCTCCCGCAGCCCCTCGGGGCCCCACACGTGATCGGCCGCGCCGAGGGTGGCGCCGTGCTCCGCGAGGTAGCCCTGAGCATCCGCCGACCACGCGGTCGCGTTCGCGCGCGCGGCGGCCTCGCCGTCGACCCGCCGGTAGCCCGCCCACGCCTGCGGCCGTCCGTCCATCGGCCGATGCTCCCACGGCGGGGAGGTCTCCACGGGGTTCGGCCCCACGGGCTCGGCCGCAGGGACTACGGTCCTGCCAGGGCGGCCGCCCGCGACCCAGGGAGTGTCATGAGCAGCGGATACGGATGGAACCAGCAGGACCCGTACCAGCACGGTGAGCCGGACGCGCGCGGGGTGTACCCCGAGCGCGGCCGCAGCGGTCGGTTCTCCGGCGGCCACCAGCCCTACGGGCACGGTTCCTCCGCCGGCCCCGACCAGCCCTACGGATCCGGCCCGGCATACGGATCCGACCAGCCCTACGGGTCAGGTCCGGCCCACCGTCCGGGTCAGGCGTACGGGCCCGGCCAGGCCTACGGCGGCGCGGGGCAGAACGCGGCCGGACCGTACGGCGGGGACGTCCGCAACGACTACGGGCGCGCGCCCGCGGACACCGACGCCGGTCGGGGCGGGGCGCACAAGGCCTCCGTCGCCGCGATCCTCGTCTATGTGGGCCTCTTCCTCGGCCTGCCCCTGCTCATCGGCCTCGTCACCATGATCGTCGCGCTGTAGCGCCCGATGGCCGACCGTCGATTCCGGCCGCGGTCCAGAGGTCGGGACCGCGATCCGCTCGAGGGCTACCTCGGCGGCTACGGCATCGTCCCCGAGGACACACGGCGTCGCCCCGACGACGACGCACCGCGCGGCCGCGAGAGCCGTGAGCCGGACGACCGCGGCGCCGACCGGCCCGCGGACCCGGTCCGCACCGCCGGGCGCTCCCGCGCAGCGGAGCCGCGTCCCACCGCGCCGTCCGGCTTCCGCGCCGGAGCGCCCCACGCCTCGCGCTACCCCGTATCCCTCCCGCCCTCGCTGCATGTCAGCACGTGGCTCCGGCGTCGCCTCCGCCCGCTCTTCGTCGTCGTGCCCGTCCTCGCCGTGCTCGTCCCGATCGCCACCGTGGTCCAGCTCGTCGACGACGATCCCGACGCCACCACGCCGAGCGTGGCCCCCGCGCCCGATGCCGAGCCGGACGTCGAGACCTTCCCCGATCTGTGGGAGGTCGCGGTCGCGGACCTCACCGGGATCGCCGGCGCCGAGCTCAGGGGCAACGTCGACGGCTCCTTCGACGACGCGGGCGTGCTCGGCGCGCCTGGCGGCTGGGCCGTCGTCGCGCAGGACGAGGAGTCCCTCGAGGCAGAGCTCGTCGGTCTGGACCCCGCGTCGGGCGAGACGATCTGGTCCCGTGAGCTCAGCCACGTCCTCTGCGCCCGCCACGCGACGCCGGACGGAAGCCTCGTCTGCCTGGAGGCCACGGACACGGACCCGGGAGGTCTGGGCACGAGCTGGACCGCCCACCTGCTCGACCCCGCCACCGGCGACACGACCGCCTCCACCGAGATCGACGGCTACCTCACGTCCCTCTACGTCCACGGCGACGCGCTCGTCCTGCTCGACCAGCCGGGCGGCGGGACCGACGTCGTCCTGCAGGGCTACGACGCGGCCGACCTGAGCCCACGATGGTCGGTCGAGCTCGGCCCGGAGGTCTCCGCGGAGATGCTCGCCGGGGACCGACGGATCGTCTCCCGAGGGATCGGCGAGCGCGGCGAGGCGATGCTCGACCGGCCCCGTTGGCGTCCCGTCACCGACGACGTGCTCTCGTTCGGCGCGGGCGACCGCACCGCCGTCCTGAACGTCCGGGCGGGCGAGCTGATCATCGCCCCACCCTGCACCCGCCTGTCCACCGACGGCGCCACCCTGTGGTGCAACGAGCCGGGCGCCGGGATCCGCGCGTACGCCACGGACGGGACCGAGCTGTGGGCGGACCCCCACAACCGGCTGGCCGCCACCTCCGCGCTCGACCCGGACGCCCGTGTCATGCCCCTCGTCCTCGACGGCTCCCGGCGACTCCTGCGGTACGACCTCGAGGCCGGAGCCACCGACTCCGTCCTCCTCGACCCGGGGGTCGCCGAGACGTTCGCCGGCACCCTCGACCCGGGCGGGCTGGTCGACGGCGAGCACGTCCTCGTGCGGGGCGAGCCCGACCTGCACCTCCTCGCGCCGGACCGCTCCCACGTCGTCGACCAGGTGGCGACGGACGTCCGTCCCGACGGCGTGCTCGCCCGGGACGAGAGCCTCGTCGTCGCCGGGACGGACCTCGTCGAGGTCGACCCGACCACGGGAGGGGTCGAGCAGCAGTGGCGCACCCCGGTGCACGGCACGCTCGAGCCGGTGGGCGACGCGGTGGTCGTGCACGGCCCGGAGGGCCTGAGCCGGCTCGACTGGTGACGCGGCCCACGAGCGTGCGCCGCCGCGCCGTCGTGGTTGTCCCGTCTTGCGGGCGCGGGTACCATTGCTCGTCGGCGCCGTCTGTCCGCGCGCACGCGCGCAGCCGCCCGGTCGCCGATTGAATCCCTGTCCGCTCGAGTATCCCTGTCCGCATCGGAGTTTCCCGCTACATGACCACCACTACCCCCGCCCCGACCACCCCGCAGGTCGCGATCAACGACATCGGCTCCGAGGACGAGCTCCTCGCCGAGATCGACAAGACCATCAAGTACTTCAACGACGGGGACATCGTCGAGGGCACCATCGTCAAGGTGGACCGTGACGAGGTCCTCCTCGACATCGGTTACAAGACCGAGGGCGTCATCCTGTCCCGCGAGCTGTCGATCAAGCACGACGTGGACCCCGACGAGGTCGTGGCCGTGGGCGACCAGATCGAGGCGCTGGTCCTCCAGAAGGAGGACAAGGAAGGCCGCCTCCTGCTGTCGAAGAAGCGGGCGCAGTACGAGCGCGCCTGGTCCTCGATCGAGAAGATCAAGGACGAGGACGGCGTCGTCACGGGCAAGGTCATCGAGGTGGTCAAGGGCGGCCTGATCGTCGACATCGGCCTGCGCGGCTTCCTGCCGGCCTCCCTGGTCGAGATGCGTCGTGTGCGCGACCTTCAGCCCTACGTGGACAAGGAGATCGAGGCCAAGATCATCGAGCTGGACAAGAACCGCAACAACGTGGTCCTGTCCCGCCGCGCCTGGCTCGAGCAGACCCAGTCCGAGGTCCGTTCGCACTTCCTCAACACGCTGCAGAAGGGGCAGGTCCGCCCCGGTGTCGTGTCCTCGATCGTCAACTTCGGTGCGTTCGTCGACCTCGGCGGCGTGGACGGCCTCGTGCACGTCTCCGAGCTGTCCTGGAAGCACATCGACCACCCCTCCGAGGTCGTCGAGGTGGGCCAGGAGGTCACCGTCGAGGTGCTCGACGTGGACATGGACCGCGAGCGCGTCTCCCTGTCGCTGAAGGCGACCCAGGAGGACCCGTGGCAGACCTTCGCGCGCACCCACGCCATCGGCCAGGTCGTGCCCGGCAAGGTCACCAAGCTCGTCCCGTTCGGTGCGTTCGTGCGCGTCGAGGACGGCATCGAGGGCCTCGTGCACATCTCCGAGCTGGCGCAGCGCCACGTCGAGGTGCCCGAGCAGGTCGCGAAGGTCGGCGACGAGCTCTTCGTCAAGGTCATCGACATCGACCTCGAGCGTCGCCGCATCTCGCTCTCGCTCAAGCAGGCCAACGAGGGCGTCGAGCCGGACTCCGAGGACTTCGACCCCTCGCTGTACGGCATGGCGACCGACTACGACGAGCAGGGCAACTACAAGTACCCCGAGGGCTTCGACCCCGAGACGAACGAGTGGCTCGAGGGCTTCGAGGCCCAGCGCGAGGCGTGGGAGGCCGAGTACGCGGCCGCGCACGCGCGCTGGGAGTCCCACAAGGCGCAGATCGCCGCCTCGCGTGCGGCGGAGGCCGCCGGCGAGAACGTCGTCGAGGACGCCTCGGAGGCCGGGGACGACCTCGCCGCCTCCTACTCGTCCGACGCTCCGGAGGAGGACGCCGGGGGCACGCTCGCGTCCGACGAGGCCCTGGCCGCTCTGCGGGAGAAGCTCACGGGCAACTGACCCGGAGCGCAGCCTCCCGATCCTCGGATCGCATCCGACGCCCGGCCCCCTGACGGGGGCCGGGCGTCGGCGTTCGTGGGTGCGGGCGGATCGGCGTGCCGGTCGCTGCGTGCCGCTGCGCCCGGGCATAACGCTGCGCCCGGGTGTTCGGCAGCGCCCCGCCGGACGGTCATCCCGTGCCGGACGAGTACCCAGGTGGTGAGGGGTACCCCGGGCCCACGTCGGCGACGCGGACCGATCGCCGGGCGGCGTAGCGTCCGAGCATCCAGCCCACGCCGAGAGGACCCACCCCGATGCTGCCCACCGCCCACCGTCGCCTGACCGCCGTCGTGGCCGCCGCGCTGCTGACCCTCGGGGTGTCCGCGTGCGACGACCCGAGCGTCGCCCCGACCGAGGAGCCGACCGCGGACGGGGAGGAGACGACCACCGCGGACGGGCCCTCCGCCGACTACCCGGACGACCTCACGATCGAGGTCCGCTCGCTGTCCGGCTCGGTCCCGCCGCCGCACGACTCGATGGAGACCGTCACGGTGGGCCCCGACGGCATCACCTACACCGCCGGGTCGCGCTACGAGGACGAGCCGCTCTTCTCGGAGACGTTCGACGCGCAGGACGGCGACCTCGAGGAGGTCATGGCCGCCTGGGAGGCCCTCGGCGTCCCCGCCGACACGGGGGACGGGTACGACGACTCGCACTCCAGCGGTGGGGCCGGTGGCGACTACGTCATCACCCAGGTCACCGGAACGGGGTACGACTCGTCAGCGACCGGGGACCACCAGCCCATGTGGGACCTCGTCGACGCGGCGCTCGACGTCGTGCCGCAGGAGGTGCGCGACGAGGGGGAGGCCGCCATCGAGGAGTACAACGCGAGCGAGGACGACTGAGCCCGTCCCCGCCGCGCGGCTACGCTTGACGGGTGTTCGCCGAGCAGACCTCCGTCCGTGCCCGGATCCGCCGATGACCGCCGGGACGATCGTGGTCACCGGCTTCGGGCCCTTCGGCCCGCACACCGAGAACCCCACCGCCGACGTCGTCCGCGAGCTCGCCGCCGCCGGACCGCCCGTGGACGGCACGCAGCTCGTCACCGAGGTCCTGCCCACGTCCTTCGCGCGGGCGACCGCAAGGATGCGCGAGCTCGTGTCCACCCACGCGCCCCGACTCCTGCTGGCGCTCGGGCTCGCTGCGGACCGCACGGTGATCAGCGTGGAACGCGTCGGCGTCAACCTCGTCGACGCACGGATACCGGACGTCGACGGCGAGCAGCCCGTCGACGAGCCCGTCCGCGACGGTGGCCCCGACGCACACCTGGCGACGATCGACGTCCGCGCGGCACTGGCGGCGGCCCGTGGCACGGGCGTGGAGGCGACGACGTCCGCGAGCGCGGGCCTCTACGTGTGCAACGCGGTCCTGTACACCGCCCTGGACACCGCACGCGCGCACGCACCGGGAACGCGCGCCGGCTTCGTCCACCTCCCGCCGACCGAGCACCTGTCCGTCGGCGACGCGACCCGGGCCGTGGGCGCGATGGTCGCCGCACTCGCGACGGCCAAGTTGTGAGCGGCGACCTCGTCCGGCAGCCGGACCTTCGCCGACGTCCTGACCGCGGGGGCCGTCCGTGCTGACCGTCGGCCTCACCGGCGGGATCGCGTCGGGCAAGTCGACCGTCTCGGCGGAGCTCGCGCGGCTCGGCGCCGTGGTCGTCGACGCGGACGTGCTCGCCCGGAAGGTCGTCGAGCCCGGGACGCCGGGGCTGCGCGCCGTCGTCGAGGAGTGGGGGCCCGGCGTGCTCGCCGACGACGGGACGCTCGACCGGGCCGCCCTCGGGGCGATCGTCTTCGCCGATCCCGAGGCCCGCCGCCGCTTGGGGGAGATCACGCACCCGCTCGTGCACGCGGAGCACGTCCGACTCGAGGCCGAGGCCGTCGCGGCCGACCCGGCCGCCGTCGTCGTCCACGACGTGGCGCTCGTCGTCGAGGCGGACCTCGCCCACCGGTACCACCTCCTGCTCGTGGTCCACGCGCCCGAGGACGTGCGGATCGGGCGGATGGTCGAACGGCGGGGCATGACGGTCGACGAGGCCCGGGCTCGGGTGGCCGCCCAGGCCACCGACGATCAGCGGCGGGCCGTCGCCGACATCTGGCTCGACAACACGGGCACCCCCGACGAGCTGCGTACGTCGGTGGACCGCGTCTGGTCGCAGCGCATCCGCCCCTACGAGGCGAACGTGCGGGCGGGTGTGGTGGCCGACCGCTCGGGCGGTCCCGTGCTGCTCGACCCGGCCTCGCGCACCGAGGACGGCCGGGACGTCGGCGCGCTGTGGGCCGCGCAGGGCGCGCGCCTCGTCTCGCGCGTCGGCGCCGTCCTCCGGGCCGCGGGGATCCCCGCGGACGTCTCGCACGTCGGCTCGACCGCGGTGCCCGGCCTCGTGGCCAAGGACGTGATCGACCTGCAGGTCGGCGTCGACGACCTCGACGACGACCGCGTGACCGGCGTCCTCGCTGCGGCGGGCTTCCCCGTCCGTGACGCCGAGGCCCGGGACCGGCCGCACCCGGCGGACGGCCCGGTCTGGCGCAAGCGGTTCCACCTCAACGCCGACCCGGGTCGCGACGTCAATCTTCACGTGCGCGAGAGCGGCTCGCCCGGCTGGCGGTATGCCCTCGCCATGCGCGACGCGCTGCGCGACGACACCGACGCGCGGAGGGACTACGCCGCGATGAAGGAGGCGCTGGCGGCCCGGCACGCGACGGACGCGCGCACCGGCGGCTACGCGGAGGGGAAGGAGCCGTGGTTCGGCCTGCGCGGGACCGCCCTCGTCGCGGGCCGGCTGGCGGGCCACGGGGTCGTCCCGGACCTCGACCTGCGCGACGCGTCCGCCGCATGATGCGTGCCCTCCCGGCGTCGCCCCTGGTCAGAGGTCTGCCGGGCATGGGGTGGGGTGCCCTCCCCAACGACCCGGTCATCCGTGCGCCCCGGCCGGACATACGGTTCCACCAGTGGCAGTCGGTCACACGGCTCGCGAGGGCTGCGAGCCGGATGTGCCGCCACACGGGGCGCGGACGGTGATCCGCTCGTGACCCGGACGCCCCTGACCATCCACCGAGGTGACCACCGCCTCGACCACACAGAGAGAAGCACCATGAGCATCGCCACGAACCGCCGCCGAGTGGCGGCCGCCGGGATCGTCCTTCTTGCCGCCTCGGGGATCGCCGCCTGCAGCGACTCCGGCCCGATCGCGCCGACGGGTCAGCCCCCGGCGCCTCCCTCCACCGAGGCACCGCCCACCGAGGAGCCCCCGGTCGAGGAGCCGACCTCCGAGGAGCCCCCGGCCACGGAGGACCCCACCTCCGAGGAGCCGACCACGGAGGAGCCCACCTCCGAGGAGCCGCCCCCCGAGGAGCCGCCCGTCTCCGGCGGCGGCCAGGGCGTCGAGGTCTCCGGCGAGCTGACCGGCGAGGTGCCCTCCGGGGGCGCGGCCACCGTGACCCTCGAGGTCACCGAGCGCGCGGCCGTCGCGGTCGGTGCGACCTCGCCCGACGGCGGTGACCTCCAGCTCGCGATCTCCGGCGGCGACGTCGACGCGGGCATCGACGACACCTACGGGTACGCCGACATCTTCAGCTTCGACCAGGGCAACCTCGACCCGGCGATCACCCAGGTCCTCGAGCCGGGCAGCTACACGCTCGAGCTCACGGAGTACGGCGGGGACGCGGCCCAGTACCAGCTCGAGGTGCTCTCCGGCACCACCGTCATCCCGGCCGGGGGGACGGCGAACCTCGAAATCACGGGCCAGGCCGCGACCCTTGCCATCGGCGAGCTCGCGACCGGCAACGAGTCGATCGCGACGAACGGCGAGATCGACTCGGTCCTGTGGACCTTCATGCCGTCCTCGCACACCGCGTACGAGGACGACGACGGCGGCGACGGTCTCAACTCGCTCATCGTCCTGCCGGGCGAGACCGTCGAACCGGTCGTCATCGCCGTCAACACCTATGGTGGCGACGCCGGCACCACCTCTGTCGGCATCAGCTGACCCATCGCCCCACCCGGCGGCCGGCACCTCGGTGCCGGCCGCCGTCGGACGTCCGGCGTGCTCCGTGCGCGCCGCGGTACCAGCCTCACCAGACGGAGGAGAGCACGATGCGAACCACCCGAGCACGACGAGCACTGACCACCACCGCGGCCGTCGCCGCGCTCGGACTGGTCCTGTCCGCATGTGGCGGAGACGACGAGCCCGAGGAGACCACGGAGCCCCCTGCCACCTCGCAGACCGACCCCGAGGACGCGGAGAGCGGCTCGCAGGACGCGGCTCCCTCCGAGTCCGAGTCCGAGGCGCCGCCCGCCGAGACGGGGTCGGACGCGGCCGGTGACGACGAGGCCGCCACGGGGGACGACGGCGGGTCGACCGGCTTCGCTCCCGGGACGGACGGCGAGGACGGCACCGGTGGAGGGGACGACGCGGGCGACGGGCCGGCCGCCGGGGAGAGCGTGACCCTCGCCCCCGAGCACGCGGTCTCGATGGCCCACATGGTGCCCGAGGGCGGGGTGACGACCGCCGAGGTCGTCATGCTCGACGGCGACACGCTCTCCTACCTCAGCGGCGACGTCGCCCAGCAGGAGCCCGAGGTGGAGGAGACGGTCGAGCTCGACCCGGGCACGGGCGACGAGATCCGCACCGAGCTGTCCGCGCTCGGGCTCACGGCCGTCGAGGAGGGCCAGGGCCCGCCGGACGACACCACCGAGGAGATCTACTACTGGGAGGCCGGCGACGTGATGTCCGGCTCCCTGGTGGCCGGCAGCACCGGTGACCTCGAGCTCGACCGGGCGGTCTACGACATCCTCATCGCCCACGTCCCGGAGGACATCCGCGTGAGCTGAGGCCAGGGGCCGGGGCCGTCGCGCGTGTGCATTCGCGGAGCGGCGCGGGACACCGTGCGCCGGCTGCCAGGGAACGACCCGCGTCCCGGCGTGCGCAGGAGCGGCGCGCGAGCGGGGAGGTGTGCCCTGCCCCACACGAACGGTGGTACGGCGGCGCCGCGATCCCTACGTTCGTGATCAGTCCCCGGATCACCGGTGACGGCCCGACGGACAGCATCGTCCGCGGGTCGAGAGCCACACCCCCTTGGAGCGATCATGACCACCACCGACCTTCGCCGCATCGGAGCGGCAGCAGCTGTCCTCGTCCTCGGGGCGGGCATGTCCGCCTGCGCCGGCGACCCCATCCCCGGCGGCGGGCCCGGCGGAACGGGCGGCACGGGCGCCGGCCCGGTCGACCCCGGCCCGTCCACCGCCCCCGAGAGCACCCTGTACGGCGACGGCGTCGCCGACACCGTCCACATCGAGGCCTACGACGGCACCGTCGTCGGCGTCTCCGGCACCGGCACCATGCTCGAGGGCGACGACTGGAACGGCCGCCTCGTGGTGGGTGAGCGCGCGGCGGTCGCGCTCGCCGCGACCTCGGCCGACGAGGACATGGTCATCGAGATCACGGGCAACGGCGTGGACGAGCGCTACGACGACCGCGCCGACCACGTCGAGCTGTTCTCCACCAGCACGAGCACGCTCGACGCCGCGGCGGTGACCGTCCTCGACGCCGGCGTCTACGAGCTCACGATCTCCGAGTACTCCGGCGACGCGACAGCCATGGCCTTCGAGCTCCTCAGCGGCACCGCGTCGATGGACCGGTTCGGCTCCACCGGCGTCGACATCGCCGAGGGCGGCCACGGCCTGGCCATCGTCGACGTCGACACCGGCCCCGCGCTCATCTCGGCCGACAGCCCGGACGTCGACCCGATCCTCCACGTCGTCGACTCGGACGGCTACAGCTGGTCGAACGACGACAACTCCATCGGCCTGTCCAACTGGCGGGCCGCCGCGGTCGAGGCCGACCACCTCGTCGGCCCCGCGGTCGCGATCGTCGAGTCCTGGGCCGGCGACGCGGGCTTCATCTCGCTGGTCGTCACCTGACCCGGCGCCCCTCCGGCACGCCGCGCGCGGCCGGGACGACCCGCGGAGCACCCGCGGTCCGTCCCGGCCGCGTCGTCGATGTCGGCGGCGCGACGTAGGTTGGACGCATGCGCGAGGTCATCGACATCCAGCGGGACGACGCTCCGTTCGAGGTCATCTCCGACTACACGCCCGCGGGCGACCAGCCCAGGGCGATCGCCGAGCTCGTCGAGCGCCTGAACGCGGGGGAGAAGGACGTCGTCCTGCTCGGCGCGACCGGCACCGGCAAGTCGGCCACCACTGCCTGGCTCGTCGAGCAGGTGCAGCGCCCCACCCTGGTGATGGCACCGAACAAGACGCTGGCGGCGCAGCTCGCCACGGAGTTCCGCGAGCTGCTGCCGAACAACGCCGTCGAGTACTTCGTCTCGTACTACGACTACTACCAGCCAGAGGCCTACGTCCCGCAGACGGACACCTACATCGAGAAGGACAGCTCGATCAACGACGAGGTCGAGCGGCTGCGGCACTCCGCGACGAACTCCCTGCTCACGCGCCGCGACACGGTCGTCGTCTCCTCGGTGTCCTGCATCTACGGCCTGGGCACGCCGACCGAGTACGTGGCCCGGATGATGCACCTGAGCCGGGGCGAGCAGATCGACCGGGACGCGCTGCTGCGGCGGTTCGTCGAGATGCAGTACACCCGCAACGACCTCGCGTTCACGCGCGGGACCTTCCGGGTGCGGGGCGACACGATCGAGATCATCCCGGTGTACGAGGAGCTCGCCATCCGCATCGAGATGTTCGGTGACGAGATCGACGCGCTGTCCTACCTGCACCCGTTGACGGGCGACGTCGTCAGCACGCCCGGATCGGTCCACGTCTTCCCGGCCTCGCACTACGTCGCGGGCGCGGAGCGCATGGAGCGGGCGGTCCGGTCGATCGAGGACGAGCTGGCCGAGCGCCTGGCGGAGATGGAGTCGGCCGGGAAGCTCCTCGAGGCGCAGCGCCTGCGCATGCGCACCACGTACGACCTGGAGATGATGCAGCAGATCGGCACGTGCTCGGGGATCGAGAACTACTCCCGGCACATCGACGGCCGCGGCCCCGGTACCGCCCCGCACACGCTGCTCGACTACTTTCCCGAGGACTTCCTGCTCGTCATCGACGAGTCGCACGTCACCGTGCCTCAGATCGGGGCGATGTTCGAGGGCGACATGTCCCGCAAGCGCACGCTCGTCGAGCACGGGTTCCGGCTGCCCTCGGCCATGGACAACCGTCCGCTCAGGTGGGCGGAGTTCCTCGAGCGCATCGGGCAGACCGTCTACCTCTCCGCCACCCCCGGGGACTACGAGCTCGGCCAGTCCGACGGCGTGGTGGAGCAGATCATCCGGCCCACCGGCCTCATCGACCCCCAGGTGGTCGTCAAGCCCACCGAGGGCCAGATCGACGACCTGCTCGGCGAGATCCGGGACCGGGTCGACAAGGACGAGCGCGTGCTCGTCACCACCCTGACCAAGAAGATGGCGGAGGACCTCACGGACTACCTCCTCGAGCGCGGCGTCAAGGTCCAGTACCTGCACTCCGACGTCGACACGCTGCGCCGCGTCGAGCTCCTCAGGGAGCTGCGCACCGGCTCGGCCGACGTCCTCGTCGGGATCAACCTCCTGCGCGAGGGGCTCGATCTGCCCGAGGTGTCCCTCGTGGCGATCCTCGACGCCGACAAGCAGGGCTTCCTGCGCTCCTCGAAGTCGCTCATCCAGACGATCGGCCGCGCCGCCCGCAACGTGTCCGGCCAGGTCCACATGTACGCCGACGAGGTCACCGAGTCCATGGCGTTCGCCATCGAGGAGACGGAGCGGCGGCGGGCCAAGCAGCTCGCGTACAACGAGGAGCACGGGATCGACCCGACCCCGCTGCGCAAGCGGATCGCCGACGTCACCGACATGCTCGCGCGCGAGCAGATCGACACCGCCGAGCTCCTCGAGGGCGGCTACCGCAAGGAGAGCGGTCGGGCTCCCCGGCCGGTGACGCGCACGGGGGCCGACGCGGCGCGCGACCGGCTCGCCGGCAGGGCGGTGTCCGAGCTCGTCGAGCTCATCACCGAGCTCACCGGGCAGATGGAGGCGGCGGCCGGCGAGCTGAAGTTCGAGCTCGCGGGCCGGCTGCGCGACGAGATCGCCGAGCTGAAGAAGGAGCTCCGACAGATGCAGGCCGCCAACGCCTGAGCGCGACATACGTCTCGTCGGAGCGGGCGGGGCCGGAGGCTCCTTCTCGGGTAGCCTCATGCCCGACGGAGGGGAGTATTCCCCCGCAGCGACTGTCGTCACCACGGTGGGCCCGGCCCGCTCGGCAGCGCGGTCCACCCCGGGTGGACGGAAGAGACCTCCGGTACCAGCTGACAGGTCGTACCGGAGGGGTATGCATGGACGTTCACGCGATCGCCTGGATCGGGCTCGCCGCGGTCATCCTCACGATGATCACCATCGACATCGTGGGGCACGTGCGCACGCCGCACGAGCCGAGCCTCAAGGAGGCCGCCTGGTGGTCGATCGGCTACATCGCCATGGGCGTGATCTTCGGGTTCGTCGTCTGGTACTTCTGGGGTGCCGGCTTCGCCGGTGAGTACTTCGCCGGCTACGTCACGGAGAAGTCGCTCTCGATCGACAACCTGTTCGTGTTCGTCATCATCATCGCCGGGTTCCGGGTACCGCGGAAGTACCAGCAGGAGGCCCTGCTCATCGGCATCGTCATCGCCCTCGTGCTGCGGCTCGTCTTCATCCTCGTCGGCGCCGCGCTCGTCGAGCGCTTCGTCTGGATCTTCTTCATCTTCGGCGCGTTCCTGCTCTACACCGCCATCTCCCAGGCGCGCCAGGGCGTCGAGAAGCCGGGCGAGGACGAGGAGTACGAGGAGAACTGGTTCATCCGTCTCATGCGCCGGTTCCTTCCGGTCACCGACGGTTTCGAGGGCGGCAAGCTCCTCGCGCGGCACGGCGGCAAGACCTTCATCACGCCGCTGATGCTGTGCATCTTCGCCCTCGGCGCCGCCGACGTCATGTTCGCCGTCGACTCCATCCCGGCGATCTTCGGCATCACGCAGGAGGCCTACCTGGTCTTCGCCGCCAACGCCTTCTCCCTGCTCGGCCTGCGCCAGCTGTACTTCCTCATCGACGGGCTGCTCGACCGCCTCGTCTACCTCCACTACGGACTGGCCGCGATCCTCGGGTTCATCGCCGTCAAGCTCCTCATCCACGCGTTCCACGGCTACGACCTGCTCATGGGCATCCCGGAGCCGACCATCGCGGTCTCGTTGAGCTTCATCGTCGGGGTACTCGTCATCACCGTCGTCGCCTCGATCGCCAAGAGCCGGTCGATCCGCAGCAGCGGGTCGAGCTCCGGCGACCGCGCCGGCGTCGACGAGTCCTGAGCCGGACGCCCGCCGGGGCGCCCCTCGGCCGGCCGGTCGGGGGCGCCTCCTCGGGCGCCCCCCGGCGCGGGGATCCGCGCACCGCGGGCACGGGCGTGCGGGCGGGCCTACCATCGTGCGGTACCCACCGGGCGGAAGGCTGTGAGCGATGTTCGACGACGGTCTGTTCGGGCCGAGCGCTGAGCCGGACGAACCGACGCCGGACGAGCTGCTCCTCGGCGCGTGCGTCAGGGTCGAGGTGGAGCTCCTCGGTGCGCTGCACGACGCGGGCCTCGTCGACGCCGGGGCGGACGGACCGCCGGACGCCCGCCTGCGTGCGGCGCTCGAGCGCGACTGGCCCGCACCGGGTGACCTGGCGGGCCGCATGCGGGCCGGCGGCAACCTCGCCATCCCGCTCGTGGCCGACCTGCTCGACGCCGCCCCGGAGGACCTGCGGGCCTGGGTCCACCTCGGCGCCACGAGCCAGGACGTCGTCGACACGGCCCAGGCCCTTCTCCTCAAGGAGGCCCTGCGGCGGGTCGCGGCCGACCTCGCGGGAGGGGCCACCGCCGCCGCCGAGCTGGCCGTACGGCACGCCGCGACCGCCCGCGTCGGGCGGACGCTCGGGCAGGCGGCCGTCCCGACGACCTTCGGCCTGACCTGCGCCGGCTGGGCGGTGGGCCTGGACCGCGCGGCGCGGGCGGCGCGGGTCGCCGCCGAGGACCTCGCGCTGTCGCTGGCGGGGGCGGCCGGCACGGCCGGCGTGCACGGCGCCTCGTGGGAGGCGGTCGCGACGGCCCTGGGCCGCCGCCTCGACCTCCCGGTGCCCGACGCCCCCTGGCACACCGAACGCTCCCGGGTGCGGGCGGCGGCCGCGGCGCTGGCGGGCGCGAGTGCCGCGGCGGCGAAGGTGGGCACCGACGTCGCGGCCCTCGCGGTCACGGAGGTCGGGGAGCTCACCGAGGGCGGTGCCGGCGGCTCGTCGGCCATGCCGCACAAGCGCAACCCGGTCCGGTCCGCGTTGCTGCGGGCCGCCGGCATGCGGGCGCCCGGGCTGCTGTCCACCGTCTTCGCCGCCGCGCTGGCCGAGAACGAGCGCGCCACGGGGGCGTGGCACGCCGAGTGGCAGCCGCTCGCCGACCTCGTGCGCCTGGGGCGCGGCTCGGCCGAACGGGTGACGGAGCTGCTCGACCGCCTCGACGTCGACGAGGTCTCGATGTCCGAGAACCTCGACGCCGCACGCCCGCACGTCATGTCGGAGGCGCTGTCGACCGCCCTCGCGCCGCGGCTCGGCCGCTCCGCAGCCCAGCGTGCCGTGGCCGAGGCGCTGTCACCGACGCACGGTCGCCCGCCGACCGACGAGGAGGTGCGTGCCGCCCTGCGGTCCGCCGTCGGGGACGCCCCCGAGCTGGACGACCCTGCCCTGCTCGAGCCCGAACGCGCCCTCTCGGCCGTCCCGGGACTGATCGAGCGCGCCCTGCGATCGTTGAAGGAGAACTCGTGACCACGTCGCTCGCCCACGTCGTCGACGGCCCCGAGGACGCGCCCGTCGTGCTCATGGGGTCCTCCCTGGGGACCGACCGGCGGATGTGGGAGCACGCCGCGGGCGTCCTCGCGCGCCGCTACCGGGTGGTGCGCTACGAGCACCGCGGCCACGGCGCCACCGCGACTCCCGAGGTCGAGGGCCCCGTGACGATCGACGACCTCGGCGCCGACGTCGTCGCCCTCATGGACTCCCTCGGGATCGCGCGGGCGCACCACGTCGGCCTCTCGCTCGGCGGCATGCTCGCGAGCTGGACGGCCCAGCACCACCCCGAGCGCGTCGACCGGCTGGTGATCGCGTGCTCCTCGTCCTGGACGGACACGGCGCAGCCCTGGCGCGAGCGCGCGGCGACGGTCCGGGCCCAGGGGCTGGGCGCGATCGTCGACCCCGTGGTGGCGAGGTGGTTCACGCCCGATCTCGACGACGCCGGCGTGCGCGCCGACTTGCGCGAGAGGTTCCTCGCCTGCGACCCGGAGGGTTACGCCCAGGCGTGCGACGCCATCGCGACGATGGACCTGCGCCCCGGGCTGGCGCGCATCGCGGCGCCGACGCTCGTCGTCGCGGGTGCCGCCGACGAGGCGACCCCGGTGGGCAAGGCCGAGGAGACCGTGCGTGGGATCCGCGGGGGCGGGGGAGACGTCCGCCTCGAGGTCGTCGACGGTGCGGCGCACGTCGCGGCCGTCGAGCAGGCCGGCGTCGTCACCGGGCTGATCGTCGAGCATCTCGACGCCGGCCGACCGGAGATCGCGCGCGGTCAGGCGGTGCGCCGCGCCGTGCTGGGCGACGCGCACGTCGACCGTGCCAGGGGGCGTCAGACGGCGCTGGACACCGACTTCCAGGACCTCATCACCCGCTACGCCTGGGGCGACGTGTGGGCGCGGCCGGGCATCGACCGGCGTATGCGCAGCGCCCTGACCCTGGCGCTGCTCGCCGCGCTCGGCCACGAGGGTGAGCTCGCCATGCACGTGCGGGCGGCCCTGCGCAACGGCCTCACGGTCGACGAGATCCGCGAGGTCCTGCTGCACACCGGGCTGTACGCCGGGGTGCCCGTGAGCAACCAGGCGTTCGCGATCGCCACGCGCGTCCTGCGCGACGAGGGCCTGCTCGATGGCCCGCACCCTCACGACGGGTGAGCGCGATGCTGCCGGCCGAGTGAAAAATCCCCTCACTCGCCGGGTGGAACCGCGCTCGGTCGTCAGGCCTCGAGGACGACGGCGAGGCCCTGCCCGACGCCGATGCAGATCGTGGCCACCCCGATGCCCCCGCCGCGGGCCCGCAGCTGGTGCGCGAGGTGCCCGACGATGCGGCCGCCGGACGCGCCGAGCGGATGGCCGATGGCGATCGCGCCGCCGTGCACGTTGAGCTTGGCCGGGTCGAGGTCCGGCCACAGGCGCAGGCAGGCGATCGACTGCGCGGCGAAGGCCTCGTTCATCTCGACCAGGTCGACGTCCTCCCACGTCCTCCCCGCCCGGGCCAGCGCCTGGTTCGCGGCCTCGACCGGTCCGATGCCGAAGACCTCCGGGGAGACCCCGGAGACGCCGCGCGAGACGATGCGGGCGATGGGCTCGCCCACCCCTGCGGCCTTCTCGCCGCCGACGAGCACGAGCGAGGCGCCGTCGTTGAGCGGTGAGCTGTTGCCCGCGGTCACGGTGCCGTTCTCCGCGCGGAAGGCGGGCCTTAGCGCCGCCAGCGCCTCCAGGGAGGTCTCGGCGCGGACGGACTCGTCCCGGGTGAGCTCGGCGCCGGGCACGGGGACGATCTCGAGGTCGTAGACGCCCGCGGTCCAGGCCTCGTCGGCCCGCCGGTGGCTGGCGAGGGCGAACTCGTCCTGCTCCTCGCGGGAGATCGCATGCTGGTCGGCGAGGATCTCCGCGCCCTCGCCGAGGGCGACGGTCCACTCCTTCGGCATCCTCGGGTTGACCAGGCGCCAGCCGATCGAGGTGGACTCCATCGTCGCGGGCCCGGCGGGGAAGGCCCGCTCGGGCTTGAGGACGACCCACGGGGCGCGGGACATCGACTCCACGCCGCCGGCGAGCACGAGGTCGGCGTCGCCGGCCTCGATCGCCCGGGAGGCCTGGATGACGGCCTCGACGCCGGAACCGCACAGCCGGTTGACCGTCACGCCCGGCACGGTGACGGGGATGCCCGCCAGCAGCGAGGACATGCGGGCGACGTCGCGGTTCTCCTCGCCGGCGCCGTTGGCGTTGCCCATGACGACGTCGTCGATCGTGGCGGGGTCGAGGTCGGGATGCCGCTCGAGGAGGGCGACCATCGTGCTCGCGAGCAGGTCGTCCGGCCGCACGGCGGCGAGCCCCTTGCCGTAGCGCCCGAACGGCGTGCGGACGGCGTCGTAGACGTAGGCGGTCATGCCCGCTCCTCCCGGTTCTCGCCGTCGTCGGCGGTGGTGTCGGTGGCGTCGACGAGGTCGAGGCCGGTGAGCGTGCGCAGCGACTCGACCGTCGTGCCGAAGGTCTCGAGCACCTGAGCCCGGTCGCCGCCCAGCTCGAAGACGGCCTGGTCGGTGTAGAGCCGGGACACGCACGCCAGCCCCGTGGCCGGGTAGGTGAGCTCCTGGACGAGCTTCGAGGTCCCGTCCCTCGTCTCGAGGTTCATCATGACGAACACCTGCTTGGCGCCGATGGCGAGGTCCATCGCGCCGCCGACGGCGGGGATCGCGTCGGCCGCTCCCGTGTGCCAGTTGGCGAGGTCGCCGCCCACGGAGACCTGGAACCCGCCGAGCACGCAGGCGTCGAGGTGCCCGCCGCGCATCATGGCGAACGAGTCCGCGTGGTGGAAGTAGCTCGCGCCGGGCAGCTCGGTCACCGGGATCTTGCCGGCGTTGATGAGCTCGTCGTCGACCTCGTCGCCCTCGGCGGCCGGCCCCATGCCGAGCATCCCGTTCTCGGTGTGCAGGGTGACGCCGTGCGCGGGCGTGAGGTGGTCGGAGACCTTCGTCGGCATGCCGATGCCGAGGTTGACGAACGCCCCGGTGGGGATGTCCTTCGCGACCCGGGCGGCGATCTCGTCGCGGCTCAGGCGTTCGGTGGCGCTCATGCCTCGGGCTCCTTCGTGGCGTCGGGGGCGGCGGCGGCCGGGACGGTGACCACGCGGTCGACGTAGATCCCGGGGGTGACGACGGTCTCCGGGTCGATGCCCCCGGTGGGGACGACCTCCTGGACCTGGACGACCGTGGTCGTTGCCGCCGCGGCCATGACGGGTCCGAAGTTGCGGGCGGTCTTCCGGTAGACGAGGTTGCCGACGACGTCGGAGCGCAGCGCCTTGACCAGCGCGTAGTCGCCCCGGATCGGGTGCTCGAGGACGTACATGCGGCCGTCGATCTCGCGCGTCTCCTTGCCCTCGGCGAGCAGCGTGCCGTAGCCGGTCGGCGTGAAGAAGGCGCCGATCCCGGCCCCGGCCGCGCGGATCCGCTCGGCGAGGTTGCCCTGCGGGACGACCTCGAGCTCGATCTCGCCTGCGCGGTACCGCGCGTCGAAGTGGTGGGAGTCGGTCTGCCGGGGGAACGAGCAGACGATCTTGGCGACGCGACCGAGCTGGATGAGCCGCGCGAGCCCGACGTCGCCGTTGCCGGCGTTGTTGTTGACGATCGTCAGGTCGCCGGCGCCCTGGTCGATGAGGGCGTCGATGAGCTCGACCGGCTGCCCGGCGGTGCCGAAGCCCCCGATGAGCACGGTCGAGCCGTCCGGGATGTCGGCCACGGCCTCGGCGGCCACGTCCGTGAGCTGGGGCATGCGGTGCGCTCCTCGTCGATCGCGTCGTCCGGCGGGGCCGGCTCCACCGGACCATCCTCGGGTGTCGAGCCGGGAATCTCCACCGCGCCCACGGACCGGGCGGTGGACGGGTCCGCGTGGTGGGCCAGGCGGTGCCGCGCGGCGGTCCCCGGCCCGGGCAGGCCGGCCTGCCGTGCCGGCGATGCCACCTGCCGACGGTCGCGTCCCGGTTCTCGTGTGACCGGGACGTCGCTCGAACAGGCGTGCGATTGTCGGTGGGTTGTCCTATCGTTGCCCGAGTGACTGACCGGCTCATCGTCCAGGGCGCCCGCGAGCACAACCTCCGCAACGTCGACCTCGATCTCCCGCGCGACTCCCTCATCGTCTTCACCGGGATGTCGGGGTCGGGCAAGTCGTCGCTGGCGTTCGACACCATCTTCGCCGAGGGCCAGCGCCGCTACGTCGAGTCCCTCTCGTCGTACGCCCGGCTCTTCCTCGGCCAGATGGACAAGCCGGACGTCGACTTCATCGAGGGGCTGTCCCCGGCGGTCGCGATCGACCAGAAGTCGACGAGCCGCAACCCGCGCTCCACGGTCGGCACGATCACCGAGGTCTACGACTACCTGCGCCTGCTCTACGCCCGCGCCGGCACGCAGCACTGCCCGGTGTGCGGGGAGGTCATCCAGTCCCAGACGCCGCAGAACATCGTCGACCAGCTGATGGCGATGCCCGAGGGCACCCGGTTCCAGGTCCTCGCCCCCGTGGTGCGCGGCCGCAAGGGCGAGCACCTCGAGCTGTTCCGCGAGCTCGCCGGCCAGGGCTACGCGCGCGTCCGGGTCGACGGCGAGGTCGTCCCGCTCACCGACGTCCCCGCCCTGGACAAGCGGCGCAAGCACGACGTCGACGTCGTGGTGGACCGCCTCGTCGTCCGCGAGGGCGTCCAGCAGCGGGTGACGGACTCCGTGGAGACGGCGCTCCGGCTCGCCGACGGCATCCTCGTGGTCGACCACGTCGATCTCGACCCGAAGGACCCCGAGCGGGAGCGGAAGTTCTCCGAGCGCCGCTCGTGCCCGAACGACCACCCGCTCACGCTGGAGGAGGTCGAGCCGCGCACGTTCTCCTTCAACGCGCCCTACGGCGCGTGCCCGGACTGCACGGGTATCGGCACCCGGCTCGAGGTCGACCCCGAGCTCATCGTCCCGGACCACGATCTCACCCTCAACGAGGGGGCGATCCTGCCGTGGTCGGGCCAGGGCGACTACTACACGCGGCAGGTCGGGGCGCTCGCCGAGGAGCTCGCGTTCTCCCTCGACGTCCCCTGGCGGGCGCTCCCGGAGCACGCGCGCGAGGCCCTCCTGCACGGCCACGACCACGAGGTCACGGTGCGGTTCCGCAACCGCTTCGGCCGCCTGCGCACGTACACCTCCGGCTTCGAGGGCGTGATCGCGCAGGTCAAGCGTCGTCACGAGGAGACCGAGTCCGAGTGGTCGAAGGAGAAGTACGAGGGCTACATGCGGCAGGTGCCGTGCCCCACGTGCCACGGTGCGCGGCTGCGGCCCGAGGTCCTGGCCGTCACGGTGGGCGGGCGCTCGATCGCCGAGCTGTGCGACCTGTCGATCGCCGACGCCAAGGAGTTCCTCACCGACCTCCCGCTCGACCACCGGGAGGCGACCATCGCGGCCCAGGTGTTCAAGGAGATTCACGCCCGGCTCGGGTTCCTCGTCGATGTGGGACTCACCTACCTCACGCTCTCGCGGCCGGCCGGCACGCTGTCCGGCGGCGAGGCCCAGCGGATCCGGCTCGCCACTCAGATCGGCTCCGGGCTCGTCGGCGTGCTCTACGTGCTCGACGAGCCCAGCATCGGCCTGCACCAGCGGGACAACCGCAAGCTCATCGGCACGCTCTCGCGGCTGCGGGACCTGGGCAACACGCTCATCGTCGTCGAGCACGACGAGGACACGATGCGCACGGCCGACTGGGTCGTCGACATCGGTCCGGGCGCCGGTGAGACGGGCGGTCGGGTCGTCTACTCGGGCCCCTACGCGGGGCTGGCCGACGTCGAGGACTCGATCACGGGCGACTACATCGCCGGTCGACGGGAGATCCTGCTCCCGGCCGAGCGGCGCGACGTCGACCGGAAGCGGATGCTCACGGTGCACGGTGCCACCGAGAACAACCTGCGCGACGTCACGGTCTCGATCCCGCTCGGCGTGCTCGTCGCCGTCACCGGCGTCTCCGGCTCGGGCAAGTCCTCGCTCATCAACTCGATCCTCTACACGGCGCTCGCGCGGGCGCTCAACAGGTCGAAGCAGATCCCCGGACGGCACAAGCGGGTCACGGGCACCGAGCACCTCGACAAGGTGGTGCACGTCGACCAGTCGCCGATCGGTCGGACCCCCCGCTCGAACCCCGCCACGTACACGGGACTGTGGGACATCATCCGCAAGCTGTTCGCCGAGACCACCGAGGCCAAGGTCCGTGGCTACGGTCCGGGCCGCTTCTCCTTCAACGTCAAGGGCGGGCGCTGCGAGGAGTGCAAGGGCGACGGCACGCTGCGCATCGAGATGAACTTCCTCCCCGACGTCTACGTGCCCTGCGAGGTGTGCCAGGGGGCGCGCTACAACCGCGAGACGCTCGAGGTGCGCTTCAAGGGCAAGAACGTGGCCGAGGTGCTCGACATGCCGATCTCGGAGGCGGTCGAGTTCTTCTCCGCCTCCGCCCGCATCACGCGGTACCTCCAGACCCTCGTCGACGTCGGGCTCGGCTACGTCCGTCTCGGGCAGTCCGCGACCACGCTCTCGGGCGGCGAGGCGCAGCGCGTCAAGCTCGCCGCCGAGCTGCAGCGGCGCTCGACCGGCCGCACGATCTACGTCCTCGACGAGCCGACCACCGGCTTGCACTTCGAGGACATCCGTCGGCTCATGCTCGTGCTCCAGGGTCTGGTCGACAAGGGGAACTCCGTCCTCGTCATCGAGCACAACCTCGACGTCATCAAGCAGGCCGACTGGATCCTCGACCTCGGCCCCGAGGGCGGCTCCGGCGGCGGGCTCGTCGTGGCCGAGGGGACCCCGGAGGAGGTCGCCAGGGTCGAGGGCTCCTACACCGGACAGTTCCTCGCCGAGGTGCTCGGCGGTGCCCGGGACCGCGTGCCGGCCTGACCCGGCCCCCACCCGAGCCGGTCCGGTTCGGGGGGTGAGCGGGACGCCGAGGCCGAGCTGCCCGCCCGCGCCCGCCACCGCGGCGGATGGGGAGCACTCCCCACGCCCTGCCGGATGGGCGCCGTCACCTGATCGTTACCGTCGAGCCGGACCGCAGCACGCCGATCGAGGGGACGCACGCCGCATGACCGAGGCCCCGCCGACGACCCCCGAGCAGACCGACCGACGCCTGGCGCTGTTCGAGGCCGCGGAGTGCGGTGGCATCGACGAGCTCCTCACGCACTACGACGACGGCGAGCAGGACGTCCGCCGCCTCGGGCAGCCCCTGCTGCTCGCCGCCCTGGGCAACGCCGACGAGGTCGCGCGTACCCGGATCACCCACTTCCTGCTGGACCAGGGGGCCGAGCCGGTGGCCAACGCCAAGGGCTTCGGACCCCTGCACGTGGCGTTCGCCCGCGGCTGGTCCGACCCCTCGGCGCTCACGCGGGTCGTCAGGCGCCTCCTCGACGTCGGTGCGGACCGGGACGGGCGGACCTACGACTTCCGTGCGCCGTCGCACCTGCTCGCGCTCCTGCGCCTGCCCGAGGAGAGCCTCACCGAGCTCTACGACCTCTGGTTCGGCGGTGAGCCCGTCGATCTCACCACCCCGAACGCGCACGGCGCCGACCCGGTGGTGCTCGTCCGCCGGCTCGGTTCGCGGCCGGTCCTGCTGCGGCGCATGCAGGAGCACCGGGCCGCCCACGCCGACCGTCAGGAGGAGCTGCGGGCCGCGGCGGGCGAGGTCCCGACGTTCCGGAGCCACGTGGGCACGGGCCAGGTCTGCCTGGCCACGCACCACGTCGTCGAGGGGGCCGCGCCCGTCGCGTGGATGATTCGCGAGGAGCCCGCGTGGGAGGGTGACTCCGGCTGGCGGTTCTGGTCGGAGGAGGACGTCCCCCGCTACCGGGACGACACGCGCCAGGTGGTCGTCGTCCCCGTCGACGAGGCTGCCGCCGTCGACCCCTACGTCGTGGGAGCGTGGGGGCTGCCGGTCGGCACCCGACTGCTCGCGCGGCGCGGACAGCAGGGGCGTCAGGTGCTCGACCCCGGCACGATGCGGCCCTCGGCCGCCTACCCGTCCCAGCCACAGGAGACCCGATGAGCCAGCTGCCGTACGGATCGGCCTTCGTCTCGCCCGACGTCGCGCGCCAGCGCGACGAGCAGATCCAGCGGATCAACGACCAGGTCGAGCAGGCCCAGCGCAAGGCGTCCGCGTACGAGGAGTTCGGCCGGCGCGTCGAGGACCTGCGTGCCGTCGGCGTCAGCCGCGACCGCGGGGCCGAGGTGACGCTCGACGTGCACGGCGCCGTCGTCGACCTCGCGCTGACCGAGGAGCTGAGCGACGCGACCCTCGTGCAGATCCGGCAGGACATCCTCGAGGCCAACGACGCGGCGCGGGTCGAGCTCGCGCGACTGGTCCGCGAGCTGGCGGAGGACGTCGGTGGGGTGGACGAGGAGACGGCCGCGTCCCTCGACGCGCTGTACCGTCCGCGGCTCGACGACGGGGACGACGACGGGGACGACGACGGGGACGACGACGGCGTGGGCCGCCGCAGCGACGGGGGAGTGCTCCGATGAACGACACCATCGACATCAACAGCGACGACATCCGGAGCCACGCCACCAGCGTCGACGGCGACCACTCCGGCGTCCAGATGGCGGCCGACGCCGCGGGGAGCGTCAACCTCTTCGACGGCGCGTTCGGCCTCATGTGCACGCCGTTCCTCCCGCCGATCATCAGTCCGCTCACCTCGGCGGTCTCCGAGGCGATCCAGTCGGTGGCCGACGAGATCGACGGCACGGTCCTTCCGCTGAGAGACATGGCGGACGCGTTCGACGAGACCGACGACGACGGATCGGTCGAGTTCGACGCCGTCGACACGACCGTGGAGGTCTGACGTGTCCGCACCGAACCCGCTCGTCGCGCCCGTCGAGGACTCCTCGACCGCGCTCCAGGGCACCTTCATGCTCGAGGGGCTCGAAGGCGTGGTCACGGGCATGCAGAACGAGGACTGGGTGGCCGCGTCGGTCTCCGGGCTGACTGCGGTCCTCGACTTCACGATGTTCGTCGACCCTTTCGGCGCGATCATCTCGATGGGCGTCGGCTGGCTCATGGAGCACTTCCAGCCGCTCAAGGGATGGCTCGACGACCTCACCGGCGACGCCGATGCCGTCACCGCCTTCGCCACCACCTGGACGAACGTCCAGGATCAGCTGATCGAGTCGCAGTCGGCCCTGCAGGGGCATCTCGACGGCCAGATGGGCTGGATGTCCGCCGGTGCGATCACCACGTACCGCGGCGTGCAGCAGCGCAACATCGACGCGCTCGGGTCCTGCGCCGAGGGCGCGGGTTCCGCCGCCCTGGCCCTTCAGGGCGCGGCCATGATCGTCCAGGCCGTGCACGACATCGTGCGGGACGCGATCGCGGAGATCGTCGGCGCGATCGTCAGTGCCGGCCTCAAGGCTCTCGTTCCGCCGCTGATCCCCGAGGCGATCCGCGGGCTCGTCATGAAGGTCTCGAGCGCGGCCGCGCGTCTCCAGCGCAAGATCGACGGCGTCATCCAGTCGGTGAGCGCGCTGCGCGGCTTGCTCGACCGGCTCGACCGGATCATGAAGCGCCTCCCGCGCATCCTCACCAACCCCGGCTCCGTCATCCCGGCCCGGCCGGGCTGGGACGAGCTGACGCCGGGCATGCCGCGCCCGCGCCCGCCGGGCGAGGCGGGCGACCCGGTGCCGGCGTCCCACAACACTCCTGGGTCGAACACTCCTGGGTCGAACACTCCTGGGTCGAACACTCCTGGGGCGAACACGCCGGGCTCGAACACGCCTGGGTCGAACACGCCTGGGTCGAACACTCCTGGGTCGAACACGCCTGGGTCGAACACGCCTGGGTCGAACACGCCCGGGTCGAACTCGCCCGGGTCGAACACGCCCGGCTCGAACAGCCCCGGTGCGGATACTCCTGGGTCGAACTCGCCCGGGTCGAACACTCCTGGGTCGAACACTCCTGGGTCGAACTCGCCCGGGTCGAACACGCCCGGCTCGAACAGCCCCGGTGCGGATACGCCCGGGTCGAACTCGCCCGGTCCGAACACGCCTGGGTCGAACACCCCTGGCTCGAACAGCCCTGGGTCGAACACCCCTGGCTCGAACAGCCCTGGCGTGGACTCTCCGGGGTCGAGCACACCTGGCTCGAGCGCGCCCGCTCCGAACCAGTCCTCCTCGCCGTCGGGCCCGTCGGACGCTGCGCCGGCCTCGTCGGGCGGAGCCGGCCCAGCCGCGCCTGCAGCACGACCAGGTGCCGTGAACGTGGACTCCGCCGCTCCCACACTGCCCGACGCGCGCCCCGCCGCCCCGGCAGCGGCTGCGCCCGACGCATCCGGCTCTGCGGCGCCGAGTCCGGCGCCGCGCGCGGCTCCGCAGCCGGACGGCCCGGTCGTCGCCAACAACCCGTCCAGCTCGTCCGGCGGTGGATCCGGGCAGCCGTCCGGGTCGGGGCCCGCCTCCGGTTCGTCGGCCGGACCCCGACCGGCAAGCTCTGCCGCACCAGGATCCTCGACGGCGCCGAGCAGCCCCGGAACGTCGGGCGGTCCGGGCTCGTCCAACAACGCCCCGAGCTCCCCGGGGACATCGCCCGGTGGCCGGACGCCGGCGGCAGCGGCCCCGAACGCGCCGGCGTCGCCTAGCAGCCCCAGCTCACCGAGCACGCCCGGCTCGTCGAACGGTCCTGGCTCGTCCAGCACGCCGGGTGTGCGTCCGGACTCCCAGTCGCCGGACACCCCCGGTGCGCGGCCCGACTCCGAGACGCCTGCTGCGCGCCCGGAGTCCGAGGGTGCGGACACGCCGTCGGGTCGGAACGACGCGGGGGAGCCCGAGACGCCTGCTGCGCGCCCGGAGTCCGAGGGTGCGGACACGCCGTCGGGCCGGAACGACGCGGGGGAGCCCGAGACGCCTGCTGCACGCCCGGAGTCCGAGGGCGCGGACACGCCGACGCCCCGGCCCGACTCGGAGCCCGAGGGCCCGGGCAACCAGTGGGACCCGGACGAGTCGCCGCGCGACACGGTGCCGCAGAGTCACGACGACGCTCCCGGCAGCTACTCGGACCAGGACGTGGCCGACGCGCTCGACAACGCGCCGCGCAACCAGGACGGCCAGCCGGTCGACCATCGCACGGGCGAGCCGCTGCGGCCGGACGGCCCGGACGGTCGGAACACCCACATGAAGTGGGACCCGGACAACGACGAGTGGGTGCTCGAGAACCCCGGGGGCGGCGCACGGCCCGACGCGCCGGAGAGCGACGCACCGGACGCACCCGACGCACCGGACACCCCGGACGTCGACGACCCGCTGCCGACCTCGGGCGACCGATGGGGCGATGACGTCGCGGACCCGCGCCACCCGCACCACGACGCCCGTCCGGACGACAACGGCTACGTCGGCACGGTCGACCCGGACGTCGAGTCCCCCTCCGGACTCACCGACAGCGGTCGGCTGCAGGACCCGGACGTCGTTCCACCCGAGCTCCAGCCCTTCGTCGACGACGGCTCGATCATCAACGACGACGGGGTGCTGCGCTTCGGTGAGCAGGTCGACATCGAGTTCACCCACTCGAACGTCGACCACAGCGGCGCGGAGTTCGATCGTCAGGTCGAGCTCCAACAACAGAGCCTTGCGCAGCAGAGCGGCCAGGACTGGGACGACCACACGACCGGCTACAGCGATCGGGGACGTACCGGCGAGGCGGACCAGGCGAGCTATCGCGAGAACCAGGTCCAGCAGCGCGCCGACGTGCTCGAGGAACAGGGGCTGTCTCCTGAGCAGGCACGTGCCCAGGCCGACCGGGAGATGTCCGACCAGGCGGTGCTGCACGGCCCCGACCAGGTGGCCGGCGGCAACCCGAACAACTTCACCGGGATGGGGGACGCGGGTGTGAACTCCTCGCTCGGCTCCCAGTGGGGCGGCGAGAGCGGTCGGGCGGCAGACCTCCGCGCGCAGATGGACGCCATCATCGAACGGAGCGGGATCCCGGACGAGCTCCTGGGCGACGTCCGGTTGAACCCGAGGTTCACCGTCGACCACACGGTCGACGTACCGTGACACGGACGGTCCGGCCGGGCACGGGCCACGGCTTCGAGCACGACGGCAGGGGAGCGGGATGACGCAGAAGTTCGGCGAGCACCACGACGAGGTCCAGGCGTTCCTCGACGAGGTGGTCGCGACACCTCGCGCGACCTGGGTCGATCTCATGGCGGGCGACTCGACGGTCCAGGAGCGTCCTGCGGCCGTCAAGGCGATCGTCGGCGGGCTGCCCGCAGCCGTGCGTGGCGCGGTGAGCAGCGCGGCGCTCGAGGCCATCGACGAGGTCGGACTCTCGGACGACGATCTCTCCGGCCGTCGGAGGCGCCAGCTGCGCGACCGCGTCGAGTCGGCGGCGGTCGCCGTCGCCCGCGGGGACGATCTCGCCCCCGAGCACCGCGAGGTGCTCCTCAGGCCGTTCGTCGACACGGGCTTCAGCTCGGTCGGATCGTGAGCCCGCGCTTCCGGACCCTCGACCCGGACGGTCTCGTCCCGGACGGGCCCTGCACCGCGCGGGACCACACGCTGCTCGACCACTCGCGGGGCACGGTCGACAGACGCCGGCCCAGCCGCCGGCTCGAGGAGTATGCAGCGGTCCGGTGATCGGCTGGCAGGCGGTCAGCCGCGCGCGCCTCGAGGCTGAGGGAGACCCGACATCTGGACGGTGAGGGAGAGGTTCTCCCACAGACCGCCCCGATGGAGGTTGGCCTCGACCTCGGGGCCGCCGATCGTCAGCAGCGGGGCGTAGAAGAAGCACTCGTCGATGCCGGGGACGCCGAGGCGGTCGGCGGCGGCCGGGTAGGGCTGCCGCTCGAGGACACCGTCGAGGAACTGGTCGTCGGTCAGGTCCGCGTAGAGCTGGTCCGACTCGAACGCGAGCTGGTCGATCGTCCCGCGCCGGAACCGTGCGACGTGGAACACGGGTGCGATGTACATGACGAGGTCGGCGAGCGCGGTCGTCAGCACGGGGACGGCGGTGGGCGGCATCGTCAGTACGCCGTCGAGCATCTGGTGCGCCCGGTCGGGGTCGACGACGCGCACGTACCCGTCGCCGACGAGCCCGCTGCCCTGCGCCTCCCACACCTCGACGAGGCCGCCCGGCGCCCGGTCGCGCCACCTCTCGATCGTCCCGGGCGCGATCGGCGCCACGGCGTCGAAGCTCTCGAACGTCGTCATCCCAGGTCCCCTTCGTGGCCGGCCCCACCGCGGGCCCGTCACGGAAACTCTTCCACACCGGACGGTCCGACGGTCGCGGGCGTGCAGGTCCGTCCCGGCGACCTCGTTGCCGGAGCGAACGGAGGCCCCGCCGGGAGACGGTGGAGCGTCCTCCTCGTGACCGGCTCCACCTCCGCCTAGACTCTCCGCATGGGCGCACTGCAGACCTTCGACGTCACCGTGGACTGGACGGGTGCCGACGAGAGCGGCACCGCGAGCTACGCCTCCTACTCGCGCGACCACGAGGTACGCGTGGACGGCAAGCCGACGCTGCTCGCCAGCTCGGACCTGCGTGTCCGCACCGACGTCTCGCGCCACAAGGCGGAGGAGCTCTTCCTCGGCGCCGTGTCGCAGGCGCAGATGCTGTGGTTCCTGCGCACCGCCGCCAAGGAGGACGTCGTCGTCACCGGGTACCTGGACCAGGCGACCGCCACGCAGCGGATCGAGGGCGGGGGCTCGGGCCCGTTCACCGAGATCGTCCTGCGGCCGCGGGTCACCTACTCCGGGCACGTGGGGGAGGAGACGGCGGCACGGCTGCACGCCTCGGCGCGGGACCACAACCACCTGGCCCGATCGCTCGGTGTCCCGGTGCGGGTCGAGCCCATCGAGGTGCGCCCGTCCGCGCCCACGGACTGAGCCCCGCGCACGGGCCGAGCGCCGGCCGCCGTACCGCCGCCCATCTCCGCCCGGTCGCGCCACCGGCGGTCGGACCGCCGCCCGGCCCGACCGTCGGCACGCGGACGTAGGCTCGAGCCATGGCCGACCCGTCCGTCTACCGCCCCGCCACGGGCGAGATCCCCACCGACCCGGGCGTCTACCGGTTCCTCGACGACGACCACCGGGTCGTCTACGTCGGCAAGGCCAAGTCGCTGCGGCAGCGCCTGACGAGCTACTTCCAGGACCTCGCCGTCCTGCACCCGCGCACGCGCCAGATGGTGACGACCGCCTCGCGGGTCGAGTGGACGGTCGTGGGCACCGAGGTCGAGGCGCTCACGCTCGAGTACGCGTGGATCAAGGAGTTCGACCCCCGGTTCAACGTCAAGTACCGCGACGACAAGTCCTACCCGTACCTCGCGGTGACGATGGGGGAGGAGATCCCGCGGGCGCAGGTGCTCCGCGGCACCAAGCGCAAGGGCACGCGGTACTTCGGCCCGTACACGCACGCGTGGGCGATCCGGGACACGCTCGACCAGCTCCTGCGGGTCTTCCCGGTCCGTACCTGCTCGCCGGGCGTCTACCGGCAGGCCGCCTCCTCGGGTCGTCCGTGCCTGCTCGGCTACATCGACCGGTGCTCGGCCCCCTGCGTGGGGCGTGTGAGCCCGGACGAGCACCGCGAGATCGCCGAGGAGATGTGCGAGTTCCTCGCGGGCCGCACGGGGCCCTACCTGCGCGAGGTCGAGCGGGACATGCGCGCCGCGGCCGCGGACCAGGACTTCGAGCGCGCGGCACGGCTGCGCGACGACGCCGCCGCCCTGCGGCGGGTCGTCGAGCAGAACGCCGTCGTCCTGCCCGACGGCACCGACGCCGACGTCTTCGGCCTGGCCTCCGACGAGCTCCAGGCCGCCGTCCAGGTCTTCCACGTGCGGGGCGGGCGCATCCGCGGTCAGCGCGGCTGGGTGGTGGACCGGGTCGAGGACATCGACGACGCGGGCCTGCTCACGCAGCTGCTCGGTCAGGTCTACGGCGACGGCCCGGGTGCCCCGGGCGGACGCGCACCGCGCGACCCGCGGTCCGTCGGCACGGCCCGCCGGCGGCCCTCGGACGGCGGGGCGACGAGCCCCGACGACGTCGAGCACACGCCGACGACCGCCGTGCCGGCGGAGGTGCTCGTCCCGCTCGAGCCCGCCGACGCCGAGCAGATCACGGCCTGGCTGGGCGTGCGCCGCGGCGCCCGCGTGCGGGTCCGGGTGCCGCAGCGCGGAGACAAGGCGACCCTCCTCGCCACCGTGACCACCAACGCCGAGCAGGCCCTCACGCTGCACAAGAGCCGCCGCGCCGGCGACCTCACCACGCGTTCGCTCGCCCTGGCCGAGCTCACGGAGGCCCTCGGCCTGGACGCCAGCCCGCTGCGCATCGAGTGCTACGACATCTCCCACACGCAGGGCACCGAGCAGGTCGGGTCGATGGTCGTCTTCGAGGACGGCATGCCCAAGAAGTCCGACTACCGGCACTTCGTCGTCCGGGGCGAGGACGGCTCCGGCGCCCGGGACGACACCGCGGCCATGGACGAGGTCCTGCGGCGGCGGTTCGCCCGGCTCCTCGCCGAGCGGGAGCAGCGGGACGAGCGCGAGCGGACGGCCGACGGGAACGGCCGGCCCACGGACGCAGGGGGCGCGGACCCCGGTGCGTCCGGTCCGATCGAGATCGACGACGACGGCATCCCGCTCGACGTCGGACCCGTCGACCCCGCGACCGGGCGCGCCCGCCGGTTCGCCTACCCGCCGCAGCTCGTCGTGGTCGACGGCGGCGAGCCGCAGGTCAACGCGGCCCACCGCGCGATGGTCGACCTCGGGGTGGACGACGTCGCCGTCGTCGGCCTGGCCAAGCGCCTGGAGGAGGTGTGGCTGCCGGGCGAGCCGTTCCCCGTCATCCTGCCCCGCACCTCGCCCGCGCTGTACCTCCTCCAGCACCTGCGCGACGAGTCGCACCGGTTCGCCGTCACGCACCACCGCTCCCGCCGCTCCAAGCGGCAGACGAGGTCCGTGCTCGACGACGTCCCCGGCCTGGGCCCTGCCCGGCAGAAGGCCCTGCTCAAGACCTTCGGCTCGGTCAAGCGCCTGAGGGTGGCGGAGGTCGAGGAGATCGCGCAGGTCAGGGGGATCGGACCGGCCACCGCCCGGGCCGTCCTCGAGGCGCTGGCGCCGCCCGGTGCGACCGAGGACGCCGGGACGGGGACGGAGGACGCCGGGACGGGTACGGGGACGGGCGAGCGGACCGAGCAGGCGTGATCACTGGCACACTGAGGCCATGACTGACGGTGCCGATCCCCGCCCCCCGACGGTCCCCGACGGCATCCCCGAGCTCGACGAGTCCGCGACGCTCCCCGACGTGGAGCCGGCGGAGCTGCTCATCATCACGGGGATGTCGGGTGCCGGCCGCTCCCGGGCCGCGGCGGCCCTGGAGGACCTGTCGTGGTACGTCGTCGACAACCTGCCGCCGCGCCTGCTCGGTGCCCTGGCCGGCCTGCTGACCCCCGGCGCGGGCGTGCGCCGGCTCGCCGCCGTCGTCGACGTGCGGTCAGGGGCGTTCTTCTCCGAGCTCGTCGCCGTGCTCGCCGAGATGCGCGACCGCGGCGTCGACTACCGCATCATGTTCCTCGACGCCGACGACGCCGAGCTCGTCCGGCGCTACGAGTCCGTGCGCCGGCCGCACCCGCTCCAGGGCGACGGCCGGCTCCTCGACGGGATCACCGCCGAGCGGTCGCTGCTGCGCGACCTGCGCAGCCGCGCCGACGTCATCATCGAGACCACGAGCCTGTCCGTGCACGACCTCGCGCGCCGCGTCCGGGAGGAGGTGGGGCAGTCCGTCGACCGGCAGGTCCGCCTGTCCATCATGTCGTTCGGCTTCAAGTACGGCCTCCCGCTCGACGCCGACCACGTCGTCGACGTCCGGTTCCTCTCCAACCCGTACTGGGTCTCCGAGCTGCGCCACCTCACCGGGCAGGACGACAAGGTCTCCTCCTACGTCCTCTCGCAGCCGGACGCGGAGCAGTTCGTCGAGAGCTACGTCGACACGATCGCGCCCGTGCTGGACCGCTACCTCGACGAGCTCAAGCCGTTCGTCACCATCGGCGTGGGCTGCACGGGCGGCAAGCACCGCTCCGTCGCGGTCACCGAGCGGATGGCGCAGCTCTTCCGCGCGCGGGGCCAGGTGGTGCGCACCCTCCACCGGGACGTGGGGCGCGAGTGATGGCGGTACCCACCCCCGGCCGGCCCGGGTACTCCGGCCTCCCGGAACCCAGGGGGACCGGCGCCCGGGGCGCGAAGGTCGTCGCCCTCGGCGGCGGCCACGGCCTTGCGGCCACCCTGTCCGCGGTCCGGCACCTCACCTCCGCCGTCACCGCGATCGTCACGGTCGCCGACGACGGCGGGTCGTCTGGCCGGCTGCGCGGCGAGCTCGGCGTGCTGCCGCCCGGCGACCTGCGCATGGCGCTGTCCGCCCTGTGCGACGACGGCGAGTGGGGCCAGACCTGGCGGGACGTCCTGCAGCACCGGCTTCGGTCCGACGGGCCGCTCGACAACCACAGCGTCGGCAACATCCTCATCGTCGCCCTGTGGTCGATCCTCGACGACGAGGTCCAGGGCCTGGAGTGGGTGGCGAGCCTGCTCGGCGTGCGCGGTCGCGTGGTCCCGATGTCCGCCGTCCCGCTGGACATCGAGGCCGACGTCGTGGACCCGGCCACCGGCGAGGTCCGGGTCGTGCGCGGTCAGTCCCGGGTCGCGAAGGTCTCGGGCCGTGTCCGATCGGTGCGGCTGCTCCCGGGCGACCCGCCCGCGCGACCGGAGGGGGTCTCGGCGGTGCGGGAGGCCGACTGGGTGATCCTCGGTCCGGGCTCCTGGTACACGTCCGTCGTGCCCCACCTGCTCGTGCCCGAGCTCGTCGACGCCCTGTGCACGACCGACGCGCACCGCGCGCTCGTCCTCAACCTCTCCAACGACGACTCTGAGTCCGAGGGCATGTCCGTCTCCGACCACCTGCGCTCCCTGCACGACCACGCGCCGGACCTCCGGCTCGACGTCGTCGTCGCGGACCCGCTGGTCGTCGACGACCTCGACGAGCTCGAGCGGGCGGCCGCGGCGCTCGGCGCCCGGATCCTGCTCCGGCAGGTGCGGGCGACCGGCGCGGACGCCACCCACGACCCGTTGCGCCTGGCCGCAGCCCTGCGCGACGCGATGGAGCGCACGGAGGGCGACGTCGAGACCGCCGGACGCACCGACGGGCGGGGGATGTGAAGATGGGCGTCATGTCCCTCACCGCGGCCGTCAAGGACGAGCTCGCCCGCGTCGACGTCCCCAAGGCCTCGGCCAAGCGCGCAGAGCTCTCGACCATCCTCCGGTTCGCGGGAGGGCTGCACATCGTCAGCGGTCGCATCGTGCTCGAGGCCGAGCTCGACACCGCGATCGTCGCCCGGCGCCTGCGCACCGGGATCGACGAGCTGTTCGGGCTCCACGGCGACATCCTCGTCGTCTCCCCGGGCGGGCTGCGCCGCTCCACCCGCTACATCGTGCGCGTGGTCAAGGACGGCGAGGCGCTCGCCCGGCAGACCGGCCTGCTGGACAATCGTGGTCGGCCCGTCCGCGGGCTGCCGACCGCCGTCGTCGGGGCCGGGGTCGCCGAGGCGACCGCCGCCTGGCGGGGCGCCTTCCTCGTCCACGGGTCGCTCACCGAGCCCGGCCGCTCGTCCTCGCTCGAGATCACCTGTCCGGGGCCCGAGGCCGCCCTCGCCCTCGTGGGCTGCGCACGGCGGCTCGGCGTGTCCGGAAAGAACCGCGAGGTGCGCGGCGTGGACCGGGTCGTCGTGCGCGACGGCGACGGCATCTCGGCACTCCTGACCCGCATGGGTGCCCACGACGCCGTGCTCACGTGGGAGGAGCGCCGCACCCGGCGCGAGGTGCGCGGCACCGCGAACCGCCTGGCCAACTTCGACGACGCCAACCTGCGCCGCTCGGCACGCGCCGCGGTCGCCGCCGGCGCGCGCGTGGAGCGGGCCTTCGAGATCCTCGGCGACGAGGTGCCGGACCACCTGCTCGAGGCGGGCCGGCTGCGCATGGCCAACCGGCAGGCCTCCCTCGAGGAGCTCGGCGTGATGTCGGACCCCCCGATGACGAAGGACGCCGTCGCCGGCCGGATCCGGCGGCTGCTCGCCATGGCCGACCGTCGCGCCGAGGAGCTGGGCGTGCCCAGCACGCAGGCGGTGCTCCCGCCCGACGACGAGGACGCCTGAGCGGCCCGTCCGTGCCCGCCCGTGCCGCCGGAACCGGCCGGGCCGCGGGTGGGCCTCCTCCCATCGACGGGTCGCCGACGCGGTCATCCGTGCGCATCCGTTCACCGTGGGCGGACGACGGACGATCGCCGCTGCTGCCCGTCCGCGCGTCCGACTAGGATCAGGGGCGTGGGGATGACGCCGACGGCCACGGTCCGTCGCGGGCGCCGCCCACGCAGGCCCGACCGACATGCGTGCGCCCCGACCGGTGCACCGAGGAGGAGAGAACCACAGTGACCATCAAGGTTGGCATCAACGGCTTCGGCCGTATCGGACGCAACTTCACGCGTGCGCTGCTGGCGTCGGGCGCCGACGTGCAGATCGTCGGCGTCAACGACCTCACGGACAACCGCACCCTCGCGCACCTGCTCAAGTACGACTCGATCTTCGGCGTGCTGGCCGACGAGGTGACCCACGACGACGAGAACATCAGCGTCGGCGACGTCACCTTCCGCGCGCTGGCCGAGCCGGACCCGACCAAGCTGCCCTGGGGCGAGCTGGGCGCCGACATCGTCATCGAGTCCACGGGCCGCTTCACCGACGCGACCAAGGCCAAGGCGCACATCGAGGCCGGCGCGAAGAAGGTCATCATCTCGGCCCCCGGCAAGAACGAGGACGCGACGTTCGTCGTCGGCGTGAACCACACCGAGTACGACCCGGCGAACCACCACGTGGTCTCCAACGCCTCGTGCACGACCAACTGCCTCGCGCCGATGGCCAAGGTCCTCGACGCGGAGTTCGGCATCGAGCGCGGCCTCATGACCACCATCCACGCCTACACGGCCGACCAGAACCTCCAGGACGGCCCGCACAAGGACCTGCGTCGCGCCCGCGCCGCCGCCCTGTCGATCATCCCGACCTCGACGGGTGCCGCCAAGGCCGTCTCGCTCGTGCTCCCGCAGCTCAAGGGCAAGCTCGACGGCTACGCGCTCCGCGTGCCGACCCCGACCGGCTCCGCGACGGACCTCACGTTCACCGCCAGCAAGCCCGTCACGGTCGAGTCCGTCAACGCCGCCATGAAGGCCGCCGCGGAGTCCGAGGAGCTCAAGGGCATCGTCCAGTACACCGAGGACCCGATCGTCTCGCAGGACATCGTGGGCAACTCGCACACGTCGATCTTCGACGCGGGCCTGACCAAGGTGATCGACGACCAGGTCAAGGTCGTCGCCTGGTACGACAACGAGTTCGGCTACTCCTCGTCGCTCGTCACGCTGGCCGCCTACATCGGCGCGCGTCTCTGACCGACGCCGTCACCGCCTGACCGCGACGTCCGCCCACCGCGCAGCAGCGCCGTGCGCGGGCGTCGCGGCCTGTGCGGGCCCGGCCCGACCACCCCTCGACGAGCAAGGAGCACCGCATGAAGACGATCGAGTCACTCGGCGACCTCGCCGGACGCCGCGTGCTGGTCCGTTCGGACTTCAACGTCCCGCTGGACGGCACCACCATCACCGACGACGGGCGCATCCGCGCCGCACTGCCCACCCTCACGCGCCTGGTCGACGCCGGTGCGCGGGTCGTCGTCATGGCGCACCTCGGCCGACCCAAGGGTGAGCCGAACCCGGAGTTCAGCCTAGCCCCGGTCGCCGCGCGGCTCGGCGAGCTGCTCGGCCACGACGTGGCACTGGCTCCCGACGTCGTGGACGACGGCGCGGCGGCCGCCGTCGACGCGCTGACCGACGGCCAGGTGCTGCTGCTGGAGAACGTCCGCTTCGATCCCCGCGAGAGCTCGAAGGACGACGCCCTGCGGCAGGCCATGGCGACCGACCTCGCCCGGTTCGCCGACGCCTTCGTCTCCGACGGATTCGGCGTCGTCCACCGCAAGCAGGCCTCGGTCTACGACATCGCGCAGGTGCTGCCCGCGGCGGCGGGTCAGCTCGTCCTCGCCGAGGTCGAGGCCCTGTCCCGGGCGACCAACGACCCCGAGCGGCCCTACGCCGTGGCCCTGGGCGGGTCGAAGGTCTCCGACAAGCTCGGCGTCATCGCCAACCTCGTCGAGAAGGCCGACACCCTGCTGGTCGGCGGCGGCATGGCGTTCACCTTCCTGGCGGCCCAGGGCCACGAGGTCGGCACGTCGCTGCTCGAGGAGGACCAGCTCGACACGGTCCGCGGCTACCTCGACCGGGCGGCCGAGCGCGGGGTCCAGATCCTCCTGCCCACCGACGTCGTCGTCGCCCCGGCGTTCGACGCCGATGCGCCCGCCACCACGGTTCCCGCCGAGCAGATCCCGGCCGACCAGATGGGCCTCGACATCGGCCCGGAGACCTCCACGGCCTACGCCGCCGCCATCGCGGGTGCCCGCACCGTCGTCTGGAACGGGCCGATGGGCGTGTTCGAGATGGCCCCGTTCGCCGCCGGCACCAAGGCGGTCGCGCAGGCGCTGTCCGACGCCGACGGCTACACCATCGTCGGCGGCGGCGACTCCGCCGCCGCCGTGCGGCTCCTCGGGTTCGACGAGTCCACCTTCTCCCACATCTCCACCGGTGGCGGCGCCTCCCTCGAGCTCCTCGAGGGCAAGGAGCTGCCCGGTCTCAGCGTCCTGGAGGACAACGCATGAACGCTCGCACCCCGCTCATGGCGGGCAACTGGAAGATGAACCTCGACCACCACGAGGCCACTCACCTCGTGCAGAAGCTCGCGTGGACCCTCACCGACGCCAAGCACGACCACGAGCAGGTCGAGGTCGTCGTCGTCCCGCCGTTCACCGACCTTCGCTCGGTGCAGACCCTCGTCGACGGCGACAAGCTCGACATCGCCTACGGCGCGCAGGACGTCTCGGAGCACGCCTCGGGTGCCTACACGGGCGAGATCTCCGCCGCGATGCTCGCCAAGCTCGGCGTCAGCCACGTTGTCGTCGGGCACTCCGAGCGTCGCGAGTACCACGCCGAGGACGACGCGCTCGTGGGCCGCAAGGCCGCCGCCGCGCTCGGGGCGGGCATCACCCCGATCATCTGCGTCGGGGAGGGCCTCGAGGTCCGCCGGGCCGGGACGCACGTCGAGCACGTGACCGCGCAGATCACCGGCGCGTTCGAGGCGCTGGACGCCGACCAGGCGGGATCCGTCGTCGTCGCCTACGAGCCCGTGTGGGCCATCGGCACCGGTGAGGTCGCCACGCCCGAGGACGCGCAGGAGGTGTGTGCCGCCGTGCGCGCCCGCCTGGCGGAGCTCTACTCGCCCGAGCTGGCGGACTCCGTCCGCGTCCTCTACGGCGGCTCGGTCAAGTCCGGCAACATCGCCGCCATCATGGCGGGCGACGACGTGGACGGCGCGCTCGTCGGCGGGGCCAGCCTCAAGGCGGAGGAGTTCGCCGCGATCGTGCGCTACCAGCAGCACGTCGGCGGCTGACCTACCCGACACCGGGCACGGGGAACGGCGCGGGCGAGCAGCCCGGGCCGTGCCCCGTCGCTCGTCCAAGGTGCGCCCGGCCCGCGGGTCATCGCTTATCATCGTCGGGGCGCCCGCCGGCGTCGCGCGTCGTTCCCGAGGAGTTGTCCCACCGTGATCTGGCTCAAGGTGATCCTGAGCGTGCTGCTCGTGCTGCTCAGCATCGTGCTCGTCCTCTTTGTGCTCATGCACAAGGGGCGCGGCGGCGGCCTGTCCGACATGTTCGGCGGCGGCCTCACCTCCTCGGTCGGTTCCTCCGGCGTGGCGGAACGCAACCTCAACCGGCTGACCGTCGCGGTCTCGGTCGCCTGGGGCCTGTGCGTGGTCATGCTCGGCCTCATCATGAAGTTCGGAGACTGACATGGCCGGGGGCAACGCGATCCGTGGCTCGCGCGTGGGCGCGGGCCCGATGGGGGAGATGGAGCGCGGCGAGCTCGCCCCCCGGGTCAAGGTCTCGTACTGGTGCGCCCAGGGCCACGAGTCGAGCCCCAGCTTCGCGGTCGACGGCGAGGTCGTGCCCCCCGAGACCTGGGACTGCCCCCGCTGCGGCATGCCCGCCGGTCAGGACCGGGACGCCCCGCCCGAGGCTCCCCGCAACGAGCCCTACAAGACGCACCTCGCCTACGTGAAGGAGCGCCGGTCCGACGGCGACGGCGCGGCCCTCCTCGACGAGGCCCTCAGCGCGCTGCGCGCCCGCCGCGGCACCGCCTGAGGCCCACCCCCGACGACGTCGGACGCGGCCCGG
>NZ_JBNDNA010000013.1:0-94896 GCF_049856175.1 Georgenia sp. Z1491
CCCAGGGCAAGATCGAACGCTTCTGGCAGACCCTGAACAAGCGCCTCGCCACCCGGCCAGCCGACACCCTCGCCCACCTCCAGGACGAACTCGACGACTTCCGCGACTACTACAACAACGACCGCCCTCATCGCGGCATCGGCCGACAGACCCCCGCCCACGCCTACCAGCTCATCCCCCCGGCGACCCCCACCCCGCCCGGCGACCCCGACCTGTGGCGAGTGCGCTACGACACCGTCGACCGCGACGGAAAGATCAGCCTGCGCCACAGCGGCCGCATGCTGCACCTCGGCATCGGCCGCGCCCACGCCCGCACCGAGATCACCTGCCTGGTCCACAACGACCACGCCACCGTGCTGGACGCCTCCACCGGCGAGATCCTCAGCGAACACACCCTGAACCCCGCACACACCTACCAACGAAAAAACGGCTGAACCCCCGTCACCGGGGGTTCAGCCGTTCACGATGTCCTGGGACATCACATGCGTGTCCGGAGGGGGACTTGAACCCCCACGCCCTAATACGGGCACTAGCACCTCAAGCTAGCGCGTCTGCCATTCCGCCACCCGGACAGGGTGTCTGTTCGGCTCCCGGATCGCTCCGCGTCACCTGAACAACGACGGAAACTCTAACACGCGGCCTCCGCCGATCCACGGTCGTGCCGGGCCACCAGGACGTGAGTCGCGGCACGCTCGTGCGCGCCCCGACCGGGGCCGTCGACACCCGGTCCGCCCGCCGCCGACCGCACACTCGACGACCACCAACCGCACACTCGGCGAACCGGGGTTGGCGGGTCGGGCTTGACAGCGTCACCGCTCGACCGGACGATACCGACACCTGAATCGCTTGTCAGGTTCGCGGTCTGCCGGCCCCACCGATCCGAGGAGGCTCGCATGAGCGCCCGCCCCACCACCGCCCGCGGCACCCGGACCAGGGCCACGATCCTCGCCGCCGCGACGGACGTGTTCGCCAAGCACGGGTACCACGACGCCTCGGTCGCACGGATCACCGAGCGCGCCGGCGTGGGCCAGGGGACGTTCTACCTGTACTTCGACACCAAGCTGTCGGTGTTCGAGGAGGTCGTCCGCGACCTCAACTCCCGGGTCCGCCGCGCGATGTTCACCGCGAGCTCGGAGGAGGACGACCGCCTCGCCGCCGAGCGCGCGGGCTTCGCCGCCTTCTTCCGGTTCACCGCCGAGAACCCCGCGCTGTACCGGATCATGCGGCAGGCCGAGTTCGTCGCCTCGGACGTCCTGCACATCCACTACGAGACCATCGCCCGCGGGTACACGTCCGGCCTGCGCGCCGCCCAGGCGAGCGGCGAGGTCGCCGCCGACCTCGACCCGGAGGCCGTCGCCTGGGCCCTCAT
The DNA here is from genome assembly GCF_049856175.1 of Georgenia sp. Z1491. Classification (GTDB taxonomy): domain Bacteria; phylum Actinomycetota; class Actinomycetes; order Actinomycetales; family Actinomycetaceae; genus JB111. The sequence continues at coordinate 1,370 of NZ_JBNDNA010000013.1, forward strand.
GGGGGTCGGCGAGCTCGTCGGCATGCGCTGGGTGATGAGGGAGCGCGACGCCGACGAGCCCGGGCCACCGCGGTCGCCCGAGCACGGGCTCCCCGAGAAGATCCTCGACTCGGTCATGGCCGTGGTCGAACGCGGGCTCCGGCCGCCGGAGGACCCGGCCTCCACCAGCACTGACTCTCAAGGAGAGACGCCGTGACCAGCCTCAACGGCAAGCGCGCAGTCCTCACCGGAGGGCGACGCGGCACCGGCCGGGCCCGGCCATAGGATCTGCCCGTGCCCTCCCCCGTGCCCATGCCGTCCCGGCGCGCCGTCGCGGCCCGGGGGCACTGACCCGTGCGGCCGGACGAGATCGAGGCGCTCCGTGACGCGGGCGGCCGCCGGACGCGGCGCCAGTGGCTCGTCGTCGCCCTCGTCACGGTGCTGGTCGCTCTCGTCCCGGTCGGGATCTACGTCGTCACCGGCAATCTCGACCACCTGCTCGGGAACAGCGAGGAGGTCACCGCGCGCGTCGAGCGGGTCGAGACCGACGGTAGCTGCCGGGGGCGGCCGGTCGACCGGCTCGACGTGGAGGTCAGCTGGACGGTCGACGGCACCTCCGGGCACGGGTCCTACTCCCGGTGCGACGAGCGGCTCGCGGTGGGCGACTCCGTCCAGGTGTGGGTCGCACCGAACGGCACCATGTCGCCCGAGTCCCCTACCGAGCTCCGGTCCGGCCTCCTGGTCGGCAGTGTTCTCCTCGCGCTGGCCGGCGCAGGGAGCGGCGCGGCGATGATCCTCATGAACCGGGGCCGGCGACGACGCCTGCTCGCCGCACGGACCGCTCCGCTGGGCCCGCCCGTCCGCGTCCGGGTGAAGCAGCTCGGACGCGGGCGGGCCACCGTGCGCCTCGTCGACCCGGCCCCCGGGGTGGTCGATCCGAGGCCCAGCGCCGTGCCGGTCATCCACTTCCGGCCCGGGCGTCGGCCCGGGACGATGACCACGTTCGGGATCCTCGGCGAGTGGTGGCTGCACGTGGCGCCGATCGGCGACCCCCGCCGTCAGCACGGCGTCCTCGTCCGGGGCGACGAGCGCCTGTGGGTCGAGTTCCGCCTGCCCCCGCGGAAGCGGCAGTAGGCGCGGATCCCGCCTGCTCCCTCGCCCCGGCACCTCGTCCCGCGCCCCTCGTCCCGCGCGACCGTTCCCGCCTGACAGGTGTCACACGGACCTCGTGACACCACCCCATCGCGAACTCGCCCGCGCCACGCCCATGCTCGGGGCATGACCGCACCTGCACCCGCCGCTCCGCCGTCGGTCCCGCCCGCCGTCGAGCTCGTCGGCCTGCGCAGGACGTTCGGCACCGGACAGGGCGTCGTCCGGGCCGTCGACGGGCTCGACCTGACGATCGCCCCGGGCGAGGTCGTCGCGTTCCTCGGCCCCAACGGTGCCGGCAAGACGACGACGCTCGACATCGTCCTCGGCCTGACCGAGGCGAGCGCCGGGACCGCCCGCGTGTTCGGCCGTCCCCCGCGCGAGGCGGTCGCCGCCGGGCGAGTCTCCGCGGTCCTCCAGTCCGGCGGCCTGCTGCGGGACCTCAGCGTGCGGGAGACGGTCACCCTCGTCGCGTCGACGTTCCCGTCCCACGAGCCGGTCGACGACGTCATGGCGCGCGCCGGCATCTCGGGCATCGCGGGCCGAAGGATCGCCAAGTGCTCCGGCGGCGAGCAGCAGCGCGTGCGGTTCGCGCTCGCCCTGCTGCCCGACCCGGACCTCATCGTCCTCGACGAGCCCACCGCCGGAATGGACGTCGCCGCCCGCCGCGACTTCTGGTCGACCATGCACGACGACGCCGACGCCGGGCGCACGATCGTCTTCGCCACCCACTACCTCGAGGAGGCCGACGCGTTCGCCGACCGGATCGTCATGGTCGCCGACGGCCGCATCGTCGCCGACGGCACGACGGCGCAGATCCGGTCGCGCGCGTCGGGTCGGACGGTGACGGCGGACGTCGATCCCGCCCGGTTCGACGCGACCGTCGCCGGCCTGCGGGCGCTGAAGGGCGTGCACTCGGTCGGGGCCGACGGCACGCGGGTCGCCGTACGTGCGACCGACACCGACCTCGTCGCACGGACGCTGCTCACCGAGCTCGGCGGAAGCAGCCTCGAGATCACCTCGGGCTCGCTGGAGAGCGCGTTCGTCTCGATCACCGGTCGCGCCCCGCTCGACAGTCCGGACGGCGACGACGTCGCCGGGGCCCGCGCCTCGACACTCGGAGCCACGCGATGAACGCCACCTACTTCCGCATCGAGATGACGCGGCTCGGCCGCGACGTCACGGCCCTGTTCTTCGTCGGGATCCTGCCCGCGGTCCTCTACGTGATCTTCGGCGCCGTGCAGTCCTACGGCGAGATCGAGCTCGCGCACGGCAACGTGGCGATGACCGTGATGATCGCGATGGCCGCCTACGGCGCGGTCACCGCCACGACGAGCCTGGGCGGGATGGCCGCGGTCGAGCGGATGCAGGGCTGGGGCCGGCAGCTGGGGCTGACCCCGATGACCGACACCGGGTTCGTCGCAGTCAAGGCCTCCGTCGCGCTCGTCGTCTCGCTCGTCCCGGTCACACTCATCTATGTCCTCGGCGCGGTCACGGGCGCCTCGGGCGACCCCGCGGCCTGGGTGCTGTCCGCCGCGGTCATCGTCGTCGGGGCCGTGACGTTCGCGCTGTTCGGCCTCGCCGTCGGCCAGATCTTCCGCAGCGAGGCGTCGGTGAGCGCAGCGTCGGGCCTGCTCGTCGTCCTCGCCTTCCTCGGCAACGTGTTTTTCCCGCTGTCCGGGATCATGCTGCAGATCGCCACGTTCACGCCGCTCTACGGCTACGTCGCGCTCGCCCGCCGGCCCGTCACCGACGGTGTCCCGCTCCAGACCGGGATGGGCGACCCCGGTCCCGCGGAACCCCTGTGGGTACCCGTGGTTAACCTCGTCGTGTGGACGATCGTGTTCGCCGCCCTGGCGGTGTGGAACGTGCGGCGCGGACGGGCGCGCCAATGATCGACGAACGCGAGGAGCAGGACAGGAGGTCCGGGGCGCCGCACGTCGCGGACCCCCGGCCCGCCCCCGCGCAACCGGCCGACCGCTCGCCCACGCCCGCCGGGACCTCGGACGTGGACGAGGCCCGGTCGTCGACCGACCCGTGGGACCAGATCGGCTGGCTGATGGCCGCCATCTGGCTGGTCTTCCTCATCTTCCCGGTCCTGGCCGTGCTTGACCAGGTCGAGCCCGTGCTGCTCCAGGTGCTCGACCTCGTGCTCATCGCCGTCTTCGCGGTCGTCTACTGCTGGGCGTTCCGCACGCTCCCCGAGTGCGCCGGTCCCGACCGCGTCCGGCACGGCATCAGGTACCTCGCCGTGCTCGTCGTCCTGGCCGTGACGGTCGGCCTCTCGCTGGGATTCAACGCGTTCGCCATGTGCACCTACCTCGTGGCGCTCGCGATCTACACGTTCCCCCCGCTGCCCGGGATGATCTTCACGGCCGGCGTGCTCCTCGCGGCGACGCTCGGACCCTGGCTGATCGCGCCCGCCGACGAACCCTGGTGGCTCTTCGGCCCGATCATCCTGCTCGTGGCGGTCGCCTGCTTCATCCCCGTGCGCCTCGACGAGCGCGCCGACCGGCAGCGCCGCCTCGAGGCCGAGCTGACGATCACCGCCGAGCGCGACCGCGTGGCCCGCGACGTGCACGATGTGCTCGGCCACTCCCTCACCGTCATCACCGTGAAGTCCGAGCTGGCCGAACGGCTCGTCGACGTCGACCCCGGGCGCGCGAAGGACGAGATCGCCCAGGTGCGCTCGCTCTCCCGGCAGGCGCTGGCCGAGATCCGGGCCACCGTGGCCGGCCTGCGGGTCGCCCGCCTCGTCGACGAGCGCGAGGCCGCCCAGGTCGCCCTCGCGGGCGCCGGCATCGCGGTCGACCTGCCCGGCGACGCCGACGTCGTCGACCCCCGGCACCGCATCACCCTCGCGTGGGCCCTGAGGGAGGCCGTCACCAACGTCGTGCGGCACTCGGGGGCGAGCAGGTGCACCGTGCGCTGGTCGGGGTCGAGCCTCGTCGTCGACGACGACGGACGGGGCACGTCCGGGCGCGAGGGCAACGGCCTGCGGGGGCTGCGCGAGCGGGTCCGCCAGGCAGGCGGCACCGTGACGGTCGGCCCCGGGCCGGACGGGACCGGCACGAGGCTGGAGGTCCTGCTGTGATCCGGGTGCTGCTCGCCGACGACCAGGCACTCGTGCGCGGCGCGCTGGCCGCGCTGCTCGACCTCGAGGGCGACATCGAGGTCGTCGCCCAGGTGGGGAGCGGTGACGAGGTCGTCGCCGCCGCCCGCACGTCCGAGGCGCAGGTGTGCCTGCTGGACATCGAGATGCCCGGGCTCGACGGCATCGAGGCCGCCCGGGCGCTGGCCGCCGAGCTGCCCACCACGCGCTCGCTCGTGGTGACGACCTTCGGCCGGCCCGGCTACCTGCGGCGGGCGCTCGAGGCGGGCGCGAGCGGGTTCGTCGTCAAGGACACCCCCGCGGGCGAGCTGGCCGAGGCCGTGCGCCGGGTCCACGCTGGGCTCCGGGTCGTCGACCCCTCGCTCGCGTCGGAGTCCCTCGCGGCGGGCGCGAACCCGCTGACGGACCGGGAGCGCGACGTGCTGCGCGCGACCCTCGACGGCTCGCCGGTCGCCCAGATCGCGGCCGCCGTCCACCTCTCGCCCGGGACGGTGCGGAACTACCTCTCGAGCGCGATCGGCAAGACCGGCTCGAGCACCCGGGCCCAGGCGGCACAGGTCGCCCGCGAGCGCGGCTGGCTCTGAGGCCGGCGGGTCCGGAGCAGGGCAGGCTCCGGGCGTGCGCTGGTCCGGTCCGGCCGCGTCAGTACTCCCAGGCCCAGCCGCTCCCGGTGCCCGACGGGTCGTAGACGAGCGTGCCGCTCTCGGCGGCCACGTCGAGGACGACGTAGCCGGAGTCCGTCTCGCCGGGCAGCAGCGAGGGCGCCACGAGCTCGTCGAGCGTGTAGCAGGACCACGAGGCGTCGGTCAGCGTCCCGGGCTGCTCGGTGCCGTCCGGGCCGAGGACGGTGAAGAAGTCGGCCGCGAGGGGCAGGAACACGTCCTCCGGGTTCTCCGCCTCCGCGCCCGCCGCCTCGGCCATCGCCGCGGTCACCTCGACGACGAGGAAGTGCCCGTTGACCGGGTCGAACTGCTCGTCGACGCGGCTGGGGCAGCTCTGCGCGGTCTCGATCGACGTGACGACGAGCTCGACGAGCGGCTCGCCGTCGTCGTCGGCGAGGCCCGCGACCTGGCCGACGTCGCGCAGCAGGTGGTCGCCGACGAGCTCGGGCGCGGCGTCGCCGGACGCGCCGTCGTCGGGGCCGTCGGACGAGGAGTCCGTGGACGAGTCGGTTCCCGGCGCGGCGGGCCGGTCGCCCGTGGTGGTGGCGACGCCGTCCGGCAGGAGCGAGCCGGCGTCGACCGGGACCTCCTCTGCCAGGGACAGCGGGACGGGGTCCCCGGCGTCGTCGACCGGGGAGGTGCGGGCCGGCCCGGCACCGGCGGTCAGCGTCAGCGTGAGCGGGAGCCCGACGCCGAGGGCGGCGCCTCCCGCGAGCAGGGTCTTCGTGATCGGTCGCATGCCTGTCTCCCCCGTCAGTACCTGTTGACGTAGTCGCCGCTGCGGACGATCCACCCGATGTCGTGCGCGTACGCCACCCGCCAGGGGGTCGCGACGTACACCCACGCGAGCTGGCCCGAGACGTCGGTGCCCCGCAGCTCACGCGTGTAGTTCATGCGGCTCAGCGGGAGCGACGGGTCGTAGCCCTCCCACCGGTCGACCTTGGCGATCATCCGGCTGTACTCGCCCGGCGCGAACCAGAACGCCTCCGCCACGATGCCGCTGGTGTTCGCCCCGTTCGGGATCGCCCACGGCCAGTCGAACTCGGTGCGCGGCGTGAGCCACAGGTCGAAGCCCGGCAGGCGCAGGGTGCGCTCCCGCACGGCGTCGGAGTGGACGACGTGGTGCGCCGGCTGCCCCGTGCGCAGGGTGCCGTAGGAGGCGATCGGGTACTGGACGGGCTGCGGCGGGGGCGGTGACGGGCGGCGCACGCCGAGCGTGTCGGTGCCGTTGCCGTCCCAGTCGCCCACCATGGCCACGTCGTCCGGTCGGCCGTAGTCGATCGTCACGTCGGCGACGCCGGTGCTGATCGCGTTGCGCAGGAAGTAGGTGCGACCGCGGCGGACGCCGAGGGTGTCGAAGCCGTCACCGTTCCAGTCACCGACAAGCACCTCGTCGCCGACGCGACCGTAGGTGGCCACGCGGTCCGCGGGACCGTCGCCGGGCGAGGTGCGGAAGAAGTACTCGTTGCCACGGCGCACTGCCACGTCGTCACGTCCGTTGCGGTCCCAGTCGCCGATGAGGACGTCGTCGGAGGCCCGGCCGTAGGCCAGGGTCGCGTCGTGCGCGCCGGAGCCGGCGGCGTTGCGGATGTAGAAGACCGACCCGCGGCGCACGGCGAAGGAGTCGCGGCCGTCGCCGTCCCAGTCGCCCACGTAGGTGACGTCGTCCGCGGCGCCATACGCGATGACGGTGCCCGGGCCCGGGGTCAGCGAGTTGCGCAGGAAGTAGGTGCGACCGCGGCGGACGCCGAGGGTGTCGGTCCCGTCACCGTTCCAGTCGCCGACGTAGAGGCGGTCGCCGGGGCGCCCGTAGCTGAACTCGATCTCGCCGACCGTGCTGATGCTGTTGGACAGGAAGTAGTCGTCACCCTCGCCGCCGACCTCACCTCCCGTGGCACGGCCGGTGGCCGGGGCGACGGCGGCGGCACCCAGCAGGGTCGCGCCCGCCAGTCCCGCGGCCGCCCGTGCGGTCCAGCGTCGTCGTCGGCGTGCGGGCGCCGATCGCCGGCCGCGGCGTGGGTCCTCGTGCGTCGTGATCTCGGTCCTGGATCGTCCTGAACGCATCGGCGCGTCCACCTGCCTCGGTGTCGTGGGACGGCGCGCGAACGGCCCGGACACCGGTCGCGCGAGGGGGAACAGGCGTAGTGAACCAGCCGACCGGTGGAATCAGCAAGGCGTTATGGGCGTGGAGCTGTCTCCCGGCTCCGTCACGTGCCCGCACGACGACGGGCGGTGGGAGCTGGTCAGCCCTGCGGGCCGTAGCCACCGGGCTGGTAGCCGCCACCGGGCTGACCGCCGCCGTAGCCACCCTGCTGGCCGTAGCCACCGGGCTGACCGCCGCCGTAGCCGCCCTGCTGGCCGTAACCGCCGGGCTGGCCACCGCCGTAGCCGCCCTGCTGGCCGTAACCGCCGGGCTGGCCACCGCCGTAGCCACCCTGCTGACCGTAGCCACCGGCCGGCTGACCGGTCGGCGTCTCCCCGCCCTTGATGACGCCGAGCGAGGTCAGCGCGATCCACGCGCCGACGCCGAGCGCCGCGATCGCGAGGATCAGCATGAGGATCACGCCGAAGCCGAGGCTCGCACCGCCCGAGCCACCGGCGAACGCGTCGCTCGCGGTGCCGACGTCGCCGTTCGCGTCGAAGAATCCGATGAGGCCGAAGAGGAAGATGACGGCCGCTCCGCCCAGCGCGGCCAGCGTGCCGATGCCGGTCATCATGCGGCGGGCGATGAAGAACCCGCCCACGCCGGCGGCGATCGCCGCGAAGAGAATGAGGATGGCGTAGGCCGTGTAGTCGCCGAAGCCGTTGCCGCTCTCGCTGGTCGTCGTCTCGAACATCGTGTACTCGACGGACCACCACGGCAGCAGCGTCGCGACGAACGACAGCACACCGATCCCGAGGATCACCCACCCGGCGATGGCCGGCGGGAAGAGCTTGAACGGGCCGATGCCGGCGCCGGCGCTCGAGGACGTCGCCGCCGCGCCGTAGGCGCCGGCCTGTCCGTACTGACCGGGCTGCTGGCCCGGGGCTCCGTAGCCGCCCTGCTGGCCGTAGCCGGCGGCGTGACCGGCGGACGCCGCCGATTCGTGGGCCGACGCCGATGAGCCGTAGGCGTTCGGGGACCCGGCGGCCGAGCCGTAGCCGGCCTGCTGGCCGTAGGCGGGCGAGGCCTGGTCGGGCGACTGGCCGTACGGCGAGGCCTGCTCGGGCGACTGGCCGTAGGGCGAGGGCTGTCCGGGCTGCTGAGCCGGCGCCTGCTGGCCGTAACCGCCCTGCTGCGCGCCGGCCTGCGGCTGGCCGTAGGGCGAGGCCTGGTCGGGCGACTGGCCGTACGGGGAGGGCTGACCGGGCTGCTGAGCCGGCGGCTGCTGGCCGTAGCCACCCTGCTGGGGCTGACCGTACGGGGAGGGCTGACCGGGCTGCTGAGCCGGCGGCTGCTGGCCGTAGCCGCCCTGCTGGGCACCGGGCTGCGGCTGGCCGTACGGCGACGGCTGGCCGTAGCCACCCGGCTGCACCGGCGGCTGCTGACCGGGCTGCTGACCGGGCTGCTGACCGTAGCCGCCGGGCTGCGGCTGAGCGGGCGGCTGCTGCCCGTAGGTCGGCATGGGACGGCGGGCGAGCATGGTCGCCTCGACGTCGTCGTCCGCCGCCTCCGGCTGGTTGTCATCGGGCTGAGGGGTTCCCGGGTACTCGGGCGAGCCGGGGTTCGGCGGGTTCGTCATACCCCCGATCTAATCACGCTGCTCCGACGGCACGCGTGATATTCCTGCCTTCGGGGAGAAGTACCCATGCTTCACGAGCGAGGTACCCCCGCTACGCGGGCGTCGGGGTCTGCGGCTCAGCCGTCCGACGGCGGGGGCGCGGGGTCGATCTGCGCGGCTCCGGCCGGCGCGGGTCCCGCCTGCGTGAGCCCGGCGTCCTCGGCCTGCTCGCCGATGAAGGCGTCGAGGACCTCGGCCGCGAGGGCGTCGAGCTGGGCGCGCAGCGTCTTGAGCTGGGTCTTGCGGACCTTGGGGCTCATGGCGTCCAGCAGCGGGATCGCGGCCTCGATCTTCTCCAGGCGCTTGCGCCAGCCGCCGACGCGGGCGAGCTCGGCGTCGTCGTCCGCCGAGGCCACGAGGTAGTTGATCTGCTTGCGCACGACCTCGGCCTGGGAGGTGAGGTTCCCCGGGCCGGGCCGCACCGAGCCGGCGAGCCCCTTGACCGAGCCGGCGACCTTGTCGAACGCCGCGGGATTCTTGTTCCGCATGTCGATGAGGACGGGGCCGTACCGGGAGACGATCTTCCAGATGGCCGGTCCGGCGACGACGGCGATGTTGAGCAGCTTGGCGAGCGGGATGCGGGCCATGGACTCCCTTTCTGTGCGCGGGTCCTAGCGTCTCACGCGGACGCGGGCGGCGCCGTGCCGGGCGGGGGTGCGCCGGGCGCCGCGCTGGGCGGTGTTCCAGGCGGAGCTCCGGCAGGAGCCGCCCCGCCGGGCGGCGCTCCGGCGGGCGGACGCCTGGGCAGCCACAGCGCGAGCACCGTGGCGAGCACCAGCAGGACGACGGCGCCGGCGGCCGTCGCGCCCCACTGACCCAGGTCCCAGGCGAGGCCCAGGAGGACGCCGCCGACCGAGGACCCGAGGTAGTAGAAGAGCGTGTACCTCCCGGACCCGTCCGACGGCCTGGGGCTCAGCCGGGCCGCGTTGGCCGAGGCGAGCGAGTGGACCACGAAGAAGCCGCCCGCCAGGAGGAACAGTCCCGCCCAGATGAGCACCATCGAGGTGGCGAGCGTGATGAGCACTCCCCCGACGCAGACCGCGAGGCCGAGCAGGACACCGGCCCTGATTCCTGTGCGGTCGGCGAGGCGGCCGGCGAACGTCGAGGTGAACGTGCCGGCGATGTAGGACAGGTAGAACATCGAGCCCAGGCCGGCTCCGAGCGAGTACGGCGGCAGGGAGGTGCGGAAGCTGAGGACGTTGTAGATGCCGACGAAGGTCGCCATTCCGAGGAACGCCAGGCCGTAGAGGACGAGCCGGCTGCGCCGCGCCTCGGCGGAGTCGGGCCTGGCGGCGAGCGCCGCGCCGGAGCTGCGGGCCGGCGACGCCTGCGCGGTCGGCAGGAGGAGGTGCGCGGCGAGGCCGACCACGGCACCGAGGATGCACACGACGATGATCGCGCCGCGCCAGCCGACGAGCTCCGAGGCGAAGCCGGCGAGCACCCGCCCACCCATGCCGCCGAGCGTGTTGCCGGCGATGTACAGGCCGCCCACGCGCGTGATGGCGCTCGGGTGGATCTCCTCCGCGACCCACGCGAGCGCCGCGGCGGGGACGCCCGCGAGCGCGGCACCCTGAACGGCGCGCAGGACGAGGATGAGGGCGAAGCTCGGTGCGATCGCGCTCGCGATCCCGGTGACGACGGAGACGGCGAGCCCGCCGATGATGATCGGCTTGCGGCCGCACCACTCGGAGAGGCGGGCCAGCGGGAGGACCGCGACGGCGAGCGCGAAGGTGGTGACGGTCATGAGCATCGTCCCCGACGCGGCGGAGACGTCGAGGTCCGTCGCCGCCACGGCGAGCAGCGGCTGGACGGAGTAGATCATCGCGAACGTGCCGATGCCGATGGCGAACAGGGCGAGCAGCGCGCGGCGGAAGGCCGGCTCACCGCTGCGGTGGCCGACCGAGGGGCTGCTCACCCGGTCACCCTAGGACGGCCGGCCCGCGGTTCGGCCGAGCGGCCACTGGGTGGCGGGGGTAACGGTCACGCGCGGCCCGCTCCCGCGCGGTGCGCGTGGGACGCCTGTCGCAGGCCCGCCGGGCGTCACCGGAAGTCGCGGGAGGTGGTGGCGACGCTGAGGCTGAACGGATCGATGCGGTCGGCCACGAGGTTCGTCACGCCGTCGGCGCTCTCGACGATGCCGCGGATCACCAGGGCCGCGGAGGTGCGGGCGACCTGCCGGTGCCGAGCCCACACGCCCGCGGAGCACACGACGTTGGCGAGCCCGGTCTCGTCCTCCAGGGAGAGGAACGTGACGCCGCGCGCGGTGCCCGGGCGCTGCCGGTGGGTGACGACGCCGGCCGCACGGACCCGGCGGCCCGGCTCGGCGCGGGGCAGGTCGGCGAGGCGCAGGACGCCGGCGTCGTCGAGGTCGGCGCGGCGGTACTGGGTGGGGTAGGTGCCCGGGGAGACGCCGCTCGCCCACACGTCGGCGACGGCGGTCTCGACCTCGGTCATCGCCGGCAGCTCGGGAGCGGTGATGCCGGGCGTGGTGCCCGGCAGGGGCGGCTGGACCCAGCGCTCCCCCGACGACGAACGGCGGGTGGTGCCGTGCGCGCCCGCGAGCGCACCGGCCGTCCACAGCGCCTGGCGCCGGTCCCCGCCGAGGTCGAGCGCACCGGCGGTGGCGAGGGCCTCGAGCTGGGCGGCGGTGAGGTCGACCCGTCCGGCGAGGTCGGCGATGCTCGCGTACGGGCCGCCGTGGGTGCGCTCGGCGACGATCCGCTCGGCGGCCTCCTCCCCCACGCCCCGCACGGGGGCCAGGCCGAGGCGGATCGCCAGCCCGGGGTCGGGCCGCACGAGGCGCGCCACGGCCTCGACGGGGGCGACGCCGCCGGGGGTCTCGTCGTCGGGGGTCTCGTCGTCGGGCCGTCCGCCGTCGGGGGTGGTGTCGACGACGCTCGCGTGCACGCCGGAGCCGTTGATGCTCGCCCGCTCGACGCGCACGCCGTGCCGCCGGGCGTCGGCGACGAGGGTCTGCGGACTGTAGAACCCCATGGGCTGCGCGCCGAGCAGGGCGGAGTAGAAGGCCTCGGGGTGGTGGACCTTGAGCCACGCGCTGGCGTAGACGAGGTAGGCGAACGAGAACGAGTGGGACTCGGGGAAGCCGAAGTCGGCGAAGGCCCTGAGCTTGTGGAAGATCTGCTCGCCGACGTCGCAGGCGATGCCGTTGCCGGCCATGCCGTCGAGCAGGCGGGCGTGCAGGGCCTCCATCCGCTCCTCGGACCGCTTGGAGCCCATCGCCTTGCGGAGCTGGTCGGCCTCCGCCGGGGTGAAGGAGGCGGCGTCCATGGCGATCTGCATGAGCTGCTCCTGGAACAGCGGGACGCCGAGGGTCTTCTCCAGGGCCGGGCGCAGCAGGTCGTGGAGATAGGTGACGGGCTCCCGGCCGAGCCGGCGGTTGATGTAGGGGTTGACGGAGTCGCCCTGGATGGGGCCGGGGCGGATGAGCGCGACCTCGACGACGAGGTCGTAGAAGGTGCGCGGCCGGAGCCTGGGGAGCGTGGCCATCTGGGCGCGGGACTCGACCTGGAAGACGCCGACGGTGTCCGCGGCGCACAGCAGGTCGTACACGGCGTCGTCGTCCTGCGGGAGGTTGTGCAGGCCGAGCGGGCGACCGTCGACGCCGAGGACGCCCCGGCCGGTGAGCTCGGTGAACGCCAGGCGCAGGGCGGTGAGCATGCCCAGGCCGAGGAGGTCGAACTTCACCAGGCCGGCGTCGGCGCAGTCGTCCTTGTCCCACTGCAGGACGGTGCGGCCGGGCATGGTGGCCCACTGGACGGGGCAGACCTCGACGACGGGGCGCGAGCACAGCACGACCCCGCCCGGGTGGATGCCCAGGTGGCGGGGCAGCCGTAGGAGCTCCTCGGCGATGTCGACGACGTCGTCCGGGATGGCGGAGACGTCGTCGGCGCCCGGGGCAGGTGCGGACGGCGGGGCGGTCTCGGGGGCGGGCGTGGAGGCGACCGTGGGCGCGACGCCGCTGCGGCCGACGGTCTCGACCGTCCACCAGGTGCGCTCCCCCGGACCGGGTGGCCCCGCGGAGGTGGCTGCGGCGTCGGGGCCCGGTGCTGCGCCGGTGACCTCACCGCCGGCGTCGGGGGTGCGGAGCGACCCCCACCGCTCGACGCTCTTGGCCCAGGCGTCCTGCTGGCCGGTGCCGTGGCCGAGCGCGCGGGCGGCGTCCCGGACGGCGGAGCGGGGCCGGTAGGCGATGACGTTGGCGACCTGGGCGGCATGCTCACGGCCGTAACGCTCGAAGACGAACTGGATGACCTCCTCGCGGCGGCCGGACTCGATGTCGAGGTCGATGTCCGGCGGACCGGATCGGCCGGGCGAGAGGAAGCGTTCGAACAGCAGGCGGTGGGTGACGGCGTCGACGGCGGTGATGCCGAGGGCGAAGCAGACGGCGGAGTTGGCGGCCGAGCCGCGGCCCTGGCACAGGATCCCGTTGTCCACGCAGAACTGGACGATCTCGTGGACGATGAGGAAGTAGCCGGGAAAACCGAGCTCGTCGATGATGCCGAGCTCGTGGTCGATCATCTGCCAGGCGCCGGGGATGCGTTCGGCGCCGCGTGGCCCGTAGCGCTGCTCGGCCCCCCGGTGGGCGAGCTCGCGCAGCCACGTGGCCTCGGTGTGGCCGTGCGGCACGGGGTGGGGCGGCAGGTCCGGGGCGACGAGCCGCAGGTCGAACGCGAGCTCGGCCGCGAGGTCCGCCGCGGCGGTCACCGCGTGCGGGTGGTGCCGGTGGATGCGGAGCATCTCCTCCGCGGAGCGCAGGTGGGCCGGCGCGGCGGGCAGCCAGCCGTCGATCTCCTCGAGCGAGGCGCGGGCCCGGGTGGCGGCCATGACGTGGGCGAGCGCCGCGTCCTGCGGGCGGGCGCAGTGCACGCCGCCGGTGGCCACGAGCCGCAGGCCCGCGTCCTCGGCGAGCTGGGCGAGGGCGGCGCAGCGGACCTGGTCGAGCGGGTCCCCGGTGTCGCTGATCTCCACGGCCACGTTGTCCCGCCCGAACATCTCGGTGAGGCGGGCCAGCTCGCGGGCGGCCGCGGCCGGGGCGAAGCGGCCGCGCTCGGGCTCGAGCGCGCGGCGGACGGCTCCCTTGCGGCAGCCGGTGAGGATCACCCACTGCCCGTCGGCGGTGTCGGCCAGCTCCGAGAGGTCGTAGCGCGCCCGCCCCTTGACGCCGGTGGCGAGGTGGGCGTGCGAGATGGCGGCGGACAGGCGCCCGTACCCCTCGCGGCCCCGGGTGAGGACGAGCAGGTGCGTGCCGTCGGGGTCGGCCGGTCCGCCGAGCCCGTGGGTGCCGCCGCCGGCCGCGGCGGAGGTCCGCCCGGTCGACCCGACGCCGAGCTCGGCGCCGACGACCGTGGGCAGGCCGAGGGTGCGGGCGGCCTCGGCGAGCCGGACGACGCCGGGCAGCCCGTCGTGGTCCGTCAGCGCGAGCGCCTCCAGGCCCAGGCGGGCGGCCTCGGCGGCGAGGTCCTCGGGCAGGTTGGCGCCGTCGAGGAAGGAGAAGGCCGAGTGCGCGTGCAGCTCGGCGTAGCGGGCACCCACGGCCACCTCCCCGATCGACGCGACGACGCTCGGATCTCGAACGTGCGTTCGAGACTAGCGGGGAGGTCAGACGTCGTCGAACGGGCGGGGGGCGCCCTGCCGGGGTCAGCGTCGGGAGGTGACGCCGACCGCCGTCGCCGCGCCGGCAGCGAGGCCGAGCAAGGTGTGCGGGGCGGGGATCCCACGGGCGCCGAGGAACTTTGCGCCCTGGTGCCCGAGCGAGTCGACGACGACGAGCGCCGCGAACGCCGCTCCCCCGTAGACCGCGGTGCGGGCGATGCGCGCGCCGCGGGACTGCGGGTCCGGGGCGTGGGGCCGCGGACGGTTCGACCCGAACGTCACGACACCCTTCGGGAGCTTCGCCTTGTGCGCGCGGGACTGGACGACGGTCCAGGCCGTCACCCCGCCGAGGATGCCGAGCTTGAGGACGGCGCGCGCGCCCCGCCCGTGCAGGACGTCCGGCAGCGCCATCCACGCGGCGACGGCGCCGCCCGCGATCGCGGCGCTGGGCAGGTCAGCGGCGGCCTCGCCGTGACGCGCGTCCTCCGCGCGCAGGGGCGTGGCCGCGGATGCGGGGGCCCAGGCCGAGCTCGCGTCGCCGACGCGACCCGGCAGCGTCGGCCGGCCCGCCGAGTCGGGGGACGAGGCGTGCGGCGGGCGGACGGCGTCGGGGTCCTGACGCCCGACGACGGAGCCCGAGGGAGCGGTCGCGTTCTGCTGGGTCATGGCTCTCCTCCTGGCGGATGACGGGTACCGCCGAGGCTATCCCCCCGCGCCGCACGCTGTCGCAACGGGCCAGGACGGGCGCGCGGCCCGCGTGCACCGCTCAGCGCTCGTGCCACGGCCTCCGGCGACGCGCCACACCCTCCACGACGGCGGCCGCGGCCAGGAACAGACTCCCCCACACCGCCGCGCCCACCAGACCGAGGACGGGGAATGCCACCACGCCGTACTGCACCTCGGTGACGAGGACGAGCGCGGGCAGCAGCGCGCAGACCACCACGCCGACGCCGGCGACGACCCGGAGGATCCCGGCGGCGCGTGGCACGGAGCGTTCCCGGAGCGAGGCGACCGCCCGCGCCGTGATCGAGATGCCGAGGGCGAGCAGCAGCAGCGGCACGCCGATGAGCACGAGCAGCGCGACCTCCATGTACACCACCACCTCACCGGCTCTGCACCGAGCCGCGTGCTCCGTCGTCTCCCTGGCGACCCGGCACGGACCTGCAGACGGCACCGCCCGGTCCGACCCTCGTCACGGCGGAGGATATCTCCGCCTCTCCCTGGCGCGCCGCGCGCCCGTGGGGCTCAGTCGTAGACGGCGTCGAGCAGCCAGCCGGCGGAGGTCCCCACGAGGAGCACGGCCTGGGGCTCGTCGCCGACGAGCCGGGCCTGCAGGTAGACGCGATCACGGTCGGTGACGTCCCCGGCGCCGGCCGCCCCGTGCCCGGGCCTGGCCCACCAGCGCTCGACGACGGGCCACGGCCCGGCCCAGCCGGCGATCCGGCGCGGCTCGTCGGTCAGCAGCACCTGCGCAGGGTCGGCGCTGAGCAGGCCCCGCGCGCCGATGCGGACGTCCGCGCCGTCGGCGTCGAGGAGGCGCACCGGGCGGGGCTCGTCGAGCACGGTCGCGGGCCACGGGTCCGGCGTGGCCCCGGGCCAGGGGGCGTCCGGGCGGCGCAGGGGCGAGGCGTCGTCGCCCCACGCGACGAGCCGCGTGGTCGAGCGGGGGTCGCGGCCGCCCTGGAGGACGGGGACGAGGACGGCCTCGGGGCCGAGCAGCCCCTGGACGCGCAGGGCGGCGCGCTCGGCCTGGAGGCGGCCGCGCCGCCCGGGCCCCCACAGCACGTCCTGCAGCGCGCCGGCCGGGGTGACCTCCTGGGCGACGAGCGAGAGCCGGTTGAGCGGCGCCGAGGGTGGGCGGCCCGAGCGGCCCGAGAGCCAGCCCTCGAGCTGCCAACGCACCCGGTCGGTGAGCTCGGCGGCGGTCGGCGGTCCGTCGAGCCCCCACGTGCGGATGAGCTCGGCGCCGTCCTCGGTACGGGCGCGGACCTCGAGGCGACGGCACACGACGCCGCGGCGCCGCATCCGTTCGGCGAGGTCCTCGGCGAGGGCGCGGGCGGCGAAGGCGGCGACGTCGCTGCGTTCGGCGGGCGGGTCGAGGACGGTCGACGCCGTGACGTCCTCCAGCGGCCGACGCGCGGCGGGCGGCCGGGCGTCGAGCCCGCGGGCGAGGCGGTGGGCGGTCAGGCCGACGGGGCCGAAGCGGGCGGAGACGTCGGCGGCGTCCAGGGCGGCGAGCGCCCCGAGGGTGCGCAGGCCGAGGCGGCGCAGGACGTCGACGAGCTCGGCGGTGGCCCGGGAGGCCGGCGCGCTCGTGGCGGCGTAGGCGAGGACGCCGACGTCCTGGGCGGCGAGGAACTCCAGCGTGACCCGCTCGCCGGGGCCGACGGCGACCCCGGCCCGGGCAGCGAGGGTGGCCGCGAGCGTGCCGTCGGCGAGCCCGACCTGGCACTCGGCACCGGTGTCCTGCGCGACGGCGGAGACCAGCCGCTCGGCGAGCACCTCCTCGCCGCCGGCGTGCCGCACCGGCCCGCGGGCGGGGAAGGTGAGCAGCCCAGGGCGCAGCACCTCGACGAAGGCGACGACGTCCTCGACGGACTGCGCGACCGGCTCGAAGGCCCGGGCGTCGCGGACGGGGTCGGCGGCGATCAGGGTGATCCCGGGGCAGATCTGCTGGGCGCTGCGCCGCCGCATCCCGCGGCGCACCCCGGCGCGCCGCGCGGCCACGGACGTGACGACGACGGCGCGCTGGTCGTGGATGCCCACGGCGTCGCCGACGCCGACGAGCCCCTCGGTCACGGCGGCGGCCACCGGCCAGTCCGGCACCCACAGCACGACCCGCCGCACGGCCGGCGGTGCGACGTCCGGCTCGGCCTCCTCCCGGGCCGAGAGGTCGAGCATCGCCTCCGTGGGCGCGATGGTCCCGGTCCTCACGCGCCCACCGCCCGCAACGCGGCCGTACCGGCGACCTGGCGCCCGCCGTCCCGCACGTCGTCGCCCACAGCGCCTCGTGTCCCGTCGGCACGCGCCCCGCCGCGGACGCCCGCGTCCCCGGGCAGCGCGGAGACGCCGTCCGCCCCGAGCAGCACCCGCACGGAGCCGCCCGCGGCCGCACCGCGCCGGCCGTCGATCGACACGTCGACCTCCTGGGCGGTGAGCATCCCGCGCCCCGGGGCGAGCCCCTGCCAGGTCCGGCCGTGGACGGACAGCACGGCGTCAGCCCCCTCCCAGGCGTGCGCGGTCAGCAGCACGGAGCCGCGCAGCCTGAGCCGGGACAGCAGCGAGCGCCGGTCCCGGGGCGCCATCGCCGTGCAGCGGCCCACCAGGAGCACCTCGACGCCGTCGACGAGCGCGCCGAGCACCGCCGGCGCCCCGGGCCCCGGGTCTGGGACGACGACGACCCGGTCCAGCGGCAGCCCGGCGGCCGCGGCGGCGCGCCACCCGACGTCGGGCATCGCCGTGAGCGCGGCCCAGCCCTCCTGCCCGCACGCCGCCCCGGCGAGCGCCAGCAGGAGCGCGGCGGAGCCCGTCACGCGGGTGACCGTGCCGCGCGGCAGGCCCGCGGGCAGCAGGGGCGCGAGCGCCGCGGGCACGGGCAGGTGCTCGGCGTCGCCCGACGTCGTCGCCCGGGCCCGCTCCGGCAGCGACTCCTCCGCCCGGGCCCGCCCCGGCGCGGCCGGCCGGTCGGCGACGAGGTGCGCCCCGCCGTCGGGAACGTTCCCACCCGGGTGAGCACCGCCGTCGGGTGCCTCGGAGCCGCCGACCACCCGCAGGCGCGTGCGCAGGCCGGTCGCGGTCTCGGCGCGGACGAGAGCGGCCCGCGCCGCCGCGAGCCGGTCCACCTGCTCCGTCATCGCGCACCCCTTCCGCTCCCCACGATCGGCCCGCTCGCCGAACGTCTGTTCGAACACGATGCTAGGACGCGGCACCGACACCGCACCAGGGGGCCGCGTCTCGCATGCGCGTCGCTGGCCCCCTGCCCGCTCCGCTCCCCCTAGGTTGGAGGTGCGCCTCGACGCGCGGCCCCGGAGGGAAAGGACCGTCATGAACCTCGACCGCCCGCTCGCCCAGCACCCCTACGACAAGCTGCCCGCAGTGCCCGACTTCACGGTGACGTCCACCGACGTCACCGACGGGCAGCCGATGGACGCCCGGTTCGCCGGCGGGGGCGAGAACGTGTCGCCGCACCTGGCATGGTCCGGCTTCCCCGCCGAGACCCGCAGCTTCGTCGTCAGCTGCTTCGACCCGGACGCACCGACGCCGTCGGGGTTCTGGCACTGGACTGTGGTCGACCTCGACAGCTCGGTGACCGAGCTGCCCGCCGGGTCCGGCGAGTCCGACCTCATGCTGCCCGGCGCCGCGTTCCACGTCCGGCACGACGGCGGCGAGCAGTCCTACTTCGGCCCTCAGCCGCCCGAGGGTGACCGGCCGCACCGGTACGTCTTCGCGGTGCACGCCCTCGACGTCGACACCCTCGAGGTGGAGGAGGACACCACGCCGACGGCCGTGTCGTTCCAGGCGGTGTTCCACACGATCGCCCGAGGCCTGATCACGCCGACGTTCCAGCGCTGAGGCGCGCGGCAGGGCTGAGACCAGCGGGGCAGCGCCGAGGCCCGCGAGGCCCGGCCGCACACATTCTCCGACGACGATGCCTGGCGGGTCCGCCCTGCCGGGCGTCGTCGCGTGCTGCGAGGATGCACCGGTGCTGCACGTCGTCCTCGTCCACCCGCTCATCCCGCCGAACACGGGCAACGCCATCCGCATGACGGCCGGCGTCGGCGCCCGCCTCCACCTCGTGGAGCCGCTCGGCTTCGAGCTGACCGACGCGCACCTGCGCCGGGCCGGGCTCGACTACCACGACCTCGCCGACACCCGGGTGCATGCGGACGTCGAGGCGTGCTTCGTGGCGCTCGACGACGCCGGCGCCGGGTCGGTCTGGGCGATGACGGGCCGCGGCGAGCTCGGCCTGGGCGAGGTGCGGTTCGGCCCCGACGACGCGCTGATGTTCGGCACCGAGACCACCGGCCTGCCCGACGAGGTCCTCACCCACCCGGGGGTGACGGGACGCGTGCGCATCCCCATGCGGCCGGGCGTCAGGTCGATGAACCTGTCCAACTCGGCCGCCGTCGCCACGTACGAGGCGTGGCGGCAGCTCGGCTATCCCGGGGGCGCCTGACGCCGGTGCCGGCCGAGGCGAGAGCGATCCTCATCTCGATGTGGTCTCGTCCCAGGCGAGGGTCCAGCCGTGCAGCCCCGTCACGGGATCGGCGAACCGCCCTGTCGCAATCGGCGGGGGCTCGCCCACCCTCTCCCCGATGCCGGAAACACGTCCCCACACCTCTTGTGCTCGAACACCAGTTCGACTATGCTGAGGTTCACAGCGCTTCGAGGGGGTGAGAGCAATGATGCCGACGACCACTGACATCGAGCAGATCGACGTCCACAGGCTCTCCGACGCGCTCGACGACTGGTACGAAGTGCAGGCCCTGCGGGACTGGGCCGCGGAGGATCCGCTTGCCGGCGAGGACCTCGACCAGATGACCCTGAGCGAGGCCGACCTGCGCAGCTGGATGACAGAGTCCCTCGTCCCCGACACGGAGCACGAGCCGTTCGATACCACCGGGGTCGACACGGCCGTGACGATCGACCCGGCCGCGCGTCCTGGCACCGCGCCGACCGACAGCACGACTCCGGTCCTTGGCACGACCTCCCTCGCCGACAGCGCCGCCGCGGGCACCGAGCCGGACCCGGTGGGCGTGCTGGCGCAGGTGGTCGCAGCGTGTGAGGCGGTCACGGGCACGGACTGGCACACCCTGCCGGGAAGCCGTGTGCACGAGGCACATCAGCTGCTCGAACAGGTCGAGCGCAAGCTCGGGGCCGCCAGGGCCGGCGTGCTGACCGCGGCCGAGGCCAACGGCCTGTGGGCCATCGAGGGGTGGCGGACCTTCACGGCCTTCGTCCGGCACACCACCGGCACCACGAACCATGCGGCAGGCAAGGAGGTGGCCCGCTCCCGCGCGCTGCGTGACCACCTCCCTCGCACCCGCACCGCGCTGGGCGAGAGCCTCATCGGCATCGAGCACGTCAACGTGCTGCTCCGCCACGCCCTGCGCACGACGACGCTCACGGCTCAGCTCCTCGACGACGAGATCGGAGAGGAGTTCCTCCTCGCACAGGCACAGGTCATGACCGCCGACGAGTTCAACAAGGTCGTCACCGCCTGGGCCACGATGGCCGACCCCGACGCCGCTGATCGCGCCTGGCGCCAGGCCGACGCCAAGGAAGAGCTCACCATCGCCCCCACCATGGACGGCTACCACGTCCACGGCTGGCTCGACGAGCTCTCCGGCCGCATCGTCGACGAGGCACTCACCGCCCACATGGGCACCAAGGCCGCCGACGACACCCGCACCCCCGCCCAGCGACGCGCCTCCGCCCTGGTCTCCCTGGCCCACCAGTCCCTCGACACCGGCCTGCAGGGCGCCCACGCCCGCGTCCGACCCCACCTCACCGTCACGGTCGACATCACTACGCTCCGCGCCCTGGCCGCAGCCACCGGCTCCGTCGTCCCACCGGACGCCGTCGCGCCGGCCGACAGCAGCACGGGCAGGAGCCGGCTGCCGGGCGCAGAACAGGTCATCGACATCCCGACGGGCCCCAGCACCGACCCCAGCCCGGTCGCCGGACCGTCGGACTCCCGGTACCCGCCCGACTCCGACCGCGCGGCACTCCGAAGGCCCGGGGGACCCCGCGAACCCGGTACCAGCCCCACCCTCGTCGACCTCTCCGACGAGGCTCAGAACTGGCTCGACGGCTGGACCCCTGGCGACGACCACGTCATCTCCACCGCCATCGACCACCAGGTGATGACCGGCGCGACCCCGGCGACCCTGGACGACGGCACCCCCATCCCGCCCGCGATGCTCGCCCGTCTGGCCTGCGACAGCGCACTGTCCCGGGTGATCTTCGGACCCGACTCCACCGTCTTGGACGTCGGTCGAGAGCAACGCATCTTCCCCGCGAACATGACCCGAGCCATCCACGCCCGCGACCACCACTGCCAGTTCCCGGCATGCGGCGAGCCACCCGGCTTCGGCGAGATCCACCACTCCCTGCAGTGGGCCCGCGACAACGGTCCCACCAGCGTCGAGCACGGCATCCTCCTGTGCTGGCACCACCATGACCTCGTCCACGCGCGCTCGATTAGCATCACCCGGCGATCCGGCGAATGGCAGTTCCACGACCGCAACGGCCGACGCATCCACGCACCAAGGACCGTGTCAGCCATCGCCGCCGGCCCAGACCCCATCGATCACGAAGGCTGAGGGAGCGGCGGGCTCGGCGAAGCCCACAGGACCGCGATCACGGGGACGCTCCCCAGGGATCGTCGGATCCATGGTCTACATGTAGAACAACGGCTACTCTGGAGCGATGAACGAGCGCACCGTCAGCATCCGGGAGCTCAATCAGCACGCGGGCAAGGTCGTGCGGTCCGTCGCGCGCACCGGCCCCGTCAAGGTGACCGACCACGGCACGGTCGTCGCCATGCTCGTACCGCCACCGGACGAGCGCTCCCCGCTGGAGCGCCTGCTCGCCGAGGGGCGGGTGGAGCCCCCTGCAGCCGACCTTCCCGACCTCCCGACCCCGAAGCGGCACGACACGTCGGCGGCGCAGCTGGTCGATGACTCGCGCGCTGAGCGATGACGGTGATCTACGTCGACACATCCTCCGCTCTGAAGCTCTTGCTCGAGGAGGAGGGCACCGACCGGGTCCAGCAGTTGTTCGGCGCGGCTAAGCACGGGCGCAGCGTTCTGGCCTCGTCACGCCTCCTGCGCACGGAGATGCACCGCATCGCCTTCCGTGAGTCGATTCCCCTGCCCTCGGTGACGAGGGTTCTCGCATACGTCCATCTCGTCGACGTCACGCGAGCGATCCTCGACTCGGCCGGCGAGCTGCCCTTCCACCTGCGGACCCTGGACGCCATCCACCTGGCGACGGCCGCCACGCTCAGCTCCGATGATGACGAGGTCCAGCTGCTGACCGACGACTCCAGGATGCGCGACGTGGGGCAGGCCATGGGCATCGGCACTGTGCCGTAGGTCGCCGGGCCACCGAGTCGCAGGTTCAGGGCGTCGTCGCGACAAAGACGTGCTCGCGCGCAGTCACCGAGTCGATGCGATCTCGGCAGCTCACCGCACCCGCGTCGACCAGAACAGCACCGCCGAGCTCGCGGCCACGTTGAGCGAGTCCACGCCGCCGCTCATCGGGATGACCACCTCGAGGTCGACGGCACGCAACGTGGCCGGCTTGAGGCCATGCCCCTCCGAGCCCAGGACGATGGCGAGCCGCTCCGGCGGGTCCGCGGCGACGTCGTCGAGTGGGACCGACCGTTCCGACAACGACGCGGCGGCCACGGTGAAGCCCGCCGCGCGCAACGCGTCCACGCCGCCGGGCCCGTGCGGCCACGACGTCAGCCGCGTCCACGGCACCTGGAAGATCGTCCCCATCGAGACCCGCACGGCCCGCCGGTAGAGCGGGTCGGCGCAGCTGGGGGTGACGAGCACGGCGTCGACGCCGAGGGCCGCCGCGCTGCGCACGATCGCCCCGACGTTGGTGTGGTCGACGATGTCCTCGAGCACCGCGACCCGCCGCGGCGCCGGACGGTCCGCGGGCGCGAGGACCTCGTCCAGCGGCAGCGGCACCGGACGGTGCATGGCCGCGATCGCCCCGCGGTGCAGGCGGAAGCCGACGATCTCGCGCAGCACCGCCTCCTCGGCGACGAACACCGGGACCTCTCCCCCGTCGCCGGCGCCGGTGGCGCGCTCGAGGACGGGCGCGAGGTCGTCGAGCCACCGCGGCGCCGTCAGCAGGGACCGCGGGCGGTGCCCGGCCTCGAGCGCGCGGGTGATGACGTTCGTGGACTCCGCCATGTAGAGCCCCGCGGGCTCCTCGGTCCGCACGCGCAGCGCGACGTCGGTGAGGTCGCGGTAGTCGGTCAGGCGCGGGTCGGCGAGGTCGGTGACGGTGAGGAGCACTGACACATTCTCCGACGCCGGCGCCCGCTCGCGTCGTCCGTGCCCGCGGGCGCGGGGTCGGCCTGGTCACGCCCCGCTACGGTTGCTGCTCGCGCGCCCTGCCGAACGCGGCGGCACGCTCGGTGAGCCTGCCGACGAGAGGTTCGACGACGGCAGGGTCGCCCGAGCGCCCTGCCGCCAGGCCGAGCAGGAAGGCAGTGAGCGGCGCGGCGGGCCGTGCGACGTCGTGGGCGACGTCCCGCGTCAGGTCGAGCACCACGTCGATGTCGACGTCGTCCGGGTCGAGCCCGAGCTCGTCGGCGGCCTCGACGAGCCACTCGTCGAGGATCTCCGGAGGCAACCGCTTCGTTCCGGACACGCGTTCCTCCTTCGTACGCCCTGGCCCGACTGGCTGGTCCCGGAGCGTATCGCTGCGCGAGGCCCCACCGGCCCACACCCGAGCGGTCGCATTGTCCCGACCGAGCTTCGGTGCTATCCAGGGTCGATGTCCCGGATCGCCGCCCGCCGCCGCATCACCCGCCTGACCGCGGGCGGACCGGCACGCCGGCGGGAGGACCACCTCGCCGTCGAGGAACCGCTGGAGATCCGCGTGTCCGGCACCTCCCTGGCCGTCACGATGCGCACCCCGGGACACGACGTCGAGCTCGCCGCGGGCTTCCTCCTCTCCGAGGGCGTCATCCACCACGCCGAGCACTTCGCGGGCAGCATCCACTGTGCGTCGGACGGCGAGCCGAACACCTACAACATCCTCGACGTCACCCTCGCCCCGGACGTCCCCGCGCCCAACCCGAGCCTGGAACGCAACTTATACACGACGTCGTCGTGCGGGCTGTGCGGGAAGGCGAGCATCGACGCGGTACGCACCCAGAGCCGGTTCACCGTCGACGACGACCCGCTCACCCTCGACGCATCCCGCCTCATCACGTTCCCGGACCTCCTGCGCGAGAAGCAGGCGGTGTTCGACCGCACCGGCGGGCTGCACGCCGCGGGGCTGTTCGACGGCGCGACCGGCGAGCTGCTCGTCCTGCGCGAGGACGTCGGCCGCCACAACGCGGTCGACAAGGTCATGGGCTGGGCCCTCCTGCAGGGCCTCATCCCCGGCAGAGGACTCGTCCTCATGGTCTCGGGCCGGGCGAGCTTCGAGCTCACGCAGAAGGCCCTGATGGCGGGCGCCCCCGTGCTCGCGGCCGTCTCGGCCCCCTCCTCGCTCGCGGCCGAGCTCGCCGAGGAGGCCGGCCTGACGTTGGTCGGCTTCCTGCGCGGCGACTCGATGGTCGTCTACGCCCGGCCGGACCGGATCACGAACGACCCCGTGGCCGAACCCCAGGCCGAACCCGTGGCCGAACCCCTGGCCGAGTCCGCCGACGACGAACCGGAGCCCCCTGCCCGGACGGCGGTATCGTCGGGAACCAGCGTTGTCGAGCCTCAGCGCTCGAGCATGAGACAAGGTGGTTGAGCAATGACGCCGAAGGCACCGATCGAGGACTTCTCCGACGCCGACCTGGAGATCTCCGAGCCGAAGGACTTCGCGGCGGGGTTCGACGGCGTCCGGCACTCGATGGAGCCGGCGATCCGCACCATGGGACCTGCCCGCACGGCCCGGCTCATGGCGGCGATCAACCACAAGGACGGCTTCGACTGCATGAGCTGCGCGTGGCCGGACCCCGCGCACCGCAAGGTCGCCGAGTTCTGCGAGAACGGCGCCAAGGCCGTGACGTGGGAGGCGACGCCGCTGACGGTGCCGAGGTCGTTCTTCGCGAACAACTCCCTGACGTCGCTCGAGGACAAGACCGAGTACTGGCTCGGCATGCAGGGCCGACTCACCGAGCCGTACTACAAGGCGGCGGACTCCGACCACTACGCGCCGATCACCTGGGAGCGGGCCTACGGGATCGTCGCGGACCACCTGCGTGCGCTGGACGACCCGAACGAGGCCGCCTTCTACACCTCCGGCCGCGCCTCGAACGAGGCCGCGTTCGCCTACCAGCTCTTCGCCCGCGCGTTCGGCACGAACAACATGCCGGACTGCTCGAACATGTGCCACGAGTCCACCGGCACGGCCATGACGTACTCGGTGGGGATCGGCAAGTCGACCGTGCACTACGACGACTTCGCCGAGTCCGACCTCATCATCATCATGGGGCAGAACCCGGGGACCAACCATCCCCGGATGCTCACGGCCCTGCAGGAGGCCAAGGAGAACGGGGCGCAGGTCGTCGCGATCAACCCGCTGCCCGAGGCCGGCCTCATCGGCTACAAGGACCCGCAGCGGGTGCGCGGCTACCTCGGCAAGGCGACGAAGATCGCCGACCAGTTCCTGCAGATCCGGTCGGGCGGCGACATGGCGCTCATGCAGGCCGTCGCCAAACGCGTCCTCGCGGCAGAGGCCGCAGCGCCCGGGACGGTCCTCGACCACCACTTCATCGACACGTACTGCGACGGCTTCACGTCCTTCGCCGAGCACATCGCGAGCGTGGACGACCTCGAGGTCGAGCGGGTCACGGGGCTCTCCGCCGAGGAGATCGACGAGCTCGCCGACCGCTACATCGCCGCGGACAAGGTCATCATCGCGTGGGCCATGGGCATCACCCAGCACCGCCAGGGCGTCGCCACGATCCAGGAGATGATCAACCTTCTGCTGCTGCGCGGCAACATCGGCAGGCCCGGCGCGGGCGCCTCCCCCATCCGAGGGCACTCCAACGTGCAGGGCGACCGCACGATGGGCGTCGCCGAGAAGATGCCGGAGTCGTTCCTCAAGGCCCTCGGCGACGAGTTCGGCTTCGAGGCGCCGCGCGAGCACGGGGTCGACGCCGTCAACGGCATCCGTGCGCTCGACCAGGGGAGGATCAAGGTCTGGATGGCGCTCGGCGGCAACCTGCTCGGCGCCATCTCGGACACGAATCTCGCCGAGTCGGCCATGCGCAGGACCCGCCTGAGCGTCCAGCTGTCCACGAAGCTCAACCGCAGCCACGTCATCACCGGCGACGAGGCACTCATCCTGCCGGTCCTCGGACGCACGGAGGTCGACCTGCAGGCCACCGGTCCGCAGTACGTCACGGTCGAGGACTCGGTCTGTGCCGTGCACGCCTCGCACGGCAAGATCCCACCCATCTCCGACGACGTGCGCTCCGAGGTGGCGATCGTCGTCGGCATCGCGCACGCCACCATCGGTGACCGTCACGACATCGACTGGCTCGCCATGATCGACGACTACGACGTCATCCGCGACCACATCGCCCGGGTCGTGCCCGGCTGCGCCGACTACAACGCCAGGACCCGCAGCCGCGACGGCTTCGTGCTCCCCCACGGGCCGCGCGACGAACGGCGGTTCGACACGGCCACCGGCAAGGCACGCATCACGGTCAACACGTTCGAGCCGATCGAGTGCCCGCCGGACCGGCTCATCCTGCAGACCGTCCGCTCGCACGACCAGTTCAACACGACGATCTACAGCCTGAACGACCGCTACCGCGGCATCAAGAAGGGGCGGTCGGTCATCTTCGTGCACCCGGACGACCTCGCCGAGCTCGGACTGGCCGACGGCCAGATCGTCGACATCTTCAGCGAGTGGCCCGGCCAGCCCGACCGCGTCCTGCGGGGCTTCCGGACCGTCGCCTACCCGACGGCGCGGGGCTGCGCCGCCGCCTACTTCCCCGAGGCCAACGCGCTCGTGCCGCTGGACTCCGTGGCGCTCGGCAGCAACACCCCCGTGTCGAAGGCGATCATCATCCGCATGGAGCCGTCCAGCACCCCGGTCGGGGTCGGCCGCCCCGTCACCGTCTGACCGCCGGCGACGTCGACCCACCACGATCGACGTCGACGCGCCGAGGTCGCACGGGATCCGTCGATCTCGGCGAGGGTGTCCCGCGGCCGGCGCTCAGGCCGCGGCTGCGGCGTCCAGCCCCCACGCCTCGGCGAGCATCCGCATCGAGCGCAGGCGTACCTCGGGGTCGTACGCGTAGGTGACGGTGATGATCTCGTCGGCTCCCGTGGCCTCCGCGATGCCGTCGAGCTTCTCGAGCACCTGGTCGGGGGTACCGATCGCGGAGACGGCCTGCATGTTCGACGTCGCGTCGAGGACGCGCTGCGGCACCACGCTCGTGATGTCGTCGACCGGCGGCTGGAGCAGCTCGCGGGCGCCGGTGACGATCCCGGCGGCCATCATCTGGTGCGTCGTGAAGATCCGCTGCGCCTCGGCCTCGGTGTCCGCGACGACGACGTTGACGCCCACCATGAGACGCGGGGCGTCGATCTGCGCGGTCGGGGCCTCGGTGGAGAACTGGGCGCGGTAGACGCCGACGGCCTCGGCGAGCGCCTGGGGCGCGAAGTGGGAGGCGAACGAGAACGGCAGACCGAGCTGGCCGGCGATCGAGGCGCCGTTGAGGGAGGAGCCGAGCACCCAGATCGGCACCTCGGTACCGCCGGCGGGGACGGCGCGGACCCGGGAGCTGGGAGCCGTGTTCGCCTCGGAGAAGTAGCCGCGCAGGGCGAGGATCTCGCGGGCGAATGACTGCGGGTCCGCCTCGCCGCGGCGCAGGAGCGAGGCCGTCAGCTGGTCGGTGCCCGGAGCACGGCCCAGGCCGAGGTCGACGCGGCCCGGCGCCACCTGGGCCACCGTGCCGATCTGCTCCGCGACCGACAGCGGCGGGTGGTTCGGGAGCATGACGCCGCCGGAGCCGATGCGGATGCGGCTCGTGCGCTGGGCGGCGAGCGCCATGAGGACCATGGTGGCCGAGGACAGGAACGTGGCCGTGTTGTGGTGCTCGGCGAACCAGTACCGCGAGTAACCGAGCCGGTCGGCCTCCTCGGCGGCGCGCATGGCGTTCTCGACCGCCTGCGCCGGCGAGGACCCCTCCGGACGGCCGACGAGCTCGAGGACGGACAGATCGGGACGCTGCGCGGCGGAATCGGTGCTCACTGTCGGGACAGCGCGATCACTCCGCGAGGTATTCCCCCGCGACTACCCCTCGCCCGTTACTCCCCCGCGTCCTGCCCCACCTCGTTGACGTCCCCGACCATGGCGCCGACGAACTGGGACCGGTAGAGCCGGAAGTACGGTCCCTCGGCGGCGAGCAGCTCCTCGTGGGTGCCCTGCTCGACGATCGCCCCCTTGTCCATGACGAGGATGACGTCGGCGTCGCGGATGGTGGAGAGCCGGTGGGCGATGACGAACGCGGTACGTCCCTCGCGCAGCCGGCTCATCGCCTCCTGGACGAGCACCTCGGTGCGGGTGTCGACCGAGCTCGTCGCCTCGTCGAGGACGAGGATCGCGGGGTCGGCGAGGAACGCGCGCGCGATGGTGATGAGCTGCCGCTCCCCCGCGGACACGCCTCCGCCGTCCTCCTCGATGAGGGTCTCGTAGCCGTCGGGCAGGGAGTGGACGAACCGCTCCACCCCCGCCGCCTCGCCGGCCGCCTCGATCTCCTCGCGCGTCGCGCCGTCGCGGCCGTAGGCGATGTTCTCGGCGACGGTCCCCTCGAACAGCCACGTGTCCTGCAGGACCATGCCGATGTGGCTGCGCAGGTGGTCGCGGGTCATCTCGCGGGTGTCGATGCCGTCGACGAGGATCCGTCCGCCGCGCACCTCGTAGAAGCGCATGAGCAGGTTGACGAGCGTCGTCTTGCCCGCACCCGTGTGCCCGACGATCGCGACCGTCTGCCCCGGCCTCGCCCGCAGCTCGAGGCCGGTGATGAGCGGCACGTCGTCAACGTAGCGGAAGTCGACGTCCTCGAAGTGCACGTCGCCGCGCACGTCGCTCACCCGCCTGGGGTCCCGGTGATCGGGCTCCATCTCAGCGGCGTCGAGCAGCTCGAAGACCCGCTCCGCCGATGCCCCGCCGGACTGGACGAGCGCGGCCATGCCGGCGAGCTGCCCGATGGGCTGCCCGAACTGGCGCGAGTAGGTGACGAAGGCCTGGACCTCACCGATGGTGACCCCGCCCTGCGAGACGCGCAGGACGCCGAACACCGCCACGAGGACGTAGGAGATGTTCGAGACGAACTGCATGAGCGGCATCATCGTGCCGGACAGGAACTGGGAGCGGTCGGCGGCGGCGACGAGCCGGTCGTTCTGCTCGACGAACCGCGTGCCGAACTCGTCCTCCGCGCCGAAGGCCTGGACGAGCTGGTGTCCGCTGAAGGCCTCCTCGACGGTGCCGCCGACCTCGCCCGTGGCCGTCCAGTTCGCCACGTGGTGGGGCTGCGCCCGCTTGGCGACGATCCCCATGATGACGGCCGAGACGGGCACGGTGACGACGGCGACGATCGCGAGGCGCCAGTCGATCCACACCATCATCGCGAGCACGCCGACGATCGTCAGCACGGACGTGATGAGCTGGGACAGCGTCTGGTTGAGGGCCTGCGTGATGTTGTCGATGTCGTTCGTCAGCCGGGAGAGCAGGTCGCCCCTCGAGCGGTGGTCGAGCTCGGCGAGCGGCATGGCGTCGACCTTGGCCTGCACCTTGGCGCGCAGCCGGACGCCGACCCGCTGGACGACGACGTTGAGGATGAGCATGTTCGCGGCCATCGCCATGGCACCGCCGGCGAACACGCCCAGCGCGATCCCGAGCGAGCGGGCCAGCTCGGTGCGGTCGAGGCCGGCTCCGGGCTCGAGGCCGGGCATGGCGGCGAGCATGTCGGCCATCTCGTCCTGCCCGAACGACCGCAGGCCGGCGATGGCCTGGTCGAGGGTCACTCCCTCGGGGACGAGCCGGCTCGCGAAGCCCTCGACGACGACGTCGGTCGCCTCACCCAGGTAGCGCGGGCCGAGCACGGAGAGGGTGACGGAGACGATGCCGAGCAGCACGACCGCGACCAGGGCGAGCCGCTCGGGTCGCATCTCGGCGAGGAGCCGCCGGATCGTGGCGCCGAAGTTCGCGGGCCTCTCCCCGGGCATCGGCCGGTCCTGCCGGCTCATGCCGCCTCCTCCGCCGAGATCTGGGACAGCACGATCTCGCGGTAGGTCTCGCTGGCCCCCATCAGCTCCTCGTGCGTGCCCCGGCCGACGACGCGACCGGCGTCGAGGACCACGATCTGGTCGGCGTCCCGGACGGTGGAGACGCGCTGGGCGACGACGAGCACCGTCGCTCCCGTCGTCATCTGCGGCAGCGCGGCGCGCAGGCGGGCGTCGGTCGCCATGTCGAGGGCGGAGAAGGCGTCGTCGAAGACGTAGATCTCACCGCCGTGGACCAGGGCTCGGGCGATCGCCAGGCGCTGGCGCTGGCCGCCGGAGAAGTTCTGCCCGCCCGGCTCGACGGCGGAGTCGAGGCCGTCGTCGAGGTCCGAGACGAACTCCGCCGCCTGCGCGACCTCGAGTGCCTGCCACAGCCTTTCCTCAGGCACCTCGCCCGAGCCGAGCGAGAGCGTCGACCGCACGGTCCCGCCGAACAGGTAGGCCTGCTGCGGGACCAGCGCGATGCGCGAGCGCACGTCCGGCAGGGCGGCGGCGCGGACGTCGACGCCGCCGATCCGCACCGAGCCCGAGGAGACGTCGAGCAGCCGGGGCAGCAGGTTGACGAGCGTCGTCTTGCCGGACCCGGTGGAGCCGACGACCGCCGTCGTCGTGCCCGGCTCGAGGGTGAGGGAGATCCGGTCGAGGACCGGCTCGTCCGCGCCGGGGTAGCCGAAGGTCACGTCGACGAGATCGACGCGGCGCCCCTCCGCGCGGTCGCCGATCGGCTCGGGCTGCGCCGGCGGGGCGATCGCGGGGGCGATGTCGAGGACCTCGACGATGCGCCGGGCGCAGACCGCGGCGCGCGGCACCATCATCAGCAGCATCACCGAGAACATCACGGACATGAAGATGAACATCAGGTAGCTGAGGAAGGCGACGATCGAGCCGATCTCCATCTGGTTCGCGTCGACGCGCAGGCCGCCGAACCAGACGACGAGCACCTGGCCGCCCATGATGAGCAGCTGCACCAGCGGGAAGGTGATCCCGAAGATCACGCCGATGCGCCGCTGCGTGCCGGCGAGCTCGTTCGAGGCGACGTCGAACGTG
Source organism: Georgenia sp. Z1491 (assembly GCF_049856175.1). Taxonomy (GTDB): domain Bacteria; phylum Actinomycetota; class Actinomycetes; order Actinomycetales; family Actinomycetaceae; genus JB111. Next base: position 32,679 of record NZ_JBNDNA010000013.1, read on the forward strand.
GCCCGCTGCGTGCCCTGCCGGGTGAAGGCCCGGATGACGCGGACGCCGGAGACCTGCTCGCGCATGAGGCGGTTGATGCGGTCGATGCGCTTCTGCACGACCTCGAACATCGGCCGGGCGAGCAGGATCGCGCCGAGCATGACGAGCAGCAGCGCCGGTACGGCGGCGACGATGAGCCACGACAGCGGCGGGTCCTCGCGGACCGCCATGACGATGCCGCCGACCATCATCATCGGCGACATGACGAGGAACATCGAGCCCATGAGGGTGAGCATCTGGACCTGGAGGACGTCGTTGGTCGACCTGGTCACCAGCGACGGCGCGCCCACGGTGGACACCTCGGCCACCGAGAGTCGCTGGACCTTGGCGAAGACCGACCGGCGGATCGCGCCGCCCGCGCGGGCCGCCATGCGGGCGGCGAGGAACGCGGTCGTGATCTGGGCGGCCATCTGGATCGCCGAGATGCCGAGCATGACGAGCCCGATGCGGATCACGGCGCCGGAGTCGGCCGCCAGCAGCCCGTCGTTGATGACGTCCGCCGTGAGGCTGGGCAGCATCATCGCGGCCAGCGTCGAGACGAGCTGGAGCAGGAGGATCGCGCCGAGCGTGCGGGCGTGCGGACGTAGGTAGTACCTCAGGAGGCGCAGGAGCACCCGGACATCCTGGCACTGCACCGACCGCTCGTCGTCATCGGTGCGCAGCGACCGGCCGTGCGCGCAGCGGGCAGCCGCCACGAACGACGCCGGCCCCGGCAGCGCGGGGGCTGCCGGGGCCGGCGGTCGGTCGGTACCGCGAGGGCTCCGTCGTCAGGGAGCCTGGCGGGCCGTGGGTCAGGCCCGCGACGGCGGCTGGCCGCCCGGGTTCCAGGCGCGCGTGGTGCCGGCCGGGCCCTGCCCGTGGGCGGGGCCACCCGTCGCGGGGCCGCCGGTCGCGGGCCCACCCGTGGGCGCACCACCCGCGGGCGCACCGGGCGCACCGGTCGTCGGACCACCCGGCGCCGCACCGCCCACCGGCGGAGCGCCGGCGTCGCCCGCGGCCCGGGACCGGGTCGCCCGGCGACCGCCGATGCCGGGCTCCTCGCTGACCTCGCTCTCGGCGCTCGCCACGTCGGCGCGCGCCTCGCGCAGCGCCTCCTGCGGGTCCTGCAGGCTCGGCGCGTCGAACGCGGTCGACGGCGGCGGGGTCGACGTCGAGGGCCCGCTCTCCGCGCTGTCGCCGTCGCCGCGCCGCGGGGGACGCGGCGGCGTCGGGGCGCGGAACGACCCGCCGCCGCTGCCGCCCTCGGGGCCGAAGGCGCTCGCGAGGGAGGCCATCGCACCGGTGACCTCGGCGGGGATGAACCACATCTTGTTCGACTGCGTCTTCGCGATCTCCGGCAGCGTCTGGAGGTACTGGTAGGACAGCACCTTGTCGTCGGCGTCGGCGGAGTGGATGGCCTGGAAGACCTCGTGGATCGCGCGGGACTCACCCTGGGCCCGCAGGACGGCGGACTGCGCCTCACCCTCGGCCCGCAGGATCTGGGACTGCTTCTCACCCTCGGCGGTGAGGATCGCGGACTGCTTGACACCCTCGGCGGTGAGGATCGCGGCGCGGCGGTCGCGCTCGGCGCGCATCTGCTGCTCCATCGCGCCCTGGACGGACTGGGGCGGGTCGATCGCCTTGAGCTCGACGCGGTTGACGCGGATGCCCCAGCGGCCGGTCGCCTCGTCGAGCACGCCGCGCAGCCGGCTGTTGATCTGGTCGCGCGAGGTCAGCGTCTGCTCGAGGTCCATCGAACCGATGACGTTGCGCAGCGTGGTGACGGTCAGCTGCTCGATACCGGTGATGTAGTTCGCGATCTCGTAGACGGCCGCGCCCGGCTCGGTCACCTGGAAGTAGATGACGGTGTCGATCGAGACCACGAGGTTGTCCGACGTGATCACGGGCTGCGGCGCGAACGAGACCACCTGCTCGCGCAGGTCCACCCGGGCGCGCACCTTGTCGAAGAACGGGATGAGGACGTGGAACCCGGCGAACATCGTCGAGTGGTACTTGCCCAGCCGCTCGACGATGAGGGCGCCGGCCTGCGGGACGATGACGACCGCCTTGCTGAGGATCACCACCACCGCGATGACGATGACGCCGAGGATGATCCACTCGGTGATGCTGTCCACGTATCTCTCCTGTGTCGTGGGAACGACGGCCGCGGCCGGCCGACGGGTCTAGTAGCCGGGGGCGGGCCCGGGCCGGTACGTGGGTGGCACCTGGTCACCCGGTCCGAAGCCGGCGTTCCAGGGTCGCGCCGGCGGCGCGGTGCCGTAGGGGTCGCCGACGACGTCGAGCGGCGCGACGACGGCGAACGCCCCGTCGATCTCCACGACCCGCACGTCCTCGTCGGCCGGGCGGGGCAGGACGTCGGGGGCGGTGCGGGCCGACCACACCTCGCCGTGGAGCTTGACGCGACCCTCCCGGTCGGTGACCTCGGTGAGCGTGTGCGCGATCTGTCCGACCAGGCCGCGGATGTTCATCGGCGTGTCGGGCGTGGAGCGCGCGAGCATCTCCTTGACCCAGGGGCGCACCACGAAGAGCAGCGTGAGCGCGACGAGACCGGCGACGACCGCCTGCACCCAGATCGGGGCGCCGGTGAGCGCGACGAGCGTGCCGGCGGCGGCGCCGCCGGCCAGCATGAGGAAGATGAGGTCGACGGTGAGCATCTCGACGATGCCGAGCGCGATCGCCGTGACCAGCCAGATCCACCACATGGTCCGACCTCCTCCCTGTAGGTACGGCCAGTCTACCGGTGCGACGTCCGCGCCACGGGGGCAGATCTGACCCGGACGGAACGGGTCCGGGGCAGCCGGCGGTGCGAGCCGCTGCCGGCGGGTCCGAGGCCGCGGGCTGGTCGGGCCGCCGCGGACGGTGCTAGACGCTGCGGCGGGAGTGGTAGCGCCCCTCGTCGACGGTGAGGGTGAGCGGCATGCGGTAGAGCGAGGAGATCGCCTCGGCCGTGAGGACCTCCTCGATGGGACCGGCCGAGACGGCCCGCCCCTCGTCCATGAGCATCGCGTGGGTGAAGCCGGGCGGGATCTCCTCGAGGTGGTGGGTCACGAGGATCATCACCGGGCCTCGCGGGTCGCGCGCGAGCCGCGCGAGCGAGGCGACGAGGTCCTCGCGACCACCGAGGTCCATGCCGGCGGCGGGCTCGTCGAGGACGAGCACCTCGGGGTCCGGCATGAGCGCACGGGCGATCTGGACGCGCTTGCGCTCGCCCGTGGACAGCGTCCCGAACGTGCGGTCGCGCAGGTCCTTCATGCCGACGTAGCTGAGCAGGGCGCGGGCCCGGCCGGTGTCGAGCTGCTCGTAGCTCTCGCGCCACCGCCCCTGGATGCCGTAGGCGCCGGTGAGCACGACGTCGAGCACGGTCTCCGACGCGTACACGCGCCGCTCGCCCGCCGAGGAGGCGAACCCGACGACCTGGCGGAGCTCGGCGACGTCGACGCGCCCGAGGCGCTCACCGATGACGTCGACCGTGCCGGTGGTCGGGAAGACCTGGCCGACCAGCAGCGAGACGAGCGTCGTCTTGCCGGCGCCGTTGGGTCCGACGATCACCCAGCGCTGACCGTCGTCGACCGACCAGTCGACCCCCTTGAGGAGCTCGGCCTGCCCGCGGCGCACACGGACGTCGGACAGCGTCAGGACATCACCCATGGCACCCAGCGTAGGTCGCCGCCGTCGGGCGGGCGGCCCGACCCGCCCGGCCGCTCGGCCTCGCGAGGCTGCCGGCGGGCGCCCACGGCGTCGCCGCCCGGCCGGACCCCCGCCGCGGCCCGGCTACCGCCCGGCGAGGACCTGCTCGTACACGGCGATCGTGCGCTCGGCGACGGCGCTCCAGGCGAAGTGCTCCTCGACCCGGCGCCGGGCGGCGACACCCTGGGCGCGCGCCCGCCCGGGGTCGGTCGCCAGATCGGTCAGCGCCGCGGCCAGGTCGGCGTGGAACCGCTCGGGGTCCGTCGGCGTGCCCGTGCCGTCCTGCAGCTGGTCGATGGGCACGAGCGTGCCGGTCTCGCCGTCGACGATGACGTCCGGGATGCCGCCGGTGGCGGACCCGACGACCGGCAGGCCGACCGCCATGGCCTCGAGGTTGACGATGCCGAGCGGCTCGTACACGGACGGGCAGACGAAGACGTCGCAGGCGGCCAGGACGGCGACGAGCTGCTCGCGCGGCAGCATCTCCTCGATCCACACGATGCCGGTGCGACGCTGCGCGAGCTCGGCGACGGCGCCGGAGACCTCGGCGGCGATCTCCTTGGTGTCCGGGGCGCCGGCGCACAGGACGACCTGCACCTCCTCCGGGAGCCGCTCGACGGCGGCCAGGAGGTGCGGCAGGCCCTTCTGCCGGGTGATCCGACCGACGAAGACGACGGCGGGCCGGTCCGGGTCGATGCCGTGGCGCTCGCGGGCAGCGGCGATCGCGGCCTCGCCGTCGGGGCCGGTGGGGCGGGCCCACTCGTCGAGGTCGATGCCGTTGTGCACCACGTGGACCTTGCCCGGGTCCACGCCCGGGTACGCGCGCAGGATGTCCTCCCGCATACCGTTCGAGACCGCGACGACGCCCGCCGCGCCCTCGTAGGCGGTGCGCTCGGCCCAGCTCGACAGCGCGTACCCGCCGCCGAGCTGCTCGGCCTTCCACGGGCGCATGGGCTCCAACGAGTGCGCGGACAGCACGTGCGGCACCCCGTTGAGCAGCCCGCCCAGGTGCCCGGCGAGGTTCGCGTACCAGGTGTGGGAGTGCACGAGGTCGGTACCGGCGAGCCGGTCGGCGATCTGCAGGTCCACGCCGAAGGTGCGCAGCGCGGCGTTCGCGCCCTCAAGCTCGGGCAGCTCGCCGTAGCCGGTGACGGGCACGCCGCCGGGTCCGTCCTCGCTGCGGGGGCCGTCGAACGCGTGGACCCGCACGTCGATGCGCGGGCGCAGGACGCGGGCCAGCTCCGAGACGTGCACGCCCGCGCCGCCGTAGATGTGCGGCGGGTACTCGCGGGTGATCAGGTCGACTCTCACGGTGGGCCTCCTCGTTGCGGCACGATCGGGGCGCGCGTCCGCGCACGGCCCCACTCTGCCGACAACGCCAAGCCACGGCAACGCACCACGTCGTGCGGGCCAGGGGCCGCGCCACCGGGCCGCCCGAGGTGCGCCCGAGGTGCGCCCGACCGGGGTGCGCGACCCCGACCGTCGAGGTCCGCGTGCCGGACGATCGCGCTCCGCCCGTCGGACCGCGTGCTCGGGATCACAGGTACCGCCTAGGCTGAGCCCATGGCATCCCCACGCGTGCTCGCGATCGTCCTGGCCGGCGGCGAGGGTAAGCGGCTCATGCCGCTCACCGCGGACCGGGCCAAGCCGGCCGTCCCCTTCGGGGGCACCTACCGGCTCATCGACTTCGCGCTGTCGAACATCGTCAACTCCGGGTACCTGAAGATCGTGGTGCTCACGCAGTACAAGTCGCACTCGCTCGACCGCCACATCACCCAGACCTGGCGCATGTCGAACCTGCTCGGGAACTACGTGGCGCCGGTACCCGCCCAGCAGCGCAAGGGCAAGAACTGGTTCCTCGGCTCCGCCGACGCGATCTACCAGTCGCTCAACCTCATCGACGACGAGCGGGCGGACATCGTGGTGGTGGTCGGTGCCGACAACATCTACCGCATGGACTTCTCCCAGATGGTCGACCAGCACATCGAGTCCGGGTTCCCGCTCACGGTGGCCGGGATCCGGCAGCCGCTGTCGCTGTCCGACCAGTTCGGCGTCATCCAGGCCTCGGCCGACGACCCGCACAAGATCGAGAGCTTCCTCGAGAAGCCGAAGGACGCCGAGGGCCTGCCCGACGCGCCCGACCAGATCCTCGCGTCGATGGGCAACTACGTGATGGACGCCGACGCCCTGCGCCAGGCCGTCATCGCCGACGCGGACGACTCCGGGTCGAACCACGACATGGGCGGCAACATCGTGCCGAGCTTCGTCGCCGAGGGCCGGGCGGGGCTGTACGACTTCACGTTCAACGAGGTCCCCGGGGCCAGCGACCGGGACAAGGCGTACTGGCGCGACGTCGGAACCGTGGACGCGTTCTACGAGGCCAACATGGACCTCATCTCCGTGGTCCCGGTGTTCAACCTCTACAACGATCAGTGGCCCCTGCACACCGGCTACCACGGGCTCGCCCCGGCGAAGTTCGTCTACGGGCACCAGGAGCGCCTGGGCCACGCGCTCGACTCGATCATCTCCCCCGGCGTCATCATCTCCGGCGGCGAGGTCGTCGGCTCGATCCTCTCCCCCGGCGTCCGGGTGAACTCGTGGTCCTCGGTGCGGGACTCCGTCCTCTTCGACGGCGTCCAGGTCGGCCGCAACGCCACGGTGAACAAGGCGATCCTCGACAAGAACGTCGTCGTCGAGCAGGGCGCAACCATCGGCGTCGACCACGAGCACGATCGTGCGCGCGGCTACACCATCACCCCGGGGGGCATCACCGTCGTCCCCAAGGGGATGACGGTCACGAGGTGACGGCGGGCCCCTCGTCGGCCGGCCTGCGGCCGGTTCCGACCGTCCCCGCCGGGGGCGGCACGGCGCTGCGCGTCACGCTCGTCTCCCCGCGGCCCGTGCCGGTCTCGCTCGTCACGCACGTCGGTGACCTGCTCGCCGGCCGGTCCGACGACGTCGCGGCCGCCCACGGCACGCTCGGCCCGCTGCGCACCGTCGGCTGGGCGCTGCGCCTGCCCGGCTCCTCGGGTGCGGAGACGGCCCCCGACGACGCACCCATGCCCCTCACCCGCACGGCCAGGGAGCTGCGCGACGAGATCCGCGGCCCGGCGACCGCGCTCGGCGTCGACGTCGCGGTGACCACCGGCGAGCTGGCCGAGCTCGGCCCCGGGCTGATCCTCACCGACGTCGACTCCACGCTGTTCGCGGGCGAGGTCATCGAGCTCGTCGCGGCGCACGCCGGGGTCGAGGACGAGGTCGCGGCCGTCACGGAGCGCGCGATGCGCGGCGAGCTCGACTTCCGCGCCTCCCTCGAGGAGCGCGTGGCCCTCGTCGCCGGCCTCGACGCCGCGGCGGTGCTCGACGCGGTCCGGGCGGCGGTCGAGCTCTCCCCCGGCGCCGCCGACATGTTCCTGCGCGCCCGGGACGCCGGGGTGCCGACCGGCGTGGTCTCGGGCGGGTTCGTCGAGATCGTCGCGCCCACGGTCGAGCCGCTCGGCACGCGGTTCGTCGCGGCCAACACGTTCGAGGTCGCGGGCGACGGCCGGCTCACCGGCCGGACCGTCGGCGAGGTGGTCGACCGGGCCGCCAAGGCCGACCGCGCCAGGCGGTGGGCGGGCGAGGTGGGCGTCCCGATGGCGCGGGTCCTCGCCGTCGGGGACGGCGCGAACGATCTCGACCTGCTCGGTGCGGCCGGCCTGGGCGTCGGGTACGGGGGCCGCCCGGTGGTCCGGGAGAACGCCGACGCGTTCATCACGGGCGACCGCCTCGACACCGCCCTCGCGCTCACCGGCGTGGCGGACGAGGCAGCCGGCGAGGAGTAGCGACCCGCAAGGAGCGACGACCGGCTCCAGGGCCTCCGGCCTGGCGGCCCACCGGCAGGTGCGCCAGGCTGGGTGCGGGACACCGATCTGCGCGAAGGAGCGAGAGATGACCACAGTGGTCCTCGTCGGCACGCTGGACACCAAGCGGGACGAGCACACCTGGCTGCGCGAGCGGCTGCACGCGGCGGGCGTGGAGACCCGCCTGATCGACGTCGGCACGTTCTCCGACGGCGGCGGCATCGCCGACATCGGCTCGGACGAGGTCGCGGCCGCCGCCGGCACGGACGTCGAGACCCTGCGCGGCGCCGACGACCGGGGCGCCGCCATCGCCGCCATGAGCGAGGGCGCGGCCGCGGTCGTCTCCCGCCTGTACTCGGCGGGCGAGCTCCACGCCGTGCTCGCCATCGGTGGGTCCGGCGGGTCGTCCGTCGCCTCCCGCGCGATGCAGGCGCTCCCCGTCGGTGTGCCGAAGCTCCTGGTGACGACCATGGCGGCCGGCGACGTCAGCCCCTACGTGGGCGCCACGGACGTGACGATCATGCCGTCCGTCGTCGACGTCGCGGGCATCAACCGCATCTCGCGAGAGGTCCTGTCTAACGCGGTGGCCGCCGCGGCGGCGATGGCGCGCGGCTTCGAGGAGCGGGCGGCGGCCGAGCGCAGCGACGAGGCGCACCTGATCGGCGCCACCATGTTCGGGCTCACCACGCCCGCGGTCGACGAGGCCCGGGCCCGGCTGTCCGAGCTCGGCTACGAGGTGCTCGTCTTCCACGCGACCGGGGCGGGCGGCCGGGCGATGGAGACCCTCGTGCGCGACGGCTTCCTCGACGGCGTCCTCGACCTCACGACCACCGAGCTCGTCGACGACCTCCTCGGCGGCGTGCTGTCCGCCGGGCCCGACCGGCTCCAGGCCGCCGGGGCGGCCGGCCTCCCGCAGGTGGTGAGCGTCGGCGCGCTCGACATGTGCAACTTCGGGCCCGAGGCGACCGTCCCCGAGCGGTACGCCGGCCGCAGCTTCGTCGTCCACAACCCCACCGTCACGCTCATGCGCACCACGGCCGAGGAGATGGCCGAGCTCGGGACACGCATCGCCACCAGGCTGCGCGCAGCGAGCGGCCCGGTCGAGGTCCACCTCCCGCTGCGCGGCGTGTCCGGCATCGACGTCGAGGGCGGACCGTTCCACGACCCCGAGGCCGACGCGGCGTGCTTCGCCGCGATCCGGGCGGGCCTTGCCGGCTCCGACGTCGCGGTGCGCGAGGTCGACCTCGCCGTCAACGACCCGGGCTTCGGCACAGGGGCGGCCGACGCCCTGCACGAGCTCATCCGCTCGGCCCGCTGAGGCGGAGCGCACCGACCCGGCCCGGGACGGCGCCACCACCCACGGCGGCCGCCACCTCCGCGACGACCACGACACCCGGCCCCCACCCACGAAGGAGCACCCGCACCATGAAGCGTCAGGACGCCCTCGCCCGCCTGCGAGCCACCGTCGAGTCGGGCCGACCGATCATCGGCGGCGGCGCCGGCACCGGACTGTCGGCGAAGTCCGCCGAGGCCGGCGGCATCGACCTCGTCATCATCTACAACTCGGGGCGCTACCGGATGGCCGGCCGGGGCTCGCTCGCCGGCCTCCTGGCCTACGGCGACGCGAACGCCGTGGTGATGGAGATGGCCCGCGAGGTGCTCCCCGTCGTGCGGGACACCCCCGTCCTCGCCGGGGTCAACGGCACCGACCCCTTCCGCCTCATGGGGCCGTTCCTCGACGAGATCGCCCGCGTCGGCTTCACGGGCGTGCAGAACTTCCCCACGGTCGGCCTCATCGACGGCGTCTTCCGGCAGAACCTCGAGGAGACCGGCATGGGGTACGGGCTCGAGGTCGACATGGTCGCCGCGGCCCACGAGCGCGGCCTGCTGACGACCCCCTACGTGTTCGAGGCGGAGCAGGCGGCCGACATGGCGCGCGCCGGGGCCGACGTGCTCGTGCCCCACATGGGGCTGACGACGAAGGGCACGATCGGCGCGACCACCGCGCTGACCCTCGAGGAGTGCGCCACGCGCGTGCAGGAGCTGCACGACGCCGCGAAGGCGGTCAACCCCGACATCCTCGTGCTGTGCCACGGCGGCCCGATCGCGGAGCCGGAGGACGCGCAGTACATCCTCGACCACACCGAGGGGGTCGTCGGGTTCTTCGGCGCCTCGTCGATCGAGCGGCTCCCCACCGAGGTGGCGATCCGCAAGCAGACCGAGGACTTCACGAGCATCCGCCTCTGACGGGTGCCGGCGGTCGGCCTGCGATCGGCCGGCGAGCGCTGGCGGGCCGGGCGGTAGTCGCCGGCGCGCGGCTCCCAGGACCTCAGGCCGAAGGACGCACGAGGGCGCGCAGGTGCGCCGACCCGCCGTCGAGCTCGGCCCACGGGCCGGGGACGTCGAGCACGCACGCCGTGGCCGTCGGCACGCCGAGGGAGACCTGCAGGGCGAGGGAGTCGTTGCGTTCGTCGTGCAGGAACGCGGCGAGCGAGGAGATCGTCGGCTCGTGGCCGACCACGAGGAGCACGCCCGGGTCACCGTCCGTGTCCCGCACGAGGTCGAGCAGGCCGCGGGCGGCGTACTGGTAGATCTCCGGGACGTCGCGGCGCTCACGGACCTCGGCGCCCTGCGCCAGCAGCGTGGCGGTGCTCGCCGCGCGGGCGGCGGTGGAGACGAGTGCGACGTCGATCGCGCCCACCTGGTCCGCCAGCAGCGGGCCGAGCGCGCGCGCCTGACGCTCACCGCGCCCCGAGAGCTCGCGCGAGGCGTCACCGGCCCTGCCGATCTGGGCTGCCTTCGCGTGCCTGAGGAGGACGAGCGTCCTCGACATCACTGGCCCATGGCGTGCACGCCGCCGTCCGCGTGCACGATCTCGCCGGTGGTGGCGGGCAGCCAGTCCGAGCACAGCGCCAGCACGGTGCGGGCCGTCGGTCCGGCGTCGGTGTTGTCCCAGCCGAGCGGTGCGCGCGCGTCCCAGGTCGACTCCATCTGATCGAAGCCGGGGATCGAGGTCGCGGCGGTGGTGCGGACGGGGCCGGCCGCGACGAGGTTGACGCGGATGCCGTCCGGGCCGAGGTCCCGCGCGAGGTAGCGGGCGGTGGACTCGAACGCCGCCTTGGCCACGCCCATCCAGTCGTAGACCGGCCACGCGTAGGAGGCGTCGAACGTGAGGCCGACGACGGCGGAGCCCGGGCCCATGAGGGGCTTCGCCGCGACCGCGAGCGACTTCAGCGAGAACGCCGAGACCTCCAGCGCGGTGGCGACGTCGGGCCACTGGCCGCTGAGGAAGTTGCCGCCCATGACCGACTGGGGGGCGAAGCCGATGGAGTGGACCACGGCGTCGAGATGGTCCACGTGCTCGCGCACGCGGCCCTCCAGCGCCTCGAGGTCTCCCGCGTCCGTGACGTCGAGCTGGACCACCGGCGCCTCGGTGGGCAGGCGCCGGGAGGTCACCTCGGTGAGCCGCATCTGCCGGCCGAAGGAGGTCAGCACCACCTGGGCACCCTGCTCCTGTGCGAGCCGAGCCACGTGGAAGGCGATGGAGTTGTTCTTCAGCACGCCGGTGACGAGCACCGTCCTGCCCTCCAGCAGTCCCATGAGTCCTCTTCTCTGTGTCTTTCGTTCGGGGGGATCCGCGCCGCCGGCGCGAGGGTGGGTCGGGGTCAGTGCCCCATGCCGAGACCGCCGTCGACGGGGATGACGGCGCCCGAGACGTAGGCCGCGGACGGCGAGGCGAGGAACTCGACGACGCCCGCGACGTCGTCGATCTCGCCGAACCGTCCGGCGGGGATGGCGCCGAGGTAGGTCTCCTGCTGCGCCTCGGGCAGCACGCGGGTCATCTCGGTGTCGATGAAGCCCGGCGCCACGACGTTCGCGGTGATCGACCGCTTACCGAGCTCGCGGGTGATGGAGCGCGCCATCCCGACGAGCCCGGCCTTGGCGGCGGAGTAGTTGACCTGCCCCGGTCCGCCGTACATGCCGATGACCGACGAGATGAGCACGATCCGGCCGCGGCGCAGGCGGATCATGCCCTTCGAGGCGCGGCGGGCCACCCGGAAGGCGCCGCCGAGGTTCGTCTGCAGGACGGTGTCGAAGTCGTCGTCGCTCATCCGCATGAGCAGCTGGTCGCGGGTGACACCCGCGTTGGCCACGACCACCTCGACCGGGCCGTGCGCCTCCTCCGCGGCGGCGAAGGCGGCGTCGACGTCGTCGGAGCTCGCCACGTCGCCCGCGAGGGCGAGCGTCCCCTCGGGCCCGCGGCCGGACCGGGAGAGCACCGCGACCTTGTCGCCGAGGTCGACGAAACGCCGCGCGATCGCCTCCCCGATGCCCTGGGAGGCCCCGGTGACGAGGATGCTGCGCGGCTCGTACCCGTTGGTCGCGGTCACGTCATCTCCCCGATGCTTGGCGTACGCACGCGGGCCACGCTAGCCGATCGACCCCGACGGTCCCGACAGCGGTCCGGCCGGCAGGCCTGTCCCGGCCGTCCACCCCCCGTCGGTCCGACGGCCTGACCCCTCCGGCCGACCGCCCGTCCCGTCCGGCCGACCGCCCCGTCCGGCCGACCGCCCCGTCCCGTCCGGCGGACCGCCCGTCCCGTCCACCCGTCGGCGCCGCGGCCACCCGCCGCCGGCCCGGCGTAGCCTGGTGGGATGACCAGGGTCCGGCGCACCGATGCCGCACCCGCGACGCACGTCTCGAAGCGCCTGCGGGGCGGCCGCCGCGCCGAGTCCGTCTCCATCACGGCCGCCGCACCGTCCCTGCACGACGACCTCGGCGGGCGGATGCGCCGCTACTGGCTGCTCATGGGGCTGCGGGTCGCGTTCCTCGCCTCGATGGCCGTCGTGCCGCGCCAGTGGTGGTGGCTGTGCATCGTCTGCGCGCTCACCGCACCGCTGCTCGCCGTCCTCGTCGCCAACGCCGGCCGGGAGGGTGGCGGCCCGACCCCCGCCGAGCACGCGGGTCAAGGCCTCGTGCGCCTGGGCGCTCCGGACGACGGCCCGGAGCAGACCGGCGAGCCCCGACGTCGGCCGACCTACCACGTGCGTCCCGGGGAGTTCCTGCGATGAGCGGAGGCGGGAGGGCCGACGCCCCGGGCGCCGGCCGCTGGGCGTTCCTGCGCACGCCGCGCTGGCTGGGGCTCATGGCGATGAGCGTGCTCGCGGCCCTGGCGTGCGTGTGGCTCGGCACCTGGCAGCTCGACCGGCACGAGGAGAAGGTGGACCGGCGCGACGCCGTCGAGCAGGCCGAGGCCACGCCCGCCGTGGAGGCCGAGGACCTGCTCGGCGACCTCCTGGTCGACGGGTCCGACACGTGGCGGTACGTCACCGTGACCGGCGAGTGGGTCGACGGCACGACGCTCGGGCTGCGCAACCGGCCCGTGGACGGCACCCCCGCGGTCCACGTCGTCGACCTGCTCGCCACCGAGCTCGACGGGCGCGACGTCGTCGTGCCGGTCGACCGCGGGTGGGTGCCGTCGGAGATCTCGATGTCGCCGGCGGACCTCCCGCGCCCCGCCGACGGGGAGGTGACGGTGACGCTCCGCCTGCGTCCGGCGGAGGGGCCGAGCGACCGGGAGCCCGCAGCGGGGTGGCTCTACGCGATCGAGGAGGACGCGCTGCGGACCTCGCTGGATGCGCTGCCCGACCCCCCGCCGCCGGTCCGGGAGCTCGCGGAGGGGGGCGGCGTCGTCCTCGCCGGGTACGGCGAGCTGCTCGACGCCGACCCGGCGCCGCCCACGGAGCTCCGCGCGCTCCCCGCGCCGGACGTCTCGCTGCGCAACCACCTCAGCTACGCGTTCCAGTGGTGGATCTTCGCGATCGGCGCGCTCCTCATCGTGCCGCTGCTGGCGCGCCGCGAGGTGGACGAGGCCGACGAGGAGCTGCTCGCGGGGACGCCCTACGCGCGCGGTGGCGAGCTCTCGTCGCGGCCGGGGAGGAAGGTCTCCGACGCCGAGGAGGAGGACGCGCTCCTCGACGCCGCGCGATAGTTCCGGCGCGGGCCCGGCCGGACCGTCGGGCGCCGTGTGTGACCGCGCGCCTACGACTCGACGGCCTCGGCGTCAGGCACACGTGCCGCGACCTCGCGGTCGAACCGGTCGAGGACGATGTCGACGAGGCGAGGATCGGGCCCGAGGGGCGCGGTGACGACGTCACCCCCGGCCTCCGCGACGCGGTCGTAGAAGAACCCGGGCGCGAGCAGGTAGGCGAGCACGACCACCCGGCGGCCACCCGACCGGGCGTCCCGCACGGCGCCCGCCACGCTCGGCGTCGCGATCGCCCCGTAGCCCACGCTCACGGGGCCCGCGTGCCTCCTGCCGACCTCGCGGACGAGCGCGTCGACGTCGCGGGCCGCCTCGGGTCGGCTCGACCCCGCGGCGGCGACCACGATCGCGTCTCCGGGCCGGGCGCCGGCCTCCGCGATGCGGTCGAGTGCGATCTCGACGAGACGGGGATCCGGGCCGAGCGCGGGCGCGGCGGCAGCGCGACCGGCCCAGTTCGGCCGCGCACGCACCGCCTCCGACACGTCGACGTTCACGTGGTACCCGCCCGACAGGAGCAGGGGGACCACGACCGCGTCCATGGCCGGCACGCGGCCCCGCGCCGGAGACCCGACGGACATGGCGGGGGTGGAGGCCGCGACGGGCGCGACGACGTCGCGCACCACGTCCGAGACCTCGGGGCGCTGGACGTCGACGAACGCCTCGCGAACCGCGAGGCCGGGGCGCGCGGATCGCACGCCCGAGAGGATCGCGCGGATCGCCGCACGGCCGGCCGGGTCGCTCGTGCCGTGCGAACACCCGATGAGAACGGTGGACGTCATGCCATCTCCAGGGTGTAGCCACGTTTGACGACGGTCGAGATGAGCCCAGGGGCGGCGAGCGCCTCGCGGAGGCGCGCGATCGCGACCTCCGCCGCATGAGCGCTCGTCGCGGCCGGGAGGGCCTCGAGCAGTGCGGCCCGGTCGACGGTCCGGCCGCCGTGGGCGATGAGCAGCCGGAGCAGCTCCCGCCCGCCGGAGGTCAGGGGCACCAGCTCGCCGGAGAGGACGGCGCCGCCCGACCGCACCTCGAGCGGACCGGCGATCGTGGCGGCCGCACGGGGCGAGGGCGGGGAGAAGTGGGCGACGAGGCCGCGGATCAGTGCTCCGAGTCGGCCGCGGTCGGGGATCAAGGGCGTGATGCCGCGGGCCCTCAGCGGACCGGCGGTCACCTCCCCCACGGCGGCCGCCACGAGGTCGCCGCTCGCGTACCGGGCCTCGACCGCCTCCCAGGTCGGCAGCCGTTCGGCGGTGGAGAGCCAGGCCTCGGCCCCCGGCGCGGAGGTGAAGACCACGGCGTCGACGTCGCCGCTCGCCGCGGCGTGCGCGGAGTCCTCCAGGGCTCGCGGGTCGGGCGAGGGGCCCCACCGGTACACGGCCAGCAGGACCACCTCGGCTCCCGCGGCGGCGAGGGCCGCGTCCAGCCCGTCGGCCCCGGCGCCGTGCAGCTGGACGGCGATCCTCAGGCCCGCCACCCCCTCCCGCGTGAGGACCTCCGTGATCTCGGCCGAGGTCTCCGACTCGGTGACCCAGTCGGGCGTCAGTCCCGCCGCCTGGATCGCTCCTCGCGCCTTCGGCCCGCGCGCGATCAGCCTCGTGGACGAGAGCACTGCGGTGAGCCGGCCCGCCAGCCCGTGCGCGTCGGCAGCCTCCAGCCAGGCCCGGAATCCGATGCCGGTCGTGACGACCACGACGTCCGGCGGTCGCGCCACGAGCCTTTCCGTGGCGGCGCGGAGCTCGTCGTCGTCCCAGGTGGGGATCATCGACAGGGCGGCGGCGTGGCGCACGTCGGCGCCCCGGCGCCCGAGTGCCGCCGCGAGGTCGTTCGCCCGGCGGTCCGCGGTCACGACGATCGTGCAGCCGGCGAGCACGGGGCCGAGCTCGGGCCGGCTCATCCGGCGGCCTCCGACTCCGCGACGAGCTC
This sequence comes from Georgenia sp. Z1491, assembly GCF_049856175.1. Lineage (GTDB taxonomy): Bacteria > Actinomycetota > Actinomycetes > Actinomycetales > Actinomycetaceae > JB111. The sequence continues at coordinate 48,213 of NZ_JBNDNA010000013.1, forward strand.
GGGTCGCCCGGCTGCCCGCGACTCCTCGAGTGTCGCGACGGCATCGCCGAGGACGATGAGGGCGGGCGAGGTGACGCCCGCCGCCGCAGCCCGCGCGGCGATGTCCTGAAGGGGCGCCCTGGTGACGCGCTGGTCGACCATCGAGGCGCGTTCCACGACGGCGACCGGGAGCCCCGGGTCCGCCCCCGCGGTGAGGGCCTGTCCGGCGATCCGGCCGAGTGCCGCAACCCCCATGAGGACGACGACGGTCGCGGTCCTCTCCCTCAGGCACGTGAGCGTCGATGGCTCCAGGCCGTCGTGCCCTGCGACGACGTGGACGGCCCCGACCACGCCACGGTGCGTGAGGGGAATCCCCGCCAGCGCCGGTCCGCTCCATGCGCTCGACAGCCCCGGGACCACCTCGACGTCGATGCCCGCGGCCCGGCAGGCCCGAACCTCCTCGCCACCGCGGCCGAACACGAACGGGTCCCCGCCCTTCAGCCGAACGACGCTGCGGCCCGCGCGCGCGTGCTCGACGAGCAGCGCGTTGATCTCCTCCTGGGGCACCGCGTGCCGGCCGGGCTCCTTCCCGACGTCGATGACCTCGACGTCCGGGGGCAGCTCGTCGATCACGGCGACCGGCCCCAGCCGATCGACGACGACGTCTGCCTCCGCGAGCGCCCGTCGGCCGCGGACGGTCAGGAGGTCGACCGCCCCCGGACCCCCACCGACGAGCGTCACCCTCCCGGGCCCGGACCGGCGTCGTCGTTGGTCGACTCCGGACCGGAGCCGGTCGGCGAGGACATCCCTGACGGCGGCCACCCTCCGCGGATCCGAGCTCCCGTCGCTGACGACGCCCACCACGAGGTCGCCGCTGCGCGCGAGGGCGGGAGTTCGCGCCGTCCCTGCGGAGGCGTCGTCGGCGACGATGCACCAGACGCGGCGGCGTTCGGCCGAGCGGGCGATCATCCGGTTGACCTCGCTGTCGTCGGTCGCGGCGAGCACGAGCCACGCCCCGTCGAGGTCCTCCTCGCGTGCGTCCCGGTCGGTCCAACGGCCGGAGACCTCGAGGAGCTCACGCATCTCCGGGACCGTCCACGGCGACACGACGTGGACCCGCGCGCCCGCATCCGACCACGCTCGTGCGCGGCGGGCGGCGACGCGACCGCCGCCGACGACGAGCACGTCGCGGCCCCTGAGGTCGATTCCCAGCAGTGACGTCACGTGACCCTCCGTTCGACGGGTTCCCCGACGTGGACGGCGCCGCCGTCGACCCGGATGCTCCACGCGATCAGGTGGGGCGAGGCGCCCGGGACCGGCAGGGAGCCGAGATCGTCGATGCACTCGCCGGTCTCCAGGTCGAAGACCTGCTTGTACATCGGGGAGGCGACCGTGATGCGGCCGCCGCGGTTGCCCACGACGCCTCGGGACATGACGTTCGCACCGGAGAAGGGGTCGCGCTGCTGGACCGCGAGCACGGTGTCCCCCGCCAGCCGGAACAGCGCGACCTGCTCCCCGTCGACCAGCGCGGCGGCCCCGCGCTCGGGCAGCAGGTCGTCCAGGGTGCACACGCGGATCACAGCGCCGCCCCCTGCCGGTCGTTCGCCGTCGCGGGCCGGATCTGCCCCCGCTCGGTGACATACGCGAGCGTGGGGTCCGCGACGTCCGGCGCGTTGACGAACGACCCGAACCGGCGCAGCTTCTCGGGGTCGTCGAGGACCTCCCGCCATTCGTCGGCGTAGTTCTCGACGTGCCGTGCCATGGCGGCGTCCAGGTCGGCCCCGATCCCGAGGGAGTCCTCGAGGACGACCGCCCGGATCGCCTCCAGCCCGCCCTCGTGCTCCTCGAGCCAGGCCGCCGTCCGCTGGAGCCGGTCGGCCGTGCGGATGTAGTACATGAGGAATCGGTCGATCGTGCGGATGAGGGCGGCGTCGTCGAGGTCCTCGGCGAGCAGCTGGGCGTGCCGCGGGGTGAATCCGCCGTTCCCACCGACGTAGACGTTCCAGCCCTTGTCGGTGGCGATGACTCCGACGTCCTTCCCGCGCGCCTCCGCGCACTCGCGGGCGCATCCCGAGACCCCGAGCTTGATCTTGTGCGGCGAGCGCAGCCCGCGGTAGCGCAGCTCGAGCTCGACCGCCATGCCCACGGAGTCCTGGACCCCGAAGCGGCACCATGTGGAGCCGACGCAGGACTTCACGGTACGCAGGGACTTGCCGTACGCGTGGCCGGACTCCATGCCGTGGTCGACGAGTCGCCGCCAGATGTGGGGCAGCTGCTCGATGCGCGCGCCGAACATGTCGATCCGCTGCCCGCCGGTGATCTTCGTGTACAGCCCGAAGTCCATCGCCACCTCGCCGATCACGACGAGCTGCTCCGGTGTCACCTCCCCCCCGGGGATGCGGGGAACGACCGAGTAGGTGCCGTCCTTCTGCATGTTGGCCAGGACGTGGTCGTTCGTGTCCTGCAGGCCGGCCTGATCGCCGGACAGGATGTGGCCGTTGCCCTGCGAGGCGAGGATGGAGGCGGCGACGGGCTTGCAGATGTCGCAGCCTCGTGCCCCGGGGGCGCCGAAGCGGGCAAGGATGTCGGAGAACGTGTGCAGGTCCGCCACGCGGACGGCGTCGTAGAGCTGGACGCGCGACATCTCGAAGTGCTCGCACAGGGCGCCGGAGACCTCGAGGCCCGCGCGGGCGAGCTCCGCCGACGTGATCTTCTTGACGAGCGGCAGGCACGAGCCGCAGCTCGTGCCGGCCCGGGTGCACTCCTTGACGCCGGCCAGGTCCGTGCACCCGTGCTCGGTGACGGCGGACCGGATCTCGCCGGCCGTCACGTTGTTGCAGGAGCACACCGCCGCCTCGGCGGGCAGGTCGAGACTCACCGCGCCGCCGCCCTCGGGGGCGAGGAGCTGCCCGGGGTCCGCCGGCAGCTCCGTGCCGAGCAGCGGCCGCAGCGTGGCGTAGGGGCCGGCGTCCCCGACGAACACGCCGCCGAGCAGGGTGCGGGCGTCGTCCGAGACGACGAGCTTGGCGTAGGTGCCGGCGACCGGGTTCGCGTGCACGACCTCCATCGCGCGCTCGGTGGTCGCGAACGCGTCCCCGAAGCTCGCCACGTCGACGCCCTGGAGCTTGAGCTTGGTGGCCGTGTCCGCGCCGGGATAGGTCGCCCGACCGCCCAGGAGCCGATCCACGACGACCTCGGCCATCGCGTATCCCGGCGCCACCAGACCCACGCAGCCGCCGTCGTCGACGTTCGCCACGTCGCCGACGGCCCAGACGTGCGGGTCCGTCGTCCGGCACGTCTCGTCGACGACGACGCCGCCCCGCGTGCCGACGTCGAGGCCCGCCGCGCGGGCGAGCCCGTCCCGGGGCCGGTTCCCGGTGGCGAACACGACGACATCGGCGTCGAGCCGGCCATCGGCGAGCTCGACGTGGCCGACCGCGCCCGTGCGGCGCGATTCGCGCAGGCGTGTCGTTCTCGCGTCGACCCGCACGGCTATTCCCATGCCCTGCAGGATCCGCTTCAGCGCCTCGCCGCCGCCGAGGTCGATCTGCGCGTTCATGAGATGAGTGCCACTCTGCAGGACCGTCGCCTGGGCGCCGAGGGCGGTGAGCGCCCCGGCGGCCTCGAGCCCGAGCAGCCCGCCCCCGATGACGGCCCCGCGCACGGGGCGTTGCCAGCCCCGGGCGACCGGGGCCCCGTCCCGCGCGGCCTCCGTCCACCCCCGAAGCGCCGCCACGTCGTCGAGCCCGCGGTACACGAACACGCCCGGCAGGTCGGCCCCGGGGATCGGGGGGACGGCCGCCGCGGCTCCGGTGGCGAGGACGAGCTCGTCGTAGGGGTGCACGCGGCCGAGCCGGTCCGTGACCGTTCGCCGTTCCCGGTCGATCTCGACGACCGCGCAGTCGCGCCTGAGGGTGACGCGCTCGTCCTCCCACAGGTGGTCGTCGCCGAGCTCCAGGTCCCTGGGGTCGCGGCCGGAGAAGTAGCTCGTCAGCTGGACGCGGTCGTACGGTCGTCTCGGCTCCTCGGCGAAGACGCTCACCGCCCACCGACCGGCCTCGTCGCGGGAGCGCAGGGCCTCGACGAAGCGGTGGGCGACCATTCCACCGCCGATGACGACGACGTGGCGGGGCATATCAGACCTCCTCGGTGACGAGCACCGGCGAGCGGGTCCGCTCGGGCGCCACGGCGGTCGTGCTCATGGGTGCCCGGGAAGCGGCGGGCGCGGGTGCGGGCAGGACGTCCAGCCCGTCCGTCGGCTCGGTGGCATGGTTCGTCGGCGCCCGCCCGTAGAGCAGGACCAGGGGGGCGACGGAGAACAGCAGTCCCCCGACGAGGTTCCCGAGCAGGGTGGGGATCTCGTTCCAGACGAGGTAGTCGCTGAGCGTGAAGTCGCCGCCGAGCAGGAGCCCCGAGGGGAAGAGGAACATGTTGACGATGGAATGCTCGAAGCCCATGAAGAAGAACAGCGCGATCGGCAGCCACATCGCGACGACCTTGCCGAGCAGGTCCTTCGCCATCATCGCGCCGATGACGCCGGTGGAGACCATCCAGTTGCACATCATCGCGCGGACGAAGAGCGTGAGCATGCCGGCGCCGCCGTGCTCGGAGTAGCCGACGGTCCGCCCGTGGCCGATGTCGCCGATCGCCTCACCGACCTCGTTCGGCGGCACGGCGAAGCCGTACGTGACGACGATGCCCATGAGGACCGCGACCATGAGCGCGCCGATGAGGTTGCCGACGAAGACCAGTCCCCAGTTGCGCAGCACGGCGCGGGCGGTGATGCCGCGTGTCCGGTCCAGCCAGGCGATCGGGCCGAGCACGAGCACCCCGGTCAGCAGGTCGTAGCCCAGCAGGTAGAGCAGGACGAATCCGATCGGGAACAGCAGGGCACCGAGCAACGAGCTGCCGGTCATCACCGTGACGGTGACGGCGAACGCGGCACCCAGGCTGAGGAACGCGCCGCCCATCACGGCTTTGACGACCGTGTCGGACGTCCTCATCCTGATCTTCGACTCGCCGGCGTCCGCCAGCGAGACGATCAGTTCAGCAGGTCTTACGTACGACATCCGAACGCCTCCACAGTCTCCCGGACGGTCCGAGGTGGTCTGGAGGCTATGGAGGGCAGGTTTCGCCCGTGTCACGGACGATCGACGGCGCGTTACGGAGTGCGCTCAGACCCGACCGCCGTCCGGTGAGGCCGCCGCTCGGCGCGCGGGCGCCGCGCCCGTTGCGGCGCGCGCGGGCCGTGCCCGCCTACGCGAGCGTGACGAGCTCGAGGTAGTCGGCCGACCACAGGTCCTCGTCGCCGTCGGGCAGGAGCAGCACCCGCTCCGGGCCGAGGGACTCCACGGCGCCCTCGTCGTGGGTGACGAGGACGACGGCGCCCGTGAACGTCGACAGCGCGCCGAGGATCTCCTCCCGGGAGGCGGGGTCGAGGTTGTTCGTGGGCTCGTCGAGCAGGAGGACGTTCGCCGAGGAGACGACGAGGACCGCGAGCGCGAGCCGGGTCTTCTCCCCGCCGGACAGGACGCCGGCCGGCTTGTCGGCGTCGGACCCGGAGAACAGGAACGAGCCGAGCACCGAGCGGACCTGGGTGTCGGTGAGGTCGGGCGCGGAGCTGCGCAGGTTCTCCACCACGGTCCGGTCCGTGTCGAGGGTCTCGTGCTCCTGCGCGTAGTAGCCGATCTTCAGGCCGTGCCCGGGCACCACCTGGCCCGTGTCCGGCTGCTCGACGCCGCCGAGGATGCGCAGCAGCGTCGTCTTGCCGGCGCCGTTGAGGCCGAGGATGACGACCTTGGAGCCGCGGTCGATCGCCAGGTCGACGCCCGCGAACACCTCGAGCGACCCGTAGGACTTCGACAGGTCCTTCGCCGTGAGCGGGGTCCGCCCGCACGGCGCGGGGTCCGGGAACCGCAGGGCGGCGACCCGGTCCTTCGCCCGGGTGGCCTCGAGGCCGGAGGTGAGTCGCTCGGCGCGGCGGATCATGTTCTGCGCGGCGACGGCCTTGGTGGCCTTGGCGCGCATCTTGTCGGCCTGGGCCAGCAGGGTGGACGCCTTCTTCTCGGCGTTGGCACGCTCGCGGCGACGACGCTTCTCGTCGACCTCCCGCTGCCTGAGGTAGGCGTCCCAGCCGAGGTTGTAGATGTCGAGCTCGCCGCGGTTCGCGTCGAGGTGCCACACGGTGTTGACCGTGTCGCGCAGCAGCTCGACGTCGTGGGAGATGACGACGAACCCGCCCTGGTAGCTCTTGAGGTGCTCGCGCAGCCAGACGATCGAGTCGTGGTCGAGATGGTTGGTCGGCTCGTCGAGCAGGAGCGTGTCCGCGCCGGAGAAGAGGATGCGGGCGAGCTCGACGCGGCGCCGCTGCCCGCCGGACAGGGTGTGCAGGGGCTGGTCGAGGATGCGGGTGGGCAGAGCGAGCGCCGACGTCATGGCGGCGGCCTCGGACTCCGCGGCCCAGCCCCCGAGGGCCTCGAACTCGGCGTCGAGCCGGACGTACCGCTCGGTGGCCTTCGCGGCCCGGTCGGGGTTGTCGAGGTCGCCCATCTCGCGCTCGGCCTTGCGGAGGCGGCCGAGCAGGGTGTCGATGCCGCGGGCGGAGAGCACGCGGTCCCGCGCGAGGACGTCGAGGTCGCCGGTGCGGGGGTCCTGCGGCAGGTAGCCGACGGTTCCCCCGCGGGTGATGTCGCCGGTGTGGACGATGGTCTCGCTCGTGGCCCCGGCGTCGGCCAGGATCTTCGTCAGCGTGGTCTTGCCGGCGCCGTTGCGGCCGACGAGGCCGATCTTCATGCCGGTGTCGATGCGGAAGGTCGCCGAGTGGAGGAGCTCGCGGGCGCCGATGGACACCGAGACGTCTCGGGCGGTGATCATGGGGGCCTTTCGTGGTGCGGGCGTGCCGGCGGAGGTCCTGATCGAGCGCGACGTGCCGGACGCATGGCCGCAGACCATCGTAACGGCGGGCTCCACCGGATATCGGTCGGTCCCTGTTCCGTGCGGCACCCCCGACCCGCCCCCTCGGTGACGTCAGGGGTCAGGCGTGCTGCATCCCGGAGCACGAGCGCTCGCGCGCAGCGGCCGTCTCGAGCTGGATCGTCGCGTGGTCGAAGGACACCGGGAAGTGCTCGCGCACGCACTCCCGGATGCTCTGCAGGATCTCGGGCGCGTGGCCGGAGACGAAGCAGTGGTCGTCGACGACGACGTGCGCCGAGATCACCGGCATGCCCGTGCCGATCTCGGAGGCGTGCAGGTCGTGGACCTCGCGCACGTGCTCCAGGGCGACCAGGTGGGTGCGCACGTCGTCGAGGTCGACGCCCCGCGGCGTGTACTCCAGCAGCACCCGGCCGGTGTCCCGCACGATCCGGAACGCCCGCGGCACGATGAGGGCGACGATGAACAGCCCGGCGATCGCGTCGGCCCGGTCGAACCCGGTGGTGCGCACGACGACCGCGGCCACGATGACGGCCACCGAGCCCAGCGCGTCGTTGAGCACCTCGAGGAACGCGGCCCGCATGTTGTGGTTGGCGGCGCGCCCACCCATCAGCACCGCGAGCGCGGCCAGGTTCGCCGCGAGCCCGACGACGCCGAACACCACCAGCTCGGTGGCCGCCACCTCGGTGGGCTCGAGCAGGCGGCGCACGGCCTCGATGGCCGCGTAGACGCCCACGGCGAGCAGGAGGACCGCCTGCCCGAGGGCCGCGACGACCTCCACGCGGGCGAACCCCCAGGTCCGCATCTTCGTCGTCGGCCGCGCCATCAGCGTTGCCGCGACGACGGCCACCGCGAGCCCGACGCTGTCCGCCACCGCGTGGGCGGTGTCCGTGAGCAGCGCGAGGCTGCCCGTGACCACGCTGCCGACGAGCTGGACGACCACGATGCCGGCCGTGAGCACGAGCGCGACGACGAGGCGGCGCCGCAGGGCCGGGTCGGCGGCCGCGGCGGCCGAGGCGATGCCGTGGTCGTGGCCCTGGTCGCGGTCGCGCTCGCCGGGCGCGCGCACGCCGTCCCCCCGGGCCCGGCTCACGACGCCACCCCCGACCCGACCTCCGCCCCGGACGCCTCGCGGTCGGGCGCGGTGTCACCCGGGCTCCTGTCGTCCGGGCTCCCGTCGGGGGTCCCGTCGTCGGTCGTCGCGTGGTTCGCGTCGTCGTCGTGGGTGTGGTCCGCCAGCGTGCGCGCCGCGCCCGAGGCGGAGAGCAGGCGCTCGGCGCTCGCGAGCAGATCCTCCAGCGAGCCCGGGTCGCTGATCGAGAACCACGACGCGCGCCCCTCGGCCCGCACCGTGACGAGGCCGCAGTCGCGCAGGCACGCGAGGTGCTTGCTCACGGTGGACTGCGCGAGGTGCATGTGCTCGACGAGGTCCCGCACGCGATGCTCCCCGCTGCGCAGGTGCGTGAGGAGGGCGAGCCGCGCGGGCTCGGCCAGGGCGTGGAAGAGGGCGGCGTGCGCGCCGACCCCCGCACCATTCATCGTCATATGGCGATGATACCGCTGAGGGGCGATGAAAGCCATGCCCGGGCTCGCTGCCGTCGGACCGACGTGCTGGTTGAGGTCGCCGGCCGTGCGATCCCACCGGCCGTGTCGGACACCGACGGCGCGCCGGTCGGGCCGCCCCCCGCTACTGTTCGGAGGTTCGCTCGGCCCGGACGGGGAGGTCCCGCCCGGTGGTAGGTGCGACGACGGGAAGGAGCCCGCGATGACGTTCCGGGACTCGGCGAGCGGCAGCGGTGGTGGCGAGGGCGTCCGGCGGCGCGGTCGTGGCCGCGGCGGCACCGTGGCGGCCGGTGGCGGCGGGCTGGCGATCGTCGCGCTGGTCGTCTACCTCCTCACCGGCCAGGACCTCGGCGGCGTCATCGGCGGCGGCGGGGGTGACGGCGGCGCGGCCCCGGCCGAGGAGGAGACGCTCGGCGAGTGCACGGGCGCGGACGCGAACACCGACGTCGACTGCCGGATGGTCCTCACCTGGGGCTCCCTGCACGACGTCTGGGAGGTCACCCTCCCGGAACAGGCCGACATCGACCACCGTCGCCCCGAGTTCGTGCTGTTCGAGCAGAGCGTGGACACGGGCTGCGGGGGCGCGACGTCCGCCGTCGGGCCGTTCTACTGCCCGCCCGACGAGAGCGCGTACATCGACACCGGGTTCTTCGACCAGCTCGAGACGCAGCTCGGTGCGGAGAACGCGCCGCTCGCGCAGATGTACATCCTCGCCCACGAGTACGGCCACCACGTGCAGAACGAGACCGGCGTGATGGCGACGGCGAACCGCACGGACACCGGCCCGCAGTCCGACGGCGTGCGCCTCGAGCTGCAGGCCGACTGCTACGCGGGCATGTGGGTCAACCACGCCTCCCGCGTCCCGCAGGAGGAGACCGGCGAGCCCATGCTCGTCGAGCCGACACGGGAGGAGATCCAGGACGCCCTCGACGCCGCCTCGGCTGTCGGTGACGACCGCATCCAGGCCGGCGCCGGCCAGGAGGTGAACCCGGAGACGTGGTCGCACGGCTCGTCGGAGCAGCGCATGCACTGGTTCACGGTCGGCTACGAGGACGGCACCATGCAGGCCTGCGACACGTTCGCCGTCGACCAGCTCTGAGCCGGCACGCAGGCCCGGTCCGGGCCCGCGGGATCGCGCGTGACGGAACCTCGGCCCGTTCGCGCCGGGCCCGTTCGCGCCGGGCCCGTCCGCACCCGCACGACGACGAGGGACACCCGGCTCGCGGGTGCCCCTCGTGCGTGCGCTGCGGCTGAGCGGTGCTACTGGATCGGCTCCAGCGCGCCGACGATGTCCGTGACGTCCATGCGCGTCGAGCCCGCCGGGTCGTCGCCGGTGCCCGGCCCGGTGGAGACGACGGTGCTCCCGGCAATATCGACGGTGCTGCCCGTCGTCGAGGAGAGGGTCTCGATGTCGCCGGCGAACGTGTCGTAGAGGTAGGTCGCCTGAGGCCCCTCCTCCGGCCGGCCGACACCGATCACGACGGCGCCCGACTCGACGTCCACGTCGGCGGCGTCCTCGGTGACGACCTCACGGAGCGTGTCGGACGCCTCGTCGTAGACGTACACGAGGTGCTCACCCGCGCTCGTGACGGAGAAGACGATCTGGACCGTGTCGGGCGCGACCGGGTGGTCGGACACGGCGATGTCCGTCACCGACCCGCCGGGCAGATCGACCTCGAGGAGCTCCTGCGGGTCCTCGGCGTCCGGCCGATCACCGACCGCCATGATGCTGATGTTGCCGTCATCGTTCCTCGTGGTCCACGCCGTGTGCGAGGGGCTCGAGTCCACCTCCATGGCCGGCCCCAGGTTGAGCGGCTCGACGAACACATCCGGGTCGGCGATCCACAGGTCCAGGTGGCCGACCTCGCTCATCGGGTAGGTGAGGAAGGCGACCTGGCCGTCGTGGGCAGCCACGTTCTCGGTGTCGGGCAGATAGGTGTCGTCGACCGACAGTTCGGTCGAGTCCACGAGCGTGCGGGTCTCGCCGGTGCTCGGGTCGTGCTCGACGTAGCTCCAGCCCTCCTCGGCCCGCACCCCATCGATGTCGGAGCGCGGCCCCAGGGCGAACGTCAGCACACCGTCATCGCCGACGTGCATCGGCCCGGACGGGTACTGCTCGGTGCCGGAGCCCGCCGGCAGGTCCACCTGCGCGTACTCGCCACCGGAGCCGGTCGCGATCTCCGCCTCGCTCACCTCACCCGCCTCCGGGTCGAAGGTGCGCTGGACGAGCGCCGCGTCGCTGCTCTCGCCCTCGGGCGGGAGCTGCCACTCGTAGGTGCCGAACGGGTCGGCCGTGGGGGCGATCCCGGTGACCGGGGAGTCCGGGCCCCCGGTGACCGCCGCGAAGTGCTGCTCGGGCTGGAGGGCGGGAAGCGACTGGTCGGCCGTCTGGCTCCCAGTGACACCGACCTCGGCACCCGCACCGTTGGTGAAGGTGATGCCGACCGCAGGGCCGGCGCCGCTCACGCCGTCGTCCGGAGCGGCGGAGCCGTCGTCGGGCGAGGTGGAGTCGCTCTCGGCGGGCGGCGCGGTCTGTCCGGAGCCGTCACCCGGGTCGGTGTCACCGTCCGGCGCGGGCGCCTGGGAGCCAGTTCCCGGAGTGTCCTGGGCGTCGGGCGCGGGTGCGGCGCCGTCGTCCTCCCCGGCGACGGGCGGCCCGTCCGCCGGGACGTCCTGGCCGGCGCAGGCGCCGAGGCCGAGGACGACCGCGGCGCCGAACGGCAGTGCGACGAGTCGGTGGAGGGTCGGGCGGCGGTCGGTCGATCGGATCGCGCGGCTCATGGTGTCCCCCTTGCGTCGATCGCGTCGCCGATCGGCCACGCCGGTGCTCGGCCACCTCGGTGATGGCCACGTCCACGACGCTAGGAACCGGCTGAGGGGGTGTGCAGGGTCACGTCGGGATAGTTCTGGGGGCGGGACAACTCCCCTGCCGCTGGTCCAGGACCAGCCCATACATCGATATGCCGCAGCGCCGTGCGGCTTTCGCCGGGTGCTCCCCCTGCTCGCGACGACCGCTCGTGCGGGCGGGGGGACCTCACCCCGTGCCCGCGTCGACTCAGGACCCGGTCCAGGCCAGCCGGTCGTCACCGGGCTCGCCGGCGCCGACGTCGGCGAGCAGCGTCGGGCCCGAGGCGCGGATGCCCGTGTACGCGGTGCCGGACCCGCCGCCCAGGACCTCGCCGGACGCGAGATCCACCGAGAACAGGCCCCCGCCGCTCGGCGGGCCCGGCTGCCCGTCCCCGGCGTCGTCGACGGTCGCCAGCGTCCCCCACAGGCGGCCGTCGGCGACGACCGCACTCACCGACGCCCCGGTCGGCCCGACCGACCCGGTCCACGCGGCCTCGGCGATCGAGAGCACGACGGTGCCCAGCGTCTCCGGCGACGCACCGTCCGAGACCGCGACGCTCACGTAGCCGTCGGCGGCGCGCAGCAGGCCCGACGGGTCGGCGGCGTCGGTGCCCACGGTCGCGAGGACCTCGGGCGAGGGCGAGCCGAGGTCGACGGTGACGACCTCCAGGCCCGCGTCGACCGGCACGGCCGCGACGAGGGTGGAGCCGTCGACGTCCCACGAACCTGGGCGTCCGTCGACGGGCAGCTCGACGGGCTCGCCGCCCTCGGGCACGTGGTGCACGGCCCCCTCGCCGCCCATGACGACGACGCCGTCGGGCGTGGCACGCAGGTCCGTCGGCTCCGCGACCGTGCCGTCGGCGGAGGAGACGAGCTCGACGGCGGTGCCCGCCCCCTCGTCGAGGCGCATGACCCGCCAGCCGTCGTCGGCGAAGGCGAGCCAGGCGATCCCCCCGGTCTCGGCGTCGACGTCGGTGCTGCGCGCGCTCGCCGTGCCGATGTCCGTGTCGTCCTGAAGGACGTAGGCGATCTCCTCGGCCTCGCCGCCCTGCTGCTCGCGGACGAGCGTGTGGTCGAGGTCCTCCTCGGTGCCCGTGACGTGCCAGGCGACGACGCTGCCGTCGGGGGCGGGCGCCACGTCCGTGCGGCGGGCCCCGGCCTCGGTCTCGGCCGGCAGCTCCCAGGCGGCCTCGGGCAGCTCGCCGCCCTCGGGCACGTCGGCCGTCCAGCCCGCGGTGAGCTCATGGCCGTCCGCGGCGGTGACGGTGAGAGCCGCCCCCGCCCCGGCGGGCGCGCCGTCCGTCGGCGTGTCGATGTTCGCGTCCGCGGTGCCGCTCTCGCCGGGCGCCGCGGTGTTCCCGCCCTCGGCATCGGCCTCGGGCGGGGCCACCGACTCGCGCTCGGGCTCGACGCCCGAGTCCGCCGCCGAGTCCTCGTCCCCCGGCCCGCAGGCGCCGAGCACGAGGGCGGGGACCAGGACGAGAGCGAGGGCCGCCGCGGCCCGCGCGCGTCGCGCGCGACGCCCGGCGGGACCCGTCACGGTGGTCGTACCCGTCGAGGATGTCGTGCCCCTGGAGGAGGTCGTGCCCCGCACGGTGGTCGTGGTCGTCCTGCGCACGTCACTCCTCATCGGTGAATGTCGGGCCGTGGTGTGCCCAGTGTCGCCCGTCCGGGCGCCGCGGTGCACACGGGAGCCGGGGACCAGGACCCGACGGCGGCGCCGCGTCGCCGGTGGACGCCTCCGGTCGTACGTGCACCGGCACGTCGTCGATCGGCCGACGTCGTTCAGTCGACCCAGACGAGCGCCGGTCGCGGGTGGACAGGGATGACCACGTTCGCCACGACCGCTGTTCCGTTGGCCGCGAGACTATTCACGGGGAAGTCGGAACGGGCGAGCGTCGTCCCGTCCACCAGGTCCACGGAGTAGAGCCCGGACACGGCGGCCGCCTCGTCGTCGCCCGCGGCGACCCAGAGGTGCTCGCCGGCCACCACACCGCCTCCGAGCGGGGAGTCGGCGACGACCCCGCCCACGAACCGGCCGTCATCGAGCGAGAGGATCAGCAGCCCGGAGACCGACTCGTCGGCGGGCTCGGACCTGACGTCCTCGACCAGGACCACGACATGGTCCTGGTCACGGCGAGGGACTGGACGGCCACCGCGTCGGGGACGGCGAGTGTGGCGATCGTGCGCGGTTCGGCCTCGGAGTCGGTGACGTCGAGCGCCATCACGTCGAGACCCTCCGCGCCGCCGTCCTGGAGCGCGACGACGTGTCCCGAACCCGCATCCCATGCGCTGGCCGTAGAGAGCTGGAACGGCAGCTCGCTCGGCGGCTCGCCAGGACGGACGACGTGCCCGCCGGCCTCCGGGTCGTAGTCCGCGACGACGAGCACGCCCTCGGTCAGCCAGATGCGGGTGGCCTCGATCCCCGTGCCCTCGTAGGCGACGACCTCGGCGGCGACCTCCGCGCCCGGCTCCAACGACATGACGCGCCAGGACCCGGAGCCGTCGGTCGCGCGCGCGAGCCAGGCGATGCTCCCGGACGCATCGGCAGCGTCGTCGACCACGGTCTGCTCGGGGTCCGCCACCCCGATGTCGGTCTCCCCCTCGAGCTCGTAGACCAGGTGCTCGGTGGTGCCGTCCGACCGGTGACGGAACAGGTTCCAGGAACCCTGGCCGGTGGAGCCCACGTCCCAGCCCACCACGGCGCCGTCGGGCGCAAGGGCGCGCGCGTGGGGTGCCTCGCCGGACCGGCCGCCCGGGACGAGCTCCCAGGCGCCGGGCAGCGGCTCGTCCGAGGCGGCGGCGAGCGAAGCCACCCAGCCCGGCGTCTGCTCGATGCCGGCCGTGTCCAGCACCCGCACCTCGTGCACATCACCCCGCACCCAGCCGCTCGAAGTTCCGTCCGTGCGCCCGTCGCCGGCGGATCCGCCGGTGTCTGACGGGGCCTCGGGCGCCTCGCTCGCCGACTCGGTCGGTCGTGCGCCGTCGGAGACTGTGGGCGACTCGAGCGGGCCGGATGGGGACGACGACGACCCGGACCGGGACCCGGCCGGATCGTCGTCGCCACCACCGCACGAGCCGAGCAGAAGGGCGGCGGCGAGGCCGGCGGCGGCCGCGCGGAGTCCCGTGACCGCCCTGCTGGTGGTGGTCGTCCTACGCACGTCGCTCCTCGTCGAGGTCCGTCCGGTCGATACCTGCGCATTCTCGCCCGGACCCGGGATCCGCGCACGGGAGGACACGGGGAGTCGACCCATGGGCACGACGACGGGCCGGCACCCGGGTGGGTGCCGGCCCGTGCCGCACTCTCGACGAACCCCGACCGAACGCTCGGCGACGGGGGCGGGTCGTGTCAGACGTTGAAGCCGAGCGCGCGCAGCTGGTCGCGGCCCTCGCCCGTGATCTTGTCCGGGCCCCACGGCGGCAGCCACACCCAGTTGATGCGGTGCTCCGTGACGAGCCCGTCGAGCGCCATCGCGGTCTGGTCCTCGATGACGTCGGTCAGCGGGCAGGCCGCCGAGGTGAGCGTCATGTCGATGCTCGCGTGGTTCGACTGGTCCACGGTGATCCCGTAGACGAGGCCGAGGTCGACCACGTTGATACCGAGCTCGGGGTCGATGACGTCGCGCATCGCCTCCTCGACGTCGGCGGCGAGCGTCGCGGTCGGCCCGGCCGGGGCCGGCGCCGCCATCTCGCCCGTGTAGGTCTGCCCCTGTGTGGTGCCCGGGGCGTCGGTCGTCTCGCTCATGCGTCCTCCTGGGTCAGTGCCTGGGCGAGCGCGTCCCGCAGAGCCATCCAGCCGAGCAGGGCGCACTTGATACGTGCGTGGAACTTGGCCACCCCGACGAACGCCGTCGCGTCGCCGAGCCGGTCGGACCGTTCGTCGTCGAGGTCCTCGCCCCGGTTGTGCATGAGCTCCCGGAACGTCTCGTGGATCTCGTCGACCGTCCGGACCTCCTCGCCGGTCACGAGGTCGGTGAGCACCGAGATCGAGGCCTGCGAGATGGAGCAGCCGTGGCCGTCCCACCCGACCTGCTCAACGACGGGGGCGCCGTCGTTGTTCCCCAGGCGCACGCGCATCGTCACCTGGTCGCCGCAGGTCGGGTTCACCTGGAACGACTCGCCGTCGAACGGGTCGATGAGGCCGGCGCCGTGCCGCTCGCGCGAGTGGTCGAGGATGACCTGCTGGTAGAGCTGTTCCATCGCGGTCGCCATGTCAGCCTCCCAGTCCGAAGAACGGTCGGACGTCGGTGAGCGCGTCCGCGAACGCGGCCACGTCGTCGGCGCTGGTGTACGGGCCGGCCGACGCGCGCGTGGACGCGTGGACACCGAGGCGCCGGTGGAGCGGCTGCGCGCAGTGGTGGCCCACCCGCACGGCCACGCCGGCGGCGTCGAGCACCTGCCCGACGTCGTGGGGGTGCACCCCGTCGACGTCGAACGCCACGGTCGCGAGCCGGTCGACCTGCTCGTCGGGGCCGAGCAGGCGCACCCCGTCGACGCCGCGCACGGCGTCGAGCAGGAGGGCGGCCATCTCGGCCTCGTGGGCGGCGACCGCGTCCATGCCCAGGTCACCCAGGTACTGGGCGGCCGCGGCCATCCCGACGGCCTGGGCGATCATCTGGGAGCCGGCCTCGAAGCGGGCCGGCGGCGGCATGAAGGTCGTCGACTCCATCTGCACGACCTCGACCATGGACCCGCCCGTGAGGAACGGCGGCATGGCCTCGAGCACCTCGCGGCGGCCGTAGAGGGCCCCCACGCCGGTCGGCCCGAGCATCTTGTGGCTCGAGAAGGCGGCGACGTCGACGCCCAGCGCGGCGAGGTCGACGGACAGGTGCGGGACGGACTGGCAGGCGTCGAGCACCGTGAGGGCGCCGACCTCCTGGGCCCGGGCGATGATCGGCGCGACCGGGTTGATCGCACCGGTGACGTTCTGCGCGTGCGCGAGGGCGACGACCTTCGTGCGGTCGGTGATGACGTCGAGGGTCGACAGGTCGATGCGACCGTCGTCGGTCAGGCCGAGCCAGCGCAGGGTGGCGCCCGTGTGGGCGGCGACCTCCTGCCACGGCACGAGGTTCGCGTGGTGCTCGGCCTCGGTGACGACGATCTCGTCGCCCTCGGACAGGACGAACCGGCTCGACGCCGTCCCGCCGCGGCCGGCGGTCGCGTTGATGAAGGCGTACGCGACGAGGTTGAGGCCCTCGGTGGCGTTCTTCGTCCACACGATCTCTTCCGTGCGGACGCCGACGAACCGAGCCACGGTGGCGCGGGCGTCCTCGTAGAGCTGCGTCGCCTCGTCGGCGAGCTGGTGCGCACCGCGGTGCACGGCCGCGTTCGACCGCTCGTAGAACAGCTCCTCGGCCGCGAGGACGACGCTCGGCTTCTGCGAGGTCGCGCCCGAGTCGAGGTAGACCAGCGGGCGGTCCTCCGCGAGCGTGCGGGCGAGGATCGGGAAGTCGGCGCGGACGGCGGCCAGGTCGTAGCCGTGGCCGACGCCGCGCGCACCCGCCCCGGCAGCGGTGCTGCCGGTGGCGGGTGCGGCGGTGGTGGAGCTCATCGTGGTCGTCAGGCCCCCACCGGGCTGAAGCGGTCGTAGCCCTCGGACTCGAGACGCTCGGCGAGCTCGGGGCCACCCTCCTCGGCTACGCGGCCGTCGACGAAGACGTGGACGAAGTCCGGGGTCACGTACTTGAGGATCCGCGTGTAATGCGTGATGAGCAGGATCCCGGCGCCGATGTCGGCGTGCACGTCGTTGATGCCCTCGGACACCACGCGCAGCGCGTCGACGTCGAGACCGGAGTCCGTCTCGTCGAGGACGGCGAAGCGCGGCCGCAGCAGACCCATCTGGAGGATCTCGTGGCGCTTCTTCTCGCCGCCCGAGAAGCCGGTGTTGACGTCGCGCTGGGCGAAGGCGGGGTCCATGCGCAGGTTCTGCATGGCGCCGCTGACGTCCTTGACCCAGGTGCGCAGCGCGGGGGCCTCGCCGTCGATCGCGGTCTTCGCGGTGCGCAGGAAGTTCGACACCGTGACGCCCGGGACCTCGACCGGGTACTGCATGGCGAGGAACATACCGGCGCGGGCGCGCTCGTCGACGCTCATCTCGAGGATGTTCTCGCCGTCCAGGAGGACCTCGCCCTCGGTGACCGTGTACTTCGGGTGACCGGCGATGGAGTACGCGAGCGTCGACTTGCCGGAGCCGTTCGGGCCCATGACGGCGTGGATCTCGCCGGAGTTGATGGTGAGGTCGACGCCGCGCAGGATCGGCTTCGGGCCGTCCGCGGTCTCGACGGACACGTGGAGGTTCTTGATCTCCAGGGTGGACATGTGGTGCTCCTTGACGTTTCTGGGCGGCCGCTCAGGCGGCGTTGACGTGGGTGTCGGGGTCGATCAGCACGTCGTCACCCTCGATGGCGAGGGCGTAGACGGTGACCGGCACCGTGGCGGGCAGGGAGGTGGGACGGCCGGTGCGCAGGTCGAACGCGGACCCGTGCTTCCAGCACTCGAGCGCCCCGTCGAACACCTCGCCGTCGGACAGCGAGATCCGCTCGTGGCTGCAGGTGTCGTCCAGCGCGTGGAGACTGCCGTCCTCGTCGCGCGCGAGCGCGATGCGTCGCTCGCGGCCGTCCTCGCCCGACGCCGTCACGAGCGTGACGTCGCCGGGTTCGAGGTCGGCCGCGGAGGCGACACGGGTCATGCTCACGCGCTGCTCGCCATCGTGAGGTCCAGCTCGGCCTCGATGGCCTTCGTCAGTCCCTCCTCGACCTCGGGCACGCCGATCTGCTTGATGAGCTCGGCGAAGAAGCCATGGACGACGAGCCGGCGGGCCTCCTCCTCGGGGATGCCGCGGGCCCGCAGGTAGAACAGCTGCTCGTCGTCGAAGCGTCCGGTCGCCGAGGCGTGGCCGGCCCCCTCGATCTCACCGGTCTCGATCTCGAGGTTCGGCACCGAGTCGGCGCGCGCCCCCTCGGTGAGGACGAGGTTGCGGTTGAGCTCGTAGGTGTCGGTGCCCTCGGCCTCCTTGCGGATGAGGACGTCCCCCACCCACACCGAGTGCGCGCTCTCGCCCTGCAGGGCGCCCTTGTACGTCGCGTTCGACTTGCACGACGGCACCGCGTGGTCGACGAACAGGCGGTGCTCCTGGTGCTGGCCGGAGTCCGTGAAGTACAGGCCGAGCAGCTCGAGGTCACCGCCGGTGCCCTCGAAGCGGGCGTTCGTCGAGACACGCACCACCTCGCCGCCGAGCGTGACGACGACGTGCTTGACCGTGGCGTCCTTCGCGATCTGGATCGCGTTCTCCGACAGGTGGATCGCGTCGTCGTCCCACTCCTGGAGCGTGACCAGGGTGACGTGCGAACCCTCGGCGGCGTCGAGCGTGAGCCGCTCGCCGTACGTGGCAGAGCCGGTGTGGCGCACGACGACGATCGCGCGGGAGTTCGCCCCCACCTCGACGACGACGTTGCCCCACACGAGGTCCGAGACCGAGGAGCCGGACAGGCCGAGCATGACCGGGCGGTCCAGCTCGGTGTCCGCCGGCACGCTGACGAGCACCGTCTTCCCGCCGTGCTCCGCGGCCGCCGCAGCGGGCCGGTCGCCGGGCAGGATGCGGGTGCGTCCGCGGGCGTCCTCGGCCGAGATCTCGGTGAGGGTGACGCCGTCGGGCAGCTCGGTGTCCCAGGCCAGCCGTGCGGAGCTCGGCTCCGCGGCGAGGATCTCCTGGAGGGAGTCGACGGGGGTGAACCGCCACTCCTCCTCCCTGCCGGTGGGCACGGGCAGGTCGGCAAGGTCGAACGACGCGGCTCGGGCGGCCCGCGAGGCCTCGGGGACGACCCCGTGGCTGTGCGCGTCGTCGGCGCGCGCCTGGGAGTGATCGACGATCGGGGTGGCGGTCATCAGCCGACGCTTCCTTCCATCTGCAGCTCGATGAGGCGGTTGAGCTCCAGGGCGTACTCCATGGGCAGCTCACGGGCGATGGGCTCGACGAAGCCGCGGACGATCATCGCCATGGCCTCCGTCTCCTCCATGCCTCGGGACATGAGGTAGAACAGCTGCTCCTCGCTGACCTTGGAGACGGTGGCCTCGTGGCCCATCTCCACGTCGTCGACGCGGACGTCGACGTACGGGTAGGTGTCGGAGCGCGAGACGGTGTCGACGAGCAGCGCGTCGCACAGCACGTTGGACTTGCTGTGCGCGGCGCCCTCGAGCACCTGGACGAGCCCCCGGTAGGAGGCGCGACCGCCGCCGCGGGCCACGGACTTCGAGACGATCGAGCTCGAGGTGTGCGGCGCGAGGTGCACCATCTTCGAGCCGGTGTCCTGGTGCTGGTCGGCGCCGGCGAAGGCGATCGAGAGGGTCTCGCCCCGGGCGTGCTCGCCCATGAGGTAGACCGCCGGGTACTTCATCGTCACCTTGGAGCCGATGTTGCCGTCGATCCACTCCATGACGCCGCCCTGCTCGACCGTGGCGCGCTTGGTGACGAGGTTGTACACGTTGTTCGACCAGTTCTGGATCGTCGTGTAGCGGACGCGGGCGTCCTTCTTGACGATGATCTCGACGACCGCGGAGTGCAGCGAGTCCGACTTGTAGATCGGCGCGGTGCAGCCCTCGACGTAGTGCACGTAGGAGCCCTCGTCCGCGATGATCAGCGTCCGCTCGAACTGCCCCATGTTCTCCGTGTTGATGCGGAAGTAGGCCTGCAGCGGGATCTCGACATGGACGCCCTTGGGGACGTACACGAACGAGCCGCCCGACCACACGGCGGTGTTGAGCGAGGCGAACTTGTTGTCCCCCGGGGGGATCACGGTGCCGAAGTACTCCTCGAAGATCTCCGGGTGCTCCTTGAGCGCCGTGTCCGTGTCGAGGAAGAGGACGCCCTGCTGCTCCAGGTCCTCACGGATCTGGTGGTAGACGACCTCGGACTCGTACTGGGCGGCGACACCCGCGACGAGCCGCTGCTTCTCGGCCTCCGGGATGCCCAGCCGGTCGTACGTGTTCTTGATGTCCTCCGGGAGGTCCTCCCAGCTCGTCGCCTGCTTCTCCGTGGACCGCACGAAGTACTTGATCAGGTCGAAGTCGATGCCGGACAGGTCCGCGCCCCACTCGGGCATGGGCTTGCGGTCGAACAGGCGCAGCGCCTTGAGCCGCAGCTTGCGCATCCACTCGGACTCGTCCTTCTTGTCCGAGATGTCGCGCACGACGTCCTCGGACAGGCCGCGGCGCGCCGCCTGTCCGGCGTCGTCCGAGTCGCGCCAGCCGTAGCCGTACTGACCGATGGACGCGATCGTCTCTTCCTGGGTCAGCTGCTCCCGGGCGGGAGGTGTTGTGGTGGTCATCGAGGTCCTTCCGTGCCGACCGGTGTCGGGTGGGGGTTCTGACGTGTGGGAAGTGCCAGTGGCACGTGGGTGGTGCACATGTAGCCGCCGCTCGCGAGGGTCGCGAGCCGCTGCACGTGGACACCGAGGAGGCGGGAGAACGCACGCGTCTCCGCCTCGCAGAGCTGGGGGAACGCCTCGGCCACGTCCTGCACCGGGCAGTGCCCCTGGCAGAGCTGGACGGCGATCTCGTTGTCGCCGACCTTGCGCACGGTGGCGGCGTAGCCGTCGGCGGTCAGCGCCTCCGCGAGGGCCTGCACGCGCTCCGCGCCCGGGCTGGTGCCCTCGAGCTGGTCGGCGTAGCGGCGCTCGAGGTCGCCGACGCGCCGGTCGGCGAACTCGTCGGCCGCCTCGGCGCCGGCCTTCTCCACGAGGAAGTCGAGGACCTGCCCGGCGAGGTCGGAGTAGGCGTCGGTGAACTCGGCGCGGCCGGCGTCGGTCGCGACGTAGTGCCGGGCGGGACGGCCGCGGCGCGGGGTCGTCGTCCCGGGGTTGCGCTGCACGGTGATGAGGCCCTGGGCCTCCAGTGCGCCGATGTGGCGGCGCACGGCGGCCGAGGTGAGCTCGAGCTCGTCGGCCACGTCCGCGGCGCACACCGGGCCGTGCTCGAGCACGAGCCCGAGCACGCGGTCGCGCGTGGAGGTGTCCTCGCCCCCGGTGGTCGGGTGCAGCGGTGGGCTCGCCTGCGTCATGCGTGCCTCCCTCTGTCGATGTCACCGACGAGGGGCCCGAAGGGGCTCGTCCTGGAGCGGCGGGCTGCCGCCCGAGGTCGCCGATGAATTACACACAGTATGCGTTGCCTAATGGGGGTCGTCCAGCAAGGTTCGCCTAACCTGGGGGAGCGTTCGCGGGCGGCTCAATGGGCCTGTGACCAGGCACACCACGCTGGTGGGCGGGGTCCGGGAGGGTGTCGTCGAGGAGTCTGTGACGTGGGTCGCGGGGGCCTGTGGGCGGGTGTGGGGACGGTCGTGGCGGCTGGTGTGGGGGCTGGTGCGGGGGCGGTAGTGGCGGCTGGTGTGGGGGCTGGTGTGGGGGCGGAAGTGGCGGCGGGTGCGGCGGCTGGTGTTGGGGCGGTAGTGGCGGCGGGTGCGGGCACGTCGATCAGCCGGTGATCGGCGAGGCCGGTCCGGTTCGCCGACGTCCTCGACTCGCGCCGATCCCGCCGAGGCAATCAGGTAACCGTCGAGACAGGGCCCCGCGGGGGTTGACTCGGCACCTACCTCACTGACTCGGCGCAGGGCAGGCCAGGGCAGCGGCCGGTGCAGGTAGGCGCGATCCGCCCGGTGGGGTGGCGGCGTGGCCTCCGCACCGAGGACGCGGTCGAGGTGCCGAGGACGCGGTGTCCCCGCCGAGGACGCGGTCGATGTGCCGAGAGCACCGACGGCGGCCCTCCACTCGACACCCAGCTCGTCATCTCGGCGACACACCGCGCCCTCGACGCCGGTGCAGGCTCGATCAGCCCGGAACCGGACAGCCAACCGTTGCAGGCTCGCGCAGCCCGGAACCGGACAGCCAGCCGGGGCGCCGTCGCCGTTCGGCCGAGCTCCTCGCCGTCGACGGGCGGCCGAGGTCCTCGCCGTCGACGACAGGCCGAGGTCCCCGACGATGACAGGCCGAGGTCTCCGACGACGACGAACGACCCACGCCCGCGCACCTCTCCCCCCCGGGCCCTCGCCGATCCCTCCTCCCGGCACTCAGGTGTACCCGAGTGCGTGCTTTGCGGCCGCGTGCTGCTCCGCAACGACGGGTGTGAGCTCGGTCCGTCCGAGGCTGGTCCGGTCCGTCGCCCATCTCGGGAAGGAGCCCGTGAGGGTGGCCGCGGCCTGCGCGGCAGCGCCGAGGGCGACGTACTCACCGGGCGAAGGGACCTCGACGGGCACGTCGACCAGGTGCGGGAGGACCGCACGCAAGGCCCGGTTGTCGGCCGCCCCTCCGCTGAGCAGGAGCCGGTGGACGGGCACGCCGAGGCGGGCGAGGGCCTCGAGCATGACGACCTGGCTGGCGAGCATGCCCTCGAACGTGGCGCGGGCGAGGTTGGCCGGCGTGAGGTTCTCCAGCGTGAGGCCGTGCAGCGAGCCGCGGGCTCCCGGGAGGTTGGGGGTCCGCTCCCCCGTGAAGTACGGCAGGAGCGCGAGTCCGTCCGCGCCCGGGGCGGCCTCCAGCGCGAGGTCGGCCAGCGCGGCGTGGTCCAGTCCGAGGAGCCGCCCCACGACGTCGAGGTTCCGCGCCGCGTTGAGCGTGGCCGCGAGCGGGAGGTGGTCGCCGGTGCAGTCGGCGAAGCTCGCGTGCACCCGCTGCTCGTCCTGCACCGGGCGGTCGGTCCGGGCGTAGACGGTGCCCGAGGTCCCCAGGGACATGACGGCGTCCCCGACCTCGAGCTGCAGCGCGAGTGCCGCGGCGGCGTTGTCGCCCGCGCCCACCCCGATCGGCAGTCCCGCAGGGATGCCCGGGAGGCCCTCCGCGGTGGTGCCCGCGGAGTCGGTGGGGCCGAGCACGCGGGGCAGGACCGCGCGCCTGCCCAGGGCGAGCTCGAACAGCTCCAGGTCGTAGTCCTCGGTGGTGCCGGACCAGTAGCCGGTGCCGCTGGCGTCGGAGCGGTCCGTCGTCAGCGCCTCCAGGTCTGGGTCGTTCGGGCCGAATCCGCGCAGACGCCACGTGAGGTGGTCGTGCGGCAGGGCGACCGCGGCGGTGCGCGCGGCGTTGTCCGGCTCGTCGTCCCGCAGCCAGCGCACCTTCGTCACCGTGTACGAGGGCAGGAGCGCGAGCCCGGTGCGCCGGACCCACTCCTCCGGCGGGAGGTCCTCGTGCAGGGAGTTCACGGCGGTGTGGGAGCGGGTGTCGTTCCACAGCAGGGCGTCGCGAACCACCTCGCCGCGCTCGTCGAGGCAGACCATGCCGTGCTGCTGGGCGCCGACCGAGATCGCGGCGACGTCGTCCAGACCGCCGGCATCCTCGACCGCCGCCAGGAGGGCGTCCCACCAGGCGTTCGGATCGACGGCGGTGCCGTCCGGGTGCGGGGCCCGCCCCTCGCGCACGACCTCACCGGTGTCCGCATCGACGACGAGGACCTTGCAGCTCTGGGTCGAGGAGTCGACCCCCGCGACGAGCGTCATGGCTCACCTTCCTCAGGGATCATGCTGGCTCGACCATGGTGGCACCGGGCAGGCCGCCGCGCAGCGGGCGGTCGGCGCAGCCCGGGCCGGCGGACGGGCACCAGGTACACCGGCACCCCGAACTACCCTGAGCCGGTGCCCGACTCCCCCGCCGCGCTCGAGGTGCGCGAGCTCCGCCGCGCGTACGGCGGCCGCCCCGCCGCCGACGGCATCGACCTGACGGCGGCCGCCGGTGAGGTCACGGCCCTGCTAGGCCCGAACGGGGCGGGCAAGACGACGACCGTGGAGTGCTGCGTCGGTCTGCGCCGACCGGACTCGGGGACGATCCGCGTGCTCGGGCTCGACCGGTCCGACCCGGCGTCGGCCGCGCCCCTGCGCGAATTCGTCGGCGTCATGCTCCAGGACGGCGGCCTGCCGATGGCGCCGCGCGCCGGCGACGTCCTCACCCACGTCTCCCGGATGTACGACCGTCCCCTCGACCCGGGTGAGCTGCTCGAACGCCTCGACCTCACCTCGTCCGCCCGCACGCCCGTGCGGCGCCTGTCCGGCGGTCAGCGCCAGCGGCTCGCGCTCGCGTGCGCCGTCGTCGGCCGGCCCCGGCTCGTGTTCCTCGACGAGCCCAGCGCCGGCCTCGACCCCCGCTCGCGCCGGGAGACGTGGGCCCTCGTGCGCGAGCTGCGGTCCGACGGCGTGGCGATCGTGCTCACCACCCACCTCATGGACGACGCCGAGGAGCTCGCCGACCAGGTGGTCGTCGTCGACGCCGGGACCGTCGTGGCGACCGGCGCCCCTGGTGAGCTCGCCGGGCACTCGCTCGTCGACGCGTTCGCACCCGACGGGCGCGCGGGGGCGGACTGGGCCCGCGACCTCGCCGCCGCACTCGCGGCCGCCGGCCGGACGGACCTCGCGGAGGCCACCGCGCCGGCACGGGACGGCGCCGCCGCCCGCGTCCTGCTCGCGCCCGGGACGCACGGGCCCGACGCCCACGACGTCGCCGCGGTCTCCGCCGCCGCAGAGACGACCGCCGCCGAGGTGACCGGGAACGCCGCTGCAGAGACGGCCGCCGCCAGGGCGAGCGAGGCGACGAGGGCGGGCGGTTCGACCGGGGCGGGCGACGACGCCGCCGAGACGGCCGCCTCGGCCGGGCCGGTCGAGACAGCCACCGCCCGCGCGGGCGTCGAGATCGTCGCGGGCCGGCGCACGCTGGAGGACGCGTTCCTCGAGCTCACCGGTCGCTCCCTCTCCCCCTCCCCCGACCCGGAACAGGCCGACGGCGCCTCGCCGCGCCGTCGCCGGAGGTCCCGGTGAGCCCCGCGGTGCGCCGGGCCCTCGCGCAGGCCCGGTTCGACACGGTCGGCACGCTGCGCAACGGGGAGCAGCTGCTCCTCACCCTGCTCATGCCGATCGGCGCGCTCGTCGCGCTCGTGATGACCGACGTCGTGGCGCTCCCGGTCTCCGGCTCCGGCCAGGAGCACGGCGCGGCCCTCAGCTCTGCCCTTGCCCTCGCGATCAGCGCCGCCGGCCTGCCCTCGGTGGCGATCGCGCTCGCCTTCGACCGCCGGTGGGGCGTGCTGCGGCAGCTCGCCACGACCCCTCTCGGTCCCCGCGGCCTGCTCGCCGGGCGTGCGGGTGCGGTGCTCGCGCTCGTCGTGGTCCAGGTGGTGCTGCTGACCGCCACCGCGCTCGTCGTCGGGTGGCGCCCCGACCTCGGGAGCTGGTCGGTGGCCGTGCCCGTCGCCCTGCTCACGGTGCTCCTGGGAACGGCGGCGTTCACCGCGTTCGGCGTCGTCGTCGGCGGCACGCTGCGGGCCGAGGCCGTGCTCGCGATCGCCAACACCCTGTGGGTGCTGCTCGCTGCCGGCGGCGGGGTCCTCGCCCCGACGTCGACCTACCCGGCCTGGTGGGGCGCGATCGTCTCGTTCACCCCGTCCGGCGCGCTCGGCGAGGCGCTGCGCTCGCTCGCGACCCCGGGCGCTCCGGACTGGCTGTCGGTCGCGGTCCTCGCGGCGTGGGCCGTGGTCCTGCCCGTGGTCGCGGCGCGCGTGGTCCGCTGGGAGGAGTAGTCCCCGCGTCGGACGGGGCTCAGGCCGGGCTCAGCCGGTCGGTGGGCAGCGCGAGCTCGACGGTCTGGGTGAGGTCGACAGCCTTCGCCACGTGTGCGGTCATGTCCTCCATCGCACGGGCGACGACGACCACGTCGCGCCGCAGCTCGACGACCCGGACGGCCACGCGCTCGCCGTCGACGTCGAGCAGCCAGTCCTCGGCGAGCCAGGACAGCCCGGCCTCCTCCAGGACGGCCTCGGCCTCGTCGAGGTCCATGGCGTCCCCCCGCCGGCGGTGGAACCGGTCGAACGGTACGAACTGCCCGTCGTCGGTCATGCCGATGTATCCGACGTGCTCGCCGTCGGCGCCGCGGACGTGGTCGAACACCGTCAGGTCGGACATGCCGGCTCCGCCGGTCGCGTACTGGCTCACCGGCCCGACGCTAGCGACGTCACGCCGACGAGCAAGGTTTTTCGCCTGCGACCGGACGTAGTCTGGAGCGGTGAGCGCAGCACCCCCCACGGATCCCGTCCCCACCAGGCGTCTCGGCGGTGGCGGCCCGGTCCGACCCGGGCGCCGCGACCTCGTCTCCCCGCTGACCTGGTGGGTCGCGGTGGCCAACCTCGTGTGCCAGATCGGGATCATCGTCACCGGCGGTCTCGTCAGGGTCACGGGCTCCGGCCTCGGCTGCTCGACCTGGCCGATGTGCGAGCCGGGCGAGTTCACCCCCGTGTTCCACGAGGAGACGAGCTACCACGCGTTCATCGAGTTCGGGAACCGCACGCTCACCGGGGTGCTCGGCATCGTCGCGCTCGCGCTGGTGATCCTCGTGTGGCGGACCGAGCCGACGAGGAGCCGCCCGCGCCGCCTGCACGCGCTCGCGCTCGTGCCGCTGATCGGCGTCGCGCTCCAGGCCGTCATCGGCGGGATCACCGTGCTGCTCGACCTCCACCCCGCCGTCGTGGGCCTGCACATGTACGTCTCGCTCGGCCTCGTGGCGTTCTCGACCTACCTGCTCGTGCGGCTGGCCTCCCCGGACACCGAGCCGCGGCGCCTCCTCGATCCGCGTACCCGCGGGCTCCTCAAGGTGCTCGTCGCGCTCGCCGCCGTCATGACGGTCCTCGGCACCGTGGTCACCGGGGCCGGCCCGCACTCGGGCGACGACACCCACCCCTACCGCTGGGCGCTGGACCCGCTGGCCATCACCCGCGTGCACGCCTGGGCGGTGTACGCGTTCACGGCCGTCCTCGTGGTGGTCACGTTCCTCATCACCCGACGACGACGCGCGGAGCCGGCCCTCGGGCGGGCCGTCACGGCGGCCTGGACGCTCGTGGCCCTGACCGTGGCCGGCGCAGTCACCGGCATCGTCCAGCACGCGACCGGCCTGCCGGGCGCCCTCGTCATCCTCCACATGCTCATCGCCGCGTTCGTCGTCGGTGCCACGACGTGGCTGTGGGCGTCGACCGTCGACCGTCCTGCTGCTGATGTACCCGTTGCAGCGCGAGCCGGCTCGTCGGGCTGAGCCGGGCCGCAGTCACCCCGGCGGGGAGTCCGCCCCCGGGGCGCCGTCGGTGGCCCCCGCCGACGCCCGATAACCTTCCCAGCATGACGATCGAGCACGAGGCGTTCCGCGGCGCCGACGGCAGCGCGGGCGTGCTCCTGCGAGCCGACTCAGCCAGCGGCACCCGGTTCCTCACCTGCTTCGTCGAGCCCCGCGACGCGCTGTACCGCGTCGCCATCCGGGTCGTCCACCCGGGCAGGCCGAGCGAGTGGACCTCGCTGGAGATGGCCGACCACGTCGGCGGCACGATCGCCACGCTCGGCGCGCGCGAGGTCGCTCCCGGCTCGATCCCCAGCTACGCCGACATCCTCGTGGTCGAGGAGCTCGTCGCCTCCGGCGAGGACACCGTGCGGTGGGACCGGCTCGACGAGTCCACGCTGGGCACCGTGCCCGCCGCGGTCGAGCGGGGCCCGGAGGCCGAGGTCGACGACCTGGACGGCACACCGATCACGGCGACCCCCTACGCGCTCTCCATCGACGGGCAGCCGACGTACACGTTCTGGGTCGCGGACGGCCGGGTCGTCGTCTCCGACTGGTCCGGGGCGATGAGCTACCGGGTCGCCGACCTCGAGGCGGCACTCGTCGGCTCGAGCAAGGACGTCGCCACGCACGCCGAGGCGTGGGTCCGGGGGCCGGGCAGCCGCTGACGGCGGGCTCCCGTGACAGCCGCGTCGTCTTAAGGGCCGGTGTGCGGCGAGGTCCGACTGAGAGAGCGCCAGCGGCCGAACCACTGTGATGGGATGAAGGCCAACATCAATCGGATGAGTTTTACTCCGCCGTCGACACGATGTGCAACACAATCGACCCGCACCCGTCACATCTGTCGCACGAACCGCATCGATGCAGGCACGACCGGAGCGGCGCCACGCAGCGAGATCGTGCGCCAGGCGTTTGTCTGTCCTATGTCATACTATGTTCGATCGACGATGAGGTCGAGGCGCAGTGACAAGAAGGAGTGGTCCCGTGATCATCAGCAAGATCGAGCACATCAGCCTCCGCGTGCCGGATCTGGAGGTGGCGGTCGAGTTCTACGAGAGCCTCTTCGGGCTCGTCGAGATCGCGCGCAACGAGAACGGGGTCTACCTCGCCACGGGCAAGTCGCCGACGTTCGACGTCCACCTCACCGAGGGCGCGAACCGGCTCGACCACTTCGCGTTCGGCGTGCGCAGCGCGGAGGCGCTCGAGGAGGCGCGCACCCGCCTGTCGGCCGCCGGCGTCACGTACCAGGACAGCGGAGCCATCAACGATCCGGGCCTCGACGACGGGATCATCCTCTCGCTGCCGTCCGGCCACGTGATGGAGCTGGTGCTCGCCGCGAACCCGCGCACCTTCGTACCGAACACGGACGCGCCGGCCGCCCATCACCGTGTCACGGGTCCCATCCCCCTCGAGCACATCACGCTGCTCACCTCGAGCATCCGGCCGGTCGTCGAGTTCCTGGTGGACACCCTCGACTGGAGGATCTCCGACTCATGGCAACCCGGCGAGGGGCAGCCATGGCGCAACACATGGATCCGGGCAGGAGAGCTCCATCACGACCTTGCGTTCCTCTATTCCGAGTCCGAGACGCCCGAGCTCCACCACTTCTGTTTCGCGGTGCCGTCCGTGCAGGACATGGTGCGGGTCGCCGACGCGCTCGGGGCGCGCGGCATCCCGCTCGACGCCTCGTTCGGTCGTCACATCGCGGGCAACAACGTCTTCCTCTACTTCAAGGACCCGTTCGGCAACCGGTGCGAGGTCAACACCGACATGGCGCGGATCGACCCAGCCGCGCCGCCGAGAGTCTCGCGCACGAGCTTCCCTTTCGACGCGTGGCAACAGAAGCGACCGGAGGCGCTCGTCGCCGGCTCACCCGTGCGGGACGGGCGATCGTGAGCCCGGGCAGGATCGTGGACGGCGAACGGGGCGTCCAGCACGGACGGATCCCGTGGTACTCTCGCGCGGAGCTCGACGATGAACAGATCGGGGTCTACGAGTCCATCGTCGGCGGACCGCGAGCATCGACCTCGGCCTTTCGGCTGACGAACGACGACGGTCGGCTGGAGGGCCCGTTCAATGCGATGCTGGTTGCTCCCAGGCTCGGATCGGTCCTGCAGGAGCTCGGCGCCGCGATCCGCTACCGCACGTCGCTGTCGAACCGCGAGCGCGAGGTCGCCATCCTCGCGCTCGCGGCTCTGCGCCGCAGCGACTTCGAGTGGTACGCACACGAGCGAGTGGGGCATGCGGCCGGCCTCACCCACGAGGAGATCGCGGGGATCGCCGACGGCCACGCGGTGGACACTCTGTCGGTCGCGGAGCGACTCGCGCATGACGTCGTCGGCGAGCTCGCACGTGAGCGCGACCTGTCTGACGAGCGGCATGCCGAGGCACGCGAGACGCTCGGACTCCAACGGCTCGCAGAACTCGTCACTCTCGTCGGCTACTACGACACGCTGTCACTGTCGCTGACGGTCTGGCGGACACCGCTGCCGGAGGGCGAGCTGTCTACCTTCCAGCAGGACTGACCACGGGCTCGTCTCGTCGCCCTATCGGAGACGGACGAGCTTGAGCCGCAGCAGGTCGTCGTCGATGACCTCACGGGTGAAAGCCACCTTCTCGTTGGTGTCGCTGTAGTGGACCTCGTGCAGCGCCAGGTACGGCTGCCCGGGCCGGACGGGCAGCGCACGCGCCGCGTGCTTGGCCGGCGGTGCGACCTGGGGCACGAGCTCGACGACCGAATGGTCGATGGTGCGACCGGGCCAGTGCTGACTGAAGTCGAAGATAGTCTCGGCCTGGTCGGGCCAGCGCCCCTCACCGATCGCCTCGAGCGTCGCTGGTGCCACGTGACTCGCCGGCACCTCCTGGAGAAGGAGTACCGCAGGGCGCCCCGCCGCGAAGATCGTCTTCTCGTTGAGGACGACCGCCGCATCGTCGCCGAGCCCGAGCGCAGCAGTGGCGTCGTCGCTTCCCTTGTCGACGAGCGCATAGGTCTGCTCGACCCGGACGTCGTCGTGCCGCGACTCCAGCAGACCCTTGAAGCCGATGAGGCGATTGAGTGTGATGCAGTCCCGACCGACGTGCGGCCGAAGCGTCGTCCCGCGTCCCGGTGTGCGACCTATGACGCCGAGCAGCTCGAGCGAGTGGAGCGCGCCGCGCACGGTGGTGCGACTGACTCCGAGCTGCAGCGCGAGCTCCGGCTCGCTCGGCAATCGGTCGTTGGGGAACGTGCGGTCGAGGATCGCGGTAAGCAGGGTCCGCGAGACCTCGTCGGAGAGAGAACCGCGCCCCACCCGCGGAAGTGCCGCCGGCAGCTCGGTCCCGGCGCCGGCCGTCGCACTCGAGCTGTTCACCTGAAGACCTCCATGCCACGTTGGTTCTGCCCCTTGGACCGCGTCGTCCGGCGAGCGGCCGCCGTCGTCCCGCACGGAACGGGGCGTACCGACCGGACCGCACGAACGGTCATCACGGGATGCATGGCATCGTAACGGTCACGGAATGAGCCCGCCGTCAACCCGGAGCACCTGGCCGGTGATGGACCCGGCTGAGGCGGAGGCGAGATAGACGTACGCGTCCGCTATCTCCTCGAGCGTGGTGCCGCGTGCCATGAGCGTGCGTTCTCGCAGACGTTGCTCGAGCGCCCCCGCGTCGTCGATCAGCGGTCTGCTCGCCTCCCCCGCACCGTCGGACAGTCGGGTCGGCACCCCGCCGGGCGCAACGGCGTTGACCCGCGCGTGAGGCGCCAGGTCGCGCGCGGCCGCCCGGCACAGTCCGAGCAGAGCGTGCTTGGAGGTCGGGTACGCCAGGCCCGAGCCGTTTCCGCGCACGTCGAACGCGGCGTCGGAGAGCGTAAGGACAGCCGCTCCACGCGCGGCCACGAGTGGCCCGCTCGCCGCCTTGAGTGCCAATGCATACCCGATGACGTTGACCTCGAGCACAGCACGGAACCACCGATCGAACTCGTCGATGGAGCCGTCCGTCAGCCGCCGTCCCCCGTCATGAACACCGGCGTTGGCCACGAGCACGTCGAGCCTCCCGTCCGGCGCCGCCGCCACCACGGCCGCGAGATTGTCGGCCGCGGACCGGACGTCCCCCGTCACCGCCTCCACCGCGTCGGTCGAGCCCTGGGTGCGGTCAAGAATCGTCACCCGGTCCCCGAGCGCGAGGAACCGATCGACGACCGCGGCGCCGATGCCCGACGCACCGCCCGTGACAAGGACATTGCGTCCGGTCATCCGTGTAGCACCCGCCTTCGCGACAACATTCGTCCACTCCTACAGAACCGCGCTTACGCGACCGGCATCTCGATCAGCAGCTTGCCGGTCACACGGCGTTCGGACAGCAGGTCGAACGCCTGTGCGCTCCCGCTCAGCGGCAGGGTTCGCAGGTCGAGCGAGATCACGCCATCGAGGACCGCATCCCAAGCGCCCTTGAGCGACTGCGCGGACTCCTCGGCAGTGGTGGTGCTGCCGCTCGTGCCGAACACTCTGAGCCCCTTCCGGTAGAGGGCGCCGAGATTCCATCTGCTGTGCTCGCCGGCGAGGATGCCGTACGTGACGATTCGCGCACGCGGAGCGATGACAGCCGCAAGCTCGGCGACATAGTCGCCACCGAGGGGGTCGAGCACCACGCTGACGTCGGCCCCGCGCAGGAGAGACGCTAGCTCGGAGCCCTCGCGCGCCAATACGGTCTCCGCGCCCAGACCCTCGAGGTAGGGGATCTTGTCGGCGTTCCCCGTGTGCGCGAGGACCAGCGCGCCCACCTGTCGGGCGAGCTGGACGGCGTACGTCCCCACCCCGCCCGTCGCGCCCAGGACGAGGACGACGTCCGACGGGCCGACTTCCGCCAGCTGGTGAACGGCACGCCAGGCGGTGCGCCCCGCGACACCGAGGGTGGCGACCGTCGCCAGGTCCGCGTCGGTCGGGAGCGCACGCACCGCAGCGGTAGGCGCGACGACGAACGGGGCGAAGGTGCCATCCCGACCAGCACCCAGGCCGGCACCGGAGACCTGGACGGGCTCACCGTCGACGTAGCCGGTCCCCTCGGCGCCGAGGGTAAGCACGCGATTCGGGTTACCGATCTCGCCGCGCAGCACCTGAAGGTCGAACGGGTTGACCGACGCGTACCTGAGCTCGACGAGAACCTCGCCATCGCCCGGCGTCGGCTCTTCGACTTCCGCGACCTCGGCCTCTCCCGCGGCCTTTCTCCTCAGCGCCAGCACCGCACCCTCCGATTCTCACAAGCCCTGCTTTGGCTTACACTGCGTACTATGTCATACAATTCTGCACATGCTGACGGCGGTGTCGCGGTCGTCAGCGGTGGTGCCGCCGGCCTCGGCCGTGCGTTCGTGCGGTCGCTCCTGCGCTCCGGGCATGACGTGGCCATCCTCGACGTCGCCGATTCTCCGGAGGACCCGAGAGGCGCAGATGACTCCACGGTCGGAAGACTGCTTTGCCACGTCGGCGATGCGACCGACCCGCAGGTGATCGCCAAGTTCGTGACCCGGGTTCGCACCGAGCTCGGGTCGCCCCGCGTGCTCGTCAACAACGTGGGCCTGTCCCCCTACCGGGCGTTCGCCGAGGAGACGCTCGAGGGCTGGCGCCAGGTGATGGCGGTCAACGTCGAGTCCGCTGTACTGCTCAGCCACGCACTGCTGCCCGACCTCCGTGCCGACGGTGCCGGCCGCATCGTCAACATGAGCTCGAGCGTGGTGTGGGACGCCGAGAGCCGATCGATGGTCGCGTACGCGGCCGCGAAGGCGGCCATCGTCGGCCTCACGCGCGCGCTGGCGACCGAGCTCGGCCCCGACGGCGTGACGGTCAACTGCCTTGCACCGGGCATCGTCCTCACGCCCGATGTCGAGGGACGCCAGGGCTCTGCCCGACTCGAGCGCTACCGCGAGCGACAGTCCATCAAGTTGATCGCCACCGCGGACGACCTCACGAGCAGCCTCGACTTCCTCGTCTCGCGACGCTCCGGTCACGTCACCGGGGTCGTGCTCGGGATCAACGGCGGGCGGGTGTGGCTGTGAGCCTGTCTCCGTCGGGACTGCGCGGGGTGGACCACATCGGATTCACCGTCCCCGACATCGATCAGGCAGCCACGTTCTGGTGCGACATCCTCGGCGCGATCGAACTGTTCCGGCACGGCCCCCATCCTCAGTCCGAGAGTGCTGAGCGCCAGTTCGGCCGTCCGGCAGACAGCCACGTCATCAAGATCGCGATGCTCCGACTCGGCCCGACGAACATCGAGCTGCTCGAGATCTCGTCACCGTCCGCACGGCGCACTCCACTGCGTCCTGACGACGTCGGCGCCCACCACGTCGCGCTCTACGTCGACGACCTCGATATCGCCGTAACGGCAGCCCTGGCCCTCGACGTCGATGTGCTCGGCGAGCCGATGCCGCTGCCCGGACCCGAGTCGGGCCCGGACGCACGGTTCGTCTTCCTCCGCTCACCATGGGGACAGGTGTTCGAGCTCGTCTCCTACCCCGGGGGCAAGAAGTGGCAGCGGGGCGGCGGCGCAGAGCTGCACGATCCGCGCAACCTGCCGCGCCTGGAACCCAGAACCAGGGCGGCCGAGTCACGATGACGACCGTGTGCACTCGTCTTCGCGTGCGCCCCGCGGGTCGTCAGGACGGACTGTGCACGGCCAACTCGCACTGATCCCGACCCATCAATGATGCCGCCGACCCATGGATCGACCCGTTGAGACCCGACAGCGGTGCGCCGCTACCGCCCCAGCGCTCAGCGATGATAGCGGCCCCGATCGAGAGGACTCTCTCCTCGGAGGTCCGTCCGCCGAGATCCAGCCCGACCGGTGAACGCAGCGTCCGCAGGTCGGTTTCGGAGACGCCCATCGCCCGCAGCCGTTCGTTCCGGTCGACATGCGTGCGGCGACTGCCGATGACGCCCATGTACGCGGCGTCCGTGGCCAGCGCCTCTGCGACGAGCGGAATGTCGAACGTCGGGTCGTGCGTCAGCACGCACAGGACGGTCCTCGCGTCGATGTCGGTCGAGGCGCCAGACATTCGTGCGGCCGCTCGAAGGCGATATCGTTGGCGTCGGGAAAGCGTATACGGGTGGCGCACACGGGCCGGGCGTCGCACACCGTCACGTGGTACCCAAGGAACTTCCCCAGACGCACGAGCGCGCCGGCACAGTCGGTCGCTCCGAAGACGATCATCCGGGGTGGCGGTGCGTAGAGTCGGCGAAGACGGTCACTTCGCCCGTGTGCCCCTCGCCGTGCGCCTCCTGACAGCGGAGGTAGAGGTCACCTTCGACACAGCCTCCTGAGACGCTGCCTACCACCCGGCCCGACGTATCGAACGCCATCGACGCACCGGGCCGTCGGGTGAGGACTTCCAGGCCTCGACCACGGTGGCGACCGCGAACGGTTCCGTCCAGCCCCGGATCACCTTGAGCATGTCCCTCATCCCTCAGCTCCTTCCCATCAGGGCCGACCCCGCGGGCACGGTCGGCGGGGTGACGATCACCGACCGCCGAGCGAGGCGTGGCCACCGGATCCGCGTCGTGTCAGATGGTGACGATGGAGACGTCGACCACCGCGCACCGGCCGGCGCGGACCTCCCCGATCGCGTCCAGGAGGGCGGCCCTGAGCCGGGTCGGGTCGTCGACCTTCTCACCATGGGCGCCGCAGGCGCGTGCGATCGCGGCGTAGTCCGGCGGACCCGCGATCACTGTGCCGCTGAAGTCCTGGTGCCCCACCGAGGCACCCCCCGGGAACAGTCCGGTGACAGGCAGCTTCGCCGCACGATATCCGTGATTGTTGAAGATGACCGTGAGGAAGGGACTACCAGTGTCCCGCGCAGTCCACAGTGCCGCGACCGGCGAGCTGAAGACGAAGGAGCCGTCACCGCACAGCGCGACGACCTCCCGCTCGGGCTCCGCGAGCTTGACGCCCATGGCGGCACCCAGCGCCCATCCGAGGCCGGCGGCGCCGATCGCATAGATGGTGTGCAGGCGCTCCCTCGACACGTGCTCGCGGACCACGGCGTCGTTCGTCGTGACCTCCTCGAGCACGACAACCTCCGGATCGAGGACCTCGTTGATGGCGTTCGCAAGGACCACGGGCGTGATCGGCCGAGCGGACTGCTCGCCGGCGACCAGCTCCGCCCGGCGTGCCACCCGGTCCCGCTTCATGGCGGTCAGAGCCTCGCCGCGCTCGCGCCAGCACACGCGGCTGTCGTCCGCCGCCACCTCGTCGACCGCCTCGAGGAGCTGCCAGAGGGCGCGCGAGCTGTCGGCCTGGATCGGCAGGTCGACCCGGAACCCGTAGCTGACCATCGAGGCCTTGACAGGGTCGAGGTCGATCTGGACGACTCGCGCATCCTGCGGCGGCTGGCGGATCGTCGGGACCCACGGGACCTCGACGTCGACGAGGAGAACGAGGTCCGCGGACCGTAACAGCTCGGTCGAGGTCTCGTCGTCCTCGACGTAGTGGTCGTCGCTCGAGGGCAGGTTGACGTACTCGCGCGCGTCGATCAGCGGCGTCCCGGTGAGCGAGACCAGTCGCGCGACCGCCTCGGCGGCACCGGTCCTGCGGCCGAGCCGCCCGGTGACGATCACCGGCCGTTCGGCCTCTGCGAGCCACCGCGCCGTCGTGGCGATCGCGTCCCCGCAGGCGGCCGGAGGGACGGGCGCGCGAAGCCGCTCGGGCGGAACCACACGCACGCTTTCGATTGGCGCCATGAGAACCTCTCGAGCGACGGTCATGTACACCGGGCCGGCCGGTTCGCTCCGCGCAACCTGGAACGCCCGCGGGACCAGGCTCGGGAGCACCTCGGGCATGGTCAGCTCGTCGGCCCACTTGACGTAGCCGCGGACGATGCCCGCCTGGTCGATCTGGTCCTGCTGCCAGTGAACAGGGATCGACCGGCCCCCGGGAAGCTCGCCCTCGAGTGTCCGCGGCGACGTCCCTGCCATGATGACGACGCCGCTGTTGCCCCGCTGCGCGTTGTGGAGCATCGCTCCCAGGCTCTGCGTGCCGACGTCGACGTGCACGAGCACGACCTGCGGGCGCCCTGTCCGCAGCCAGTAGCCCTGCGCCGCCGCGAGCGCCACGCGCTCGTCCGGGCACAGCTGGATGCGGGGTGCGGGTATGCCGCGCTCGCGGAGCGCGACGGCAGCCTCCTGGACGGGCGCGGTGTCGGTCCCGGGATTGACGAAGATCCAGTCGACCCCCTGCGCCGCCATCAGCCGCAGCAAGGCCTCCGCACCGTTGCATGCCTCGAGGATCTCGTCCTCGCGAGGGCGCGCCTCCACCTGCGTCGCCTCGACGGTCATGTGCTGCTCCTTGTTCGAGTGTGGTCGGATGTGATGGGGCCGGTCAGACGAAGCGGGTCACTGCGATCGACTTGAGCTCGAGGAACTCCTCCACGCCGGCAGTCCCCCACTCACGTCCGACTCCGCTGTGCCGCACTCCGCCGAACGGCATGTCGGCCGCCGTCGAGAGCCCCCCGTTGATCCCCACCATCCCGGCCCGGATCCGGGACGCGACGGCGCCCGCACGTTGCTCGTCCGAGCTCCAGACGTAGGCGGCCAGGCCGTAGCGCGTTCCGTTCGCGAGCCGCACCGCGTCGTCCAGGTCCTCGTAGGGCTGCAGAGCGACGACCGGCCCGAACACCTCCTCCTGCACGAGCGAGCCGTGCTCCGGAGCGTCCGCGACAAGTGTGGGTCGTACGAAGTAACCAGGGCCGACTCCCGGTTCCGAGCCGCCGACGACGGCGCGTCCGCCCTCCGTCAGGCCTTCGGACACGGCGGCAAGCACGCGGTCGCGGTGGAGGGCACTGACGAGCGGTCCCATGAAGGTGCCCCCGTCCCACGGATCGCCCACGGTGACCGACTCCATCCCCAGGGCGGCGAGCTCGACGCACTCGGACAGCCGCGCGGCGGGTACGAGGAGGCGGCTGGGCAGGATGCAGCTCTGACCCGTGTTGAAGCAGCCGAGGGCCGCGGCGAGCGGGACGACCTGTTCGAGGTCGGCGTCGTCGAGTACGATGCTCGGGTTCTTGCCGCCCAGTTCGAGGTGCACCTTCTTGACCTCGCCGGCGGCCGCGGCCATGACCTTGCGGCCGGTGGCTGTCGATCCCGTGAAGCTGATGGCATCGACGCGCGGGTCGGCCGTCAGCCGGGCACCCAGCGAGTGGTCCGAGGAGTTGACGATGTTGAGCACGCCGGCCGGCAGGTCCGTCTCCTCCGCCGCGAGCCTCCCGACGAGCGCGGGGACCCAGGGGGTGTCGGGGGCGGGCTTGAGCACGACGGCGTTGCCGGCCGCAAGTGCCCCGGCGACCTTCGCCATGGCGATGTCGAGCGGTATGTTCCACGGCGTGATCGCTCCGACGACCCCCAAGGGTTCGCGCTCGATGCGCCTGCCCTGGACGACCGGTCCGCGAGCGTCGTCCGGCATCTCGGTGGTGTCCGTGACGCTCTCGGCGAGCCGGGCGATGTGCCGGATCTTGTCCGGTACGGGGTCGACCTGGACTCCCGCAGCCAGGCGGACGGGCGAGCCCAGCTCGGTGACGAGGGCCTCGCGCAGTGTGACGATGTGCCGGTCCATCGCGTCGGCGAGCTGCTCCAGGCAGTGCCGACGGAAGGGGCCGTCGGCACTCCACGAGTGCGTGTCGACGATCCGGCGCGCCGCCTCAGTCGCACGCTCGAGATCCGCCACGCTGCCGTCGGCGACCTGACCGACCACCTCTCCGGTCGCCGGATTCACGTTCTCGAACCTCTCGCCCGACGAGGACTCCACAAGCTCACCGTCGACGAGGAGGCGTCCCTCGCCGTCCGTGGCGGGCCGTCCCGACGACTGCTTGGGCATCGGGCCGAGGATGCCGAGCAGACTCTCGGTCAGCGAGTTTCGGCGGGTGCGGGCGTACGTGTCACTGGTAGCCATGGTCGTGCGATCTCCGATCGTCGGGTTCACGCGTGTGCTATCTCGGGTCCGCCGTGCCTGCGGGCACGAGGCGCGCGGAGATGCGTCCGAGCGCTCGCCGGAGCAGACCGGCCGCGGCGTCGAGCTTCCACTCGTTGCCCGGCAGCGGGTGTCCTCTCGCCAGCCAGGACGTTGAGATCTGCTCGACGTCGTCCCCCGCGGCCAGCCCTGCGTCGAGGATCCGCGCCTCGACGTCCGGCAGGCGGAGAGGGGTCGGCGAGATCGACCCGACCACCACCCTCGCATCGGTGATCGCGCCGGAGCTGGACAGCTCGCACGAGACGCAGACCGAGGCGATGGCGAAGTCGCCTGTATAGAGGTCGAGCTTCTCGTAGACGCTCACCCGTCTGCGCGCGGCCGCGGGCACGACGACCTCCGCAACGGCCTCGCCGTTCGCGAGCCGCGTCTCCCCCGGACCGCTGTAGAAGTCCGCGACCGGCATGGTGCGTCGAGAGCCGGCGCATACGAGGACGACCTCGGCATCCAGCGCCGTGAAGGTCGTGGCGAGGTCCGACGGTGTGACGGCCTGGCAACGGTGGGCGCCGACCGCTGCGTGGTAGAAGCGGTGGTCGCCCTGGACGGCGTAGCACGGGCAGGCAGCGCCTCCGCGCTTGTAGCACATGAAGCCGCTGCGGTAGAACCAGCACCGCTTCTCCTGGCAGAGATTGCCCGCCACGGTCGCCATGTTCCGAATCTGGGGTGACGCGATCCGCCGCACGGTCTCGGCGAGGACGCCGTCCCACCCCGTCCCCTCGGCGTCCACGAGCCGGGACAGCGGGACGGTGCCACCGATGCTCACGCCCCCGTCCGGCGTGTCGCGCACGCGACCGAGCGTCGGGATGAGCGTGAGGTCCACGAGGGTGCCCATGGACTGCACGCCCTGACGCTGCCCCGGGACCAGGTCCGTGCCTCCGCCGATTGGACGGCTCCCCTTCTGCGCGAGGGCCGCGACGGCAGCCGACTCGTCGGCGGGCGCCACGACCTCCTCGGCACCGACGGGCTCGACGGGCCGGGCAAGTTTCGTGCCCCACCGGTGCAGCAGCTTGTGGACGCCGTAGGGGTACGCGGCCCGCATCGCGGCGATCTGCCAGCGGTCCGGCCGCCGCCACAGGTGGTAGCTGCGCCTGGGCCGGTCGGTGGACCGCCAGGCCCGAAGGACCTTGTCGGGGGTGAAAGGCGCAGACCGGATACGCGCGCCGGTCGCGTGCGCGATCGCATTGCCGACGGCGGCTGTCGTCGGTACGAGCACGATCTCGCCGATGCCCTTGGCACCGTACGGCGCCTTGTTGTCGCCCTCACCGACGAAGTGCACGCCGATCGGCGGGACGTCTGCGGAACGCGGGAGGGGGTAGTTGAGGTACTGCCCGTTGGCCATGCGGCCTCCCTCGTAGATCAGCTCCTCACCGAGTGCGGCGCCGATACCCATGACGACGCCCCCGACCACCTGGGACTCCGCGAGGAGCGGGTTGAGGATGGTCCCGGAGTCGTGGACCGACACCATGTCGACCACGCGGACCTTGCCGGTGTCCCGGTCGACGTCCACCTCGACCGCCTGCGCCGCGAATGAGTAGGCGCCCGAGATGTTGCCGGTTCCGGTGTGCCAGTCCATCTCCTCGACGTCAGCGACGTACTCCTCTGTGACCGACAACGTTCCGAGCCGTTCGGTCGCTCGCAGCAGGTCAGTGATCGTCGTGGTCCGGCCCGGCCCGACGATGAGTCCGTCGTCGAACTGCACCAGATCACGGGGGGCCGACCACAGGGTCGCGGCGCGGTCGCAGAGGGCGCGGACGGCACCGCGCGCCGTCGTCGAGACGGCGTGCCCGCTCATGTACGTGCCTCGGCTGGACCACGCCCCGAGGTCGACCGGGGTGCGGTCGGTGTCCATCATGAGGACCTGGACCTGCTCGATGGGCACGCACAGCTCGTCGGCGACGATCTGGCTGAGCAACGTGCGCTGGCCGGTGCCGGCGTCGGCGCCGCCGAAGGCAAGGCTGACCCGACCGTCCATGTCGATCTCGACGGTGGCACTGCTCGTGTTCGCGTGCGGGTACACGTACGCCCCGGAGACCTGGATCGCGCAGGCGACACCGACGCCGCGCCCGTCCCCGCCCGAGCGTCGCTTCTCGTCCCAGCCGATCGCCTCTCGCGCGGTCTCCAGGCATTCGCGCAGCGCCACAGATCCCAGCTGGTACCCCACCAGGGTCGTATCGCCGGCCTGGTTGACGTTCCGCAGGCGGAAGTCGATCGGGTCCATCCCCAGCTTCTCGGCGAGCTCGTCCATCTGCGACTCGATGGCGAACGTGGCCTGGGGGTTCCCGTAGCCCCGGAACTGCCCGCCGGGGTGGCGGTTCGTGTACACAAGGCTCGCCCCGAGGTCGATCCGCGGGATGCGGTACAGCGAGCCGACGATGCCCGTCCCGGCGCCCATGACGCTCGGGCCGGAGTGGTTGAACGCCCCGTTCTCGACGACGAAGTCGGCCTCCCGGTGCGTGAGTTTGCCGTCCGCGGTCACCGTCGTCGTCATGTCGATCTCGAACAGGTGTCGGCTCTTGGTGGTCCGGAACTCTTCGTCCCTGCTGAGGGCGAGTCGCACTGGGGAGCCGGTCTTCATCGACAGTCCGGCGGCGATCGCCTCGTACTCGGAGATCTTCGACTTCGAGCCGAAGCCACCGCCGACGGCGACCTGGTGGACGACCACCTGATCCGGGCGCAGACCGAGCACGTGCACGAGCTCCTTCTTGACGAAGTACGGCGCCTGGGACGAGACCCAGACCTCCAGCTGCTCGGCCGTCGAGTCCCACGAGGCGACGATGCTGTTCGTCTCCATGTTCGCGTGGTTCTGCCGCGGGAAGACGTAGTGCCCCGAAACGGAGACGTTGTCGGGCGCCGGGGGCACCGGGGTCCCGAGCTCCTGGCGGAAGGCGAGCGCGACGTTGCCGTCGGCGTGCTCGTGGATCTGTGGAGCGTTCCTCGCCCTGGCCGAGTCGAGGTCGGTGGCGGCTCGCAGGTGTTTGTAACTCACACGAAAGAGGTCGAGCGCCGCCCGTGCCTCGTCGGCCGTCCTCGCGGCGACGGCCGCGATCTCCTCACCGACGTAGCGCGTGACGCCCGGGGCGAGGACGTGCCGGTCCGACAGGGGCGGGCCGTGATGGATGTACTTGCGGTCAGGCAGATCACCGGGAAGCAGGACGTCCACGACCCCGGGCGCCCGAAGCACGCGGCTCACGTCGATATCGAGGATCCGGGCGTGCGGGTGGGGGCTGCGCAGCACGGCGGCGAAGAGCGTGCCCTCCAGGCGCACGTCGTCGGCATAGATCGCCTGTCCCGACGTCTTCGCCTGCCACTCGACGTTGGGGACGCCGGTCGCGAGCGAACCCGCCCGCCTCGTCCCGATGCTCATCGGTCCTCCCTCCAGGTGCGGTCCGCGTGCGGGACCGACTCGTCGGCGCCGGCTCCGTTCTCCGCGTCGCGGAGTGCGCCGATGATTCCCTCGTACCCGGTGCAGCGGCAGATGTTGCCGGACATACGGTGGCGGAGCTCATGGGAGTCGGCCGGCAGCCCCTCCCGGAGCAGAGCGGTCCCGGTGACGATCTGACCCGGCGTGCAGAACCCGCACTGGAAGGCTGCCCTCCGCGCAAAGCACGTCCGGAGTACCGAGCTCTCGTCGGCGAGCCCCTCGACGGTCTCTACCTCCCCCCTCACCCTTCGCGCGAGAAGGATGCAGGAGTTGACCGGTCGTCCGTCGACGAGAACGGTGCATGCGCCGCACTCCCCGCGGCCGCAGCCCTCCTTCGTCCCTGTAAGGCCGAGCTGCTCCCTCAGGAGGTCGAGCAGTCGGAGGCCCGGAGCGAGCCGGGTCTCGTCGATCTCGATCGCGCCGTTGATTCTCATGTCGTGCACACCCTTCCGTCAGAGCGAGAACAGCTCCCTGGCATTGCCGCCCAGGATTGCGGTCCGCACCGTGTCGTCGATCTCGAGCTCGTCGACGTGCCCGATGTGCCGACCCGGCGGGAACGGCAATGGCGGTCCGTCCGTCCCGAACACGATCCGGTCAGCACCGACCGTGTCGAGCGCGAGCCGTAGCGGGCCGACGCCGAACGTCACAGTATCGAGGTACAGCGTCCGGACATGCTCCGACGGCGGGCGCTCGAGCCTGACGTCGCCCCACGGCCCCAGCGGCGCGTAGTCGCGCAGCTCGTGGCCGAAATCGAGGCGGTCAGCGATGGTGCAGATCGCACCGCCGGCGTGGGCACAGAGGAATCGGATCCCCGGGTGCCGTTCCAATACGCCCGTGAGGACGAGCCGTGACAGCGTGAACGTCATGTCGAGCGGACGGCCGCAGAGCTCGCCCAGTCGGTAGCCGTCCATCCGGTCCTGACCGAGGACGGTTCCTCCGGGGTGGACGAACACCGGGACGTCCAGACCTTCGACGAGCTCCCAGAACTCCACCGGGAGATCGTCGAGGTAGGCGTTCCGGTCGCTGGTCGCGACGGCGAGGCCGGACAGGCCGAGCTCGCGCACAGCGCGCTCCGCCTCTGCCACGTGCTCCTGTCCGCGCCACGGGGTCACGCTCGCCAGTGCCGCGATTCGCGCCGGGTGCGACCGGACGAGCTCCGCCGCGAAGTCGTTGTAGTGCCGCGCGTCGGCGATATCACCCAGGTCCCGCTCGCCGTACCAGATGTGCGGGTCGGAAATGACCGAGAGGTCGATCCCGTGCTCGGTCTGCCGCTCCAGCAGGCCGTCGACGTCGAACATATCCCGCGGCAGCCGGCCCGAGCTCTCCCACTCCGGCGGGAAGAGGTGGCTGTGGCTGTCGACGATCACTTGTCGTCCCCGTGCGGCGACTGCCAGAACACGATCTTGCGCTCCGCGAACACCACGAGCGCGTAGAACAGGTAGCCGAACACCGCCAGCGCGATGCCGTAGGCGTAGACGCGGTCGGTCGCGAGCATGTCGCCCGCGATCTTCGTCTGCTGCCCCAAGCCCTCGCCGCCACCGATGAACTCACCGACGACGACACCGATGACGGAGAGCACCGAGGCCGTCTTCAGGCCGGCAAAGATGAACGGTAGGGACGATGGCAGCTTGAGCTTGAAGAAGGTCGACGTCGAGGACATCCGCAGTGACCTGAACAGGGTCTGCTTGTCCCGGTCGACGCTCGCGAGACCGGCGACGGTGTCGACGAGCAGCGGAAAGAAGGCGATGAAGGCACCCAGCGCGATCTTCGAGTTAATGCCGAACCCGAGGGCAGCGATGAAGACCGGGGCGAACACGATCTTCGGCGCCGCGTTGACGGCAACCAGCAACGGCATCAGCACGACCCGGCCGAAGTCGGACTCCGCGACGAGGACGCCGAAGCCGATTCCCAGTACGGCGGAGACGGCGAACGCGAGCAACGAGGACAGGATCGTGATCCACAGCGCCTGAGCGAGGAAGCCACCGCTCGCGATGTCCCTCCCCATCTCTCCGAGCACGCCGATGACGTCCAGCGGGTTGGGGAGGACGAACTCCGAAACCAGTCCGGTGCGCGTGACGAGGTACCAGAGCGCGAACAGGACGACGACGAAGCCCGTCACCGACACCAGTTGCGGGACGCGGGTCCAGATCGACGGCCG
Organism: Georgenia sp. Z1491; assembly: GCF_049856175.1. GTDB lineage: Bacteria > Actinomycetota > Actinomycetes > Actinomycetales > Actinomycetaceae > JB111. Next base: position 92,155 of record NZ_JBNDNA010000013.1, read on the forward strand.
CTTTCCCCAGCCGGACCGGCCAGGCGGTCGGGTCCTCGTGCGCACGCGGCTCGCGCTCGTCGTCGAGCTGCTCGTCTCGGTTGTCGTGGTGGTCATCGCTCGTCCTCCGATCCGTGTCCGATCTCCAGGAGCCGGCGGACCCTGGCCACGAGCTCGGTGAACTCGTGGCTGGTGACCAGATCGAGGCTGCGTGGCCGCGGGAGCGGCACGTCGACGATCTCGACGATCCGGCCGGGTCGGGCGCTCATGACGACCACGCGGTCCGACAGGAAGACACCCTCAGTGATGTTGTGGGTCACGAGGATGGCGGCCTTGTCGTTGCTGATGTCGCTGTCGCCGACGATGCCCGCGAGCTCGAGGTTGAGGCGCTCGCGCGTCAGCTCGTCGAGCGCACCGAACGGCTCGTCGAGAAGCAGGACGTCGGGGTCGCCGATGAGCATCCGGCAGATCGCGGCGCGCTGCTGCATGCCGCCGGAGAGCTCGTGCGGGTAGCGCTCCTCGAAGCCACCGAGCCCGACGCGCTGCAGAAGTTCCTCCGCCCGTGCGTGGGCCGCCTTGGCGGCCCGACGGCCGCTCCTGGCCTCGATCGGCAGCACGACGTTGTCCCTGATCGTGCGCCAGTCCAGCAGCACGGGCGTCTGGAACATGACGCCCACCTCGCTCGGGGGGCCGGTGACCTGGCGGCCGTCGATCTCGATGGTGCCGCTCGTCGGCTGGAGGAGTCCCGCCACCGAGGAGAGCAGCGTGGACTTCCCGCAGCCCGACGGCCCGATGAGACAGACGAACTCGCCGGGCCGCACCGACAGGTCGATGTCGTCGAGTGCGACGACGTCGGGGCCCTTGGTCGAGAAGACCTTCGACAAGCCGCGGATCTCGACCGACGGGCCGTTCGTGGTGCGCTCGTGGTGGTTGGTGCCGACATCTGTCACTACGGTCACAGGTCGTCCTCCTCGAAGTCGTTGTAGGCGTCCAGGTAGTCGTTGACGAACACGCCGGAGTCGACCTCCTCCTCGAGGTAGCCCTGACCGACGAGCCCGCCTATGAGTCCCGCGACCCGGTCCGGGTCGTGGAAGCCCCACTGGCCGTCCGCACTCTCGGGCAGCACGAACAGCTCGTTGGTGTCCTCCAACAGCTCGAGGGCGAACTCGCGGTCCGATACCTCCTCCGGGTAGACCTCCCCCGTGATGTCGAGGACCTCCTCGTAGTTGTCGGGGTCCATGCCCCACACGGTCGCCATCGCGGTGCCGCGACCGATCGTCTCGACGATCTCGGGGTTCTCCTCGATGAAGTCCGCCGTCATCCAGAGGCTGGTGTCGAAGTACGCCTCCGCCCCGGGCACCTCGATCGACGCGGTCTCGAAGCCACGAAGCTCCATGATCGCGACGTCGATGTACGCCGCGGCGTACGCATCGATCTCACCGCGCTCGAAGGCGGCGACAGGTGTCGCTCCCGAACCCACCGCCGTCAGCCGGTAGTCCTCGTCGAGCACGAGGCCCTGCTCCTCGAGGAGCGGTACGAGCCACGACTCCGTGCCGCCCTGGCGCGCGTCGATGCCGATGACGCTGTCGCGCAGCCCTCCCACGTCGGTCACCTCGGACCCCGCCTGCGTGACGAGATCGAAGACGCCGCTCTGGTAGAGCAGATAGGTCGACCTGAACTCCTCGCCCTGCTCGACCGACCGAAGCAGAGGGCCAGGGCTGCACATGCAGATGTCAGCCTGGCCCGTGAGCACCTGCTGCAGCGCGGCGGCGGACCCCTCGGCGGACTCGACCTGGATGTCGATGCCGTCGAGGTACCCCCGCGCGTCGGCGACGAACAGCGGGTAGAAGCTCAGCCCGCTGGGGAACGGGACCATGACCGTCAGCTCGGTACCGCCGCCTCCGCCGCCGGAGGCGCTGTCGCCGTCCGAGGCGTCGGACTCGCCGCTGCACGCGGCCACCACCAGGGCGCCGGCAGCGAGCGTGGCCATCAGTTGGCGACGGGAGCTCCTACGAAGTCGCGTCATCGATCTCTCCTGTTCGTGTACGAGTGAACGTGCTCGGTGGACCTCGACGCTCCGCTGCGCCGGACCTGCGTTCTGCTCCACTGCTGATCGGTCTGATCTGCGCCTCCCCCGAGGGCGGAGACTTCTCGGTAGCCACCGACGAGAGGCCGGTGGCGGTTCAACTCACTGCGCTGTGTGCCGCTGGACCAGCATACTATGTCCGTTGTCCAACAAATGCCACATGCGAACCGCCGCGCGCCGTGGGCGAGCATTCTTGACCTCGATCCTTCATTCGGTCGGCTCTCTGGGCTCAACCAGTTCAAGCAGGCCGAACTGGGGCCGGGGGCATCGACCGGGGCGGCACCTCGGCACTCGCGTCACGGCCGTGCAGCTCGCACTGCGCCGGCGCAACAGCTCCGTCGTCGCCTGATGTTCGGGACCCAAGCGCAGCCAGCCCGCCGAGCCCTGCTTCGAACACGCCATCGACTCGACGCAGGGCGGATTCGTCACGGAGACACGGCGGCTCTTCGTCCATCAAGGGTCGACCACGTCGCCGACAATCTTGACGAACCGACAGGCCTCGGACGCTGACCCGCCTGTGGGAACGCCTCGTGATCGGTGCCGCGACCGCACCGGATGCGAACCGACCCATTACGATTGCGGTAAAGTCCCGCGCTTCGTGGACAATGAGATCCGGGCACTGACCATTGACGCGAAACATGACGGCGGCTGGTAGTGTCAGAAAGAAGAAGGTTTCC
>NZ_JBNDNA010000014.1:0-76485 GCF_049856175.1 Georgenia sp. Z1491
AGGGCTGGCACTCTTCGAGCGATGCTCAGGGGCGTTGCTGTTTCGCCGAGGCGTCAATCTGCTGTCTCAATATCTGACGCGTCTCAAAAATCGGAGCCAGCCGTCGATGATCAGGTTTCGCCGAGCATTCGCATGATCTGCTCCCATCGGCCGTCGGTGACGAGCTGTCGATATCGACGCGCCACCGTCTGCCACGACCCGAATGACGGTGGGAGCTCACGCCAGGGGATGCCGTAGTGCGCGCGGTAGCGGATAGCGTTCACGATGGTGCGTGCGTCCGCACTGGGGCGGCCGCGGTGCGCTGGGTTCTCCGGCTGCACGATGCGCGCGACCCGTTGCCATTGCTCGTCAGTGAGCGGCTGAAAATGGGGACTGGCTGTCTCTGTGTTCTCAGCTGCCCCGGGCGAGGCGTCGTCGGCACGCTGATTGCTGCTGCGAGCGGCGACGATCACGCCGCGCGTCGTGTCGCACTCCGTGCATCGGGCTGTGTGTGGAGGCTCGTCTGCTCGACCGGTTGTCACGAACTCGGCGTGCTCGCACGTGAGCTCGACGTACCAGCTGAACAGTGGGCCAGATGAGGCGGGGGACAGGAGCTCGCGCAGAACGTCGATCTGGCGAGGGCTCAACGGTGGTGGAGGGCAGCATCGATGGCAATGGTCCGTCGAGCAGTCCTGAATCCTCCAGAACCCGAACCCGCACGCCGTGTGTGCTGAGCGGAAGGCGTCGTCGTCGGACACGGCGTCGAGTGTTGGCGGCTCTTCGGCCATGCCTTCCACATCGCGCAGTGCTCGGTGGCACGCGCGGCATGGCTCGCCGGCGGCGAAGGCGTCATACGGCTGGTACAGACCTTCCGATGACCATCGCTTTCGTCCGGCCTCGAACGGGTCTGCTGCACGGATACGTGACAGGTGTTCTCAGGCCGCGAGTGCGATCTGAGTGGTCATGATGGTCTCGTACTCGATGGGGGTCAGGCGACCGAGCCGGTCCTGTCGCCTTCGGCGGTGGTAAGTCCGTTCGATCCAGGTCACGATCGCGATCCGCAGCTCGGCCCGAGTGGCCCAACGACGGCGGTTCAGGACGTTCTTCTGCAGGAGCGAGAAGAAGGACTCCATCGCGGCGTTGTCCCCCGCGGAGGCGACCTGGCCCATCGAGCCCACGAGGTCGTGGCAGCGTAGGGCGGCCAGGAATCGGCGCGACCTGAATTGGGAGCCGCGGTCCGAATGCACAACGCAACCGGCGACATCACCGCCGCGGCGGGAGACCCCCGATACCAGAGCGTCGACCGCGAGGCGGGTCTTCATGCGATCGCTGATCGAGTACCCCACGATCCGTCCCGAGTAGACGTCCTTGACCGCGCAGAGATAGATCTTGCCCTCACCGGTGGGGTGCTCGGTGATATCGGGCTCTTCACAATCGAGGGTGTAGTTGGGGTCTGAAGCCGCCGGTCTCGAGGAGCGCGCGGGCGATGTAGTTGGTGAGGTTGCGGAAGCCCAGGGCGGAGCCGCGCAGGTGCTCGAGCCGCCCGTTGATGGCCTCCGTGGGACCGTTGCTCGTGCCGGGCCGGTCGAAGTAGGCCAGCACGTCAGCGGCCCGACGTTTGAGGGTCCGGCCGAGCCGACGGATCTCGGCCAGCACCGCCGGGACACCCCGGCTGAGCGAGTCGATCAGCTGAGTCATCAAGACGCGACCGCGAGCCCGGTCGGGCTCGCGGTAGGCAGTGACCATCTGCTGGTAGACGGCCCAGGTGGCCTCGACCTCGACGTGCGTGTCGCCGGCGAACAGTCTGTTCAGGCGCTGGTGCTGTCTCTCGGTGAGCAGGCCCAGACCGGTGTGCAACGTCCGGCGGGCGGCGTAGAGCGGGTCCCCGGAACGGCCCCGATGCCCATGAGTGTCCTGCTGGACACGGCGCCGGGCGTCATCGAGTGCCTCGCCGGCGAGACGGACCACGTGGAACGGATCCAGGACAGCGACCGCGTCGGGCAGCTCTTCGGTGGTTGCGGTCTTGAAGCCGGAGAACCCATCCATCGCGACGACCTCCACGCCGTCTCGCCAGGCCTGAGGGCGGCCGGCGAGCCACGTCGTGAACGCCTGCTTCGAACGGCCCGCGACCATCTCCAGGAGCCTGGCCGGCCCTGTCCCGTCACGGATCGGGGTCAGGTCGATGATGACGGTGACGTACCGATCGCCGCGCCTGGTGTGGCGCCACACATGCTCATCGACCCCCAGGACCTGCACGCCGTCGAACCGGGCCGGGTCGTTGATCAATGCCCGGTGTCCTTCGGTCAGGACCGCGGCGTTGGCGGTGTTCCACGAGACCCCGAGCCCCTCGGCGACCCGAGCGACCGTGAGGTGCTGGACCACGACGGCCTCCAGCGCCCACCGGAGCCCGCGGCGGGAGAGCCGAGCTCGCGGCTCCGCAGCCGCGGTGGTGTCCTGGCGCCACACGTGCCCGCACCCAGTGCACCGATAGCGACGCACCGTGACAAGCAGCGTCGTGGGGCGCCAACCCAACGGCTCATGGGCCAGCTCGCGGGTCACCGTGTCACGCGGGACGCCCTCGCAGCCGCAGCACCGGCACCACTGATCGGGCTCGACGACGCGGCAGGCGATCACCGCACGATCGGGCTCGAGACACTGCCCGACGGCCTCGAGGCCAAGCTCGTCGAGCCGAGCGAACGTGGTCAGGTCCGGGCAGGCGAAGGTAGCGTCAGACACGTCGAGGTCTTCCCGATGGGAGGCGTAGGAACCCCCATCATCGGAAGACCTCGACCCCTACCCAGGCACCGACGCGCCACCCCGCCCCCTCACGGCACTACACCCTCGATTGTGAAGAGCCTCATTTCCCCGACAGGTTCGCCTGAGAGAGGTAGGCCGCTGCGCGGCGCAGGACCTCGTTCTCCTGCTCGAGCAGGCGGACACGCTTCTTCGCTTCGCGCAGCTCGGCCGACTCGCTCCGGGTCACGCCGGGGCGGTTGCCGTCCTCGACATCGGCGGCCTGTAGCCAGTTACGCAGGCAGGACTCGCTGATCCCGAAGTCTTTGGCGATGTCCTTGATCGGAGCGTCCCCGCGGCGGGCCACGGCCACGACATCGTCGCGGAACTCCTTGGGATGAGGTCTGGGCACGATCGACATCCTTCCAGCAGCACCTTCCGGCACCACAGATCAGGTGTCACCTATCCGTGCAGCAGACCCGAACGTGGTGGAATTCCGGTTCAACGTCTGACCGGTCTCGCAGATGAGCGAACCGAAGGTGGGACGACACGCGGTGAGCGGGGCGGTTGTATTCGTTCGAGCCCGACGATCCGTGTCGTCGCGCACGACGGCCTGATCCCTGACGAGCAGCGGAGCCCGCGCGCAACGAATCGGACTGGACCCGCTGACTCGAGGGCAGGTACCTTTGCCGCTCGGTGGCATGCCACCGACTGCGCTTCCACGTGAGGACACGTGAATCATCGCGGAGAGGCCTGAGACGCTCAGGACATGTCCGGATGGGGTGCGGCGCACGATGCGCCAACTTCATTCCGCCGATGCGACATCGGCCACGAAAGGACATGACATGTCGTCGAAGGACGAGAAGAACCTGACTCAGGTCATCGACAGGATCTCAAGCATGGAGGAGCGGTCGATCGTGCGGCGTGTGCACGACATCATCGTGACTGCCGCCCCCGATCTCAAGCCGCGGATCTGGTACGGAATGCCCGCTTATGCGATGTCGGCGAGCACTCCCGCACTCGTGACGCTGCGCAACGACGAGCGATTGAACCTCGCGCTCACCGAGAAGGTCGACCACCGGCCGGCGGGAGGCGCCGACGGGACGCTGATGCCGGCCGCCTGGTACTTCGAGGCGGTGGACGCGCACACGGAGAAGCGCATTGCGGAGATCATCCGCTCGGTGGTCGGCTGAGGCTGGCACGCCCCTTCTCGGACTCTCCGAGGGAGAGTGTGCGCCCGTGGATCAGATCGCCGCGATGGTGCCTCTGGAGGTGGCGTGAGCAGTAGCCCCGTCGCGGTGGACGACGATCTCATCCGATCCGTACTCGGTCATCTGCGCAGCCAGGACCCCGGCGGCGTGGTCGGCGTGTACCTCTGTGGCTCGGGTGCGACGACCGGGCTGTATCCCGACAGCGATGTCGACCTGCTCGTCCTCACCCGCAGATCGCTGACCACAGCGGAGCGGGCCCCGTTGGTCTCGCTCCTGCTCGACGTCTCGGGGTGGAGTGGGCACGAGGGCGAGTTCCCCGCGGTCGTCGACCGTCGGCCGTTGGAAGTGACCAGCGTGGTCGTGGACGACGTGGTCCCCTTGACTGAGCAGCCGCGTCGCGACTTCCAGTTCGGGGAATGGATGCGCAGCGAGCTCGTCGACGGCGTCGTTCCCGTGCCGGAGCGTGATCCGGATGTGGTGGTCCTCCTGTCCGCAGCGCTGGGTGCGCACCGGGTGCTGCAGGGGGCGTCGCTGCGTGACGTCGTGCCTCGCGTCCCTCCTGCTCTGCTTCGGCAGGCTCAGCTCGATCTTCTCCCCGACGTGCTCGACGGCCTGGTCGGCGACGAGCGCAACGTCCTGCTGACCCTGGCGCGGATGGCCGTGACGGCTGAATCGGGACAGCTGCTTCCGAAGCGCGATGCTGCTGAGCGGATTCGCCATCGCCTGGATGAAGCTGGGGCCGGTCTGCTGGCGCTCGCCAGGGAGGAGTACCTCGGGCGGGTCCGGGTGGACTGGTCCCGGGAACGACACCGGACGCTCGGTGTCGTGCAGACACTTCGACGTCTCGTTCACGACGCCGCGGACGACCCGGTGCCGGGTTCGGCATCGGGCTCCACCTGACAGGTCGTGCATGGAGTCCGGTCTGCTGCACCCGAGGAGGTGCACACCTTTCGCGCGTACGCCACCTCAGGACGCTGCCCCCCAGCACCCCGAGCCGCCCTTGCGCTGAACGACATCCCAGGTCGCAGACCCGCGTCCATCGCGTGGTGGGAGCAGCGTCCTCAGTCGGTCATCCGTGACGGACCCGAGTACGTTGGCGTCATGACCGAGGTCGTGTTCGCTCGTGGCCGCTGGTTGCCCGACGTGCTGCGCGAGGACGGACGGCTGCGTCTGGAGATCATCGGCGGCGCCGATGCTCTCGGCGACGCTCGGCGGTTCACCATCCCCTTCTCCGAGGCGCACGTCGCGCGGATCCGGGAGGACCTGCCTCGACACGTGCTGCTGCGCGCTGCTCTGCTGCCGCTGTGCTACGCGGCAGGAAGCATGGGTCGTATGGACGAACCAGCGGCGGTCCGACTGCTGGAATCGGTTCTGTACGGCGACGAGGGCGAGGTCGACGCCGTGTTCGAGACCTCCCCCGGGGACAGCACGCACACGCTCATCTCCCACGGCGCGGACCCGGTGCTCCTCGATGCGGGGAAGGCGTATGCCGCGGCGCAGTCGGCAGTGGCATCGACCTCGTGGGACCTCGTCCGCGAGTACGAGGAGCGTCGACGAGGACCCCTGGCCACGCCGCGACCGCGGCATCATCGCCAGGCAGGCGAGGGGGCACTGCTCGCCGACATGAGTGCGGAGCAGCGCTGTAGGGTTCGTGGCGATCACGCCTTAAGTCATGGGGGTTGACTCGTGGGACACGCCGTTCGCGACGACCGCATCGACCTCGACGAGCTCGAGAACAGCCTGGCGAGGCAACGTGAGTGGATCGACCGGGACCGTCAGGGAGTCATCGAGTCCCTGGCGCGGATCGATGCGGATCCTGCCTCCGGAGCTGCGGCGCTGAGGGGATCGGTGGGGGATGCGCCCGGTCTGTGCCGTGGTTACGTGACGTACTTCAGCCGGTGCTATGCGGCGGGGGTGCCGGTTCCGGAGCTGGCGGCGGACCTGTGTGACGCATGGCGTGACGACCTGCTGCTCTCGTTGCGGCTGCAGACCCTGATGGCCGGGGCAGATCCGAACCTCCGGGCGGTGTTCCAGGACAGGGACATACACCGGGGGGCGATTGATTGTGCTCTGATCGCGACGAGCCTCGGCCGCGCGGATGTCGCGACGACCGTGCTGTCACATCCCTCGGTGGCGGCGCTGCCTTCGCGCGTCCTCGATGCGCTCGCGGTCATCCAGGGGGTTCCGCGGCCGGTGAGCGAGAACGACACCCTGTCGCGGGCGTACGAGGGGTGGTTGAAGGTCGGAAGCGCGACGCGTGGTCGCCGACAGGTCGCGTTCGAGCGCTATGTGCGACGTTGGCGCGCGGACAACGAGAAGGTCCGCCGGCTGATTCCACCCACCAGTGAGTTCTTCACCGGTGAGTGGGTGTTCGAGGCGGTCGTTCTGGCGCAGGCGTACGGGCTCGACGACGGGCCGGTGCGTGACGTGCCGGAGTACCCCGTCGATCTCGCCGATCACGCGCGTGAGGCGGGGCTCCCGCGTCTGGGTGATGACATCCGGTTGCCCGGTCCGTGGAAGAAGCCCAAGCCGCCGAGAGTCATCGAACCGGAGGTGGCCCGCGAGCCGGTCGAGCTGTCCGGGACCGTGTCGCGCGACGACCTGGCCGCGCTGCTGACGCCGGTCGGCGGTGGCCCGCTGGGCGCGACGACCGACCACGCGCTCCTCGATGCCGCGGTCGAGGCGGGGACCGTGCTCGTCATCGACTGGAAGGGCGTGGTGCCCGAGGAGACCGGTGAGCTGCTGAAGTCGGCGTGTCGCGATCTGGGCATCCCGGTTCCGGGTCGCGTGCCGTGGAAGGCCACGATGACCGTGCCCGACGGGGTGCAGAAGTTCGATGAGTGGCTGACCGTCAACGGCGCGCGACTCGTCACGCTCGACCTGGACTCCGACGACCTGATCGTGGCGCCCGTGCTCGTTGCGGATCACGAGAGCTTCGCGGATCGGGCGAGCGACACGATCCGGCTGCGGTCGGTCGAACAGTTCGTCGCCGACCATAGATAGCTGTCGGCGTCGACGATGTCCTGTGGGACGGGCCGATGCGATGGTCTGGCCGCAGACCGCGCACCGTCCGCCGTCGCCCCGGTCGCCCGCCTCATCGGTCGTGCCTGAGGCCTCACAGCGGCGGCGCACCGCCGGCGGCGAGGTGGTTGACGAGCGCGACGACGTGCTCCGACCACTTGCGGTCGGCGACCTTGACCGTGAGCGGGTCGCCGCCGTGCCGGTGCACGTGCAGTCGCCAGGAGAGCAGTTTGGGCTCGAGCTCGGCGCCGGCCACCTGGGCGGCCGGCACCTCCTCACGCACGTGCCACCAGGCGACCATGCGGTCGACGGTGTGGACGATGCGGCGGTCGGTGACGACCAGGAGTGGCCACGAGTCGCCCTTGAGTGCGCAGAGGAGGTACTCGTAGACGACCTCGTCGGGCTCCAGCACCTTCGTGGCGACGTCGAGCTCATGCTTCCCGCCGCGCTGCGGGTTGCGCAGAGCGGCGTTCATGAAGGTCTCCTGAGCACGTGTCCACGCCATGGGCCGCACCGTACCCAGCGCCACATCGGGGTGTGCCCACGACATCCGCGCCCCTCGTCACCAGTGCGGTCGTGGTCATCTGGTGCTTCGCGGCCTGGCTCGTGCCGGTGCTCGTCGGCTCGGTGATCTGGTGCCGTGCCGTGCGGGTGCTGACGGGTCGGGGCGCGCGTGCGGCGTAGGTGGGACCGCCGCGCGGAGAGCCGGGCATCGACCGCGTTGGCTCCTCGTGTCGAACCCGTGGCATGGTGGGGACGAGAGCGGGCCGCACCCGACCGCACGCCCCCGAGGAGTCTTCGACGATGAGCTTTTCCGTCTACCTGTCCGGCGAGATCCACACCGAGTGGCGTGATGAGATCCGGCGGGGTGCGGAGGCCGCCGGCCTGGACGTCGCCTTCACCGCCCCGGTGACCGACCACCCTGCGAGCGACGCCGCCGGCGACCACCTGGGCCCGACGGACAGCCAGTTCTGGCGCGACCACCGGTCCGCCAAGGTCAACGCCATCCGCACGCGCACCCTCATCGAGCAGAGCGACCTGGTGGTGGTGCGCTTCGGGGATCAGTACAAGCAGTGGAACGCCGCCTTCGACGCCGGTTACTGCGCCGCGCTCGGCAAGCCGTACGTGACGCTCCACGACGCGGACATCATCCATGCGCTCAAGGAGGTCGACGCCGCGGCCCAGGCCTGGTGCACGACCACCGACCAGGTGGTCGAGACCCTGCGGTACGTCCTCCGGCCCTGAAGGATCCGTATCGACGGTCACGGCGTCGGACCTTCTAGATGCCTCGTTCCCACAGGATGACCTCGAACAGCTCGCCGACCTGGCGCTTCCCCATGCGGGCGAAGCCGAGGCTCTCGTAGGAGCGTCCCGCGAGCCGCGCGAGTGGTTGCGCGCCGAGGGCTGGTCCGCCGAGGCCGAGGGACACGCCGACCGGCTTGCACCGCATGACGACGACGCGCCTCTTACCCGACGCGTGCTTGCGGTAGATCGTCACGGCGGAGGCAACGCGTGGGTGCCGGTCCTCCGCGAGGCGGTCGGCGATCTCGAGCCCGCGCCTGACGTCGGCATCGGACCCCTTCTTGATGAACCACAGCGGGGCGGTGATCGCCGACCGTCGCCTCAGGGGGTCCCGCGATCGCGTGAGGTCCTGAAGGACGGAGAAGGCGGTCGCGCCGACGAGGACCGGCCAGCCGAGCACGCGGGGCGCTGCGCGATCGACCATGTCCCACGTGCTGACGGCATCGTGGTGGTCGAGGTAGAGGCCGGCGAGATCCGCCCGCCCCTCGTCGTCGAGGCGTCGTCGGGCGCGGAAGTCCAGGATGCAGAAGGCGGCGAGGCGAGGCTCGTACGCAGGGTGCGCAAACAGTGCCTCGAGCTCCGTCCGCGGGACGTCGGTGGCCCGCTTCGCGATGTCGAACAGCGTGCCCATCCGGACGCCGATGACCGGTTCGTCGTCGGCCACGCGGGCGCGGATCCGAGAGACCTCACCGGCGTCGGCCGCGCCGTGCAGCGCGTCGACCAGGTCGTCCGCCGTGCTCAGGGAGTCACCCATGCCGAGAGGCTAGCCAGTGTGTCGGGCCGAGCCGTCGTTGCCGGACCGATGACCGGGTGCGATACTCCGTGCGAGAGCGCGTCGGGCGGGGGAACCATGTCGCTGGAGGACCGTGCCTCTCCACGACCTGCGACAGCCGCCGACGGAAAGGTGTACGCGCATGGCACGGAAGCGCAAGACGCTCCCCAAGGACTTCCAGCGGATGCTCACCTCGGCATCGCTGACGGAGCTCGTCGCGGTGTACGACACCTGCGAGCTCGACGCGTACGGCGGGTACCGGAGGTCGACGGCCCTGGGCTTCCGGGACTGTCCCGACGAGCTCATCGTGTGGCTCGTCGAGCAGGGGCTCGACGTCGACTCCCGTGACTCCGCGGGTCGCACGGCCCTGGCCGATCGGGCGCAGTCCGCCATGCCGGGGCATGTCCGGCAGATCGGGCTGCTGCTGTCGCTCGGGGCGGACATCGAGGCGACCGGGACGGACGGCCGCACCCCGTTCCAGAATGCCGTGCTCCTCCTGAGGGCCCGCGCCGCCGAGCTGCTCGCCGAGTACGGGGCGGCGGTCTCCGGCGACGGCTGGGACCCGACGACGCTGCTGGAGCTGGCCCTCGGTCGGGTCGAGAACGCGACCGTCACCGAGGCCGTGCCGATCGCCCGCCTGCTCGTCGCACGAGGGGCGTCGGTCACTGACGGGATGCGGGACCGGGTCGAGCGGATCGGCGCGAGCTTCGAGCACTATCGCGATGTCTTCGCCGCGGACAAGGTCGACGAGACCGACGCGGCCCTGCGTGAGCTGTACGCGATGTTCGACGTCGAACCCGTCGCGAGGCGGGTGATGCACGACGGCTCCTCCCCGATCGTCGTCCCGGCCGGCAGCTGGCGGGAGCAGCACGCCGCGCTGTGGGAGCTCCTCGTGCCCGGGACGGGGGCCGCGGCGACCCGTCAGGGGGAGGTCATCCGCATCACCGGCAAGGTCGCCGACGAGATGTTCCGCAACGGTGGGGCGAACTGGGGCCCCGACTACCGGGCGATGATCGATGCGGTCGTCACCACGATCGGTACTCAGGCACCGCTCTCCCCGGACGCCCTCGCCGAGGCGCGGGACCTCGGCGAGCGGACCCGCACCGGCCGGGGCGCCGACGCCGACCTCGCGCGCCTCACGGAGCTCGCGGTCGATTGGGTGACGCGGAACCCCGAGCCGCTCCCGCTCGGCGACGTGCCGTACGCCCGCTGAGCAGCCCCCGTCAGGGCGTCGGATGCGGCGGACGCCGAACACCGCGCGTGCTGCGCTCGGTGGCGAGCCCGAGCCGACCCACCTCGCAGAGCGACCGCCGCCGGCCGCCAGGAGTGCGAGCGTCGCTGCTCGATGTCGACGCCGCGGCGTATCGTCCCGCCGTGCCGGCGTCCGCCGCGCACCGACCGGAGGGAGTCACGTGAACCCCGAGGCGTCCGTGGTGCGACGCGGGACCGGCATGCCGTTGGTGGCGATCCATGGCAACGGCGTGGATCATCGCCTGCTCCTGCCGCTCGACCCGTGTTTCGACGACGGGTGGGAACGCCTCTACCTCGACCTCCCGGGGTTCGGCGGCGCGCCCGCGCTGACCGGCCACGGCGACCTGCCGGACCTCGCGCGGTGGCTCGTCGACGCGGTCCGCGGGCTCGTCGGGACGGCTCCGTTCGCCCTGCTCGCCAACTCGCTCGGCGGGCTGCTCGCCCGGCACCTCGTTGCGCAGCTGGGCGAGCAGGTGGTCGGGATCGCGCTGATCGCGCCCGTGGTCGACCCGGACCCGGCCCGGCGCACCCTGCCGGACCGTCTCGTGGTGGAACGGGACGACGCGCTCCTCGCGTCGCTGCCCGCTGACGACCGCGCAGAGTTCACCGGGATCGCCGCGCGCCAGACGGCGGAGTCGTGGCTGGCGTTCCGCGACCACGCGCTGCCGGGCATCCGGTCCGCCGACCCGACGGCGATGTCCCGGCTCGCGGCCCGGTACGTCCTCGACGACGTGCCGGAGGCGGTGTCACCCCCGTTCGTCCGCCCCGCTCTCGTCGTCACGGGCCGGCAGGACCACGTGGTCGGGTACCGCGACCAGCTCGGGCTGCTCGACCACTACGCGGCCGCGACCTACGCGACTCTCGACCGGGCCGGGCACAACGTGCACCTCGAACAGCCGGACGTCGTCTCGGCCCTGGTCCGGGAGTGGTCGCGCCGGGTCCGGGGTGCTGCGCGTGGCCCCGGTGTCGCCAGGCAGCGCTAGCCGCACCGACGTCGTGACGATCGGCCCAGCCCACGTGCGGAGACGACCGCGTTGCCGAGGACGATGAGCGCGATACCCGCCCACTCGTTCACCGCGAGCTGCTCACCCAGCAGGACGAGCCCGGCGAGCGCCGCCCAGACCGGGTTGATCGAGGTGAACGTCCCGAACAGCGCCGCCGGGACGCGGCGCAGGGCCTCCAGGTCGGCGACGTAGGGGACGATCGACGACAGCAGCCCGCAGGCGGTCGCGAGCAGCAGCGCGGACGCGGTGGGTGGACGGGCGGCGAACCAGAGCACCGCCACCGGGAGCCACGCCAGCGCGGTCACGGCGGCTGCCACCGCGGTGCCGTGGAGTCCCGGCAGCCGCCGACCCACGGAGCGGTTGAGCAGGATGTAGGACCCCCACGCCACGGCGGCGACGAGAGCGAGCGCGATGCCGAGCACGTCCGTCGTCGGGCCCGGGCTCGTGAGTACGACGACGCCCGCCCCCGCGAGGATCGCGCAGGCGACGTCGAGCGCCCGCCGCGAGCCGGCGATCGCCACGGCCAGGGGTCCGAGGAACTCCAGCGTGACGGCCAGACCCAGACCGATGCGCTCGATGGCCAGGTACAGACTGAGGTTCATCACGCTGAACACGACCGTGAGCCCGAGGACCGGGGACCACTGGGCCCTCGTCAGCCCGCGCAGCGGCGGTCGGACGGTCGGTAGCAGGACCGCCGCCGTGACCAGCTGGCGAACCGCGACGACCCCGACGGGCCCGATCGCAGGGAACGCCGTCGCCCCGAGGGCGGCTCCCGTCTGGTTGGAGGCCGAGCTGCCGAGCATCGTCGCGATCCCCGCCGCACGCCGGCGCGGGCTCGCGGTCGCTGACGAGCGGGCGGGGTCCTGCTGCGCATCTGCGACCGACGACCGACTCATGCCCGTCACGCTAGGAAGGCCGTTCCGATCCACCACATGCATGGAGCGGTCGTGCCATACGCTTTCCTCATGGAGTGGTCGTTGCGCGAGCTGGGGGTGTTCGTCGCCGCGGCCGAGGCGGGGTCGTTCACGGACGCCGCGATCGAGCTGGGCGTGTCCCAGGCCGCCGTCTCCCGGACGATCGCCTCCCTCGAACGGACCGTGGGAACCCGCCTGCTGCGCCGAGTGTCGCGGGGCTGCGAGCCGACCGGGGCCGGCAGCCGGCTCCTCCCACCCGCCCGCCGGGTGCTCGCGGAGGCCGACCGGTTCGAGGAGCTCCTGCGTACGCGGCACGAGCGGCTCCGCCTCGGGTACGCGTGGGCCGCGCTCGGGGCCCACACGGCCACGCTGCAGCGGTCCTGGGTTCGCGAGAACCAAGAGATCGAGCTGGAGCTCGTGCGCCACAGGTCGCCCACGGCGGGACTGGCCGAGGGGCTGTGCGACGTCGCGGTCGTGCGCCGCGACGTCGACGAGAAGCGCTTCGGGTCCGTCGTCGTCGGCCTGGAGCGTCGCCTCGTCGCCTACGCGGACGACGACGCGCGCTGGGCGAGGAGGCGCAGGCTGACCCTGGCCGAGATCGCCGGACGCACGGTGGCCGTCGACCCCCGCGTCGGTACCACGACCCGTGACCTGTGGCCCGACGGAGGGGGCCGCCCCGAGCTCGTCGAGACGTCCGACGTCGACGTCTGGCTCGACACGATCGCCGCCGGGCGCGCCGTCGGCGTCACGGCCGAGGCCACCGCGCACCACCATCCCCGGCCCGGCATCGCCTATCGGCCGGTGACGGACGGGCCCCGAATAGCGGTCCGCCTGGCCTGGTGGCGCGATGCACGTCCGAGCGGTCTCACCGAGCTCGTGGATGCGGTGACCCGGCTCTACGCCGGCGGACGCGTTCCGGCGCCCTGAGTACCCTCGGGCGATCACGACCACCGACGGGGGAGGGGCATGCTGACGGACTACCTGCGCGATCACGCGTTCACGATCGCCTGGTTCGGCCTCATGGCCTTCGTCTGGTTCGGCTGGGGCCAGGAGGACCCGCCCGCGAGCTGGCGGTGGCGCCTCGGCGTCGGGTCCGGGCTCGGCCTCGTGCTGGCCGGCGCCTTCGGCGCGTCCGTCGCCGTGCACTGGGGCGGCGGCTCGGCGCTCGAGGGGCGATACCCGTGGTTCGGGGCGCTCGTCGCCGCCGAGGTGCTCCTCGCGGGCGCCGGATGCCTGTGGCTCTGGCGCGTGCGCCGCACGCGCTGGATGGCCTGGTGGGTGGCGGTCTTCGTCGCCCTGCACTTCATCCCGCTCGCGTTCTTCCTCGGCGACGCCTCGCTCGCCGTCCTCGGCCTCGTCCAGCTGGTGGCGCTCGCCGTCCTCGTCCCGCGGCTCGCCCGGGACTCAGTGGCGACCAGCCGCCTCGTCGGGCCGACGATGGGTGTGACCCTGCTCCTGCTTGCCGCGGTGTCCGCCGTCGTGCTCCTCGTCAGGTACGGCTCGCCCTGGTGACGCGTGCCCACCGGATACCCACTCCCGCCGGTGGGTCGGACGGGTGGCGAGGCCGCCCCGACCCCTGACGCCGTCGGAATTGCGGTGGACCGTGCCGACCCCGGGCCGCACGCTGGGTGCCGTCCGCGCCGTGCCCCACGGCGCTGCCGACCCGGCCGGACCCGACCTGAGGAGACACGCATGGCGAGCCGCCGCACGCTGCTGATCGGAGCCGCCGTCGCGGCCGTCGTCGTCGGGGGAGTCGTGGCTCGCTCGCGGGTCGGGCGGCGGTCGGGTCCGCCGGAGCCTGCCGTGCGGCGGACCTTCACCACTCCGACCGGGATGGACGTCGTCGTCCTCGGCGACGGTCCGCGGACGATGCTCGTCATCCCGGGCGGCCCGGGCAGCGAGATCTCCGACGGCGGCATCGGGCGGATGATGGAGAAGGGCCTGTGGCCGTACGTCGAGGCCGGCTGGACGGTGTGGATGGCGACCCGGCCGCGCCACATGCCGCCCGGGCACACGGTCGCGGACATGGCCGCCGACCACGCGCGTCTCATCGACGACGAGATGGGCCACGCGGACGTCGTCCTCGGGCAGTCGTTCGGCGGGATGATCGCCTTCCACCTCGGGGCGGACCACCCGGGCGTGGCCGATCGATTCGTCGTCGTCGGTGCCGCCGCCACCCTGAGCGACTGGGCGAAGAGCCTGGACCGCCGGCTGCTCGCCGCCGATCGTGCCGGACATCCCCACGAGGCCGACGCGGTGCTGGTGGAGCTCCTCGTCGACCTCCCGGACCTGCCCGGGGTGCGCGCGCTCGCCGGGCGGGCGATGGGCGCGATGCTCGCGCGGGGGCGCACCCCGAGGTCCGACCTTCTCGTCGAGGTCGCCGCGGAGGTCGCCTACGACGCGCGCGAGACGCTCGCCCGCATCGCCACGCCCGTCCTCCTCCTGGGCGGGGGGGCGGACCGCTACTTCCCCGTCGAGGCGCTCACGGCGACAGTCCAGGGCATCCCGGGGGCCGACCACCGGATCTACCCCGGCGTCGGGCACGTCCAGCTCTTCGGCGACCCGCGGGTCCCGCGCGACGTGCTCGACTGGCTGGCCGGTAGCGCCGATTGACCGCCTCTGCTCCGGACCTGGCGCCGGTGCCGGGTCCGGCGCAGGACACCCCGTGCGGCACGTTTCGGCCGCCACGCCGCACGGCCATGCGGCGCACCCTTGATTCATCGGTAACAACCGATGTATTATGCGTGCCATGGGGAGGCCGACGGCACAGCCGGACGTGTTCACGGCGATCGCCCACCCGCGGCGCCGCGAGATCCTCGCGCTGCTCGCCGCCGAGGACCGGGCCGTCCGTGACCTCGTCGAGCCGCTCGGACTGGCGCAGTCCACCGTGTCCGAGCACCTCGGCGAGCTGCGGAAGGTGGGGCTCGTCGTGAGCCGCACGCACGGTCGGGAGCGCGTCTACAGCCTGCAGGTCCGGCCGTTGGGCGAGGTGACCGACTGGCTCGCCTCGCTCGACCGGTTCTGGACGGAGCGGATCAGCCTCCTCGGCCACGTCCTTGACGACCTCGAGACGAAGGACCAGACATGAGTCGCATCCACAAGACCGCGGACTTCGACGTGCCGGCATCGACGCTGTGGCGCGCACTGACCGAGCCCGAGCTGCTGGCCACCTGGCTGATGCCGAACGACTTCAGGCCCGAGGTCGGCCACCGGTTCACCATGACGACCGAGCCGGCGCCGATGTTCGACGGCACCGTCCACCTCGAGGTCCTCGAGATCGAGGCGCCGCACCGCATGCGCTGGTCCTGGCGGGGCGGGCCGATCGACACCATCGTCACGTTCGAGGTGGTCGAGACCGGGCCGGACTCCTGCCGCTTCGAGTTCCTCCAGGAGGGCTTCTCCGGCCTCGGTGCCGAGTTCGCCCGCGTGTTCCTCAGCGGCGGCTGGAAGAAGACGACGCCGCTCCTGCGTGCGGTCGCCCGCACGCTGCGCACGACGGCGGCGAGCCATGACTGACGCCGCCGCGCTCGCGCGCAAGCTGCAGGCCAAGCCGGGCGCCACCGTGTGGACCTGGCCCGAGTCGGACGACCTGCCCGAGGCGCTGCGCGGCGCCCACGAGGTCGTGCCCGGTCCGGTGACGGAGGCCGACGTCGCCGTGCTGCTCACCGAGGACCGCGCGGCGGTCGACACCGTCCTCGCCGACCACCTCGAGGAGCTGACCGACGTCGGCGCGGTGTGGATCGTCTACGCCAAGGGCAACCGGACCGACGTCAACCGCGACACCCTGTGGGTCCAGCTGGCCGAGTACGGATGGCGCGCCGTCTCCCAGGTCTCCTGGTCCGACACCCGATCGGCCCTGCGTGTGCGGCCGCTGCGCGAGGGGGAGGTCCCGCGCACGGCTTAGGAGTAGCCGGCCAGGACGCCGGTGGCGTGCTCTCGGTTCAGCGCGCGCACCCGACGCAGGTGGTCGCCTCCGGCCGGACCGCGAGCCGTGCCGGCGGGATCGGGTTCCCGCAGACCGTGCACCGCCCGCCCTCGCCCCGCTCGCGGCGGGCGAGGGCGTCGTCGATCGCCGCCAGCGCCTCGAGCCGCATCCGTCGCAGGCCCTCGAGCCGCGACCACTGCGCCGACAGGGGTTCGCCCTCCGGGTCGTGCTCGTCGTCGTCGGACCCTGCCCGGCGTGCGCTGCGCAGGGCGTCCAGCTCCTGCTCCACCTCGGCGAGCCGCGCGGCCGCCTCCGCCCGGCGGGCGTCGAGTCCGCCCGCGGTCGGTGCGACCTCGAGCGCGCCGTCCGCGGCCGGCCTGCGCGGTTCGGTGGGTCGCGACGACGATGTCCCGTTCATCGGCCCAGTCTGCCCCGTTGTCGCCCTCTTCCCCTCAGGTCAGCGCTCACTGTATGGTCAGCGCATGCTGACCATTGCTTCGCGGGTGGACGCGATGAACCGGCTCGGTCGGGCCATGGCGGACCCGACCCGGTCCCGCATCCTGCTCGCGCTCCTCGACGGGCCCGGCTACCCGGCTCGCCTCGCCCGCGACCTCGACCTCACGCGTCCGAACGTGTCGAACCACCTGTCCTGCCTGCGCGGCTGCGGCATCGTCGTCGCCGAGCCCGAGGGTCGGCAGACCCGGTACGAGATCGCCGATCCGCACATCGCCGCCGCGCTGACGGCACTGGTCGACGTCACACTCGCCGTCGACGAGAGTGTCCCGTGCGTGGACCCGCGGTGCCCGGTGCCGGGATGCTGCGAGCCCGAGGCGGCGCGGTGACGGTCACGGCGCTCAGCCCGGCCCGCACCGAGATCCTGCGACGGCGGATCCGGATCGTCGTCACGATCACGATCAGCTGGAACGTCATCGAGGCCGGCGTCGCCCTGCTCGCCGGTCGGGCGGCCTCGTCGGCCGCGCTCATCGGGTTCGGGCTCGACTCTCTCGTCGAGGTGCTCTCCGCCGCGGCCGTCGCCTGGCAGTTCGCCGTGCCGGACCACGTGCGGCGCGAGAAGATCGCGCTGCGAGTGATCGCCGTGTCCTTCTTCGCCCTGGCCGCCTACGTCGGGGTCGATGCGGCACTGTCGCTGCTCGGGGCGCGCGAGCCGGAGCACTCACCGGTCGGTATCGCGATCGCGGCGCTCAGCCTCGCCGTCATGCCGTTCCTCAGCTGGTTCGAGCGGCGCACCGGACGCGAGCTCGGGTCGGCCTCCGCCGTCGCCGACTCCAAGCAGACGCTGATCTGCACGTACCTGTCGGCGGCGCTCCTGGTGGGACTGGTGCTCAACAGCTTGCTCGGCTGGGCCTGGGCCGACTCCGTCGTCGCGCTCGTCATCGCCGCCGTCGCCGTCCGCGAGGGCGTCGAGGCGTGGCGGGGCAACGCGTGCTGCGCTGCGCCGGCCGCCGTGCTGTCCGGCGAGCAGGAGGCCGACCCGTGCACGGACGGCTGCTGTGCGCGCTGACGGGAGTGCCGACGAGGTGCCGGTGACGCCGAAGGGCCGGATACCGCCCCTCGTGCTCATGATCGGTGCGTTCGGCGCGCAACGGCTGATCGCTCGCAGGCGCGTTGCGACCGGAGCGACGCGGGCCGGGGCTTCGGCTCTGCTGGCGGCATCGGCCTGGCTGATGGGCCGGTCGATCCATGAGTTCCGGCGCCGGCGCACGACAGTCAACCCGGTCGCCATCGGTGCCGGCTCGTTGGTCACGTCGGGACCGAACCGTCTCACCCGCAATCCCATGTACCTCGGCATGGCTGGAGTCCTTGTCGCTCACGCGCTCAGTCTGAGATCGCCGGTGGCAGTCCTACCGGCCTGTCTGTTCACGGCAGTCATCGACCGCGTCCAGATCCCCGCCGAGGAGGCTGCGCTGCGGTCGCTCTTCGGGGACGAGTACGACGCCTACGTCCGGGCGACGCCGCGCTGGCTGATATCTCGTCTCCCGGCGTGACCTGTCCGGCACGGCCTGTCCGGCACGATCACCGACCAGCTGGTGACGACCCTGCGTCAGGGCCCGCTCCTTCTCGTCGAGCGCAGCGTCGAGGCGGTCGAGCGGCGCGGTCGCGGTGCGCCGCGGTGTCGCCGGCCGCCTCGGCCCGCTCACCGGCACGCGGGATCGACAGGAACGCGCAAGGTGCTACGGGTGCTACGGGTGCTACATTTTCCCTGTGGTCACCAACGTCTCGCACCGCGACCTTCGCAACCGCAGCGGCGAGGTCCTGCATGCCGTCGCGGCAGGTGAGTCGTACACCGTGACGAACCGGGGGAAGCCCGTCGCGCGGCTGGTCCCGATCGCCGAGGCCGCCGACTCCCTGCCGCTGCACCGTCCGGCATCGATCCGCGGAGAGTTCTCCCACCTGCCCCGGCACGTGATCGCGACCCCGAGTGCCGACTCGATCGACGACCTTCGGGGCGAGCGTTGACGAGGTTCTATCTCGATACCTCGGCAGCGGCCAAACTGCTGGTCGAGGAGCCCGAGAGCGTCCCGCTTGCAGCGTGGGCCGACGATGCCGAGGTCCGCCTGGTAGCCACGCACCTCCTCGAGACCGAGCTGCGTCGGTTCGCAACCCGACACGACCTGCCGCAGGCCGCAGTGTCATCGATCCTCGACCGGGTCGACCTCCACGATCTGCCGCCGAGCCTCTACCGCGAGGCAGGGCTGCTGGCCGGTGCGACGCTGCGCTCTCTCGACGCCCTGCACCTGGCCGCCGCGATCCGCCTGGACGTCGAAGCCCTGGTCACCTATGACATCCGCCTCGCAGAGGCGGCCGAGGAGCTGGGCATTCGGGTCCGTGCGCCGGCACCCTGATTGCCGCGCCGCACCGGGCCGGGCCGGGCCGGGACCGCGCCGGCTGGCGCACGGCCGCCGACTACGTTGGAGAGATGGTCGTCGTCGCCCAGATCAACCTCATCGTCGCGGACATCGAGGTTAGCCGCGCCTTCTACGCACGACTCGGGGTCGAGTTCCGTAGCCGGAACCGGCACGGGGAGGGCGTTGCCGAAGCATGGGTGGCCACCAACACGGGCGTGACGATGGTGATCCACTCGACCGCGTTCGCCGCATGGTGGGACGAGACGGCGCCACGGCCAGTAGCCGGCGGCCCTCAGATCGATCTGGAGCTCGGGTCCGCGCGGCAGCTCGACGACCTCGTCGCCGAGCCGGACGGCGTCGGTGCCGACGTCATCAAGGTGCCGACCGACATGCCGTGGGGCCAGCGCTTCGCCATCGTGCGTGACCCGGACGGGCATCGTGTCGGCCTCAAGGCGCCGATCGAGCACGAGCGACCAGCCTCGGGGTGGCGCGGGCCGACCGTCTCCGACGACGATCGCGCCGCTCGTCGGTAGGCACGATCGGATCGGGCCCGTACGGTCGGGCGGCCAGGGTGCCGGGTGACGATGCTGGAGGCCGAAGGGAGCCGCAGTGATCGATCAGCTCAACCGCCTCGTCGACGAGATCGAGACGCATCTCGGCGACGGCGTCGACCTCGACGGGTGCGCCCGGGGACTCGGGACCACCGGGTACCACCTGCGCCGGATGTTCTCGTCGTTGGCCGGGATGCCGGTCTCGGAGTACGTCCGGCGCCGGCGCATGACTCTCGCCGCGGCCGACCTGGTCGGTGACGACGACGTCCTGACGATCGCGGTGCGCCACGGCTACGGGTCCACCGAGGCGTTCGGCCGGGCGTTCCGCTCCGTGCACGGCGTGAGCCACAGCGTGGTCCGGCGTGCCGGCGGCCCCCTTCGCAGCCAGGTCCGTCTCAGGTTCCACCTGACCGTCGAAGGGAGCATCCCCATGGACGTCCGCATCGCCGACCGCCCCGCCTTCCGCCTGATCGGGCACGCCGCCCGGGTGCCACTCATCCATGTCGGCGTCAACCCGCACATCCAGGAGCACGTCGCCGCGATCCCCGCCGAGGAGCACGACAGGCTCAAGGCGATGAGCTCGACCGAACCACCGGGGCTGCTCCAGGTCAGCGCCGACGTCGACGTCGACTACACGGAGGGCACCGCGCTGACCTACCTGCACGGCGTGGCGGTCCGGGCCGACGCGCGCGTGCCGGACGACCTCGACGCGATCGAGGTGCCGGCCGGGGCGTGGGCCGTCTTCCGAACCTCGGGCGAGCATCCCTCTGCGCTGCAGGACGTCTGGGCGGCGACCGCCACCGAGTGGTTCCCGTCGAACCCGTGGCGCCTACGGCCGGGACCGTCGATCGTCGCGGTCCTCGAGCGGTCGGACGACTTCCGCACGGCCACCTGCCAGCTGTGGCTGGCTGTCGAGCGCGACTGACCGCGAGCTACGCCGGGTTCCCGGCCGCGCACGCGGGGTCGCGCTGGGCCCCGCGCGGGGCCGTCACGAGAACCTGACGAACGCGCGGACCGGGTGCTCGAGCTCGTGGGCTGCGCGAAATCCCATCGCCTCGTAGAAGGCGCGCTGTCCGGGCTCGTCGTCGGTGATGAGGACTTGCTGCCGCACATGCGCGAACGGGGCGAGGACCCGGCGGAACAGCTCCCCGGCGATGCCCCGGCGCCGGTGGCTGGGGGCGACGAGGATGTCCTGCAGGTAGGCGATCGTGTGCCCGTCGCCGACGACCCTCGCGAGACCGACGAGACGCCCGGAGTCTCGGGCCGTCGCCACGGCGGCGGAGCCGGCGACGGCGGCAGCAAGGCGGTCGGGCTCCCTCGTGTAGGCGGTCCAGCCGACGGCGTCGTACAGCTCGATGAGCTCGGCCCGCGTCGGGGTGTCGTCGAGCTGGTAGGTCGGTGGCATCCAGCAATGGTGTCAGCAGGCGTGACGGACTCCGCGGTCAGGCGTGGTCGACGCTGCAGGACCTGACTGCGGGCCTCGACGGGAGCTCGTCGGGGGCGCGGCCCGCCCATCGGATGTTCGAGGGGGCGGTGCGATGGGCCGACGATGGGTGGGACGCGTGGGTCCGTGCAATCACCCCCGGCGAGGCGGCAATGGTTCTGCCTGACCTGCGAGAGCTGTTCGGCGAGTACCTCGCCCGTGCGCACGAGTGCGTGACCGGCGTGGTGGCGGACGGTCGTGGGTTCGCCTACCTCATCGGCTGATCGGCTCCGTGTCGTGGCGATCGCGTCGAACGGGCTCGGTGCGACGGACTCGGTGCGACGGACTCGTCGCCGCGACGGGTGCGAGCCAACCGAGGACGACCACCACGGCCGTAGCATCTACGGCAACACCAGGAGGTGAGACCGTGGCATCGATCGTCGTTCGTGGGGTCGACGAGCTCCCCGCGCCGGAGCGCACCGACGTTGTGCGGGCAGTGCGCCTGACGTGACCATGCCGGACTACGCCGACGTTCGCCTCCGCCCGCTCGCCGTCGAGGACGCCGAGGTGATGGCGACCGTCCTCTCGCATCCCGACCTCTACCGCTTCACCGGCGGCGAGCCACCGACCGCCGCGGACCTGCTGCGCCGCTACACGGCGCAGGTGCGCGGCGGCCCCGCGGACGGGAGCGAGGAGTGGCTCAACCGGATCGTGCTCGTAGGGCCCGGCGTGGAACCTGCCGGGTACGTCCAGGCCACGATCACGGACGACGGCGCGACCGCCGAGATCGCCTGGGTGATCGGGTGGGCCTGGCAGGGGCGCGGGTACGCCCGACGGGCGGCGGAGCTCCTCCGGGACGAGCTGGTGCTGCGGGGAGTGCGCACCCTGATCGCCCACGTCCACCCCGACCACCGTGCCTCGGCGCGTATCGCCGAGCGCCTCGGCCTGGTCCGCACCGACGTCGCCGTCGACGGCGAGATCCGCTGGGCCGGCGCCGTGGGCGGGAGAGCCTGAGAACTCCTCGCGCCGGGTTGTCGAATCGAGAGGTGCTCGTCCGTCATGCTCATGAGGTCGCGACCGCGGCCCGGCCGGCGGACCGCGCCTGCCGCAAGCAGAGAAGGTGGGAACGATGAGCAAGTTCGTGGTGCTACTGATGGCCGACGGCGACGAGAAGGCGTGGGACGAGCAGTCCCCCGAGGAGCAGGCGGCGCTGATGGAGAAGTTCGGGGCGTTCGGCGCCGCGTGCGAGGCGCGCGAGGGGGTGACGATCCTGGCGGGGGAGGCGCTCGCCGACCGCGACGCCGCCAGCACCGTGCGCACCCGTGGCGGGCGGCTCTCGCACACCGACGGCCCCTACGCCGAGGCCGTCGAGCAGCTCGGCGGCTTCTACCTCATCGAGGCACCCGACCGGGAGACCGTCGTCGACCTCCTCGCCGTCCTCCCGGCCTACGACATGCAGATCAACCCGGTGGTGGAGATGTGACCGTTCGGCTCCCCGGGAGTCGCCCGGTGGTCGACGTCGCGTGACGGCAGCGGAGCTCGAGCGCGTGGTGCGCGAGGAGTGGGGCCGTCTGGTGGCCCTGCTCCTCGCGCGCTACCGGCGTCTCGACCTCGTCGAGGACGCGCTCGGCGACGCCGTCGAGGCCGCCGCGCGCACCTGGCCCGCCGGTGGTGTCCCGGACAACCCCGCCGGCTGGCTCCATCGCGCCGCCGGTCGCCGCATGGTCGACCAGCTGCGGGCCGAGGCGATGCGACAGCGACGGGCGCCGCTCCTCGTGACGGAGGCCGAACGAGGTGCCGAGACAGGAGGCGTGATGGCCGACCCGGGCGACCTCCTCGAGGACGACCTGCTGCGGCTCGTCCTCATGTGCACCCACCCGGCGCTGCGGCCCGAGGCGGCGGCCGCGCTCGCCCTGCGCCTCGTCCTCGGCGTGACCACGCACGACGTCGCGCGGCTCTTCCTCGTGCCCGAGCCCACGATGGCGGCGCGCCTCACGCGCGCGAGGAAGACGATCGTGGCGGCCGGCATCCCGTTCGCGGTGCCCGCGGCGAGCGAGCTGCCCGAACGGATCGACACCGTCGCACGGACCGCCTACCTCGCCTTCACGGCCGGGTACGCCCCCGGCAGCGGGACGGACCTCCTCCGTGCCGACCTCGCGGGAGAGGCGGTCCGCCTCGCGAGGGTGGTCCGCGCGCTGTCTCCGGACGAGCCGGTGCTCACCGCGCTGCTCGCGCTCGTGCTCCTGCAGCACTCGCGCCGCGACGCACGGGTCGGCGAGCGCGGCGAGCTCGTCCTCCTCGCCGACCAGGACCGCGCGCTGTGGCGCCGTGACGAGATCGACGAGGGGCTCGCGCTGATCGGCGAGCTCGCCGGGCCCACGCCGATGACCCCGGCCGCGGCCGGGTACCTCCTGCAGGCGCGGATCGCCGCCGAGCACGCGACCTCGGCGACGCCGGACGACGTCGACTGGCGGCGCATCGTCTCGCACTACGACCTGCTGCTGCGGGTCGCGCCGTCGCCCGCCGCCGAGCTGGCCCGCACGGTCGCGGTCGCGGAGGCGGACGGGCCCGGAACCGGGCTCGCCGCTCTCGACGCGGTGCGCATGCCCGGCAGCCATCGCCCCGCCGCGGTCCGGGCCGACCTCCTCGCCCGGCTCGGCCGGACGGGCGAGGCGCGGGCGGCCTACGCCGAGGCGATCGGACTGTGCCGTAACGAGGGCGAGCTGGCGCACCTGCGCGAGCGTCTCGACCGGCTCGACCCGGCCTGATCCGCAGCCTCAGTCGCTCGGGCGCCGCCTGTTGCGCTTGATCTCCGACCGCTCCCGCTTGGCCTGGAGCCGACGGCGCTGAGAGCCCCGCGTCGGACGGGTCGGCCGGCGCACGGTGGGCGGCATGACTGCGTCGCGCAGGACGGCGGCGAGGCGCAGGCGGGCCGCGGTGCGGTTCCGGTACTGCGACCGGTGCTCGGCCGCGGTGATCGTCAGGACCGTCCCGTCGGCCCGCGCGGCGAGGGCCCGCAGGACGCGCGGGCGCTGGGTGTCGGTGAGCGCCGTCGTCGTGGCGAGGTCCAGGCTCAGCTGGACGCGCGAGTCCGCGGTGTTGACCCCCTGTCCGCCGGGTCCCGACGCGTGCGAGAACTGCTCGACCAGCTCCGCTGCGGGCACGACCAGGCCACGCGGGGCGCCCGGGCCGGGAGGCACGCGCAGATCGTCCATGCCCTCAGCATGACGCACGGCGCTCGGGCCACGTCTGTGCCACCGGGACGGCGGCGCAGACACGCCGCGCGGACGACCGCCGAGAGTTCGCGTCATCGGTCACAGGTGTGGGACTGTTCCGTGCACCACATTATTCGGTCGCGCCCCCGGGCGGCCGAGACAGGACTGACGAAGGAGCGGACGACCGATGCTCGACAAGCTGCACGACCTCCTGCGCCTGCGCACCTCGCCGGGGATCTTCTTCGGGGCGGCCGCGGTCCTCATCGGCTTCGTCATCGTGACGATCGTGTTCACGGGGCCGCTCGACTCCGCCGTCGGGGCGGGTTCCGAGTGGTTGATGACGAACCTCGGCTGGTTCTACATCTTCGGCGTCACGGTCTTCCTCGCCTTCCTGCTGTTCATGGCGGTCGGCCGCTTCGGCCGGGTCAAGCTGGGCCCGGACGACGAGCCGCCCGAGCACTCCGGCGCGTCGTGGTTCGCCATGCTGTTCGCCGCCGGCATCGGCAGCATCCTCATGTTCTGGGGCGTCGCCGAGCCGGTCAGCCACTTCGGGGACCCGCCGCGCGGCCCGTCCGGCATCGAGGCCGAGAGCGTGGCAGCGGCCGCGGACGCCATGAACTTCACCTTCTACCACTTCACGCTGCACACCTGGACGATCTTCACCCTGCCCGCGCTGTGCTTCGCGTACTTCATCCACAAGCGCAACCTTCCGCCGCGCGTGAGCTCGATCTTCCAGCCGCTGCTCGGTGAGCGCATCCACGGACCGATCGGCAGGACCATCGACGTCGTGGCCATCGTCGGCACGGTCTTCGGCATCGCCGTCTCCGTGGGCCTGGGCACCCTCCAGATCAACGGCGGGCTCGCCGAGCTCTTCGGCATCGGCGAGAACGCCTTCTGGCAGCTCGTCATCATCACGGTGGTCTGCGGCGCGGCGCTCATCTCGGTGGCGCTCGGACTGGAGAAGGGCATCAAGGTCCTGTCGAACATCAACATCGTCATGGCCGTGGGTCTGCTGCTGTTCGTCCTGTTCGCCGGCTCCACGCTGTTCGTGCTCAAGGGCACCATCGAGTCGATCGGCACCTACCTCGTCAACCTCCCCGAGCTCGCGTTCTGGAACGACACGTTCGCGAACTCCGGCTGGCAGAACACGTGGACGGTCTTCTACTGGGCGTGGACGATCACCTGGTCGCCGTTCGTCGGCATCTTCATCGCCCGCATCTCCAAGGGACGCACCATCCGGCAGTTCGTCGCCGGTGTCCTCGCCGTGCCCGCCGGCTTCTCGGTGCTGTGGTTCGGGATCTTCGGCTACTCGGCCTTCGACATCGAGCTCAACGGCGACGGCGGGCTCGTCGACCGCGTGGTCGGCGACGAGGACATCCCGGGCGCGTTGTTCGCCTTCCTCGACCACTATCCGGCGGGCTTCCTCGTGTCGGTCATCGCCATCGTGGTCGTGGTGATCTTCTTCGTCACCTCGGTCGACTCGGCCGCGCTCGTCACCGACACCATGGCCAACGGCCACGAGGACTTCAACCCGCTGGGGCAGCGCATCTTCTGGGCGGTGGCGATCGGCGTCATCACCGCCACGCTCCTCGTCTTCTCGGGAACGGGTGGCCTGGAGGCGCTGGAGTCGACGATCATCCTCGTCGGCCTGCCGTTCTTCATCATCGCCTACTTCCAGATGTACGCCCTGCTCAGAGCCCTGCGCGAGGACGCCGGCGAGCTGCCGCCCATGCGCACCCGTCGGTGGAAGAAGGTCCTGCCGCCCGAGGAGCTCGAGCGGCGGCACGGCGAGGACGAGCACGACACGAGCGACGTCGTCGTCGCGCCCGAGGCCGTCGACGAGGTCCCCGAGATGCGCGACCCTTACGTGGACACGGGCACGCGCAAGCGGCGCCGCGAGCGCGGCAGGACCCTGCCCGCGCGCACCGGCAGCACCCCCAAGACCTACGGGAGGGCCAGCGACGTCGACGACCCGCGCTGACGCCACGCACGCCGGCCCTACGCGTGCGGCTCGGCGGGGAGGCCCGGCGGCGCAGCGCGGGGCCCGGGCCGGGAGTCGCGGACGAAGAACGAACCGACGATCCCGAGCGCGGCCACCGCACCCGCCACGGCGAACGCGACGTTCGCTCCGTGGACCGCGCCTGCCTGCCCGTGGACCTGGGGGTCGCGGGCGGCCCCGGCCATGACGGTGACGAGCACGGCGGTGCCCACCGACGCGGAGACCTGGCGCAGGGTGTTGTTCAGCGCCGTCCCGTGCGGGATGAGGCCGGGTGGCAGGACGTTCAGCGCCGCCGTCGTCACCGGCATCATCACCATCGCGGTGCCGAGCATCCGCACCGCGTTGACCGACGCGATGTAGGTGAAGGAGGTGTCGGTCGTCAGCCGGGCCAGCATGAGCGTGGTCGCCGTGAGCAGCACGAACCCGACGATGCTCAGCACCTGTGCGCCGAATCGGTCGAAGATGCGTCCGGTGATCGGAGAGACGATCCCCATGACGGCGGCACCCGGCAGGAGTGCGAGGCCGGACTCCATGGCGGAGTAGTCGCGCATCTCCTGCATGTAGAGCGGGAGGATGAGCATCCCGCCCACCATCGCCATGAACACGCACATGCCGAGCGCGGTGTTGAGGGTGAACATCGGGTGGCGCAGGACGCGGAGCTCGAGGATCGGCTCCTCGATGGTCAGCTGCCGGTGGACGAACGCCACGAGCGTGACGGTCCCGACGACGAGGGGCACGATGACGTGGGCGCTCGTCCAGCCCGCGTCCCCAGCCGCGCCGAAGCCGAACAGCAGCCCGCCGAACGCGAGGGTCGACAGGACGACCGACGCCACGTCCAGGCGCGGGAACGAGCGTTCGGTGACGTTCTTCAGGATCGCGTACGCGACGATCATGTCGACCACCGCGATCGGCAGCATCATGACGAAGAGCGTCTGCCACGGCAGATGGTCGACGATCCACCCGGACAGGCTCGGTCCGATCGCCGGGGCGAACGCGATGACGAGCCCGAACGTGCCCATCGCGGAGCCCCGCTTCTCCAGCGGGAAGATCGCGAAGAGGATCGTCTGCGCCAACGGCATGATGATCCCGCCGCCGGCGGCCTGGACCACGCGCCCGACGAGTAGCACGGGGTACACGGGAGCCACGGCGCAGACGACGGTCCCCACGGTGAACAGGCCCATGGCGGCGAGGAACAGGGCGCGCGTGGAGAACCTCTGGATGAGGTACGCCGTGACCGGGATCATGATGCCGTTGACCAGCATGAAGATTGTCGTCACCCACTGGACCTCGCTGGCGGTGATCCCGAAGTCCGCCATGAACGCCGGCAGCGCGGTGTTGAGCAGCGTCTGGTTGAGGATGATGACGAACGCGCCCGAGATGAGCACCGTGAGGAGCACGTTGCGGTTGACCGGCGCGGGGGAGCGTCCGTCGTCGCGCGGGACCCGCTCCTCGGGGGAGTCGGGGCCGCGCGCGGAGCCGGTGTCGTCGCCGGTCAGGAGAGCACCTCCGGTGGCGCCGGCACCGGTGGCGCAGCCACGTCCTCCTGCTCGAGCTCGGCGAAGGCCGCGTCGATCTGCTGCTCCAGGGGGTGGCTCGGGTCGACCGTCCACCGACGGATCGAGACGCGCAGGATGCCCACGGCGACGGCCGCGAGCAGGGCGGGCCGCAGGTCGTCGGGCTCGGCGTCGAGCCGCTCGGCGAGCACCTCTGCGAGCCCCTGCTCGAGGCTCACGTACTGCGCCAGCTGGCGCGTGAGCAGCGGGAGGTGCTGGTGGACCAGCCGCTGGCGGGCCTGCAGGCGCTCTCGGTCGAGCCGGACCTCGCCGAGGCGGTAGCAGCGGACGATGCCGGCCCGCAGCGCGCGCACCGGCGGTTCCTCGGGCGGGCGCGCGAGGATCGACCGGCGGAACGCGCTCGTCGCCTCCGACGTCTCGGGGACGAGGGCGTCCTCCTTGCAGGAGAAGTAGTTGAAGAACGTGCGCGGGGAGACACCGGCGGCGTCGGCGATCGCGTCGACGGTCAGCGACTCCATGCCGTGCGCGAGCGCCAGATCCAGGGCGGCGTCCCTGATGGCCCGATGCGTCTCCTGCTTCCGCTGCTCGCGCCGTCCCAGCGGGGCGGGTGCCGTGGTCGCGTCGTCCATCGGAGCGACCGTAGGGCGAAACGTGCAGCGTCTGCAAGTTTTCCTCGGCGGCCGACGGGCGGGCCCGCCCGTACGGCAGCGGCCGGTCGTTCAGCGCACCTCGAACCGTTCGGGCAGGTCGCCGGCCTCGTCGGCCCGGACGGCCCGGACGTCGACGGAGTCGACGCGGGCAGCGCGCGGACCGGTGCGGCACCACTCGAGAAGAGCATCGACGCGCGTACGCGTGCCGGACACGAGCGCCTCGACGCGCCCGTCGTCGGTGTTGCGCACCCAGCCGGAGACGGACCGCTCCCGCGCCGCCGCCCGGCAGGCCGCGCGGAATCCCACGCCCTGCACGCGTCCGCTCACGACCACCCGGACCGTCGTCATCGATGTCCCTCCCGCTCGTCGCGCCGAGACCCCGGGCGGGGACGGCCTCGCGGCCGTGCCCGCCCGGGGGTCCGACCGGTACGCGGACCTCACGGCTACTCGAGGTTCTCCTGCGCGTAGACCGTCATGGCGTCCCGGACGTAGGCCGCGTAGGAGCGGCCCCCGCTCGAGTATGTCTGTCCGAACCTGGGGTCGTCGACGTACATCTGGCCGAGCTGGGCGAACGCCTCGCGGCCGGGCGGCGTGCCGCCCCAGCCGGCTCCCACCCACTCGTGCTGGCGCCGCGCGAGGTCCTGGACCTCGGCGCTGCGGACGTCGAGCCCGCGGGCCGAGGCGTCGCCGAAGCCCTCGGCGACCGCCTGGATCTCGCCCTGGAACGCCTTCTTCTCGTCCTCGCCGAGCGAGCGCCACCAGGCGTCGGAGTCGGCATACGCCCGCCGACCCCATCGCTCCTCGACCTCGCCCCGGTACCGCGTGTGGTCGAACCCGTCGAACATGTCGCGTGCCACGAGCTCGCCTCCCTTCTCGATCATGGTGATGGTGGACCGCACCGACCTCGCGACGGCCCCGAGCCTCGTCCGCTCACGCTCGAGCCGTTCGGCATGGCGGCGGAGCGACTCCGCCACCGGCACGTCCTCCTCGAGGACATCCCGGATGTCGCCCAGTCCGAGACCGAGCTCGCGGAGCACGAGGATCCGCTGCAGGCGCAGCAGCCCGTCGGCGTCGTAGTGACGCGTCCCGCCGGGACCGGTCCGGGACGGCCGGAGCAGCCCGCGCGCCTGGTAGTGCCGCAGGGTCCGGCTCGTCGCGCCGGTGAGCCGGACGACCTCCTGCATCGACCATTCCTGGCGTGGCATGTCGCTCCCTCCGTCCGTGCGTCGCGATCGGTGCACACCTCACTGTGGTCGTTGACGTGGCGTCAACTGCAAGCGCATTCGTCCTCGAGGGGGCGTGACGTGGACAGCGGCCGTCCGGAGTTCACCCGGGTCACCCGTCGACCTCACCTCCGGTTCACCCGCGCGTGACACGGTCCGACCGGCCCGTCGGTGGGCCTGTCCGCGCCTGCCCCCCTGGTGCGGGACGTACTGATCAGGAGTGATGTCGACGATGCGTAGATCACGTCTGCCGGGCTGCGTGGCCTCGGCCGCAGCCCTCGCGGTGGTGGCGGCCACGGTGCCCGCCGTGGCCAGCCCCGACGACGGAGGGGCGATCCCCCTGCCGTCCGCGCCCGGCGCCGCCACGCCGAGCTACGCACCGGTGGAGCCCGACCCCGACCAGGTGGAGGCCGCCGAGCCGACGCTGGGCCTCGACGAGGGCGAGCGGCTCAGCGGGATGCGCACGGTGGTCAGCACGCCCAGCGTCGCGGGCGCGAACCCGACCGCGATCGAGGTCGACGGCACCGCCGACGCCTCCGCCCGGGTCACCCTCGGGGCCGAGGCGCTCGCCGAGACCGACGCGGCCTTCGTCCTCGACGTCACCGCTGCGGTCGAGATCGCCTACAGCAACTACCTCATGGTCAACGGCGAGCGGGTCGGCATCCTCGAGCAGATCGCCAACGTCGACGACCACCCGATCGACGTCCCCGCCGACCTCCTCACGCTCGGGCACAACGAGGTCGTGTTCCACACCGGGACGCGCGCCTCGACCTGCGGCATCAACCACGACGACGTCGTCATCGGCAACTTCCGCCTCCAGATCCCCGGCGGCGAGCAGTTCACCAACCCTGACAACCCCACGACCGGCCCCGCCCCGGGCGCGGACGGCCTGTACAACATCGGCGACGGCAACTGCGGGTCGAGCAACAAGCCCCGCTTCCTCACCACCGAGTTCACGGTCGACGCCGAGCCGAACGAGTACTCGGGGCTCCTCCTCGAGCTCGACACGACCGTGCTGGAGGACGGCGAGCACTCGATCGCGGCCGTGACCGAGGCGGGTGCGCGCACCGAGCGCACCGTCGTCGTCGACAACACCGGACCGGCGCTCGTCTCGTCCTCGATCGCCGACGGCGACCACCTCCTCGGGGAGGTCGCCCTCACCGCGGAGGTCTCCGACGACGCCGGCGTCGACGCCGGCCCCACCCTCACGCTCGACGGCACCCCTGTCGCCCAGGGCACGACGATCTCCTCCGACACGCTCGCCGCCGGCGAGCACGAGCTCGTCGTCGAGTCCACCGACTCGCTCGGCAACACCTCGCGCCACGTCGTCACCTTCACCTCCGCCCCGAACACGCCGGGGATCACGGACCTCGACCCGGCCGACGGCGAGACGGCGCTCGGCCTCGACGCCCCGCTCACGGCGACCGTGACCGACCCGCACGGCGACGACGTCGACGCCACGTTCTACGTGGCCGAGCCCTCGCTGCCCACGGCAGCCGCCCAGGGCACCACGGACGAGCTGCCGCTCGGCCAGCTCGACCTCACCGGTCAGCAGGAGGCCGACGCCACGCTCCTCGCCCCCGGTGACGGCGAGGTGCTGCGCAGCCCGGCGGCCGAGGGCGTGACCTTCCAGCGCTTCGACGTCCCCGTCGAGTCGGACGGCGAGCAGGTCGTGTCCTGGTCCGGCGAGGTCGACCCGGCGCGCGGCGTGCGCCTGTACGTCTGGGACGCCGCCGACCTTGGATGGGACCTCCTGCAGGACGCCCGTGGCACGGCCGACGGCGCGACCGAGCTCGGCGGCGTCGCCGAGGCCGCCCACGTGGACGACGGCGTCGTGCACCTCCTCGTCGAGGGCTACGACCCGTTCGCGGACGACATCGAGGACCCCATCGCCGATGAGTTCCGCGACCCGGACACCTACGACTTCGCGATCGCCCACAACACCGACACCCAGTACCTGTCCGAGGGGGCGGTGGACCAGGAGGGTGCGGCGGCCGACCGCTTCCGGGACGCGTACCTCGACACCACGCGGTGGATCGCGGACAACGCCGAGGAGCGCAGCATCGCCTACGCCCTGCACACCGGTGACCTGGTCAACGACGACACCGTCGTGACCGAGGACCCCGAGTGGCTCGCACACGCGCGGGCCCAGTACGACGTCGCCGACGAGGCGCAGTCGATCCTCGACGACGCCGGCATCCCCAACGGGGTCCTGCCCGGCAACCACGACAACCGGTACGGAAACGACAACAGCCTGTACAACGAGTACTTCGGGCCCGAGCGGTACGAGGCCCTGTCCGAGGGCTGGGAGAACGCGGAGTACGGCGGCCCGTGGCGCGAGGGCGACAACCAGAACCACTACGACCTGTTCACGGCCGGCGGCCTGGACTTCGTCGTCGTGCACCTCGGGTACCTCGCGACCGCGGAGGAGCTGGCCTGGGCGAACGAGATCCTCGCGCAGTACCCGGACCGCAACGCGATCCTCGCCTCGCACGAGTACATCAACGCCTCGACCGCTCCCGATGCCCGTGGCTCGACGCACACCGCGTTCTGGGGCGAGAACCTCTGGAACGACGTCGTCACGCAGAACCCGAACATCTTCCTCGTGCTCTCGGGGCACGTCCACGGCGTGGGCACCAACGTGCGGCACGACGTCGCCGAGCCCGGCCACCACGTGGTCGAGCTGCTCGCCGACTACCAGGAGTACCTCGTCGACGGCGAGAAGACCGCGGGCTTCTTCCGACTGCTGCAGCTCGACGTCGACAGGTCCGAGATGACCGTGGACACGTACTCCCCGCGCCTCGACAACTTCGGCGCGCACGAGTTCGACTCGGCCACCAACCGTGACTACGACGGCACCGAGGACGACTTCACGGTGCCGGTGGACCTCACCTCGCGCACCACGTCGATCGCGACCGACTCGGTCCTCGTCACCGCCTACTCCGAGACCGAGATCGGGACCGACACGGTGGCCTCGGGCGAGACGGCGTCGGTGGAGTGGTCGGGTCTGGAGCCGGGCACGACGTACGGCTGGTACGTGGTGGCGGAGAACGCGACCGGTGGTCGTGGGGTCTCGCCGCTGGCGACGTTCACCACCGTGGGCGACGCCGAGGAGCCTGGCGAGCCCGAGGAGCCGGGTGAGCCCGGTGAGCCGACCGATCCGGCACCGGGAATCGGGTTCTTCCTCAACAACGAGTGGGACACGATCGCGGACACGGTGTTCGAGTTCGGCCGCGTCAGCGATGAGGTGTTCGCGGGGGACTGGGACGGCGACGGCACCGACACCCTCGCGCTGCGGCGGGGGAACGCGATCCACGTGACCAACGACCCCGCCGCGGCGACCGCGGAGCCGGCGTTCACGTACGGGCGTGCGGGTGATGTGCTGCTGGCGGGGGACTTCGACGGCGACGGCACGGACTCCTTCGCCGTGCGGCGGGGGAACGAGTACCTCGTGCTCAACACCCTCGTGTCCGGGGACGCGGACGTCGAGGTGGCCTACGGGCGAGCTGATGACGAGGTGCTGGTCGGTGACTGGGACGGGGACGGCCTGGACACCTTCACCGTGCGGCGGGGCAATGAGTTCTTCGTGGCCAACGAGGTCCGGGACGGGTGGGCCGACCAGGTCATCTCCTACGGCCGCGCCGGCGACGTCGTGCTGGTCGGTGACTGGGACGGTGACTCGGTGGACTCGTTCGCGGTGCGTCGTGGGAACGCGTACTTCGTGAAGAACCAGATCGCCAGCGGGAACGCGGACATCGAGCTGACCTATGGCCGCGCGAGCGACCAGGTCCTCGTGGGCGACTGGGACGGCAACGGCACCGACACCCTCGGAGTCCGCCGCTGACCACCTCTCACGAGTGAGGGGAATCTTCCCCACGAGCGCGGGGAATCTTCCCCACGAGTGAGGGGAGTTTTCCGCTAGCGAGCGGACGTCCTCCTCACGAGTGAGCGACGTTCGTCGACAGCAGTGGGCGCCGCCCGGACCACCGTCCGGGCGGCGCTCGCGTGGCGGGCGAGAGACAGACCGGCTCGCGCTCACTCGCCGGACCGAGGTCCGCTCACTCGCCGACCGCATCATGCCGCCGCGGCGCGAAAAATCCCCTCACTCGTCAGAATGGGGGGGCCGACCGCTAGGAGCTGTGTTGAACGACAGGACCGCGCCGGGTCCCACCGCCTGGCTCGTCGCCACCCTGGCCCTGCTCTCGGCGGTCTCCCCGCTCGCGACGGACATGTACCTGCCGGCGTTCCCGCAGATGCAGGGCGACCTCGAGACGACGGCGGCATCGGTCCAGCTCACGCTCACCACGTTCATGGTGGGGCTCGCGCTCGGCCAGCTCCTCATCGGCCCGCTCTCGGACGCGCTGGGCCGCCGGGGCCCGCTCCTGGTCGGCACGCTCGTGTGCCTGGCCGCGAGCATCGCGTGCGCCCTCGCGCCGAACGTCGCGGTGCTCGTCGCCATGCGGTTCGTCCAGGGCATGAGCGGCGCGGCGGGGATCGTTCTGGCCCGCGCCGTCATCACGGACCTGACCCGCGGGCCGCGGACCGCCCGGCTCATGAGCCTGATGATGGTGCTCGGCGGCCTCATGCCGGCCCTCGCACCGAGCATCGGCGGCGGCATCCTCGAGGTCGGGGACTGGCGCACGATCTTCTGGGTCGTCTGTGCGCTCGTCGCCGTCATGGTGGTGCTCGTCGTGGCGGTCGTGCCCGAGTCGCTCCCGGTCGAGCGCCGCGAGCCCGGCGGTCTGCGCCGCCTCGTGGCGGGGGCCGGTGAGGTCCTGCGCAACCGCACCTACCTGTTCGCCACGGGCGTCTTCACCCTCGGCTTCTCCGCCTTCTTCGGCTACATCTCCGCCTCGCCGTTCGTCCTGCAGAACATCCTCGGCCTCGACGAGCTGCAGTTCGCCGTCGTCTTCGGGGGCAACTCCCTGGGGATCATGGCCACCGGCGCGCTGGCGATCCGGCTCGCGGGGCGCGTACCGATCCTGCCGGTGGTCGGCGTCGGCCTGGCCCTGCTCGCCACCGGCGCCGTCGCGCTGCTCGTCCTCGCGCTCATGGGCCCGACCCTGGTCCCCACCCTCGTCGCGATGTTCGTCACCGCCGCCTCGATCGGCCTGTTCATGGGCAACTCCTCCGCGCTCGCGATGCAGGCCCTGAGGTCCTCCGCCGGCACCGGGTCGGCCATCCTCGGCGCCGCACAGTTCCTGCTCGCGGGGCTGATCTCGCCGATCGTCGGCATCAACGGCGAGAACGACGCCGTCCCCATGGGAGCCGTCCTCGTCGTCGGTTCGGCCCTGGCCTGGCTCTCGTACCTCGCGCTGCGCCGCGAGACGGCCAGGAACGATGCCCCGACGGCGGGCTGACCCCGCTCGAGCGGGTCCGCGCGCGGTCGCCTCTTGCGCTCCGGCGTCGAGCCGCCCCAGCCGGTACGTGGCTGCCGGCGCGTTGCCGCGACGCACTCACCCGAGGAGGCCGGCCACGTCGTCCAGGGAGGTGATCCGCCAACGGGCTCCGCCGTCGTCGAGGTCGAGGCCGGGCGTGACGAGGACGGCGCTGTCGATCCCCGCGGCCGAGGCCGCCTCCGCGTCGATCGGCCGGTCGCCGACCGCGAGGCAGGTGTCCGCCTCGAGCCGGTGCCGGCCCAGCATCTCGCGGTACATCGCGGGATCCGGCTTGCGCGGGTGGCCGTCGGGCGCGCACAGCATGTCGTCGACCTCGAGCCCGAGGCTGGTGAGCAGGCCGGTCGCGCTCGCCCGGTCCCGGTGGGTGACGACGAGGTTGAGGCCGCCGAGCGCGCGGGCCGCCGCCATGGCCTCGCGGGCTCCCGTCATCACCGGCGGGGGAGTGCGGACCCAACCCGCCTTGAGGTCGGTCTGGGCGGCCTCGAGGTCGGCGGCAGGGATGCCGAAGCGGTCGGAGAGAGCCTCGACGGCGGCGCCGGTCGACCTGCGGGTCAGCGCCGCGACCTCGCGCTCGGTGATCTCGCCGCCGCGGTCGCGCACCACCCGTGCCAGCGCGGCGTCGACCGCCGGGTAGGTGTCGACGAGCGTGCCGCCCATGTCCCAGACGAGGTGTCGCCGCATCCGGCAAGTGTGCATGCCGAGCGGTCCGCGCGCACAGCCGGGCCCTGGGCAGGCACGGGCACCGGTGGTTGGATGTCGCCATGAGCGCACCCAAGGACGAGAGCCGCGTGGTGACGGCGAGCGCGGAGGTGGTGGCCCCGGCGTCGGAGATCTTCGAGCTCATCGCCGTCCCCGCCAACCAGCCCAGGTGGGACGGCAACGAGAACCTCGTCGCCTCGCACCGCAGCGAGCCTCTGACCGAGGTGGGAGACGTGTTCGAGATGCTCAACACGAGCGGCAGGACTCGCGCCAACACGGTCTCCGAGTTCGAGCAGGACCGCCTCGTCGCCTGGATGCCCGGCGGCGTGGGGGAGGAGCCCGCGGGGCACGTCTGGCGCTGGGAGCTCGAGGAGATCGGCGAGGGGCGCACCCTCGTGACCCACACCTACGACTGGACGCAGCTGCACGACGAGAGTCGCCACGAGCGAGCCCGCTCGACGACGAGCGACAACCTCCTCGCCTCGATCGAGCGGCTCAAGGCACTCGCCGAGAGCTGAGCCGGCACGTCCGGGCGGGCGCGGTCCCGCTGCTCCTGACCGGAAGCCTCGCGGCCCGGTCAGAAGACCGGCTTGCCGCCCGTGACGCCGAGCACCGTGGCGGACACGTAGCTCGCCTCCTCGGGCGAGGCGAGGAAGACGAAGGCGCCCGCCAGCTCGGCCGGCTGACCGGCCCGTCCGAGCGGGGTGTCCCCGCCGAAGCCGGGCATCGAGTCCCCGCCCTTGGTGG
Organism: Georgenia sp. Z1491; assembly: GCF_049856175.1. GTDB lineage: Bacteria > Actinomycetota > Actinomycetes > Actinomycetales > Actinomycetaceae > JB111. The sequence continues at coordinate 36,400 of NZ_JBNDNA010000014.1, forward strand.
CGGGCTGCAGCGGCGTCCAGATCGGGCCGGGGGCGACGGCGTTGACCCGGATCCCGCGCTCGCCGAGCTCCTGGGCCAGGTTGACCGTGATGTTGTTGATGGCCGCCTTCGTCGACGCGTAGTCGATAAGGCTCACCGACGGGTCGTAGGCCTGGATCGAGGCGCAGTTGATGATGGAGGACCCCGCCCGCAGGTGCGGCAGCGCCTCCTGCGTGACCCAGAACAGCGCGTAGAGGTTGACCTTGACGATGGAGTCCATCTGCTCGGTGGTGACGTCCTCGATCCCGTTCTCACGCCGGGCCCACTGGGCGCCGGCGTTGTTGACGAGCACGTCCAGGCCGCCGAGGCCGGCGACGGCGTCGCGCACCATCGCGCGCGCGGTCTGCTCCTCGCGGAGGTCCCCGGGGAGGAGGACGGCCCTGCGGCCGGCCCGTTCCACCCACGCGGCGGTGTCCTCGGCGTCGGTCTGCTCCTCGGGCAGGTAGGAGATCGCGACGTCGGCGCCCTCCCGCGCGTAGGCGATCGCCACGGCACGCCCGATGCCCGAGTCCCCTCCGGTCACCAGCGTCCGGAGCCCCTCGAGGCGCCCGTGGCCGCGCCAGGTCTCCTCGCCGTGGTCGGGTCGCGGGTCCATGGCTCCCGTGAGGCCGGGCGGCGCCTGCTCCTGCGCGGGGAACCCGCCCTGCTCGCCCGCCAGGCGGACCGCATTCTCGCTCACCTGCTGCAGATCGGCGTCGCTCATGACACCAGCGTGACAGGGGACGCGTCGTTCGGCGACCCGGGGGACTCCGGCGGCGCCCCAGGACGCAGTGCCGGGTGCCGTCGGACCGGGCCGGCGGCGGGCAGTGGCCGACCGCCGGCCGGGTTCGTCAGCTGGCCGGGGCGAGCGTGGCGCGCGCGGCGGGTGTGAGGTCCGGCGAGACCTGCTCGAGGATCGCGCGGTCGACCATCTGGTCCGCCGCCTCCTCGTCGATCTCGAGACCGATCGCGAGCTCGCTGACCAGCGGGAGGAGTGCGTCCCGCATGAGCGTGCGCTCGCCGAAGGAGATCCCGGGCTCCTCCTCGCGGCGACGCAGGTCCCGCACGACCTCGGCCACCTTGAGCAGGTCGCCCGTGGCGACCCGGTCCTGCGCCGACTTCATCCGACGCGACCAGACCTTCTCGAACGGGAGGGACTCGGCCACGAGGACCTCGAAGATCGTCCCGATCCGGTCCAGATCCATCACGTCACGGACGCCGACCTCGTCGAGCATGTCGACCGGGACCGCCACTGTGAGGTCCTGACCGAGGACCTGGAGACGCGCGTAGGACACCTTGGCGCCCTTGACCGTGCGCGTGAAGACCGTGTCGACGGTGCTGGGTCCGTGGTGGGGGTGGACGACGGTCTGACCGGGAACGACGGGCATGGATCTCCTCTGCTCGGGACGACCGATCCGGCCGCCCGCTCGCGCGGCGGTCGTCCCGACGGCGGCACAGGCACTCGGCGCACGTGAGGACATGGGCACGAAAGCCTCGACGAGGCGTCCGAAACCCACGGACCTGGAGACTGATTATCGCACGGATCCGCGGAAAATGCCAGTGTGATGTCGTCCGCTACCCGGTGACGAGGTGCGCGCGCCGGGCACTGGCAGGCTGGGGGCATGGCGGACGCGAAGATGTACATCGTCAACCACGAGTGGGCGGGCGCCGGTCCGGAGCCGTGGGACGAGACCTCGATCGTCACCCTGCGGGCCGACCTCGTCCCGTCCTCGGGCGACGACGCGGTGTGGTCGGCGATCCGTGACTGGTGGTCCGGCTCGCTGGAGCGCGCCGAGAGCGACTCGCCGGTCGCCTACGAGGGCGGGTGCGTCGTGCCCCGCCCGGTGCGCGACGGGAACGTCGTCACCGTGCTCCTGCGCTCGCGCGGGGAGGCGGCGTTCGACGAGATCGCCGGGTTCGCCGCGTGGGTGCACAGGCTCGCGACCGTGGCCGACCCCGAGGTGGGTATTACCTGGACCGAGCTCCCGCACACCAACGCCGGCGGCGAGGAGGCGGCTCTCGCCGTGCTCCACGGGCCCGCCGGACCGACGGTCTGATCCGTCGTGCGGCGCTCCGCCGCCGGGCCGGCGTCCGGGCCGGTGCTCGGCCCTCGTGGGTAGGCATGCTCGAACAGCTGGTCGACCGGGTCGGACCGCCTCTCGGGGGGCCGTCCGGCGGGTGCGCATTTGTGCAGAACTCCGGCCGTAACGCCTGTCTTCTTTATCTCGATCGTCGGGCGCGTGACTCAAACGGCGCTGCATGTACTTACAGTGTGTGGCATGGCTAGACAGCGCACGTACGACGACACCCTGCGGGACCGCCTGATCGACGAGGCGGCCCAGGTCATCGCCGACCACGGGGTCCAGGCACTGTCCGTGCGCGACGTCGCGATGCGTGCCGGGACGACGACCAACGCCATCTACACGTTCTTCGGTAGCCGCGGCTCCCTGGTGGCCGAGGTCGTGGCCAAGGCCGATCAGTCCTTCGTCCAGGCCCACCGCGAGGCTGCCGGCGAGGGCGCCGACCTGCTCGACCTGTACCGGATCGGCAAGGCCTACGTCACGTGGGCGGTCGAGTTCCCCACGATGTACGTCATCCTCACCGACCGGGCGGGGGCCCGGCTCGACCCGCCGCCGTGGGCGCCGCACATCGAGCACGGCTCCTCGGATGAGGGCGCCCCCATCGTGCGCACCGTCGCCCGGCTCATGGCCGAGGGCGTACTCACGGCGGGCGACCCGGTGCTCGTCAGCACGTACCTGTGGGCCGGCGTGCACGGGTACGTCGAGATCCTGCGCATGCTCGACGGCCAGGAGCCCGCGGGCTACGACCTCGTCGAGTACCTGCACGCGCTCATCGCCCCGTGGGTCGCCCACGACGCCGACGGGCACCCGGTCGTCGATCTCGACGAGGTCGGCCGCGGGGTCTGACGACCTCCCGCGAACCCCGGGCGGACGAGGGCCTCAGGACAGCAGCAGCAGGCTGAGGGCCATCACCGCCATGCCGGCCAGGAGGCCGTAGATCGACCGGTGGTGGTGCCCGTACGCCTCGGCCGTGGGCAGCAGCTCGTCCAGCGAGATGAACACCATGACGCCGGCGACCGCGGCCAGCGCCAGCCCCGTGACCGTGGGCGTGAGGAACGGGGCGAGCAGGAGGTAGCCGAGCACGGCGCCCGCCGGCTCCGCGAGACCGGCGAGGAACGCCCACCGCAGTGCGGTGCGCCGCGAGCCGGTCGCACGTCGGATCGGCACGGCCACGGCGATGCCCTCGGGAACGTTGTGGATGGCGATCGCCACCGCCACTGGGATGCCGATCTCCGGATGCTCGAGCGCGGTGATGAACGTGGCGAATCCCTCGGGGAAGTTGTGCATGCCGATGGCCACGGCGGTCAGCATGCCCATGCGCAGCAGCGCGCGCGCCTCACGGTCGGCCGCGTCACGCTGGGTCGGCGGCACCTCGTGCGGGTTCGCCGGGCCCGGGACGAACCGGTCGATGAGGCCGATGACCGCGATGCCCCCGAAGAATCCGGCCGTCGTCGTCCAGGCCGCCTGCTCCGCACCGAGCACCTCGCCGATCTGCCTGCCCGCCTCGGGCAGGATCTCGACGAACGACACGTAGATCATCACGCCCGCGGAGAAGCCCAGCGCGGTCGACAGGAACCGGTCCGAGACGGGCCGGCGCGACATCGCGACCAGCGCGCCGAGCGTGGTCGAAAGTCCGGCGCCGAGCGTCAGCAGGAAGGCGAGCACCGCACCCTCGGGCACCGTCCACCTCCTTCGGGTCCGTTGCGGCGCCAGTCGTGCCTTCGTCGTGCGGGCGGGCCCCGCCCCGGGGGCGCTCCGGACAGGGTAGGCGCGTGACGAGGCGTGCGACGCCACGGGCGCGCCGCACGCCCCCCCGGCTACGCTCGGGCCTGCACGCCCGGCCGACGAGGAGCAGCGCACATGACCCACGACAACCCGTACGCGCGCCACGACGGCCCCGGCGGGCCGGACCGACCCGGGGCGGCGGGCGGTGGCGGTCCGAGCTCGGACGAGCGGACGTTCGCGATCATCGCGCACCTGTCCGCGCTGGCGGCGATCCTGCTCTCCGTCGGGTGGCTGACCTTCGTCGGTCCGCTCATCGTGTGGTTGGTCCTGCGCGAGCGCGGCCCGCTCGTGCGGGCGGCGTCGGCAGGTGCCTTCAACTTCGCGATCGGCATCACGATCCTCGGCATCATCGCCTGGATCTGCTTCTTCACGATCCTGCTGATCCCCGTGGCGATCGTGCTGTGGATCGTCGCCTTCATCGCGCAGATCTGGTGCTCGATCCGCGGGGCGCTCGCGGCGTCGCGCGGCGAGTACTTCTCCTACCCGTTCCAGGTGCGCATCCTCAGCTGACTCGGCCGGCCCCCGGCGGGCACGTTCTCGCAAGTCAGCGCGGTTACGAGAAGATAACGAAAGAAACTCAGATGTCCCCGGGATGCGCGCGGGCCGGAGCGGACATGGTTACAGTGCGCCTCAACCGCGGAGAACAACGACCCGTTCGCGCGGACAGACGGCTGGTCAGGCCACCCCCGTGGCGGTGACCACCATCCCGAGGAGGAACATTGAAGATCCGGCGCTTCACCGGGCTCGTCGCGGCTTCCGCCGCCACCGCCCTGGTCCTGGCCGCGTGCGGAGGGTCGTCCGACGAGGACGACAACGGCGGCGACGACGACACCACCCAGACCGACGGAGCGGGCGGCGACGACCCTGACGCCCCCGACGACGACCCGGACGCCGGCGGCGACGCCGCGGGCCTCAACGAGTCGACGCAGATCAGCCTCGGCTGGAACCAGCACTTCTACGAGTACAACGACAACACCTCGACCGGCAACGCCACGGCCAACGCCAACATCCTCTACCTGATGAACGACCGTTTCGCGTACTTCGACGAGAACCTCGAGTTCGTGCGCAACGAGGACTTCGGCACGATGGAGCTCGCCGAGGACGAGGTCACGGTGACCTGGACGATCGCCGACGGCGTGACCTGGTCCGACGGCACGCCCGTCAGCGCGGTCGACGTGCTCCTGCAGTGGGCCGCCACCTCCGGGCACCTCAACACGGTCGAGGAGGAGCTCGACGAGGAGGGTGAGGTCACCAACCAGGAGGAGGTCGACGCCGGCGTCTTCTTCAACGGCACCTCGCCGACGGTCGCCTACTTCCAGCCGACCCCGGAGATCTCGGACGACTACACCACGCTCACCGCGGAGCTGAGCGAGCCCTTCGCCGACTGGGAGTTCCAGCTCGCATCGGGCTTCATCCCCGCCCACGTCGTCGCCATGCGCGCGCTCGACATCGACGACCCGCAGGAGGCGCTCGACACCCTCGTCGAGGCCATCCAGACCAACGACGCCGAGGTGCTCGCCCCGGTCTCGACCTTCTGGAACGAGGGCTTCCAGTTCGACGGGACGCTGCCGGACGACGAGCTGCTCTACCTGTCCAACGGCCCGTACCTGCTCTCGGAGATCAGCGGCGAGGAGTACGTCGTCCTCACCGCCAACCCCGACTACACCGGTGCGAACCAGGCGGCCTTCGAGACCGTGACGGTGCGCTTCAACGGCGACCCGAACGCTCTCGTCGACGCCATGGAGAACCAGGAGATCGCGGTCGTCTCGCCCCAGCCCACCTCCGACCTGCTCACGCGCGTCGAGGGTCTCGGCGAGCCGTACACCTTCAGCCAGGAGGACACGGCGACCTATGAGCACGTGGACCTCGCCCAGAACAACGAGGGCCCGTTCGACCCGGCCACCTACGGGGGCGACGAGGAGACCGCGCGCAACGTCCGTGAGGCGTTCCTGCGCGTCATCCCGCGCCAGGACATCCTCGACCAGCTCGTCATCCCGCTCAACCCTGACGCCCAGATCCGCAACAGCCAGACGCAGGTCCCCGGCTCGCCGAACTACGACGCGATCGTCGAGGCCAACGGGATGACGTCCTACGACGAGCCGGACGTCGAGCTGGCGACCCAGCTCCTCGAGGAGGCCGGCGTCGAGACGCCGATCGAGGTGCGGTTCATGTACGACACCGCGAACACGCGGCGGTCGAACACGTTCCAGCTGCTCGCCTCGGCGTACGAGGAGTCCGGCCTGTTCACGCTCGTCGACGCGGGCTCGACCGACTGGGGCTCGCTCCTGTCCGACACCAACGTCTACGACGCGGCCCTGTTCGGCTGGCAGTCCACCTCGACGGGTGCGACGAACGCCCAGGCGAGCTTCTACACGGACGGCATCAACAACTTCTACGGGTACTCCAACCCCGAGGTCGACGCGCTGTGGGACCAGATCGCCGTCGCGGTCGACACCGACGAGCAGGCCGAGCTGCTCGGCCAGATGGAGGCCCACCTCGTCGAGGACGCCTTCGGCCTGGTGCTCTACCAGCACCCCGGCCTGACGGCGTGGAACAGCGACGTGGTCGAGGAGATCACGCCGATCACCATGTCCCCGACCATCTTCTGGAACTTCTGGGAGTGGACCCCGGGCGGCGCCGCTGCGGCGAGCTGACCTGAGCCGTCACGCCTGACGGGCCGACGAGAGGCGCCGGGACCCCGGTTCCGGCGCCTCTCGCGCGCCCGGAAGACACTCCGACGAACGCCGTTCTCCACCACAGCGCCGCGTGTAGGCTCCCAAGCCACATGCCCCAGCGAGAAGGTCTCACCACATGATCAGGTTCCTGGTTCGGCGGACAGCCACCGGGCTCGTCGTCCTGCTCGTCTCGAGCTTCCTCATGTTCGGCATGCTGTCGGTCTCGATCAACCCGCTGCAGGATCTCGAGGAGTCGACGGCGCCGAACAAGGCCCAGCTCATCGCCCAGCGCATCCAGGAGCTCGAGCTCGACCGGCCGTGGATCGCCCGCTTCTGGGACTGGCTGACGGGCTTGCTCACCGGTGATCTCGGCGTCGCGTGGCGCAGCGGCCGGGCGGTCGAGTCCGTCATGGGCGACGCGCTCATCGACACGCTCCAGCTGGTCACCGCGGCGACCTTCCTCGCCATCGTCCTCGGCGTCGCCATCGGTATCGCCTCGGCGCTGCGCCAGTACTCGACCTTCGACTACGTCATCACGCTCGCCTCGTTCGTGCTGTTCTCCCTCCCGTCGTTCTGGGTGGCGGTGCTGCTCAAGCAGGGCGGGGCGATCTGGTTCAACTCCTTCCTCGCCGAGCCCAACCTCAGCTACACGACGATCATCGTCGTCGGCCTGGTCACGGGCCTGTTCTGGTCCCTCGCCGTGGGCGGCGACGCGCTCCGGCGCCTCGTGGTCGCCGGCGTCGCGGCTGCCGCGTCGATCGCGATGTTCGCCTACCTCCAGGAGAGCGGGTGGTGGAGCGAGCCGCACATCTCGGGCGGCCTGTTCCTGCTCCTCTCGCTCGCCACGGCGATCGTCATCACCCTGCTGACCACGGGGCTGTCGAACCGTCGTGCGCTGCTCACCGGCGTCGCGGTCGTGGTGATCTTCCTGCTCCTCCACGGCTGGATCACCGAGGGCCTGTTCGTCGACCTCACCGACTCGATGACGTGGGGGATCATCGGCCTGTTCGTGCTCGGCGCGATCGCCCTCGGCATGGCGGTCGGTGCGGCGTTCCGGGGTCCCGACTGGGGGCAGTCGATGCGCGTCGGCGGCATGACCGGCGGCATCGTCATGGTCTTCCTCGTGCTCGACCGGTGCATGCAGGCCTGGCCCGCCTACTTCAACGCCAACGCGATCAGCGGCCGGCCCATCGCCACGATGGGCTCGGACACCCCGAACCTGGGCGGCAACTTCTGGATCCAGGCGATCGACATGTACACGCACCTGATCCTGCCGACCCTGGTGCTCATGCTCATCTCGTTCGCCCAGTACACGCGCTACTCGCGCGGATCGATGCTCGAGGTCCTCGGCCAGGACTACATGCGCACCGCCCGCGCCAAGGGCCTCAACGAGCGCACGGTGATCATGCGGCACGGATTCCGCAACACGCTCATCCCGCTCGCGACGATCGCGCCGGTCGATGTCATCACGCTCTTCGGCGGCGCCATCATCACCGAGCAGATCTTCGGGCGTCCCGGGATGGGCCGACTGTTCGTCGACTCCCTCAACGGTGCCGAGATGGACCCGCTCATGGCCTACATCGTGCTCACGGCGGCGCTGGCCGTGCTGGCGAACATCGTGGCCGACATGCTCTACGCCGCCCTCGACCCCCGGATCAGGCTCAGCTGATGACTACTCCCAACCCGTCCGAGGTCCCCGACGAGTCGCGGTCGAGCCGTGAGGAGAACGAGCTCGAGCTCCGCGACGTCGCCGGCCTCACGCAGGGCCAGATCGTCCGACGTCGGTTCTTCCGCCACGTCGGGGCCATGGCCTCGCTGGTCTACCTCGCGCTCGTCACCATCCTCGCCTTCACCTCCGTCGGATTCTTCGGGATCGACGGCTGGTGGAGGTGGGGGGCCAGGGACCGCAATCCGGAGGGCAACGTCAACGAGCTCGGTGCGCCGACCCTCGAGGTGCTGCCCGAGAGCGGCGGCCTCGTCTCGTTCGGCCCCCACCCCTTCGGTCAGAACGAGATCGCCCAGGACCTCTTCGCCCAGGTCATGTACGGCATCCAGACCTCGCTGCTCGTCATGGCCATCATCGGCGTGATCGCCGCGGTGATCGGCGTGCTCGTCGGCGCGCTGGCCGGCTTCTTCCGAGGCTGGCTCGACAACCTGCTCATGCGGATGACGGACCTGGTCATCACGGTGCCGACGGTCGTGCTCGGTGCGGTGCTGGGCACGCTGCTGGGCAACCCGCACACGATGGACAACATCTACGGCATCCCGCTGTTCGGGACCGTGCTCGGGTGGATGTCGTTCCCCGTGCTCTTCGCGATCGTCCTCGGCCTGGTCCTGTGGACCGGCATGGCCCGACTGGTGCGCGGCGACTTCCTCGCCCTGCGCGAGCGTGAGTTCGTCGACGCCGCCCGGGTGGCGGGCGCCTCGAACGCTCGCATCATCTTCAAGCACATCCTGCCCAACGCGATCGGCGTGGTCATCGTCAACGCCACCCTGCTCATGGCGTCCGCCGTGCTGCTCGAGACGGCGCTGGCGTACCTGGGCTTCGGCATCCTCCCGCCGGACTACTCGCTCGGCTGGATCATCTCCGAGTACCAGGGTGCGTTCGCCACCCGGCCGTGGGCCTTCTGGTGGCCGGGCTTCTTCATCATCACCATCGCCCTGTCGATCAACTTCATCGGCGACGGCCTGCGGGACGCGTTCGACCCGCGGCAGCGCAGGAAGCCGTCGGCCGGCGCGATGCGCCGCGCCGCGCAGAAGTCGCAGGCGCGGAAGGACGAGCAGGTCGGCGCCACGAGCGGCGGCGCCGCGGCCGGCGTCACCGCGACCGGTGGTACCGGGTCGGCCGGGACCGGGACGGGTGAGCAGGCATGATCGCCGCGCGGGCCGGATCAGCCGACGACCAGCGCCAGCACCACGAGCCCCGCGAGCGCGGCGAGCGGCGCCACGTTCCAGCTGCTCGTCACCGGGGGCACGGGCGCGTCCTGGCGCAGGTGGCCGTCGCGCCGCAGGGCGTCCCGACGTGCGGCGATGACCGAGGCGACGACCTCGGCGGTGCCGTAGCGCCGCTCGACGGGGGCGGCCCCCGCGTCCCGCACGGGCGTCTCGTCGCCGCCGGACCGGGCGTCGCCTGCCGGGTCGTCGCCGCGCCCGCGGCGCAGCCGACGTGCGGACGGCGACGGGGCGGGAACGGCCCACGAGCCGAATCGCCCGTCGTCGGTCACGACGGTCAGCGACCAGCGCGACTCGACGTCACGCAGGGCCGGCCAGGGCACGTGGACGTCGCGCAGGAGGTCACGCACGCCGACCCCGCCGTCGGAGACCTCCACCGCGGGACGCCACCACACGACGTACAGCACCAGAGCGGCGCATGCCGTCCACGCCAGCGGCGCCGGGCCGACGCCGTCGACGAGGATCATGACGGCCGCCAGGGCGCACACGACCCATCCGGCGACGGCGATCGGGCGGGCCGCGCGCGTACGGAAGACGAGGGTGGGTCGCATCCGTCGATCCTCCCACCCGGGCACGGCACCGCCACCGACCCGCTCGCCGGCACGACCCTGAGGATGAGCACGTGACTGAGACCATCGAGACCACGCCGTCCGCGAGCCGGTTCGCGGACCAGGACCCCATCCTGCGGGTCCGCGACCTGTCGATCGAGTTCCTCGTCGACGACGAGTGGTTCACGGCCGCGGACAGCCTCAGCTACGACGTCCACCCCGGTGAGGTCCTCGCCATCGTCGGCGAGTCCGGCTCCGGCAAGACCCAGTCCTCGATGTCGTTGGTGGGGCTGCTGCCGCCCAACGGCCGCACGACCGGCTCGGCGAAGCTCGGCGACACCGAGCTCGTGGGCCTGCGCGGACAGCGACTGCGCAACGTCCGGGGCGACGAGATCGCGGTGATCTTCCAGGAGCCGATGACCGCGCTCAACCCCGTCTACACGGTCGGCTTCCAGATCGTGGAGACGCTGCGCACGCACCAGTCCCTGCTGCCCGCCGCGGCGAAGAAGCGCGCCATCGAGTTGCTCACGCTCGTCGAGATCCCGGAGCCGGAGCGCCGCTTCGGCTCCTACCCGCACCAGCTCTCCGGCGGTCAGCGGCAGCGGGCGATGATCGCCCAGGCGCTCGCCTGCAACCCCCGGCTGCTCATCGCCGACGAGCCGACGACCGCCCTCGACGTCACCGTCCAGGCGGAGATCCTCAAGCTCATGCGGGACCTGCGCGAGCGGATCGACGCCGGCATCGTCCTCATCACCCACGACATGGGTGTCGTCGCCGACATGGCCGACACGATCCTCGTGATGAAGGACGGCGTGATCGTCGAGCGCGGCGTCGCCGACGAGATCTTCCACCGCCCGCAGCACCCCTACACCCGCCAGCTGCTGTCCTCGGTGCCCCACCTCGGCTCCCACTCGTCGGCGGACGAGTCGTTCGCCCCCGAGGACGAGGTGGGCGGGGCGGCGCGCTGGCCCGACCGACCTCAGGTACGCGACCGCGACGCCGCACCGACGCCGACCGGCGCGCGGGCGGGCGATGCCGAGATCACCCCGGTGATGAGGGCGGAGAACGTCGTCCTCGAGTACCCCAAGCGCGGCCGGCAGAAGGCGTTCGTCGCCGCGGAGGACATCAACCTCCACATCCAGCCGGGTGAGGTCGTCGGCCTGGTGGGGGAGTCCGGCTCCGGCAAGACGACGATCGGCCGCGCCATCGTCGGCCTGCTCCCGGTGAAGTCCGGGTCGCTGGTCGTCGACGGCATCGAGATGCGCGGCGCCGGCCGCGGAGACCTCAAGCCCCTGCGGAGCAGGGTCGGCATGGTCTTCCAGGACCCGGGCTCCTCGCTCAACCCGCGGCTGCCGATCGGCGAGTCGATCGGTGAGCCGCTGCTGCTGCACACGGACCTGTCCAAGACGCAGCGCAACGGACGGGTCGAGGACCTGCTCGACAAGGTCGAGCTCCCGCGCGTCATGCGCAACCGGTACCCCCACGAGCTCTCCGGCGGTCAGCGGCAGCGAGTCGGCATCGCCCGCGCGCTCGCGCTCGAGCCGACGATCCTCGTCGCCGACGAGCCGACCTCCGCGCTCGACGTCTCCGTGCAGGCGCGCGTGCTCGAGCTGTTCAGCGAGCTCCAGCGGGAGACGGGCTTCGCCTGCCTCTTCATCAGCCACGACCTGGCCGTCGTCGAGATGCTCTCCTCGCGCATCGCCGTCATGCACAAGGGTCACCTCGTCGAGACCGGCCACTCCGGCCAGGTCGTCAACGACCCGCAGCACCCGTACACCCAGCGGCTCATCGCCGCCGTCCCGGTGCCCGACCCGGACGCGCAGGCCAAGCGGCGCAAGACCCGCGACGCCGTCCTCGAGGCCTACGCGAGGTCCGGCGGCGAGGACGGGGAGCCGGCCGTGGACTCACCGGCCGACCGGGAGGAGGAGGTCCGCCGCTCGGAGGAGCGCGAGAGCGTGGCGGCCCTCGACCGGCTGGACAACGAGGGCCACGACCCGCAGGACCCCGGCACGTCGGAGCGCAAGAACTGACCGGTCACGGGGACCGACCCGGTCGGTGAGCGGGCCCGCGTCGGGGGGATCACCCCCGCGGGGCGGGACGGCGGTGCGCCCACGCGCGTAGGATCGCGGTTCGGGGCGCGTGACGTGACCTGCGAGCCGGCGCCCCTGCCGATCGGTATGCGCGTGCGCGTGGACGCCGGAGGTAGACACCGGACCCGAAGGAAGCCCTCTCATGCCCCAGCGCCAGGACCTGCGCAACGTCGCGATCGTCGCCCACGTCGACCATGGCAAGACCACGCTCGTCGACGCCATGCTCTGGCAGTCCGGAGCGTTCGGGGAGCACGACCACGTCGACGAGCGGGCCATGGACTCCGGCGACCTCGAGCGCGAGAAGGGCATCACGATCCTCGCGAAGAACACGACGGTCGCCTACCGGGGGCCGTCGGCCGCTGTCGCGGGCGCGCCCGAGGGCGTGACGATCAACGTCATCGACACCCCCGGTCACGCCGACTTCGGCGGCGAGGTCGAGCGCGGCCTGTCGATGGTCGACGGCGTGGTCCTCCTCGTCGACTCCTCCGAGGGCCCGCTCCCGCAGACCCGGTTCGTCCTGCGCAAGGCGCTCGCCGCCAAGCTGCCCGTCATCCTCGTGGTCAACAAGGTCGACCGCGGCGACGCCCGGATCGCCGAGGTCGTCGAGGAGGCCACCGACCTGCTGCTCGGGCTGGCCTCCGACCTCGCCGACGAGGTTCCCGACCTCGATCTCGACGCCGTTCTCGACGTCCCGGTCGTCTACGCCTCGGCGCGCGCCCGCCGCGCCTCGCTGGAGCGCCCGCAGGACGGCGAGATGCCGGACTCCGAGGACCTCGAGCCCCTGTTCGCCACCATCCTGTCGACGATCCCCGGCCCGCGCTACGAGGAGGGTGCGCCGCTCCAGGCGCACGTGACGAACCTCGACGCCTCGCCGTTCCTCGGCCGGCTCGCCCTCCTGCGCATCCACAACGGCTCGATCCGCAAGGGCCAGACCGTGGGGTGGGCGCGTCAGGACGGGACCGTGGCGAACGTGCGTATCTCGGAGCTGCTGCGCACCGAGGCGCTCTCCCGGGTCCCCACCGAGTCCGCGACCGCCGGCGACATCGTCGCCGTCGCCGGGTTCCCGGACATCACGATCGGCGAGTCGCTCGTCGACGCCGACGACCCGCGTCCGCTGCCGCTCATCACGGTCGACGACCCCGCGATCTCGATGACGATCGGTATCAACACGTCGCCGCTGGCCGGACGCGTCAAGGGCCACAAGCTCACCGCGCGCCTGGTCAAGGAGCGGCTCGACCGCGAGCTCGTCGGGAACGTCTCGCTCAAGGTCCTGCCCACCGAGCGCCCGGACGCCTGGGAGGTCCAGGGGCGCGGCGAGCTCGCGCTGGCCATCCTCGTGGAGCAGATGCGTCGCGAGGGCTTCGAGCTGACCGTCGGCAAGCCGCAGGTCGTCACCAAGGAGGTCGACGGCAAGCGGCACGAGCCGATGGACCGCATGACGATCGACGTGCCCGAGGAGTACCTCGGCGCCGTCACCCAGCTCCTCGCCGCGCGCAAGGGCCGGATGGACTCGATGGTCAACCACGGCACCGGCTGGGTGCGCATGGAGTTCCTCGTCCCCTCCCGCGGCCTCATCGGCTTCCGCACGCGCTTCATGACCGAGACCCGGGGCACCGGCATCGCCTTCTCCATCGCCGAGGGCCACGAGCCGTGGCACGGCCCCATCGAGCACCGCAGCACCGGCTCGCTGGTCGCCGACCGGCCGGGTGCCGTCACCCCCTTCGCGATGATCAACCTCCAGGAGCGCGGCTCGTTCTTCGTCGAGCCCACCGCGGAGGTCTACGAGGGCCAGATCGTCGGTGAGAACTCGCGCAACGAGGACATGGACGTCAACATCACCAAGGAGAAGAAGCTGACGAACATGCGGTCGGCGACGGCCGACTCGTTCGAGAGCCTCGTGCCGCCGCGCCGGCTCACCCTGGAGGAGTCCCTCGAGTTCGCCGCCGACGACGAGTGCGTCGAGGTCACCCCCGAGATCATCCGCATCCGCAAGGTCCTCCTCGGCAGCACGGAGCGCGCCCGGGCCGCCGCGCGGGCGAAGCGGCAGGGCGCCTGATGACGGGCGCCGAGGGGGCGGACCTCAGCGCCGGGGCGAGCACCCCCGGCGCCACGCCCGCCACCCCCGCGGCGCCCGCCCGCAGCCCGGGGGAGCGGCTGCTCGAGGCCGTCGTCACGGTGCTCCTCGCGGTACTCGTCGCCGTGGCCGGCACCGTCGTCCACCGCATGGAGCACGACGGGCTGCCGCTCGGCGTGCTGCTCGGGATAGCGCTCGCGCTGACCGCCGCCGTGCTCGTGCGGGCGGTCGCCGGCACCGTCGCCCTCATCGTCTACGGGGCGTGCGGCATCGGCGTCGTCCTGCTGATGACCTACTGGGGGCCGGGCGAGGACGTGCTCGTCACCTCCACACCGCGCGCGATGCTGTGGATCCTCACGATGCCGCTGGCCGCCGCGCTCGGCTGGGCCGCGCCGCGGTCGTGGTTCTCCGCCGACCGCGTCCGCATCCGCCCCCGGCGCTCCGCGGGCTCCCGTGGGGTCGCGACGACCGACCGGGCGGGTGGCACCGGCTCGACCGGTCAGGCCGCCACGGTCGACGGCGGCGACCGCGAGGAGTCGGCCGGGACGCGGCCGTGAGCGTCGACGAGCTCGAGGAGGGGTTCCGGGCGGCCCTCGCCCGCAGGCCCGTGGGGGTCGCCGTGCTCGGTGTCCGCGCGGGCGGGCACGCCCTGCTCGTGCCGCTGACGGACGTCGCCTCCGCCTCGCTGCGTCCGCCGATGATCACCGTGTCCGTGCACGCCGACTCCCGTGCGTCGGAGGCGCTCGAGGAGGCCGAGGAGTGGGGGATCACGGTGCTCGACGACTCGGCCGGGGCCGCCGCGGCGCTCGCCCGGGTGTCCGAGCCCGGTCGTCCGCTGGTCGGCCAGGACGTCGGCATCTCGCTCGTCCCGCGGCCCGGGGACGCGGTCCTGCTCGAGGACGCGAGCGCACACCTCGTGCTCCGCACCGCCTGGGCGCGGCCGGCCGGCGACCACCTCGTCGTCGCCGCCGACGTGCTCGAGGCACGCGCGACCGGCCGGGCCGGCGCCCAGGTCCACGCCCTGGGCCGCGTGCGTCCCTGGTCGCCGGGCGGTCCCACGGGTGCCCGGCGCACGGCCGGGGACCGCCCGGTACGGGGACAGGGCTGACGTCCCCATCCCGGGGCCCGCGCGGCGCCTGCCCGAACCGGTGATATTCCCTACGATGGACCGGGCCGCAGCGAGGACGGCCCCACATCACGGAACGAGGAACGCATGACCCGCCACGCGCGCGACGCAGGGCACGACAACGGTCGGGGACGCCGGCGTGGACGCGGCTGGCTCATCGGCCTGGGCATCACCGTCGTGGTGCTCGCGGGCGCCTACTTCGGCATCGCGTGGTTCGTGGGGGACAAGGTGCCGAGCGGCACCGTCGTCGCCGGTGTGCAGATCGGCGGCCTGGAGGCCGACGAGGCGGTCGAGGAGCTGCGCGACGGGCTGGGCGAGGAGCTCGACGCCCCGGTCCGGCTCACGCTCGACGACAACGAGGCGGAGATCAGCTCGGCCGAGGCCGGGCTCACGTTCGACGCCCAGGGCACGGTCGACGGGCTCACGGGCTTCGCGCTCGACCCGCGCGTGCTCCTCGGCCACTTCACCGGCATGGGCGCCTACGACCCGGTCCGCAGCGTCGACGAGCCCGCCCTCCTGGCCGCG
Source organism: Georgenia sp. Z1491 (assembly GCF_049856175.1). Lineage (GTDB taxonomy): Bacteria > Actinomycetota > Actinomycetes > Actinomycetales > Actinomycetaceae > JB111. The sequence goes on from NZ_JBNDNA010000014.1 coordinate 52,274, forward strand.
ATCGAGGCCGTCGAGGACGATCTCGTCACCGCCCCGGTCGACGGCGCCATCGAGTTCTCCGGGTCCACGCCGCGGGTGACCGATCCCGTGGTCGGCACCGAGCTCGACATCGAGGCCACCAGTGAGCTCGTCGTCGAGGACTGGCTCGTGTCGACCTCCCCGGTCGAGGCCGTCGCGACCGAGGTCGCGCCCGAGATCGACGACGAGGCGGTGGCCACCGCGCAGTCCGAGATCGTCGCCCCGCTGACCTCCGGACCGGTCACCGTCCAGGTCGGCGAGGACGAGGTGCCCCTCGAGGTCGCACAGCTCACCGAGGCCGCCACGATCGAGCCCGTCGACGGGGCGCTCGCCCTGACCATGGACGGCGAGCTGCTCGCCGACCAGGTCCGCGAGTCCGGTGGCGACATCGGCTCCGAGCCCGTCGACGCCCAGGTCACGCTGCGGGACGGCGCGCCGTACATCGTGGGCAGCGAGGCGGGCGCGGTCCTGGACCCCGAGGGCCTGGACGCGGCCGTGTCGGCCGCCGCGACCTCGACCGACGACCGCGTGGCCGTCGCGGAGGTCGTCGAGGAGGAGGCCGAGTTCACCACGGAGGACGCCCAGGAGCTCGGCGTCGAGGAGGTCGTCTCCGAGATCAGCACCCCGCTGACGTCGGACGACGTGCGCACCCAGAACCTCGTCAACGGCACCGCGCTCGTCACGGGCACGCTCGTCCTGCCCGGGGAGCAGTTCGACCTCGCCGAGGAGCTGGGCCCGATCACCGAGGAGAACGGTTTCGTCTCCTCCGGCGTGGTGGAGAACGGCTTCAACGCCACCGCCCTGGGCGGCGGCGTCTCCCAGCTCTCGACCAACATGTTCAACGTCGGCTGGGAGGCCGGGCTGGACGACATCGAGCACCGCCCCCACAGCAAGTACTTCGACCGCTACCCGATGGGCCAGGAGGCGACCCTCTGGGTGGACGAGGACAACCCCGAGAACTCGATCAACATGATCTGGGAGAACAACACGCCCTACGGCGTGCTCGTCGAGGCCTGGGTCGCCGACGGCCAGGTCCACACCCGCCTGTGGTCGACCGAGTACTGGGACGTGACCACCGAGACGGTCGGCCCCTACAACGTCACCCCGCCCCAGGACGTCGTCAACGACTCGCCGTCCTGCGTCCCGGAGTACGGCGGGGTCAACGGCTTCTCGGTGACCGTCTCGCGCGAGCGCAGCCACGGCGACGAGGTGCTGCCGCGCGAGGAGTACGAGTGGACCTACTCCCCGCACCACCGGGTCACCTGCGGCTGACCGGTCGACCGGCCGACCCCGGCTCAGCCCGTCTCGGGCCGCCGGCCTCGCCCGTCGGGGGGCGGGGGGACGCGCCGACCGGACAGGATCGCCGACGTCGGGACCACCACGTGGCCGCGGCGCGTGTCCACCGTGAGCTCCGCCTCTCCGGCCCCGACCAGGTGACCGAGCGCGTCGCGGGCGCGGTCACCGTCGCGGAACCGCACGGAGACCCGCTCTCCGACCCGCCACGAGCGCCAGGCGACGCCGTCGGGTCCGGGGTAGCCGGCGAACGCGTGGGCCATGGTCCGACCCTCCCACACCTGCCGGGCGCGTCCGGTTCGTCCGGCCCGCGCACGTCGGGCGTGACGGACCGGGCGAGATCGGCTGCCCGCCGTGGCCCGGTCGTGGGACGATGGGGGCATGACGTACGTGATCGCTCAGCCCTGCATCGACATCCTCGACCGCGCCTGCGTCGACGAGTGCCCGGTCGACTGCATCTACGAGGGCGACCGCATGCTCTACATCCACCCCGACGAGTGTGTCGACTGCGGTGCGTGCGAGCCGGTATGCCCGGTCGAGGCCATCTACTACGAGGACGACACCCCGGCCGTGTGGTCGGAGTACTACGACGTCAACGTCAACTTCTTCTCCGACGTCATGCCCGGTCAGAAGGAGCCCGTGGGCTCCCCGGGCGGTGCCGCGCGCACCGGGCGGCTCGGCTTCGACCACCCGATCGTGGCCACGGCTCCCTCCCAGGCGTGACGTGACCCTGCACGGCGAGACGCTGCCGGACTTCCCCTGGGACTCGCTCGCCGGCGCGCGTGAGCGGGCGGCCGCCCACCCGGGCGGGATCGTCGACCTCTCCGTGGGCACGCCGGTCGACCCGACCCCGGCCGTCGTCCAGGAGGCGCTCCGCGCCGCGGCCGACCGCCCCGGCTACCCGACCACGATCGGCACCGACGAGCTGCGCCGCGCGATGGTGGGGTGGTTCGGCCGTCGGCGCGGCGTCACCCTCACCGAGCGGGCGGTGCTGCCGACGATCGGCTCCAAGGAGGCGGTCGCGCTCGTGCCCGCGATGCTGGGCATCGGCGCGGGCGATCGCGTCCTCCACCCGGCGGTGGCGTACCCCACCTACGACGTCGGGGCACGCCTGGCCGGCGCGGAGCCCGTCGCCGTCGACCCGACCCGCCCGCAGGACTGGCCGCGCGAGGGAGTGCGGCTGGTCTGGCTCAACTCCCCGGCCAACCCGCACGGGCACGTGCTGGGCGTCGAGCAGCTCGCCGCCGCCGTGGCGTGGGCGCGCGAGGTGGGCGCCGTCGTCGTGGCCGACGAGTGCTACGCGGAGCTCGCGTGGGACGAGCCGTGGGCGATCTCCGGCGTGCCCAGCCTCCTCGACCCGCGGGTGACCGGCGGGGACCACTCCGGCCTGCTCGTCGCGTACTCGCTGTCCAAGCAGTCCTCCATGGCCGGCTACCGGGCGGCGCTGCTCGGCGGCGACGAGCAGCTGATCGGGAGGCTGCGGGAGATCCGTAAGCACGCCGGGATGATGCTGCCCGGCCCCGTGCAGGCGGCGATGGCGGCAGCCCTCGACGACGACGCCCACGTGGCGGTCCAGCGCGAGCGGTACGGGCGCCGGCGCAGGGACCTGCTGGCGGCCGTCCGGTCGCACGGCCTCAGCCCCGACCCGGCCTCCGTGGCCGGCCTGTACCTGTGGCTCGGCCGGGAGGGCGTGCGCGGGCGCGAGCTCGTCGACGAGCTCGCGGGCCTCGGCGTCCTCGTGGCGCCCGGCGAGTTCTACGGTCCCGCCGGCGCGGGGCGGGTACGGATGGCGCTGACGGGCAGCGACGAGCGCGTCGCCGCCGCGGTCGCCCGCCTCGACGGCTGAGCCCGCCCGGTCTCCGGCCGTCGTCGTCCAGGGGTGACGGGCGGGCGTCGCCGATCGGCGCGCGGCGGTATCTTGGACGAAGGACGACCTCCGACGGGGGCGGTGCTCCGCCCCGATCGCGCCCACGAGGCGCCCACCATCCACGAAGGGGACCAGCATGACCGAAGACGCCACGCTCACCGTCGACGACAAGACCCTCTCGCTGCCCAGGGTGCGCGCGACCGACGGCAGCGACGGCCTGACCATCGGCAAGCTCCTCGGCGAGACCGGCACCGTCACGCTGGACTACGGGTTCACGAACACGGCGTCGACCGAGTCGGCCATCACCTACATCGACGGCGACGCGGGCGTCCTGCGGTATCGCGGATATCCCATCGAGCAGCTGGCGGAGCGGTCGACCTTCCTCGAGACCGCCTACCTGCTCATCTACGGCGAGCTGCCCGACGCCGAGACGCTCGAGGCCGTCACCCGGCGCATCAAGCGCCACCGGGTGCTGCACGAGGACTTCAAGGGCTTCTTCACGGCGTTCCCGCCGAACGGCCACCCGATGTCCATGCTCCAGGCCGGCATCGCGGGCCTCGGCACCTACTACCCGCACACGCTGGACCCGCACGACGAGTACCAGAAGGAGCTCTCCACGGTGCTCCTCATGGCCAAGCTGCCGACGATGATCGGGTACATCGCCAAGCGGGCGTCGGGCCTGCCGCTGCTGTACCCGGACGCCTCCTACAGCTACACCGCCGACTTCATGCGGATGACGTTCGACCTGCCCTACCAGCACCGCGAGGTGGACCCGGAGGTGATTCGCGCCCTCGATCTGCTGCTCATCCTGCACGCGGACCACGAGCAGAACTGCTCGACGTCGACCGTGCGGATGGTCGGCTCGTCCGACGCGAGCATCTACGCCTCGATCTCGGCCGGCGTCGGCGCGCTGTCCGGCCCCAAGCACGGCGGGGCGAACGAGGCCGTCCTCGCGATGCTGTCGCGCATCCAGGAGAGCGACGACTCGGTCGAGACGTTCATGCGGCGGGCGAAGGACAAGAACGACAACGTGCGGCTCATGGGCTTCGGCCACCGGGTCTACAAGAACTACGACCCGCGGGCCGCGATCGTGAAGAAGGTGGCGCACGACGTGCTGGCCAAGCTCGGTCAGGACGACGAGCTCCTCGACATCGCGATGAACCTCGAGGAGATCGCGCTGAGCGACGACTACTTCGTGGAGCGCAGGCTCTACCCCAACGTCGACTTCTACACGGGGCTGATCTACAAGGCGATGGGCTTCCCCACGCAGATGTTCACCCCGCTCTTCGCCCTGGGGCGTCTGCCCGGCTGGATCGCCCAGTACCGCGAGATGATCGAGGACAAGAACACGAAGATCGGCCGCCCGCGGCAGGTCTACACCGGCGCCACCGAGCGGGACTACGTCCCGATCGAGGAGCGCTGAGCCCGGACCCCGCGCGACGACGGCGGCCCCACCCGAGCGGGTGGGGCCGCCGTCGTCCGTCCGGGCCCCGTGGGCGCGGCCGGTCTCGTGGGCTCGGCCGGCCCTGTGGGCCCGGCCGGGTCAGCGCGCGCGCTCCGGGATGAACTCCTCGACGTCGATCTCGGACTCGACGACGCCGCCCTCCCACGCGAGGTCGGCGAGGATCTGCAGGGGCTCGGGGTCGAGCTGGGTGTCGAACTCCTCGATGAGCACCTGGTCGGCGAGCTCGGGATCCATCTCCAGCAGGGTCGGCAGTACGGCCCGCACGCCCTCCTCGTCCTCCTGGGCGGTGGTGAGCACCTCCTCGAGCGCCACGTGGAAGTCCTCGACGAGCTGCTCGTCCTGGTCCTCGGCGGCGATGACGACCATCGTCTGCAGCCCGGGGGCCACGAGCTGGTAGTTGTAGCCGACGAGCTCGGCCCCCTCGCCGAGCAGGATGGTGCCGAACGGCTCGGCGACCCAGGCGGCGTCGATGTTGCCGGCGTCCAGGGCCGCCGGCATGTCCGGGAAGCCGATCTCGACGAACTCGATGGCGTCCGGGTCGCCGCCGTCCTGGCGGACCATCTCCCGGATCGTCACGTCGCCCTGGGTGTTGAGGTTGTTCACCGCCACGGTGCGCCCCGAGAGGTCGGCCGGTGCGGCGATCCCCGAGTCCGGCATCGCGTATACGCCGGTGATGTCGTCGCCCTCCTCGCGGGCGTGCACGAACCCGGAGGTGACCTGGATAGCCAGTCCGGTCGACTGGGCCACCATCACCGAGAGCGGGTTGGACGTGGCGAAGTCGATGTCGCCCGAGACGAGGCCCGGGATCAGGGCGGCACCGCCCTGACCGGTCTCGAGGGTGACCTCGAAGCCGTGCTCCTCGAAGATCCCCTCGTCGATGCCGTACTGGAGCCCCGCGGTCGGGACGATCGGCAGCGCGCCGAGGGTGATCGGTGTCAGCTCGCCCTCGCCGGAGTCGGACGTGCCGCCGTCGCCGTCGTCGTCACCGCCGCAGGCGGCGAGTACGAGCAGGGTGGCGCCGGCCAGGGCGGCGGTGCTGATGGTGCGCAGTCGCATGATGGTCCTCTCGGTGGTGGTGTCGGCCGCGGCGGCTCTGCCGCGGTGGACGGGTGCGTCGGAGGTCGGATCTGCGGGCCGCGGCGTCAGCCGCGGTCCGTGAGGCGTGCGAGGAGATCGACCAGGGTGTCGCGCTCCGTCGAGGTCAGCGGGGCGAGGGCGCCGTCGACAGCGCGCTCGCTGGCCTCCCGCGCGACCACGGCGGAGGCCCGTCCGTGGTCGGTGGGGGTGATGAGGCGGACGCGCCGGTCGGCAGGGTCGGGCAGCCGTTCCACCATGCCCGCGGCGACGAGCGTGTCGACGAGGGCGACGATGCGGCTCGGGTCGAGGTCGAGCATCTCGGCGAGCTCCCGCTGGGAGCGGGGGCTGTCGAGGAGGTGTTCCAGGACGGTGTAGCTGCGGGGCGTCATGCCCAGCGGCCGCAGCGCCTCGGACGCTGCTCGGAAGGTGCGCGCGGACGAGAGGGCCAGCAGGAGACCGACCCCGCCCCGGACCTGGCGTCCGACCTCCATGTCTGCCTCCTCGTGATGAGCCCCGGGGGACTCGTGACGGTGCTGCGCCGGACGCCGTCGTCGGCGCCGGGGTGCGAACGTAGCGAAGAATAGGTGATGGCGTCAATGGTTGACACCTTCAACGGTTTGGCGGGACGATGGTGGCGAGCGTGCGCACGGAGGCGCCGCGCGGGTACCGGCGCCGATCGGTTCGGTCGCCGCCCGACCACCGACGTCAGGAGCGCAGCATGAGCCTCACCGGCAAGGTCGCCATCGTCACCGGCAGCGGGCGGGGCCTGGGCCTCGCGTACGCCCAGGAGCTCGCCCGCCTCGGCGCCGCGGTCGTCGTCAACGACGTCGACGAGCAGGTCGCCGACGACGCCGCCCGGTCGATCACCGACGCCGGGGGGCGTGCCGTCGCCGTCGTCGCCCCGGTCGGCCCGAGCGAGACGGCCGACCGGCTCGTCTCCGCCGCGGTCGAGACGTTCGGCCGCCTCGACGTCCTCGTGACCAACGCCGGGGTCCTGCGCGACGCGGTGCTGTGGAAGATGACCGACGAGGACTTCGACACCGTCATCGACGTCCACCTGCGCGGCACCTTCACGTGCGTGCGGGCCGCCGCCACCCACATGCGGTCCGCCGGTGAGGGCGGCCGGATCATCGCGATCGGCTCGCCCACCGGCCAGCGCGGCAACTTCGGCCAGACGAACTACGCGGCGGCCAAGGCCGGCATCGTCGGCATGGTCCGCACGTGGGCGATGGAGCTGAAGCGGGCGGAGATCACCGTCAACGCCGTCGTGCCCGTCGCCGCGACCGCGATGACCGAGACCGTGCCCTTCTTCAAGGAGTTCGTCGATGCCGCGCAGGCCGGCGAGCCCATGCCGCCCTTCGCCCGCCAGGTCCTCGGCTTCGGCACGGCCGCGGACGTCGCCGGTGTCGTCGCCTACCTCGCCTCCGACGCCGCGGCCGGCGTGACCGGGCAGGCCGTCGGCGTCGGCGGCGACCGGCTCGCACTGTGGACGCACCCGACCGAGTCGGTCGTCGCCCTCACCGAGGGCGGCTGGAGCTACGAGCACCTCGCCGAGACCGCCGAGGCCCTGCTCGGACAGTCCTGGCAGAGCGTGGGCCAGGAGATGCCCCAGCCTCCCTCCCGACCGGATGCGGAGCAGCGGTGAGCACCCGCTACGAGTCGGCGCTCGACGTCGCCGCGCTCGACGCCATCGACGTCCACGTGCACGTCGAGAAGGACCACGCCGAGCACAAGTCGCTGCCCGAGGAGGTCCTCGACGCCGCCACCCGGTACTTCCGCGCCCCGACCGAGCGGGAGCTCGTCGAGGAGACGGCCGCGGCCTACCGCGGGCGGAACATGGCCGCGGTCGTCTTCACCGTCGACGCGAGCACGAACCTCGGGCACCCGCCCAACTCGGTCGACGACCTCGTGGCCGGCGCCGCGGACAACGCCGACGTGCTCCTCCCGTTCGGCTCGGTCGACCCGCTCCAGGACGGCGCGCTCGACGAGGCCCGCCGCCAGATCGAGGACCTCGGCGTCCGGGGCTTCAAGTTCCACCCCACCCTCCAGGGTTTCGACCCGTCCGACGAGCGGTACTTCCCGATCTACCACGCGATCGACGAGGCCGGCCTGGTCGCCCTGTTCCACACGGGCCAGACCGGGATCGGCGCGCGCATGCCCGGCGGCCACGGGCTGCGGCTCGGTCTGTCGAATCCCATCCTGCTCGACGACGTCGCCGCCGCCTTCCCGGACCTCACCGTGATCATGGCCCACCCCTCGGTGCCGTGGCAGGACGAGGCGATCTCCGTGGCCACGCACAAGGGGAACGCCTACATCGACCTCTCGGGCTGGTCGCCGACGTACTTCCCGCCGCAGCTCGTCCACCAGGCCGGGCGCATGCTCCAGGACAAGGTGCTGTTCGGCTCGGACCACCCGCTGCTCTCCCCGGAGCGCTGGATGCGCGACGCCGCCGGGCTCGGCTGGTCCGACGAGGTCATGGCCAAGGTCGTCAAGGACAACGCCGTGCGTGTGCTTGGGCTGGGTGGCGAGGATGCGTGACCAGGGCATCGGGTCCTGGCCGCGCCGCCGCCTGAAGTCGACCGCCGACAAGGTCGCGGTGACCTTCGAGGGCCGGTCCTTCACGTACGCCGACGTCGAGGAGCGCTCGCGACGCCTCGCGGGCGCGCTGCGCGACGCCGGCGTCGAGCGCGGGGACCGCGTGGCCTACGTGGGCTTCAACCACCCCACCCTGCTCGAGACCTTCTTCGCCACCGCGCAGCTCGGGGCCGTCTGGGTCATCGTCAACGCCCGCCTCGCGGCCCCCGAGGTGGAGTTCATCCTCGGCGACTCGGGCGCGAAGGTCGTCGTGTTCGGTCGGGACCACCACGAGCACGCCCGCCGGCTCGCCCACCTCGGCCAGGTGGGGACCTGGCTGCAGGTCGACGCGGGGGAGGAGGTGCTCGACCTGGAGGGTGCCGACGCGCGCGGGTACGAGGCGACGCTCGCCGCGGCCGGGACCGACCTCATCGACGAGCCCGTCACCTGGGACGACCCCGCGATGATCATGTACACCTCGGGCACCACGGGCCGCCCCAAGGGGGCGACCCACACGCACGGCTCGCTGAGCATGCAGTACTACAACTCGCTGGTCGACATGGACATCGCCTCGAGCGACGTCACGCTCTCGATGGCACCGCTGTTCCACGTGGCCGGGCTCAACATGCTGACGATGCCGACCTTCCTCAAGGGCGGCACGATCGTCGTGCAGGCCGGCTTCGACGCCGCGGCCGTGCTGTCCACGATCGAGTCCGAGCGGGTGACGTCGATGTTCGCCGTCCCCGCGATGATGGACACTCTCGCCGCGCGCCCGGAGTTCGCGGGCACCGACCTGTCCTCGCTGACCACCGTCGTCTGCGGCGGGTCGCCGCTGCCGGACCGGATGCTGCGCACCTGGGGCGAGCGCGGGGTGCAGGTGCAGCAGGGCTTCGGCATGACGGAGACCGCTCCGGGCATCTACCTGCTGCGCGCCGAGGACGCACTCGCGCGCTCCGGCTCCGCCGGTACGGAGCACTTCTGGACCGAGGCGCGGATCGTCGACCCCACCGGGAGAGACGTCGGCGTGGGCGAGGTCGGCGAGGTGATCGCGCAGGGGCCCAACGTCATGCGCGGCTACTGGAACCGGCCGGACGCCACCGAGGAGGTGCTGAAGGACGGCTGGTACCACACCGGCGACCTCGGCTCGTTCGACCCCGACCGGTTCCTCACCGTGCGCGACCGGCTCAAGGACATGTACATCTCCGGTGGGGAGAACATCTACCCGGCCGAGGTGGAGAACGCGCTGCTCGACCTCCCCGGCGTCGCCGACGCCGCCGTCATCGGCGTCCCGGACGAGCGCTGGGGCGAGGTCGGCCACGCCTACGTCGTCGCCGGGGAGGGCGAGGGCGGGCTCGACCCGGACCTGGTCACACGCGAGCTGGGCGAACGGCTCGCCCGCTACAAGGTGCCCAAGGAGATCGTCGTCGTCGACGAGCTGCCCCGCACCGCCACCGGCAAGCTGCAGAAGCACATCATCCGCAACAGATTCGAGGACTAGATGACCACCACCGTCTCCTTCGACGACGCCCTCTCGCTGGCCGGGACCGATCTGGGCGCCTCCGCCTGGCGCGAGGTCACCCAGGAGCAGGTGAACACGTTCGCCGACGCCACCGACGACCACCAGTGGATCCACACCGACCCCGAGCGCGCCAAGGACGGCCCGTTCGGCGGCCCGGTCGCGCACGGCTACCTCACCCTGTCCCTGGTCATCCCGATGTGGGGCGAGCTGCTCGACGTCACCGGCGTGACCACCAAGGTCAACTACGGGCTGAACAAGGTGCGCTTCCCCGCGCCCGTGCTCGTGGGCTCGCGGATCCGCATGGCCGCCACCGTGGCCGGGGTCGAGGAGGTCGGCGGGGGCGGGCTCCAGATCACCGTCGACGGCGCGATCGAGATCGAGGGCGGCGCCAAGCCCGCCGTCGTCCTCCAGGGCCTGTACCGCTTCTACCGCTGACCTCCACCCCCGGCGAGTGAGCGGACTTCTGCTTCACGAGTGAGCGGACTTCCGTCGGGCGCCCGTCCGTCGGACACTGGACGACGTCCGCCGGCCGGCCCGGCGCCACCACCTGAGAGGACGGGGACGATGGAGACTCTGTATCCGGACAGCGACCTGTACCGGTACGCCGACCTGCTCACTGGGCCCGAGCGCGCCGAGATCCTGCGGCTGCGCGCGATGCTCACGGAGCACCTGCCGGCCGAGGTGATCGACAACCACTGGGACCGCGCCGCCTTCCCGGCCGACGCCGTCGAGCCGATCGCGCGGGGCGGGTTCCTCGCCCCGGAGGCGTTCGGGGCTGAGCCGGAGCGGTGGATGTACCAGGGCTTCCGCTCGTTCGAGCTGGCTCGCCACGACGCGTCGCTCGCCACCTGGTTCAACGGTCAGGCCGCGCTGTTCCGCACGAACATCGAGGTGGGCGGCTCGCCCGAGCAGGTCGCGCGCTGGCAGCCCGACGTCCTGGACTTCACCGCACGCGGCGTGTTCGCCATGACCGAGCCGGACCACGGCTCCGACGTGGCGGGCGGGCTGGCGACCACCGCCCGACGCGACGGGGACGACTGGGTCATCGACGGCGCGAAGCGCTGGATCGGGTCCGCCGCGTTCGCCGACCACATCTGTGTGATCGCCCGGGAGCCCGACCGCGGACCGGTGCGTGCGTTCGTCGTGCCCAGGGCGGCGGACGGCGTCACGCTGACCACGATCGAGCGCAAGACGTCGCTGCGGATCGTCAACAACGCGGTGATCGAGCTCGACTCCGTGCGCGTGCCCGACGAGCTGCGCCTCGCACGGGTCGAGTCGTTCGCCGACGTGGGGGAGATGCTGCGGCGGATGCGCGCCTGCGTGGCCTGGCACGCCGCCGGCGTGCAGGCCGGGGCGTTCGAGGCGGCCCGCCGCTACGTCCTGGCCCGCGAGCAGTTCGGGCGCCCGATCGGCGGGTTCCAGCTCGTCCAGGAGAAGCTCGCGCGGATGCTCGGCAACCTCACGAGCACGCTCGGGATCGTCGTGCGCCTCTCGCAGCGCCAGGACGAGGGCGTCTTCGACGAGGTCGAGTCCTCGCTGGCCAAGCGTCAGACCTGCCTGCACATGCGGGAGACCGTGGCCCTGGCCCGCGAGGTCTGCGGCGGCAACGGCATCACGCTGGACTCCGGCGTCGCACGCTTCCACGCCGACGCCGAGGGGATCTACACCTACGAGGGCACCGACGACATCAACGCCCTCGTCGTGGGCCGGGCGATCACGGGCCTGTCGGCCTTCACCCGCTGACCGGTGAACGGACCTCCACTCGACGAGTGAGGGGATCTTTGTCTCGACGTCGAGACAAAAATCCCCTCACTCGTGCGGGTGTGGCTCGCTTCCTGGTGTGGCTCGCTTCCTGGTGTGGCTGGCCCATCGACCGCAGGTCAGGCCGTGCGCATCTGACCGGCGAGCGGGCAGGCCCAGATGTCCGCGCCCCCGCGGCCGACCTTGTGGATGTGCGCGGTCACCGCCTTGTAGGACTGGAACAGCGTGGTCTCCGTGTAGCGCACCCCGAGCTGACGGCAGTGCTCGCGGACCATGGGGGCGACCTTGCGCAGGTTCGGGCGCGCCATCGAGGGGAAGAGGTGGTGCTCGACCTGGAAGTTCAGCCCGCCCATGAACGTGTCGACCCACCGGCCGCCGGTGATGTTGCGGCTCATGAGGACCTGGCGCTGGAGGAAGTCGATCTTCATCCCCCTCGGCGCGATCGGCATGCCGACGTGGTTGGGTGCGAACGAGAGCCCGAGGTAGGCGCCGAACAGGCCCATCTGGATGGCGATGAACGCGGCGGCCTTGCCCGGCGGCAGGACGATGAACACCAGTGCGACGTAGGTGCCGAGCCGGAACGCGATGAACGAGGCCTCGACCCAGCGGTGCTCCAGCTTGTTGCGCGAGAAGAGTCGCGCGACGCCCTGGACGTGCAGGCTCAGCCCCTCGAAGGCGAGCAGGGGATAGAACGTGTACGCCTGGATCCTCGCGAACCACCGACCCGTGCGCGTCGTGCGCGTCTGCAGCGCCTCACCCGTCCAGATGACCGGTCCGGGGCCGATGTCCGGGTCCTTGCCGAGCTGGTTGGGCGCGGCGTGATGCTTGTTGTGCTTCTTGTTCCACCAGCCGTGGCCCATGCCGGTGACGAGATTGATCATCACGAGGCTCGCCCAGGTGTTCCACTTGCCGGACCTGAAGATCTGGCGGTGCGCGGCGTCGTGCCCCATGAAGGCGGTCTGGGTCATGAGCAGGCCGAGCGCCGCGGCGATGCCCATCTGCCACCACGAGTCGCCGATGAAGATGAACGCCACCACCAGGCCCGCGCCCAGCACCATGAGGATCGCGAACTTGGTCCAGTAGTAGCCGTAGGCCCGCTGCATGAGGCCGGCGTCCTTCACCGACCGCGTGAGCGTGGTGAACGAGCTGACGTACCGCTCGCCGGCGCCGCGAGCAGGGCGGTCGGGGCGGGTGTGGGGGGAGGGGGCGAGGTCGGTCACCGTCACGGTGGGCCTACTTCCGGGTGGCTCCGAACGAAGCAGGTCGCCCCGAACTGCCTCCGACGGTACTGGGTCGGGGCCCCGTGCGTGCATCGGTCCACCTGGTCGTCGCTCACGGTCCGGCCCCGACGACGAACCGCACGCTCGACGACGAACCGCACGTTCGACGATCAGCCGATCGCCACCTGGCCGGGCTCGAGGGTCGCGGCGGCGTCGACGACCGCCTGCTCGACCGCGGACAGCTCCGAGCCGACGTCGCCCACCGCCCCCCAGCCGGCGTCGTCGCCCCCGGACCGCAGCCACACCCGTCCGTCGGTCGCGACCGCCACCGCGCCCGTCTCCGTCGCGGTCGCCACGCCCCAGTGGGCGACGCCCCAGCCGGCCGCCGTCCCGCCGTCTTCGGCAGAGGCACCGTCGGGCAGCCCGCCCGCGTCCACGACGACGACGCCGGCGTCCCGCTCCTCGGCCGTCAGCCCGAGGTCCCGGCTCGCGAGGTCGGTGACGTAGGTGGTGGCGAGGGACGCGCTCGCGTCCTCGGCGCCGTCCGGCATCGACAGCCGGCAGGTGAGCCCGCCCTCGACCTGGCCCACGAGGTTCGCGGCGAAGGCGCGCGCCATCGTCTCGTGCTGGGCGTACGCCTCGGGGTAGCCGGAGCGCTGGACGGCCTGTGCGGCGTCGTTGACCGACATGTCCGCCCAGCCGTCGATCGTCACGAGCTCGTCGTAGAATCGGCCCGTGGAGTAGACGGGGTCCATGATCTGCTCGACCTCGCCCCAGCCCTGGGAGGGGCGCTGCTGGAAGAGCCCCACCGAGTCGCGGTCGCCGTAGTCGATGTTGCGCAGCTTCGACTCCTGCATGGCGGTGGAGATGGCGACCGTCGTGGCGCGGATCGGCAGGTCGCGCTGCTGGGCCAGCCCGACCATGAGAGCGGCGTTCGCGGCCTGGTCGCCGTCGAGGGTGGCGCCGAGGTCGCCGCCCGCCTCGGCGCGGCACGTCCCGGACTCGGGCGAGCGCACCACGTGGGTGAGGATGGCGACGACGCCGCCGACCGCGACCGCGAGCACGACCGCGACGACGGCGAGGCCGCCGAGGCAGGACAGGCCGGAGCGCGGACGCGACCCGCCGTTCACGCGCGGGGTGGGGTCATGCGTGCAGGGCGTCGTTGAGCGCGACGCCGTGCCCCTCGCGGGCCAGGACCTGGACGGCGCCGGTGACCGAGTGGCGGCGGAACAGCAGACCGTCCACGCCGGACAGCTCGCGGGCCGCGACGACCTTCTCCTCGGGCAGGACCGTGACCTTCGTGCCGGCCGTGACGTAGAGCCCGGCCTCGACCACGCAGTCGTCGCCCAGGGAGATGCCGACGCCGGCGTTCGCGCCGAGCAGGCAGCGCTCCCCGATGGTCACCTGCTCGGTGCCGCCGCCGGAGAGCGTGCCCATGATGGACGCGCCGCCGCCGACGTCGGAGCCGTCGCCCACGACCACGCCCTGGGAGATGCGGCCCTCGACCATCGAGCGGCCGAGCGTCCCGGCGTTGTAGTTGACGAAGCCCTCGTGCATGACGGTCGTGCCCTCGGCGAGGTGCGCGCCCAGGCGGACGCGGTCGGCGTCGCCGATGCGGACGCCCGAGGGGACGACGAAGTCGACCATGCGCGGGAACTTGTCGAGGAGCTGGACCACGACGTGCTGACCCGCCGCGGCCGCGCGCACCCGCACGGCGGGCAGGTCCGCGGGCAGGACGGCGCCGAGGGTCGTCCACGCGACGATCGGCAGGCGTCCGAAGATCCCTTCGAGGTTGACCGTGCGCGGCCGGACCAGGCGGTGGGAGAGCAGGTGCAGGCGCAGGTAGGCGTCGGCGACGTCGACGGGGGCGACGTCGAGGTCGATCGTGGTCGTGACGACCTCCACGACGACGCCGCGCACCTCGTCCGTGCGTGCGCCGGCGGAGATCCTCTCCAGGGCCTCGGCGTCGTGGCCGGCGGGCGGCGCGCCGAGCGCGGGGGAGGGGTACCAGACGTCGAGCGTCTCGCCGGACTCTGTGCGGGTGGCCAGGCCGTGGCCCCAGGCGTGCGAGGAGGTCATGCGACCAGGGTAGTTCGGGCCACTGCCGCGTCGGCGAGCCGTCCGCGTGAGGCTGGTCCCGTCACCGCCGGCTCAGAGCAGCTCGATCCGACACCGCGGGCCGGGGGTAGGCGTGGTCGTCCGTCTCAGTCCTCCGCGCCGATCCGCGCGTCGCGCATCGGCGAGAGCGCCACCACCGACGCCGCGACGGCGAAAACCGCCGCGACCGTGACGAACGTCCACCGGTACCCGACCGCCCCCGCCAGCACGCCGCCGAGGAGCGCGCCGACCACGGCGACGGTGCGGTTCGCCGACCGCCTGCTCGCGTTGACCCGCCCGAGCATCGCGCGCGGGGTGCGCAGCTGCCACCACCCCATCTCCGGGGCGTCCTCGACGCCCATGCCGAAGCCGTGGACGAGCTGCACCGCCACGAGCCAGAGGACCGGGACCCAGGTGGCGGCGTCGGCGGGGGTCAGGGCGCCCGCCACCCAGGCGGGCACCATGAGGGCCCGGCCGAGCACGACCGTCCGGCCGTCGCCGAGCCGCGCCGCGACGCGGGTGGAGACCAGGGTGCCGGCGAGCGCGCCGACGCCCGCCGCGGTGAGGACCAGACCGTATGCGGCGACGGACAGGTCGAGGTCGCGCAGCACGAACAGCCCGAGGACGGTGGTCACCGCGCTGTTGGCGAGGAACCACACGTGCGTGGAGATCGCCAGCGGTCCGAGCGTGCGATGCCGGTAGACGAGGCGCAGGCCCTCACCGATGCCGCGCCACAGGCGGGGCCGCTCGGGGGCCGGCGGGGGCTCGACCTCGCGGATGCCCGCCACGAGCAGGGCGGAGCCGAGCCGCGCGAGGGCCGTGAGGGCCAGCGCGAACGGGGCGGTGAGCAGGGCGACGACCAGGCCACCGAAAGCCGGTCCCGAGGTCTGGGCGACGGTCGCCGCCTGGCCGATCCGCGCGTTAGCCGCCACGAGCGCACCCCGGGGGACGAGGTCCGGGAGGTAGGACTGCTCGGCCGCTGCCACGATCACCCCGCACGCCGCGACGCCGAAGAGCGTGAGGGCGGTCGCCGGCACGGTCAGTGCCCCGGCCAGGTGGAGCGCGGGGATCACCAGCAGGAGGACGGCCTGGGCGAGGTTGGCGCCGACGAGCGTGGGCCGTCGCCGCCACCGGTCGACGTAGGCGCCCGCCACGAGGCCGATGAGCAGGTACGGGAGGAACTGGGCCGCCCGGACGATCCCGACCTGGGTCTCCGAGGCGTGCAGGACGTCGATGACGAGGACGTCGACGGCGAGCACCGAGACGGCCGCCCCGACCTGACCGACGGACGTCGACAGCCACAGGCCGCGGAACCCGGGCAGGCGGAGCGGCTCGACGCGGCGCGGCGGTCCGGCCCCCGCCGCCGCGCCGTCGCTCATGCGCGTAAGGAGCGGGGGCGGACGACCGAGGGGCCCACGACGACGGCGCCCACCGCGCGGCACCGCCCGGCCAGCGCGCGGTCGGCCGTCGCGACGACGACACGCGTGAAGCCCTGCGCCGGTGCGCCGGGAGCGTCGCCCGCGAGGGAGGCGGCGAGCCCGACGATCTCGTCGTCCCCCTCGCCGGGCGCGTCGTGGACGGTGACGGCCGTGGTCGAACCGACCCCGCGCGCCGCCCCCTCGGCGACGAGATGGACCTCGGGGTACCAGCGGTCACCGGGCAGCCCGACCTCGGCCGCCGGCAGCCCTGCTGCGGCGAGGTCCGCGAGCGAGTCACGCAGCCGGACCGTGGCGCCCGCGCGGTCCCGCCACCAGCCGTCCGGGACGGAGCCGACGACGTTGGCGGAGTCGACGACGAGGACCACCCGTCCGAGCATCCGGCCCAGCTCGTCCAGGGAGTCGGCGAACGCCGGCAGGAGCGGGCGGTCCCCTCCGCGCAGCTCGGCCAGTCGGACCCAGCGGACCTCGAGGGACTCGATGTCGGCGGCCCGGACGGTCGCCTCGTCGGCGGCGCGGGCGAGCACGGTCGTGTAGGACCAGTCCGGGTGGGTGAGCGCGCGCGTGGCGTGCACCGTGAGGTGGTCCGTCTCGATGCCCGACTCCTCGGCCGCCTCCCGCAGCGCCCCGGTCAGGGCGCTCTCGCCGTCGGCGACCGCGCCCCCGGGGATGCCCCACGTGCCGCCGTGGTGGGACCACTCGGCGCGGTGCTGGAGCGCGACCTCGACGTCGCCGCCCGCGGGTCGCCAGGCGAGGAGACCGGCGGCGCCGTTGAGGCCCCAGTGCCGTGCGCGGCACGCGCACTCGACCCAGCCGTCCCCCGGCATGCGCCGCAGGCGGGCGACGGACGGGGGAGGGCCGGAGGTGGTCACGGGGTGGGCGGCAGCGGGACCGGCGACGGCGTGGTCCCGGGCGTGTCCCCGCCCGCGGCGGCGTCGCCCCCGGCGGTCGGCGCGGCGTCGTCGGGCCCGGGGTCGACGATCGTGCAGATGACGGTCCCGGCGGAGACGGTGGCGCCGGCGGAGCCGGACAGCCCTGTCACGCGGCCGGCGCGGTGGGCGGCCAGCGGCTGCTCCATCTTCATGGCCTCGAGGACCACCACCGTCTGGCCGGCCTCGACCAGGTCGCCCTCGGCCACGGCGAACGTGACGATCGTGCCCTGCATCGGTGCGGTGAGGGTGTCGCCGCCCGAACCGGAGGAGCCGTTGCCCCGGGCGGCGCCGGAGCGGCGCAGGGGCCGGCGGACCGGGCCGCGGCCGAAGCGGTTCTGGGAGATGCCCAGGCCCGCGGGGATGACGACCTCGAGCCGCTTGCCTCCTACCTCGACGACGACCCGCTCGGTGGGCGCCGGCTCGGGCGCGGGGTCGTCGGCGGGCGGCGCCTCGGGGCGGGTGCTCGGCAGGCCGCTGAGCTCGTCGGCGTAGTCGTTCTCGATCCACGTGGTGTGGACGCGGAAGCCGTCGGCGCCGTCGGAGGCGACGAAGTCGGGGTGGGCGAGGACGGAGGCGTGGAAGGGCAGCACCGTCGGGACGCCGGCCACCCGGGTCTCGCGCAGGGCGCGGCGCGCGCGCTCGATCGCCTGGGTGCGGGTGGCGCCGGTGACGATGATCTTGGCGAGCATCGAGTCGAACGCACCGGAGATCTCGTCGCCGGCGACGACCCCGGAGTCCACGCGCACCCCCGGGCCCGAGGGCCAGGCGAGCTCGGTGATCGTGCCGGGCGCCGGCATGAATCCCGAGGCGGGGTCCTCGCCGTTGATCCGCAGCTCGATGGAGTGGCCGCGCAGGAGGACCTCGTCGTAGCCGAGGGGCTCGCCGGCCGCGAGGCGCAGCTGCTCGCGCACGAGGTCCAGGCCGCTGACCTCCTCGGTCACGGGGTGCTCGACCTGGAGGCGGGTGTTGACCTCGAGGAAGGAGATCGTGCCGTCCACGCCGAGGAGGAACTCACAGGTCCCTGCGCCCACGTACCCGGCCGCCGAGAGGATGGCCCTCGACGCCTCGACGAGGCGCGCGTTCTGGTCCTCGGTGAGGAACGGCGCGGGGGCCTCCTCGACGAGCTTCTGGTGGCGGCGCTGCAGCGAGCAGTCGCGGGTGGAGACCACGACGACGTTGCCGTGCGCGTCCGCCAGGCACTGGGTCTCCACGTGCCGGGGCCGGTCGAGGAACCGCTCGACGAAGCACTCGCCGCGGCCGAACGCCGCGAGGGCCTCCCGCACGGCGGAGTCGTACTGGGCGGTGACCTCCTCGGCGCTGCGGGCCACCCGCAGGCCGCGGCCGCCGCCGCCGAAGGCGGCCTTGATGGCCAGGGGGTAGCCGTGCTCGGTGCCGAACGAGACGACCTCGTCCGCGCCGGAGACCGGGTCTTTCGTGCCGGGCACCAGCGGGGCGCCTACGGACTGGGCGATGCGCCGGGCGGTCACCTTGTCCCCGAGGGACTCGATCGCCTCCGGCGGCGGGCCGACCCACAGGATCCCGGCGTCGGTGACGGCGCGCGCGAAGGCGGCGTCCTCGGACAGGAAGCCGTAGCCGGGGTGTACGGCGTCCGCGCCGGAGCGGCGCGCGGCGTCGAGAACCTTGGCGGCGTCGAGGTAGGTCTCCGCGGCGCGGGTGCCGGACAGTGCGTAGGCCTCGTCGGCGAGCAGGACGTGCTGGGCCTCCCGGTCCTGGTCGGCGTACACGGCGACGGTGGCGATGCCCGCGTCGCGGCAGGCGCGCACCACCCGGACGGCGATCTCGCCGCGGTTGGCCACGAGCACCTTGCGCGGCAGCGGGTAGGGACCCTCGTTCGCCATACCTCTCCTCGCTGCCGTTCGGGGCGCGGACGCCGATGTGCGCGCGCGTTGCCCCGCTACGTTAGCCGGACGTCGCGCCGCGGCCCAACGAGGGCCGGTGTGACGTTGTGCGCCGGGTCGCCGTGCGCGCCCGGCGCCCGCGTGTGCCCGGCCCCGGCGTCGAGGTCGTGCCTCACCCGGCGAGGTCGTGCGTGGGAGGCACGATCTCGCCAGGTGAGGCACGAGCTCGGCGGGTGTGCCGGTGACGGGACGGCGCCCGGCCGTCAGGCCCAGAGGTCGGTCACCGCGACGCCGTGCTCGCCGAGCAGCTCGCGCAGCAGCGGCAGCGAGACCCCGACGACGCCGTGGAAGTCCCCCTCGATCCCGCGGACGAACGGCCCGCCGATCCCGTCCACGGTGAACCCACCGGCCACCTTCAGGGGTTCACCGGTCGCGACGTAGGCGTCGATCTCGGCGTCGGACAGGTCGGCGAAGTGGATGACCGCCGAGGACACGCCCCCGACGCCGGAACCCTCCGCGCGGTCGTCTCCCGTCGCCGCGTCCCGCCCGGCCCCGACGTCGACGAGCCAGTGCCCCGTGTGCAGCACGCCCGTGGAGCCGCGCATGGCCCGCCACCGGCGCGTGGCCGTCTCGGCGTCGCCGGGCTTGCCGACGACCTCGACCCCGCCCCCGAGGTCGACCTCGAGCATCGAGTCGCAGCCCAGGACCAGGGTGCGACCGTGCGCGGAGCCGGGCTCCGCCGTCGGGCCCGCGTCGGCGACGTCCTCGGCCTTGGCGCGGGCGAGCGCGAGGACCTGGTCGGCGGGTGACGGCGGGGGATCGCCGGCCTTCTCCGCCGCGCGCGCCTGCGCCTCGAGCACGGCGGGCTCGTCGACGTCGGAGACCTGGACGTCGTGCGCGATCCCGGCTGCGGTCAGGGTGGCGGTGCGGGCGGGCGAGGCGGAGGCGAGCAGGAGACGGAGCACCAGACGAGGGTATGGCCAGGACGGTGCGCGCTCGTCGCGCGCCGTCGACGACGGACCGGACTCCCGACGGGTCCTGACCGCACTCCCGACGACAGAGGGGTGGGGGTCAGGCGAGGGCGCGGCGGAGGGTGTCGAGGCCGACCGAGCCGACGTCGAGGGCCCGTCGGTGGAACCGCTTGAGGTCGAAGTCGGCCCCCTCGCGGGCGGCGGTCTCGTCCCGGATCTGCTCCCAGATCCGCTGGCCCACCTTGTAGCTCGGTGCCTGGCCCGGCCACGTCATGTAGCGGTCGAGCTCGAAGGCGAGGAAGGCGTCGTCGGAGTTGGCGTTCTCCTGCAGGTAGGGCCATGCCACCTCGGCGTCCCACCGGCCGGGGCCGAGGTCGGCGGGCCGCGGCAGCCCGAGGTGCACGCCGATGTCGAGGACCACGCGCGCCGCGCGCATCCGCTGGCCGTCGAGCATGCCCATCCGGTCGCCCGGGTCGTCGAGGTAGCCCAGCTGCTCCATGAGCCGCTCGGCGTACAGGGCCCAGCCCTCGCCGTGGCCGGAGACCCACACACCCACCCGGCGGAAGGCGTTGAGCAGCTCGGAGCGGTACGCGGTCTGCCCGATCTGCAGGTGATGGCCGGGCACGCCCTCGTGGTAGACGGTCGTCAGCTCGCGCCAGGTGCCGAACTCGGTGACGCCCTTCGGCACGGACCACCACATGCGCCCGGGGCGCGAGAAGTCCATGCTCGGACCCGTGTAGTAGATGCCGCCGGTCTGGGTCGGGGCGATGCGGCACTCGAGGCGGCGCACCGGCTCGGGGATGTCGAAGGACGACTCGGCGAGCTCCGCGACCGCCCGGTCGGACGTGGCCTGCATCCACTCCTGCAGCGCATCGGTGCCGTGGAGCGTGCGCGCCGGGTCGGCGTCGAGGTTCGCCATCGCCTCGGCGACCGTGGTGCGCGGCCCGTACAGCTCCGCCGCCACGGCCTCCTGCTCGGCCGTCAGCCGAGCGACCTCCTCCAGCCCCCACGCGTACGTCTCCTCCAGGTCGACGTCCGCGCCGAGGAAGTAGCGCGAGTGCAGGGCGTAGCGCTCGGCCCCGACGGCGTCACCCTCGCCCGCGTGCGGCGCGAGCTCGGTCTCGATCGTCTCCGCGAGCGCGCCGTAGGCGGCCCGCGCCTCCTCGGCGCCGCGCTCGAGGTCCGCCGCGAGCTGCCCAGACGCCACGGCGCCGTCCGGCCGGGCGCCGGCCGCGAACGCGGTGAAGAAGGAGTCCTCGGCGGCGAGCTCACGCGCCTGCTCGACGCCGATCCGCACCTGCCGCCGGGACGGGTACCTGCCCTGCGCGGCCTGGGTCCGCAGCGCCTCCGTGTAGCCGGCCAGGGCGCCGGGGAGGGTGCGTAGCCGTTCGGCGATCCAGGACCAGTGCTCCGCGGTGTCGGTGGCCATGAGGTCGAAGGTGTCGCGCAGGTTCTGCAGCGGGCCGTGGAGGTTGTTGAGCGGCGCGAGGTCCTCGCCCGCCTCGTGCAGGGCGATCCCGGCGCCGAGGCGCTCGCGTAGGACGTCGGCGGTGACGGCGTCGACGTCGTCGGCC
The DNA here is from genome assembly GCF_049856175.1 of Georgenia sp. Z1491. Classification (GTDB taxonomy): domain Bacteria; phylum Actinomycetota; class Actinomycetes; order Actinomycetales; family Actinomycetaceae; genus JB111. Next base: position 73,937 of record NZ_JBNDNA010000014.1, read on the forward strand.
GCCTCGAGCCGAAAGAGCTCGGCGAGCGTGGCGCGCCTGAGGTCCGCCCGGGCGGCCACGCCGTCCGGGGTGAGGTCCGGCCACTCGTGCTCGTGGCCGGGCAGGCCCATGTCGGTGGCGTCGATCGGGTCGAGCGCCGCGGCCGCGGCCAGGTGCCGCTCGGCGAGGGCGTCGATCGCGGTGGTGGCGCGCGGGGCAGACTCGGGGCCGGTCGAGGTGGTGGTCACCTCCTCAGCGTAGGGGGCGGGTCCGGGTCGACTAAGGTCCCTCCGTGCGTCCCTACCCCGACCTCTCGCCGCAGCACGGCCTCGTGCCGGTCGCCCCGCACCCGTTCCGCGACAACGCCTGGCGGCTCGCGCTCTACCTGGCGCTCATGGTGCCGCTCAGCGCCGCGGTCGTCATCGGCACCCAGTGGTGGCGAGCGATGGAGGTCACCCCGGTCGACTGGCCCCTCGTCGGGATCGTCCTCGCCCTCTCGTGGGTGGTCGTGCTCGCGATCGTCGTGGCCGTGCTGCGTCATCACGGGCGCCGTCTCGAGGTCGACCTCCTCGGACGCCGGGTGGCCGTGCGCGAGGAGGAGGCCTCCTTCGACGACATCGCCGCCATCACCACCCATTCCGAGGTGGCGCGTCGGGGGGTGGTCCCACCCGGGATGCGGGCGGCCACCGGCGGCGCGCCGACGGTCTGGGTACGCCTGGCGTCCGGCGCCGTCGTCCATCGCCCGCTCGCCCGCCCCCTCGGCGGTCGGATGCGCCAGCGCGACGCCTGGCTGCTCGCCGAGCTGTGCCGGACCAGCGGGGCGCCCGACGCCGAGGCGACCCGCGGGGCGATCCACCGGTTCTACGACTGGCCCGAGTCGCGCTGACCGGCCGGGCTCCGCGCCGACCTGGACTGTTCCGGGTCGAGCTGGACCGCGCTGCGGTCCGTCTCGATGGCGAAATGTCCAGCTCGGCGTGGCCCCGGGCCGGACGAGCCGCGACCCCGATGAACGACGACAGGGCCACCGGCCGGTCGGCCGGTGACCCCGTCGGGTCGAGCGTGGATCAGCGGGTCTGCTCGATGCGGACGACCCCGAGGCTGTCCGCGCCGTCGCCGTCCCAGTCGCCGAACGCGGCGACGTCGCCGTCGCGCCCGTAGCGGGTCTCGATCACCTCGGCGTCGGAGGCCATCTCGTTCGTCACGAAGAAGTCGGCGCCACGCTGGAGGGCGAGGCTGTCCGCGCCGTCGCCGTCCCAGTCGCCCACGAGGACGAGGTCACCGTCGCGGCCGAGCGAGATCTCGCCGTCCACGCCTGCGCCGGTCGGATCGTTCGTCCAGATGACGTCGGAGCCGCGTCGGATGCCGAACGTGTCCGTGCCGTCGCCGTCGAAGTCGCCCACGAGGAGCGTGTCCCCGTCGGCACCGAAGGCGGCGAGCTCGATCTCGCCCGGGTTCTCGAGGTCGTTGATGATCTGCAGGACGTTGCCGTCACGGACCGCGAACGTGTCCGTGCCGTCGCCGTCGAAGTCGCCCTGGACGATCTCGTCGCCCGGCTCCCCGAGCCGGACGACCTGCTCGGCGGGTCCGGTGCCGAGGGTGTTCGTCAGGTGGATCTCGTTCCCGCGGCGCACGGCGATCGAGTCGGACCCGTCGCCGTCCCAGTCGCCGACGAAGATCTCGTCGCCCTCGACGCCGTAGAGGAAGCTGTGCGCGGCGTCGCCGGCGAGCTCGTCCGAGAGCAGGAAGCGCGGCGTGCCGGGCAGCTGCTCGGGTTCGGGCTCGGGGGCCGGCTCCGGCTCGGTGCGCGCGGCGTCGCGGGAGGCGGCGTCCGCCTCGCGCGCGGCATCGGTGTCCGGGGCCACCTGGTCGTTCTGCGCCTCGGTCTCGTCCTGCGGCTGTGCCTCGGGCTGGGGCGCGGTCTCGGGCTCCGGGGCCGGCTCCGCGGGCGCGGGCTCGGCCGGCGCGGGGGTCGAGCCGCCGGGGCCGCCGCCCGGGTAGGTGGCGAAGTTCTGGGTGGCGAACACGCGTCCGTCCCCCGAGACCGCCACGCCGACGCCGAAGTGCGTGTAGGACCCCGTGAGCAGGATGTTGTTGTGCACCGGCGAGTTGCGCCACTGGCTCATGAAGTAGTCGGCCTGGTGGTCCGGGTAGATGCCCCAGGACAGGATCTCCGAGGTGCCGGTCGATCCGGCGGGCACGGCCGACCGGCCGTAGTCGCCGCGGTGGACCATCGAGCCGATGCTCGCCTGGTGGTTGGACCAGGACTGCGCGACCGAGTCGATGGACCCGGTGCGCGTGAGCTGGGACAGGCCGTTGGCGGCGCGGTAGGCGTTGGTCTGGGCGGCGATCGCGTTGGCGACCTGGTTCTGCCAGCCGGCGTCGGTGCGGATGACGGGGCTGACGGTGCGGACGCCCGAGGGCGCCTCGGCCGCCTGGGCGGTCGTGACGGTCGCGCTCGCGGCGGCGACGGTCAGGAGTGCGGTGGCGACCCGGGGGGCGAGGGTGCGGCGCCGGGCGTGGCGGCCGCGCGGGGGTGCAAACACGTCGGTCGGTTCTCCTCGTTATCGGAA
>NZ_JBNDNA010000015.1:0-76125 GCF_049856175.1 Georgenia sp. Z1491
TCGCCGGCCCGGCCGTAGCGGACCTCGATGTCGGCCCACCCACCGGTCAGGCTGTTCGACACCAGGTACAGGTTCCCGCGACGCGAGGCGAACGTGTCCGCCCCATCACCGTCCCAGTCCCCCACGAGCACCTGATCACCGGCCCGCCCGTAGTCGAACTGAGCATCCGCCCAACCCGAGGACAGGCTGTTGGACACGTAGTAGGTGTTCCCCCGGCGCACCGCGAACGAGTCCGCACCATCGGCGTCGTAGTCACCCACCAGCACCTGGTCATCCGCCCGGCCGTAATCCAGCTCGGCCTCCGCATTCCCACCAGACAGGGAGTTGGTGAGGAAGTAGCTGTTCCCACGACGCACCGCGAACGAATCCGCGCCGTCACCGTCCCAGTCACCCACCAGCACCGTGTCGGATGCACGACCAAACGTCAGCTCCACATCCGCGTTGCCCCCGTACAGGTTGTTCGACAGGAAGTAGGCATTCCCACGCCGGACTGCGAGCGTGTCGCTGCCGTCGCCGTCCCAGTCACCGACCAGGACCTCGTCGCCCGGGCGACCGAAGGAGAACTCGTGGTCCGCCCAGATCCCCCAACCATCGTTGAGGTAGAACCCACGACCCGGCGTCGGCGGCACCGGCTCACCAGGCTCACCCGGCTCCTCGTCGTCGATCAGCGTGACGACGAACGGCTCGAGCGTGACGTCCGGCGTCTCCTCTGAGACGGTCGCGGTCAGGGCCACCGCCTCGTGCTCGTAGCCCTCCGGCACACCGGTCAGCGTGACCTCGTAGTCCCCGGCGCCCTCGACAGCCACCGTGACGACGCCGCCGTCCTCGGCCAGGTCCGCCTCGGTGCCATCGGCCACCACGAGCTCCTGCCCCTCAGGACCGGACACCGTGACCTCGCCACCGGCCACCGCAGCACCGTCCTCGTCCTGGACGGACGCGGTGATCGAGCCGTCGACCGGGCCCGGCTCCTCGTCGTCGCCGCACTGGCCGTAGCGAGGACCGTCCCCTGCGATCGGCACGCCCGAGTCCGTCGGAACGACCGCGTTGCCCGTGCATGCCAGCGAGCCGTCGACGGTGAGACCGGCGAGGATGGTCGCCATCCGGCCGCTGTTGTCCGCGATCGTCACGTCGTCGGCGACCTCCGAGCGGTCGATGACGACAGGGCCCGCCGTGCCGGTGACGCTGAGCGTGCCCCCGATCGTCGACTGCTCACACCCGGCGGTCGTGTCGCCCACCGAGACCTGGCCGGTCGTACCAGCGATGCTCACCGGTCCGGTGACGCCGGACCCGCAGATCGCGACGACGGAGGCGCCGTCGCTGGTGATCGAACCGGTGACCTCGGAGTCCTGCACGATGAGCCGGCCCCCGTCGGAGACGGTGATGTCGCCCGAGACGTTCGCGTCGTCGAGGCAGAGCCCGCCCGCGCCGGCGGTGACCGATCCGTCGTGGGCGCCGGTGATCGTCTGCTCGCACGGCGGAGCGATCGAGACGTTCCTCGACCACACCTCCCACGGCGCCACACGCCCGCGGTCACCGGCGACGACGACGTTCATCGAGTCGAGCACCGTGAAGGCGCCGTTCTCGGAGTTGTTGTAGTCGACGCCGACCGGGACGCTCCAGTCGTCCCCGCGCCCGCTCTCCGACATCGTGAGCACGAGCCCGGGCCGCCCCACCATGAGGAGCAGCTCGCCCGAGGGGAGCATCTCCATCGTGGGCTGGACGCTCTCCAGGTCCTGCCCGGCCGGGCCGACGTCGATCGGCTCCGGCTCGCTCCAGGTCGCGCCGTCGTCCGTCGAGCGCGAGTGGAGCATCGGCAGGTGCCAGCCGGTGCGCATGACCATGTACAGCGAACCGTCGGCGAGCCGCTCGACCGCGCCCTCGCTCGGTCCGTCGTAGGCCGTGACGTCGGCGAGCTCCGGGTCCTCCACGGCGACCGTGCCGCGGACGCTCCAGTTGATGCCGCCGTCCTCGGAGACGAGCAGGAGCTGGCGGTAGTTCTCGTCGCCCTCGTAGTACCCGTAGGCCGAGATGTACAGCGTCCCGTCGGGGTCCTCGAGCAGGGTGTGGAGCAGCACGAAGCCGCCCAGCGTTGTCCCCGGCCGCGGTGAGGTGGCGCCGATCGGCCGCATCGGCTCGGGCGTGTCGAGCACACCGTCGCGGTGCTCCCAGCTCGTGCCGCCGTCGGAGGAGATCGCGGTCTCCACGGTGGCCTGGCGGTTGTCGCTGCCCTCCACCATGAACGTGTTGAAGTCGACCGCGATGATGTCGCCGTTGCGGAGCCTCGACACGGTGATGCCCGAGGCGTCCGGCATGGGGTTGAGGTCCACGGCGGGGGTCCAGCTCGCGCCGTCGTCGTCCGACATCCCGAAGAGGAAGCCGGAGGCGTCGATGCGGTCCGGGCTGGCCGAGTACGGGAAGATGATGCGACGTCCGCCGTCGTCGGTCGGGACGAGGATCCCGCCGAGGGGGAAGCCGAGATCCTCGCCGTCGTCGTCGATCGTCACGGTGTCGCCGATGGTGAACGGCGCGGTGCCGACCGCCTCGGCCGGGGTCTCCTCGGCCGTGCCGAACGTGACGTCGTCGATGAAGAGATCGTCGACCGCAGCCCCGACGCCGGTCGAGCCCGTGGTGAAGGCGAGCCCGGTGATGGCCGTGACCTCGTTGGTCGCACCCGAGTTGTTGCCGATGGTCGACCCCGCGGAGCCGACGTACTCGCCTCCGACGCTCACCCGCGCGGCGGCGTTGTCACTCGGCACCGCGACCTCGATCTGCGACCACTCGCCGAGCGGGACGCTGCCGGCCGGAGCCAGCTCGCGCCAGGTCCGGGTCCACTGCTCGTACCACTCGATGCTGCCGTCGTCGATCACTCGTAGGCGGAAGAGCGAGTTGGCCGGGTGGCCGGTCGGGAGCAGCGAGTCGCCGACGATGTCGAACGTGAATCCCTCGAGTGCCGTGGGGTTGACGTCGAAGGAGAGGTAGGCGCCCTGTTGGGGGGCGACCGGGCACGAGATGCCCACCGCCGCCTCGGAGCTCGTGTCCTGCACACGGAGCGAGCGCTCGCCCTCGGACGCGGCCTCGTCGCTGACGAGCGCCGGGTCGTAGCCGTCGAGCGTGGAGCACTCGGCCGGCACGGAGCCGACGTCGTCGTTCTCGAACGTCAGTGTGCTGAACTCGCCGGCGACCGTGACCTCCTGGGTGCTGTCGGACTCGTTGCCGGCGGTGTCGGTGACGACCGTGCGCAGCGTGTTGACGCCGGCCTGGGCGAAGGTGTGCGAGATCGACACCGTCACCCAGCCGTCCTCGTCGGGCCCGCTGAGCACGGCCGGGATGGTCTCGCCCTGCCACTCGGCGACCGCCGTGTAGTCCGCGAGCTCCGCTCCCTCGGGGAGGTAGAACCGCGCGACAGGCTCGTCGGTGACCTCCGTGCCGACGGCGAGACCTTCGTCGTCGAAGAGGGGCTCGATGGTGAGGCCGGCGAAGGCGTCCTCGGGCAGCTCGCCGGAGACGGCAAGGTCGTCGATGTAGTAGTCGACACCGACGGCACTCTGTCCGGCGGACCCGAAGAAGATCTCGCCCATCGTGGGCGACTCGGCGTTGCGTCGCTCGGTCTCGAACCGGACACCGTTGAGGACGAGCTCGGCGCGCTCGGTGGTCGCGTTGATGGTGACGTCGACCCACTCGTTGAGGGTGGCACCTCCCGGGATCGTGGCGACGTCGGCGAAGCTCGACCCGTCGTAGGCGGCGACGCGGATGTCGTCGCCGTCGCGGTTGAACGTGAACCGCCAGACGCCGTTCGCGCTGGTGCCCTCGGCACCCTGGATGGCCACGTACGGGCCGGCGTTGAACTCGGCGGGCGAGAACCGGTAGGAGACCGACCGCTCCTCGGTCTGGGGGTAGTTGCACCAGGCGCGGGTGTAGACGGCGTTGTCCTGGTCGACCACGCGCATCGCCCGGTTGGTCTCGGCGGCGCCGCCGAAGGCGGCCTCGGCGACGGTGACGTCCCCGATGGTCCGGCAGTCCGCGGGTGGCTCGCCGAGCGGTTCGTCGTCGAAGGTGCGCACGGCGCCGTCGGCCGGCGCCGCCGCGGCGGGCGCACCAGGCACGGCAGCACCCGACACCAGCGTCAGGGCGCAGGCGGCCACGGCGGCCGCTGCGAGCGCGGCGCGTCGTGGACGCGGTTGGCGGAGTTTCATCTCTTCCACTTCCTCCTCGGTGATGCGGCCGGCACGGCGTGGCGGCGCGTTCGGTCATGCGTGGGGGGTGTGGGCCCGCCCGGAGGCGGTGGGGGCATCGGTGATCGGGGGACGCGCGTCAGCGGCGCACTCCGAGGGTGTCGGAGCCGTCGCCGTTCCAGTCGCCGACGAACACCTCGTCGGAGGCCCGGCCGTAGAACTGCTCGATGTCCGCCCAACCACCAGTCAGGCTGTTGGACACGAGGTACTGGTTCCCGCGACGCGAGGCGAACGTGTCCGCCCCGTCACCGTCCCAGTCACCCACGAGCACCGTGTCACCAGACCGGCCATAGTCGAACTGCGCGTCCGCCCAACCAGAGGTCAGCGAGTTGGACACGTAGTACGTGTTCCCGCGCCGCACGGCGAAGGTGTCCGCACCGTCGGCGTCGTAGTCACCCACGAGCACCTGATCATCCGCCCGGCCGTAGTCCAGCTCGGTCTCCGCGTTCCCACCGGTGAGCCGGTTGGTGAGGAAGTAGCTGTTCCCACGTCGGATGGCGAAGGAGTCGCTGCCGTCGCCGTCCCAGTCGCCCACGAGCACGGTGTCGCCGGAGCGGCCGAAGGTCAGCTCCACGTCCGCCGTCCCGCCGGAGAGGGTGTTGGACAGGTAGTAGGCGTTCCCGCGGCGCACGGCGAGCGTGTCGCTGCCGTCGCCGTCCCAGTCACCGACCAGCACCTCATCACCCGGGCGACCGAAGCTGAACTCATGATCAGCCCAGATCCCCCACCCGTCGTTGAGGTAGAACCCACGACCCGGCGACGGCGGAACCGGCTCCGGCTCACCAGGCTCGCCCGGCTCCTCGTCGTCGATGAGCGTGACGACGAAGGGGTCGAGCGTGACGTCCGGCGTCTCCTCGGTGAGGGACGCAGTCAGGGCCACCGCCTCGTGCTCGTAGCCCTCCGGCACACCGGAGAGCGTGACGTCGTAGTCCCCAGCACCCTCGACGGCCACGGTGATGGTGCCGTCGTCCTCGGCCAGGTCGGCCTCGGCGCCATCGGCCACCGTGAACTCGTCCTCGGCGCCCGCGACCGTGATCGCACCACCCGCGACAGCAGCACCGTCAACGTCCTCGACGGACGCCGTGATCGACCCCGCCACCGGCTCGGGCTCGTTCGGGTCCGCGGGATAGTCACCCAGGGAGCTGAAGGTGCCGACGACGGCGTTGATGTTCGTGTCGTAGCTCACCGTGAGGTACTCGTCGCCGGAGACGACGGCGGAGCTCGGATCGCCCTGGTCGACGTTCTGCCGCGACATGTACAGGAGCACGGGAGTCGTGTCGGTCCAGGCCTGCCCCGGGTGCGCGAGCCGGCCGACGACGGGTTCGCTGGACCCGTAGTCGTTGCCGCCGTACGTGAGCAGCATCCGGCCGCCGGGCAGCGTGAGGATGTCGGGAGCCTGCATGCTCCACGGGACCGGGCTCGCGACGGACCACGTGCGACCGTGGTCGAACGACTCGCTGACGAGGCCGGGCCGGATGACTGCGGTGAGGTGCCCGTCGGACAGGACCGCCACCTCCGTCTCGGAGAGGCCGACGCCCGGCTCCGCGGGGATCATCACCTCGTTCTCCACGGGCCAGGTCCGCCCGCCGTCCGTGCTGCGCACGACGCTGGCGCGGCCCAGCGCGGCGTCGGGGCGCGTCCCGTACAGGGGGACGAGGAGGTCGCCGTTGTCCAGCTCGACGACGTTGCCGGACTCGGCGGCCCAGCCGAGGAGGTAGTGGCCGCTGCGGGGCCCGCAGCCGCAGCTCATCGACGACTCCACGAGGGCCGGATCGGACCACGTCTGGCCCCCGTCCTCGGAGCGCGCCACGTAGGTGTCGATCGTGGCGCCCTCGGCCGGGTAGTCGGTCCAGTCCGTCTGGAACCAGGTGAGCACGATGGTCCCGTCGCGCAGCTGCGTGATCTGCGGGTCGCGGTCGTCGTGGGCCGAGTCGATGATGACCCGAGGATCCGACCAGGTCAGCCCCCCGTCGGTGCTCTCGGTCCACCGGATCTGACCGGGATCACCGCCGTCGCCCGGCGAGTGCCCGTTCGACCAGTAGTAGACGGTGACCAGGCGTCCGTCGTCGAGGCGTGCGACCTCCGGGAAGAAGGGCCGCTCGTCGCCGTCGCCCTCCGCGATGATGACGTCCGGCTGAATCCTGGAGCTCGCGCCGACGGACTGCGCGGCCACCGACTCGGTCCCGTCCGGGCCGGTGACGACGGTGCGCAGGATCCCGCGGTCCCCGTCCTCGAAGGTGTGCGTCACCGACACGGTCGCCCAGCCGTCGGTGTCCGGGCCGCTGAGCTCGGCCGGGACGGTCTGGCCCTGCCACTCCACCGCCGCCGTGTAGTCCGCGACGTCGGCCCCCTCGGGGAGCTGGACGCGCGCGACGGGCTCGGCCACGATCTCGCCGGCGTCGATGAAGTCGTCGAGGAGGGGCTCGACGGCGAGGCCGGCGAAGGCGTCGTCGGGCAGCTCGCCGGACACGGCGAGGTCGTCGATGTAGTAGTCCACGCCGACGGCGCTGAATCCGGCAGAGCCGAAGTAGATCTCGCCCATCGTGGGCGAGGCCGCGTTGCGGCGCTCGGTCTCGAACCGGACACCGTCGACGATGATCTCCGCGCGCTCGGTGGTGGCGTTGATCGTCACGTCCACCCACTCGCCCAGCGCCGCACCACCCGCGACCCGGGCGACGTCGGCAAAGCTCGATCCGTCGTAGGCCGCGATCCGGATGTCGTCCCCGTCCCGGTTGAAGGTGAACCGCCAGACACCGTTGGCACTGGTGCCCTCGGCGCCCTGGATCGCCACGTACGGGCCCGCGTTGAACTCGGCGGGCGAGAAGCGGTAGGACACCGACCGCTCGGCCGTCTGCGGATAGTCGCACCATGCGCGGGTGTAGACGGCGCTGCTCTGGTCGACGACGCGCATGGCGCGGTTGCCCTCGGCCGCTCCGCCGAACTCGGCCTCGGCGACGGTGACGTCGCCGATGATCCGGCAGTCCGCGGGCGGCTCCCCCAACGGCTCGTCATCGAACGTGCGCACGGCGCCGTCGGCCGGCGCTGCCGCGGCGGGCGAGCCCGGCACCACACCGCCCGGCAGCACCGTCAGGGCCAGGCCGAGGAGCGCGGCGGTGGCGATGCCCGGCGTCCGGCGCCGGCGCCCGGGCCGGTGCCGGCTCGAATGGTTGTCACTGTCCAGGGGATGGGTGATCACGAGTGGCTCCTTTGCCGACCTTTGAGGCGCAACTATCAGCATGGACCGCCGTTCCATGTCGAGAGCCCCATGTTGCGTGATCTGATCGTGACGTTCACCGGCCAATCGACCATCCGAACCCCCCGCCGAGCCGGCGCAGCGCCGCGCCGCGGGCCTGGCAGTGTGCCATGTCGCGTGATCGCTTCGTGACATGGAATGACTTTCCATGTCAGCGGTCGACTGTTACGTTCCCCGACATGGAACAGCGTGCCAAGTCGTATCACTCGCAGGGGCTCTACCGAGCCCTTGCGATTCTGCGACTCCTCGGCAAGGCGAGCACCCCGCTGACGCTCGCCGCGATCGCCTCGGAGCTCAAGCTGCCGAAGTCGACCGCCGTGCGCCTCCTGCTCGTCATGGAGGAGGAGGGGTTCGTGCGCAGGTCCGGCGAGCACCCCGCCTACTCGATCGGGCACGCCGTCCACGAGATCGCCGAGGGCTACCGGCCGCCGAGCATGTCCGACGTCGCGGCTCCCGTCCTCACCCGGCTCGCCGACCAGGTGGGCTTCACGGCGAACCTCGGCGTGCTCGAAGGGCCCTCGGTCCTCCACCTGCACGTGGCCGAGCCGCAACGTGCGCTCCGGTTCGCGACGGGAGGCACACTCGATTACGCCTACTGCACCGGGCTCGGCAAGCTGCTCATGTCCGTGCTCCCCGAGGACGACATCGACGCGCACCTGCCGGAGTCGGAGCCCTACTCGAGCTGGACCGCGAGCACCATCACGACGCGGGCCGGCATGGTCGCCGAGCTCGAGCGGATCCGGCAGGCCGGCTACAGCGTCGACGACGAGGAACGCAACCGCGGCGTCACCTGCATGGCCGTCCTGCTGCCGACGCACGGCACTCCCACGCTCGCCCTGTCCGTCTCCGCCCCGAGCGCCGAGCTCGAGGATCCCGCCCGCGAGCAGCTCCTGCCCGTCCTGAGGGCGGCGGCGACCGAGCTCGTCGCCCGGCCGGGGTTCGATGCGGCGCTCGATCCGCTGCGCACCAGGATGACCGTCGCATGATCGTCGACGTCCACAGCCACTGCCACCAGCCGGAGCACTGGGGCCGCGAGCACGAGGACCACTGGCAGGGCGCCTACGGCGGCGAGCCGTACCCGGTGGTCACGCCCGAGTCGTACGACCAGGTGATGCAGGACGCGGGGGTCGACGTCGCGGTCGTCTTCGGGCTCTCGGCGTCACAGGCCGGCGTGCGCACGCCGAACGCCTTCGTCGCCGACTTCGTCTCGCGGATGCGGACACCGGCGATCCCGTTCTGCTCGATCGACCCGCTCGACACCGACTGGCGCGACCAGCTCGACGAGGCGATCGGGCTCGGGTTCCAGGGCGTGAAGCTCTACCCGGTGCTCTCGCTGTTCGACCCGCTCGCCCCGGAGTTCGACGAGTTCTACACGACGCTGAGGTCCCACGGCATGGTGGCGCTGTGGCACATGGGCGCCACGCCGAGCCCGGTCGGCCGTCTCGCGGTGAGCCAGCCGATGGTGATCGACGAGGTCGCCCGCCGGCACCCGGACCTCACCCAGGTGATGGCGCACATGGGTCACCCGTGGCAGCGCGACACGAACGTGGTGCTGCGCAAGAACCGGCGGGTGTTCGCCGACGTCTCGGGGGTCCCCTCGCGCCCGATGGACGCCTTCTTCGCGCTCGTCGGGGCCCAGGAGTGGGGCACGGTCGACAAGCTCGTGTTCGGCTCCGACTACCCGCTCTGGACGCCCGTCGAAGCCCTCGCGAACCTGCGCTCGATCGCCACGTTCCGCGCCGGGAACCTGCCGTTCGTCAATGACGACACGGTCGAACGGATCATCCACTGCGACGCCCTGCAGATGCTCGGGCTCGCCGACCCCCGAACCAGCACCGACCAGGTCGACGCCCGGTCGTCGACACCAAGGAGCACCACGTGACATCCGTCTCCCGCGGCCTCGCCGAGGCGGCAGAGCGCCTCATCCCGGGCGGGGTCAACTCCGCCACCCGCAGCATCGGCGCCCCCTGGGCCTGGCGATCCGCGCACGGCGCCACGATCACCGACATGGACGGCGGCGTCTACACCGACTACCACGCCGCGTTCGGCGCGATCCTCCTCGGGCACAGCGACGAGCGGGTCAACGCCGCCGTCACGCGCGCCATCGCCGACATCGACCTCGTGGGCGTCGGCACGACCGAGCTCGAGGTGGAGCTGGCACGGCTGGTCGTCGACGCCATCCCGAGCGCCGAGATGACCATCTCCACCATGAGCGGCTCGGAGGCGACGTTCCAGGCGGTCCGCCTCGCGCGCGGCGCGACGGGGCGCCCGTACATCCTCAAGTTCCAGGGCAACTTCCACGGGTCCTACGACGCGCTCGCCCGCAACGTCATCTCCGCGCCCGAGCTCGCGTGGAAGCGCGACCCGAACTCGTCCGGGATCCTCGACGACGCCATCGACCACACGCTCGTCGCCGAGTTCAACGACCTCGCCTCGGTCGAGGAGCTGTTCGCCCAGCACCCCGGGCAGATCGCGGCCGTGATCCTCGAGCCCGTCCCGCACAACGTCGGCGCGCTCCTGCCCGAGCAGTCCTTCCTCGAGGGCCTGCGCACTCTCACCCGGACGCACGGGAGCGTCCTCATCTTCGACGAGGTGATCTCCGGCTTCCGCCACGCGCTCGGCGGCTACCAGGAGCTGTGCGGCGTCACGCCGGACCTCACCACGTTCGGCAAGGCGATGGGCAACGGGTTCCCGGTCGCGGGGCTGGCCGGCAGCCGCGACGTCATGTCGCACTTCACGCCCGCGGGCGGCACGGTCATGCTGGCGGGCACGTTCAACGGCAACGCCGCGTCGATGGCCGCCGCGATCGCCACCATCGAGGTGCTCAAGGACCCCGAGGTCGATTTCTACGGCCACGTCGGCCGCCTCGGTGACCGCATGCGCACGGGCCTCCAGGGAATCGCCGACGAGCACGGCATCGCCGCGCACATCACCGGGCTCGGCTCCGTGTTCATCCCGTACTTCCTCGACGGCGAGGTCCGCGGGTACCGCGACCTGCTGCGCAACGACGACCAGGCCTACGCCACGTTCCAGCGGCGCATGATCGACAAGGGCTCGTTCATGTACCCGATGGCGCTCAAGCGGAACCACATCTCGCTCGCGCACACCGAGGCGGACGTCGACCGCACCCTCGCGCAGGCCGAGGAGGTCCTCGTCGCCATGGCGCACGAGGGGCTGTTCGCGCACCCGAAGGCCGCGGTCTGACATGTCCCCGACTCCGACGACCGTGCTGCGCGGAGGCCTCGTCGCCGACGGGCTCGGTGGTGACCCCTTCCTCGGCGACGTCGTCGTCGCCGGGGAGCGGATCGCTGCCGTCGTCCCGGCGGGCGAGCGACCCGCCGGCGGGTACGACGCGGAGATCGTCGACTGCGCGGGGCGGGTCGTCGCCCCCGGCTTCGTGGACATCCACTGCCACTCCGACCTCAGCCTGCTCGCCTACCCGGACAACGAGAGCCGGATCGGCCAGGGCGTGACCACCGAGGTGGTCGGGAACTGCGGCATGACTCCGGCCCCGGTGGGCGCCGACCTCACCGGCCTGCAGAAGGTCATCAGCACCATCGACGTCACGCCCGACCTGGAGTGGACCTGGAGCGACGTCGCCGGCTGGCTCCAGGCGCTCGACGACTGCCCCACCGCGACCAACGTCGCCGCCCACGTCGGCCACGGGTCCGCGCGGTTCGCCGTGGCCGGCACCAGCACGGACGCCCTCGACGGCGCGGGGCTGGCCGCGCTCGAGCGCGAGGTCGCCGGCGCCTTCGCGGCCGGCGTCGTGGGGGTCAGCCTCGGGCTCATGTACGCCCCCGGCGAGTCGGCGCGCGCCGACGAGCTCGCCTCGGTGGCGCGCATCGTCGCCGCCCATGACGGACTGCTGTCGGCGCACCTGCGCGACTACCGCACGAGCGCCCTGCGCGGGTCGATCGACGAGGTGGCCGGCGCCGTGCACGACGGCGGACCGCGGCTGCAGATCTCGCACCTGCGGGGCATCGGCGGGGAGGACGGATTCCCGGAGGTGCTCGACCACGTCGAGACGCTGCAGGGGTCGGCGGACATCGCGGCCGACGCGTACCCGTACGTCCACGGACACACCACGCTCATCCAGCTGCTGCCTCCGGAGCTGCGCGCGGCCGGACCGGACGCGGTCGTCGACGCCTGCCTCACCTCTCCGGGCGCGATCGCCGACCTCCTCGCGGCCGCCGGCTACGCCCTCCACCAGATCCTCGTCATGAAGGCGACGGCGACGCCCGAGGCCGTGGGCAAGGATCTGACCGAGATTGACGGCGACCCCTGGGTATGGCTCGCCGACCTGCTGGTGGCCAACGACGGGCTCGTCGACGTCGCCGTGGAGAGCGGACGGTGGAGCGACGTCGACCTGGCGCTCGACACCCCCTGGATCTCGGTCGCCTCCGACGGCACGGCGCTGAACCGCACGCACCTGTCGTCCGTCGCGCACCCCCGCTCCTGGGGCGCCTTCTCCGCCGGCTACCGGCGGATGCGGCGACGCGGCACGCCCGTCGGCGAGACCGTCCGACGCCTCACCACCGCGCCGGCGGCGCGCGCCGGCCTCACCAGCGGCATCGTCGAGGGCCACCGCGCCGACCTGGTCGTGCTCGACGACCTCACCTTCGACTCCGCGGCGACGTTCGCCCAGCCGGCGCAGACCTCCGTGGGGCTCGACCACGTCTACGTGGGCGGCACGGCCGTCACCGAGCACGGGCGCCGCACCGGTGCGCGTCCGGGCACTCTCATCAGGAAGGGCCAGCAGTGACCGAGCAAGGAACGCCCCTGGGCGTCGGGATCGTGGGGGTCGGCGGGATCGCGCTGTCCCACATGGCCGCGCTGCGCACCATGACGGGCGCACGGCTCGTCGCCGTGTGCGACCTGGACGCCGACCGCGCCGCCGAGGTGGCGCACACGGAGCGGTGCGCCGGCTACGGGTCGGTCGACGAGCTCCTCGCGGACGACGCCGTCGAGGCCGTCATCGTCTGCACCCCGAACATGACGCACGAGGCGCTCGGCCTCCAGGTCCTCACGGCGGGTCGGCACCTGCTGATGGAGAAGCCCCTGGCGCTGACGCCCGAGGGTGCGCGACGCGTCGCGGCCGAGGCCGACGCACGCGGCCTCGCGCTCGCCGTGGGCCACAGCCACCGGTTCACCGACCAGAGCCTGGCGATCCGCGAGGTCATCGACTCCGGCGACATCGGCACGCCGCGGTTCGTCCGCGTCGTCATGAACGGCGGCTGGATCTGGCCCGGCTGGCAGGCCTGGGTGCTCGACCCCGAGCTCTCCGGCGGTCACTCGCTGCACAACGGCGTCCACCTCATCGACCTCGCGAGCTGGTGGATCGGCGAGCCGGCGACGAGCGTCTTCTCGGTCGGGCAGCACGCCACGAGCGAGGCGCTCCAGATCCACGACTACCTGGTCATGGGCCTCGGCTTCGCGAGCGGTGCCTCGGGGGTGTGCGAGATCAGCCGCGGCGAGCTCCCCCGCAGCGCCGGCTACCTGGAGCTCACCGTCGTGGGCACCGAGGGCGTCCTCTCACGCTCGTGGGACGCCGAGGGCGTCCTCGCCTGGACCGACACCGGCCTCACGGCGTGGGGCGTCGACGGCTCCGGCGGCCGCACCTTCGTCCGCGAGCTCGAGGCGTTCGCCGCCGCGGCGCGCGGCGAGGTCGAGGTCGTCCCACCCGTGTCGGCGGCGATCCACGCCGTCGACGTCGCCGCCGCGTCCGAGGCCTCGCTCCGCGAGGGCCGCACGATGACGATCGGAGCAACGGCATGACCGGCACGCTCACCACCCGGCCCGGACTCGTCCGCGCGCTCGCGGCGATGCACTCCGGCGAGCTCGGGCTCCTGCGGGCAGCGGCGCTCGACGTCGTCGCGGTCGGCGAGGGGGACGCGCTGAGCGTGCTCGGCCCGGACGCGATCGGCGTCCTGCGCGCCGCGACCGGCCCGACGTCGGTCGACTTCCAGGCGCACTCCGCCGCGGACGGGGGCGCGACGACGTTCCTCGGGCGGGCGAGCCACGGGATCGCCGTGAGCGCGCACCTCTCGCTCGTCGACGGCGACGGCGGCGAGCACCTCTACGCGGCGATCCGGCTCGTCGGCACGCACGGCTCCGTGGTCGTGGACCTGCTGCGCCCGCTGCTGGACGTCCGCACCGCGGCCGGGACCACGCGGGTGCCGTTCGGGGTGCCCGGCGCGCAGGTCCCGCCGGAGGACACGACCGACGCCCTGTCCGCGATCGCCGACTCCGCGCGGTCGGGCCGCACGGTAACGACCAACTGGTGAGGGAGAACAGGACATGAAGTGGCTGACGTTCGACGACGGCGGCACCGTCCGGCACGGGTACGTCGAGGGTGACGAGATCGTCGTGGCCGGCGACGGCGACCTGGCGGCCGTGGTCCGGGGCGAGACCGGCGCGACGGAGGTCGGGCGCCGCCCGCTCGCCGGCGCGCGCCTCCTCGCTCCCCTGCTGGCGCCGGGCAAGGTGCTCGCGGTCGCCGCGAACTATCAGGAGCACGTCAAGGAGGCAGGTTTCGAGGCGCGGAAGCAGACGACCGCGACGCCGCGCCTCTTCCTCAAGCCCGACACGGCGATCACGGGCCCGGACGCCCCGGTCGCCCTCAATCCCATCACCACCCAGCTCGACTGGGAGGTGGAGATCGCCGCGGTGATCGGCTGGCGCGCGCAGGGCGTGCCGGTGGGCGACGCGCTGGACCACGTGTTCGGCTACGCCACGAGCAACGACATCTCGGCGCGCAGCCTCGACCTGGGCGTGCCCCGCGACGGCGAGGCCATGACCGGCTTCTTCGACTGGCTCGAGGGCAAGTGGCTCGACGGCTCGGCGCCCCTGGGCCCCTACCTCGTCACCAGCGACGAGGTGCCGGACCCCCAGGACCTCGGGCTCACGCTCGAGCTCAACGGCCAGGTCATGCAGCAGGGCAGCTCGTCCGACATGGTCCACACCGTCGCCGAGCTGGTGTCGTTCAGCTCGCGGCTCATGACCCTCAACCCGGGGGACATCATTCTCACCGGCACACCGTCCGGCGTCGGTGCCACCACCGGCGTCTTCCTCCAGCCCGGCGACACCATGGTCGCCGCGGTCGAGGGACTCGGGTCCCTCACCACCCCAGTCGTGGCGGCGTAGCCGCCGCCCGGAGCCCCCGGGCCTGATCGACGCAGATCAGGCTGTTCCACCCACCACGAGGAGCAATCATGCGATCACGAATCGCCAGGACGGCCGTCGCACTCGGCCTCTCCACAGCCCTGCTGACCGCCTGCGGAGGAGGTGGCGACGACAACGGCGGCGGCGAGGCCGGATCGGACGGGGGCGACCCGACGTCCGCCAACCTCTACCTGTACCAGTCCCCCGTCCAGTTCAACCCGCTGGCACCCGGGCAGGGTGCCGAGCAGCTGACGATGACGCTGGTGTACGACGCCCTGTTCAACGTGGGACCCGACTTCGAGCCGGTCCCCCGGATCGCGGAGTCGTGGGACGTGAACGACGACGCCACGTCCTACACCTTCCACCTGCGCGACGGGCTCGAGTGGAGCGACGGAGAGCAGATCACCGCGGACGACGTCGTCTTCACGTACAACCTGTTCGCCAACCCCGACGTCGCCAGCCCCAACACCGCGCCCTTCCAGGGCGTCGTGGGCTTCGACGAGGTCCAGGAGGGCGCGGCCGACACGCTCGAGGGCATCGTGGCGGACGACGACCAGACCGTGACGATCAACCTCACCGAGCCCACCCCCGGCTTTCTCGCCCTGTTCGGCAGCGGCTTCGGGATCCTCCCCGAGCACGTCCTGGGCGACGTCGAGCCCGCCTCGATCATGGAGGACGAGTTCTTCGACCTGCCCCCCGTCAGCTCCGGGCCCTACGTGATGCGCGAGTTCAACGTCGACCAGAACGTCGTCCTCGACGCGAACCCCAACTACTGGACAGAGGTCGGCATCGACACGCTCTACCTCCAGATGCTCACCAGCGACGTCGCGACCGCCCAGCTCGCCACGGGCGAGACCGACCTCGTCCAGATCGCGCCGCAGGACCTGGAGACGGTCGAGGGGCTCGACGGCGTCACCGTCAGCTCGGCGCCGTCGCCCGGGTTCCTCCGCCTGCTCGTCAACTTCGAGCGGTACGACGACGAGCGGGTCCGCCAGGGACTCCTCATGGCCATCGACCGCCAGGGCATCATCGACGGGATCCTCGGGGGCCACGGCGAGGTCCTCAACAGCACGATCATGACGCCCTGGGCGATCCCCGACGACCTCGAGACCTACGACTACAACCCCGAGGAGGCCACGGCCCTGCTCGAGGAGGCCGGCTTCGACTTCGACCAGGAGCTCCGGATCAGCTGGATCCCGGGCACCGCCGACCGTGACGCGGCCGTCCAGGTCGTCATCGAGAACCTCGGCGCGATCGGCATCAACGTCGTGGCCAACCAGATCGAGGAGGCGAACCAGCTGAGCATGATCGAGAACGCCGAGTACGACCTCATGATCTCGGGCGGCGGCACGTACACCCCCGACCCGACGGTCTCGGCCAACGCCCTGCGCTGCGACGCCATCTTCCCGGCCGGCGGCAACACGTCCCTGTTCTGCAACGAGGAGCTCGACGAGCTGCTCAACCAGGGTGCCGTCACGGCCGACGAGGCCGAGCGCGAGACGATCTACCAGGACGCCGTCCGCCTCGACAACCAGCTGGTGCCCTACCTGTGGCTCTACGTCCCCGACACCCCCTGGGCGGTGAGTGACCGCCTGCAGGGCTTCGAGCCGCACGGCGACTTCGCCAACGGCTTCTGGAACGCCGCCGAGTGGACCGTGACGGACTGATTGCATGCTGAGAGCTCTCGTCCCACGTCTCCTCTCGAGCGTGGCCGTCTTCCTGCTCATCGCCGTCGGACTGTTCGCCCTCACCCGGCTCGCGCCCGGTGACCCCATCGAGATGATGGTGCCGCCGGAGCTGGCGGGGGCCCAGCGGGACGCGTACATCGCGTCGGTCCGCGAGCGGTTCGGTCTCGACCAGCCGGTCGTGGTGCAGTTCTGGCACTGGCTCGGCGGGCTCATGACGGGAGATCTCGGATACTCGTACAACGGTGGCCGGCCGGTCGGCGAGCTGCTCGCCGACCGGCTCGGCCCGACCGCCCTGCTCATGGGCAGCGCGATGACCATCGGCCTGATCGTCGCCATCCCGGCGGGCGTCATCGCTGCCGTGCGACGCAACACCGTCGCGGACTACACGATCAGCTCGGTGAGCGTCGTCGCCATCGCCGTCCCGAGCTTCTTCCTCGGCATGCTCGCCATCTACGTCTTCGCGGTGCAGCTGGGCTGGCTCCCCTCCTCGGGGATGTACAGCAGCGGCCGGGACGACATCGGCGACCTGCTGCGCCACATGGTCATGCCGGTCGGCCTGCTCGCGCTGGCCAACGCGGCCAACTTCATCCGTTACGTCCGCAGCGGCGTGCTCGAGGAGCTGAACAAGGACTACGTCCGCACGATCATCGCGAAAGGCGGGACCCAGGCGCGGGCGCTGCGGCACGCGCTGCGCAACAGCCTCATGTCGCTCGTCACGGTGCTGGCGATGACGATCCCGGTCGCCCTGTCCGGCGCGGTCGTGCTCGAGCAGATCTTCTCGTGGCCCGGGATGGGGCAGCTCGCGATCGACGCCCTCGGGCAGCGCGACTACCCGGTCCTCATCGGGTTCGGGCTGTACATCGCGGTGCTCGTCCTGATCTGCAACCTCATCGCCGACCTGTCCTACACGATCATCGACCCGAGGGTGAGGAAAGCACGATGACGAGCAACGACCAGCTCCCCGCCTCGACCGTCGACCTCGCCCCGACCCCGCAGGAGTCCTCGCCGGACAAGCTCGCCCTGCGTCGGTTCCTCAAGAACCCGGCCGCGGTGATCGGCGTGGTCGCCCTGGTGATCATCGTGCTGGCAAGCGCGCTGGCCCCGTTCATCAGCCCGTACCCGCCCAACGAGATCGACCTGACGAACACCCGGCAGGCGCCGTCCGGCGAGCACTGGCTCGGCACCGACTCGACCGGCCGCGACGTCTTCAGCCGCCTGCTCGCGGGCGGTCAGATCTCCCTCATGGTGGGCTTCCTCGCCGCCCTCATGGCGGTGGTGATCGGCACGCTCGCTGGCGTCGTCGCCGGGTGGTTCGGCGGGATCGTCGACGGGATCATCAGCCGCGTCATCGACATCATGCTGTCGGTGCCGCCGGTCCTGGTGATCATCGTCCTCGCCGGCATCATCGGCCCGAGCGTGCCGATGCTCATCATCGTCATCGCCGGACTCGCGTGGCCGACGCCGGCCCGCATCGCCCGGGGCGTGGTCCTCAGCCTGCGCGAGGAGGAGTTCGTCCAGGCCGCCCGGGCGCTCGGCTCGCGGACCGGGTTCATCCTCTTCCGGCACCTCGTGCCGGGCGTGCTGCCCCCCATCGTGGTCTCGGCGACCCTGCTCGTGGCCGAGTCCGTCCTGCTGGAGTCCTCCCTGTCGTTCCTCGGCGCCGGCGTCCAGCCGCCGGAGTCGAGCTGGGGAAACATGCTCAACGAGGCGCAGTCCCTCACCGTCCTGTCGTCCATGCCGTGGCTGTGGGTGCCGGCCGGTCTCATGATCGCCGTCACCGTCCTGTCGGCGATGGCGATCGGGGACGGCGTCCGAGACGCCATCGACCCGCGGAAGAACAGCTGACATGACGAACGAGACCTCATCCGGGCCCCTGCTCGCCGTGCGCGACCTCACGCTCGACATCGCCACCCCGCACGGCAAGGCGCGCATCCTCGAGGACGTGGCGCTCGAGGTCAACGAGGGGGAGATCGTCGGCGTCGTCGGCGAGTCCGGCTCCGGCAAGAGCATGACCGCCCTCAGCGTGCTGAGGATCCTGCCACCCGGCGCGCGCATCGTCGGCGGAGGCATCGACTTCGAGGGCGTCGACCTCGCCACGCTCGGCTCGGGCCGGATGCGCAGGATCCGCGGACGCCGCATCGCCATGGTCTTCCAGGACCACATGACGACCCTCGACCCCGTGATCTCGATCGGCGCGCAGATCGCGGAGGCGTACCGGATCCACCACCCGCGTGCCTCCCGGTCGGAGGCACGCGCACGCGTGGTCGAGACCCTTGAGCGGGTCGGCGTGCCCGACCCCGCCGACCGGGCGAAGCAGTACCCGCACCAGTGGTCCGGCGGCATGCGCCAGCGGGCGGTCATCGCGATGGCGCTCATCAACGACCCGGACCTCATCATCGCCGACGAGCCGACCACGGCCCTCGACGTGACGATCCAGGCGGAGATCCTCACCCTCCTCCGCGAGCTCCGCGAGCGACGGGGCCTGTCGATCATGCTCATCACGCACGACATGGGAGTGATCGCCGACATGGCCGACCGCATCGTCGTGATGAAGGACGGGAAGGTCGTGGAGACGGGCGAGGCCGAGGCACTCTTCGCCTCCCCGCAGCACCCGTACACGCGCAAGCTGCTCGACGCCGTCCCCCAGCCGTCGGGCGAGGTGGCGGAGCACGGCGGGCCGGAAAGCGCGGAACCGACCGCGCTCGAGGTGAGGGACCTCGTCGTGCAGTACCGACGCGGCTGGCGCAAGCATGGCATCACCGCGGTGGACGGCGTCAGCTTCTCGGTGCCCGAGGGGAAGGTCGTCGGGCTCGTCGGCGAGTCGGGATCGGGCAAGTCGACGATCGGCAAGGCGATCGTCGGGCTCGCCCCGATCACGTCCGGCAGCATCCGGGTCGGCGACGTCGACCTCAAGGACCTGCGAGGCGGTGCCGCGCGCAGATCACGCGCGAACTACGGCATGGTCTTCCAGGACCCGGCGTCGTCCCTCAACCCACGGATGACGATCGGCGAGTGCGTCGCCGAGCCGCTCGTGGCGCACCGGCGCGAGATGTCCCGCGCCGAGCGCCGCGCCCGGGTCGTCGAGCTGCTCGAGCAGGTGCAGCTGCCCGCCGCGTGGAGCACGCGCTTCCCGCACGAGCTCTCCGGCGGCCAGCGGCAACGCGTCGGCATCGCCCGCGCACTGGCGCTCGATCCCGAGCTGCTCATCGCGGACGAACCGACCTCCGCGCTCGACGTCTCGGTCCAGGCCGCCGTGCTCGACGTGTTCCAGGAGCTCCAGCAGAGCCTGGGCTTCTCGTGCCTCTTCATCAGTCACGACCTCGCGGTCGTCGAGCTGCTCTCGGAGAGCGTCGTCGTCCTGCAGCACGGGCAGATCGTCGAGCAGGGCGAGGCGGGCTCGGTCCTCAACGACCCGCAGACCGCGTACGCGCGCCGCCTCATCGACGCCGCGCCGATCCCCGACCCCGCCCGTCAGCGGGCCCGCCACACCGTCACCGTCTAACACCGTCCGAGTAGTCCGATCGGCCGGCGCAGTTCGAGCTGGCCGATCCACCCGAGCAGTCCGATCAGCCTGATCGGTCCGAGCAGTCCAAGCAGTCCAAGCAGTCCGACCAAGGAGCACACCCATGCGCGTCATGACCGTCTACGCCCATCCCGCCGACACCATCACCAACTGCGGAGGCACGCTCGCGCTGCACGCCGACGCCGGTGACGACATCGTCGCGGTGATCCTCACGCACGGCGGCCGCATCCACCCCAACGTCTACGCCGAGGAGGCACGCAAGTCGGACGCCGACCAGGCGCTCCTCGCGGCCGACCGGGCGGAGATCATCGAGAACAAGAAGGGCGAGCTGCGCCGCGCCGCCGAGTTCGTCGGGATCGGCACGATCGAGTTCCTCGACCACGACGACGCCATCAGCGTCGTCCGCGAGGACATGGTCGACGAGGTCGCCGAGCTCATCGCCAAGCACCGGCCGGACGTCATCATCGCCGACTACCCGCAGAACCCCGCGGTGACGAACTCCGCCCACACCATCGCCACGATGACGCTCATCGCCGCGCTCGACCGGGCGTCCCAGTTCCTCAAGAACATCGACGGCAAGGAGGAGGTCAACGTCAAGCAGGTGTTCCTCGGCGGCCTCCCGGTCATGGCGAGCGACGCCCTGTCCACCTACGGCGTCCGCAACGACCTCTTCATCGACATCAGCTCGGTCGTCGGTCGCAAGATCGCGGCGATGGACTGCTTCACCAGCCAGGGCTACGACGGCCCGTTCGCCCGCAAGCTCATCGAGGCGAGCAACGGCGAGTTCGGACGCTCCGCCGGAGTGGCGCTCGCCGAGCCCTACGTCCGGTTCCGCGCCGAGACCCGGTCGCTGCTGCCGCTGACGGAGTACGCCGAGGCGGCCGACCCGCTCACGCGCCACGTGGCGTACTCCCAGTTCGACGTGCGCCGGGAGTTCCCGGTCGACTGATCGTCCGACCGCGACCACGACCACGACCACGACCACGACCATCAGCCCTGGAGTGTCTGTGACCACGACCGCCTTGCCCGACCTCGTCGGGCGCCCGATCGACGAGCTGCCGACCCCCGCGGTGCTGATCGACGTGCCCACGGTGCGTCGCAACATCGCGCAGATGGCGCAGGTCGCGCGCGACTTCGGCGTCGCTCTGCGCCCGCACTGGAAGACGAGCAAGTGCGCCGAGGTCGCGCGCATGCAGCTCGAGGCGGGGGCGGTCGGGCTGACGGCGGCGACGGCGGCGGAGGTCGAGGCGCTCGTCGACGCCGGGATCGGGGACGTCTTCTGGGCGTACCCGCCCGTGGGTCCCCACCGCGTCGGGACGGCGCTGCGCGCCGCCCGGCGCACGCGGCTGATCGTCGGGGTCGACTCGCTCGAGTCGGCCCGTCCGCTCGCCGAGGCCTCCGCCGCCGAGGGGGTCGACGTCGAGGTCCGCCTCGAGGTCGACACCGGGCTGCGGCGCACGGGGGTCGACCCCGACGACGCGCTGCCGGTCGCCCGGCGCCTCGCGGCCCTGCCGGGGCTCATGCTCGAGGGGGTCTTCACGCACGAGGGGCACGTCCAGGGGCTCGGCGCCGACCCCGAGCGCCGCATGGAGGTCGGCACGGCGGCGGGTCGGCTGCTCGCGGAGGTCGCCGAGCGGCTGCGGGCGGACGAGCTCGCGCCCGAAAGCGTCTCGGTCGGCTCGACCGCCGGCGCGCGCTCCGCCCCGAGCGCGGCGGGCGTGACCGAGGCCCGCCCGGGCACGTACGTCTACGGCGACGAGAACCAGGTCGCCATCGGCACGGTCGACCCTGCCGACACCGCGTCGACCGTGCTCAGCCGGGTCGTCAGCACGCAGCGCGGCGATCCGGTCGTCGTCGACGCCGGGATCAAGGCCATGAGCTCGGACGGTTCCCTGCACGGCGACGGGAGGATCGGCACCGTCGTCTCCGACTCGGGGGGTGTGCTGGCGACCGGCTACGAGGAGCACGGGGTGCTCCGCGGCGCATCGCCACTGAGGGTTGGTGACCTCGTCCGGATCCGCCCGAACCACGCCTGCGGGCTCACGAACATGCACGACCACGTCCTCGCCGTCGACGGCGGCATCGTCGTCGACGTCTGGCCCGTCCTGGGCCGCCACTAGGAAGGAACCACGTTGCAGCAGATCTCAGCACCCACCGCACCGGCACCCGCCGGCCCCTACTCGTCCGGCATCGTCAGCGGCGGCTTCCTGTTCCTCGCGGGGCAGGGCCCGTTCGACGCCGACAGCAAATTGGTCGGTGAGACGTTCGCGGACCAGGTCCGGCAGACGTTCGCCAACCTCGAGGCTGTCGCCAATGCGGCGGGCACGTCGATGACGAACGCGGTCCGCATCGGCGTCTACCTCAACGACATGGCCGACTGGCCCGAGTTCAACGAGGTCTCGAAGGAGCATCTGTCCGAGCCCTACCCGGCGCGCACGTCGATCCAGGCCGACCTCAGCGGCTTCCTGGTCGAGATCGATGCGGTCGTCGCCCTGTCTCCGGGCGCGTGACGCGCATGGAGCTCATGCGCATCGGCGCGGCCGGCAGCGAACGGCCCGTCGTCCGGCAGGACGGCACCACCTACGCGCTGGACGGCCTCACGACAGACATCGACGGCGCCTTCCTCGCGGACGACGGGATCGGCCGCGTCGCCCGCGCGCTCGCCGCCGGGGAGCTGCCCCAGGTGGACGTCGAGGGCGAACGCGTCGGTGCGCCGATCGCCCGTCCCACCGCGGTGCTCTGCATCGGCCAGAACTACGCGGCGCACGCCGCGGAGTCCGGGTCCGAGCCGCCCAGCGAGCTCATCGTCTTCCTCAAGCACCCCAACACCGTCGTCGGGCCCTTCGACGACGTCGTCATCCCCCCGGGCGCCGAGAAGGTCGACTGGGAGGTCGAGCTCGGCGTGGTGATCGGGAGCGCCGCGAGTCGGCTCACCTCGCGCGAGGAGGCCGAGGCCGCGATCGCCGGGTACGTCGTGTGCAACGACGTCTCGGAGCGGGAGCACCAACTCGTCACCTCGCTGGGACAGTGGTCCAAGGGCAAGACCGCGCCGACGTTCTGCCCCGTCGGGCCCGTGCTCGTCCCCGCCGACGAGGTGGACCCGGGGGACCTGCGGATCTGGTCGACGGTGAACGGGCAGGCGCGGCAGGACTCGACCACGGCCGACCTCATCTTCGACGTGCCCACCATCGTCCAGGAGCTGTCGCAGTACGTCCGGCTCGAGCCCGGCGACCTCATCAGCACCGGAACGCCGCAGGGCGTCGCGCTGTCGGGTCGCTTCCCCTACCTCGCGGCCGGGGACGTCATGGAGATGGGGGTGTCCGGCCTAGGCCAGCAGCGTTCCCGCCTCGTCTCCGACGAGTGAGCGGACTTCTGTCCGCTCCGGATGACGAATGAGCGGGGTTCGGTCCGCTCCACCTGACGAGTGAGCGCGGTGCGTTCCGGGTGGCGAGTGGCGAGTGAGCGGACTTCTGCTCATCGGGGAGCGGGTCGCGGTGTCGCGCGGTGTCGCCGTCGCCCAGTCAATCGGGTAACCATCGAGGCAGTCCCCCCGGGGAACTGCCTCGGTGGTTACCTCGCTGACTCACCGACCAGACCGGGCCGGCGCCGGGCACGACGACGAGGGGCGGGCCCCGCATCCTGATGGGTGCGGGGCCTGCCCGATACATGAGCGCCGCCCCGACCACGGTCCGGGCGGCGCTCATCGGTGGAGCGGACGTCCGCTCACTCGTGGAAAACTCCCCTCACTCGTGAGAGGTGGTCAGCGGCGGACTCCGAGAGTGTCGGTGCCGTTGCCGTCCCAGTCACCCACGAGCACCTGGTCACCGGCGCGGCCATAGGTCAGCTCGATGTCCGCGTACCCGCCGGCGATCTCGTTCTTCACGAAGTACGCGTTCCCACGACGCACCGCGAACGAGTCCACCGAGTCACCGTCCCAGTCACCGACCAGCACGACGTCGCCGGCGCGGCCGTAGGAGATGACCTGGTCGGCCCACCCGTCCCGCACCTCGTTGGCCACGAAGAACCCATTGCCCCGCCGGACCGTGAAGGTGTCCAGGCCGTCCCCGTCCCAGTCACCGACCAGCACCTCGTCATCAGCTCGCCCGTAGGCCACCTCGACGTCCGCATCGCCGGACACGAGGGTGTTGAGCACGAGGTACTCGTTCCCCCGCCGCACGGCGAAGGAGTCCGCCGAGTCGCCGTCGAAGTCCCCCGCCAGCAGCACATCACCCGCACGCCCGTACGTGAACGCCGGCTCCGCGGTCGCCGCGGCGGGGTCGTTGGTCACGTGGATCGCATTCCCCCGGCGCAGCGCCAGGGTGTCGGTCCCGTCCCCGTCCCAGTCCCCCACGAACACCTCATCGCTGACGCGGCCAAACTCGAAGACCACGTCCGCAACGCCATCCCAACCGTTGTTCAGGAAGAACCCGATCCCCGGCGCCGGCACCACCGACTCACCCGGCCCCGGCTCCCCCGGCTCCCCCGGCTCCCCCGGCTCCCCCGGCTCCCCCGGCTCACCCGGCTCACCTGGCTCCCCCGGTTCCCCCGGTTCCCCCGGTTCACCGGCGTCACCCGTCGTCGTGAACGTCGCCACCGGCGACACGGCCGAGTCCTCGTTCTCGCTCTCCGCCACCACGTACCAGCCGTACGTGGTCCCGGGCGCCAGACCGGTCCACTCGACCGACGCCGTCTCGCCCGAGGCGACCTCGTCGGCACCGATGGTCTCGTCCGACAGCACGGCCACCGAGACGGCGTCCGTCGCGATCGAGGTCGTCCGCGAGGTGAGGTTGACGGGGAGCGTCATATCGTCCGCCGTCGCGTTGTAGCGGTTGTGGGTGTCGAACTCGGTCGCGCCGTGATCGTCGAGACGCGGCGAGTAGGTGTCGACCGTCATCTCGGACCGGTCCACGTCGAACTGCAGCAGCCGGAAGAACCCAGTGGCGCGCAGGTCGTCGACCTCGTAGTTCTGGTAGTTCGCCAACAGCTCGACCACGTGGTGCCCGGGCTCGGCCACGTCCGTCCGAACGTTCGTGCCGACCCCGCCGATGTGGCCGTTCAGCGTGAGGAAAACGTTCGGGCTCTGCGAGACGACCGCGTCGAAGATCCGCTGACCGTCGGGAGTGCCGAAGGCCGCGCCGCGCCCGTCGCGTGACGACGACGAGCGGATGTAGATGTGCGTCGCGATGATGCCGTTGCGGTCGGGGTGCTCGGCGAGGATCTCGCGCGCCCAGGTCAGCTGGGCGTCCGAGGTCCAGTACGGAAGGTGGACCGCGATGAAGTCCAGGCCCCCGGCCGTGAACAGGTCATAGTGCGCCGAATTGTCACCGGGCTGCCAGGGTCCGCCGTACTCCGCGTTCTCCCAGCCATCGGACAGCGCCCCGTACCGTTCCGGGCCGAAGTACTCGTTGAACATATCGTTGTTCGCGCCGTAGATACTGTCGCGGTTGCCCGGGAGGGTGCCGTTCGGGATTCCGGCGTCGTCGAGGATCGACTGCATCTCGCTCGCGAACCGGTACTCGTCGTGGATGAGCCCCATCCACTCCTCGTCGTCGGTGGCGATGGTGTGGTTCTGCACGAGGTCGCCGGTATGGAACGCGTAGGCGAGGCGGTGCTCGTCCTCGTTCTCCACGAGCCAGTCGACGATGCCACGGTAGGAGTCGGCGAACAGCTCGCGCTCGTCCTCGGGCACGGTGCCCGGTTCGCCGCCGGAGGCACCGACCGCGCCCTCGGAGTAGAACTGGGTGTCCGAGACGTGGGCGAGCGAGAAGTCGTACGTCGACGGGTCGCGGAACTCGCCGTCGGGGGCATCGTCGCTGTCGTCGTCGAAGGGATCGTAGCCCTCGACAAGGAGGTGGACCTCGCCGGCGTCGTCGTGGTCCGAGGTGGCGGAGCCGGACACGTGGGTGTCCCCGTCGACCTGGCCGCGCACGTCGGCGAGCTCCTCCCACACGAGGTCCTGGGCGTTCCACGCGTGCAGACGGACGCCGCGGGCCGGGTCGACCTGACCGGACCAGGAGACGAGCAGGTCGTCATCGTCGGTGGCCTCGACGGGCACGTCGAAGCGCTGATAGGTCACGCCCTGGGCGGCCGGGCTGCGCAGCACCTCGTCGTCCCCGGGGCGCAGTGCGTCGGTCGCTGCCTCCTCCTGACCGGTGAGGTCGAGCTGGTCCAACGGCAGCTCGTCGGCCACGCCCTGCCATGCGGCGTCCGGATACGTGGGGTCGGCGGCGTAGAAGGTGGTGGCGACGTCGGAGTCGTTCGGGTCCGTGACCTCCACCGACAGGTCGGCGCTCGGACCGTCGACGACCGCACCGCTGTGCGGGTTCATCGCCCCGATCGTCGGCGAGCCCGGCGCGGCGGTGAAGGGCACCACGTGACCCGAAGCGTTGCCGAGCTGGTCGCCGGACTCGACGACGAGCTCGTGCTCGCCCGCCGAGAGGTCGTCGGTGCTGATCGTCTGGCCAAGCTGCACGGGGTCGCCGTCGAGGAAGACCTCGACGAGTCCACGCACACCGGCGTCGTCAGCCACTTCCGCACCGATCGTGAACTCGCCGACGACGACGTCGCCGGCTGCGGGAGTCGAGGAGACGAGCGCAGGTCCCGTGTTGTCGACGATCAGCCTCTGGGTGGTCATGGCACCCGAAGCCGTCGTGGCGGTGACCGCGTAGTTGCCGTCGCCCACGCCGCTCGTGTCGAACATGTGCAGCAGGCCGGAGCCGGGCGTCGCCTCGCCCCCGATGGTGAAGGTCAGGTCCTGGGTGGCGCTCCGAGCGGTGGTCGACATGCAGCTGCCGACGTCGACCGTGACGTCGTCCGGGTTGGCGGCGTCCCGGATCTCCGTCCCGTCGGCGAGGACGAGCCGGAAGTCGTCGAGGACGAGGTCATCGACGTCGATGCCGCACGCGCCCGGGCGTGGGACGGCGCCGATCGTGATGTGGTTCTCGCCCAGGACGAGGAGCTCGTACGGGACCTCCACGCGGGTGGGCTCGCCCGCGTCGGTCTCGACGTTCGTCAGCCGGGTGCCGTTGACGACGAAGTAGCTGGCGGAGCCGAGCGACATCGAGCTGCTGCCGACGTCGACCTGGAAGAGCGCGTCCTCGCCTCCGCCGAGCGTCGTGCGGGCCCGGACGTCCTCACCGTCGATCGACATGGACTCGAGCGGGTCGGTCCCCGACGTCGGGCTCGCGACGAGGGTCTGCCGCCCGGAGAGCCGGGTGCCGTCGGCGGGCGTGAGCGTCGGCGCCCCGGCCGCCTCCTGCTCCGGGCCGGCCGTCGCCGGTTCGTGCTCGAGCGGGAGGACGGGACCGGCCGACCCGCCCTGGTCGTCGGCGGGTTCGGCGGGTTCGAACCGTACGGCGCCCGGGGCCGCCACCGCGGGGAGAGCGGCGCCCGGGCCAGCCGCCGCAGGAAGCGCGGCACCCACCATCAGTGAGGCGAGGGCGATCGCCGTGAGGCGACGCGGTCTGCGAGTAGCCATCGGTCGGAACTCCTTCGGAGGCGAAACCGTGGTTAGCGACCGGTACAACCAGGCTGCCCGCCGATGGACAACCCGTGCCGACCGCCCGGTGTAGAACTCGTGAACTGACCTGCCGGTGCACCGATATCGACAGAGATCAGGCGAGTGCGCATGGTACCGCAGGCCTTCTTGAGGGGCCAGGCCCACACGGTCGATGCCCGGCTCGTCGCTCCCGATGGCGAGTGAGCGGGGTTCGGTCCGCTCCGCCCGATGACGAACGGGTGAGCGCCGCCCGGACCGTGGTCCGGGCGGCGCTCACTGCTGTCGACGGACGTCGCTCACTTGCGGGGAGGACGTCCGCTCACCCGCGGAAAACTCCCCTCACTCGTGGGGAAGATTCCCGCACTCGCGGAAAACTCCCCTCACTCGTGAGAGGTGGTCAGCGGCGGACGCCGAGGGTGTCGGTGCCGTTGCCGTCCCAGTCGCCGACGAAGACCTCGTCGCCGGTGCGGCCGTAGTCCTGCTCGATCTCCGCCGTCGTCGAGGTCAGCGAATTCGAGACGAAGAACGTGATCCCCCGACGGACCGCGAACGTGTCCGTCGCGTCGCCGTCCCAGTCACCCACGTACACCTCGTCCGTGGCCCGGCCGTAGTCCAGCTCGGCATCGGCGTCACCACCGGTCAGCGAGTTGGCGATGAAGTACGTGTTCCCACGCCGCACCGTGAAGGTGTCCACGCCGTCGCCGTCGTAGTCACCCACGAGAACTGCGTCGTCGGCCCGGCCGTAGTCCAGTTCGGCGTCCGCCCAGCCGCTCTGAAGGCTGTTGGACACGAAGTAGCTGTTGCCACGGCGCACGGCGAAGGTGTCCACGCCGTCGCCGTCCCAGTCACCGACCAGCACGACATCCCCGGCACGGCCGTAGGCCAGCTCGACGTCCGCGTTCCCGCCGTACAGGGAGTTCGTCAGGAAGTAGGCGTTCCCGCGGCGCACCGCGAGCGTGTCACTGCCGTCGCCGTCCCAGTCCCCCACGAGCACCTCGTCACCGGTGCGGCCGTAGGAGAACTCGTGCTCGGCCGCTGCGTCCCACCCGTCGTTGAGGTGGAAGCCCACGCCCGCCGCCGGCGGCGTGGGTCCCGGCTCCTCCGGGTTCTCCGGCTCCTCACCCGGCTCGCCCGCGGTGGTGAAGGTCGCCAGGGGCGAGACCGCGCGACCGCCGGTCGCGTTCTCCGCCACCGCGTACCAGCCGTGCGTCGTGCC
Source organism: Georgenia sp. Z1491 (assembly GCF_049856175.1). GTDB lineage: Bacteria > Actinomycetota > Actinomycetes > Actinomycetales > Actinomycetaceae > JB111. The sequence goes on from NZ_JBNDNA010000015.1 coordinate 28,575, forward strand.
GGGCGCCAGGCCCGTCCATTCGGCGGTCGCGGTGCCCTCGCCCTCGACGGTGTCCGTGGCGATCGCCTCGTCGCTCAGGACCGCCACCGAGACGGCGTCCGTCGCGATCGAGGTGGTGCGCGAGGTGAGGTCCACCGGAACGGTGAACTCGTCCGCCGTCGCGTCGTACCGCTCGCCTGTGTCGTACTCGTTCGCGCCGTGCTCGTCGAGGCGCGGCGAGTAGGTGTCCACCGTCATCTCGGACCGGTCGACGTCGAACTGCAGCAGACGGAAGAAGCCGGTGGTGCGCTCGCCGTCAACCTCGAACGCCTGGTAGTCGGCGAGCATCTCGACCACGTTGTGGCCCGGCTCGGCCACGTCGGTGCGCACGTTGGTGGTCACGCCGTGGATGTGCCCGGCGAGCGTGAGGAAGACGTTCGGGCTCTGGGAGACCACCGCGTCGTAGATCCGCTGACCGTCGGTACCACCGTAGGCGCCGCCCCGTCCGTCCGGTGCCGAGGAGGCGCCCAGGTACTCGTGCGAGGCCAGGATCCCGTTGCGGTCCGGGTGCTCGGCGAGGAGCTCACGCGCCCAGGTGAGCTGGGACTCGGTGGCGAAGTAGGGCAGGTGCACGGCGATGAAGTCCAGGCCGCCCTCGGTGAACAGGTCGTAGTGCGCGGAGTTGTCGCCCTCGCGCCACGGCCCGCCGTACTCGGCGTTCTCCCAGCTCTCGGACAGGGCCTCGTACCGCTCCGGCCCGAAGAACTCGTTGAACAGGTCGTGGTTTGCCCCGTAGACGTTGTCGTGGTTGCCGGGCAGCACACCGTTCGGCACGCCCGCGTCGTCGATGATCGACTGCATCTCGTCGGCGAACTCGAACTCCGCACGGACCTGCGCGTTCCAGGCCTCGTCGTCGGTCAGGAGGATGTTGTTCTCCGTGATGTCGCCCGTGTGGAACGCATAGGCGATGTTGTGCTCGTCGGCGTTGTCCGCGATCCACTGGGCGATGCCACGGTAGGAGTCGGCGAACAGCGCACGCTCCTCCTCGGTCTCCCGCTCCGAGGCGCCCTCGGCGTAGTACTGCGTGTCCGTGAGGTGCGCGAGCGAGAAGTCGTAGGTCTCCGGGTCGCGGAACGCGTCGTCGGGCTCGTCCGCGAGGTCGTCGGCGAACGGGTCGTAGCCCTCGACGAGCACGTGCACCTCGCCGTCGTCGACGTGCGCGGCCTGCGCGGCACCGCTCAGGTGCGTCTCACCCTCGTCGGCGCCGCGGACGTCGTCAACCTCCTGCCAGCCCTGCTCGGCCGTGTCCCAGACGTACAGCCGCGCGCCGCGGGCCGGGTCGACCTCGCCGGACCAGGACACGACCATCTCGTCGTCGGCGTCGGTCTCGACCGGCACGTCGAAGCGCTGGAACGTCACGTCCTCGCCCGCCGGGCTGCGCAGGAGCTCGCCGTCACCCGGCAGGAGCGCGTCGACCGGCGCTTCCTCCTGACCCGTGAGGTCGAGCTGGCTGAGCGGCAGCTCCCCGACCGTTCCCTGGGCGGCAGCGGTCGGGGCGGTGGGCTCGGCGGCGTAGAAGGTCGTCTCGAGGTCGGCCCCGTTGGGGTCCACGACGTCGACGGACAGCTCGACGGCGTCCCCGACGTCCGCGGTACCGCTCTCCGGGCTCATCGCTCCCACGGTGGGAGCGTTGGAGGCCGACGTGAACGGGACGACGTGGCGAGCGGCGTTGCCGAGCTCGTCGGTGGCCTCGACGACGAGCTCGTGCTCACCGGCCGCGAGGCTGTCCGAGGAGAGCGTCTGACCGATCCGGACCGGCTCACCGTCGAGGGTGAGGGTCGTCTCGCCACGCATGCCGGCGTCGTCGGCGACCTCGGCCGCGACCACGGCGTCCCCGACGAGGGTCGAGCCCGCTTCGGGCGTGGAGGAGACGAGTGCCGGCCCGGTGTTGTCCACCGTGTAGGTGTGGGTCGTCGTCGCGCCGGCCGCGGTGGTCGCGGCGACCTCGTGCTCCCCGTCCTCGAGCGCCGTGGAGTCGAGGGCGTGCAGGAGACCGGACTCGTCCCCCTGCTCGGCGTCGATGGTGAAGGTGAGGTCGACGGAACGGGCACGGGTCGCGTTCGATCCGCAGTTGCCGTCGCCGAGGATGATGCTGTCGGGGTTCGCGTCGTCCCGGACCTCGGTGCCGTCCGCCAGGGTGAGGCGGAAGTCGTCGGCGTCGAAGTCGTCGTGGTTGATGCCGCAGCTGCTGGCGCGCGTGCCGGTGCCCAGCGTGATCGTGTTCTCGCCGTGTACGAGCAGCTCGTAGGGGACCGGGATCTGTGTCGTCGCGTTGACCCACGTGTCAAGGATCGTGATGCGCGTGCCGTTCACGACCAGGTAGTTGCCGTAGCTGCGGTCCATCGAGTTCGAGGCGATGTCGACCTGGAACATGGCGTCGTCCTCGCCCCCGAGGGTCGAGGCGGCAGGAACGTCCTCACCGTTGACGGAGATCTGCTCGACGGGGTCGTCCGCTGCGGTCCGGCCGGCGACCAGCGTCTGGGTGCCGGAGATCCGGGTGCCGTCGCCGGGAGTGAGCGTGGGCTCACCGGCGGCCTCCTGCTCGGGGGTGGCCGTGGCGGCCTCCCACTCGGCGGGGAGCACGGGTCCGTCGACCTCGCCCTCCACGAGTGCCGGCTCGTCGGGCTCGAGGTCGGCGGGCCCGGGCAGAGCCGCGGCCGGTAGCGCGACACCGACCAGCGCGGTGCCTAGCGCGGCCGCCGCGATGCGGCGCGATCTGACGTGATTCATGAATCTTCTCCTTGAGGGGTGAGCCGGGCGTCACCGTCCGGCCCCAGTACGGTGCGCCCCGACTGCGTCTCGTCGGCGTCGAGCGGGTGACCTCACGGTGAACTGACCTGCGACGACACGAAGAACGCGGCTATGCAGGGCCGGTCGCGCGGTCACGGGGCGGTCACCCGCCAGACCGGTACGCGCTCGGCGCTCGCTCGTCGGTGAGGGGGAGCACATGGGGAGCGCTCCCCCGCTCGAGGCACCCGCAGAGGTCGTGCGCGGGGCCCCTCGCGCGGCAGGATTCGCAGGATGAGCCAGACGCCTGGGGCACACACGCCCGCCACCTCGCCCGCGGGCACACCCCTCGCGGCGGCGTCCGCCTGGCCCTACCCTGGCGCGAGCTCACCGGCGCCCGCGGGCGGACCGACGACCGACCCGTACGCCGGGAGCCCGTGGTCACCACCGAGCGACCGGCCGACGTCGAACCAGGGACCGGCGACCTCCTACCCGGGGACCGCCGTGTCGAACGGGGCGCCGTCACAGGTCGGACCCAGGCCGCCCTGGTCCGCCGCGCACCGCTCCGAGGCACCGCCGTTCGCCGGCTCCCCGCCCGGAACCACCGCCGACGCCGACGCCCCGCCGAACGGCCCCGCCGCCCCGCGCAGCACCGCCCGCCTCGTCGGGCTCGACCTCGCGCGGGGTATCGCGGTGCTCGGCATGGTCACGGCGCACGTCGGGCACACGACCGACGACCTGTCCACCCTGTCCGGCTGGCTCGCTTTCGCGCACGGCCGCAGCTCGATCCTCTTCTGCCTCCTGGCGGGCGTCTCGCTCGGCATCCTCACCGGCGGCCGCACGCCCTACACGGGCCTGCGGGCCCTGCAGTCACGCACCCGGATCCTCGTCCGGGCCGTGCTCCTGCTCGCCATCGCCGCCGCGCTGGCGATGCTCGACACCTTCGTCGCGCTCATCCTCGGCTTCTACGCCGTCTGGTTCATGTTCTCCCTGCCGTTCCACCGGTGGCGGGCGCGACGGCTCCTCGTCACGGGCGGCGTCTGGCTGGTGGTCTCCGCCGTCGGGATGCCCTACCTGTTCACCGTGCTCGAGGGCGCGGGGATGGTGACCGACTCGTGGGGCGCCAACGGAGCCGTCCTCGACGCCATGTTCGGCCTCTACCCGGGGCTGGTCTGGTACGGCCTCGTCCTGGTCGGCATGGGCGTCGCGCGGCTCGACATGCGCAGCTGGAAGATCCTGCTCATCCTGCTCGGCGCAGGCATCCTCTCGGCAGGCGTCGGCTACGGGGGCGGCGCACTCCTGCGTGACGCGGCCTCGGACTCCGTCTCGTTCGCGGGCGAGACGGCCGACGACCCCTACCCGGGCGAGCAGTCGTCCGTCCAGTTCGGCTGGACCGGCTCGAACCCGCCCGCCGTCATCGACACCGAGATCGGCTCCACCGGCATGCCCGAGGGATCGACCTCCGACGAGCCGTGGCACGTCCCTGGAATCCCCGGCCTCAGCTTCGACTCGAACCTCGTGTGGCCCTCCTCCACCGACCACTACGCCTCCGAGGCGCACAGCGCCTCCGTGGTGGAGATGCTCGGCTCCGGCGGAGTCGCGCTGGCGATCCTCGCCGCCTGCCTGCTGCTGCCGCGCCTCGTCCACGTCGCGCTCCTGCCGATCCGGGCCATCGGCACGATGTCGCTGACGGCGTACTCCGCGCACGTCGTGGCGATCGACTGGTGGCCGGAGACGTTCGCGACCCACAGCGAGAGCAACCGGGCGCTCGCGATCCTCGCGGGCGGTCTCGCGGTCGGTTGCCTCGCCTGGTACCTCACCCTGGGGCGCGGGCCGCTGGAGCGGCTCATGCACGGCCTGTCGGTCCGGGCCGCGCGCACGGACGCCGGTCCCGGATCTCGGGTCCCGGGCTCAGGGAGCGCCGGTCCGGACGCGCCCGCGCCGACGTCCACCCCGACGCCCGCACCCGCGTTCACACCCGAGCCGGCGCCCACTCCAGCAGCGATCCACGGTCACCCGCCGGACACCCGGCGCCCGTAGCCTCACCGGCGTGACCGAGCCGCCCGCCCCACCCACCGTCTCGTCGGGCGGCCCGCCGGGCTCCCTCGACCGCCGCCTCGGACTTCCCGGCGCCGTCTCCATCGGGCTCGGCTCGATGATCGGCGCCGGGGTCTTCGCCGCGTTCGCTCCGGCTGCCGCGGCCGCGGGCGGACTCCTGCTCCTCGGGCTGGCCCTCGCGGTGATCGTCGCTCTGTGCAACGCGACCTCGACCGCACAGCTCGCCGCCGCCTACCCCACCTCGGGCGGCGCGTACGTCTACGGTCGCGAGCGCCTCGGCGAGTGGGCCGGGTTCACGGCGGGCTGGGCATTCGTCATCGGCAAGACCGCCTCGGCCGCCGCGATGGCCACGACGTTCGCCGTCTACGCCGTGCCGCCCGAGTGGTCCCGGCCGGTCGCGGCGGTCGCCGTCGTCGCGCTCACCGCCGTCAACCTGCGCGGGATCACCCGCACCGCCCGCGGGGCGGCAGCGATCGCGGGCCTCGTCCTCACACTGCTCGCGGTCGTCCTCGCGGCCGCGTGGTTCGGCGGCGGCGTGGACCCGGGCGCCGCGCTCGGCACCTGGGACTCCCCGGGCGGCGCCTACGGGGTGCTCCAGTCCGCCGGCCTGCTGTTCTTCGCGCTCGCCGGCTATGCGCGGATCGCCACCCTCGGCGAGGAGGTCATCGACCCGCGGCGCACCATCCCGCGCGCCATCGTCACCACGCTCGCAGCCGTGGTCGTCCTCTACGCCGTCGTCGCGCTCACCCTGCTCGCCACGCTCGGCCCGGCCGGTCTCGCCGCCTCCTCCGCTCCCCTGGTCGACGCCGCGCAGTCGGCCGGCCTCGGTCCGTGGGCCGGCGTGGCCGCGCGCGTGGCCGCGGCCGCCGCCTGCCTCGGCGCGCTCCTCGCCGGGCTCGCCGGCGTCTCGCGCACCGCGCTGGCGATGGCACGCCACCGCGACCTTCCGGCCGCCCTCGAAGCCGTCCATCCGGTCCACAAGGTGCCGCACCGGGTGGAGATGGTCATCGGCGGACTCGTCGCCGTCGCCGTCCTGCTCGTCGACCTGCGGGAGATGATCGGCTTCTCCTCGACCGGGGTGCTCGTCTACTACGCGGTCGCCAACCTCGCGGCACTCACGCAGCGGGGTGCCGACCGCCGGTACCCACCGGCGCTCCAGGTGCTCGGGCTCGTCGGCTGCGTCGTCCTCGTCGCGACGCTGCCTTGGACCTCGCTCGCGGCCGGGCTCGCGGTACTCGCCGTCGGGCTGGTCGGGCGTGCGGTGGTCGTCTCGCGACGACGAACCTGACCCCGCCTCGTTCGCCGAGATTGCGGTTGGGAGCCGCCGAGATTGCGGTCGGGAGCCTGCGAAGGAAAGTCCCCTCACTGGTGGGGAGGGGGTTCGCTCGGTCGCCGGGAGTCGGAGGCGGCGTGACACCCTGGGCGGGTGACCACCTCCCCCGAGCCCACCACGGACGCGACCGCACCCGCGCCGGAGGCCCCGGCGTCGGACGAGGTCCCCGGCGGGCCGCCGCTCAACCTCCTCCTCGACCGCCTCGAGGACGAGGCCGGCGGGGCCACGCCCGACGGCGACGCGATCCTCGAGAGCTTCCTTCACTGGGTCTCCTCAACCGGCCGGGAGCCCTACCCGCACCAGGAGGAGGCCCTCGTCGCGCTCGCCACCGACGCGCACGTGGTCCTCGCGACGCCGACGGGCTCGGGCAAGTCGCTCGTCGCCGTCGGGGCGCTGACGCACGCGCTGGCCCAGGGCCGCCCCGGGGTCTACACCGCCCCCATCAAGGCACTGGTGTCGGAGAAGTTCTTCGAGCTCGTCGCCCTGTTCGGCGCGACCAACGTCGGCATGGTCACCGGCGACAGCTCGATCAACCCCGACGCCCCGATCATCTGCTGCACCGCGGAGATCCTCGCGAACACGGCGCTGCGCGAGGGGCCGGACGGTCCGACGGCGGAGGCCACCGTCGTCATGGACGAGTTCCACTACTACGCGGACCCCCAGCGCGGCGGGGCCTGGCAGATCCCCCTGCTCGAGCTGCCCCGCGCCCGGTTCCTGCTGATGTCCGCCACGCTCGGCGACGTCACCTGGCTCGCGGAGGACCTCACCCGCCGCACGGGGCGGGACGTCGAGGTCGTCGACGACGCCGTGCGCCCCGTGCCGCTCACCTTCACGTGGTCCGTCCAGCAGCTGCAGGACCTGCTCGTCGAGCTCACCGCCACGCACCGGGCGCCCGCCTACGTCGTCCACTTCTCCCAGAAGGACGCCGTCACCCGCGCCCAGGCGCTGACCTCGGTGAAGATCGCCTCGCGCGAGCAGCGCGACGCGATCGCCGACGCCATCGGGGACTTCCGCTTCGGGACCGGGTTCGGCGCCACCCTGTCCGGCCTGCTGCGCAAGGGCATCGGTGTGCACCACGCGGGGATGCTTCCGCGGTACCGCCGCCTCGTGGAGCGCCTCGCCCAGCGGGGTCTGCTGCCGGTCATCTGCGGGACCGACACGCTCGGCGTCGGGATCAACGTGCCCATCCGCACGGTGGTGCTCACGGCGCTGACGAAGTTCGACGGCGAGCGCATGCGCCACCTCTCCGCGCGCGAGTTCCACCAGATCGCCGGCCGGGCCGGCCGTGCCGGGTTCGACACCTCCGGCGAGGTCCTCACCCAGGCCCCGGAGCACGAGATCGAGAACGCGCGCCTGCTCGCGCGCGCTGGGGACGACGAGACCAAGAAGAAGCGCATCGTGCGCAAGAAGCCCGAGCCGGGTCTGGTCAACTGGACCGAGAAGACGCACGACCGGCTCGTCGAGGCCACCCCCGAGCGGCTGACGAGCCAGCTCCAGGTGAGCCACACGATGGTTCTGTCGCTGCTGGCCCGCCCCGGGGACCCGGTCGCCGCCGCGTACCGGCTGCTCACGGACAACCACGAGCCCGACACGCCCCGCAACATGCACGTGCGCCGGGCGATCGAGATCTACCGGTCGCTGCGCCTCGCCGGCGTCGTCGAGCACCGGGGCGCGCAGTGGCGCCGCGCGCACCCCGGTGAGCCGTACGTGCGGCTCACCCTCGACCTGCCGAAGAACTTCGCCCTCACAGCGCCGCTCGCCCCGTTCGCGCTGGCGTCGATCGACCTCCTCGACGTCGAGGACGAGCTGCACGCCCTCGACGTCGTCTCCGTGGTCGAGGCGACCCTGGAGAACCCCCGGCCCGTCCTCTACGGGCAGGAGCGGGCGGCCCGCGGTGAGGCCATCGCCGCGATGAAGGCGGAGGGCATGGAGTACGAGCAACGGATGGAGGCCCTCGAGGATGTCACCTGGCCCAAGCCGCTCGAGGAGATCCTCACCGCCGCTCTCGCCACCTACCGGCAGTCCAACCCGTGGGTCGCGGACCTCGAGGTCGCCCCGAAGTCGGTGGTGCGCGAGATGATCGAGAGCGCGATGACGTTCTCCGAGCTCATCTCCCGCTACGACCTGGGCCGGTCCGAGGGCGTGGTGCTGCGCTACCTCACCGACGCCTACCGGGCGTTGCGGCAGGTCGTCCCCGACGCGCACCGCACCGAGAACGTCACGGAGATCGTCGACTGGCTCGGGGCGATGGTCCGCGCCGTCGACTCCTCCCTGCTCGACGAGTGGTCCGCGCTCGCGGACGGCACCGTCGACCCGGGCGACGAGAGCACGGCGGCCCGCGCCGAGGGCGGCACGGAGGAACCTCGGCTCGGGGCCGACGCCGACGGGAACGTGGCGCTCACCCGCAACACCCACGCCTTCCGCTCGGCCGTCCTGCGTGCGAGTACCGCCTACGTCCGGCAGATGGCCAACGACGCCCCCGACGCGCTCGCCCGCCTCGCGTCGGGGTCGGGCTGGCACGCACCCGACGGCGGGGCTCGCCTCGCCCCGTCGGCGCCGGTCACGGAGGACGACTGGACGCACGTGCTCGACGACTTCTACGACGCGCACGAGTGGCTGTCGACCGGGCCGGACGCGACCAGCCGCCAGGTGGTCACCGTGACGATCGACCCCGACGACGCCGACCTCGAGCTGGCCGGCGTCGATGCCGAGGTCGCGCCGGAGCCGGGCGAGCGACGCTGGTGGCTCGTCACCCAGCGGCTCGTCGACGAGAACGAGGAGCTGGACTGGGCGCTCACCGCGGTCGTCGACCTCGCCGCGTCCGACGAGGCGGGGCGCGTGGTGCTGGCGGTCGTGCGGGTGGCCGCCGCGGGCTGAGTGCCGCCACGACGCCCCACCCGACGGGGGTGCGGCTCGTCGTCGGGTCGGTCGGACGGACCACGGGCAAGGTCCGTCGAAGGGCGGACGACCACCCGCCCGCCCGCCGCTTGACTGGGCCCATGGCGAGGAACGGACCGAAGGGTGAGCAACCGGGCGACGGCAGCGCGCTGCGTCGGGTGACCGGGTGGCAGTGGCTCTGGCGCTCCCAGCTCGGGATCACGGTCTTCGGCGTCACGTGGGACGTCGACGTCGACCTGTTCGACCTCGACGAAAAGGTTCGTCTGTACCGCGACGGTACGCAGGACCGCATCCAGCGCGGTCGGTCCACCTTCGAGATCCCGCCCCGGCACCGCGTCGAGGTCGCCTGGAGCATGTACGGGATCAGGCGCGCGCACCTCGTCGACGCCGTGGGGAACGAGATCCGGCTCGAGCCGCGACCCGGCACCGGGGAGCGCTGGCGGGCCGACCTCGAGCGCCAGCAGCCCGGGCTGAGCCGGCTCCTTGTGGCGGCGTCGTGGACGCTCCTCGTCATCGCGCTGATCCTGCAGGCCCCCCAGCTGCTCCAGCTGGTGAGCGTCTGGACGGGATGGTTCGACTTCACCTCGCCGGTGTCGCTCCCCGGCTGGCTGAACACGCTCCTGACCATCGGCGGCGCCCTCGCCGCGCTCGAGCGCGCGCTGGGGATGCGCCACCACTGGCTGCTCGACGACTGAGCCGCCGGCCCGCCTCGTGCGGTCGACCGATCGTTCAGCCGAGGCCGTCCCGGCGCGCGCCGCCGCTCGGCACGACGGGGAAGATCTCGGGACGTGGGAAGCCCGCCCGTACCACCGCCTCGTCGACCTCGGACGCGATGCGCTCGGCCTCGGACGCGTCCACCAGCGCGATGGACGCCCCGCCGAAGCCGCCCCCGGTGAGCCTGGCACCGTGCGCGCCGGCGGCGACCGCGGCGTCGACGGCGGCGTCGATCGCGGGCACCGAGACCTCGAAATCGTCCCGCAGGGAGGCGTGCGCCTCGGTGAGGAGCGGGCCGACCGCCCGGGGTGCCCCCTCCCCCAGGAGGCGTGCGACCTCGTGGCAGCGGGCGGTGTCGGTCACGACGTGCCGCATCCGGCGGTGCTCGGCGTCGGGCATCCGTCCCGCCCAACCGGCCACGTCGCCGGGAGCGACCTGCGCCAGGTGCTCGACGCCGGCGAGCTCCGCCGCCCGCTCGCACTCGGCCCGGCGCTCCCGGTAGCCGCCGGTGGCATGGTCGTGCCGCACCGTCGAGTCGACGACGAGGACCTCGAGTCCCGCCCCGACGAGGTCGAGGGGCACCTCTGCCACCGTGCCCCGGCCGAAGTCGAGCAGGATGCCGGCGCCGGCGCGGGTGAGCAACGCCGCGGACTGGTCGAGCGTGCCGGTCGGTGCTCCGGCCACGACGTTCTCGGCCCGCTGGCACACGCGCACCATTGTCGGCCGGTCGAGGCCCAGGCCCCAGAGCGCGTCGAGCGCGACACACACGGCGGCCTCGATCGCAGCGGAGGACGAGACGCCGACACCGACGGGGACGTCGGAGTCGATCCAGGCGTCGAACCCGGGCAGGACGTCGAGCGCACGCACCTCGCCGAGCGCCCACACCACCCCCAGCGCGTAGGCGCTCCACCCGGTCGGGCGCTCCGCTCCACCTGCGAGAGCCCCGACGTCGTGGGTGACGACGCCCGGGGAGAAAGTCGTGCCGGCCCGCACCACCCGGTCCTCCCGCGGGGCCACGGCGATCCGGGCCCTGCGGTCGATGGCGAACGGGAGGCTGGCGCCGCCGTTGTAGTCGGTGTGCTCGCCGACGAGGTTGACGCGCCCGGGGGCCGACCAGATCCCGAGCGGCTCGCGACCGAACGCCGCGGCGAACTCCTCACGCACCCGCCTCACCCCCGCGCTGGGCCGCCCTGTCGGCGTCGACCCGTGCCAGGGCCTCACGGAGACGCTCGGCGCCGGCCTCCGGGACGACGTCGCCCACCCAGGCGCCCATCGCGGCCTCGGAGCCCGCGAGGTACTTGAGCCGGTCCGCCGCCCGCCGCGGCGACGTGATCTGCCAGGTCAGGCGGACGTCGTCGCGCCCCTCGCGCACCGGCGCCTGGTGCCACGCGGCGATGTACGGCGTCGGGGTGTCGTAGAGCGCGTCGACCGCGCGCAGCAGCCGTAAGGAGAGGCCGGCGAGCTCGTCGCGCTCGGCGTCGTCGGTGGCCGCGAGGTCGGGGACCTTGCGCCGGGGCTGGACGTGGAGCTCGATCGGCCAGCGGGCGGCGAAGGGCACGTAGGCCACCCACCTCTCGGTCCGGGCCACGACGCGCGGTCCCGCCAGCTCGCGCTCGAGCACGTCGCCCTGGAGGTCGCCGCCGTGCTCCCGGACCCGGTCGAGCAGCAGCCGCGTGCGAGGCGTGACGTAGGGGTAGGCGTAGATCTGACCGTGCGGATGGTGCAGGGTCACGCCGATCTCGACCCCCCTGTTCTCGAACACGAAGACCTGCTCGACGCCCTCCATCGCGCCGAGCTCCTCGGTGCGCTGCGCCCAGGCGTCGATGATCGTGCGGGCCCGGGCCTCCGTCTGCGTGGCGAACGAGCCCGTGCGGTCGGGGCTGAAGCAGACGACCTCGCACCTGCCGAACGCGTCCCTCGCCCGTTCGAGCCCGTGGGTCTCCTCCGCCTCGCCGAGTCCCGGCCCGAAGGAGGGCGAGCGGTTCTCGAACACCGCCACCTCGTAGTCGTCCGGGATCTCGCTCGGGTTGGTGGGCGCCTGCGGTGCGAGCGGGTCGAACTCGGGCGGCGGCAGGTGCGCCCGGCCCTGCCGCGCCGTCGCCACGGTGATCCAGTCGCCGGTGAGCGGGTCTCGTCGCAGCCGGGGCGTGGCGGGGCGCGGGTCGAGCGGCCGCCGGTCCGGGCCGGGCTCCCGCCGGGGTGCACCGTGCGCATCGAAGTAGATCAGCTCGCGGCCGTCCGCGAGCGTCGTCCGCGTCATCGTCGTCATGCCCGTCCTCACCTGGGGTGTCGGGCGACGACGCTACCGCTTCGCCGACGGAGAGCGTCGGACCGGACGCCCCGGCGGCGATATGGTGCCCCGATGACCGACCTGACCGCGCGGATGCGCGCCGTGCGCGAGCGCGTGGTGTCCGCGGCGACCGACGCCGGCCGAGACCCGCGGGAGGTGCGCATCCTGGTCGCGGTGAAGACGCAGCCGACGGAGGAGATCCTGGCCGCGCTCGACGCCGGCGCGACGGTCCTCGGCCACAACCGGGTCGACGAGCTCGCGGGCTCCGGGCCCGCGCTGTCCGCCCCGGACGTGCTGGGCCACGAGATGCACCTCATCGGGCACCTGCAGTCGAACAAGATCAACGCGGCCCTGCCGTGGACGACGTGCGTGCAGTCGATCGAGTCGACCAGGCGGGCGCGGAAGATCGACGAGGCCGTCGGGCGCCGCCTCGACGCCGGTGAGGGTATCGGCCCGCGTCGGCAGCCGCGGCCGCTCGACGTCATGATCCAGGTCAACACCTCCCGCGAGCCGACCAAGCACGGCGTCGACCCGGAGTCGGCCGTCGACCTCGCCGCGTACGTCGGCGAGCGCCCGCACCTGCGGCTCACCGGTCTGATGACGATCGGCGCGAACAGTCCCGACGCCGGGCTCGTGCGCGCCTCGTACACCGAGCTCGCCGAGCTGCGCGAGCGCATCGGTCAGGAGGTCGGCGGGCTCGGCGCGCTCGAGCTGAGCATGGGGATGTCGGGCGACATCGAGCCGGCCGTGGCCGCCGGCGCCACGATCGTCCGCGTCGGCACGGCGGTCTTCGGCCCCCGCCCCGCGCCTGCCCGCCCCGATCCTCACGAGTGAGCGGGGTTCCGCCCGACGAATGAGCGCGGGTCCGCCCCGCGAGTGAGCGGGGTTCTGCCCCGCACGTGCCCGCCGATCGTCCCGCAGGTCTCAGCCGCGCTCCGCAGCGACGAACGCCGCCGTCTCCTCGGCCACCGCGCTCCCCTCGCGCACGAACAGGGCCGGCTCACCGATCGGTGCGTCGACCTCGACCTCGGCAACACCTGAGTCCTCGCCGTACACGTCGCCGCTCCAGACGTGCACCCACCGGCCGGGCGGGAGCACGACGTCGACACTGTCCTCCCCCGGCTCCAGCACCGGGGCGAGCACCACGTCCGGCCCCATGGCGAGCTCCGCGCCGGCCTGCTCCAGCAGCTCGTCGCCGCCGTGCACCATCCACGGGTGGTGCTGGGCGGCCCCGAGCGGATCTTCCGCCGTCAGCCGCGCGCGCTCCGGCCCGAGGGCGACGAACAGCCGCGCCGACGATGCGAGCACCTCGGCGGTCTCGCCGGAGCCGGCGGCCTGGACCACGTCGGCGGGCCGGTTGCCCTCGTGGGTCCGGAAGACCGGACCGAGCACGGAGGCCTCGCCCCACCGGGCGAGGAGCTCGGCGTCGCGTCCGATGTCCGGCACCACGGGCAGGGCGAGGCTGGTGTAGCCGCCGACGTCGGAGTGCATCTGCGCCATCCCGCTCGCCGCAGTGGCGTGCAGCATCGCCGGCACGGAGGCGAGCCCGTCCTCGGCCGACCAGTCCTGGAGCTGGTCGCCGAGCCAGAGCGCGTCGGCGGATCCCGAGGACGCGGAGTGCCCGCTGCGGTGCCAGACGAGGCCCTCCTCGGCGAGACCGGCCAGCTCGAGCGCGCGGTTGTTGACCTCCTGCCACAGCACGGGCCATGCGGCCCGCCACTCCTCGCCGGTCCCGCCGGCCAGGACGGCGTCCGGCGGCGGGCCCTCGGCGAAGTCCGCCATCCAGCCCGACGCCCCCGCGCCTGCGACCTCGTCGGCGATCGCCTGGGCGATCCACTCGCGGGCCTCCGGGCTGGTCAGGTCCACCATGGCGGCGGTGAAGCCCTGCTGGTCGAGCTCGACGACCTCACCGTCACGGCCGACGACGAGGTGGCCGAGCTCGGTTGCCTCAGCGTGCAGGTCCCGGTCGCCACGGTCGGCGGCTGCGGCCCCGCTGTCGGCGGAGAGGAAGGCGTTGGTGTAGGTGAGGACGCGGATGCCGTCAGCCGCCAGCTCCTCGACGAGCTCGTCCCATCCGGGGTAGCGCTCCTCGTCGAGCACCCAGTTCCACTGGAGGCGGTCACCGAATGAGGTCACCCGTCGACCCGTCCAGTCCTGCAGCCACACGGCGGCGACCGGCACGCCGGCGCCCCGGAGCACCTCCAGCTCCGCGCGCACCTCCTCCGTCCCGCCCTGCAGGCCGACGACGGCGCCCTCCTGCGTCCAGTCCGGCGGCGGTTCGGCGGCCCCGGCCCACCCGGACTGGATCTCGACGGCCTCGAGCGGCGTCCCCGCGGCAGCGACCGAGAAGGACGCCTCCTCCGACCAGACCTCCCACACGAGCTCGTCGCCGGTGAGGTCGACGCTCGCGATCCGGCCGCCCCGGTAGGCCAGGCTCCGCGCGCGGCTCGTGACGTTGACGCCGCTGACGAGGTAGGTGGTGTCCTGCCCGCCCGCGGCCGCCTCGGCCATGTCGACGGCGAAGGAGAGCGGCTGGTTCCCGCGCCCCACACCCTGCTCGCGAGAGATCAGGGGGACGCGTCGGCCGCGCAGGTCGAACTCGCCGCTCTGGGCACCGAGGCCGTGGACGCTCTCCTCGTCGGCGAGCGCAGCGGTGAGGTAGAGGCGGGTCGGCGCGGGCCCCTGGGTCACGAGGCGGGCATCGACGTCGAGCCGTTCCTCGGCCCCCTGGGCGAGCGTGAGCTCCCACCCGATCTCGCCCTCGTCGCCGCTCAGCCGCCCGCTGAGCCGGAGCTCCTCGCCGTCGAGCGTGGCATCGGTCAGGCTCTGCTCGGTCCAGGTCGCCTCGTGCTCGTCGGCGATCCTCAGCAGTCCGACGTCGTCGCGGTAGGTGGCATCGCCGTCGGCGGCCGTGAGGAAGGCGCCCCCCGCGGGCGTGGACCAGACCGGCCCGTCCGCGGCCGGGTGCGTGACGGTGAGGCCGTCGTCCACGACGACGGTGAACCCCCCGACCTCCCACGTGCCACCGGCCCCGGCGTCGAGCTCGCCCCGCGGCGGATCGGCGAGGTCGGTGGCCGGCGGCGGCAGGCGCCACAGGACGCCGGCGGTCACAAGCACGATGACCAGACCGAGAACGCCGACGACGATCCAGCGACGCCTGATTTGCCTGCGCGGTGGGCTCATCTGCACGGGCGCTCCGTCGATTCTCGGTGAACGCCCGCCATCGGGCACCGCGAGACATCGTACGTGGCGGGGTAGCTCGGATCGCCGCTGCTGATCGGTCAATCTCCCGTCAGGTTCGCGTGATTAGGGTCGTGTACCGGAACAGGCCGCGCGGGCCGTCGAGCCGGGAGTAGTCGTGCCACCGGGGCTGGTACGTGCCGCGGAGCTCGATCGGTGCTGCGCGGCCGCCGCTCTTCGTGCCCGGACCGGCGCCCGGCCCCCACTCGCGGACACCTTCGATGACCGCCCCCTCGTGGATCCGGAAGTCCTCGGCGTTCGTCGTCCCGCCATTCTTAGGGGGCGACCAGTAGCCGGGGTCGTTGGTGAGGACAACGAGCAGCGCGGAACGCCCCTGTTCCACGGCCACGAAGTCCTCGTTGCGTCGTAGGTCCTTGAGGCAGTCGTAGCCGCCGAGGTCCCGAGCGTCGTGACCAGGCAGCTGATACTGCTCGTCGTCGACAGTTCCACGCCATGCGGCCTTGAGGTACTTGAGCTCCACCGCCGTCTGAGCGCCGGTCTGCGAGTCGGTGACCATCATGTCGAGATGCACACCCGGCTTCACAGCGACCTCGAGCCGGACACGCGCCCCCGTCTCCTCCCGTACGGCCATCCCGAGGGCGAACTGAAAGTCCGCCTCCGAGTGGAACACTCGCCGCTCGTGCGACAACAGGGGTACGACTGCCGCCACGACCTCGGCGTCGACCCTGCCCTTCCGCTTCTGGATCGAGCGCGCGGTCGAGGTGATCGTGACCTCGTCCTCCACCCAGACGAAGCGGCTGCCCACTTCGCGATCGACGTCCTGCTCGGCGTCGTGCGGCTCGTCCACCATTTCTCCATCCTGCACCGCTCGCTCAAGCGTCGCCCCCTGTCATGCGGCAGGCGCAGCCCCGCGACACACTGGCGGGGACCCTGGGCACGACACGATCGACGAAAGGGACGCCATGACGATCCGCCCGCAGGACACGGCCACCCGAGACTCGCGCCGACTCGACGGGATCTGGGACTTCGCCCTCGACCCTGACGGCCGCGGCCGGGACGAGCACTGGTTCGCCGGCCCGCTCCCCGACGCCCGCGACATGGCCGTGCCCGCCAGCTACAACGACCTTGTGCCGGACCCGGCCGTCAAGAACCACGTCGGCGACGCCTGGTACCAGCGCACCGTCCGGGTGCCGCGCGGCTGGGCGGGCGAGCGGATCGTCCTGCACCTGGAGTCGGCCACGCACCGCGCGACCGTCTGGGTCGACGACGTCGAGGTCGTCTCCCACGAGGGCGGCTACACGCCGTTCGAGGCGGACGTCACCGAGCACGTCACCCCCGGTGGGACGTTCCGCCTGACGGTCGTGGTCAACAACGAGCTGAGCTTCCGGTCGATCCCGCCGGGCGTCGTCGAGGACACCGAGGACGGACGCCGCCAGACCTACTGGCACGACTTCTTCAACTACGCAGGTCTGCACCGCTCCGTCCGGCTCCACGCGACGCCGCACGACCACGTCACCGACGTCACCGTCGTCACCGGCCTGGACGGCTCCACGGGTACGGTCGACTGGTCCGTCCGCGCGTCGTCCCAGGCCACACCGACGGTTGCCGCCATCCTGCGCGACACCGCAGGCCGAGTCGTCGAGGAGGGGGACGCGGCACTCGTCGCCGGCAGTGCGTCGGGCACCCTCACCGTGCCCGACGTCCACAGGTGGGCGCCGGGCGACGGCTACCTCTACGACCTCGAGGTGCGCATCGTCGACGGCGAGGAGGTGCTCGACAGCTACCACCAGAGCGTCGGGATCCGCACGGTCGAGGTGCGCGGCACCGAGCTCCTCATCAACGGGGAGCCCTTCTACGTCCGGGGCTTCGGCATGCACGAGGACCACGACGTCATCGGCAAGGGGCACTCGGACGCCCACCTCGTCCATGACACCGAGCTGCTGCACTGGATCGGGGCGAACTCGCTGCGCACGTCGCACTATCCCTACAGCCAGGACGTGCTCGATCACGCGGACCGCCACGGGCTGGTGGTCATCGACGAGGTCGCCGCCGTCGGGCAGAACATGGGCCTGGGCGGCGGGATCTTCGGCGCCCAGGGCTACACGACCTTCTCACCGGAGACGATCAACGACGAGAGCCGCGAGGTGCACGCCCAGGCGATCCGGGAGCTGATCCACCGGGACAAGAACCACCCGAGCGTCGTGCTGTGGTCGATCGCCAACGAGCCCGAGTCGGACACGGAGCCGGCCGAGGACTACTTCCGGCCGCTGTTCGCGCTCACGCGCGAGCTGGACCCGACGCGCCCGGTGGGTTTCGTCAACGTCATGCTCGCGCCCCACGGGAAGTGCCGGGTCTCGCAGTTCGCCGACGTCCTCATGCTCAACCGCTACTACGGGTGGTACGTGCACACCGGGGAGCTGGCGGCCGCCGAGCGCGCATGGACGGCTGAGCTGGAGGCCTGGGCGGGCGACGGCAAGCCGATCATCGTCACCGAGTACGGCGCAGACACCCTGGCCGGACTCCACTCGGAGCCGGCAGAGCCGTGGAGCGAGGAGTACCAGGTCGCGTACCTGGAGATGAACCACAAGGTGTTCGACTCGATCGACGCCGTCATCGGCGAGCACGTGTGGAACTTCGCCGACTTCGCCACGAAGGCCGGCGTCATGCGGGTCGGCGGCAACAAGAAGGGCGTCTTCACCCGTGACCGCCGCCCGAAGACCGCCGCGCACGCCCTGCGCAGGCGCTGGCTCGCGGCCGACCGTCAGGGCTGAAGCAGCTCCAGTACGCGATCGAGCTTGGTGTCGACCGCGTCTACCTTGGTGTCGACCGTGCCCACCTTCGACTCCACCGACCCCACACGGCCATCGACCGCATCGACCTTGGACTCGATCGAGTCGAGCCGAGCGCCGTGTGCGGTGATGTCGTTGCTGATCTCGCCCAGGCGGTTGGTGTGACGCCGCTGGGTGAGGGAAATGGTCGAGAGCATCTCGTAGATGGCCTCGACGTCGTTGTCCAGCTGGCGCACCTTCTGCTCGATGCTCGTCGACGTCATGCCCACGACAGTAGCCCCGTCCGCGGGCCCGATCGAGGGGCGGCCGCCCGGCTGTGGACAACGTCCCGGCGCCGGGGCGATGTGGGCCGGACCACGTCTGGCGCGGCCGGGCACCGCTGCTCCCCAGCCTCGCGGGACCGCCGTCGCATCAGCGGATCGTGAACCCGCCGTCGACGACGAGGTCGGCGCCGTTGATCATCGCCGAGGCGTCGGAGGCGAGGAACACGGCGGCCGCGGCGATCTCCTCGGGGTACGCGAACCGGCCGTTCGGGATCTCGGCCTTGTGCGCGTCACCCTTCGGGCCCGCCCACGCCTTGCGGCCCATGTCGGTCAGGACGACGGTCGGCGAGATCGTGTTGACCGTGACCCCGCGGCCGCCCCACTCGTTGGCGAGGTTCTTCGTCAGGCCGATGACGCCGAACTTCGAGGCGCCGTACGCCACGTGCTGGTCGAGCGCCACGCTCCCGCCCTGGGACGCCATGTTGATGACGCGTCCCTGACCGGCCTCGAGCATGTGGCGGGCGACGGCCTGCGCGACGACGAACAAGCCCGTGAGGTTGATGTTGATCGTCGTGCGGAAGTCGTCGACGGAGAGTTCCTCGGCGGGGCCGAGGAGCGCGACGCCGGCGCTGTTGACGAGGATGTCGATGCGGCCGGTCTCGGCGACGACGGCGTCCACGGCCCGCCGGACGGAGGCCTCGTCGGAGACGTCGCACTGCTGGGACACGCCGCCGTCGAGGTCGGCCACCTTCGCGGCTGCGGCATCGCCGTCGAGATCGAGGACGGCGATACGCGCACCCTTGGCGGCATACGCGTCGACGATCGCGGAGCCGATGCCGGCGGCGCCGCCAGTGACGAGAGCGACCTTTCCTGCCAGGTTGAAGTCGAGGTCGACGGTGGGAGCTGTCTCGGACACGGGGGTCTCCTTCGGTCGGGCGGCGATGACGCGGCGACCGGCACTCGACCGGCGCCACTCCCACCGTCTCATCCGGGAGCCGGCGCTGCACCGTCGCGGCTCACGGCCCGCGCCGGACGCCCCCGAGCGCCGAGCCCTGAGCCCCGAGCCCCGAGCGCCGAGCACCGACGACGTCGCTCACCCCACCCGGCCGACCTCGCGGACGGCCGCGCCGAACACGCCGGGGAGGGCGCGCGCGAGCGGCACGAGCCGTCGTCGGACGGCCGGCACGCCGGTCGCGGTCAGCAGCGCCCGGGTGAGAATCCGGTGGCGGCGCACGATCCGCCGCCACTCCCGCTCGTACCGCTCCGGGTCGTCGTCGACCACTGCGCCTACCGCCGCCTCGGCCTGCGCCAGGGCGAGGGACAGCCCCTCCCCCGTGAGCGCGTCGACGTAGCCGCTGGCGTCACCGACCAGCAGCGTCCGGCCGGCCACCCGGCGCCGCGAGGCTTGCCCGAGCGGGCCCGCGCCGCGCACGGACGAACGTGGGCCTCCCCCGCCCGCACCCGGGCCGCCGATGCGTTCGACCAGCTCCGGGAACGCCGCGAGGTGCTCCGCATAAGGTCGCCGCGTCGAGGTGAGGATCGCGATCCCGACCTCGTCCGGTCCGACGGGCGTCACGTACGCCTCGGCGTCGGCGGCCCAGTGCACCTCGACCCGATCGGTCCAGGGCGCCACCGCCACGTGCTGCCGCAGCCCGTAGCGGCGCGGGCCGCGGACCGCCGCGTCCAGTCCCAGCGCTCGCCGCAGGGGCGAGTGCAGCCCGTCAGCCACGACGAGGTGACGCGCCGGGCGCCCGTCGGCCACGACACCCTCCCGGTGCGCCACGACGTCGCGCACACGCCCGGCCTCGATCGGCACGCCCGCCTCCCGCACGGCGTCGAGCAGGGCCGCGTGCAGGATCGTGCGACGCACCCCGCGTCCGGGAGCGCCGTCGGCGAAGTCCGCCTCGGCGGTGACCGTCCCCGCGCAGTAACGGATCCCCCGGAGCTCCCGTCCCGCAGGCTCGACCCCGAGATCGAGCAGCCGGCTGAGCGCGGCCGGCATGAGCCCCTCGCCGCAGGCCTTGTCGATGACGCCGGCCCGGGGTTCGATCACCACCGTGCTCAGGCCCGCCCGGGCGGCGAGCAGCGCGGTCGCGAGGCCCGCGGGTCCCCCACCGGCGACGAGCAGGTCGAGGGTCACGACGGGCCGGCCACACCGGTCGGGTCGCCGAGCTCGGTCAGCGCCCGGTTCTCGGTGCGGATCCGCACGGTCAGCAGCGCCGCGTTCGCCACGCTGAACACGAGCGCCGTGACCCACGCCGTGTGCACGAGCGGCAGCGCGAACCCCTCGACGACGACGGCCACGTAGTTCGGGTGCCTGAGCCACCGCAGCCGGTAGGGCCCGCGGGCCACGAGCGTCAGGCCGGGGACGATGATGACCCGGGTGTTCCACTGGTGCCCCAGCGAGGCGATGCACCACCAGCGCAGACCCTGCGCCGCCAGGGCGAGCGCGAGCATCGACCAGCCCAGGACGGGCACGAAGTCGGGGCGGAGCGTCCACACCTCGACGAGGCACCCGAGCAGCAGCCCCGTGTGCAGCACCACCATCACCGGGTAGTGGCCGACCCCGTGCTCGCGCCCCCCGCGCGCAAAGCTCCAGCGCGCGTTGCGCCTGGCGACGACGAGTTCGGCCACACGCTCCGCGCCGACAGTGAGCACGAGCGCGGTGAAGAGCAGCAGGCTCGTCCCGGTCACGGTGCCTCCGGCATGCGCAGCAGCACGACCTCGAGGCTGAAGCCCGGGCCCATCGCCATCATCACCCCGTACGAGCCGGGCGCGGGCGGTCGCCGGTCGAGGGTGTCCCGCAGGATGTGCAGCACCGACGCCGAGGACATGTTGCCGACGCGCCGCAGCGAGTCGGTGGTCAGCGCGAGCGCCTCGGGGCCGAGGCCGAGCGCCTCGACCAGCGCGTCGATGACCTTGGGGCCGCCCGGGTGGCACACCCACCAGCCGACGTCACGGACGCCGAGCCCGTGGTCCCGAAGGAACGCGGCGACGTCCTCACCCACGTGGCCGCGGACGAGGTCGGGCACCTCGGCGCCGAGGACGATCCGCAGACCGGTCGACCGCACGTCCCATCCCATGACGTCCTGCGTGCCGCCGTACAGGCGGCTCAGGCTGTCGACGACGACGGGGCCGGCGGCGCTGTCCAGCGCGGCGGCACCGTCGCCGGACGCGAGCGGGTGCTCGTCGCCGACCATGACGACGGCGGCGGCGCCGTCGCCGAACAGCCCGCTCGCCACCAGGTTGGCCGGGGAGGCGTCGCCACGCTGGATCGTCAGGGAGCACAGCTCGACGGAGAGCAGGACGGCGACGCCCCGCGGGCGCCCCTTCAGCAGGTCGTGCACGCGCGCGATGCCGGCCGCGCCACCCATGCAGCCCAGCCCGATCATCGGTACCCGGACGACGTCGTCACGAAGTCCGACGCGCGCGGCGACGCGTGCCTCGATCGACGGCACCGCGAGCCCGGTGACGGTGGTGGAGACGACGAGGTCGACGTCCCCGGGCCGCAGCCCGGCGCGCTCGAGAGCGCCGGTCACCGCCTCGGAGCCGAGCTCCAGCGCGGCGCCGATGAAGGCGTCGTTCGCGGCGCCGAAGTCTGTCAGGGCCGCGTACTCCTCGAGCGGCAGAGCGACCTGACGCTGGTCGACGCCGCAGTTCGCGTGGATCCTGCGGAGCAGCTTCTCGGTGGCGCCGTCGACGCCGATGACCTCGACCAGGGCGTCCGCGAGCCGCTGCTGCGCGTAGCGGTGCTCCGGCAGCACGGGTTCGACAGCGACGACGCTGGTCATCCCGCCAGGCTAACGCCGCAGTAGTCGAGCTGCCCGATGGTGACCGGCGGCCGCCAGTAGCCGGCGGGGGAACGTGGGCGGCTGGTTACGCTCGGCCCATGCGGACCGCCGTCGCGCTCGTCCGGGCGTGCCACCCCGGGCCGACCGCGGCCGTCACGGTGCTCGCCGCGCTGCTGGCCGTCACGGCCGGGCACTCGGCCGGGCAGGCGGCACTCGTCGCGACCGCGGTGCTCGCCGGGCAGCTCACGGTGGGGTGGTCGAACGACCTCGTCGACGCCGACCGCGACGTGGCGACCGCTCGCCGGGACAAGCCGCTCGTCACCGGCGAGATCACGCGGGCGGCGCTGCGCCGCGCGCTGGTTCTCGCCTCGGCGGCCTGCGTCGCGCTGTCCCTGGCGGTCGGTCTGCTCGCCGGACTCGTGCACCTGACCCTCGTCGCCGCCGCGTGGGCATACAACCTCGGGCTCAAACGCACCGTGTGGTCGTGGCTGCCGTACGTGGTGGCGTTCGGGCTCCTACCCGCGTTCTCCTGGCTCGCCCTCGATCCGCCGGCGATGCCGCCGTGGTGGGTGATGGTCGTCGGCTCGGTCCTGGGGTTCGGCGCGCACCTGCTCAACACGCTGCCCGACCTCGACGACGATGCGCGCACCGGCGTGCGTGGGCTGCCGCACCGCCTCGGCGCCCGCCGCTCGAGCGTGCTGGCGGTCGTCGCGCTCGTCGCCGGCACGGCGGTCGTCGTGCTCGGGCCCGCCGGCACCGGTCCGTGGTGGGGATGGGCGGTCCTCGCCATGAGCGTGCTGCTGTCGGTCGGCGCGCTCGTGCTCGGCGGGCGGGCGCCGTTCCGCGCGGCACTGGTCATCGCGCTCCTGGACGTCGTCCTGCTCGTCGCGCGGAGCTGACCGCCGCTCAGCGACCCGCCACCGCTCCGCAGGCCGCCGCGACGTCGTCCGCCAGGGCCTGCGCGGCGTCGTCGTCGAGGTGGTGCACGGTCAGACGCAGGTGCCAGGACGGGTCGGCGTCGTCGATCGCGAACTCGTCCCCGGTGCGGGCGAGCCAGCCGCGCCGCATGAGGTGCTCCGACACGTCGCGGGCGGGCCCGGGCAGCGGCACCCAGAGGCTGAGGCCGTCGGAGCCAGGTACGTCGATGCCGTGCGCGGCCAGGCGGGCGGTGAACGCCGCGTTGCGGTCGGCGTAGTGGACGGCCGCGCGCTCGATGGTGCGCCGGGCGGCGTCGTCGGTGAGCAGTGCGTGCGCGAGGCGCTGGAGGATGTGGCTGACCCACGTGGTGCCGGGGCTCAGGCGCATCGCGAGGCGGTCGGCGGTCTCGGGGTCCGTGGCGGTCAGGGCCAGCGACATGTCGGGGCCGAGGAACTTGGAGACCGACCGGATCAGGGCCCAGCGCCGGTGGTCCGGGCCGACGATCGTGCGGAACGGCCGCCTGGACAGCAGCGAGTAGTGGTCGTCCTCGACGACGAGCACGTAGGGGTGCTCCGCGAGCAGCTCGCGCAGCGCGGCCGCGCGCGACTCGCTCAGGCTCGCGCCGGTGGGGTTCTGCGCCCGGGGCGTGCACACGACGGCGCGGACGCCGCTCTCGAGGGCGGCCCGCAGCCCGTCGACGGTCATCCCCTCCGCATCCACCGGCACCGGGACGGGCCGGTACCCGGCGAGCCGCACGGTGCGGATGGTGGCCAGGAAGCACGGGTCCTCGAGCGCGACGGCGTCGTCCCGGGTCAGCGCCTGCGCCAGGAGGCGCTCGACGGCGTCGAAAGCCCCGCTCGTCACCGTGAGGCGGCGCTCCCCCGCGGCCCCGACGTCGGGGTCGAGCCAGCCGCGCGCCAGGTCCTCGAGCCCGGCGTCGACGACGGGCTCGCCGTACATCACGGGCCTGCTCGACAGGGCGGCGAGCGCCGGACCGGGGTCGGGGACGTGCGCGGGGTCGGGGTTGCCGGTGGCGACGTCGCGCAGGACGGTGTCTGCGGCGTAGCCCTCCTGCGCGACGGCGGAGCGACCTGCCACCTGCGTGCCTGCCCGGCCGCGGGTGACGACGAGCCCGGCCTGCCCGAGCTGGCGGTAGGCGGCGACGACCGTGTTGCGGTTGACGCCGAGCCGGTCGGCGAGCGTCCGCACCGACGGGAGCTGCACGCCCGGACGCAGGCCGCCGCGTTCCACGAGGTCGCGCACGCTGTCGACGATCTCCGCCGCCGTCCCGCCCCGGATCTCCGCCGAGGTCTGCCCCGCGGCGGCCCCGGCGATCTCACCTGTCGTCATCGGGTCCGAGCCTAGTGGCGGACGGGTTACGCTTTTGACCTAGGCCAATCATCGGCCGTGTCTACACATCGCACGGAAGGTTCGTCATGACCGCCACCAGCACCTCGACCACCACCCACGCCGGGCGCGAGACGTCCGCGCGCCCTGCCGAGGAGCTCACGAACTCCTTGCGGGCCGGCGTCATCATGGACGTCGTCACGCCCGAGCAGGCGCGGATCGCCGAGGACGCGGGCGCGGTCGCCGTCATGGCGCTCGAGCGCGTCCCGGCCGACATCCGCGCACAGGGCGGCGTGGCCCGGATGAGCAACCCGGACCTCATCGACGGGATCATCGCCGCCGTCTCCGTGCCCGTCATGGCCAAGGCGCGCATCGGTCACATGGTCGAGGCGCAGGTCCTCCAGCACCTCGGGGTGGACTACGTCGACGAGTCCGAGGTCCTCTCGCCGGCCGACTACGCCCACCACATCGACAAGACGGCCTTCACGGTCCCGTTCGTCTGCGGGGCGACCAACCTGGGCGAGGCGCTGCGCCGCATCACCGAGGGCGCGTCGATGATCCGGTCCAAGGGCGAGGCCGGGACGGGCGACGTCTCGGAGGCAACCCGCCACATCCGCCAGATCATCGGCGAGATCAACGCGCTGCGCGCGCGGTCCGCGGACGAGCTCTACCTCGCGGCCAAGGAGCTCCAGGCCCCGTACGACCTGGTGGTGAAGGTGGCCGAGGCGGGACGGCTGCCGGTCCCGCTGTTCACCGCCGGCGGGGTGGCCACGCCCGCCGATGCCGCCATGATGATGCAGCTCGGCGCCGACGGCGTGTTCGTCGGTTCGGGCATCTTCACGTCCGGGGACCCGGTCGCCCGCGCCAAGGCGATCGTCCGGGCGACAGCCGCCTACGACGACCCGGCGGTCGTCGCAGAGGTCTCGCGCGGCCTGGGCGAGGCGATGGTCGGCATCAGCGTGACCGACCTCCCGGCCCCGCACCGGCTCGCCGAGCGCGGGTGGTGAGCGGGCCGGTCACGGCACGCGGTAGGTCCACGTGTCATCCGTGAACTTGGACCGGACGAGCGCCTGCGCCTTCTCGAGCTCCTCGGGGTGGAGCCCCGACTCGACCGTGGAGTACCGCAGCCGCAGGTGGTCGAGAAAGGACTCGATGATCGCCTCGCGCGCCATGCCGGTCTGGCTGCGCATGGGGTCCACGCGCTTGGCGGCCGAGCGCACGCCCTTGTCGGAGAGCTTCTCGCGGCCGATCCGCAGCACGTCGAGCATCTTCTGCGCGTCGATGTCGTAGCTCATCGTCACGTGGTGCAGCACCACTCCGGACGCGAACCTCTTCTGGGCCGCTCCCCCGATCTTTCCGGCGTCGGACGCGATGTCGTTGAGCGGGACGTACCGGGCGTTCACGCCGATCTCCTTCAGGGCGTCGAGCACCCACGCGTCGAGGAAGGCGTAGGACTGCTCGAAGCTCAGGCCCTCGACGAGCGAGGTCGGCACCACGAGCGAGTACGTGATGCAGTTGCCGGCCTCCATGAACATCGCCCCGCCACCGGAGACGCGCCGCACCACGGACATGCCGTAACGGTCGAGGGCGGCCTCGTCGACCTCGTTGCGCACGGACTGGAACGAGCCGATGACCACCAGGGGTGCGTCCCACTCCCAGAACCGCAGGACGGCGCCGCGCCGTCCTGCGGCGACCTCGCCGGGGATCACCTCGTCGAGCGCGACGTGCATGGCCGGGTGGAGGGTGGGCCCGTGGACGAGCTCGATGGTCAGGTCGTCCCAGGAGATCGCGCGGCCCAGCGCCCGGCGCACGGCGATGCCCACGCCCTCGGCGGTGAGGCCGAACGGGTGCACGTCCGGCCGGTCGAGGACCGTCGCCGCGGCGGCAGCCAGGTCCGCCGCCGACGCCGACTCCGGCTGCCCGGTGAGGACCGCGTCGAGCTCGGCGAGCGCGGAGTCGGGCTCGAGGAAGAAGTCTCCCGCGAGGTGGACGTCCGTCAGTCGTCCGTCGGCCACCTCCAGGTCGACGACGACGAGCTTGCCTCCGGGGACCTTGTACTCACCATGCACGCCTCGAGCCTACGCACCCCCTGACATTCGTCGAGAGTGCGGTTCTCCGACCGCGAGAGTGCGGTCACCCGCACTCTCGACGACCAGGAACCGCACTCTCGACGACATGGGGGAGAGCCTCACGCGCCGGTGGCGTGGCGATCGAGGAACTCGTAGACCTCGGTGTCGTCGACGCCGGGGAACGTGCCCGGCGGGAGAGCGGCGAGCAGGTGACTGTGCGCGCGGGCGCTCGGCCAGGCGTGCGACTTCCACCGGCTCGCGAGCGCTGCCGGCGGGCGCCGGCAGCACGCCGGGTCCGGGCAGCTCGACCTCTGCCGCACGGACGTCTCGCGCCCCCGGAACCACTTCGCGTGGTCGAACGGGACGCCGACGTCGATCGCGAAGTCCCCGCCGTCGGTGCGCTCCACGTGCGTGGTGCACCAGTACGTGCCCCGCCCCATGTCCGTGTACTGGAAGTGGGTGGCGTAGCGGTCGACGTTGTCGAACACGCGGCGCGAGGCCCATCTCCGGCAGACGATCTGACCCTCGACGGCGCCGGTGACGTCGGTGGGGAACGTGACGTCGTCGTTCTCGTAGGCCTTGTAGATCACCCCGTCCTCCCCGACGCGCAGGAAGTGCACCGGCAGACCGAGGTGCTCGGTGGCGAGGTTGGTGAACCGGTGCGCGGCGGTCTCGTAGGAGACCGCGAAGGCGTCGCGCAGGTCGTCGATCGCGAGGTCCCGCTCCTTCTTGGCGGCGGTGAGCAGGTCGGCGGCGGAGCGCTCGGGCACGAGCAGGGCGGCGGCGAAGTAGTTCGCCTCGACCCGCTGAGCGAGGAACTCCGCGTAGCCGCGGGGGTCGGCGTGCTCCAGGGCGAAGTGGCCGAGGGTCTGCAGGACGATCGTGCGCGGGTCGTGACCGCCCCGGGCCGTGATCGGGAGGTAGATCCTGCGGTGGTGCAGGTCGGTGACCGAACGCGTGGAGCGGGGCAGGTCGTCGGTGCGGTGGATCGTGAAGCCGAGGTGCGCGGTGACGGCGGAGACCCCGCGGTCGGTCAGCGGTCCGCCCCGGTGGCCGACCGCCTCCGAGATCGCCGCCGCGACCTGCTCGATCTCCGCGAAGTAGTTGTCCCGCCCCCGCATCGTGGCGCGCAGCTCGGCGTTCGCGCGTCGGGCCTCCTCCGGCGTGGCCGAGCGGACCGTGGCGCTGCGGGCGAGCTCGGCGTGCAGGCCGACGAGGGCCTCGAGCGCGTCGGAGGGCAGTTTCGCGGTGGCGCGCACGGAGGGCAGTCCGAGCGAGGCGTAGGTCGGGTCGGCCTGGGCGCGCTCGAGGGCGAGCTCGAGGGCGGCGCGCCGGGTCGGCGGCTCGGCGCGCATGAGGTCAGCGACCGGCACGTCGAGGGAGCGCGCGATCGCGTGGACGAGCGCGAGGCGGGGCTCGCGCCGTCCGTTCTCGATCTGGGAGAGCAGCGACGGCGCCCGGTCCACGCGTGCCGCCAGGTCGGCGAGCGTGAGGCCGGCGCCCTGGCGCGCGTGCCGGATGCGCCGGCCGAGGACGGCGAGGTCGAGCCCGTCGTCGCCGGCGCGTGGCTCGGCCCGTGCTCCGGTCCCGGCCGCGCTCCCCTGAGTGTCCGGCTCGCCGGGGTCCCCCGGTCCGGCCGGCGACGCGGCGGGCCGCCGAGCGGCTCCGGCGTCGTCGGGCGTGGTGATGCGTGTGCGCGCGGCCATCTCTTCTCCCTCGGTGAAGATCGCTCGAACTTTACACAGATCCGTGCTGGATGGGACGGCCACCGCTCGCGAACGTGTACTCATCGCGGATTTCACCCGATCTCCGCGGAGAGCCACGAGGAAGAGGCATCCCATGAGCACCGTTCTCGAGACCACAGCCGGGACCACCGGGACCACCGGCGCCGCTGCACCCCGCACCGGCCACCCCCGGTCGATCGAGGGCCGCATCCGCTCCGAGGCCGCCGACCTGGCCCAGGACTGGGCGAGCAACCCACGCTGGTCCGGCGTGCGGCGCGACCATACGGCCGAGGACGTCGTGCGCCTGCGCGGGACCGTCCGCGAGGAGCCGACCCTCGCCCGGCGCGGAGCGGACCGCCTGTGGGAGCTCCTGCACACCCGCGACTACGTCCACGCCCTCGGCGCGATCACCGGCAACCAGGCCACGCAGATGGTTCGCGCCGGCCTCGAGGCGATCTACCTCTCCGGCTGGCAGGTCGCGGCGGACGGGAACTCAGCCGGCCAGACCTACCCCGACCAGTCGCTGTACCCCGTCAACTCCGTCCCCAGCGTCGTGCGCAGGATCAACAACGCCCTGCTGCGGGCGGACGAGATCTCCTTCTCCGAGGGCACGGACCCGGGCTTCGACTGGCTCGCCCCGATCGTGGCCGACGCCGAGGCCGGCTTCGGCGGCGCGCTCAACGCGTTCGAGCTGACCAAGGCGCTGATCACGGCCGGCGCGGCCGGGGTCCACCTCGAGGACCAGCTCGCGTCGGAGAAGAAGTGCGGGCACCTGGGCGGCAAGGTCCTCGTCCCCACGGCGCAGCACGTGCGCACGCTGGGGGCGGCCCGGCTCGCGTCCGACGTCCTCGGCGTGCCCACGCTGATCGTCGCCCGCACGGACGCGCTCGCGGCCACGCTCATCACCTCGGACATCGACCCGCGGGACGCGCGGCTGACCACCGGCGAGCGCACGGCGGAGGGCTTCTACCGGACCCGCGCCGGGACCGAGGCCGTCATCGCCCGCGCCCTGGCCTACGCGCCCTACGCGGACCTGCTGTGGGTCGAGACCTCCACGCCGGACCTCGACCACGCCCGCGAGGTCGCCGAGGCCGTTCACGCGGAGCACCCGGACCAGATGCTCGCGTACAACTGCTCGCCGTCGTTCAACTGGCGCGCGCACCTCGACGAGGAGACGATCGCCCGCTTCCAGCGCGAGCTCGGCGCCATGGGCTACCGGTTCCAGTTCATCACCCTGGCGGGCTTCCACCAGCTCAACCACGGCATGTTCGAGCTCGCTCGCGGCTACGCCCACGAGGGGATGACCGCCTACGTCGAGCTCCAAGAGCGTGAGTTCGCTTCCGAGGCCGACGGGTACACCGCGACGAGGCACCAGCGCGAGGTCGGCACCGGCTACTTCGACCTCGTCGCCACCGCGCTCAACCCGACGGGCGAGACCCTCGCGCTGCGCGGGTCCACCGAGGAGCAGCAGTTCCACTGACGACGACGTCGCCCGACCGACACCCCACCGACGCACCACGCGCAAGGAGCCACAGCCATGACCCTCACCGACACCCGGCCCGCACACGGCGCCACCACGATCCCCCGCCCGACGGCGAACACCCGCACCACCGGTGCGCCACCCGTCGTCGTCGGCGTGCGGCGTGACTCCAGGCGGGTCCCCTCACCCGACGCCCTCGCCCTCATCGGAGCCCTCCACGCGCGCTTCGACGGCGAGCGGGGCGAGCTCCTGGCCGAGCGGAGGCGCCGCGGGCAGTCCGCGGCGGACGGCGCCCTGCTCGGCCCCGGGCCCAAGGCGCGCCGTGTGCGCGAGGACCCGACGTGGCGGGTTCGCCAAACCTCCGGCCGGACCACCGTCGTCGCGCGACCCCGGGGCTGGGAGGCCGTCGAGGAGCGCCTCGAGGTCGCCGGCCGTCCGGCGTCCGCGACCCTCGTCGACGTCGGGCTGCACGTCTTCGACGCCCGTGCCCGCCTCGCCCACGGTCCCGGGCTCGAGATCCGACCGACGGGTCTCCAGTGCCACCGGGAGGCGCGGCTGTGGCACGACGTGCTGACCGTCGCGGAGGACCGGCTGGGGCTGGCGCGCGGTTCGGTCAGGGTGCGGATCGTCCTCGACAGCGTCGCTGCCGGCCTCGAGGCGGAGGAGATCCTCTTCGAGCTGCGCGAGCGGGCCACCGCCGTCGAGATCGGCGACGTCGACGCGCTGATCGCGGAGGCGGCCGACCTCCGCGCGCGTACCGCCCAGGTGCACGCGGGATGCGGGGAGGTCGGTCCGACGTCGACGTCCGTTCGAGGTCTCCCGGAGCGGGCCGCCGAGATGTGGCGGCGCCGCTACGCGGGGCCGGCCAGCGGGATCACGGCCTGAACCTGGTGGAGCGGCCCACCAGCGGGTCCCTCGCCGAGCCGGGAGGAGACGAGCTCGACGGCGTCCGCCCGCCAGGTGGGACCCTCGTAGACCGCGAGGGCGGAGGCGAGGCCGGCCATGTCGGTCCCGCGCGATCGGCGCGACTCGCGCGCGACGGTGAGGTGGGCACGGCGACGCTCCTGGCGACCGCGGCCGTTGCCGCGCGCGGGCGCTCCCGGTTCGTCGTCGTCCTGGTCCTCCGGGTCGGGCGGGCGGACGTAGGGGGCGTCGGCGGCG
Organism: Georgenia sp. Z1491; assembly: GCF_049856175.1. Classification (GTDB taxonomy): domain Bacteria; phylum Actinomycetota; class Actinomycetes; order Actinomycetales; family Actinomycetaceae; genus JB111. Next base: position 59,377 of record NZ_JBNDNA010000015.1, read on the forward strand.
TCGGCCATGAGCACGGTGAGCCGCGCGGTCTCCCCGCCGACGCCGACCCACAGGATGCGGCCGGAGAAGGACCCGCCACCACGCAGGCGCAGGTCGAGCGGGGCGTGCCGGGCGGCGGCCTCGGCGAGTGAATCGGCGACGTCGCCGACCGCGCCGTCGGGCACCTCGCCGTAGAAGGCCACGGTGACGTGCTGCTGGTCGACCGGCACCCAGCGCAGGGGCGCGCCAGCGCCGAGACGGAGGTTGGTCAGCGGCAGCTCGAGGTGGTCGAGCACCTCGGCGGGCGGCCGGATCGCAGCGAAGAGGCGCATCGGGTCAGCCTCTCCCCCGCCGGGCGCCGGCGTCCATCCGAATCGTTGGGCTGAAAGGGGTCGTACGCGTGGACGGGCGTGGGGGGTCCGTCAGCCGGTCCGTCGCGTGGCCGCCTCGATGTCGAGGCCGGTCATCGAGCCAGGCTCTCGAGCAGCGCACGCGGTCAGCAGCGATCGCTCGCCGGCACACACACGGTCACGACGCTGCGGCCAGATCACGGCGCGGAGGCCCGTCGGGTCAGCGTCACGCTCGGGTCTCGGGTCACTGACGCGCAGCTCAGCCCTGCGCGGGCGACGGCGCCGAGGACACCTTCCCCAGCTCGACGGACCGCGCGGCCAGCACGCGCAGCATGTCCCTCAGGTCCTCCTGCGGCGGTCGCGGTTCCACCCAGCCGCTCGCGAGGCGCAGGGCGAGTCCGTCGATGAAGGCGTGGAGGTGTCCTGCCAGTCGTTCCTGCTCCCGAGGAAGTTCCTCCGGGTAGTCGGGGACGGTCTCGGCACCCGCGAGCAGGAGGACTAGCTGACGGTGGAACATCCGCTTGCCCGTCCAGGCCCAGCTCAGTTCCTCGGCCGCGATGCCGGGATCCACGTAGAGCGCGAGCCAGATGCGGTGCTCCGCGTCCCGCTCGGCGTCCAGCGGCAGGATCTGCTCGACCATGTGGGCCACCAGCTCGACAGGGTCGAGACCGTCGTTGCGACCGTTTCGCACGACGTCCCCGACGCGGCGCTGCACCTGTCCTGCGACGTGCTCGAGCATGAGCGACTCGAGGGCTGCCGTGGACGGGACGTAGTGCCGCACCGCCCCCGCGGACCAGCCGGTGGCGTCCGCCAGCGCGCGCACCGTCGCCGCACGCCGCCCACCGCGGGCCACGAGCTCGAGCGCCGCACGGGTGACTTCCTCGCGACGCGCGCCGTGGTCGACGATCTTCGGCACGGCGCTACCGTCCCGCCGCGCGGGGAGCCGGACTGCCGCCGCGCGCACCACGGGCGTCGGGCGCCCGAGAGGCCCGCATCGCCGCGGCACCGGCCAGGACCAGCCACAGGAGGAACGGCCACGCGGCGGCCCGCTCGAGGATGCCGAACGGTAGCGACCATGCCGTCGGCGCCATGAGCAGGAGGAGCCCGAAGATCGTCACGATGCCCGCGATCAGGGTGGTCCGGCCGAGCGCGGCGCGCGACCGGAGCCAGCCCGAGCCGATGAGGATCAGGGCCACGCTCTGGGCGAGGAAACCGATCATCGCGATGATCGTGTGGAGCGTGAGGTCCACGTCCGAGGGCCACAGCCCGGCGCCCGCCTGCCCCAGCCCGCCGGCGACGAGGAGCCACGCCCCGATCCCGCCGCGCTTGCCAACCGGCAGGACCCGACGCAGCGCGAGGGCAGCCGCGGCGAACGCCAACCCGGTGACGATCCACGCGACGTTGAGGACCGTGTGCTCAGGTGAACAGATCTCCACGGGCCCGTCCGGGTAGGCGTCGGACGCGCCGCAGCCGACCCACCCGAGGTCACTGATCGCCTGCTCCGCGAAGGAGTACGGGGCGGACGAGCGGACGCCCGACCAGAGCTCCGCCCCGACGGCGGCCAGGCCGGAGACGATCCACACGATGCCTGCGATCGGCCACCAGTGTTTTCGCATGCTGTATGCAAACAGATCGGGCAGGTGCGCGCCAGCCGGATGACCAGGCTGCCGTCCTCGTCGAGCTCGGAGCATGACTCGCCCGCGACAACTCGTGCGACCTGCCGACCCGTGTCCCCGGCCGGCTGGTCCATTCGCCCTGCGCAGGACCGGCCCGGCCCCGCACCCTCACACCGTCGGCGTGCCACCCGCCCGCCGGTCGCGCTGGTCCTTGATCGCCACGACGAGCGTCGCCACGACCACCAGCGTCACGAGGCCGAAGCCGACCGACGCCGCCGTCGGCCAGTCGGTGACCTCGAGCGTGCTGAACACCGCCGCCGTGATCACCGCGATCCCGATCGACGTCCCGATCCGCTGACCGGTCTGCATGATCGCGCCCGAGCTGCCCGCATACCGCAGCGGCACCTCCGCGAGCGTGAGCGTCTGGTTCGGGCTGACCACGCAGCCCTGCGCGGCCCCGATGAAGGACAGGGACAGCATGAGCCACCAGACGCTCAGGCCCGCGACGTCATGCAGGACCACCACCACGATGCTCAGCAGCAGGCCGACCAGGGCCACGAGCAGGCCACCGATCACCAGCTTGCGCCCATACGTCAGCACGCGCTTGCCCGCCCAGTTCGCACCGATCGCCGACAGCACCGCCGACGGCAACCCGATAGTCCCGGCCTCGAGCGCGGACCGCCCGTCGCCCTGCTGCATGTACAGCGCGACGAGCACCCACACGCTCGTCATCCCCAGGAAGTACAGGGTGATCATCAGCGCCCCGTTGCTGAAGCTGCGGGTGCGGAAGATGCTGAGATCCACCATCGGACTGCGCCCGGTGCGCGCGTACCGCCGCTCCCACCACACCCAGACACGCACGAGCAGCAGCCCGACCGGCACGAGCAGCCAGAGGATCGCCGACCCGCGCCCCTCCATGAACGGCAGCAGGATCGCGAGGACCGCGGCGCCGAGGAGCAGCGCACCGACGGGGTCCAGCGAGCGCTCGGCCCGGGTGGCGGGGTCGGCGTGCCGACGGGAGCGGATGAGAGGCCTGGGGAACCACAGCAGCCCCAGGACGATCGTGGCGATCCCGACGGGCACGTTGACGAGGAACGTCAGCCGCCAGCCGAGCTCGGGGCCGCCGGCGTTGATGAGCACGCCGCCGAGCACCGGGCCGATGCCCACCGAGACCCCGACCGCCGCGCCGAAGTAGCCGAACGCGCGGGCGCGCTCGGCGCCGCGGAAGTACTGCTGGATCATCCCGACGCCCTGCGGGTTGATGAGGCCCGAGCCCACGCCCTGGACGAACCGGGTGATGTTGAGCCACTCCGAGCTGGGCGCCGCGCTGGCGGCGATCGAGGAGGCGGTGAAGATGGCCAGCCCGATGAGGAAGATGCCGCCGCGGCCCATGACGTCGCCCGCGCGGCCGGCGGCCACGAGCACGACGCCGAACGTCAGCGCATACCCGGACAGCACCCACTGCAGGTCCGACGCCGAGGCGCCGAGCCCCTCCTGCATCGACGGCAGCGCGACGTTGACGATGCTCACCGCGATCAGCGACATGAAGATGGCGCCGAGCACCACCATGAGGATCCGCCAGCGCGCGGGGTCCGGGGCGTCGACCGACCGGTCCGGCTCAGTCTCGGCCCGCACCGATCAGCTCCCTCCTCCTGGCCGTGGGCGCGCGCCGCACGGACATGCCCGACGACGAAGGGCGCTCCCGCCCCGCGCTCGTCGTCCCGGCCAGCCTACGTCGCACGCCGAGCATGGCGCCGGGGTGATCAGGTCCCGCCGTCGCGTCGCTCCACCGAGGTCATGCCGTGGCGTCACCACCGCCCGTACCGGTCGTCCCCCACTGCCGCATGGCCTCGCGGATGTGCGGCGGGGCGAGAAGGAACGTGGGGGCGAGCTCCTCCCAGCCGCGTTCCTTCGTGCGCCGGGCGTAGGCCTCGTGGTCGGCGTCGATGCTGCTCGCCGTCGGGTCGAGCCCGCGGGAGTCCTCGCCGAGCAGTGTGAGGTGGTACATCCACATCGAGCCGTCGGCCTCGCGGTTGAGGAACGTCGCCTCGAACGCGACACGTTCGTCGGCCAGCGTCGCCTCGCACTCGTCGTAGCGGTCGTGCAGCGTGGACATCCACTCGTCGAACGTGGCTTCCGCGCCGTCGAGCAGCCTGGCACGGCTCAGCTCGAGGCGCAGCCCGGGCGGCACCGACGCGGGCATCGGGTGGCGGCCCCGGTCGTCGTCGGTCGGTCGGAACGGGATGGGCTCCATCCGCCGACCCTACGAGCCGTCGTTCGCTCGGCCCCACTGCGGCCGGTCTCCGATGAGGTCGAGCACCGGGCCTGCGGTGACCCGCGCACGGACGTCCGGCGCCGCCACCCACTCCGAGTTGGTCATGACGGTGGGGCGGACAGCGCGCCTGACGACCGGCTCGACGATCTCGCACACCTCGAAGACCTCCTCCGCATCGGCGGGGCCGATCACCATGACGTCGATGTCCCTGGGCGCCGGTCCCTCGATGCCACGGGCCCGGGCCGCGAAGGGGCCGTGGATGAACGCCTGGTCGATCCCGTCGACCGCCGACAGCGCATGCCCGAGCGCCGCGACGACGCCGGTGGACACGAGCAGGATCTCCCGCAGCGGGGGCACGAGCGGGCTGTCCTCGTCGGCGCGCAGGAGCCTGGTGCGGCCGACGCGGCGCTCCGCCAGGATGCCGGCGTCCACCAGCCGCTCGACCTCGCGGTGCACCGTGGGATAGGCGAGCTCGGTAGCCGCCGCCAGATCGGTGACACCCAGCTCCCTGTCGCCGAGCAGGATCTCGGACAGGATCCGCGCCTGGCCCTCCGACCGGAAGATGGGCGCAGTCAACGGGGGCTGAGTTCTCATGAAACGGACAATATTGTCCGTCTTACCGAGAGGTCGTCCGTACACACATCCGGGCCCGTCGCCGGTACATGCATCCGGATCCGACGACGACGAGTGTTCCGGTCCGGGCCCGTCGGCGCTGCCCTGAGGGCCGACCTACGCGCTCGGACGGCACCGAGCGCCCGCGCCGGTTCACACCGGACTCAGCGCGGCGCGACCTCGGCGTGCACGAGTCCCCAGACGAACGACTCCACGAGCGCCTCCCAGGACGCCTCGACCACGTCAGTCCCGACCCCGACCGTCGACCAGGACCGCACCCCGTCGGACGACCGCACGAGCACGCGCACCGACGCGTCGGTGCCCTGCTGGGAGTCGAGGATGCGCACCATGTAATCGACGAGCGCGAACGCCTCGATCTCGGGGTAGGTGTCCACCAGCGCCTCGCGCAGGGCGTGGTCGAGCGCGTTGACCGGCCCGTTGCCCTCCCCCGTGCGCACGATCCGGCCCCGGCCGGTGCGCAGCTTGACCGTCGCTTCGGCCTCGGTCCGTCCCCGACCGTCGAGCGAGGTGACCTGTGCACGCCAGGACTCGACGTCGAAGTACGCCTCCGCGCCGCCCTCCCCCAGCTCCTCACGCAGGAGCAGCTCGAACGAGGCGTCCGCAGCGTCGTACGTGTACCCGCGCGCCTCCGCCGCCTTCACGCGCTCGGTCACGCGGGTGAGCAGCTCGGAGCGGCCGGCGAGGTCGAACCCGAGCTCGCGGCCCTTGAGCTCGATCGAGGCCCGCCCCGCCATGTCGGACACGATCATCCGCATGTCGTTGCCGACGGCCGCCGGGTCGGCGTGCTGGTAGAGGTCCGGGTCCACCCGGATCGCCGACGCGTGCAGGCCCGCCTTGTGCGCGAACGAGGAGAACCCCACGTAGGGCTGCCGGGAGAACGCGGGGATGTTGGTCAGCTCGGCGATCTGGTGGCTGATCCGCGTCGCCTCGCGCAGCCGGTCCGGTCCGATGCCGACGATTCCCCGCTTGAGCTCGAGGTTTGCGATCACCGCCACCAGGTCGGCGTTGCCGGTGCGCTCGCCGTACCCATTGACGCAGCCCTGGACGTGGCTCGCCCCGGCGTCGACCGCTGCGATCGACGAGGCCACGGCGGTGCCGGCGTCGTTGTGGGTGTGGATCCCGATCCGCCCCTCGACCGCACCGTGCACCTCGGCGACGATCCGGCCGACCTCGTCGGGCAGCGTCCCGCCGTTGGTGTCGCACAGGACCGCGGTCGTGGCACCGGCCTCGAGCGCGGTCCGCACGACGTCGCGCGCGTGCCCGGGGTCGTGCAGGTAACCGTCGAAGAAGTGCTCGCAGTCGACGTGCACCTCCCGGCCCAGACCCACGAGGTGGGAGACGGTGTCCCGCACCATCCGCAGGTTCTCCTCGAGGGACGTGCGCAGCGCGCGCTCGACGTGCCGGGAGTCCGACTTCGCCACCAGCGTGAGCACGCCGGCGCCGGACTCCACCAGCGCCTGGACCTGGGCGTCCTCGGCCGCGGGCACGCCGGGCTTCGTCGTCGAGCCGAAGGCCGCGAGCCGCGCGTGGGTCAGCTCGAGCTCCTTCTCGGCAAGCTGGAAGAACTCCGTGTCCCGCGGGATGGCGCCCGGCCAGCCGCCCTCGATGTAGTCCACGCCCAGCTCGTCCAGGAGCGCGGCGATCGCCAGCTTGTCCGTGACGGTGAGGTTGATGCCCTCCTGCTGGGCGCCGTCCCGGAGGGTCGTGTCGTAGACGTGCAGCTCGTGCGTCATTCGGGTCCGCTCCTGCTCAGACGAGCCGATACATCCACTGGTGGGTGTCCGCCGCGCGGCCGTACTGGATGTCGGTCAGCTCGGCGTGCAGCGACCGCGTGACCTGGCCGGGCTGACCGTCGGCGACGGTGACGTCGAAGTCCTCCCCCGCCAGGCGCCCGATCGGCGTGACGACCGCGGCGGTGCCGCAGGCGAACACCTCGGCGACGGCGCCCGAGCGGATGTCGGCGAGCAGGTCGGCCAGGGCGATCGGCTCCTCGCGGACCTCGCGGCCGGACTCGGCCAGCAGCGTGAGCAGCGCGTCCCGGGTGCCGCCGCGGAGGATCGTGCCGGTGAGGTCAGGCGTGCGGACGGTGCCGTCGGAGCCGACGACGACGAGGTTCATCCCGCCCAGCTCGTCGACGTACGTGTTGGTCGAGGCATCGAGGAAGAGGACCTGCTCGAAGCCCTTCTCGTAGGCCTCGGCCTGCGGCAGCAGGGAGGCGGCGTAGTTGCCACCGGTCTTGGTGTCGCCCATGCCGCCGACGCCGGCCCGGTGGTAGGTCGAGGAGACCCAGATGCCGACGGGCTCGAACCCGTGGACGAAGTAGGGGCCCACCGGCGAGGCGATGAGCAGGTACTCGACCTGGCGCCCGGCGCGCACGCCGAGGAAGGGCTCGGAGGAGAACATGAACGGCCGCAGGTACATCGACGCCCCCTCGTCCGAGGGGACCCACCGCTCGTCGACGCTCATGAGCGCGGCGATCGACGCGACGACGTCCTCGGCCGGCATCTCGGGCAGCGCGAGCCGCCGCGCGGAGTGCGCGAGCCGGGCGGCGTTGAAGCCGGGCCGGAAGGTGCGCACCGAGCCGTCCTCCCAGCGGTAGGCCTTGAGGCCCTCGAAGACCTCCTGCCCGTAGTGCAGGACGGAGGCGGCGGGCGAGAGCTGCAGCGGCCCGTACGGCTCGAGGCGCAGGGGCCCCCATCCGTCGTCGTGGGTCCAGGTGGCCCGGACCATGTGGTCCGTGAACGCCGTGCCGAATGACAGGTCGCCCATGATCTCGGCGTACCGCGCGTCGTCGGCGGGGTTCGGGTTGCGGCCGCCGGCCACGCGCGCGGCCAGCTCGCCGGCCGGCGGCAGGTCGGCGGACGGCGTCCCGGGCATGTCCAGGCCGGTGCCGCGCGCGGGCAGCGGAAGACCGCCGGGCGTGGTCGCGTCGCCGGGCTCGCCCTGGCTGACCTGGGCGTCGCCGACCTCCTGGCCGACGGCGGTGGGCTCCTCGGCGTTCATCGCTCGCCCCCGGTGGTGGCCAGCGCGTCGGAGGTGACGGCGGCGGCGACGGCGTCGCCGATCTCGCTCGTGGTGCGCGTGGCGCCGGCGCGGGCGGCGACGTCGGCCTCGACGGCCGCCTCGATGCGCGCGGCGGCCGCGCCCTGGCCGACGTGCTCGAGCATGAGAGCGGCCGACAGGATCGCGGCGGTCGGGTCGGCCTTCCCGGTGCCCGCGATGTCCGGGGCGGAGCCGTGGACGGGCTCGAACATCGACGCCGAGGTGCGGTCGGGGTTGACGTTGCCCGACGCGGCCAGGCCGATGCCGCCGGTGACGGCGGCGACCAGGTCCGTGACGATGTCGCCGAACAGGTTGTCGGTGACGATGACGTCGAACCGCGACGGGTCCGTGACGAGGTAGATCATCGTCGCGTCGACGTGGGCGTAGTCGACCGCGACCTCGGGGTACTCGGCGGCGACGGCGTCGACCGTGCGCCGCCACAGGTGGCCGGCGTGCACGAGGACGTTGTGCTTGTGGACCAGGGTGAGCTTCTTGCGGGGCCGGGCCTGCGCGCGGGCGAACGCGTCGCGGACCACGCGCTCGACCCCGAACGCGGTGTTGACCGAGACCTCGGTGGCCAGCTCGTTGGGCGTGCCCACGCGCAACGCGCCGCCGTTGCCCACGTACGGGCCCTCGGTGCCCTCCCGCACGACGACGAGGTCGATGGCACCGGGGTCGGCCAGCGGGGTGGCGACCCCGGGCAGCAGCTTCGCGGGCCGCAGGTTGACGTAGTGGTCGAGCTCGAAGCGCAAGCGCAGCAGCAGGCCGCGCTCGAGGACGCCGGAGGGGACACCGGGGTCGCCGACGGCCCCGAGCAGGATCGCGTCGTGCTCACGCAGGGAGGCCACCTCGGCGTCGGTGATCGTCTCCCCGGTGCGGTGCCAGCGGGCGGCGCCGAGGTCGTACGGGGTCTCCCGCAGGGTGACGCCGGACCCGTCCAGCGCGGCGCGCGCGACCTTGAGGGCCTCGGCCACCACCTCCGGGCCGATCCCGTCGCCACCGACGACACCCAGGTCGATCTCGCGCTGCTCGCTCACAGTTGTCCTCTCCACGTCCGTGCGGGCCTGGCGGCCCCGTTCATCATGCCGGGCCGACCCGGCCCGGCCCGCCGCGCGGGGCGACGGGCCGGGCCGGGTCGAGCTCCTCGTGCGGGCAGCCGGTCAGCGACCGACCTGGCCCTGGGTGTAGTCCGCGTCCCGGGTCTCGACCCAGGAGAACAGGTTGCGCAGCTCGAGGCCGGTCGCCTCGATCGGGTGCTGCTCGCCCTTCTTGCGCAGCGCGGCGAACTCGGGGCCGCCCGCGTCCTGGTCCGCGATGAAGCGCTCGGCGAAGGCGCCGGACTGGATGTCCGCGAGCACCGCGACCATGTTGTCCTTGACCTCGGGGGTGATGACCCGCGGGCCCGAGACGTAGTCGCCGTACTCGGCGGTGTCCGAGACCGACCAGCGCTGCTTGGCGATGCCGCCCTCGTACATGAGGTCGACGATGAGCTTGAGCTCGTGCAGGACCTCGAAGTAGGCGATCTCCGGCTGGTAGCCGGCCTCGGTGAGGACCTCGAAGCCGTACTGCGCGAGCTGGCTGACGCCGCCGCAGAGCACGGTCTGCTCGCCGAACAGGTCGGACTCGGTCTCCTCGGTGAAGGTGGTCTTGATGCCGCCGGCGCGCAGGCCGCCGATCGCCTTCGCGTAGGAGGCCGCGAGGTCCCAGGCCGTGCCCGAGGCGTCCTGCTCGACCGCGAGGAGGACCGGCACGCCGCGGCCGTCCTCGTACTGGCGACGCACCGTGTGGCCCGGGCCCTTCGGGGCGACCATGGCGATGTCGTGGCCGGCGGACGGCGTGACGAGGTCGAACCGGATGTTGAAGCCGTGGGCGAAGAAGATCGCCGCGTCGTCCTTGAGGTTCGGCTCGATGTCCTCGGAGTAGATCGTGCGCTGGTGCTGGTCCGGGGCGAGGACCATGATGACGTCGGCGCCGGAGACGGCGTCCGCCACGGTGGCGACCGCGAGGCCCTGCTCCTCCGCCTTCGCGCGGGAGGAGGACCCCTCGCGCAGGCCGACGACGACCTCGACGCCCGAGTCCCGCAGGTTCAGCGCGTGCGCGTGCCCCTGGCTGCCGTAGCCGATGACGGCCACCTTCTTGGACTGGATGATCGACAGATCGGCGTCGTCGTCGTAGTACAGCTCGGCCACGAGGGCCCTCCTTCGTTCGTTGGTGCTCGGTCGTGTTCGTGCAGGTCGTCGGTCGTGCGGGCGCCGGTGCGGGAGCGCCGGCATCACGCGCGGGTGGTGCGTGCGCGCGTGTGCGTGCGGTGCGCCGGGCGCCCGGTCAGGCGCTGCGCACGCGGTCCAGCGTGCGGTCCGTGAGCGAGCGCGAGCCGCGCGCCAGCGCCACGGAGCCCGACTGCACGATCTCACGGATGCCGTACGGCGCGAGGGCCGTGAGCAGGGCGTCGAGCTTGGCGTCGCCGCCCGTGGCCTCGATCGTCACGGCCTCCGGCGCGACGTCGACGACGTGCGCGCGGAACAGCTCGACGACCTGGAGGACGGCGGTGCGGGAGGCGTCGTCGGCGCGGACCTTGACGAGCAGGAGCTCGCGCTCGACGGTGTTCCCCGGCTCGAGCTCGACGATCTTCAGCACGTTGATCAGCTTGTTCAGCTGCTTGGTGACCTGCTCGAGCGGGAGCTCGGCGGCGTCGACGACCACCGTGATGCGCGAGACGTCCTCCCGCTCGGTGGGACCCACCGCGAGCGAGTGGATGTTGAACGCGCGACGGGCGAACAGCGCGGTGACGCGCGTGAGGACGCCGGGCTTGTTCTCGACCAGAACGGACAGCGTGTGCCTGGTGCTCATGTCCTTCCCCTCAGTCCTCGTGCTCGAAGTCGGGCGTGAGCCCACGGGCGTACTGGATCTCGTCGTTGGAGACGCCGGAGGCGACCATCGGCCACACCATCGCGTCGCGGCTGACGACGAAGTCGATGACCACCGGGCGGTCGTTGATCTCCATCGCGCGCTCGATCGCGGCGTCGATCTCATCGACCTTGGTCACCCGGATCGCCACGCATCCGTAGGCCTCCGCGAGCTTGACGAAGTCCGGGATGTGCACCGTGTCGTGCCCGGTGTGCAGGTCGGTCGACGAGTAGCGGCTCTCGTAGAACAGGGTCTGCCACTGGCGGACCATGCCGAGCGAGGAGTTGTTGATGATCGCGACCTTGATGGGGATCTGGTCCAGCACGCAGGTGGCCAGCTCCTGGTTGGTCATCTGGAAGCAGCCGTCGCCGTCGATCGCCCAGACCGGCGTGTCCGGCAGGGCGGCCTTGGCTCCCATGGCGGCCGGGACCGCGTAGCCCATCGTGCCCAGGCCGCCGGAGTTGAGGAACGTGCGCGGCTTCTCGTAGCTGATGAACTGGGCGGCCCACATCTGGTGCTGCCCCACGCCCGCGGCGTAGACGGCGTCCGGTCCGGCGAGCTCGCCGAGGCGCGAGATGACGTGCTGGGGCGCGAGCTGGCCGTCGGCCGTGGGCGCCCAGCCCAGCGGGTAGCGGGTGCGCAGGTCGGTGAGCTGGTCCCACCAGGCCGCGACCTCGGGCTCGCCGTGCTGGACCTGGGCGTCGCGCAGCGCCGCCGTGAGGGCAGGGATCGTCTCGGACAGGTCCCCGACGATCGGGACGTCGGCGCGACGGTTCTTCGAGATCTCCGCCGGGTCGACGTCCGCGTGCACGATCTTCGCGAGCGGGGCGAAGCTGTCGAGGCGGCCGGTCACGCGGTCGTCGAACCGGGCCCCGAGCGCGACGACGAGGTCGGCCTTCTGCAGCGCCGCCACCGCAGCGACGGTGCCGTGCATGCCGGGCATGCCGACGTTGTTCGGGTGCGAGTCCGGGAACGCGCCGCGGGCCATGAGCGTCGTGACGACCGCGGCGTTCGAGACCTCGACGAGCTCGGCGAGCGCGTCGGTGGACTGCGCACGGATGACGCCGCCACCCACGTAGAGGACGGGGCGCGAGGCGGAGGCGATGAGCCGGGCCGCCTCCTTGACCTGACGACCGTGCGGCTTGACCGTCGGCTTGTAGCCGGGCAGGTCCATCACCGGCGGCCACACGAAGTCCGCCTCGGCCTGCTGGGCGGACTTGGCGACGTCGACCAGCACCGGGCCCGGTCGGCCCGTGGCGGCGAGGTGGAACGCCTCGGCGATGCGGGCCGGGATCTCGTCCGGGTCCGTGACGAGGAAGGAGTGCTTGGTCAGCGGCATCGTGGCGCCGACGATGTCCGCCTCCTGGAAGGCGTCCGTCCCGATCGCCGCCGCGCCGACCTGGCCGGTGATGGCCACGAGCGGGACGGAGTCCATGTTGGCGTCCGCGATGGCCGTGATGAGGTTGGTCGCCCCCGGCCCCGAGGTGGCGATGCAGACGCCCGTCCGGCCGGTCGCCGCCGCGTAGCCCACGGCCGCGTGGCCGGCGCCCTGCTCGTGGCGGACGAGGATGTGCCGCACCTTGTCCGACTGGAACAGCGGGTCGTACGTCGGCAGGATCGCGCCGCCAGGGATCCCGAAGATCGTGTCGACGCCCAGCTCCTCGAGGGCGCGGACGATGTTGCGGGCGCCCGTCGAGGGCTCGGTGATCTCCGCGTCCTGGGCGACTGTCTCGATGCGGCCGCCCCGCAGGACGACGCCGGTCCCGCCCGTGCCACCGTGGGCGAGCGTGCGCTCGGCGACGGCCGCCGTCGCGAGGATGTCGGCCTCGACCGGGTCGATGCCGGGCGTGGCTCCCCTGGCGGGCACGGCCCTGCGCCGCGCGCCGACCTCGTCCCCGAGTACGGCGTCGTCGGTCCCGGTCCCGGCCGCGCCGACGTCGTGGCGCGCGGCCTCGTCGTCGGGCGCGGAATGGCTCGGCGCGCTGTGCGACGTGCTCGTCATGGTCCCTCCTTCGCCTCTCCGGCCCGCGGGGCCGGTTCGTGGACGACCCTGGTCCGGGTCAGCCGTGTCGCCGGGCATGCAAAAACCCCTCGACCCGGCGGGTGTCGAGGGGCGCGGCCGGACCAGCTCTCAACGAGCGTCGGCCGCGCGGCCGACTACGAGAATGCTGATCCTGGGCACACGTGCACTGTACGCCCGCCGCCCGCGCGGACGCCAGTCGTCTTGCATCGTGGTTCACGTTCCCGATCAGTGAGACGAATTGGGGAACGGGGGCCTGCGGGCCGTCCACCCGGCCGGCAGCGCGCTCCGTCGTCGTGAGCGAGGCGCCCTCACTCGTCGTGAGCGAGGCGCCCTCACTCGTCGTGGGCGAGGCGCCCTCACTCGTCGTGGGCGAGGGCGCGCCCGAGGGCTCGGCGCGCGTCGACGGTCGCCGGGACGAACCGGGCTCCCTCGGCGACGTCGAGGGCCGACGTCGCCGCGATAGCGGTGACCACGAGCGCCCCGGCGAGCTCGCCGACCGGCACACCCGCGGCGTGGCCGGCGACGGCGACCGCGGCGAGCGCGAAACCGACGACGACGAGCCCGACCGCGCGCAGCGTGCCCAGCGCCTCGGCCGACCCGGCCTGGGCCTCGGCGAGCCGCCCGAGCGCGGTCCGGACGTCGGCCGGAAGGTCGCCGGGACGGTCCGCCTCGGCACCAGCTGAGTCACCAGCGCCAGCGGCACCACCGCGGGCGGCCGGGTCGCGCGTCCGGGCGCCGGCCAGCTCGTCGTCGTCGGGGTCCAGGGTGTCGGCCACGGCGTCCTCCCCCGCGTCCGGCTCGTGCTCGGCACCCGCGACGACCACGTGGGACGCGACCGGCTCGACCTCGTAGGTGTCCGGGGGCGAGAGGGCGGAGCCGAGCGCCGTGGTGAGCTCGTGCCTGGCGCGACGCTCGGCGCGCGTGGCGCGGGATGCCGACGCGGCCGTCGCGGCCGCCACGGCGCCCAGCATGATGAGCGGCGCGGCGGCGACGAGCGCGAGGCTGCGGTGAACGATCGTGAGCGCGACGGCGGCGCCGACGAGCACGACGGCGAGCGGGACGAGCCGGGCGTGGAGATGGGCGGTCGCGTCCCGAATCGCACGGACCGAGTGGGCACCGAGCCGCGACACGGCGGCCGGGTGGTCGACGCTCCGCTCGACCACCCGGTGCAGGAGCGACTCCGCGTAGTGGCGGGCGATGCGGTCGGACAGGAGGTGGTCCAGCCAGCGGGCGACACCCAGGAGGGCGATCGCGCCTGCGCCCATGAGGGCGCTGCCGGCGAACGCACGCGACGTCGAGGCCGAGGTCAGGTCAGCGACGACGGGGGCGACGAGCACGAGGGCCGCGACGGCGAGGAGCCCGACCCCGAGGAGACCGAGCACGTGCAGGAGCCGTGCGCCGGCGACGAGGCGGGGCAGCGCGACCGACGGGCCGAGGTCTTGCCGGTCGGCGGCGGTCGGACCGGCGGTAGGTCCCTCGGCGGCCGTGGCATGGTCCCCGCGCACAGGCACATCGACCGCGCGGGGCGACAGCTCGACGAGCTCCGCGCCGCGGCCGTCGTCCGGCTCGGCGGGCGTCGCTGCCCTCGGGTCGCTGACCGGCAGCGAGCTGGTGGGCGCCTGGGCGTCGGTAACCGGGAGCGAGGTGGTGGCGACCTGGGCGTCGGTAACCGGGCGGAGGGGCCGGGTGGGGCGTTCGACCGGCGGCGAGTACCGCGCGGCGATGCGGGCGGCGGCGGAACGCACGGGGCGAGCGGGGGTGTCGGTCATGGCTACGCGTCCTCACGTCGGCCGGGAACCTCCCGGCGCTGCCTCCACGCTAGGGAACAGATGAGTCCGCGCGAGTGAGTCCGCAGTGACAGCGTTCTCACCTGCCGTCGGTGCCGGCGCACCACGGCGTCGTCTACTCGAGGATCGCGCCGCGGGAGGCCGACTGGACGAGCTTCTGGTACTTGCCGAGCACGCCGGTGGTGAACCGCGGGGCAGCTGGTTCCCAGGTTCCGCGGCGGCGGTCGAGCTCGTCGTCGTCCACGAGCAGGTCGAGGGTGCCGGTGCCGACGTCGAGACGGATGCGGTCGCCGTCGTGGACGAGGGCGATCGGCCCCCCGTCGGAGGCCTCGGGGGCGACGTGCCCGACGCACAGGCCGGTGGTGCCGCCGGAGAATCGGCCGTCCGTCATGAGCAGCACGCTCTTGCCGAGGCCCGCCCCCTTGATCGCGCCGGTGATGGCCAGCATCTCGCGCATACCGGGTCCGCCCTTGGGGCCCTCGTACCGGATGACGACGACGTCGCCGTCGGTGATGGTGCCGTCCGAGAGCGCGTCCATGGCGGCCCGCTCCCGCTCGAACACGCGCGCGGTGCCCTCGAAGACGTCGGACTCGAACCCGGCGGACTTCACCACGGCGCCCTCGGGGGCGAGGGAGCCCTTGAGGATGGTGATGCCACCGCGCTTGGCGATCGGCTCGGACATGTGGTGGATGATCTTGCCGTCGGGGTCCGGCGGAGAGACGGCCTCGAGGTTCTCGGCCATCGTCCTGCCGGTGACCGTCATGCAGTCGCGGTTGAGCAGCCCGGCCTCGTCAAGCGCCTTGAGGACCACGGGGACGCCCCCGACCTTGTCGATGTCGTTCATGACGTACCGGCCGAACGGCTTGACGTCGCCGAGGTGCGGGACCTTCTCGCTCATGCGCTGGAAGTCCGCGAGCTCGAGGTCCACGTCGGCCTCGTGCGCGATGGCCAGCAGGTGGAGGACCGCGTTGGTCGAGCCGCCGAACGCCATGACGACCGCGATGGCGTTCTCGAACGCCTCACGGGTCATGATGTCCCGGGCCGTGATCCCCTGGCGGAGCAGCTCGACGACCGCCTCGCCCGCCTCGAAGGCGGCGGTGTCCCGGCGCCGGTCGATCGCGGGCGGGGCCGCCGAACCGGGCAGCGACATGCCCATGGCCTCGGCGACGGAGGCCATGGTGTTCGCCGTGTAGAAGCCGCCGCAAGCGCCCTCGCCCGGGCAGATGGCCTTCTCGATCGCCGTCACGTCCTCGCGGGACATCAGGCCGCGGGCGCAGGCGCCGACCGCCTCGTAGGCGTCGATGATGGTGACTTCCCGCTCCTCCCCGGTCGAGAGGCGGGCGTAGCCGGGCATGATCGAGCCCGCGTAGACGTAGACGCTGGCCAGGTCGAGGCGTGCGGCCGCCATGAGCATGCCGGGCTCGGACTTGTCGCAGCCGGCGAGCAGCACGGAACCGTCGAGGCGCTCCGCCATCATCACTGTCTCGACGCTGTCCGCGATGATGTCGCGCGACACGAGCGAGTAGTGCATGCCCTCGTGGCCCATAGAGATGCCGTCCGAGACGGAGATCGTGCCGAACTCGAGCGGGTAACCACCGGCGGCGTGCACGCCCTCCTTCGACTTCTTGGCGAGCCGGTCGAGGGAGAGGTTGCAGGGGGTGATCTCGTTCCACGAACTGGCCACACCGATCTGGGGCTTGGCGAAGTCGTCGTCGCCCAGCCCGACGGCACGCAGCATGCCGCGCGCAGCGGTGGCCTCGATGCCGTCCGTGACCTGCCTGGAGCGAGGCTTGATGTCGGGTGCGCCGTCGGAGCTCATGCCAGCGAGTCTAGGTCCAGGATCGAGACAGGTCGTCATCACGAGTGCCGCGATGTTCAACCCTTGAGGTGGCCCGCCGGCACGACTGGTGGCCGTACAGGGGCCCGGCACAGCGGCGTGCCGAGGTCTCGGCGGGTGCGAGAACGGACGAAGAAATGGCTGAAGGCCCCCACCGGTGTGGTGGGGGCCTTCAGAATGGTGTGTACGGCGGTGTCCTACTCTCCCGCACGGTCGCCCGTGAAGTACCATCGGCGCTGAGGGGCTTAGCTTCCGGGTTCGGAATGGGACCGGGCGTTTCCCCCTCGCTATTGCCGCCGT
>NZ_JBNDNA010000016.1:0-50716 GCF_049856175.1 Georgenia sp. Z1491
CCGCGTCCGTCCGGTTCGTGCCGACCGGCTGTCAGGCCGACGCCGAGTCGAGCGCCGAACGGACGGTCTGCAGGAGCTCCTCCCACGACACCTCGAACTTCGACACGCCCTCGTCCTCGAGCTGGGCGGTGACCTCGTCGATGTCGATGCCCAGCGCGGCGAGCGACTCCAGGACCTGCTGGGCCTGGTCGGCTCGGCCGGACACCGTGTCCCCGCGGATCTCGCCGTGCTCCGCGGTGGCGAGCAGGGTCTTCTCCGGCATCGTGTTGACGGTGTCGTCCGCGACGAGCTCCTCGACGTACATCGTGTCCCTGTACGCCTCGTCCTTCACGCCGGTCGACGCCCACAGCGGCCGCTGGACGTGGGCACCCGATGCGGCCAGCTCGGTGAACCGCGGAGAACCGAAGATCTCCTCGAACCGGGCGTAGGCCAGGCGGGCGTTGGCGATCGCCGTGGCGCCGCGCAGCGCGCTCGCCTCGGACGAGCCGAGCGCGTCGAGGCGCTTGTCCACCTCGGCGTCGACCCGGGAGACGAAGAACGAGGCGACCGAGCGGATGGTCGACAGGTCGATACCGTTGTCCTGGGCACGCTCGAGCCCGTCGAGGTAGGCGGTGGCGACGGCGCGGTAGCGGTCGAGGGAGAAGATGAGCGTGACGTTGACGCTGATGCCCTCGGCGATCGCGTCGGCGATCGCGGGCAGGCCCTCCTCGGTGGCGGGGATCTTGATCATGACGTTGGGCCGGTCGACGACCTGCCAGAGCGTCCGTGCCTCCGCGATCGTGGCTCCCGTGTCGCGCGCGAGGCGCGGGTCGACCTCGATCGAGACGCGGCCGTCCTTGCCGCCGGTCGCCTCGAAGACCGGGGCGAAGACGTCGCAGGCCGCGCGGACGTCGTCGGTCGTGATCGCGGTGACGGCCTGCTCGACGTCGCTGCCCGCACGTGCGAGCTCGGCCACCTGGGCGTCGTAGGCGGAGCCCTTCGACAGCGCACCGGCGAAGATCGTCGGGTTGGTCGTCACGCCGACGACGTTCCGGTCGTCGATGAGCTGCTGCAGCGAGCCGTCGTCGAGCCGCTCGCGGGAGAGGTCGTCGAGCCACACGGACACGCCGTGGGCGGAGAGCTCGGACAGGGGGCTGGTCTGATCGGTCATGCCGTCCTCCGGTGGTGGAAGTGCGACGGGCCGCGGCCGGCGTACCGTCCGCGGCCCGTCGAGGGTGTCACGTGGGTCGTCAGGCCGAGGCGGCCTCGATGGTCTCCTTCGCGGCAGCCACGACGGCGTCCGCCGTGATGCCGAGCTTCTCCATGACGACGTCGCCGGGCGCGGAGGCGCCGAAGCCCTCGATCGACACGGACCGTCCGGCGTCGCCGACGAGGTCGCGCCAGGGCATGGCCAGCCCGGCCTCGACGCTCACCCGGGCCCTGACGCCCGAGGGGAGGACCTCCTCGCGGTAGGCCTCGTCCTGGTCGGCGAACCACTCGACGCTGGGCAGGGACACGACGCGGGCGCCGATCCCGTCCTGCTGGAGCGTCTCGCGCGCCGCGAGCGCGTGCTGCACCTCGGAGCCGGTGGCGATCAGCAGGACGTCGATCGAACCGGTGGGCGAGTCGGCGAGCACGTAGCCGCCGCGCAGGGCGCCCTCGGCCGGGGCGAGACCCGTGTCCCCGCCGCGCTCCGGGTTGGGCAGGTTCTGGCGCGAGAGGATGAGGCCCACCGGGCGCTCGGTCCGCTCGAGGATGCCGCGCCACGCGACGGCGGTCTCCGCGGCGTCCGCCGGGCGGACGACGTCGAGGTCCGGGATCGCGCGCAGCGCGGTGAGCTGCTCGATCGGCTGGTGGGTGGGGCCGTCCTCGCCGACGCCGACCGAGTCGTGCGTCCACACGTAGATCGACGGCGTGCCCATGATGGCGGCGACGCGCACCGCGGCCCGCATGTAGTCGGAGAACACGAGGAACGTGCCGCCGTAGGGGCGCGTCACGCTGGAGGCGGAGATGCCGTTGAGGATCGAGCCCATGGCGTGCTCGCGGATGCCGAAGTGCAGCGTGCGGCCGTACTTGTTGCCCGGGAACTTCTTGGACGCGCGCTCCACCGGCAGGAACGACGGCTCTCCGTCCATCGTCGTGTTGTTCGAGCCGGCGAGGTCGGCCGAGCCGCCCCACAGCTCGGGCAGCACGGGCGCAAGGGCCGTGAGGACCTTGCCGGACGCCGAGCGGGTCGAGACCGCCTTGCCGGCCTCGAACTCCGGCAGGGAGTCGGTCCAGCCGTCCGGGAGCTCCTTGGCGACGAGGCGGTCGAGCAGCGCGGCGCGTTCCGGGGCGGCCGTGCGCCACGCGTCGTAGGACTCCTGCCACTGGGCGCGCTCGGCGGCGGCGCGGTCGGCGGCCTGCGTGCGCGTGTGGTTGATGACCTCGTCCGCGACCGCGAAGTCCTCGGCCGGGTCGAACCCGAGGACCTCCTTGGTGGCGGCGACCTCGTCGGCACCGAGGGCGGCGCCGTGGGCGGTGCCGGTGCCCTGGAGGGTCGGGGCGGGCCAGCCGATGACGGTCCGCAGCGCGATGAAGGACGGGCGTCCGGTCTCGGCCTTGGCGGCCTCGATGGCGGCGAGCAGCGCGTCGGCGTCCTCGGTGTAGCCCGTGCCGCCCTGGGTGAAGTCGACGACCTGGACGTGCCAGCCGTAGGCCTCGTAGCGGGCGACCGTGTCCTCGGAGAAGGCGATCGAGGTGTCGTCCTCGATGGAGATCTTGTTGTCGTCCCAGAAGACGATGAGGTTGTCCAGGTTCTGCGTGCCGGCGAGCGAGCTGGCCTCGGAGGTCACGCCCTCCTGCATGTCGCCGTCGGAGGCGATGACGTAGACGTGGTGGTCGAACGGGGAGGTCCCGGGGGCGGCGTCCGGATCGAAGATGCCGCGCTCGCGACGGGTGGCCATCGCCATGCCGACCGCGTTCGCGAGGCCCTGGCCCAGCGGGCCCGTGGTCACCTCGACGCCGTCGGTGTGGTGGTACTCCGGGTGGCCGGGGGTCTTCGATCCCCACTCGCGCAGCGCCTGGAGGTCCTCGATCTCGAGGCCGAACCCGGCGAGGTAGAGCTGGACGTACTGGGTGAGCGAGGAGTGGCCCGCCGACAGGACGAACCGGTCGCGGCCGATCCAGCGGCTGTCGGACGGGTCGTGCCGCAGGACCTTCTGATAGAGGAGGTAGGCGAGCGGGGCGAGCGCCATCGCGGTGCCGGGGTGCCCGTTGCCCCGCTTCTGTACTGCGTCCAGCGCGAGCAGGCGTGCGGTGTCCACCGCCTTGAGGTCGAGCTCGTCGAGCACCGGTGCGTGGTCGTTCACGTGTCCTCCAGTTCGTCGGGTGCGCCAGGGCGCTGCGGATCTTCTCCGAGCCTAGTCGGCGGCCGGGCGAGTGGCACGTGCCTCTCAGAACGGCCGCGGATCCCGGGCGGTGCGCGGGTAGCATGGGCAGGACCTGCCTCCCGCGCGCCGCCCCGCGTGCGCGCCCCGGGGATGTGGGAACGGCGAGAGAGGTGGTGCGCGTGCACGAGCGCGACCTGGTGAGCCCGCCCGAGGACACGACCGACGAGGTCGCCGCGAGCGGACCCGGCACGAACGGGCCCGCGGACGCGGGCGCGCACCCCACCGCGGGCCACGGAGCCGTCGCCGGCGCGGGCGGGCAGCACCCGGGCCCGCTGCACCCCGGGCGTCGCCGTTCCCGGCTCGCCGCCTACGTCGCGCTGACCAAGCCGCGCATCATCGAGCTCCTGCTCGTCACCACGCTGCCCACGATGGTCCTCGCCGCCGACGGATGGCCGGGCTGGTGGAAGGTCGTCGTCGCGCTCGTGGGCGGGACCGTCGCCGCCGGGTCGGCCAACGCCTTCAACATGGTCCTCGACCGGGACATCGACGCCGTGATGAACCGGACCCGGGAGCGCCCCCTGGTCACCGGCGAGATCCGGCCGCGCAACGCGCTGATCTTCGCGTTCGTCCTCGGCGTCGTGTCCGTGGCGTGGTTCGCCGTCCTCGCCAACCTCGTGGCCGCGGCGCTCACGCTCGCCGCGATCCTGCTCTACGTCGTGTTCTACACGATGATCCTCAAGCGCCGCACGAGCCAGAACATCGTGTGGGGCGGGGTCGCCGGCTGCATGCCGGTGGTCATCGGGTGGTCCGTCGTCACGGGCTCGCTCGACTGGCCGGCGCTGCTGCTGTTCCTCATCGTCTTCTTCTGGACCCCGCCGCACTACTGGCCGCTGTCGATGAAGTTCACCAAGGACTACCAGCGGGCCGGGGTACCGATGCTCGGCGCCGTGGCCGGAGCGCCCACGGTGGCCACCCACGGGCTCGTCTACGCCGCGCTCACCGTGGCCACGTCGCTCGCGCTCGTCCCGGTGGCCGGCATGGGCTGGTTCTACATCGTTGCCGCCGCGGTCTCCGGCGGCTGGTTCCTCGTCCAGTGCGTGCAGCTCCTGCGCCTGTCGGGAGACCCGCGCCGGGGCCGCAAGCACGCGATGACGGTCTTCCACGGATCGATCACCTACCTGTCGGTCCTGTTCCTCGCCGTCGCGATCGACCCGTTCATCCCGTGACCCGGTCGGGCCCCGTGGCCGGCGCCCGGGCCCTCGCCACCGGCGCCGACCCGGCACCCCACCCATGAGCCCGGACGGCCTGGCGGCCGCGCTCGAGCAGTACCTGGCGCACGTCGCCGTCGAGCGCGGGCTGTCCGCCCACACCGTCGCCGCCTACCGCCGCGACCTCACCCGGTACGCGCAGCACCTGCGCACACTCGGCCGGCGCGACCTCGCGAGCGTCACCGTCGACGACGTCGCCGGCTTCGCCGCCACGCTCGCGGAGGGCTCCGACGGGGGCCGGCCGCTCGCCGCCTCCTCCGCCGCCCGGGCCGTCACCGCGGCCCGGGGCTGGCACCGCTTCGCCCTCGCGGAGGGCCTGGTCCCCGACGACGTCGCCGCCCGCGTGCGCCCGCCCGCCCAGGGACGCCGCCTGCCCAAGGCCGTACCGGTGGCGGACGTCGAGGCGCTCATCGCCGCCGCCGGGGCGGCCGAGGAGCCGCTCGGCGTGCGCGACGCCGCCCTGGTGGAGGTCCTCTACGGCACCGGCGCGCGCATCTCGGAGGCCGTGGGCCTCGTGATCGACGACGTGGACCTGGCCGAGCGCGCCGTCCGGCTGTTCGGCAAGGGGCGCAAGGAGCGCGTCGTCCCCCTGGGCGGGCCTGCGGCCGACGCCGTCGGCGCCTACCTCGTCCGCGGGCGTCCCGCGCTCGCGGCGCGCGGGCGAGGCAACGCGAGCCTCTTCCTCAACACCCTCGGCCGGCCGCTCTCGCGCCAGAGCGCGTGGGGCGTGCTGCGGGCCGCCGGGGAGCGCGCCGGGATCGAGGTCGACCACCTCTCGCCACACACGCTGCGCCACTCCTTCGCCACCCACCTCCTCGCCGGCGGCGCCGACGTCCGCGTGGTCCAGGAGCTGCTGGGGCACGCGAGCGTGACGACCACCCAGATCTACACGCAGGTCACCGTCCAGGCGCTGCGCGAGGTCTACGCGACGAGCCATCCGCGTGCGCGTCACGGCGGACGGGCTGGCACGCGGGACGTGAAGTGAGCCACGATGGGGCCATCGACGTCGACCCCTCGGAGGAGACCATGGCCGCGCACGTCCCGGACACGCCCGCCTGGCGGGCGCTGGCCGCCCACCACGCCGAGATCGGCGAGACGCACCTGCGGGAGCTCTTCGCGGACGACCCCGCGCGCGGGACGAGCCTCGCCGCGCAGATCGGCGACCTCTACGTCGACTACTCGAAGAACCGCGTGACGGCCCGCACGCTGGAGCTGCTCCGGGACCTGGCCGACGAGGCCGGCCTGGCCGGCCGCACGGCCGCGATGTTCGCCGGCGAGCACATCAACACCACCGAGGACCGCGCGGTCCTGCACACGGCGCTGCGCCTGCCACGCGACGCGGAGCTCGTCGTCGACGGCCAGGACGTCGTCGCCGACGTCCACGAGGTACTGGACCGCATGGCGACCTTCGCCGACCAGGTGCGGTCGGGGGAGTGGACCGGGTACACGGGTAAGGCCATCACCACCGTCGTCAACATCGGCATCGGCGGCTCGGACCTCGGCCCCGCGATGGCCCAGCGTGCGCTCGCCGCCTACGCCGACCCGCGGATCGACGTGCGGTTCGTCTCCAACATCGACGGTGACGACCTCAGCGCCGCGCTCCAGGGCATCGACCCGGAGGAGACGCTCGTCGTCGTCGCCTCGAAGACCTTCGGCACGATCGAGACGCTGACGAACGCGCGGTCGGCGCGCGCGTGGCTCGTCGACGTGCTCGGGGACGAGGCCGCCGTCGCGCAGCACTTCGTCGCGGTCTCCACCAACGCCGAGAAGGTCGCCGAGTTCGGTATCGACACCGACAACATGTTCGGGTTCTGGGACTGGGTCGGCGGCCGCTACTCGTTCACCTCCGCCGTTGGTCTGGCACTGATGATCTCGATCGGGCCTGACGCCTACCGCGACATGCTCGCGGGCTTCCACACGGTCGACGAGCACTTCCGCACCACGCCGTTCGAGCAGAACGTGCCCGCCCTGCTCGCGATGATCAAGGTGTGGAACCGGAACCTCCTCGGTGCCTCGACGTCCGCCGTGCTGCCCTACGCCCAGGACCTGGGCCGGTTCGCCGCCTACCTGCAGCAGCTCGACATGGAGTCCAACGGCAAGCGCGTGACGCGCGACGGCGAGCCGGTGGCCACCGACACCGGTCCGGTCGTCTGGGGCGAGCCCGGCACGAACGGTCAGCACGCCTTCTACCAGCTCATCCACCAGGGCACCGAGCTGATCCCCGCGGACATGATCGGGTTCGTGCGTCCCGCGCACGAGGAGGTCGAACTCCATCACGACCTGCTCACCGCCAACCTCCTGGCCCAGTCCGAGTCGCTCGCGTTCGGCAAGACCGCCGAGGAGGTGCGGGCCGACGACGTGCCCGAGGAGCTCGTCGCGCACAAGACCTTCCCGGGCAACCGGCCGACGACGACGATCCTCGCCCCGCGCCTCACCCCGTCGGTGCTCGGCCAGCTCGTCGCGCTGTACGAGCACGAGGTGTTCGTCCAGGGCGTCGTCTGGGGCATCAACTCCTTCGACCAGTGGGGCGTCGAGCTCGGCAAGGTCCTCGCGACCCGCATCGCCTCCGAGCTCTCGGCCGACGAGGCGCCGCCGGCTGATGCCCACGACTCCTCGACCTCCGAGCTCATCCGCCGCTACCGGACAGAGCGCCGGGGCTGACCGGTGGTGACCTCGACGAGGGCACCGGCGGGCGGGGCGCCTCGGTGACGGCCGAGCGTGACCGTCTCGTCGAGCGGCTGCGCGTGCTCCTGGCCGGGGAGCCCTCGACCCTCGAGAAGCGGATGTTCGGCGGCGTGGCGTTCATGGTGCGCGAGCAGATGGTCGTCTCCGCGTCCGGCGACGGGTCGCTGCTGGTCCGCGTGGACCGTGCGGCGGACCCCGGGCTGGTCGACCTCGCCGGCGCGAGCCGGGCCGAGATGGGTGAGGGGCGGAGCATGGGACCGGGGTGGATCCGGGTCGACGCCTCGGCGATCGACGACGAGGACGGACTGTCCCGCTGGATAGGCCGCGCCATGGAGCGCAACCGGTCGGTGACCGGCGTCTGATCGGCGGGCGCGCCCCGGGCCCGGCACCTCGACTAACCTTGAGCCGATGAGCAACGAGCAGCCGACCCTGGACGCCGCCGGCACCGAGCCGGCCGCGCCGATCTCCTGGGGCGACGAGGACTTCCCGGCGCCGGACCCGTTGCCGAGCCACGGACCCGCCCGGGTCATCGCCATGTGCAACCAGAAGGGCGGGGTCGGCAAGACGACGACGACGATCAACCTGGGCGCCGCGCTCGCCGAGTACGGCCGGCGCGTCCTCATCGTCGACTTCGATCCGCAGGGTGCCGCGTCCGCCGGCCTCGGGATCAACGCCAACGAGATCGAGCGCACCGTCTACCAGCTCATCATGGAGCGCCGGCCCGACGTGCGGTCGGCGATCCTCACCAGCCCGGTCGCCAACCTCGACGTCCTGCCCGCGAACATCGACCTCTCCGCGGCGGAGGTCCAGCTGGTCGGCGAGGTCGCGCGCGAGCAGGCCCTCGCGCGGGTGCTCGCGCCGGTGCTGGACGACTACGACGTCATCATCATCGACTGCCAGCCCTCCCTCGGGCTGCTCACGGTGAACGCGCTCACGGCGGCGCACGGGGTGCTCATCCCGCTCGAGGCCGAGTTCTTCGCGCTGCGCGGTGTCGCCCTGCTGGTGGAGACCATCGAGAAGGTCACCGACCGGCTCAACCCGCGCCTACGGATCGACGGCATCCTCGCCACGATGGTCGACCTGCGGACCCTGCACTCGCGCGAGGTCCTCGACCGCGTCCGGGAGGCCTTCGGCGACAAGGTGTTCCGCACCGTCATCTCGCGCACGGTGAAGTTCCCGGACGCCTCGGTCGCGGCGGAGCCCATCACCAGCTACGCACCCACGCACCCGGGGGCGGACGCCTACCGGCGCCTCGCCCGCGAGCTCGTCGCCCGCGGCGATGCAGCCTGAGACGGACGTGACCGGGGCGGCTCCGGAGGTCGTCGCGGACGGGGACGCGCCCCCCGGGGACGGCGGCTTCTCGGTGGTCCTGGACAACTTCTCCGGGCCGTTCGACCTCCTGCTCTCGCTCATCTCCAAGCACCGGCTCGACGTCACCGAGGTCGCGCTCGCGACCGTGACCGACGAGTTCATCTCCTACCTGGCGGCCGCTGACGTCTGGGACCTCGACGAGGCGAGCGAGTTCGTCGTGGTCGCCGCGACGCTGCTCGACCTCAAGGCGGCCCGGCTCCTGCCGCGCGGTGAGGTCGAGGACGCGGAGGACCTCGCTCTGCTGGAGGCCCGCGACCTGCTCTTCGCCCGCCTGCTCCAGTACCGGGCCTACAAGTCCGTCTCCGAGGACCTGGCCGAGGCGTGGGAGCGCGGCGCGCGGTCCTGGCCGAGGTCGGCGCCGCTCGAGCCGCACCTGGCCGCGCTCCTGCCCGAGCTCGTCTGGTCGACCGGTCCGCACGACCTCGCGCGGCTCGCCGCGCACGCGGAGACCGGCCGGCCCGCTCCGCCCGGCGTCGGCGTCGACCACCTGCACGACCCGCTCGTGCCAGTCGCCGGGCAGGCCACGATCCTCGTCGACCGGCTGCGCGAACGCCGGACGCTGACCTTCCGGCAGCTCGTCGCCGACGTCCCCACCACGGGGCACGTGGTCTCCCGCTTCCTCGCACTGCTCGAGCTCTTCCGCCAGGGCGCGGTCGCCTTCGAGCAGGCCGAGGCCCTCGCCGAGCTCAGCGTCCGCTGGACCGGCCCCGACGAGGGCGACGTCGTCGTCGGTGACCCCACCGAGCTCGCCGAGCCCGAGCCCGGGCAGCGCGCAGTCATCCACGAGGCGGTCACCACCGCCGACGACGACGAAGCCGCTGCCGACGACCCGCACGACACCAGGAGCGAGACGTGAGCCCCGAGCCGACCGACGACGCGACGCCGACCGACGGGGCGGTGCAGGACACGCTCGACGAGGTCCACGCCCGCCCCGGGGCCGACGAGCTGCACGCCGCGATCGAGGGCGTCCTCATGATCGTCGACGACCCTGTGCCCGCGCTCGACCTCGCCGGCGTCCTCGGCGTACCGGCCGACCTGGTCACCGAGGCGCTCGTCGAGCTCGCGGCCGAGTACCGCGGTGAGCGCGGGGGCCGGCGCCGCGGCTTCGAGCTCCGCGAGGTCGGTGGCGGCTGGCGGATCTACTCCTCGCCGTCGGTGGCCGACGTCGTCGGCCGGTTCGTCGTCGACGGCCAGACCGCACGGCTCACCCAGGCCTCGCTGGAGACGCTCGCCGTCATCGCCTACCGCCAGCCCGTCACGCGCGGGAGGGTGGCGGCCGTGCGCGGCGTCAACGTCGACGGTGTCGTCCGCACGCTGCTCGCCCGCGGGCTCGTCGAGGAGGCCGGCGTCGCCGAGGAGGGCGGAGCCATGACCTTCCGGACGACCACGACCTTCCTCGAGCGGATGGGGCTGAGCTCGCTCGACGAGCTGCCGCCGCTCGCCCCCTACCTGCCCGATCTCGACGCCGACCTCGGCGTCGACCTGCCCCAGGGAGCGTCATGACCGATCCGCACACGCCCGAGGGCGTCCGCCTCCAGAAGGTCCTCGCCGGCGCCGGCGTGGCCTCCCGACGCGCGTCGGAGGAGCTCATCGCCGCCGGCCGGGTGAGCGTGGACGGCACGATCGTCCGCGAGCTCGGCACCCGCGTGGACCCCGCCACCGCGGTCATCCACGTCGACGGCTCGCGCGTCCAGCTCGACGACACGCTGCTCACGCTCGCGCTCAACAAGCCGCGCGGTGTGGTCTCCACGATGGACGACCCCGACGGCCGCGCGTCGCTCGCGCAGTACGTCGAGGGTCGGACCGAGCGGCTGTTCCACGTGGGCCGCCTCGACGCCGACTCCGAGGGCCTCATCCTGCTGAGCAACGACGGCGAGCTCGCCCACCGGCTCACCCACCCCTCCTACGAGGTCCCGAAGACCTACCTCGCGACCGTCGAGGGGCGCATCGCCAAGGCGGTCTCCGCGCAGCTGCGCGAAGGTCTCGAGCTCGAGGACGGCTTCGTCAGACCGAACGAGGTGACGATCAAGGACACCGCGCCCGACGCGACCCTGGTGGAGGTCGTCCTGCACGAGGGCCGCAACCACATCGTGCGCCGCATGTTCGAGCAGGTCGGCCACCCCGTGACCCGCCTCCTGCGCACGCGCATCGGCACGATCGCGATCGGCGACCTGCGACCGGGCCGCACGCGGGTCATCGCGGGACCCGAGCTCGGCGCACTGATGGCGACGGTGGGGATGTAGCTGCCCGTCGCGGATGGGACGGGCATGGCGGACACGTCGCTTCTTGCCAAAGTATCTTACTCAGTTAGTATTAACCGGTGCTCTCCGAACCGGTCCGGCGCATCGTCCACTCCTTCCATGACCATGCCTCGATGGACCCCGACGGCTCGCTCCTCGACCTGGACGGGCTGAGCGAGACCGACCTCGCCGAGATCGGCGAGGTGATGCGCGCGCTCCAGGCGTGGAAGGGCGAGGAAGCGCGGCAGGCGAAGGCCTCCAGCGACTACATGGCGCTGTCCGAGCGGGACATGCAGGCTCTGCGCCTCGTCATGGGCGGCGCCCGCATCGATGCCCTGGTCACGCCCGCGATGGTGGCCGAGTACCTCGGTCTGACCAGTGCCGCGGTGACGAAGCTGCTGGACAGGCTGCAGTCCGGCGGCCACGTCGTCCGGACCCCGCACCCGACAGACCGCCGCGGGGTCGTGCTGACCGTCACCCCGGAGACGAGGCAGAGCGCGCGCGGGCACGTCGGGGTGCAGCATGCCCGCAGGTTCGCCGCGGCCGCGCGCGTGAGCTCGGCCGAGCGACGCGCGGTCACGCACTTCCTCCTGGACCTCGCGAGCCACCCGGGCGACGACCCGCGCGACGGTCCTGACGGTGCTCGCCCGGAGGCCACGGACGCGGACGGGGGACGGACATGACGCAGATCGCGCAGCGTGCACGCACCGTGGACCGGGACGAGGCGCGCGTCGACGCGCGGCTCCGGGCGGTCACGCGCGAGCTGCAGACGCGCGGCGTCGGCCACCACCACGCCTTCGGTGACATGGTCGACCACCTCGCCGATCTCGTGCTCGGCGGCAAGCGGCTGCGCTCGCTGCTGGTGATGTCCGCGTGGCGCACCATGTCCGACAGCGACCTGAACCTCGGGCCCGCGCTCGACGTCGCCTGCGCGTTCGAGCTCCTGCACAACGCGCTGCTCGCCCACGACGACGTCATCGACAACGACGACCGCCGTCGGGGCCAGCCGAACGTCGCGGGGCGCGCCACGGCAGACGTCGTCGACCGGGGCGCGACCGCCGGAGGCGCCGTCGGGTTCGGCGTGGCCTCGGGCATCATCGCCGGTGACCTCCTCCTCAGCTCCGCGCACCGCCTCGTCTCGTCGTGCGACGCCCCCGGCGATGTCCGGCTCGAGCTTGTCCAGGTCATCGACGATGCGGTCGTCGCCGCAGCGGCCGGCGAGCACGCCGATGCCTGGTTCGGCCTCGGCCTCGAGGAGTCGGACTGGTCGCGCGTGCTGCGCACCATCGAGCTCAAGACGGCCCGCTACTCCTTCCAGGCCCCGTTGAGGGCGGCGTCGATCCTCGCCGGCGCGGACCAGGACGTCCGTGCAGCCCTGGACGAGATCGGTCGCCGCCTCGGCGTCGTCTACCAGCTGCGCGACGACGTGCTCGGCGTGTTCGGTCGGCCGGACGTCACAGGGAAGTCGGCCCAGGGCGACCTGCGCGAGGGCAAGCAGACCCTCCTCGTGGCGTTCGCCCGGACCACGCCCGACTGGGCGCGGGTCAGCCACCTGTTCGGCTCCCCGGCGCTGACCGACGCCGGTGCCGAGCAGCTCCGGACCGTGATCCGGGACTGTGGGGCGCTCGAGCGGGTCGAGCGCACCATCGACGCCGAGAGCGACGCGGTCCGGGCGATCGTCGCCGGAGCCGGCTTCGTCCACGAGCTCGACGAGCTCCTCCTCGACGTCCTCGACCGCAGCGCGGAGCGTGCGGCGTGAGCGCGTCCGCCGCGCTCGAGCGCTACGACCGCGCCTCGGCGAAGGTGTCCCGGCTCGTGCTGCGCGAGTACTCGACGTCGTTCGGCCTGGCCAGCGCGCTCCTGGCGCGCGAGATGCGACCGCACATCGCGAACATCTACGGGCTCGTCCGGGTCGCCGACGAGATCGTGGACGGTCCCGCCCACGCCGCCGGCCTGGACGTCGCGGCGCGGGGCGAGGTGCTCGACCGCCTCGAGGACGAGCTCCGCAGCGCGCGCGCGGTGGGCTACAGCGCCAACCCGGTCGTGCACAGCTTCGTCGCCACCGCCCGGCGGTTCGGTATCGGTGAGGACCTCACCGCGGCCTTCTTCGCGTCCATGCGCGCCGACCTCACGACGGTGACCTACACGCAGGAGATGTTCGACGCCTACGTCTACGGTTCCGCGGAGGTCGTCGGCCTCATGTGTCTTGAGGTCTTCCTCGGTGACGACGAGGTCTCTCCGGCCCGGCGTGCCCGCCTCGAGCACGGCGCGCGCAGGCTCGGCGCCGCCTTCCAGAAGGTCAACTTCCTGCGCGACCTCGCCGAGGACCACGACGAGCTGGGCCGCACCTACTTCCCGGGGACGTCGGACGGCGTCCTCGGCGACGAGCGCAAGGGCGAGATCACCACGTCGATCCGCCGGGACCTCGACGTGGCCCGCGAGTCGCTGCCCGACCTGCCGTCGGGTGCGCGTCCCGCAGTGATCGCGGCACTGCGCCTCTTCGCCGAGCTCAACCGCCGGATCGAGCGGGTGCCGGCCTCGGTCGTCGCCCGGCGGCGGGTACGCGTGCCCGCCGCGGTCAAGGCATGCATCGTCGCCGGTGCGGTCCGTACGGGGAGGCGGTCGGTATGAGCGGGAGTCGTCCGGAGTCGTACCCGCGTCCGGAGTCGCACGGACGTCGGGCGTCGCAGGCAGCGTCGGGTCGGCCGTTGACGGTGGCCGTGGTGGGCGGCGGCGTCGCCGGGCTCGCGTCCGCCGCGCTGCTCGCGCGCGACGGGCACGACGTCACGCTGCTCGAACGGCACGACTCGCTCGGCGGCCGCGCCGGCCGGTGGGAGCGGGACGGGTTCGTCTTCGACACCGGTCCGTCCTGGTACCTCATGCCGGAGGTGTTCGAGCACTTCTTCCGGCTCCTCGGCACGACGACGGCCGAGCAGTACGACCTCGTGCGCCTCGACCCCGCCTACCGCGTGGTCTACGAGCCCGCGCCCGGCAGACCCGCCGACCAGCTCCTCCTCCGCTCGGACCTCGAGGCGACCGTCGCCACGTTCGAACGCCTCGAGCCCGGGTCCGGCGAACGCGTGGCGCGCTACCTCCGGTCGGCCGCGCGGACGTACGCCACGGCCATGGAGACCTTCCTCTACAACCCCTTCACGGACGCCCGGACGCTGCTGTCGTGGCCCGTGCTCGGGCGCCTTCCCGCGCTCCTGCGCCTGCTCTCCACGTCGATGCACCGCCATGCCGGTCGCGTCGTCAGCGACACCCGGCTGCACCGCGTGCTGGACTACCCCGCGGTGCTCCTCGGGACGTCGCCGTTCGCCGCCCCGGCGATGTACCACCTGATGAGCCACCTCGATCTCGACGACGGCGTGTTCCACCCGCGCGGGGGTTTCTCCGCCGTCGTCTCCTCGATCGAACGTCTCGCCCGGGCGCACGGCGTCACCGTGGTGACCGGCGCGGAGGTCACGGGCATCGACACGCACGCGGGTCGTGCGACGGGCGTGCGCTGGCGGGCCGGAGGAGCCGGCGGCTCCGACGACGCCGCTGACGCGTCCGGCGCCCACGGCGGCACCGCAGGCGACCCGGCAGCCGGTGGCCCGGGCGAGCGACGCCTGGCCGCGGATCTCGTCGTGACCACCGCCGATCTGCACCACACGGAGACCGCGCTGCTCGGCCCAGGGGCGGGGGACCGTTCGCGTCGACACTGGGAGCGGCTCGACCCGGGCCCGAGCGCCGTCCTCGTCATGCTCGGAGTGACCGGCGCGCTTCCGGGGCTCGAGCACCACACCCTCCTGCTCGCCGAGGAGTGGCGGGCGAGCTTCGCCCAGATCTTCGGCCCGCACGCGCGGGTCCCCGACCCCCCGTCCCTGTATGTCTGCCGACCGAGCGCCACCGATCGGGCCGTCGCTCCCGACGGCCACGAGAACCTCTTCGTCCTCGTGCCGGTGCCCGCGCGGACGACCATCGGCTCGGGCGGCATCGACGGGGACGGTGACGAGGGGGTCGAACGGGTCGCCGACATCGCGATCGAGCAGATCGCGCGCTGGCTCGGCATCCCCGACCTGGCGGAGCGGGTGGTCGTGCGCCGCACCGTGGGCCCCCGGGACTTCGAGCGCGACTTCTCCTCCTACCGCGGCAGCGCGCTCGGCCCTGCCCACACGCTCCGGCAGAGCGCCTTCCTCCGTGGGCGCACCGCCTCCCGGCGCGTGGCCGGACTGGTCTCCGCGGGGGCGACGACGATTCCCGGCATCGGGGTGCCGATGTGTCTCATCAGCGCCGAGCTCGTCCTCAAGCACGTGCGCGGCGATCGCACGGCCGGCCCGCTGGCCGAGCCCCCGCACGCCCGGGGGAGCGGCGCGGGTGCCTCGTCCGGCGCCGCGGCCTCCGCCGGGGACGACGGCGCCCCCGAGGCGCAGGAGGCCGCGGCCACCGGGGCGGGCGGTGCCCGATGAGCTGGACCTACCTCACGGCGCTGCTGGTCTCGACGGCCGGCATGGCGACGATCGACGCCCGTCACCAGCTCTTCCTGTGGCGGGCGCCGCGCCGCGCGCTGCTCGTCGTCCTCGTGGGCACCGCCTACTTCCTCGCGTGGGACGCCGC
Source organism: Georgenia sp. Z1491 (assembly GCF_049856175.1). GTDB lineage: Bacteria > Actinomycetota > Actinomycetes > Actinomycetales > Actinomycetaceae > JB111. Next base: position 15,514 of record NZ_JBNDNA010000016.1, read on the forward strand.
CGGCATCGTCACCGGCCTGTTCCGCCACCTCGACTCCCGGTTCGCCACCGGCCTCCTGCTGGCCCCGCACATGCCCGTCGAGGAGATCGTCTTCCTCGTCTTCCTGTCCTACCTCACCATGGTGCTGCTCATGGCCGCGGGGCGCGCCCTCGGGCGGACGCAGCGTCCGGGGCCGGGCACGGCGACATCGGCGCCTCCCCGCACGCCGGGCCGATCCGGCGGAGCGGAGGCCCAGGGCCGGACGGACGGCGGTCGCACATGACCTACCTCGTGCTCTGCGCGATCTTCCTCCCGCTCGCGGCGCTGGTCCTCGCTGCGGGCCTCGCCCGTTCCGGACGTGCCCGGGCAGTCCTGCGGACCTGGTGGCTCCCGGCGGTCGTCACCGCGGTGCTTCTTGCCGTGCTCACCGCGACGTTCGACAACCTCATGATCGCGGCCGGGCTGTTCGAGTACGACTGGGACGGCCTGACCGGGGTGCGCGTGGGACGCGTCCCGGTGGAGGACTTCGCCTACCCCCTCGGCGCGCTGATCCTGCTGCCGGGCGTCTGGCTGCTGCTCGCCCCGCGGGGCGGGTCGGGGGACGACACCGAGGAGGACCGATGAGCGGACCGAACGGACCGAGCGGACCGAGCGTCCGGCGGGCCACCGCGACCGCAGCGGCGCGCCGCCCGCTCGGCACCGCGCTGCTCCTCGCGTCCCGGCCGGTGAGCTGGATCAACACGGCCTACCCCTTCGCCGCCGCCTACCTCCTCACCGGCGGGCACGTCGATGCCGCGCTCGTCGTCGGGACGCTGTTCTTCCTCGTTCCCTATAACCTCGCCATGTACGGGATCAACGACGTCTTCGACCACGCCTCCGACCTCCTCAACCCGCGCAAGGGGGGCGCGGAGGGCGCGCTGCTCGCACCGGACCAGCACCGAGCGGTGCTGGTCGCCGTGGTCGTCGCCGTCGTGCCGTTCGTCGTCGTGCTCGTGGCCATGGGCGACCCGGTGTCCTGGCTGGTGCTGGGGCTCAGCCTGTGTGCCGTCGTGGCCTACTCGGCTCCCGGGCTGCGACTCAAGGAGGTCCCGTTCCTCGACTCGGCAACCTCCAGCGCACACTTCACCACCCCCGCGCTGTACGGTGCGGTCCTCGCTGGCCAGGCGATCTCGCCCGCCCTTGCCCTCGTGCTCGTGGCGTTCTTCCTGTGGGGGATGGCGAGCCACGCGTTCGGGGCCGTGCAGGACGTCGTGCCCGACCGGGCCGGCGGGCTGTCGTCCGTCGCCACGGTGCTCGGCGCCCGGTGGACGGTCCGCCTCGCGATGCTGCTCTGGGCGGCGGCCGGGCTGCTCATGCTGGCCGTGCCGTGGCCCGGCCCCCTCGGAGCGCTGATCGCGGTGCCCTACCTCGTGACGGCGCTGCCGTACGTCACGGTCGCCGACGCCGACTCCCCGCGCACGAACCGGGGCTGGAAGCACTTCCTCGTCATCAACTACGCCTGCGGGTTCGTCGCCACGATGATCCTCATCCACGCCGCGAGGACAGGAGTCTGACCATGGTGACGATCCCACCGCGCACCGTGCGCAGGGCCGAGCGTTCCCGCACCGTGCTCGTCACCGGTGCCACCGGCTACATCGGTGGACGCCTGGTGCCCGAGCTGCTCGAGGCGGGACACGCCGTCCGGGCGCTCGTCCGCACCCCGGACAAGCTGCGGGACGTCCCCTGGGCCGGGGACGTCGACGTCCGGCAGGGTGACCTGCTGAGCGAGTCGTCCCTGGACGAGGTGATGGACGGGGTCGAGGTCGCGTACTACCTCGTCCACGGACTGTCCGCGAGCCGGGACTTCGAGGTGGACGAGCTGCGTGCCGCTCGGGCGTTCGTCCGCGCGGCCGAGGCGGCGGGCGTGGAGCGCATCGTGTATCTGGGCGGCCTGCACCCGCGCGACGAGCAGCTCACCGTGCACCTGCGCTCCCGGGTGGCTGTCGGTGAGGTCTTCCTCGGCAGCTCGGTGCCGGCGATCGTGCTCCAGGCCGGCACCGTCATCGGCTCCGGCTCGGCCTCGTTCGAGATGGTGCGCCACCTCGCCGACGTGCTGCCGCTCATGCCGGCGCCGAGGTGGGTGCGCAACCGGGTCCAGCCGATCGCCGTCCGCGACGTGCTGCACTACCTCGTCGAGGCCGCCTCGGCGAAGGGCGACATCGACCGGGCGTTCGACATCGGTGGCCCGGACGCGTTGACCTACGCGGAGATGCTCAACGGGTTCGCGCGCGAGAGAGGACTGCCGCGGCGGACGATCATCGCCCTGCCGGTACTCACGCCCTGGTTGGCCTCGCAGTGGATCAACCTCGTCACACCGATCCCGCGTGACCTCGCGGTGCCGATCGTCGGATCGCTGCGCCACTCGTGCGTCGTCACCGAGCGCGACATCGACGCCCTGATCCCGCCGCCGGCCGAGGGGCTGGTGCCCTACCGCCGGGCGGTCCGCCTCGCCCTGGCTCGGACGAACGAGCGCAACGTGCCGACCAGCTGGCGCGGCTCGACACCGGCGGGCGCCCCGAGCGATCCGTTGCCCACCGACCCGGACTGGGCCGGACAGCGGGTGCTCACCGACGACCGGGCACGCGCCACCTGCGCCTCGCCACGCACGCTGTGGTCCTTCGTGGAGGGCATCGGCGGGGAGAACGGGTGGTACTCGTTCCCCCTCGCCTGGGCGGTGCGCGGCGTGCTCGACAAGCTCGTGGGCGGGGCGGGCCTGCGCCGGGGTCGGCGCGACGCGGTCCACCTGCACGTCGGCGATGCGCTGGACTTCTGGCGGGTCGAGGCGCTCGAGCCGGAGCGGCTGCTCCGGCTGCGCGCCGAGATGCGGATGCCGGGCCGGGCGTGGCTCGAGCTGGGGATCGAACCGGGCCCGGACGGCGAGGGTGCCGTCTACCGTCAGCGCGCCGTCTACCTTCCGCGCGGGCTCACGGGCCGCCTGTACTGGCTGCTCCTCCAGCCCTTCCACGCGGTGATCTTCGGGGGGATGACGGAGCGGATCACGGCAGCCGCGGAGGCCGCCGAGGCCGACGCCCTCCTGGCGACCGCCGGAGCGAGCGACGCCGACGCCCGGTCCGACGACGTCGACGAGCAGGTGGGTGGCTGATGCGGCTCTGGTCCCTGCATCCGCGCTACCTCGACCGGCAGGGTCTGACGGCCGCCTGGCGCGAGGCGCTGCTCGCGCAGTCCGTCGTCATCAAGGGCGGCGGAGGGTACGCGAACCATCCCCAGGTCGAGCGCTTCCGTTCGCAGGCCGACCCCCTGGCCGCCCTGGGCGAGTACCTCGCCGGTATCGCCGACGAGGCACATGCCCGCGGGTACCGGTTCGACGCCGCGAAGATCCGCACCCCGCCCGGTGACGCGTCCGGTCCGCCAGCCATGACCGTGACGACCGGACAGCTCGCGCTCGAGTGGCAGCACCTGCTCGGAAAGCTTCAGCGGCGCAGCCCCGACGTCCACGCCCGCCTCGCCGGCGTCGAGCACCCTGATCCGCACCCGTCGCTCGTCGAGGTGCCCGGGCCGGTGGCGACGTGGGAGCGGCAGAGCACCAACGACGAGAGGACATCGCATGGCACACCCCGCACAGGGATCGCACCGCAGGCCTGAGTCGGACACCCGTCCCACGGGCGCCGACCGCGTCCGCCACGTGGTCGTCTCCGTGAGCGCGGTCCTGGCGATCCTCGGCGCCATGGTCGGCTCCGGCGCGCTCGGCGGCGAGTCGATGCCCGAGGCCGCAGGTGGGGCGTTCGCCGCCGACGCCACCCACGTGGCCCCCGCGGGACCGGCGTTCTCGATTTGGTCGGTGATCTACATCGGACTGGTGGCCTACGCGGTGTGGCAGTGGCTGCCGGCCCCGGCGGCCGCCGAACGGCACCGGCGGGTGGGCTTCTGGATCGCCGCGTCGATGCTGCTCAACGCCGTATGGCTCCTCGTCGTGCAGGCGGCGCTCCTCTGGCTGAGCCTTGCCGTCATGGCGGTGCTCCTCGTCGTCCTCGTCATCGTTCTCGTCGAGCTGCGGAGCCGTCCGTCCACCGGCGTCGTCGACACGATCGTCACGGACGGAACCGCGGGGCTCTACCTCGGGTGGATCGTCGTGGCCACGGTCGCGAACGTGGCTGCCGTGCTCGCGGAGGCCGGCTTGCGCGAGTCGGTGAGCAGCCCCGGCGCGTGGGCGGTCGCCGTGCTCGCCGTCGCCGGACTGGTCGGTTCCGCGCTCGCCCTGTGGAGCCGCGGGCGTCTCGCCCCGAGCGTGGCCATCTGCTGGGGGCTCGCCTGGGTCGGCGTCGCCCGACTGACCGGCGATCTGCTCTCCGGGCCTGCCGCCTACGCGGCGATCGCCGCGGCGGCCGTGGTCGCGATCGTGACGGTGTCGGCACGCCTGCGTCGTGCGCGGACGACCGTGGAGAGCTGACGTCGCGCCGGCCGCGTGCGACACCGGTACCGTGCAGTGGCATGGCTCACCTGCTGCGACTCGACTCCTCCGCCCGGCCCGACGGCTCCGTCTCCCGCGAGATCACCGGCGCGTTCGCCGACGCCTGGGCGTCCGTGCCCGGGGCGACCGTCCGGTGGCGCAACCTGCACGCCGACCCGCTGCCGCACCTGCCGCACGCCGACCTGCACTGCGCGCCACCGCTGCGCCCGAGGGGCGCGACGATCAGCCATCGCGTCGAGCAGCACCAGCTGCAGGTCGTCGGCGAGCTCCTCGCCGCCGACGTCCTGCTCGTGGGAGCGCCGCTGTACAACTACTCGCTGCCCTCCACGCTCAAGGCCTGGCTCGACCACGTCCACGTGCTCGGCATGACGGCGCCGTTCCTCGAGCACCAGACCCAGCCGCTCGCCGGCCGGCCTGCGATCGTCGTCTCCAGCCGCGGGGCCGTGTACGACGACGCCGACGGACCGGAGGACCACGGCCGCCCGGTGCTGCAGGCCGTGCTCGGGGACGCGATGGGCATGCAGCTGACCTTCCTCGGAGCCGACGCCACGCTCGCCGACCTCGTGCCGGCGATGGCTCCCTTGCGGCAGCGCGCGCAGGAGGAGCGAGCCGCCGCCCTGCAGGCGGCCCGGGCGATGGGGGAGGAGCTCGCGCGCGAGGCGGCCGGGACCGGTACGGACGAGCCGGACGTCTGACCACCTGGCACGGGCGATGCCGGTGCCGCCCGGTCGCCCGCCAGCTACGTCGAGTTGATCTCGGCACGTGATCCGGGAGTGCCGTATCGGGCACACCGCGTGCACGTCCCCGCCTGCGGTCCCTACCGTGATGGGCATGCCGATCACCGTGCTCGACACCGCGTCCGGCATGCGGGAGGTGCTCACCGCGCCGCCGGCCGGCCGGCCCGACCTCCTGCGCGACCTGCTCGCGCCGATGGCGGACATGTATCGCTACGTTCCCGGCGAGGTCGACCTCGTCGCCCTGCACGCGATGTGCCAGGGCTTCCCGCTCGACCGGAGCACCGAGGACGTGCTGGCGGCCCTGGACCGCCTCGAGGCCGCGGACGCGTGGACGAGGGTCAGCGCCGCGCTGACCGATGCGGTCGAGCTCCTGACCGGTGCCGTCCCCGGGCTCGAGGTCCCGGACATCACCGTCCTGCTCGTGCTCGGGGATCCCGATGACGAGACGTTCATGGGCCCGGCGCGCGGCCTCAACGGCAACGGTGCGATGACCGGCTACATCCAGGTCACCCTGTGGCCGACCGAGGAGAACCTCGCCCGCCTCGAGGCGGCCGCCGTCCACGAGCTGCACCACAACCTCCGCTACGCGCCCGGCGGCGTGGTGTGGGACCCGGCCACCGTCGACGTCGGCGAGCACGTCGTCTCCGAGGGCCTGGCCGACGCTTTCGCGCGGCAGCTGTTCGGGAACGAGCTCGGACACACCCCGATCGGCATCCCGCACCTGGAGGACGACGAGGTGTTCGCGCACGTCCTCACCGGCCTGGACGTGACAGGCATGCAGAACGTCACCGCATGGGTGCTCGGGGACCCGATCGCCGAACGGTTCGGTGGTACCGGGGTGGGCGTGCCCACCGGCGGCGGGTACGCGGCCGGCAACCGTCTCGTCGACGCCTACCTCGCCCGGACCGGGCGGAGCGCCGCCGAGGCGCTGCACGTGCCCAGCGCGCAGATCCGCGCGGCGACCCCCGGGGCGGCGGCCGGTAGCGGGTGCGCCCACGGCGCGTGACCACGGCCGGGCCCGCCGCCTGGGCTAGCCTTCCCCGGTGACCGACGATCTTCCCCGCCGCGCCGCGGCCACCGCGGGACCGGTGCGGATCGTCGGCACCGGTCTGCTCGGCGCGAGCCTCGGGCTCGCCCTGCGCTCCCTCGGCGTCGAGGTCCGGCTGGCCGACACCTCCCCGGTCTCGCTCGCCCTCGCGCGCGACCTCGGCGCGGGAGACATCGCGGCCGGGAGCAGCGCCGTCGGGGGCGGACCCCCGACCGACGAGCCCGGGTCCCGGGAGCCCGCGACGCCCGCGATCGTCGTCGTGGCCACGCCGCCCGACGTCGCCGCCGAGGTCGTGCTGCGCGAGCTCGCCCACCACCCGGGTGCCGTCGTCACCGACGTCGCCTCCGTCAAGGACGTCGTCGCCCGGGACATCCTCCTCGGCGCGGGCGAGGCCGCGCCGCGCTACGTCGGCTCCCACCCCATGGCCGGGCGCGAGCGCTCCGGCGCCACCGGCGCGGACGCGGACCTCTTCGCCGGCCGGCCCTGGGTCGTGGTCCCCACCGAGCGCTCGTCGGCGGACGCGGTGCGGACCGTGCGGGCGCTCGCGCAGGACGTCGGCTCGTTCGCCGTCGACATGGCGGCTGCCGAGCACGACCGCGCCGTCGCCGTCGTGTCCCACCTGCCCCAGGTGCTCTCCTCGTTGCTCGCCGCGCGACTCAACCACGCCGACGAGGCCGCACTCGGGCTCGCCGGCCAGGGGCTGCGCGACACCACGCGGATCGCCGCTGCCGACCCCCGGCTGTGGAGCGCGATCCTCACCGGGAACGCGGCCGCGCTCGCCGCCGAGCTGCGGTCCGTGCGCGACTCGCTCGACGAGGTGCTGGGCGCACTGGATCTCGGCGTCGCCGACCCGCTCGCCGCCGGCGCGGTCCGCCCGCTCGCCGACGCGATCCGCGGCGGCAACGAGGGGGCCGCCCGCATCCCCGGCAAGCACGGGGGAGCGCCCCGCCGCTACGCCGAGGTCACCGTGCTCGTCCCCGACGCGCCCGGTCAGCTCGGCCGCCTGTTCAGCGAGGTCGGCGACGCCGGCGTGAGCATCGAGGACCTCGGCATCGAACACTCGGCGGGACAACGCGTCGGTCTCGTGCGACTGTCGGTGGTGCCGTCGGCCGCCGCCGACCTGGAGATCGAGCTCGACCGCAGAGGCTGGAGGGTGGTCGCCTCATGACCACGGACGACATACCGACGACACCGGCACAGCGCTGGCCCGACCTGCCCGGCCGCGGCGCGGGCCTGCTCCTCGCGATCGACGGACCCGCCGGCTCCGGCAAGTCGACCGTCGCGCGGCGGGTCGCCGGCTCGCTCGGGCTCGCCTACCTGGACACCGGGGCGATGTACCGGGCGGCGACCCGCTGGTGCCTGTCCGGCGGGCTCGACCTCGCCGAGCCCGACCCGGCCGCCGTGACGGCCCGGGTGGCCACGATGCCGCTGACGATGGTCCTGGATCCCGAGCGGCCCCGCACGCTGCTCGACGGCGAGGATGTCTCGCAGGCCATCCGCACCCCGGAGCTCACCCGCCGCGTGGCCGCCGTCGCTTCGAACCTCGACGTGCGCGCCGACCTCCTGCGCCGCCAGCGTGCGATCGTCGTCGACGAGACCACGCCGGGCCGGGCCTCGGTCTCTGCGGGCCGCGGGGTGGTCGCCGAGGGGCGCGACGTGACGACCGTGCTCGCCACGGACGCCGACGTGCGGCTGCTGCTCACCGCCAGCGAGGAGGCCCGGCTCGCCCGCCGCGCCCGCGAGGTCCGCGGCTCCAGCGACGCCGAGGCGGTCGCCGCGACGCGCGCCGAGGTCCTCGACCGGGACACGACCGACTCCGCCACCACGAGCTTCCTCACCGCCGCGGACGGGGTGACCACGCTGGACACCTCCGACCTCGACCTGCCCGAGGTCGTCGCCGCGGTCCGCGAGCTGGTGGCGTCGACGAAGGGACACCGATGACGGACAAGGACACCCGCTCGCGCGGCCGGCGCACGTCGGCGGACGACATCCTGCGCTGGGGCCCCGTGTGGTCCCGCAGGGTCGGGCAGGTGCTCGCCCACGGATGGTGGCGCACGAGGATCGTCGGTGCGGAGAACGTGCCGGCGACGGGACAGGTCATCGTGGCCTCCAACCACACCGGCATCGTCGACGGCCCGCTCCTGCACGGCGCCCTCCCGCGCGGCTCGCACATGATCATCAAGCAGGAGTTCTGGGACAGCCCGCTCGGGTTCCTCATGACGCTCGCCGGCCAGATCCCGGTCGACCGCCGTGCCGGTCGCAACGCCCTGCAGATCGCCAAGCAGTTCCTGTCCGAGGGCCGGCTCGTCGGGATCTTCCCAGAGGGCTCCCGCGGCCGCGGCGACGCCAGCCAGGTCCACGCGGGCGTGGCGTGGCTGGCCGTCCAGTCGGGCGCGCCGGTCGTGCCCGTCGCGATCCTCGGCACCCGCCCGCCCGGTACCCCCCGGTCCTACGTCTCCCCGCCGCGCTCGAGGCTCACGGTCGTCATCGGCGAGCCGGTGGCCGTCGAGGTGCCCTCTGGCGCGTCGGGCCGCACCGCCATCACCGCCGCGATGGAGCAGATCGGCCGGGCGCTGTCCGCGCACGTCGCCGACTCCGTGGAACGGACCGGCATCCCCCTGCCCGACGACGAGGACCCCCGATGAGCGAGCCCACCGACCCCACCACAGGCCCCACCGACGCCCCGGCCGCCGACCAGCGGCCGGCCGCCTCGACGCCCGGCGGCGACGGCACGCCGGCCACCGAGCCGGGCTTCGTCGTCGGGGACTGGGACTCCGACGCCCCGCCGGAGCGCCCCGACGTGCCCGAGGCCGACGACGACGACGAGGCCCGCCGCGCCGAGGCGCTCCTGGCCGGCCTGCAGCAGTACGACCTCGGCGACGAGGACCTCGCCGTGCTCGACGGCGAGGGACAGCTCGACGACGACACGGAGATCGAGGCCGGCCTGCCCGTGCTGGCCGTCGTCGGCCGACCCAACGTGGGCAAGTCGACCCTCGTCAACCGGATCCTGGGCCGGCGGGAGGCCGTCGTCCAGGACACGCCCGGAGTCACCCGGGACCGCGTGAGCTACCCGGCGGAGTGGGCCGGCCGCCGGTTCACGCTCGTCGACACCGGTGGTTGGGAGGTCGACGCCCGCGGCCTGGACGCCCAGGTCGCCCAGGCCGCCGAGACCGCGATCGATCTCGCCGACGCCGTGCTGCTCGTGGTCGACGCCGTCGTCGGTCCCACCGACACCGACGAACGGGTCGTCCAGCTCCTGCGCCGTTCCGGCAAGCCGGTGGTCCTCGTGGCCAACAAGGTCGACTCCGCCTACCAGGAGCCTGACGCCGCGATGCTCTGGTCGCTCGGCCTCGGCGAGCCCCACCCGGTCTCGGCCATGCACGGCCGGGGCAGCGGCGACGCTCTCGACGCCGCGATGGCGGTCCTGCCCGAGGTCTCCGCCGTCGCCGCCCCGCTCCCGCCCGGCGGCCCCCGGCGGGTCGCCCTCGTGGGACGGCCGAACGTCGGCAAGTCCTCCCTGCTCAACTCGCTCGCCGGCAGCGAGCGGGTCGTCGTCAGCGAGATCGCCGGCACCACCCGGGACCCGGTCGACGAGGTCGTCCACCTCGACGGGCGCGCCTGGTGGTTCGTCGACACCGCGGGCATCCGGCGCCGCGTCCACCAGTCGAGCGGCGCGGACTACTACGCGTCGATCCGCACCCAGGCCGCCATCGAGCGCGCCGAGGTCGGGGTGGTCCTCATGGACGCCTCCGAACCGCTGGCCGAGCAGGACCTGCGCGTCGTCCAGCAGGTGGTCGACGCCGGGCGTGCCCTGGTCGTCGTCATGAACAAGTGGGACCTCGTCGACGACGAGCGCCGCCACATGCTCGAGCGCGAGATCGAGCGGGACCTCGTCCAGGTGACGTGGGCGCCCCGCATCAACCTCGCGGCCATGACGGGCTGGCACACCAACCGCCTCGCCCGCGCGCTCGACGCCGCGCTGGACTCGTGGTCCACGCGCGTGCCGACGGGCCGGCTCAACGCGTTCATCGGCGAGCTCGCGGCCGCGCACCCGCACCCGGTCCGCAGCGGCAAGCAGCCCCGGATCCTCTTCGCCACCCAGGTGTCCGCGCGCCCTCCCCGGTTCGTGCTGTTCGCCTCGGGATTCATCGAGGCCGGCTACCGGCGGTTCATCGAGAACCGACTGCGGGCGGCCTTCGGCTTCGTCGGCACCCCCATCGAGATCTCGGTCCGGGTCCGCGAGCGACGCCGTGCCTGACGCCGCGCGCGTCGCCGACCCGGACGGTCAGGACCGGTCGGTCGGCGGACGCGCGCAGCCCGGGCGGGGCGAACGGCTGGGGTTCGCCGTCGGCGACGTCTTCATGGGCGGGGCCAGCTCGCTCATCTCCGTCGTCTACCTCATCTTCCTCACCGACGTCGTCGGCCTCAGGCCCGGCCTCGCCGGCTCGGTGGTGCTCGTGGCCAAGGTGTGGGACGCCGTCAACGACCCGCTCATGGGTGCCCTGTCGGACCGCACCCGCACGCGGTGGGGGCGCCGCCGGCCGTACATGATCGTCGGCGCGCTGCTGCTCGTGCCGGCGATGGCGCTGCTCTGGCTGCCGCAGCTGCCCGTCTCCGGCCAGCTGTCGATGTTCGCGTGGGCGGTGGCCTCCTACCTGCTGTACGCCACCGTGCAGACGGTCATGGCGGTGCCGTACGCGTCGTTGTCGACCGAGATCGCCACGGACTACGACGTCCGCAACCGCGTCAACACACTCAGGCTCCTGCTCTCCACCGTGTCCTCGGCGGTCTGCTCGCTGCTCGCGACCTTCCTGTTCGAGGCCTACCGCGGGGGCGACCTGACCGTCGGCGGGCTCTACACGGGGATCGTCCTCGGACTCGGTGTCGTCCTCGCGGCCTGCGTACTGACCTCGGCCCTCGTCTCGAGGGAGCGGACGCCGCTGCCGGAGACGATCGAGCCCGTGACCCCGCGCGCGTTCGTCGCGCCGCTGCGGATCCCCACGTTCCGGCGCCTCCTGGGCATGTACCTCGGCCACTCCCTGGCGCTCGACATCATCACGGCCTCGCTCCTGTACTACACGCTGTACGTGGTGTCCGGCGCGAGCTCCCAGGTGGTGCTCGGCCTCTTCATCGCCGTCAACGTCGTGGCCTACCCGATCGTCACCGCGCTCGTCGGGCGCGTGTCGAAGGCGACCGTCTACCGCACCCTGCTGCCGCTGGGGATCGCCGCGGCGGCCGGCGTCGCCCTGTACCCGGGGACGTGGCCCGTGTGGGGCCTGTACGGCGTCGCGCTCGCGCTGGCCGTCGGCATGGCCGGCGCCCAGCTCATGCCGTGGGTGATGTTCGGGGACGTCGTCGACGACGCCGAGCTCGCCACCGGCCGCAGGGACGCGGGCTCCTTCAGCGGTCTCATGACGTTCGTGCGCGGGCTGGCGACCGCCGTCGTCGTCCAGCTCATCGGGCTCGTGCTCGAGCTCACCGGCTACGTCGCGCCCGTCGGCACCGAGGTCGTCGAGCAGTCGGAGGCTACCCGGTGGGGGATCCGGCTCGTGCTCGGCGTGGGGGTCGGGGCCATGCTCCTGCTCGGCCGGCGGGTCTCGCGCGGCTACCCGATCACGCGCGACCGCGCGCTGGTGACGGCGCGGACGCTCGCGGAGCGACGTGGGGCGGCCGGGGGGCCGGCATGAGCGCGCGACGCCTGCGGCGGCTCGGCCACGACGCGCCGCCGCCCACCGACGACCCCGGCATGGGCGAGAAGATGGGCCCCTCCGGGTTCGCCGCCCTGGCCGATCTCGTGGCGGGACGACCGGTCGACGTGGCGCCGCTGCTCGACCGGGCGCGCTTCGTCGACCTGCGCATCGACTGCGCCGACTTCCGGGCGCTCACGCTCGCGCGCGTGGTGCACGCGGACCTCGCGAACGCGGAGGTCGCGAACGCGGAGGTCACGTCGGGGTCCGGGGAGCGCGCGAACGCGGAGCTCGCCGCAGGGACCGGGGCCCGTGCGCCGTGGCGCGAGGCGCGTGCGCCGTGGCGCCTGCCGGCCGAGGTCCGGGACCGGCTCCGCGACACCCTCACCGGTTTTAGGTACTCCCTCGACGTGCCGGGCGACGACTCGATGTGCCTGTGGTCGGAGAACCACCAGGTCGTGGCGGCGGTCGCGGAGCACGCGGCGGGGCTCGGGTACCCGACCCGGCGCTTCTCCGCGTCCGGGGCGACCGGCCGTGAGCACGCAGATCTCGCCGCCGACCGGCTCCGGACGTGGCTGGCGGACCGGTTCCGGATCGGGTTCGTCGAGTGGCTCTCGCCCACGTACTACGAGGAGGACGCAGCCGCGCTGGCCGTCCTCATCGACGTGACCGACGACGAGGATCTGCGCGAGCGGGCGCGCGGGGCCCTCGACCTGCTGACGATCGACCTCGCCCTGCACTCCGCCGGCGGGGTGCTCGTCGGCAGCGCGGGCCGGGCCTACGGCGCGCAGAAGCTGGCGCCGTCGACCCAGGAGGTCGCCCCGGTCCTCGCGTGGCTGCTCAACGACCGGTCAGGGCGCGCGCCGGGGCACCGGGACGACGACGCGGTGCGAGCCCGCGGTGCCGACCGCCTCGGCGGCCTGCTGCGCGTGTCCTCCTACCGTGCGCCGGCGGTGGCGCGGTCGATCGTCGCGGACACCTCGCCGATGCTGGTGCGGGAGAGCTTCGGCCTCGACATCGGCGAGGTCGCCGGATACGTCGCCGACCCGGACGACCTCGAGCGCAGGGGGTTGCTGCTGTGGTCGATGGAGTCGTTCACGGACCCCGAGTCGGTGCGCATCACGATGGACCTCGTGGCGCGGTGGGGACTGTGGCGCAACCGGTTCCTCTCACCGCTGGCCGCGTTCCGGCACGTCCCGCGCGCGATCCTGCCCGCCCTCGTGCACGCCGTGGACCCGGCCACGCGGGGAGTGACGATCCGTCGTGCGGACGTGACGACCTGGCGGCGGGGCGGGCTCGCGCTGTCGTCGGTCCAGCACCACGAGCCGGGTGGGTACGGCGACCAGCAGCACCTGTGGCAGGCGACCCTGCCCGGGGGAGTCCCGGTCCTCGCCACGCATCCGGGGCGGGCGATGTTCGACGACGTCGCGCGGAACTTCTCCCCGTCGGCGTGGACCGGCAACGGGCGCAACCCCGACGTCGGCCAGGACGGTCAGGTGCTCCTCGCGCTGCACCGCCTCGGGGGGCGGCACGGGTATCTCGAGCGCGAGCGGCACCGGTGGACGCACCTGCTGTGGCGGGAGGACCGGTTCGACCGGCAGGACCGGGGCGACGACTGGGTGGTCGCGCAGGCGGGCGACGGCCTGGTCGGCGTGCGGTCCCTGCGTCCGATGCGCACCGGCGAGCCCGGGGAGCTCGTGCAGGCCGGCGACGTCACCGGATGGGCGGTGGTCGTGGCGGACGCCGGCGAGGGGTTCCCGTCCTTCCGTGAGCGGATCCGGCGCTCGACGCTGCAGATCGACGACGCCGGCCGCACCCTCGTGCTCCGGATCGCCGGCGACGACGCCCGGGTGCCCGGCGGGACCGCGACCGGTGCCGGCGACCCGGCGTCCGTGCCAGGCCGGGACGGGCGGGTGCCCGTCGGCGAGTGGCGCCTCACCTGGCGTCGGGGGCTGTTCCGCGACGGCGCGGCCCTGACGCGTGAGCACCCGCGGCTCTCGTTCGGGGACACCCACGTGGAGCGGTTCCCGGACCGCCTCACGGTCCGGCACGACGGTCACGAGCTCGTCCTCACGCCCCGTGGTCGGCAGGAGCAGCGGTGATGAGGTTCGCCCTTGCGCGCACGGTCGAGCTGCTCGACGATGTCGTCGCCTCGGACGCCACGCGGCCCGTCCGGCCGTGGATGTGGGGACCGGCCCTGCTCGGGCTCGCGCTCGCCGAGGTGGAGACCGCCGTCGGCGACCGCGGCTACGAGGCATGGCTCGCCCGGTTCGCCGACCACCACCTCGAACGGGGCGCGCTGCCGGTCAGTGCGGACACGATCGCCCCCGCGCTGGTCACCGCCGAGCTGGCCCGCCGCACCGGCGAGTCGCGCTACGCCCGGGCCACCGACCGCGCCCTGGCCGCCGTGCGTGCGGAGGAGCCGCTCGGCGGCCCGCCGGGCGGGGGAGCGGCGAACCACCTCGGTACGTCGGGCTACTCGAGGTTCTACCCCCGGTCGGTGTGGGTGGACTCGCTGATGATGGTCGGCGTGCTCGCGGCCCGCGAGGGCGCGGCCCGGGGGGACGAACGGCTGACCGCCACGGCCGCCGCGATGCCGGGCGCCTTCGCCGACCTGCTGCAGGATCCGGTCACCGGGCTGTGGGCGCACTCGTGGTGGGCGCCGGGGCGGTTCGGCGGCGCGCACGGGCGGCGGTACCCGCGCGTGGCCTGGGCGCGGGGGAACGCCTGGGTCGTCGCGGCACTCCCGGCGATCCTCGAGGTCGTGGGGTCCGGACCTCCTGCCGGGCCGGGTTCGCCGGCGGGCCGGCCGGACCCGGTGGCCGACGGGGCGTCGCGCCCCGTCGAGCTCGCGCGAGCCGTGGACGTGCTCGGGTCGACCAGCGCGGCGATCCGGCGTCGTCAACGGCCCGACGGCACCTGGCCGACGCTCCTGGAGCCGTCCGGAGGCTACCGCGAGCTCTCCGCCACCGCGCTCGTGGCCGGCGGCTGGTTGCGGGCCGTTCGGCTCGGGCTCCTCGAGGAGTCCTACGTGGTGCCCGCCCGGCGCGCGCTGGCCGCGGTGGTCGGCGCGGTCGACCGGCGTCATGGCCGATGGTCGTTGCCCGAGGTCTCGGGCCCGACGATCCCGCTGCCCGTCCTGCCGCGCGCGGGCTATCTCGCGGTGCGCCCGGGGCGCGACCATCCGTGGGGGCTCGCCGCGCTCGCGCTCGCGGCGATCGAGGACGACCGCCTCGCGTAGCGGCGTTGTCAGTCGTCCTGCGGACTCAGGCCGAGCGCATCGCACTCCGTGCGCAGACCGCTGACCGCGTCGTCGGCGGCCTGCTGGTCGAGGAACTGTTGCGCGGACACGAGGTCCGTGCCGTGCTCCTCGAGCTCGTCGTAGGTCGGGTCGGCGACCGATGCAGCGGACGCGAGCTGGACGATGATGCCGAGCCGCGCATGGACCGGGTCGTCGTCGATCCCGCCGAGTGACATGAGGTCCAGCGGTTCCGGCAGCTGGTCGACGACCGAGCACACGTGAGCGGCGTCGGATGCGGGGCCCGGAGCAGCCTCGTCGGCGGAGCCCGCGCTCGGCAGGACGAGCCACACGACGAGGAACCCCAGTCCCGCGCCGACGAGCACGGCAACGAGGGCGGCAAGGACCTGCGGCCCTGAGCGGCGCTCCGGTCGTCCGGAGGCGGTGTGCGCGGTCATGATGTGCCCTCCGTCAGACCGAGGTCCGTGCAGGTGGTGCGGAGCGCGTCGAGTCCCTGGGTGACCCTGGTGCTGTCGAAGAACAGGGTCGCCTCGCGGATCTCGGTTCCGCTGTCCCGGATCGGCTCGTAGGTGGGATCGACCAGGCTGGCGGCCGCACCGAGATCGGCTATCGAGTGCAGCAGTCCCCACGTCGGGTCCTGCTCGAGATCGCCGAGGCTCTCCAGGTCGACCTCGCTCGGCAGCCGGTCCGCCACGCCGCACGCATAGGCGGCGTCGGCCTCCGCGGACGAGACCTCGGGGGCCTCGTCGTCGCGGAGGAACCACCCGGCCGCCGCTCCCACACCACCACCGACGACGAGCGCGACGACCGCGACAGCGACCAGCAGACCGCGGCCCCTGCGCGGGGGCGCGTGGGGCCCACCGGGGGTCCGGCATCCCACGGCGGTTGGTGTCCCTGCCACGTCGGTGGCTGCGACGCGTGCGGAGCGGGTCCCTCCCCCCGACGATCAGGCGTCGGCGTCCCATGCCAGGTCAAGGCGCTCACACTCCTCCCGGAACTGAGCCAGTGGCTCGGTGGCTGCGGCGATGTCGAACGCCCGCTGGTGGGCCGACCTGATCTCGCCGCCGAGCTCCTGGAGCGGGACGAACGTGGCGTCGGCCGCCGCTGCGGCCGAGGGAAGGACCATCAGCGCGCCCAACCGGTAGAAGAGCGGATCGTCGTGGTCGGCGATCATCTCGTTCGAGAGGTCGTCCGGAAGCTCGCCGGCGATGCGGCAGGCGTGCGCCGCATGGTCGCGGGGCTGCAGGCTCTCGGAGGCGTCGTCGTCGACGAGGAGGAGGCGGTGCAGCAGGAGACCGAGCCCGACCCCGACGGCGAGCGCGAGAACGGCGACGATCGCTCGGACCGGGCCTGCGCCGCGCCCACGGTCCGACGGGAGCGCGGTGGCGGAGGACCGTGCGGGCGGACCCCCGTGGTGGGTACTCATCACGCGTCCTCCTCGAGACGGTCGCACTCGGCGCTCAGGTCGCCCAGCGCGGCGTTCACGCCCGGTTCGTCGAAGTTGACGATGCTCCGATGCAGCGTGGCTGCGTGCTCGAGGAGCGCGGCGTAGCGCTCGTCGTCCGCGTCCGCGTCCGCGGCAGCGGCCAGCTCGTGGACGGACAGCGCGAGCATGTAGCCGGGATCGTCCGAGCCGCTGGTGGCGCCGTAGTCCCAGTCGGACTCAAGGTCGCGGGAGACCGCGCAGGCATGCGCGGCGTCCGCCTCGGCCGCCGAGAGCTCGCCGGGCTCGCCACCCCCGATCAACCAGCCCACCCCGACGCCGACGGCGGTCCCGACGACCAGCAGCCCGACGCCGATCGGGACGAGGTGGCGGCGTGGGGGAGCAGCGGGGGCGTGAGGTTGGGCGGCGTACTGCTGCTGGGGATGTGCCTGCTGCGGCCAGGCCTGATCGCCGTCCTGCTGGGGCGGGTAGGAATGCTCCGGCCCGGGCTGGTAGCCGTGCGTCCGGGTAGGGTGCGGCTGTTCCGGCCACGGCTGATGCCCGTGCGGCTGCGGGGGGCCGTGCTGGTGCGGGCCGTAGTGACGAGGAGACGGTTGATGAGGGGAGAACTCCGGGGGGCGGGCCATCGCCTCACTGTGCCCGGGGGTCAATGGCAGGTCAATGTCTGACCGTGCGCGCGAATGGACAGGGGTACCCTGGCCCCATGCTCGCTGGTGACGTGACGTGCGCGACGCTCGGCGGATTGGAGAAGCGGCGTCCCCGCGGTGTAATCTCGTGCGGTCCCGCGGTGCTCCGCGGAGACGGGCTGTGGCGCAGCTTGGTAGCGCACTTGACTGGGGGTCAAGGGGTCGCAGGTTCAAATCCTGTCAGCCCGACCATGTGATGTCTGAAGGCATCTCGAGGGCCCGAACTCACGGACGTGGGTTCGGGCCCTCGTCATGTTCGGGGTCGGTAGTCGCGGTCGGTGAGACGCGCTCACACTCCGCTCGCGGTACTTGGTGCTGCAGGAAACCGCGCCGCCTCAGCGCGCCCTGATCTGGTCCAGCGCCCGTTCGAGGCGGCCCACGGCGGCGTCGACGTCGGCGAGCTTGTCCAGCCCGAACAGACCGATCCGGAAGGTGGAGAAGTCCTCGCCCTCACCGCACTGCAGCGGCACGCCGGCCGCCACCTGCACGCGGGCCTCCTTGAACGCCGCGCCGCTGCGCAGCTCCGGGTCGTCGGTGTGCACGACGACCACGGTGGGCGCGGCGAAGTCGGGGGCCGCGACCGACGGCAGCCCGCGGGAGGCCAGGAGGTCCCGCACGCGAGCGCCCAACTCGATCTGTGCCGCGCGCTGCGTCTCCAGCCCGCGCTCCACGGTCTCGCGCATGAGGTCGAGGTTGTGGGTGAGCGTGTCGGTGGGCATGGTTGCGTGGTACGGCGCGCGTCCCTCGCGGTAGTCGTCGGCTATCGAGAGCCACTTCCTCAGGTCGGCCGCGAAGCTCGTGCTCGTGGTCGAGAGGACCGCCTCGCGACCCGCCTCGCCGAGCATGACGTAGCCGGCGCCGGGAGAGCCGCTCCAGCCCTTCTGCGGCGCGGTGAGCAGCACGTCCACGCCGGTGTCGGACATGTCCACCCACAGCGCCCCGGAGGCCACGCAGTCGAGGACGAACAGCCCGCCGACCTCGTGCACCGCGTCCGCCACGGTGCGCAGGTAGTCGTCGGGCAGGACCATGCCGGCCGCGGTCTCGACGTGCGGCGCGAACACGACCTCCGGCCGCCTCTCGCGGATTGCCGCGACGACGTCCTCGACCGGCGCGGGCGCCCACGCAGCCTGTGGCTCCGTCGTCGTCGGCCGTGCGGCGCACACCGTCACGTCGTCCGTGATCGACCCGGCCTCGAGGATCTGCGTCCATCGGTAGGAGAAGAGGCCGTTGCGCACGACGAGCACGCGGCGCCCGGTGGCCAGCTGGCGGGCGACCGCCTCCATCGCGTAGGTGCCGCCGCCGGGCACGACCGCTGCGCTGCGGGCGCTGTACGTCGTGCACAGGATGTGGAGGACCTCCTGCAGCACCCCGACGAAGCGCCGCGACATGTGGTTGAGGGAGCGGTCGGTGAAGACCACCGAGTACTCGAGGAGGCCATCGGGGTCGACGTCGTCGTGCGGCAGGATCACACCATCACTCTGCCACGTCCGACCGAGCGATCTCTGTCTCGACCCGGTCTCGCACGCCGGGGTCGAGGGCGACGATGCGCACCCGCTGCACGTCGGTGGGGGTAGTGAGGATCGTCGTCACCGCTGCCCTGACGGCGTCGTCGAGCGGCCAGGCGTACACCCCTGCGCTGATGAGCGGGAACGCCACCGTGCTCGCCCCGAGCTCGTCGGCGACCTGGAGCGAGCGGCGGTAGCAGGACTCGAGCAGCGACCGGTCGCGCTGCCCGGCGCCGTAGTTCGGTCCCACGGTGTGGATCACCCAGCGTGCCGGCATGTCGCCCGCCGTGGTCCAGCCGGCGTCACCGGTGGCGAGCCCGTCGGGGAACCGCGCGACGCAGTCCGCCAGGACGGATGGTCCACCCACGCGGTGGATCGCACCGTCGACGCCGCCGCCTCCGCGCACCCGGTTGTTGGCGGCGTTGACGAGGGCATCGACGTCCTGCCGTGTGAGGTCGCCCAGCACGGCGGTCAGCTCGGTCATCGGCCCAGTCTGGGTCGCCTCCGCCCGGGCGTGCAACGGATCACGACACGCACGACGCCGGAGGAACGGGGCCGGCCGGTCCGCGCACGGAGCACCACGGTCCGTACCGTGTCCGCACGGCACCGGTGCCGACCAACCGACGGGGGAGACATGAGCACGCACGAGGAACCAGCAGCGCACGAGCACCCAGGGTCGCCCGACGGCACGAGCGCCCGTACGCTCGCGATCACCCAGAACATCACCGTCGACGGCCGGGTCGAGATGCTGGGGGACTGGTTCGACCCGGCCGCGCAGGACGAGGAGCTCCTCGCGGAGATCCACCGGCAGGATGCGACCTGCGACGCGCTGCTGCTCGGCCGCCGGACCTTTCTCGACCTTCGCGGCTACTGGCCGGAGCAGACGGACGACAGGACCGGCATCGCCGACCAGCTGGGCACCGTGGCCAAGTACGTCGTCTCGACGACGTTGGCCGACCCCGGATGGCAGCGCTCCACGATCATCGGCCAGGACCCGCTCGCGGCGATCCGCGACCTCAAGCGCCGACCGGGGCAGGACATCGTGTGCACCGGCAGCATCACCCTGTGCCACGCCCTCCTCTCGGCCGGGCTCGTGGACGAGGTCCGGCTGTTCACCTACCCCGTGATCCAGGGCCGAGGCCGACGGCTGTTCCCGGACGATCTCCCCGCTGTCGACGCCCGCCTCGACCGATCGATGTCGTTCGGCAACGGAGTGACCTACACGGGCTGGTCCCTGCAGTGACCTCCGGGGCCGCGACGATCGAAGGATCGCCGCAGGTCAGGCGTTAGGTTGCGCGTATGGACACGACCTGGATCCTCGTAGTCGTCGCCCTGCTGGGCCTGTCGGCGACGGCGGCCGGCGTCGTCGGGATCGTTCGCGACGGCAGGCGGATCAGCACGCTGGTTCGTGCCGTCCTCGGGCTAGGCACCGCCGTCCTCGCCGTCGCTCTCCTGCTCTACTCATGGGGGCACGAGGGGATGCTCCTCACGGTCGGCATCGCGGCACTCGTCGTGGTGGTGCTCGGGAACGTACTCGGCTATCCGCTGCTGGTGCTCTTCCTCCTGTGGAGCGGCGTCACCGTCCTGCGGCGGGAGAGCCGCACTCTCGGCAACGCGCTGGCCCTGGTGGCCGGCGTCGGGCTGGTGCTGCTGCCTGGCACGCTGGGCCTGCTGGAGCCGTCCGGGACCGCGCAGCCTGATGCCGGTTACATGGTCCGGTACGCGGTGCACCTGGCGCTCGTTCTGATCGTGGCCGAGCTCGCCTTCTCCTTCGCGGCGTTCCTCGGCGCCTCCGTGCTCTACCGGTGGCGCAGGACCCGGGTCGTGCCCGAGGCGGTCATCGTCCTCGGCTCGGGACTGCGCGACGGCGAGGTGCCACCCCTGCTATCCGGCCGTCTCGAGCGAGGACTCCGCGCGCAGCAGGAGCACGACGGTCGTCCCGTGATCATTACCAGTGGCGGACAGGGCCCGGACGAGCCTCGTTCCGAGGGCGTCGCGATGCGCGAGTACCTGCTCGAACGCGGCACCGAGCCGGACCGGGTGGTCGCCGAGACGGAGTCGAGGAACACCTCGGAGAACCTCCGGTTCTCACGGCGACTTCTGACCGCCGCTGACGCCCCGGTGGAGGTCGTCACCAGCAGCTACCACGTGTTCCGAGCCGCACTGCTGACTCGCGACCTCGGCATGCGGGCGCGCGTGCTCGGGTCGCGCACCGCCTGGTACTACGTCGCCAGTGCGATGCTGCGAGAGTTCGCCGCGCTCACGCGCGACCACCTGCGCCTGCATGCGACCGTGGTCGTCCTGCTCGTGGCCCTGGCCGTGGCCCTCACCCTGGTGGTCGTCCCGGCGTCGGGCACGCCGACGGGCTCACCGTGAGCACCGACGACGAGGAAGGACGGCGACTCATGATCAGTACACCGCTGACCGACGAGCTGCTGCGCGGCCACGAGATGCTCGAGCACACCCCGCGAGGCCGGCGCCCGCACCGCCTGCCCGGCTGGGTCCTCGACCAGGTGCCGGACCCGCGGATGGCGGCGATGGAGGCCCAACCCTCGGGCGTACGGGTCGCGATGCGCACGACGGCGCGGACCGTCGAGCTCACCGTCCACCCGACCCGGCTGACCCTCCTCGGCTTCGACCGGCCGCGCGGCGCCGTCGACCTCGTCGTCGAGAACCGGCTCGTCACCAGCGACGTGCTCACGGGCGGCGACACGATCGAGACCGACCCGAGGACCGGGCTGACGACTCGGTCCGAGGGCCCGCCGCACGTGGCCCGCTTCGAGCTGGACCCGGGCGACACGCTCGTCGAGCTGTGGCTGCCGCACAACGAGTCGGTCGAGCTCCTCGAGCTGCGCACCGACGCACCGGTGGCCCCCGCACCGCCGGCGGGTCGGAGGTGGCTCCACCACGGCAGCTCCATCAGCCAGGGCTCGAACGCGACGTCGCCGGCCCGCACCTGGCCCGCTCTCGCCGCCCGCCTCGGCGGCGTCGAGCTGCGCAACCTGGGACTGGGCGGGAACGCGCTGGTGGATCCCGGCGTCGCGCGCGTCATGCGCGACACCCCGGCGGACCTGCTCAGCGTCAAGCTCGGCATCAACGTCGTCAACGCCGACGCGATGCGCGTGCGCACCTTCGTGCCGGCCGTGCACGGGTTTCTCGACACGATCCGCGAGGGCCACCCGACCGCGCCGCTGGTCCTCGTGTCCTCGACGCACTGCGCGATCCACGAGTCCACGCCCGGTCCAGGGGCGTTCGAACCCGCGAGCCTCACGACCGGGCAGGTGAGGTTCGCCGCCACGGGGCGGCCCGGTGACACCGAGCTCGGCCGCCTCACCCTGACGGTGGTCCGCGAGGTGCTCGCCGAGGTCGTCGCGGGTCGCGACGACCCCCACCTGCACCACCTCGACGGCACCGCGCTCTACGGCGCGAAGGACGAGGCGGACCACCCCCTGGCCGACGCCCTGCACCCCGACACGGCCGCCCACGAGCTCATCGGGACGAGGTTCGCGGAGTACGCGTTCGGCACCGCCGGCCCGTTCGCCGGGACGGACGACGGCGACCGGACCGGGGAGGAACGCCCCGCCGCATCCCCACGGCAGCCACTCGACCAGGGGTAAGGTCCATCGACGCCGCCGCGTCGCTCGGACGCCGGCACACCGACGGGTGCGACGAGGGACGAGGGAGGCGACGTGCCGGAGGAGACGCCGCCTGGCCGACGTGTGGTCGAGTGCATCCGGGCGATGGGTCCGATCTCCCGGGTCGACGTCGCCCGCGAGACGGGCCTCGCCCCCGCCACGGTCAACCGGTGGGTCGCGCGGATGATGCGCTCGGGCCTCGTCCGGGACGTCGGTGCGGACCTGGGGACCGGCGGACGCCCCTCGGTGCTCGTCGAGCTCGACGAGCGCCACGGGGTCGTCCTCGCCGTCGACGTCGCCGACCGGCACCTCGACCTCGCCCAGCTCGACCTCAACGGAGCGGCGGTGAGCACCGAGCGCATCCCGACGTCGGGGGCGACCGGGGACCAGCGGCTCGACGAGGTCCTGGGGCACATCCTGGCCGCCGTGCAGGCGGAGGACTCCCCGCCCGTGCTCGCCATCGGCGTCTCGGTCCCCGGCCCGGTGGACAAGCGGGGCACCGTGCTCTTCGCCCCCTCCCTCGACTGGCACGAGGTCCCGCTCGGACGCCTCCTGGTGGAGGCCACCGGACTCAGCGTCGTCGTCGAGAACGACGCCAACCTCATCGCGCTCGCCGAGTACTCCCGCGGACCGTGGGAGAACGTGCAGACACTGGTGACGATCGCCGTGTTCGACGGCGTCGGCATGGGCATCGTCGAGGGCGGCAGGGTGTGGCGCGGTGCCACCGGTGCTGCCGGCCAGGTCGGACGGATGCTCTTCACGCCGGACGCGCTGGGCACCACGTTCGAGGGCTTCGGCGACCTCGAGCTGCACCTGGGGCGGGTCGGCATCGTCGCCCGCGGTGCCCGCCGAGGGCTCGTCCCCGTCGGCGACCCGCGCGACGCCGACGTCGTCCTCGAGCTCGCCGCCGCCGGCGAGCCCCGTGCGCGGGCGCTCCTGGGCGAGCTGCTCGACGACTACGCGTTCGCGCTGGTCAACATCTGCGCCCTGCTCGAGCCCGACGTCGTCGTCATGTCGGGACTGTTCGACCGCTGGGGCGACCTGGTGATCCCGCTCATCGCCTCGCGCATGGCCGGCCAGGTCATCACCATGCCGCGGCTCGAGCGGCCCTCCATCGGTCCATCCGGGGCGATGACGGGGGCCGGGCTGCGGGCGTTCGAGGAACGCGGCGGCCTCGGCTCGCTCATCGAGCCCTGACGGCACCTCCTGTGCGGAGCGCCCTCCACAGGGCCCGTCCCGGCCGACCGGCACGCCCGCCGGGGCGGCCTGGCTGTGTCCCACGGCACGGCGCGCCGACACGCGACACTCCGTGTGATCCAATGCGCTTGACGCCGGCGAACCGCCGGAGGTAGTTTCGCGGCACGACTTCAAATCACCCCGAAAATAAGTCGGCCACCGGTTCAAGGAGGAACTGTCATGCGCAAGCGCACAGGAGCTACGGCAGCAGCAGGACTGTCGTTCGCGTTGCTCGTCGCGGCCTGCGGGTCGGGCGACGACGGCGGCGACGGTGGCGGCGGCGGTGAGGGGGAGGCCCAGGAGGGTCCCTTCACCATCGGCGTCAGCAACGCGTTCGTCGGCAGCGAGTACCGCACCCAGATGATCGAGGTCATCGAGGAGACGTTCGCCGAGTACGAGGAGCAGGGCGTCGTCGACGAGCTCGTCATGGAGAACGCGGACGCGGACGTCAACGGCCAGATCCAGCAGATCCGCAACCTCATCAACCAGGACGTCGACGTCATCATCGTCGACCCGAACTCCGCCACGGCCCTCGACGCCGTGTTCCAGGAGGCCATCGGCCAGGACATCGCCGTGTTCGCGATCGACCAGGCCGTGGAGTCCGAGGACGTCATCAACGTCGGCATCTCCCAGGAGGACCTCGGTCGAGCCAGCGCCGAGTGGTTCGCCGCCGAGGTCGGCGAGGGCGCCAGCATCGTCACCGTCGAGGGCGCGTCCGGCAACCCGGCGACCGACGCCCGCTGGGCCGGTGCCGAGCCGGTCTTCGAGGAGGCCGGCATCGAGGTCGTCGCCCGCGGCGACGGCGGCTGGGACCAGTCCGTGGGCCAGACCACGGCGACGGACCTCATCTCGACGAACCCCGACATCGACGGCATCTGGACCTACGACGGCATGGCCCAGGGTGTGCTGCGCGCCGTCCAGGCGGCCGACGCCGTGGAGGACCTCGTCATCGGTGGTGAGGCGCGGGTCGGCTTCATGTCGATGTGGAGCACCATGCTCGAGGAGGGCACGGACTTCTCCAGCATCGGTGTCATCAACCCCCCGGGGACCGGCGCCGCGGCGATGCACATCGCCATCCGGATGCTCCAGGGCGAGGAGCTCGACGAGTCGCAGCTGGAGAACGGCAACACCGTCGTCCTCGAGCTCGCCGACCCCGTGACGAACGAGAACTTCGAGGAGCAGTGGGCCGAGGTCTCCGACCAGCCCGACACCTACGTCCTCGACTCGGTCCTCACCGCCGAGGACGTCGACCAGTACTTCGCCGGCTGAACGCGGGCGGCGCCACCGCCAGGTGGCGCCGCCCCTCCCGCTCGCCCGGGTCCCGCTCGCCGCACCACGCGACGCGGCGGGGCCGGGCGAGCCTCACACCATGTCCGGGGACACGTCCCGGCCCGACCCACTACCGCCCCACGACACTCGCCCCAAGGAGGTGCCCTCGTGACCACCCTCGCGATCGACCAGGTCGACAAGCGATACGGCGGCGTCCAGGCGCTCAAGGATGCGTCGCTCGAGCTCCGCGCCGGCGAGGTGCACGGGCTGCTCGGGCCGAACGGCTCCGGGAAGTCGACGCTCAACAAGGTGATGTCCGGCGCCGTCAAGCCCGACCGCGCCCGGATCCGCGTCGACGGCACCGAGATCTCGATCGACCGGCCGCTCGACGCCCAGCGCCACGGCATCGCGTCGGTCTACCAGCACCTCTCCATCGTTCCCCACCTCACCGTGGCGGAGAATCTCGTCCTCGGCACCGAGGCCACCCGGGCGGGCTTCCTCGCCCCCGGGCGGCAGCGGAAGCGCATCGACGAGGTGCTCGAGCGGCTCGCGCCCGGGCTCGGGCCGAGGGTGCGCCCCGACACCCGCGCCGGCCGCCTCGGTCCCGGGCAGAGCCAGATCCTCGAGCTCGGCAAGGCCTGGCTGCGGGACCCGCGCTTCCTCGTCCTCGACGAGGCCACCGCCTCCCTGCACCGCGACCAGGTCGAGCTCCTGTTCTCCGTGGTCCGGGAGCTGACCGCGGACGGCGTCGGCGTCGTCTTCGTGTCCCACCGGATGGAGGAGGTGCTCGCGCTGTGCCAGCGCGCGACCATCCTGCGCAACGGGCTCAACGTCGCGACCGTGGAGGTCGCCGAGACCACCGACAAGGAGATCGTCCGCCTCATGGTCGGTGACGATCTCGCCGCCCGGGTCGGTGCGGCGACGGAGACCAACCGACGACCGGACCAGGACCCCGTCATCGCGACGACCGACCTCGTCGCCGACGGGGTCGACAGGGTGACGCTCCAGGTGCGCCCCGGAGAGGTCCTCGGCCTCGGTGGTCTGCAGGGCCAGGGCCAGTCCGAGCTCCTGCTCTCGCTGTTCGGCGCGAACCCGGCCGGCGCCGGCGAGATCTCCGTCGGTGGCCGTCCGCGGCGCCTCGGTCGCCCCCGCACCGCGATCCGCGCCGGCATCGCTCTGGTCCCCGGCGACCGCGGCAAGGAGGGGCTCTACGACAAGCGCTCGATCCAGGAGAACATCTCCACCGTCTCGCTGCGGGCCCGTAGCCTCCTCGGCGCCATCTCCATGCGTAAGGAGCGCACGGTCGCCCGCGAGCAGGTCAAGGCGATGAGCATCAAGATCGGCTCGCTCGACGACCCGGTGAGCAGCCTGTCCGGCGGCAACCAGCAGAAGGTCGTCATCGGGAAGTGGCTCCCGGCCAACCCCCGCATCGTCCTGCTCGACGACCCGACCAAGGGCGTCGACGTCGGGGCGAAGGCCGAGATCTACACGATCATCCGCGCGCTGACCGCCGACGGGGTCGCGGTCGTCCTCAACTCGAGCGACGACACCGAGCTCGAGGAGCTCGCCGACCGCGTGCTCGTCCTGTTCGAGGGCGGGGTCGTCAGCGAGCTCGAGGGCGACGAGATCACCCACTCCGCGCTCGTGGCGAGCGCGCTGCGGGTCGACGACGAGGAGGAGGCCATGCCCTCATGACGCAGACCACCGAGAGCTCGACCTCGAGCTCCACCACCCGCACGGTCGGCGACATTCTGCGCGACGGCAGCTGGCAGCGGCGCCTGAACTTCTCCCTGTCGGGCTGGGTGACGCTCGGCCTCCTGGTCGGGGTGATCGCGCTCAACGCGTCGCTCCAGCCCACGTTCTTCACCGAGTACTCGATCACGAGCAACTTCGCCACCTTCGCCCCGCTCGTGCTCGTCGCGGTCGGACAGGCGATCGTCGTCATCGGCGGCGGCCTGGACCTCTCGGTCGGCTCGAACCTCGCGGTCTCCAGCGTCGTCTCCCTGCGCGTCATGGACGGCGACGACAGCAGGATCCTGCTCGGCATGGCGGCGGGCGTCGCCACCGGTGCGCTCTGCGGGCTGCTCAACGGCGTCGTCATCGCGGTCGTCCGGCTCCAGCCGCTCATCGCCACGTACGCGACCGGGTCGGTGTTCGCCGGAGCCGCCCTCGTGGTGCTCCCGTCCCCGGGCGGCAGCGTCCCCGGTGACATGGTGAGCACCTACCGCGACACGGTCGCCGGCCTGCCCGTCGCGGCCCTCATCGTGCTCGCCTGCATGGGCGTGTGGCTCGCGCTGGACCGCACGAGGCTCCTGCGGCACATCCGGGCCGTGGGCGGCAACGAGCAGTCGGCGTACACGTCCCTGGTCCCGGTGGTCAGGTCCCGCGCCTGGACCTACACCCTCGCCGGCGCGTTCGTCGGTGCCGCCTCGCTGACCATCCTGGCCAACTCGGGATCGGGCGACCCGTTCATCGGTGAGGCCTTCGTGCTCGACTCGATCGCCGCCGTCGTCCTCGGGGGCATCGCGCTGTCCGGCGGTCGCGGGACCGCGATCGGCGCCGTGGCCGGGGCCATCATCCTCACG
Source organism: Georgenia sp. Z1491 (assembly GCF_049856175.1). GTDB lineage: Bacteria > Actinomycetota > Actinomycetes > Actinomycetales > Actinomycetaceae > JB111. The sequence goes on from NZ_JBNDNA010000016.1 coordinate 43,052, forward strand.
ATCATCGACAACGTGCTCGGGCCGCTTGGCGTCCCGACCTTCTGGCGGCCCCTGACGAGCGGTCTGGTCATCATCGCCGCCTTCGCGCTGTCGGTCCTCACCAACCGGAGGGAGTCCGCATGAGCACGTCGACGGACCTGACCTCGGACGGCGACCTGCGGGCGAGGCTCGCGACGGTCGTCCGTCAGCCGATCGTCATCGCCGCTCTCGCCGCGGTCGCCATCCTCGTCGTCGGGCAGATCGTCTCGCCGGGCTTCGCCGGCTACGGGCAGATCGTCTCCATGCTCCGCGTGGCGAGCTTCCTGGGAATCATGGCGATCGGCCAGACCATCGTCATCCTGTCCGGCAACACCGGCATCGACCTGTCCATCGGCGCGGTCGCCACGTTCGGCGCGATCGTCGGGGCGCGGGTGATGGACGGGGACAACTCCAACCTCTTCCTCGGCATCCTCATCCCGGTCCTCCTCGGTGCGGGCCTCGGGGCGATCAACGGGCTGGGCATCGTGTTCCTGCGCCTGCCACCGTTCGTCATGACGCTCGGCATGATGGGCGTCGCGGGCGGGCTCTCGCTGGCCTACACCCAGGGCGTGGCGGCCGGCCGCAGCGCCCCGTTCCTCACGAGCCTCGTCAACACGCGCTGGTTCCTCGGCGTGCCCGGCGTCGTCTACGTGTGGATCGCGCTCATCGTCATCGTCACGCTCCTCCTGCGGCGGACGTCCTACGGCTGGAACCTCTATGCGGTGGGGACGAACCGGCGTGCCGCACGGCTCTCGGGCCTGCCGGTCGGCCGGACCGTCGTCGGTGCCTACGCCGCCTCCGGCGCGTTCGCGGTCGTCGGCGGGCTCATGCTCCTCGGCTACAACGAGTCCGTGCTGCTCAACCTCGCGGACAGCTACACGCTGACCACGGTGGCCGCCGTCATCATCGGTGGCACGCTCGCCGCCGGCGGCGTGGGCGGCTACGCGGGAACCGCCATCGGTGCGGTGGTCCTGCAGTTCCTCGACAGCTTCCTCAGGACGGTGGCCATCCCGCAGTCCTGGCGGACCATCATCACGGGCCTCGTCCTGCTCTCCATCCTCGCTCTGTTCGGACGCCAACGCCGGCTCCGTTCCTGATCCACGTACACGACCTCACAAGGGAGACCCACCATGTCCCAGCGCACCACCCTCGGCGTCGGAATCGTCGGGGCGGGATTCATCGGCAACTTCCACGTCGACTCCTGGCAGGGAGTCCGTGACGCCGACATCGTCGCCGTCACCTCGCGCACGCGATCCTCCGCGCAGGCCCTCGCCGACAAGGCGGAGGCCACCGGGGTCGGTTCCGACGTCGCGGTGCATGACGACGTGGCCGCGCTCGTGCGCGACCCCCGGGTCGACGCGGTGTGGGTGCTCACGCCGAACTTCACCCGGCTCGAGGTCGTCCGTGCCATCACCGAGGAGGTGACCTCGGGGCGGGCCGAGCTCAAGGCCATCGCCATCGAGAAGCCGCTCGGCCGCACGATCGAGGAGGCGGTGCAGGTCCTCGAGCTCGTCGAGGGCGCGAACCTGCTGCACGGCTACCTCGAGAACCAGGTCTTCTCGCCGAGCATCACCCGGGCCCACGAGCTGCTCTGGTCGCGCGGCGCCTCGGTGGCCGGCACCCCCTACCTCGCGCGCGCCGCAGAGGAGCACTCCGGCCCCCACAACACGTGGTTCTGGAACGGCGCCGACGAGGGCGGCGGCGTCCTCAACGACATGATGTGCCACTCGGTCGAGTCGGGCCGTTTCCTGCTCACGCCCCCGGGCAAGGACTCCGCCGAGTGGCTGACCCCGGTGTCCGTCACCGCGACGATCGCCTCGCTCAAGTGGGGCCGCCCGGGCTACGCCAAGCAGCTCTCCGAGACGTACCCGGGGGTCGTGGACTACACCAAGAGCCCCAGCGAGGACTACGCGCACGCCGTCTTCGAGTTCGTCAACGGCGACGGCGAGCCGGTGGTCGTCGAGGCCACGACCTCGTGGAGCTACGTCGGCGCCGGGCTGCGCCTGTCGTTCGAGCTGCTCGGCCCGGAGTACTCGATGAAGTCCGACACCCTGTCGACCGAGTCGCAGATCTTCCTCTCCCGCGCGCTGATCCAGGCCGAGGGGGAGGACATGGTCGAGAAGCAGAACGCCGAGCAGGGCCTCATGCCCATCGTCTCCGACGAGTCGATGACCTATGGGTACACCGGTGAGAACGCCACGTTCGCGTCGGACTTCCTCGCCGGCCGTCAGCCGGTGGAGAACCTGCGCACCGGGCTCGACGTGGTCCGCCTCCTCATGGCGGCCTACCACTCGGCCGAGACCGGGCAGAAGGTGGAGTTCCCGTTCGAGCTGACGGACTACGTGCCCGCCGTCGCGCGCGGGGAGTGGAACCCCCGCGCCTGACCCGAGCCCGGGAGGGCCTCATCGCCCCCTCCCGACCGCGGCCAGGTGCCCGGACGGTCCGTTCCCGTCCAGAGCCTCGCCGCACGAACGCGACGCCCCGGCGGATTTCCGCCATTGTCCGCCGGGGCGTCGTCCCATGCCCGGCCGCGCGGACGCGCGGGCCGCCCGGACGCGCGGGCGGTCCGGACGCGCGTCCGGCCCGGACGCGCGAATGCTCGGGCCCTCGCGATGACCCCACGGCCCTCGCGAGGACGCCCGGGGCCGCGCGACGACGCGACGCCGCCGGCGGTGCCTGCTCACAGCCCCAGCACGGAGATCGCCACGGTGAAGTACAGGAGCAGGCCGCTGGCGTCGCAGAACGTGGAGATGAACGGGGTCGAGAAGACCGCCGGGTCGACGCGGCACACGCGGGCGACGAGCGGGACGACGCCCCCGACCGTCGCGGCGACGGGGCAGTTGAGCAGCAGGGTGAGGCCGAGGACCGTGCCGATCCCGGCGCCGTAGATCAGCGAGCCCACCCCGAGGGCGACCGCGCCGAGTAGCAGTCCGAGCAGCAGGCCCGTGCGCACCTCCTTCGCGGCCACGCGCAGGATGTCCCGCGGCCCCACGTCGCCGACCGCGAGCGCGCGGGTGACCGTGGTGGCGGCCTGGGAGCCCGTGTTGCCCCCGATACCGGTGAGCAGCGGGATGAACAGGGCGAGGGCCACCTGCTGCTCGAGCGTGGCCTCGAACATCTCCAGCACCTGCACCGTGAGCACCGCGGAGATCGCGAGCACGAGGAGCCACACGATCCGGGAGCGCGTGATCGTCCGCACCGGCGTGAGCAGGTAGCTCCGGCGCAGCGGCTCCCGGGCACCGGCCCGGGCGTGGTCCTCGGCCGCGGCCGAGCGGTCGATGAGAGCGGCGTCGGCGATCTCCAGCATGCCGACGAGGCGCTGCTCGCTGTCGAGGACCGGCAGGAGGACCTCGCCACGGTCGAGCACGCCGCGCGCCACCCGCTCCGCGTCGTCGTCTGTGCTCGCGAAGCGTGGCGTGGTGTCCATGACGGCGTCGACCGCCTCGTCGGCCGGCCGCCGCAGCAGCGCCAGCGGGTCGACGACGCCGCGCAGCACCCGCTCCGAGGAGAGCACGGGGATCGTGGCGACGGCGCCGACGTCGAGGTCGGCGGACCGCAGCCGCTCGAGGACGGCGCCGACCGTCTCGCCCTCCTGCGCGCGCAGCACCACCGGCGACATGTGCCGTCCCACCGAGCCCGGGTCGTACCCGAGCAGCAGCATCGCCGCGCCGACGCGGTCGTCGTGGACCGCGGCGAGGATCCGCCTGGCGACCCGCGCCGGGAGCTCGTCGAGCAGCCGCGCGAGATCGTCCGGGTCGAGCGACGTGAACACCTCGGCCGTCGACGCCTCTCCGAGCTCGCCGACGAGCTCGGCCTGAACGCCCGTGCTCAGGCGGTCGAAGACCGTGACGGCCGTGTCCTTGGCGAGCAGCCGGAACACCACGGCCGCCTCGCGGCCCGGGAGCGAGTCGACGAGCTCGGTGGCGTCGTGCGTGGGAAGTGGGCTCACCTCCTCGGCGAGGGACGTCAGCTCCCGGGAGCGGATGAGCCGGCGGACGCGGTCGAGATCGACGGGACGAGGCACCAGCTCCACCCTCCCGACCGCCGAGGTCGACGCGCGCGGGGTCTCCCGCGGGCCGCGGACGAGCCTACCGCCGGGCCTGCCGGGGCCGGCCGACGCCCGCCCGGGCCCGCCGGGCTCCTCCACGTCCGAGGTCACACCAGCGCCGGCCCTCGGTCCTGGGACCCCGGTCGCCCGCGAGAGCCGTCAGAACGCGCCGGTCACCCGCATGATCGCGAGGCTGGACACCGCGACGACGACCCACAGCAGGCCACCGAACGCGAGCGGGCGCCAGCCCGCCCGGCGGAACGCCTGGATGTCCGTCTGCAGTCCGATCGCCGCGAGCGCCATGGTGATGAGGAACGTGGCGACGTGGCCCGCGTACGGCTGCACGGACTCCGGGACCGCACCGATCGTCGTGAGCGCGGCCATGAGGAGGAACCCGACGAGGAACCACGGGACGAGCCCGACGACGCTGCGCACGGTCAGGCGCTGGACCTCGACGCCGGCGCGTCCGGCGGCACGTCGTTCCCGGACCTGCTCCCGGACGGCGAGCGTGACGGAGACGGGGATGATCATCAGCGTGCGGGCGAGCTTGACGACGACCGCGTACCCGGTCGCGGCCGCGCCGAAGACGCTCGCTGCCGCGACGACGGAGGACGTGTCGTTGACCGCCGTGCCCGCGAAGAGCCCGAACGCGTCGTCGGACATGCCCAGAGCTCGACCCAGTGGCGGGAAGAGCAGGACGGCGGCCACGTTGAACAGGAAGATGGTCGACACGGCGTAGGCGATGCTCGCGCCCTTGGCCCGGATGACCGGGGCCGTCGCGGCGATCGCCGACGCGCCGCAGATGCCGGTGCCGACCGTGATGAGCGTGCGCAGCTCGCCGTCGACCCCGAGGAGCCGGCCGAGCGGGACGGCGGCGAGGAAGCAGGCCGCGAGCGTCCCGAGCATGACGGGCAGGGTGTCCACGCCCACCTCCCACACGCGCCCGAGGGACATGCCCACACCCAGGAGCACGACGGCGAGCTGCAGGACGCGCTTGGCCGAGAAGCTCAGGCCCGGGGCGAGCACGGGACCGGGGCGCCGCACCTGGCCGAGGACGACGCCGATGACGACGCCCGCGACCGCGGAGCCGAGCACCGGCACAGCGCGCCCGACGAGCGTGGCGACGACGGCGATCGCCACCGCGACGGCGAGGCCCGGGAGGCGGTCCCGGACGCCTGGGCCCGTGGGGAGTGTGGACATGGTGAGCAGCATGCGCCCGTTTCGGGGCGCGCCGGTCAGATCCGGCGGGTGACCCGGGCAGGGTTGCCGACGGCGACGACGTCGGAGGGGAGGTCCTTGGTGACGACCGCGCCCGCGCCGACGACCGTGTTGTCTCCGATCGTCACGCCCGGGCACACGATGACGCCGCCGCCGAGCCACACGTTGTCACCGATCGTCACGGGTCGTGCCGCCTCGAGCTTCGCCCGGCGCGGCCGGGGGTCGATCGGGTGGGTGGGCGTCAGCAGCTGGACCCCGGGGCCGATCTGGCAGTCGGCCCCGATCGTCACCGCGGCGACGTCGAGGGCCACGAGGTTGTAGTTGATGAACGTGCCGGGGCCGACGGAGATGTTCGTGCCGTAGTCGACGTACAGCGGCGGGCGCACCTCGACGCCGTCCCCGACGTGCCCGAGCAGCCGGCGCAGAAGATCGGGCGCGGTCCCGTCCGCCGCGAGGTGGGCGCGCAGGTAGGCGTCCTGGAGCGTACGGGCCTGCTCCTGGAGCTGGTCGAGCTCGGGGTCGTCGGCGATGTAGAGGTCGCCCGCGAGCATCCGCTGACGGCTCGTGCGATCGTCTCCGGCGAGCACCTCGGCGGCGACGTCGGAGGAGCTCTGCGCCGTCGTGTCCCGTTCCGCGTCGTCCCGTGCCGGGTCCTGGTGGGGTGTCGTGTCGGGAGTGGTCACGGCGTCGAGGGTACGTCGGAGCGTCGAGTGGACGCGCGTCGTTCCTCCGGCTCGACGTCGGTGCCCGCGTGCCCGTGACGAGTGCGCCCGCCGCGCAGGTCGCGCAGCCCGCGCAGCCCGCGCACGACGAGCCAGACGATGAGGGCGACCTCCCCGACGAAGGAGACGGTGCTGACCTCGAAGGCGTCCGGCGGGCCCGCCTGTGCGACGACGGCGTCGACGACGTAACCCACGCCCGCGACGACGACGAGCGCGCCCAACCAGCGCGGCGCCCCGGCGAGGCGCCAGAGCAGGACACCGACCGCCACGAGGGAGAGCCCGAACACGCCGAGGGCGGCTTCCCAGGTCCGGTCGAACCGGCCGGCGTCGGCGGTGACAGCGAGCTGGACCGCGGCGATGCCGAGCGCGATCCCGTACCCGAGACGCAGGGCGGCGGCCGTACGGGAGAGCGTGCGACCGGCGGGAGCGAGCACGGGCAGGAGCGCGAGTGCGACGACGACGTCCAGGACGGCGACGGCGAGCATGATCGCACCCGCGGTGGTGGTGCGGCCGTCCGGCAGCGCCACGAACGCGGCGAGCGGCGCGAGCACGGCCATCGCGGTGAGTGCCGCGGCGGCGGTGAGAGCCGCCCGCGCCGTGCGTGCGGCCGTGGCGGCCGTTGCGGTGCGTGTGGTGGGCGCCGTGGGCGTGGTCGGTGCCGTGCGCGCGGGAGCGACGGCGTGGTCGGGTGCGTGGGAGAGCGACGGCTCGATCGAGACGAGGGGCTCGAACGCCGGCGGAGGCGGGGTGCGCGAGGGCATGTGTACTTAGTACACTAGTCGGAGGTCGGCGACAAGAGGCACGTGCGCGGCGTGGTGTGCACAGGATGAAGGGATGCGTGGTGAAGGAGGGTGAGATGAGCGAACGGCGGTCCGAGGGGCGCCCCCGGGCGCGCCTGACTCGGGAGCGTGTGGTGAGTGCCGGCGTCTCGCTGGCGGATCGCGACGGGCTGGCAGCGCTGACCATGCGATCGCTCGCCGACGACCTCCGGGTGCGACCGATGGCCCTCTACCGGCACGTGGCGAACAAGGAGGAGCTGCTCGACTCGCTCGTGGACTCGGTCTTCGACGAGGTCGTGCTCATGGACCCGGATGGCGCGTGGCGCGCGGAGCTGACGGAACGGTGTCGCTCGCTGCGGGCCGCGCTGGGGCGGCACCCGTGGGCGCTTGCGCTCATGGAGACGCGCAGCAGTCCGGGGCCCGCCACGCTCGAGCACCACGAGAACGTGCTTGAGACGCTGCGCTCAGTGGGCTTCTCGGTGGTGGCGACGGCGCACGCCTATGCGGTGGTGGACGCTTTCGTCTACGGCTTCGCCCTGCAGGAGGCCGAGCTCGCAGCGGCTGGCCTGGGGGAGGCGGAGCAGACGCTCGCCGGCATTCCGCTCGAACGGGTTCCTCGGATGGCGGAGCTCGCTCGGGAGCACGTTCTGCAGCCGGGGTACGACTTCGGGGACTCGTTCGACGTCGGGCTCGCGATCGTCCTCGACGGGCTCGAGAGGCTGCGGTCCGGCGAGCTTCCGTGACGCGGTGCGTGCGGGTGGTGGTTGTCGTGGGCACGGTTTTTCCCCAGGTCAGGGTGGGTGGTGGATGTGGCGTAGTTGTCCACAGATTCGGGCATTTCGCTTGTCCTCGAATATGTGTTCGAGTAGAATTGGGGTAG
>NZ_JBNDNA010000017.1:0-49344 GCF_049856175.1 Georgenia sp. Z1491
CATGTACACGGACGACGACCTTCGTCGACTCATCACCAACATCTACGGTGTGCTGCTGACGAGGGGAATGCTCGGGACGTTCGTGTACGTCTGCGACGACGAGCTCCGTGAATATCTTCGGAAGTACTTCTGAGGCCGGCGAGAACATGGCCAACCCGAACATGGCCGGGGACCTGCGGCGGCGTCCCGCGGTCCCTCACGCCAGGTCGGCCAGGCACTCCTCGTCGCCGATCGTGAACGGCACCTCGACGGTGCGCAGGTCCGAGCCGTAGTCGCTGTCCGGGCTGTAGTCCACGAACGCGATGAAGTCCCCGCACCCGTCCGTGTGGTGGAAGCCGAAGCCCGTGGTCAGCGACGTCCCCGCCGGGACGTGCGCGGTGCCCAGGCTGTACTCCAGACTCTGCCGGAGGATGAACGGATCGCCCGGGTCGGAGACCTCGGTCACCCGCACGTCGTACCTCCGCGTCACAGGCTCATCGCTCTCGTTCTCGATCGTCAGCTCGAGATCGAGCGCGTACGGCTCGCTGGGCCAGTCCGCCCGCCAGCCCCGGTCGCGCAGCTCCCCGACGAGCGTCACCCCGACCCCGTCGACCAGCTCGGCACGGACCTCCTCGCCGCGGACGGTCGCCCCCTCGCCCCCGCCGCGCGGCAGCAGGACCAGCCCGGTGCTCAACGTCGCGAACATCGCGACTCCGGCGACGCCGAACACCGCCCGCGCACCTCTGGGCGGGACCAGGGCCCGCGAGAGGCCGGCCATCACCGGCCACCTTCCGTGAGGACGAACGTGTAGTCCGCGCCGTCGACCGTCAGCTCGAGCTCGTAGTGCTCGACCTGCCCCTCGCCGGGCTCGTGGACGAGCCAGAACCGGTAGGGATCCCGGCGCTGGATCGTGCCGCCGATCCGGTCCGCCGCCCGCTGGCCCCGTTCCGTGAGCGCCAGCTCGGTGCGGGCGCCGTCGGCGTCGACGGCGAACAGCGTCGTGTCCAGGTCGGACAGGTCGATCGTCTCCCGGCCGTCGTCGCCGTCGGCACCCCACGTCCAGGTCAGGCTGCCGGTCAGGGAGACGTACCGGTCGCCCCAGGGGGAGGCGAGGGACGGTACCGCGGAGGGCTGGCGCACGTCGTAGACCCAGAAGCCCACGGTGCGCAGGTCGCCGGTGCCCGTGGTGTCGGACAGGCCGTAGGTCGTGACGAGCGGTTCGGCCGCGTCGCGCCGCAGCAGGCCGACCGCCCCGACGAGCAGCACGGAGGCGATCACCCCGAGCAGGGCGCCCTGCACGAACCATCGTCGTCGGGAGATCGGTGGTCTCGGGGGAGCGTCGGGGGACATGACCGCACGCTAGGACGAGCGCGCGCCCCGGACCAGGGCAGGAGTACCCCTGCCCGGGACCAAGGGCTCAGCCGGACGACTCCGCGCGTGCTTAGGCTGGCCTTACCGCAACCGTCACCCGTGCATCGCGCCGGCGCGCCCGCGCCGCAGGAGGAGATCACCATGGCCTTCGTCAACATCACCGCCCTGACGTTCCCCGAGGGCGCGCAGGCCGAGATCGAGCAGCGCTTCGCCGCCCGTAGGAAGGCCGTCGACGCCTCGCCAGGGTTCCTCGGCTTCGAGCTGCTGCGCCCCGTCGTCGGGGAGTCCCGCTACTTCGTCGTCACCCGCTGGGAGAGCCGCGAGGATTATGAGGCCTGGTCCGCCGCACGCCCCACCGGCGGGCACGAGAACGACCAGCGTCGCGGCATGGACGTCGAGGTCCTCGGCTTCGAGGTCGTCCAGCAGGACGGCTGACGCCGCACGCGGTTCTTCACCCGCGCTGCCGACGGCCGATCTGCCGGCGGCAGATCCCGGCTCCCCGGCCACCTCACCGGGCGCAGGGTGCCTGCATGAGCGATCAGCCCCGACCACCACTGTTCAGCGAGTCGGCGCGCCGCGACCTGTTCGAGCGCCGCGTCCTCGTCCTCGACGGCGTCCTCGACGACGACAACGGCACCCTGCTGGCCACCCAGCTCATCGCCCTGTCGGCCGAGGACCCCGCCGCGGGCATCGCCCTGTGGATCCACTCCCCGGGCGGATCCGTGCCCGCGATGCTCGCCATCCGTGACGTCATGCGGATGATCCCGAACGACGTCGCGACCCTCGCCCTCGGCATCGCCTGCAGCGCCGGCCAGTTCCTCCTGTCCGCAGGCACGCCCGGCCACCGGCGCGCGCTGCCGCACGCGCGGATCCTCATGCACCAGGGATCGGCCGGCATCGGGGGTTCCGCCGTCGACGTCGAGCTGCAGGCCGACGACCTGCGGCACACGCGCGACACCGTCCTGCGGCTCGTCGCCGAGGACACCGGGCAGAGCATCGAGAGCGTCTTCGAGGACTCCCTGCACGACCGCTGGTACACGGCACGCGAGGCGCTGGAGTACGGGTTCATCGACGAGATCGCCGACTCCTTCGACCAGATCCGGCCCCGTGCCCGCACCGCGGCCGGGTTCGTCGCCGCGGAAGGTGCGCGATGACCAGCTACACGGTTCCCAACGTCATCGCCCAGCACCCGCGCGGAGAGCGGATCATGGACGTCTACTCCCACCTGCTGACCGAGCGCATCATCTACCTCGGCACGGGCATCGACGCCGGCGTCGCCAACACCCTCATCGCCCAGCTCCTGCACCTGGAGTCCGACAAGCCCGACGGCGACATCCACCTCTACGTCAACTGCGAGGGCGGCGACCCGAGCGCCATGCTCGCCGTCTACGACACGATGCTCTACATCCGACCCGAGGTCGCGACCACCTGCGTCGGTCAGGCGGTGGGGCCGGGTGCCGTCCTGCTCGCCGCCGGTGCCCCGGGCAAGCGCGCCGCCCTGCCGCATGCCCGCATCGTCCTGCACCAGCCCACCGCCCAGGGGCGCGGCACGATCCCGGACCTCATCCTCCAGGCCGACGAGGTCGTCCGGATCCGCTCCGACATGGAGGAGGCGCTGGCGCGGCACACCGGCCAGAGCGTCGCGCGGCTGCGAGCCGACACCGACCGCGACCGCGTGCTCACCGCCGCGGCGGCCCGCGACTACGGCCTGGTCGACCACGTCATCGATGGCCGCTGAGCTGTCTGGCTGCGCGGGACGGGCCGGGTGGGAAGGGCGTCGCGCGGTGGCGTGCCGCACCGTCCGTTGCCCGCGAGGAGCCGGCGACGGTGCCGCGACGTCAGGCGGCGAGGGCGAACGCGCCGCGGCACGTGGCCCCGTCGCGCGTCGACCCGGCGTGGGGGAGCGCGGCCGGCGTGGCGCCGAGCCGCTGGGCCACGGACAGCGCGAGGTCGACGAGCGTGAGGTCGAGGGCACCGCCGATGGCGGCGATCATCTCGCTCGAGGGCTCCTTCCGGCCGCGCTCGACCTCGGAGAGGTACTGAGGTGACAGGCCGGCACGCTCGGCGACGTCGGTCAGCCGCTCCCCGCGCTCGTGCCGCGCGACCCGCAACCGGTCGCCGACCATGTGCCGCCACAGCGGCTCGGGCACCCCCGGAGGCGTACGGTCGCGTTGTCCGGTGACGCCGGACCTCCAGGCGGGTCGTCCGACGTCGTCGCCCGGTTCCGCGTGCGTCGTCGCCTCGTCGTCCCCGGCGCTGCTGCTGTCGGTCATGTCCGCGAGCGTAGGGCGCCCCGCTGCGCGCGGCCCAGCCGATCCGCTCTCGGCAGAGCGAGCCGGTGACGCTACCGTGGTGGACACGCGCGTCCTGCCGACGGACCGGGCCGGACCCGGACCGCGGCGCCGCCCGCCCCACCGAGAGGCCCGACCGATGTCGTCGACCACCACCAGCGCCGAGCTCGTCGTCGAGGACCTGCTCCTCGTCCTGTTCGACGAGCGCCACCACCTCTTCCGGGGCGAGGGGCAGCGCCTGTTCCATGCGCTCGCCGGCGCACTGCTCGTCGACCTGGCCGAGCAGGGGCTCGTCACGCCCGACGCCGACGACCCGCGCGACGCGGTCCGGGCGGCGTCGGAGATCCCGCCAGGCGACGAGCTGCTGCGCATCGGCTGGGACGTCGTGGCCCGCCGCCCGGTCACTGCGCAGTCCTTCGTCCTCCAGGTCGGGCCGCGCCTGCGGGCGCCCGTCATCGACCGGCTCGTCGACCGCGGCCACCTGGGGAGCGAGCGGCGCAAGATCCTCGGGTTCGTGCCCTCCACGCGGCTCACGGCGGGGGAGTCGACCCGGCGCGAGCAGCTGGTGGAGACGATCCGCGGCGTGCTCGTCGACGGCGACCAGGCCGGCACGCACGACTCGGCCGTGGCGGCGATCCTCTTCGCCGCCGGCGCCGCGCCGCTCATGCACCCGGAGATCCCCTGGTCCGGTGCCGTGCACGCGCACGGCACCGAGCTGGTGTCCGCGAGCCGCGCGGCCACGGGCACGGCCGAGGTGGTCCACCAGATGATCGCCACGCTCGTGTCGACGTCGGTCTTCGTCTCCCTCGCCGCAGGATCGAGGGACTGACCCGGATCGGCCGGGCCGCCGGGGCACCTCCGGCGAGTCTGGCGGCGTGACCCGGGCATGGCCCGGCCTTCCGCCCGCCTCCAGGGGACGATCACCCGACCCGCCCTCGCGGGATCCGGCCCGCGTTGCGACCATGGCCGGATGGCGACGCACCGCAAGACCGACGAGCCGACCACCCTGGCGTTCGAGACCGCGGGCCTGCGCTGGCTCACCGACGCCGAGTCCGACGGCGGAGCACCGGTCGTGGGGATCCTCGCCGAGGGGGAGGGCTGGGTCGACCTCGACCGCCTCGAGCACGCCCCCGCGACGCCCGACGCCGCGGCCGCCTTCGGCAGGGCGCTCGCCCGGACCCACGCGGCCGGCGCGCCGTCCCTGGGCTGCGCGCCGCCGGGCTGGTCAGGCGAGGTGCCCCGCAGCTCGGGGGTGATGCCGCTGCACGGCCACGACGACGCGCCCGTCTTCTCCTCGTGGGGCGAGTTCTACGCCGAGTACCAGATCCGGCCCTACGTCCCGCGGGCGCTCGCGAACGGCTCGATCGACGAGGGCGGCGGCCGGGTGCTCGAGCAGCTGGCCGACCGCCTCGCGGCGGGGCAGTTCGACCACGCACAGCCCGCGCTCGTCGGCGACGGCGACGGCACTGGCGACGGCGCCGCGCGCCTGCACGGCGACCTGTGGGGCGGCAACGTCGTGTGGACCGGCGGGCCGCGTGGCTCCGAGGGGCGTGGTGCGGCCGGAGCCGGCCCCGGGCGCGGCTGCCCCGAGCGCGGCGGCCCCGGCGTCCGAGGTGTGCTCATCGACCCCGCGGCGCACGGCGGCCACGCCGAGACCGACCTCGCGGCGCTCGACCTGTTCGGGATCGCGCACCTGCCGGAGATCCTCGCCGGCTACGACGAGGTCTCGCCGCTCTCCGACGGCTGGCAGGAGCGGGTGGGCCTGCACCAGCTGACGATGCTCGTCATGCACGCGGTGATCTTCGGCGGCTCCTACGGCCCCGAGACGGTGCAGGTCGCGCGACGGTATCTGTGACCGCTGTATCCGAGGGCGTCGTTCAGGCGACGGGTCCGCCGCGGCCGCCCGGGTCCGGACGGGCACGCAGCTCGTCGGCGACCTCCTCCTCCGGGCGCGGCGCCACGCTCTGGTCGTCCTCGAGCTCGGGCACATCCGGCCCGCCGTGGCCCGGGACGTCGCCGGGCCCGTCGACGACCGCGGCGACGGCCTCGATCTCGACGAGCTGGTCGTCGTACCCGAGCACGGTGACGCCGAGGAGGGTGCTGGGCACGTCGTGCTCGCCGAACGCGTCGCGCACCACCTCCCACGCGGTCACGAGGTCGGCCTGCCGTGACGAGGCCACGAGGACGCGGGTGCTGACGACGTCGGTGAGCCGCGCGCCTGCGGCCTCGAGGGCCTGCGTCAGCGTCAGGACGCACTGCCGGGCCTGGCCGGCGTAGTCGCCGACCGCCGCCGTCGATCCGTCGATCTCCAGCGGGCAGGAGCCGGCGAGGAAGACGAGCCGCGCGTCGGCGGGGACGGTGGCCGCGTAGGCGTACTCCGCGGCGTCGGACAGCGAGGCCGACCGGATGAGCCGGACGGCGCTCTCGCGGCTGTCCGCGTTGCCGGACGATCCCGGGCCGGCCGTGGGCTGCTCAGGACCTGGGTGGGGCATCGGTCTCTCCTCGTCGCTCGGCGTTCTTCGGGGAGAAGCGCTGCTGCGCCCCCTGCTTGGTCAGGCCGTAGACGGCGCCGATCTTCGACCAGGACACCTTGGCGGAGCGGGCCGCGCGCACGGCGTCGGACTCGATGGCCTCGGCGGTCTCCCGGAGACGACGGGCGCCGTCGAGCACCTCCAGCGGCTCCGTCGCGGAGGTGAGGGCCGCGAGCGCGGTCCGCGCATCCTCGGCCGCGCGGGCTCGCTGCCTCTCGCTGCTCGCGTTCTGCGCGGCGCCGGGATCGGCGGCGTCCACCACGTCGCTGCGCTTGCCCATGCGGCCATCGTATCGAGCGTCGGGGCGGCGTTCGGCCAGGTGCCCGCCACGCCGGCGTCAACGACAGGTTGACACCCCGCGTCAACCGATGGTTGACTTCGTGTCAACATCCAGTTGACGAACGAGGAGGTGCACCGTGGCGAAGAAGTCGAAGAAGGACAAGGACGACGAGAAGAACAAGAAGGCCAAGAAGAACAAGAAGAAGTGACTCCTGGGTGATCACGGGGGCGGGGTGCCGATCCGGCGCACCGCCCCCGAGTCGTGTTCGGGACCGGCGTGGCCCGGCGCGCGCGTCGGGACACAGGACGGCCGCGGCGCGGCCCTGAGGGGTGGCCGCGGCCCGAGCCGACGGGCCGACGGACCGGCCGCATCGATCCCACCGTCCTGACCGGTGGACACCGCGACCGGTCGCGGTGCGCCGTCGAGGCCGGGTGCGAGCATGTGTCCCGTGCGGATGGCCGTGGTGTGCGCGTTCGGGGCGACGGCCCTGTGGGGACTGGCCTTCGTCGCCCCCGAGCTCGTCGCCACCGACGGCACCGAGCTGGCCCTCGGCAGGTACCTCGTCTTCGGCCTCTCCTCGGTGCTCGTCCTCGCGGCCCGGGGCTTCGTCGCGGTCCGCGACCTGCGGGCCCGCGACTGGCGGCGCATCATCCTCCTCGGCCTGCTCGGCAACTCCCTGTTCTACTCGCTCATCTCCGCGGGCATCGTCTCCGCGGGTTCCGTCCCCGTCGCCCTCGTCTTCGCCGTCCTGCCGCTGATGATGGCCGCCGTCGGCAACGTCCGGCGCCCCGTCTTCCGCTGGCGCAGCGTCCTCGGACCGTTCCTGCTCGTCGCCGCGGGTCTCGCGGTCAACGCCGCCACCGCGCTCGCCGGCGACCTCGCCGTGCTCGGCCCGAGGCCGGTCCTGGGCCTGGTCCTCGCCGTGCTCGCGCTGCTCAGCTGGCTCGTCTACGGCATCTGGAACAGCGAGTACCTGCACGACCGGCCGCTGACCAGCAGCGTCTCCTGGGCCTCGCTCACAGGCCTGGGCACGCTCATCACGCTCCCGGCGATCCTCGCCGTCGACGTCCTGGTCCGTGGCGGCATCGACCTGCCGGCGGCGGGGGACCTGCCCGCGCTCGTGGCGTGGTCGATCGTCCTCGGCATCGGCGCGTCCTGGGTCGCCACCTGGCTGTGGGCGCGGGCGAGCATGAGCCTGGGGGCCTCCGTGCTCGGGCTGCTCATCGTCACCGAGGCGGTGTTCGCGGTCCTCTACTCCTGCCTCGTCGACCGGCGGCTGCCGAGCCCGGTGGAGTCCCTGACGGCGGCCCTGACCATCGGCGGGGTCGCCTGGGGACTGGTGAGCATCATGCGGGCGCGGGCCAGGGCGCGCGGCCGCGTCGCGGCAGCCCGACCGCGACCGCACGACCACGACCCACGACTCACGACCCCTGACCGCTGACCCCTGACCCCTGACCCCTGACCCCTGACCCCGGTAGTACCCGCACGGGGCCTGGTACCGCCCGGACGGCCGGTGCACAGTGCGACGAGGCCCCCGTGCGCCTCGCGACCTCGACCAAGGAGACGACGATGACTCAGACGACCACCCACCCCGCCGCCGTCACCGACCTGGTTCGGTCGATCGATCCCGAGCGCGGCGTGTGGATCGACGGGCGGGGTGCCGCGGCATCGTCGGGTGCGACCTTCTTGGTCGCCGACCCGGCCACGACGTTGGAAATCGCCGCGATCTCG
The DNA here is from genome assembly GCF_049856175.1 of Georgenia sp. Z1491. GTDB lineage: Bacteria > Actinomycetota > Actinomycetes > Actinomycetales > Actinomycetaceae > JB111. The sequence continues at coordinate 8,184 of NZ_JBNDNA010000017.1, forward strand.
GACGGCACCCCCGACGACGCACGGCGCGCCGTCGACGCCGCGGCCACCGCTCTGCCGGCCTGGTCCGCGACGGCCCCGCGCGCCCGGGCCGACGTCCTGCACCGGGCGTTCGAGCTGATGACGGGGCAGAAGGAGGCGCTCGCCGGTCTCATCGCCGCGGAGAACGGAAAGGCCATGGCCGATGCCCGGTCCGAGGTGACCTACGCGGCGGAGTTCTTCCGCTGGTACGCCGAGGAGTGCGTCCGTGGTGCGGGGGAGTACACGGTGGCGCCCGCGGGCGGGGTGCGCACCGTGGTCACGCACCGGCCGATCGGAGTCGCCGCGCTGGTGACGCCGTGGAACTTCCCCGCCGCGATGGCCACGCGCAAGATCGCCCCCGCGCTCGGCGCAGGATGCACGGTCCTGCTCAAGCCCGCCTCGGAGACTCCGCTGACCGCGCTGGCGATCGCGCGGATCCTCACCGAGGCGGGCGTGCCCGACGGCGTCGTAGGCGTCGTCCCGACGTCGTCGGCCTCCTCGGTGGTCACCACCTGGCTCAAGGACGAGCGCGTCGCGAAGATCTCCTTCACCGGTTCCACCGGCGTCGGCAAGATCCTGCTCGAGCAGGCGGCGAAGCGGGTCGTGAGCGCGTCGATGGAGCTCGGGGGGAACGCCCCGCTCGTGGTCGCCGCCGACGCCGACCTCGACCAGGCGGTCGCGGGCGCGATGCTCGCGAAGTTCCGCAACGGGGGCCAGGCATGCACCGCGGCGAACCGGTTCTACGTCCATGCCGACGTCGTCGAGGAGTTCACCGAGCGGTTCGGCGCGAAGGTCGAGGCGCTGCGGGTCGGCCCTGCGCAGGACGACGCGACCGAGATCGGCCCGCTCATCAGCGCGAAGGCGCTCGCGGGCGTGACCGAGCTGGTCGACGACGCGGTGGCCGCCGGCGCGCGGGTCACCCAGCGCGCGGATGTCCCCGGCGGCCTCGACGGGCATTTCTACGCGCCGACCGTGGTGCGCGACGTGCCGGCCGACTCCCCGCTGGTCCGGAACGAGATCTTCGGCCCGGTCGCGCCGATCGTCACCTGGACCGACGACGAGGAGATGCTCGCGCAGGTCAACGGCACCGAGCTCGGTCTGTCCGCCTACCTCTTCTCCCGTGATCTCGGCTGGGCGATGCGGATCGCTGAGCGCTTCGAGACGGGGATGGTGGGGCTCAACCGCGGGCTGGTGTCCGACCCTGCGGCGCCGTTCGGCGGCGTCAAGCAGTCCGGCCTCGGCCGCGAGGGCGGCCACGAGGGCATCCGCGAGTACCAGGAGGTCCAGTACCTCAGCGTCGACTGGAGCTGAGCTGAGCTGAGCTGAGCCGACCGGCCGGCCGGTCGGCGGGCGAGGGCCGTCTCGGCGACGACGCGACCGACCCCGGTCACCATCCACCGGCCTGGACAGCACGCGCAACCGTGTAGATAATTGTCTGGACCCGGAGGTGTGTATGAGCAAGACCATCAGCATCGGTGAGTTGCGCCAGAATCCGACGAGAATGCTGCGCGAGGTCAAGGGTGGTGCGACCTACACGATCACCGATCACGGCGAACCGGTGGCGGAGGTCGCAGGCCATCGCAGGCCACGCTGGGTCGCCAGCGAAGCGATCGACTCGTTGCTGCGAGAGTTCGGCGCCGACGACGCCTGGGCGCGAGAGATCGCAATCGACCGTGCCGCAGTCGATCCCGCCGACCCGTGGGAGCAGGCGGAGTGAGGGCGATTCTCGACACCAGTCTGCTGGTGGCGGAGTCGCTCTCGCACCCCGGTTACGACGTCGCCGTCTCGTCGCTGTCGTGGGCCGAGCTCGGCTACGGTCTCCGAAAGACCGTCGACCCGGTCGAACGGGCGCGTCGCGAGGCACGGATCACGCGGCTTCGAACGGTCCTGGGCGCTGGAATCCCGTTCGACGACGCAGTGGCGGATGCGTACGAGACCGTGTGCGGACTTGTGCTGACCGGCGGACGCGACGTTCGAGGCCGTGTCATCGACCTCATGATCGCGGCGACGGCCGCGGCACACGGTGCCGCTGTGATCACCCACAACACCGACGATTTTGCCGGTCTCGACGGACTCGTCACCGTCGTGGCGGCCTGACCTCCCGGACAGGATGGCCCTGCTCGGGCGCCGGAAGTACGCCGGCTCACGGCGGCCCCTACGTCGTCTCGCCCTTGCGGTAGGAGCCGCTGACGACGACCTGCCGGGCACCCGCACCCGCGTCGTCGGAGAGCAGCAGGTCGATCGCCGTGCGCGCGGCGGTACGGGTGTCCAGGTGCACCGTGGACATCGCGGGCTGGGTGCTGATGGGTAGGGCGTCGTCGCAGCCCAGGACCCGGAAGTCGTCGGGTGCTCGCAGGCCGCGGGCGGCCAGCCCGTCGAGGACGGCGTGGGCGACGATGTCGTCGAAGGCCACGACGAGCTCGCCCTCGCGGACCTCGAGGTCGCCGACGAGCAGTCGCGCGGCGTCGTAGGTCGGTTCGTCGAGCTCGAGGTACCGGTAGGGCAGGGAGTGCCCGGCGGCCTCCGTGCGGGCGCTCGTCTCCCGCTCCATGTTCGGCCACCAGCGTTCCTTGCTCCCGATGTAGGCCACGCCCGACGCCCCGGTGCGCACGCCGTCGGCGACGGCGTCGGAGATCGCCTGTGCGGCGGAGACGAGCACGGATGACAGGCCGGTGACGCGGGCGTTGATCAGCACCGTCGGCACCTGGTCCGCGACCGAGAGCACGTGCGAGCGCGACATCCGCGTCGAGGCGAGGACGAGCCCGGCGACGTCGCGGCTGACCAGGGCGGCGAGCTGCTTCTCGCGGGCCACGCTGTGCTCGCTGCTGAGGATGTAGAGCGAGTACCCCTGCTCCTCCGCGGCGAGCTGGGCGGCGTGCACCAGCGGCGGGAAGAACGGGTTGGACAGGTCGGGGACGATGAGCCCCAGCGCGGAGGACCTGCCCGTGCTCAGCGCCTTCGCGTACCTGTTGTGGCGGAAGCCGAGCCGGTCGGCCGCCGCCTTGACCCGGGCGACCGTGTCCTCCCGCAGCAGGTGCGGATGGTTGAACGCGCGCGAGGCCGTCGACGTCGACACCTCGGCCGCCCGCGCGACGTCGGTGATGGTCACGGGCGCCGGGCGCGGGGCGCGAGGACTCACGGGTCGGCTCATGCGTCGATCGTGCCGCCGGCGGGCCCCACGACCTTCAGCGAGGCGAGGTCCGTGTCCCAGAGGACGAGGTGGGCCTGCGCGCCCGGTTCGATCCGGCCGACGCCGCCCGAACCGGCGAGCTCGGCGAGCAGCCTCCCGGGTACCCGGGTGGCCATGGCGAACACGTCGGGCAGCGCGAGCTGGGTGCGCGTGGCCGCGAACCGGACGCAGTGCGCGAGGGAGACCGCGGAGCCGGCGAGCAGCCGGTCGTCGTCGGCGAGGGCGAGCCGACCGTCGTCGGACAGGACGACGTCGCCCCCGACCGGCGTGGTGTACCGGCCGGCGGGGGAGCCCGCGAGCGCGACCGAGTCCGAGACGAGGTAGCAGCCCTGCGGTCCCTTCGCGCGCACGACGCTCTCCAGCACCGCGGCCGGCAGGTGGTGCCCGTCGGCGATGAGCCCGGCCGACAGGGTCGGGTCCGCGATCTGCTCCCACAGCAGGTTGGGGTGCCGGGGGAGCTCGGCGCGCACCCCGTTGCCCAGGTGGGTCGAGAGGGTCGCGCCGGCGACGGAGGCCGCGGCGACCTGCTCGGCCGTGGCGTGCGTGTGGCCGATGGCCACCGCGACGCCGAGCCGGCGCAGCGCGGAGATCTTCGCCGGGGCGTCCTCGCCGTGCGGCGAGACGGTGAGGTAGCCGATCGGGAACAGCTCCTGCCAGCGCCGCACCTCGTCGACATCGATCTCCCGGACGAGGTCCCGGTCGTGCGCCCCGCGCGGCCCGTCCAGCGGCGAGATGAACGGCCCCTCGATGTGCGCGCACGGCACGGACGCGGCCACGACCGGGTCGCTCGCCACCGCGTCGGCCAGTACCGACAGGGCGTGCGCGACGCGCTCGTGGCTCTGCGTGACGATCGTGGGCACCCAGTGGCTCGTCCCCTGCGCCGCGAGGCTGCGCGCGAGGCGGCCGACGTCGTCGACGGTGAGATCGGCCGCGTTGACGTCGGTGCCGCCGAACCCGTTGACCTGCAGGTCCACCAGGCCGTGGCTGAGCCAGGGCAGCCCGTCGGACGTGTCGAGCAGCGCGACCTCGTCGATGACCCCCGCGCGCACGGCGACCCGCACGGGGCGGCCGGTGAGGACGTCACGGCCCTCGTACGTCTCACGCGACACGGCTCAGCGCCTCCAGGTCCGCCAGCACCGTGACGTCCGGGTGGTTCTTCAACGCGGTCGCGGGGACCTCGTTGGTCACGGCGTTCTCGAGCATCGCACGCATCGCCTCGGCCTTCGCCGCCCCGAGGACCGAGCAGACGATGGTGCGGGCGGCGAGCATCCGCGGCACGGTGACCGTGATGGCGTGCCGGGGCACGGCCGCGAGCTCGGGGAACAGCCCCTCGTCGACCTGCTGCGTCCGGGAGGCCTCCGCGAGCTCGATGTGGCGCACCGGCTCGGGGTCCTCCAGGTCCGCGCCCGGGTCGTTGAACGCGAGGTGGCCGTTGACGCCGATCCCGCACAGCACGAGGTCGAAGTCGCCGTCCGGCAGCCGCGCCGCGTAGTCGCTCGCCGCCGCCGACGCCGCGCCCGAGGCGTCGATCCGCTCGAAGACGTACGGGCTGCCCTGCGGGAGGCGGGCGAGGTAGGTGTCCTCCAGCCACCGGCCGAACGCCTGGGGCGCCGCTGCGGGCAGCCCCACGTACTCGTCCATGTGGAAGTACCGCACCGGTCGGGAGTGGACGTCCGCCCCCACCAGCGCGTCGAGGACGGGGACCTGGCTGGGCGCGGCGGCCAGCAGGACCGTGGCCTCCCGCCCCTCGCCGTGCGCCCGGGCGATCGCCCGCGCCGCGATCCGTGCACCGTCGGCGCCGAGCTCGGCGAGGGTGTGGTTCTGGATGAGCTCCATCGTCTGTGTCCTCCGTCGCTCAGAGCAGCTTGATGCGGCCGGTGAACCGGTCGACGAGCCGGGCGTTCGCCTCGTCGCCGCCCGGAGCGTTCCCGCTCGTCCACACGGCCGGCCGGCCTCCGTCGGCGAGGACCCGCTCGATGGTGAGCATCTGGATGGCGTTCATGAGGAAGGCGTTGGCGAACGTCGACACGGCCCCGGCGTTCGGGACGTCGGCGTCGAAGGAGACCACGGCGTCCCCGACCGGCACGTGCGAGTCCAGGAAGAGGTCCGCCAGGTCGTGGAGGTTCTGCTTGGACGGGTGCCGGGCCGGGTGGTCCGGTCCGATGGTCTCGGCGTGCTCGCGGGAGCTGACGCCGACGACCGTGGCCCCCAGCTCCTTGGCCCGCAGCGTGGAGTCGACGACGGCCGAGTTCATGCCGTAGGAGTTGACGATGAGGATGAGGTCGCCCTCGCCCAGGCCGGAGTGGTCGATGACGACGCGCCCGTAGCCCGGGGTGCGCTCCATCGCCATCGACCGCCGCGCGCCGCTGGACAGCATCGTGCCCTCGTCGAGGATGGCCGAGATGTTCATCAGGCCGCCGGCGCGGAAGAACGCCTCCTGGCTCGCGATGTTCGCGTGCCCGCCGGGTCCGTAGACGTAGATGAGGCGGTCCTCCGTCACGCGTCGCGCGGTCTCGTCGATCACGCGGGGCAGGACCTCGGCGTTGGACTCGACGACCCGTCCCAGCATGCCGGTGACGTAGTCGAGGTACTTCTCGAGCACTGGATGTCCTTTCGTCGGTGCGGGGCCGGGACCCGGCGCCCGCGTCGGTGCGGTGTCAGCAGGGGCCGGGTCAGAACAGGAGGCCCGGCAGGGCGGTGGTCAGGGCCGGCACGAGGGTGGTGAGGAGGACTACCAGGAGGTAGACGCCGATGAACGGCGCGATCTCCCTGACCAGCGGGACGAACGAGACGCGCGCGAGCTTCGTCGTGACGAAGAGCAGCGCGCCCACCGGTGGCGTGATGAGGCCGACCATGAGGTTGACGACGATCACCGCCGAGTAGTGGATCGGGTCGATCCCGAGCTCGATGGCGCTGGGCAGCAGGACCGGGACGAAGATGAGGATCGCCGGGATCGCGTCCATGATCATCCCCAGGACGAGGAAGAAGAGCATCGTCAGCACCAGGAACGCGAACGGGCCGAGCCCGGCGTCGACGACGAGCTGGTCGATCCGGTCGCCCAGGCGGGTGAGCGCGACGATGTAGGTGAACCCCGCGACGGCGGCGAAGATCATCATGATCGTCGACGCGAACTGCGCGGTTTGGGTGAACACGTCGAACAGCGACCTCAGGTTCAGCGTCCGGTAGACGAGCCCGAGGAGGAGCACGTAGGCGGACGCGAGGATCGAGATCTCCGTGACGGTCGCGAACCCGCCGATGACCCCGGCGATGATGAGCACCGGCGTGAGCAGGGCCGGCAGCGCGCGCAGCGTGACGGCGAGCAGCCCGTCCTTCCGGTACGGGTTGACCGCCTCCGTGTCGGGGATCCGCTCGGTGCCCCGGCTGCGCAGGGCCACGACGACGACGAGGCCGACGATGAGCAGGACGCCCGGGCCGATGCCGGCGATGAACAGCTGCCCGACGGACAGGGAGGTCACCAGCGCGACGAACACCATCGGGACGCTCGGGGGGATCACCGGGCCGAGGACCGCGGAGGACGCGACGACGGCGGCCGAGAACTCCTGCCGATACCCGGACCGCCGCATCATCGGCAGCATCGCGGAGCCGATCATCGACGCGGCGGCCGGGGCGGACCCGCTGACCGAGGAGGCGAAGGCGCTCGAGCCGATGACGGTGTGCGCGAGCCCGCCCTTGATGCCGCCGATGAAGTACATGAGGAAGGCGACGATCCGCTCGGTCAGTCCGGCCTGGGACATGAGCGAGCCCATGAGGACGAAGAACGGGATGGCGAGCAGCTCGTAGGAGTCGACGCCGGCCGCGACCTGGGTGGGCAGCACCGTGGCCGAGCCGAGTCCACCGGCGAACAGGGTGACGAGGACTGCCGCGAGCATGGCGACGAAGATGGGTGTGCCCAGCGCCATGAGCGCGAACATCGTGACGAAGAGGACTGCGATCTCGGTCATGACGCCGCACCCGCGTCGGCGGTGGCCAGCGCCGGTCCCTCGGGACCGCGGACGCCACGCAGGACGCCGAACAGCACGAGGAAGAGGCCGAGCACGGGGACCGCGAGGTACGCCCACCCCGTGGGGATGCCCAGCTGGATGTACTGGATGCTCATGCGGTCCAGCGCCACGATGGTGCCGGAGACCAGCAGGACGACGCCGATCGCGAGCTCGATCACGCGTGTGAGGTAGGCGCACGCCGTGCGGAACGCCGCCGGCACGCGGTCCACGACGAAGTCGACGACGAGGTGCTCGCGCAGCCCGACGGCGGCCGACGCGCCGATCATGATCACCCAGGTGATGAGCAGGCGACTGAGGTCGTTGACCCAGATCCAGCCGCCCATGAACGGGCGCGCGCCGATCTGGACCACGTTGACGACGAACAGGACGAGCAGCAGCCCGCCCGCGATCGCGGCGAGGCCGTGCGAGGTGCGCCGGACGAGGGCCTCACGCCTCGTCGGTCCTCGGCCCGGTGGTGTCGGTGCGTCGGAGTCCATGGTGTCTCCTTCTGGGAGTCTGTTCGTGCAAGCGGTTGCACCGCGAGGCGGGCGGCTCGAGGGTGTGCGGGCCGCCCGCCCCGGTCGCGGTGCGTCAGGCGGCGTCCGCGTGCTCGGCGGCGAGCTCCTCGACCATGTCGAGCGTGCCCTCGGGCCACATGTCGCCGTCGAACTGGTCGAACTCGCCGTCGAGCTCCTCGCGGAACGCGTCGACGTCCACGTCGACCACGGTCATGTTCTCCTCGATGACCTCCATGGCGGCCTCGAGCTCGTCGCGGGTCGACCCGGTGACGTCCTCGCCGGCCTGCTCCATCTCCTCGGAGAGGATCGTGCGGTGCTCCTCGCACATGCCCTGCCACAGATCGTCGTTGACGTACCAGGCCCGCACGTCGCGGATGTAGTCCGTCGGCATGTAGTAGTCCTGCACCTCGAAGATGCTGTTGTTGACGACGGCGATCGACCCGGTCTCCTGCGCGTCGACCACGCCCTGGCGCAGCGAGAAGTACAGGTCCGACAGCGCGATGACCTGCGGCTCGGCGCCGAGCGCCACGGCGAAGGCCTGGGGGATCGGGGCGTCCGCGATCCGGATGCTCAGGCCGCCCATGTCCTCGGGGGTCTCCACCGGACGGTTCGCGGTCAGTGCCCGCGGCTCGTTGTCCCCGGAGGCGTTGACGACCCGCACCCCGGTGGCCTCCGCGGCCTCGTCGAAGAGCTCGGCGAACTCCTCGGTCTCGAGGACGGCCGCGAACTGCTCGTAGCTGTCCCACAGGAACGGCACGGTCAGGGCGGTGAACGCCTCGGCACCGCTGAGGGTCGAGTACGTCGAGATCGTCTCGTAGTAGGCGTCGATCTCCCCGCTCGCGACGCCCGCGTAGGCGTCGTTCATGTCGCCCAGCTGGCTGTCCGGGTAGATCTGCACGTCGACGTCGCCGTCGGTGCGCTCGGAGACGCGGTCTGCCAGTTCCTGCGCCGCGATCGTGCCGGGGTCGTTGGCGGTGCGGATCATGGCGACCCGGAGCGTGGTCGGCTCGCACTCGCCGCCGTTCGCCCCGGAGTTTCCGCCGCCGTCGTCGCCGGTGAGGAAGCCGCAGCCGCCCAGGACGAGCGCACCGCCCGTCGCCACCGTCAGAGCTCGTAGTCGTCGCATGGTGTCCCTACCTCCTTGTCGGGTGGGGGGAACCTCGCATGCAAGCGCTTGCACGTCAAGGGGCGACGCGCGATCCGGAGCGGGTGGGCGGTCGGCCGCCTCCGGAGTGCCGCGGCCGCGCGCAGGCGACCGAGGCGCGATCCGGGCACTGGCGAGCGTGGCCTACCGGCCGGGCACGCGTGGCCTACCGGCCGGGTGCGGCGGCGAACGGGTCGCCGGCGCGGCTGCGCACCGGCACGATGTGGGTCCCGAACGGGAGGAAGGCGAGCGGCACCATCTTCCAGCAGGCGATCCCCAGCGGGATGCCGATGATCGTCAGGCACAGCAGCGCACCCGCGACCAGGTGGACGAGCGCGAGCTCCCAACCGAGGAGGACGATCCAGATGATGTTCGCGACCACGTGCAGGATGCCGAAGTCCCGCCGGATCTCGGCGCGACGCCCGAACGGCCAGACCACGTAACCGGCAAGCCGGAAGGACGCGAGTCCGAACGGGATCGTGATGATGAAGATGCAGGCGATGATTCCGGCGGCGACGTAGAACAGGAAGAGCCAGAACCCGGCCAGGACGAACCACAGGACGTTGCCGAGGATGCGCATGGACCCACGGTAGAGGTCGGCCGGCTACGCCCCGGTCCCCGGACGACGGCGGTGGAGGTCGGCGGACCGCACGCTCGACGACTCGCAACCGCACGCTCGACGAACTAGGGCTCGCCGTAACCTCCGCCGCCGGGCGTCTCGACGACGAGGACGTCGCCCGGCCCGACCTCGGCCGTGTCGACCCCGCCGAGCTCGACCACCTCGCCGTCCGCGCGCTCGACCCGGTTGCGGCCCAGCGCCCCGGGGCGCCCGCCGGCCATCCCGAACGGCGCCACGACCCGGTTGCCGGTGAGCAGGCTGACGGTGGTGGGCTCGAGGAACCGGATCCGACGTACCCCGCCGTTGCCCCCGCGCCACCGGCCCTCGCCACCGCTCCCGCGCCGGACGGTGTAGGACTCGAGCAGCACGGGCAGGCGCCACTCGAGCACCTCGGGATCGGTCAGCCGCGAGTTCGTCATGTGCGTCTGGACGGTGTCGGTGCCGTCGAACCCGTCGCCCGCCCCGGAGCCGGAGGCCAGGGTCTCGTAGTACTGGAACCGCTCGTTCCCGAAGGTTACGTTGTTCATCGTCCCGGCGCCCTCGGCCATCACCCCGAGCGCCGCATACAGTGCGCCGGTGACGGCCTGCGAGGTCTCGACGTTGCCGCCCACCACCGCCGCGGGGTGCGTCGGAGCGAGCATCGACCCGTCCGGGACCACGATCCGCAGCGGCCGCAGGCACCCGTCGTTGAGCGGGATGTCGGCGTCGACGAGCGTGCGGAAGACGTACAGCACCGCCGCGGTGGTCACCGCCGTCGGGGCGTTGAGGTTCGTGGCCAGCTGCGCGGACGTGCCCGTGAGGTCGATCGTCGCCGTGCGCGCCGCCCGGTCCACCTCGACCCGCACCCGGATGCGGGCGCCGGCGTCGGTCGCGTAGTCCCAGGTCCCGCCGGTCAGGCGGGCGACCGCGCGCCGCACCGACTCCTCGGCGTTGTCCTGCACGTGCCGCATGTAGGCCTGCACGACGTCGAGCCCGTAGCGGTCCACCAGGGCGCGCACCTCGGCGACGCCGGTGGCGTTCGCCGCGACCTGGGCGCGCAGGTCGGCGAGGTTCGTCGCCGGGTCGCGCGAGGGGTAGGGGCCGGACGTCAGCAGCTCCTCGGTCTCGTCCTCGAGGAACCGCCCGTCGTCGACGATGAGCCGGTCGTCGAACAGGATCCCCTCCTCGTCGACCGTTCTCGAGGTCGCCGGCATGGACCCGGGCGTGAGCCCGCCGATCTCGGCGTGGTGCCCGCGCGAGGCCACGAGGAAGAGCAGCTCGGTCCCGTCGTCGTCGAACACGGGGGTGACGACGGTGACGTCGGGCAGGTGTGTCCCGCCGTGGTACGGGTCGTTGACGGCCACGACCTGCCCGGGGCGGAGCTGCTCACCGCGCCGGCGCAGGACCTCCTGGACGGTGGCGCCCATCGAGCCCAGGTGGACGGGGATGTGCGGGGCGTTGGCCACGAGGTGCCCCGTCGGGTCGAACAGGGCGCAGGAGAAGTCGAGTCGCTCCTTGATGTTGACCGACTGCGAGGTCGCCTCCAGCCGGGCGCCCATCTGCTCGGCCACCGACATGAACAGGCTGTTGAACACCTCGAGCATCACCGGGTCCGCGACCGTGCCTGCGGTGGGCGCCGCCCGCGGCGTCGACCGCTCGAGCAGCATGGCGCCGTCCTCGAGCACCCGCGCAGTCCAGCCGGCCTCGACCACCGTCGTCGAGTCCGGGTCCACGACGATCGCCGGACCGGCGAGGACGCCGTCGACCCCTGCCCGACGCCGGAGCGGCACCCTCCGTGCCTCACCGCCCGTGTGCATGGCGACCTCGGCGGGCTCCGCGTCGGCGCCGAGGTCGGCGGCGATCGTCGGCCGCCCGGAGCGGACCAGGGCCTCCACCGCCACGGCCTCGACGACGACCGGCCGGTCGAGGAGGAAGGAGTAGGTGCGGCGGTGCTCCTCCTCGAAGGCCGCCCGCATAGCACCGGGTGGGCCGAGGGGCACCTGCACCGCGGTGTCGGTGCGCTCGTAGCGCAGGTGCGCGCGGGCGAGCACCTCGACCGGGCCCTCGGCATCGGCGAGCTCGGCACGGGCCTCGGCCGCCAGGTGGTCGGCGACGTCGGCGAGGAGGGGCTCGGCGTCGTCGTCGAGGATCGTCTCGACGGACTGCTCGCGCATGGCGGTGACGTCTGCGAGCCCCATCCCCAGGGCGGAGAGCACGCCCGCCATCGGCGGGACGAGCACGGTGGAGATGCCCAGCGCGTCGGCGACCCGGCAGGCGTGCTGGCCGCCGGCGCCGCCGAAGGTGGTCAGGGCGTGGTCGGTGACGTCGTGGCCGCGCGAGACGGAGACCTTCTTGATCGCGCCGGCCATCGTGGCGACGGCGACGTCGAGGAACCCCTCTGCCACCTCCTCGGCCGTGCGGTCGACCCCGGTCTCCTCGCGTAGGCGGTCGGCGAGCTCGGTGAAGAGGCGGGCGACGACGTCGGTGTCGATGGGCTCGTCGCCGCCGGGGCCGAAGACGTGGGGGAACGAGGCGGGATCGATGCGGCCGAGATGGACGTTGGCGTCGGTGAGCGTGAGCGGGCCGCCGCGCCGGTAGCAGGCGGGACCGGGGACCGCGCCGGCGGAATCCGGGCCGACCGTGAACCGGCCGTCGGTCACGTGCAGGACCGAGCCACCGCCGGCCGCGACGGTGTGGATCGCGAGCATCGGCGCGCGCAGCCGGACCCCGGCGACCTCGGTGTGGAAGTCGCGTTCGAGCTCGCCGGTGTGGTGGGAGACGTCGGTGGAGGTGCCGCCCATGTCGAGGCCGACCACGCGGGTGAGCCCGGCCCGCGCCGAGAGCTCGGCCATCGAGACGATCCCGCCCGCGGGGCCGGAGAGGATGGCGTCCTTGCCGCGGAAGGCGTGGGCCTCGGTCAGGCCGCCCGAGGACTGCATGAACAGCAGCCGCACGCCCGGCAGGTCTGCCGCGACCCGGTCGACGTAGCGGGCGAGGACGGGGGAGAGGTAGGCGTCCACGACCGTGGTGTCCCCGCGGGGGACGACCTTCATCAGCGGGCTGACCTCGCTGGAGATCGAGACCTGACCGAACCCGAGACGTCGGGCGAGGTCGCCGACGGCCCGCTCGTGGTCCGGGTACAGGTGACTGTGCAGGCACAGCACGGCGACGGCGTCGATCCCGTCGGCCCGCGCCCGGCGCAGCTCCGGCTCGAGGCTGTCGAGATCGGGGGGCGTGAGGATCTCGCCCCGGGCGGTCACCCGCTCGTCGACCTCGATCACCCGCTCGTAGAGCATCTCGGGGAGCACGATGTGGCGGTCGAAGATGCGGGGGCGCTCCTGGTAGCCGATCCGCAGCGCGTCGGCGAAGCCGCGGGTGACGACGAGCGCGGTGGGCTCCCCGGTGCGTTCGAGCAGGGCGTTGGTGGCCACGGTCGTGCCCATGCGGACGACGTCGACCTGCTCGGCGGGGACGGGCTCGTCGGGCGCCAGCCCGAGGACGTGCCGGATGCCGGCGACGGCGGCGTCCGCGCGCCGGCCGGGGTCGTGGGAGAGCAGCTTGTGGGTGACGAGCGAGCCGTCCGGGCGGCGGGCGACGACGTCCGTGAAGGTCCCGCCGCGGTCGATCCAGAACTGCCATCCGTCCATGCGTGGACACTACGGGGAGGGGCGTGCGCGGTGCGGGGTGCGGGTCGCGCGGTGCGGGGTGCGGGTCGCGCGGTGCGGGCACGGGACGCGGGGACGCGCGCCGCGGGTGGGCCGCCCCGGGCAGAGGTCTCCGACCGGGGCGGCCCTCGGCCGGCGGCGGGGCCCTACCGTGTGGGGTGGTCGGCGACGGGTGCCGTCCCGCGACGGAGAGGGAACCATGACGCGCAGGACCACGAGGATCATGACGGCGGCCACCGGAGTGCTCGCGCTGCTCGCGGCAGCCGGGTGCTCGGGCTCGGGTGCGGACGCGGTCGGGCCCCAGCTCGACGCCGACGGTCTCGCCTCCTACGCGTGCGCGCTTGCCGTCGACGCCGCCGCCGGCACGCCGATGGAGGAGATCGAGGGGTACATCGGGCCGGACACCGCTCCCGAGCTCATTGCGGCCGGCGGGGCGGCCGGACTGCTGGGAGCGACCACCAACTCACCGCTCGAGGGCTACGAGGACCTGCTCGAGCCGGCGACCACCATGATGCAGAGCCTGCAGAGGATCGACCTGGAGAGCCTGCAGCAGAGCCTCGACGACCTCGTGACCGCGTGCGAGGGGCACGATCTGCCCGAGGGGGACCCCGACGTCACCGAGGAAGGGCGCCTCGCCCAGGCGTGCGCGCTCGTCACGTCGGTGGACGGCGACGATCGGCCGGCCGAGGAGTGGCTCGAGATCCAGGCGCCGGCGGGCAGCGCCGAGAGCCTGATCATGGCCCGCGCCGGAGGGTTCTCCGGGCTCGGCGGTGGACTCAACGCGTGGACGATGCCCGGCCACGAGCCGCTCTCGGAGGCGTCGACCAGCGTGGTCGAGGGCCTGATGCGGCTCGACACCGAGGCGGTCGACGAGGGCGCCGCCGCCGGCGCGGAGTACTGCGCGACCCTCTGACCGAACCGGGCGCACGCCGGGCGGGTGTCTGGCCGCGGTCGGTTGCTCCCTGGTCGGGCCCTGGACGTCCCCGGCTCAGGTCAGCCGGGCGGCGACGGCCCGGATCCACTCGCGCTGCCGCCGGGTCTCGACGGCGCGCGGCCGGTAGGCGGAGCGGACCCACCCGACCGCGTCCTCGGCCGGGACCCCGCTCATGACGGCGAGGACCGCGAGCGCGGTTCCGGTCCTGCCCGTTCCTCCGTGGCAGGCGATCTCCACCCGCTCGTCGGCGGCTCTCGCGTGGGCGTCCCGCAGCGCGTCCAGGGCATCCTCGGTGGAGGCGGGTAACGAGAAGTCACGCCACCGGACGCAGCGGTTCGGCCAGCCGGTCTCCTGCGGGTCGCGGGCCAGCAGGTAGACGGCGTGGTCGGGCGGCGAGGCGTCGTCGCGGGCCACTCTCCGACCGGTGCCGCGCACCGTGCGACCGTCCGGGAGGCGTACCACCCCCGGCTCGGCGTCCCACGTAGGCATGTCGGTACGGTACGCGGGGGCGGTGGGCGCCGGGCCGACGTCGCAGCATGACGGGTATCCCGGCCATGACAGGGGTTTCATCTGTTTGTCCTCGCCCTCACAGAAAGCCCGGGCATCGTGGTGGTCATCGAGGAGGACGGCCCCCGGACCTCCCAGGAACGGCCCCAGCGGGCCACGAGAGGACACGCCATGAGCAAGAAGATGTGGATCACCACCGGGACGCTGGCCGTCGCCGCGATCGTCGCCGGCAGCTCGGTGGCCATCGCCGACGGCGAGTCGCCCTCCGAGCCCGGCTCCGACGCCGCGAGCTCGAACGGGGACGGCCGCGAGCTGCGGGTGCTCCCGCAGCTGTCGACCCCGATGCTCTCCGCCGCCTCGGCGCCCGCCGCCGTCGACCCGTCGGACCCGCGGACGAATACCTCGGCCGTCACCGCGACGTCGGCGGACCAGACGCCCAGCGCACCGTCGACCGACTCGCCGGTGTCGGCGCAGTCGCCGGTCTCCGCGCCGTCGCCCGTCTCGCCCCAGTCGCCCGCCTCCCCGGCGAGCCCGGCCTCCGCGCCGTCGGCGCCGAGCGCGGCCCCGGCCCCGCGCACGCAGGCACCCGCGCCGGCTCCTGCTCCGGCGCCAGCTCCCGCGCCCGCGCCGGCACCGGCTCCCGCGCCGGCACCGGCTCCCGCGCCGAACCACTCGGCCGACTCGGGCTGGTCGGCCCCGTCGGGTGTCTCGGCCCAGTCGGGCTGGTCGGCGGACTCGGGCTGGTCGGCCGACTCGGCGGACTGACACGGCCCGTCGGGTCAACTGACCGCTCGGCTCGGCGCACCGCCCCGCTGGACCGACGCGGGTCGGCGACCCGGCGCAACGAACGCCGCGACACCGGTGGCCCGGTCCCCTCGACCTGACGGTCCTGGGCCCGGGCCACCGGTGCGCTCGCGTCCCCGTGGGCCGCAGGTTGTCGCAGGCCGTGCGAGTCGGCGTCGCCGACCGTGGGTGACGGAGGCGGAGCAGCGACAGCCGGGGTCGGAGCGGTTGCGGCCCGATCACCTACGCTCGGAGACCACGTGCGCGGCCGTGCCCGACCCGACGGCCGCTCCCTGCGGAGAGGTGTCATGGTGCGGACGACGATGTCGACGTTGAACAGGGGTCTGGCTCTGACGACGATCGTCGCCGCGGCGCTCCTCGCGGTCGCAGGGTGCGGGGTCGAGGACGAGCCGGAGATCGACGCGGACGGGCTGGCGCGCCACGCCTGCGGGTTCGCCGCGGCGGCGCACAGCACGCCGGCGGAGCAGTGGGGCGAACCCGTCGGCCCGGGCACCGCTGAGGAGTTTCTCCTCTCCGGCGGCGCCAACGGCCTCCTCGGCGCGACGACGGCCTCGCCGCTCGAGGGGTACGAGGAGCTCATGGAGCACGGCCAGCGCGTCTACACGGCGACGCTGCAGGCCGAGCTCGACCTCCTCGACGACGGGCTCGCGTCCGTGGTCGACGCGTGCGAGGAGCACGGCTTCGCCGACGACGACCCCGACCTGTCCGAGGAGGCGCGGCTCGAGCTCTCCTGCGCACTCGTCGGTGCGGTGAGCGAGGACGACCGACCCGCCGAGGACTGGCTGCAGGTCGGGGCGCGCGCCGGCAGCGAGGAGGGCCTGCTCATGGCGCAGATGTCCGGTTTCACCGGCCTCCTGGGGGCCTCGCACGGCTGGGAGATGCCCGGGCACGAGGAGCTGTCCGAGGCCGCACAGTCGGTGCACACCTCGCTGACGAGGATCGACGCCGACGGCGTGGACGAGGGGATGCGCGCCGCCGAGGAGTACTGCTCGAGCCTGTGACGCGGCTCAGCCGCCGGCGCCCAGGCGGGCGGCCCGGCGGATCAGGTGGTCGCGCTCGGGGATGCTCGTCGCGCGGTCGGCCGCCAGCGCGTACAGCCGGGCCGCGCCCGCCCGGTCCCCGTCCTTCTCGGTGAGGTGCGCGGCGACCGCCGCGTGGCGGGGCAGCGACTCGTCGAGCTCGGCCAGCGCGGCCAGGCCGGCCCGCGCGCCGTCCGCCTCGCCGACGGCCACCGCCCGGTTGAGCCGTGCCACCGGGCTGTCCGTGAGCCGCACGAGCTCGTCGTACCACTCGACGATCTGTACCCAGTCGGTCTCGCTCGCGGCAGGCGCGTCCGCGTGCAGCGCGGCGATCGCCGCCTGCGCCTGGTACTCGCCGAGCTCGTCGCGGGCGAGGGCGGCCTGCAGGATCGCGACGCCCTCCGCGATGGCGCGGGTGTCCCACAGCGAGCGGTCCTGCTCCGTCAGCGGCACGAGGCGCCCGTCCCTGCCGAACCTGGCCGGGCGCCGGGCGAGGTGCAGCAGCATGAGCGCGAGCAGCCCGTCGACCTCGGGGTGCCGGACCGCGGCGGCGAGCCCACGCGTGAGGCGGAGGGCCTCGGAGGCCAGGTCGACGTCGCCCGCGTACCCCTCGTTGAAGACGAGGTAGAGGGTGCGCAGCACTGTCGTCACGGACCCCGTCTCGCCCAGCCGGACGTCTGCCACCGTGCGCTTCGCGCGGCTGATGCGCTGCGCCATCGTCGACTCGGGCACGAGGTAGGCCTCGGCGATCTGCCGCGTGGTGAGGCCACCGACCGCCCGCAGGGTGAGCGCGACCGCCGAGGACGGCGTGAGCGAGGGGTGCGCGCACAGGAAGTACAGCCACAACGAGTCGTCGGCCTCGGCGGCGCGCCCGGCGGGCGGGGCGGCGTGCACCACCTCCTCGCGTTTCCGGCGCGCGGACTCGGCGCGTGTGGCGTCGAGGAACTTCCGCCACGCCACGGTGACGAGCCAGCCCTTCGGGTCCTGGGGCGCCGAGGCCGGCCAGGCGCGCCACGCCTCGAGCAGCGCCTCCTGGACGGCGTCCTCCGCTGAGGCGAAGTCGGCGCCGCGCCGGACGAGGATCCGCAGGACGACGGGTGTGAGCCGCCGCAGCAGGTCCTCGTCCGGCGCGACCGTCTCGGACATTCAGCGGCGTTCGCGGTCGATGATGTCGGCCGCCTCCGTGGAGGTGACGGCGGGGGAGAGGAACGGGCGCAGCTCGAGCCACTCGCCGATGGGCCTGCCGTCCTTGCCGGGGGCGGCCGAGAGCTCGGCGGCCAGCTCGAGCGCCCGGTCGTGGGTGTCGACGTCGATGATCACCCATCCGGCCACGAGGTCCTTGGTCTCGGCGAACGGACCGTCGGTGACCGGCGGGCGCCCCTCGCCGTCGAACCGGACCCACGAGCCCTCGGGGGACAGCGCCTGGCTGTCGACGAGCTCGCCGGAGTCCCGCAGCCGGCCGACGAAGGCGTCCATGTAGGCGAAGTGTGCGTCCATCTCCGCCTCGGACCACTCGTTCATGGGCGCGTCGTTCGGCGCCGTGGGGGCCCCGCGGTAGTGCTTGAGCATGAGGTACTTGGCCATGACGGACTCCTCCGGTGGGTGCGACCCAGTGTGGTCGCGTGCACCCCTGGGACGGAACCGGTCACGGATTCTCGACATCGGTGCGGTGGGCCTGGTCGCCGGTCCTCGGAGGTCCGCGGTCCGCGCCGGGGGGCGTGTCGAACTCGTGGACCGGGCATGCGCCCACCGATGAGTTCTGCCTGCGCCAGGTATCTACCCCTGTGAGCCCGCCTGCGCCCGGACGGTCCGGGTGGCCCCGGCGGGCGAGAGAGGGGGCATCGTGGCGATCGAGCGAGCGAGTGCGAGTCCAGGTCCGAGCTCGAGTCCGAGTCCGAGTCCGAGTCCGAGCGCCACCCGGCCGACGACCCCCGTGCGCCGGGGCTGGGTGCTGGCGATCGTGTGCACGGCGATGTTCATGGGCGTGCTCGACTCGACGAGCGTGTACGCGGCGTTGCCCGAGATCGCGGTCGACCTGGGGTTCGAGCCGGCCGAGGCGCAGTGGGTAATCACGGCCTACGGGGTCTCGATCGGCGGGCTCCTGATCCTCGGCGGCCGGCTGGCCGACCATCTCGGCCGGCGCCGGGTGTTCCTGGCAGCGGTCGCGCTCTACGCGGGCGCGTCGCTCCTGTGCGGCCTGGCACCGACGAGCGGGCTGCTCGTCCTCGGTCGGGTGGTGCAGGGCGTCGGCGCGGCGGTGCTGACGCCGGCCGGTCTGTCGATCCTCATGGCGGTGTTCCCCGAGGGGCCGGAGCGCCACCGGGCGCTGGGCATCTGGGGCGGGCTCGGCGGCACGGGGGCGTCCGTCGGCCTGCTGCTCGGCGGTACGCTGACCGACTGGGCGGGGTGGCCCTGGATCTTCTTCACCAACGTCCCGGTGTGCCTGGTGGTGCTGCTCGTGGGCCCGGCGCTGCCCCCCCGGAGGGGGCCCGGTCACGGCAGCGGCTCGACGTCCCCGGCGCGGTGACGGCCACCGCCGCGCTCGTCGCCGTCCTGCTCGCCCTCTTCCGCGTGGCCGCACACGGCATCGACCCGCTCGTCGCTGCGCTCGGGGCCGCCGGAGTGGTCGTGGCCGGCCTGTTCGTCGTCGTCGAACGGCGGAGCCCGGCACCGCTGGTCCCGATGCGCATCTTCCGCTCACGGACTCTCGTCGGCGGCAACCTCGTCATCCTGCTCGCGGGGATCGCCGTCGACGGGCTGCTCATCCTGGTGACCCTCTACGCCCAGCACGTCCTCGGCCTCTCGGCTCTGCAGTTCGGCCTGACGATGGGGACCATGACCGTCACCTCGGTCGTCGCGGTCCTGGCGGGTCAGCAGCTCGTCACCCGGTTCGGGTTCCGGGCCGTGGCCGGCGCCGGGCTGACCCTGATGGCCGTGGCCGGCCTCCTGCTGAGCCGGCTGCGCCCCGGCGGCACGATGGCCGAGGACCTGCTGGCAGGGCTTATCGTGTTCGGCGTCGGCATGGGCGCCGCGTTCGTCGCCGGCCAGATCCCGGCGCTCGCCGACGTTCCCGAGCACGACGCCGGACTGGCGGCCGGCGTCGAGGAGACGCCCTTCGCCGTCGGCACGACGATGGGTGCGGCGCTGGTCTCGGCCGTCGCGATCGGGCACGCGACGCGCGGCGGGACGGATGTCCCGTCCGCCGCAGCCCTCACCGACGGGTTCGCCGTGGCGTTCCTCGTGCTCGCCGCCCTGGCGATCCTCGGCGCCGCCGTGTCGGCGGTCCTGCTGCGCCGGCCACGTACGGTGGCGGCGTGAGGACCACGGACGCGGAGTTCGAGCGGCGCACGCGCTCCTACCGTCCGGAGCTGCTCGCGCACGCCTACCGCATGCTCGGGTCGATCCACGAGGCCGAGGACGCCGTGCAGGAGACGTACCTGCGCGCGTGGCGCGGGATCGAGTCGTTCGAGGGCCGCTCGTCGGTGCGGAGCTGGCTCTACCGGATCGCGACCACCGCCGCCCTGCGCGCGCTGGAGAACCGCGGTCGCCGGGCGCTGCCCACCGGCCTCGGCGGACCCGCCGACGACCCGTCGGCCGACCTGGTCCAGTGGCCCGAGCTGCCGTGGCTCGAGCCCGCGCCGGACGCCATGCTCGCGGGCGCGATCGGCGCGGACGACCCGCTCGCCGCGGTCACGCGCCGGCAGAGCGTGCGGCTCGCGTTCGTCGCGGCGCTCCAGCACCTGCCCTCCCGCCAGCGGGCGGTCCTCGTCCTGCGCGAGGTCCTCGGGTTCGCCGCCGCGGAGGTGGCGCAGATGCTCGGGACCACCCCGGCAGCCGTCAACAGCGCCCTCCAGCGCGCACGCGCTCAGCTCGAGCGCGTCCGGCCCGACGAGGGCGACGTCGTCGAGTCCGGCTCGCCCGAGCAGCGCGCCCTGCTCGAGCGGTATGTCGAGGCGATGCACGCCAACGACATGGCAGCGCTCGTCGGCGTCCTCACCGAGGACGCCGTGTACGAGATGCCGCCCTTCCCGGCCTGGTTCCGCGGCGCGCGCACGATCGGCGAGATGGTGGACGCCCAGAGCCCCGCGCAGAGACCGGGCGACCACGTCCTCGTGCCGACGGCTGCCAACGGTCAGGCGGCCTTCGGGCTCTACCTGCCCGACGAGCACGGCGTGCACCGCGCCTTCAACATCCAGGTCCTCGACGTGACGGGCGCGGGCATCTCGCACATCGTCATCTTCTTCGACCTGCGGCTGTTCGCCCGGTTCGGGCTGCCGGAGGTGCTGCCGCCGGCGAGCTGAGGTCCACGGCGCTGACCAGGCGTTCCATCCGGTGCACGAGTGCCGCCGACGGTGAGACCGTGCCCGAGCGGTACGTCGACAGCCTGCTCCTCGACGTCCCGATCCGCGTGGCGAAGTCGGCCATCGACAGACCGGAACGGGTCACGAGCTCGCTGACCCGGGCGGCGACCGCGGCTCGGTCGATCTCCTCGGCACGACGACGCGCGCGGGCGATCGCCCGTCGGAGCAGCGGTGCGAGCCCGGCCGGGGACTCGTACCCGAGATAGTCCTCGACCTGCCGGGCGACCGGCCCCCACGGGTCCCGCCCTATCTCGCGAGTCACGGCCGACCAGTCACGGATCGAGCCGCGGTCGAGGATCGCGACGAGCGCCTCGTAGGGCCACGTGTCCAACGGTGCGTCCGGATCGACGTCGACGTTGCGTGCCAGGCGTGCGAGGTGCGCGGTCATGTGGCGTCCTCCTCGACGATCTCCAGCAGCGCGTCCGCGAGCTCGGCGCAGGCGCGGACGACCTCCGACCACTCGTGCCAGCGAGGCTCGAGGTTCTTGTACCGCGTGAGCTCGGTGCGCAGCCGACGGTCGCGCGGTGCCGGCTCGGAGAGCCGGAGGACGAGCGTTGTGAGCACGGAGTCGTCCTCGCCGGATCGGTCCGCGTAGTAGTCGTCCATCTCTGCGAGCACCTGCGCCGCGACCTCCGTGCCGGTCCGGGCGGCGAGCGCGACGGTGTCGAGGTAGTCGCGCACGGCGTTGCGCTGGACGACGAGGTAAGCCTTGACGCGCAGCATCTCCGGCAGGGTGGGAACCCGGACCGTCCGATCCTCGCCGACGCTCACCTCCTCCACCTCGAGCGGACGGGTGCGGCGGAGCTGGCGGAGTCCTGCCTCGATCCCGTCGAGCGATCCGAGCAGCGTCAGCGGTGGGCTGCTCGCGCGGACGGAGGTGACCCAGCCCTCGCTCGCCTCGACCGCCTCGACGATCTCCGCGTAGCGCGCCGCGAGGTCGGACATCACGTGGTCGTGGTCCAGCGACAGCCGGTGGCCGGCGTGCAGAGCCGAGGCGGTGCCACCGACCAGGACGGCCTCGGGAACGATGTCCTGCAGGCGGGAGGCCGAGCGCAGGACGTCCTCGAGGTTCGGGCCGGACGACTGATCCATGGGCGGATGGTATCGGAACTGATACGAGGCTCCGAGTGGCTCACGCGCAGGATCTTGCTGCGACGCGGACCCGCCCTGAAGTACGGCCCGCCAGCCGGGCCGCCCCCGCACCTACGCGCGCGTGGCCAGCAGCCCGCCGTTGAGCTCGACCATGTCGCGGAACGCCGCTACGGGGTCGAGCGCGTGGGTGGCGTCGAGGTCCCGGTAGGCTACGTGCAGGTTGCCCGCGATCCGTTCGGGGTCGATGAGGCCGACGAACCTGCCCAGATCGGTGTCCCGTGCGCACTCCAGCGGCGTGAGCCCGGCGGCGAGCCCGCGTCCGGCCGCCTCGAGGACGAGCTCGAGGTACTCCGCGACGTCGTCGATCACATCGCGCCCGGCGATCTCCCCGTGCCCCGGCACCACCGTGGTGGCAGCGAGCGTGCGCAGCTCGTCTAGGGCTGTCAGCCAGCCCGTGACCGAGCCCGACAGTGCGAACGGCGTCCCGCCCTCGAACACGAGGTCGGCGGCCAGCAGCAGGCTGCGCTCGGGGAACCACACGTACGCGTCGCCGGTGGTGTGGGCGATGACGCCGGGGTGGCGGACCTCGATCGGCTCGTCGCCCCGGGTCAGCGTGAGCCCGGTCTCGAACGTGCGGCCCGGTACGACGGCGTGGGCGTCGCCCACCGTGATCGGCTCGAACACGCCCGGCGGGGCGTGCACCGGGGCCTCGAGCGCGGCCGCCGTCGCCGCGTGGGAGACGACCTCGGCGCCGGTCACGAGGGAGGAGCCGGTGCAGTGGTCGGGGTGGGCGTGCGTGAGGAGCAGGAGGTCCACGCGGCGTCCCTCGACGCCGTGGCCGGTCGTCGTGGCGACGGCGTCGAGGTAGTCCCGGGTGCGGCGCTCCGTCGACGTCACGTCGACGCTCACCAGCCCCTGGTCCGTCTCGACGACGGCCATGTTGTTGACCATCCACCCGCCGTCGGGCTGGATGTACGCCCAGACGCCGTCGCCGAGGTCGGTCATGCGCGGGCTGCGGCCCTGGCTCACTCCACCACCAGCGCCATCACGTCGACGACCTCGCTCGTGAACCCGAACTCGGCCATGAGCTCGGCCATCCGCTCGAGGGCCGGGATGTTGAGCTCGGAGGTGAACTCGGCGAGTACGAGGTTGTCCGCCGCTTCCTGGGGGATGTCCATGACGTCCGGCAGGACGTCGCGCACGAGCTGGTCGTCCTCGCCGACCAGCGCCATGGTCTCTTCGACGGCCGCCCGGAACGCCTCGACGAGCTCCGGATTCTCCTCGGTGGTCGCCACGCTCGTGTAGCTGAGCATGGCGGGCTGGCCGCCCTCGATCGACTCGACGTAGGGGTAGAGGATCACCTCGTGTCCGGCCGCCTGGGCCTGCCCGAGGAACGGCTCGACCAGCAGTGCGGCGTCGACCTGCCCGTTCTCCAGCTGAGCCTGGGCATCCGGGAAAGGAATCTCGACCAGCTCGACCGCCTCCGGGTCGCCGCCCGCCAGCCGCACGGATTCGCGGAGCGCGAGCTCGGGCTGGGACAGCAGGGTGTTGGCGGCGACCGAGCGGCCGCCCAGGTCGGAGGCGTCCGCGATGTCGGAGTCGGCGGAGACGACGAGGCCGAACGCGTCGGCGCCCTCCGCCGCGCTGTCGACCCAGCCGGACACGATGCGGGTCTCGATGCCCTCGGCCTGCGCGAGGAGGACCGAGACCGGGTTGCCGACGGCGAAGTCCAGCTCGCCGGACAGGACGGCGGGCAGCGTGGCGCCACCGCCCTGGCCCGAGACGACCTCAACGTCAAGGCCGTGCGCCTCGAAGATCCCTTCCTGGATGCCGACCTGGATCGGCTGGGAGTCCGCGATCGGCAGGACGCCGACCCTGATCGAGGTCAGCTCGTCCGAGGCGGCGGCCCCCTCGGAGCCGCCCTCCGCCCCGGAGGCATCGTCGTCGGACTCGTCCCCACCACCGCCGCAGGCGACGAGCGTGAGGGCGGTGGCGGTCAGCAGTCCGGCGAGGGCGGCGCGACGGGGGGTTCGAGCAGTCATCTGGCTCTCCTTCGAGCAGGTGCAGGGGAGGCGATCGTGACAGGCGCGGGCGCGACTGCCCATCGCTCGCTCGCATACCTGGGATCGACGGCGCGGATATGTAGGTCCGCGGTTCGTCCTCGTAGGCCGACCGGAGGAGACGTGGATCTCGCCGCCGGGTGATCGTCGACGACGAAGTATCGATCGGACGAATAAATGGGATGGATGGGACCGCTTGGTGTCGGGGAAGGATCCGCCCACACTCGGGGCATCGCACACCGACGTGCCTCGCGGCGTTGCCGCGGCACCCGTCCCGGAAGGACCCGACGATGGAGAAGCTCCTCGCTCACCTCTCGCACCTGGAGATCGCGAGCCCCGACGTTGCGGCCTCTGCCGCGTTCTACGTCGACAAGTTCGGCATGCGGATCATCGAGGAGGTCGACGGGAAGGCGTACCTGCGCTGCTGGGGCGATCACCAGCGGTACAGCCTCGTCATCTCGCCGGGGGCCGAGCCGGCGCTGGTGACGATGGCCTGGCGGACCACGTCCGCTGAGGCGCTCGAGGAGGCCGGCCGTCGGGTCGCCGCCACGGGCACCGACGTCGCGTGGGCCGACCGCGGCGCGCACATCGGGCGCAACGCCCGGTTCGTGGGCCCCGGTGGGCACGACATGACTCTCTTCTGGGAGACGGAGCGGTTCTGGGCGGAGGGTGAGCTCGCCTCGCAGTACCCGGACCGCCCGGAGCGCCGGTCGGCCCACGCGGGCGCGCCGCGGTTCCTCGACCACGTCACGGTCGCGACGGCGGACGTGCGCGCCTTCACGGCCTGGTACAGCGAGACGCTCGGCTTCCGGACCATGGCCTTCACCGACCTCGACGAGGCGCCGGTCACCGTCTTTGCCGTCCTCACGACCAACGAGAAGTCGCACGACCTCGGGGTCGTGCTCGACACCTCGGACCGGGCGGGCCGGGTCAACCACATCGCGTTCTGGGTCGACACTCGCGAGGAGCTGTTGATCTCCGCCGACGTGCTCATGGAGCGCGGCACGCCGATCGAGTACGGGCCCTCGATCCACGGCATCGGGGAGCAGTCCTTCCTCTACTTCCGTGAGCCGTCCGGTCTGCGGGTCGAGCTGAACTCCGGTGGCTACCGCAACTATGTGCCGGACTGGGAGCCCCACACCTGGCTGCCGGCCGAGGGGTCGAACAACTTCTACCGGAACGGTTCGATGCCGATGTCGATGACGGAGTCGTTCCCGGACGCCGACGGCCTCACCGCCACCGAGGAGGGCGCCTCGCCCGAGATGAAGGCCGCGATCCTCGGCGCCTACTCCGAGCACGGCAAGGGCTGACGCGTGGTTTTCGCACTCGCACGCCTGCGCTCGGACGGCAGCGCGCGCCTCGCCCTCGTCGTCGGCGAGCGGATCCGGGAGCTCCCCGACGACGTCGTCGCCGACCTGGGAGGATCGCTCAACGCGATCCTCGCGGACATCGGCGGGGCCACGCCGCGACTGGAGGCACTCGCCGCCGACGACTCGGCCCACTGGCGGACCGTCGACGAGGTGACGCTCCTCGCGCCGGTGGAGCCCCGGCAGGTCATCCAGGCCGGCGCCAACTACCGCAAGCACGTCATCGACCTCGGGGTCGCGCACCGCGACCCCGCCGACGGCAGGAGCGAGGAGGAGGTGCGCGCCGAGACCGCCGCGATGATGGACGAGCGGGCCGCGACCGGCATCCCGTACTTCTTCCTCGGGCTGCCCACCGTCATCGCCGGCCCGCACGAGGACCTCGTCCTGCCCGCCGGCAATCCCACGCACGACTGGGAGCTCGAGCTCGCCGCTGTCATCGGCCGGCCGGCATTCCGCGTGAGCGTGGACGAGGCGCTGAACCACGTCGCCGGTTACACGATCGTCAACGACATCACCACGCGGAACCTCGTGTTCCGCAAGGACATGGACGCGATCGGCACGGACTGGTTCCGGGCCAAGAACCAACCGGGCTTCCTGCCCGCCGGGCCCTACCTGGTCCCGGCCGACCAGGTCGGCGACACGCAGACGCTCCGCGTCACGCTCCGGCTCAACGGGGAGGTGATGCAGGACGAGGGTACGGACGACATGATCTTCACCGTCGCCCAGCTGCTCTCGCACGCCTCGCAGACCACGACCCTTCTGCCGGGCGACCTGCTGCTCACCGGGTCCCCGTCCGGTAACGGCGCCCACTGGGGGCGGATGCTCCGCCCGGGCGACGTGATGGAGGGCGAAATCACCGGCCTCGGCCGGCAGGTCGTCCGCTGCCGAGACGAGGCCCGCGCATGACCACGGTCGTCGAGTGTGCGGTGCGTGCCCCTCGAGCGTGCGGATCGTGAAGGAGGCGTCGTGAGCACCGAGGACGAGAGCCGGGCCGCCGAGGCGATCGTGGCCGCCGCCGCGCGCGTGTCCAACTGGGGCCGATGGGGGGACGACGACCGCCTCGGCACTCTCAACCACGTGGGCGCCGCCGACCGCGTCCGCGCCGCCGGGCTCGTCCGCACGGGCGAGGTGCACTCGCTCGCCCAACCCTTCTCGAGCGAGGGCCCGCAGAAGGGGTGGCGCCGCCGCACGAACCCGGTCCACACGATGACCGACACCGGCGTCGAGGCCGTCCACGGCGACCAGGGCTTCCCGCACGGGTTCGGTGGCGCCGACGACGTCATCGCCATGCCGCTGCAGTGCTCGACCCAGTGGGACGGACTCGGCCACATCTTCGACCACGGGCGGGCATGGAACGGGCGCTCGGCCGCCGTCGTCACCTCCGAGGGCGACTCCGTCACCGGCATCGAGACCACCGCGGAGCAGTTCGTCGCCCGCGGGGTCCTGCTCGACGTCGGCGCGGCCCTCGGGAGCGACGGCGAACTCCCGGACGGGTTCGCCATCACTCCCGACCACCTCGAGGCGACGATCGCCGCGCAGGGTGAGAGCTCCGCCGTCGGGCGCGGCGACGTCCTGATGATCCGGACCGGCCACTACACGCGAGCGCGCCGCGACGGCTGGGGCGACTACGCCGGAGGCCCCGCGCCCGGCATGTCGTTCACCAGTCTCGACTGGGTGCACGCCCGCGAGGTGTCGGCGCTCGCCACCGACACGTGGGGCGCCGAGGTCCGGCCGCCGGAGCTGCCCGGCGCGTTCCAGCCGTTCCACCAGGTCGCCATCCCGCACATGGGACTGTTCCTGGGGGAGATGTGGGCCCCGGACGGCCTCGCCGCCGCCTGCGCGGTCGACGGGCGCTACGACTTCCTGCTCGTCGCCCCCACGCTGCCGATCGTCGGCGCCGTGGGCTCACCGACCAACCCGCTCGCCATCCGATAGCACCGGCCACCGCGCGCACACGCCCACCCAGCCGTCCATACGAAGGAGTACACGACATGGCTGCCATCACCACCGTTGGCATCGTCGGGGCCGGGGCCGCCGGCACCACCCTCGCCGCCTACCTCGCCCGCGGCGGAATCGACGTCGAGGTCCTCGAACGCACCCCCGAGCCCTCCACGCTCGGCTCCGGCCTGACCCTGCAGGGCAACGCCCTGCGTCTGCTCAAGGACCTCGGCGTGTGGGAACAGCTCGAGTCCCACGGCTACGGGTTCTCCGAGCTCGGCATCCGGGCCCCCGACCCGGACGGCACCGTGCTCACGGTCATGGACGACATGCGAACCGGGGGCCCCGACCTGCCCTCGACACTCGGGATCTACCGACCGGACCTCGCCCGCATCGTCCGCGAGCGGGCCGCCGAGCTGGGTGCCCGCTTCGTGTACGGCGCTCAGGTCGAGGGGCTCGACGACGACGGTGAGGACGTCACCGTCCACCTCGCCGACGGCACGACCAGCCGCTACGCCCTCGTCGTCGGTGCCGACGGGCTGCACTCCACGGTGCGCTCCCTCATCGGCATCACCGAGGAACCGCGACGGACCGGGATGGGCATCTGGCGGGCATTCGTCCCGCGCCCGGCCGAGGTCACCCGCACGGACCTCGTCTACGGCGGTCCGGTCTACATTGCCGGCTACTGCCCGACGACGGACGACACCTGCTACGCCTACCTGGTCGAGGACGTCCAGGACCGCACGGGCGCGGACGGGCCGGCGATCATGCGCGAGCTCGCCGCCGGCTACGGCGGCCCCTGGAAGGAGATCCGCGAGTCGATCGACGACGGGGCGAACGTCAACTACACGTCCTTCACGACCCACTTCGTCGAAGGCGACTGGCACCGTGGCCGGGTGGTGATCATCGGCGACGCCGCCCACTCCTGCCCCCCGACGATCGCCCAGGGTGCGGCGCAGTCGTTCGAGGACGCCGCCGTGCTCGCCGAGCTGCTCCTCGGCACCGAGACCCTGGACGACGCGCTGTTCGCCGAGTTCCTCGAGCGGCGACGCGCCCGCGCGAAGCGGGTCGTCGAAGCCTCGACCCAGCTCGGCCAGTGGCTGCTCGACCACGACCGCAGCGGCGACCCGGGCGCCCTCATCGGTGAGATCGGTGCGCTCGTGAGCGAGCCCGCGTGACGGGGAGCCACGGGGCGCAGCTGGCCGGCCCGGTCGTCGACCTCCACGCGCATGTCCTGCTGCCCGAGCTCTCGGCGCTCGCGGCCCGGCTCGACCCGGCCGCGGCGGCACGCCAGGGCGCGCTCGACGTCTGGCGCCAGGGGGAGGAGTCGATCGCCGTGAGCGGGGCGATGCTCGGCGACCGCCTCCCGCGCCTGACCGACGTGGCCCGGCGCCTGGCCGACATGGACACGGCCGGCGTCGACGTCCAGGTCGTCTCCGCCTCGCCGAACCACTATGCCTACTTCCTGGGCGAGGACGCCGCACGGGAGTACTACCCGGAGGCCAACCGCCTGGTCGCGGCGCACGTCGCCGAGGCGCCGGACCGGCTGCTCGGGCTCGGCCTGGTCCCGCTCCAGCATCCGAAGCTGGCTGCCGACGTGCTGCGGTCAGCCGTGCGTGACCACGGCCTGAGGGGCGTGGAGATCGGCTCCTTCGCGCCGCGGCCCTCGGCGGGTGGCGCGGCGGTCGCGCACGAGGATGCGGACGCAGATGCCCCCGCGGGAGCGAGGGCCGCAGGTGGCGGAGCCGCGGTCGACCGGTCCGAGGGCGAGACCGACGTCGCCGGTACGGTCGAGCTCTCCGACCCGGCGCTCGACCCGTTCTGGGCGGCCGCGCTCGAGACAGGTGCAGTCATCCTCCTGCACCCGTTCGGAAGCCCCCAGGGCAGCAGGCTCGACCGGTACAACCTGTCGAACACCGTCGCCCAGCCGGCCGAGAACGCGACCGCGCTGTCCCACCTCATCTTCTCGGGCGTGCTCGACCGCCATCCCGGCCTCGCGCTCGTCGCCGCGCACGCCGGTGGCTACCTCCCGACCGCCATCGGCCGCTCCGACCGGGCGTGGCGCGTCCGACCCGAGGCGCGGACGTGCGCACGCACCCCGTCCAGCTACCTCTCCGAGCTCCACTACGACTCGCTGACGCACGACCAGGCCCAGCTCGCGGCGCTCGTCGCGCAGGTCGGGGCCGACCGGGTGGCGCTCGGTTCCGACCACCCGTTCGACATGGGTGAGGATGACCCGGTGGCAGCCGTGCGCGCCGCACACCTGAGCGACGATGACACGGAAAGCATTCTGCGCGGCACCGCCGCTGCGCTGGGACTGAACCCACGACCGACCAGGAGATGAGCACGACATGGTGAAGCTCGCCCGCTGGACCGACGGCGACGAGCCGTTCGACGGCTTCGTCGACGGCGAGACCGTCTGGGCCCTGAGCGACGGGAGCACCACCCTCGACCTGGTGCGTCGCGGCCTTGCCGCCACTCTCAAGGTCGCCGCAGCGACTATCGGGCACGGGGAGGGCCGCCCGCTGGTGCACGTCGAGCTCCGCACTCCGCTCGACCCGCCGAGCGTGCGCGACTTCGTGGCCTTCGAGCAGCACGTCGAGGGCGTCGCCGTGGCGATGGGCCACGGTGGCGTCGTGCCCGAGTGGTACGAGGCGCCGACCTTCTACTTCACCAACCCCCACACGCTGCGGGCCACCGGCGAGGAGATTCCCGTGCCCGCGGGGTGCGAGGTCCTCGACCTCGAGGCGGAGGTCGCCGTGGTGGTCGGCGGCGGGACCGACGACGACGGCCGCTCGCTCGATCCGGAGCGGGCGGCAACGAGGATCTTCGGTTTCACCGTGTTCAACGACTGGTCCGCGCGCGACCTGCAGCGCCGGGAGATGAAGGTGTCGCTCGGGCCGGCCAAGGGCAAGGACTTCGCCGGCACCCTGGGTCCGTGGATCGTCACCGCCGACGAGCTCGCCGACCGGGTCGGGCCGGACGGCTTCCACGATCTGCCCGTGCGGGCGGAGATCAATGGCGAGGTCCTGGGGGAGGACACTACCGCCCACATGGGCTGGACGTTCGCCGAACTCGTCACGTACGCGTCCGCGGACTCCCGCGTGGTGCCCGGAGACGTCCTCGGCTCGGGCACGGCCGGCGGCGGCTGCCTGGCCGAGCTCTGGGGCCGCCGCGGCGAGCAGGTGCCCCCGCCCCTGACCGAGGGCGACGAGGTGCGGGTCGTCGTCGACGGGATCGGGGAGGTCGTCAACCGGGTGGGCGCTCGTCGAGCGGGCAGCCAGCTGATCCCCGCACGGAACCGGCGGACCCCGTGAGCGTCCCGGACCCGCGTGCGGGCACCGCCGGCCGTGCGGACGGCGGGCAGCAGGGCCGCGGCGCCTCGCCCGAGCCCCTCGCCGGCCGGGTCGTCGTCGTCACCGGGGCGCTCGGCGGCATCGGCGCCGCCCAGGCGACGCTGCTGCGGAACCAGGGCGCCGTCGTCGTGCCCACGGACCTCGCCGAGACCTCCGAGGTGCCCGGCTACCGGCACCTCGACGTCGCCGACCGCGCGTCCTGGGAGGCGCTCGCCGAGGAGCTGCGGGACGCGCACGGGCGCGTGGACGGCCTGGTGAACAACGCCGGCCTCACGCGTCGGCATCGGCTCCTCGAGGTCGACGCCGGAGACCTGCGCGAGCTGTTCGACGTCAACGTCGTCGCGTCGCTGCACGGCATCCAGACGCTCGTCCCGCTCATGCCGCGGGGTGCGTCGATCGTCGAGATCGGCTCGCTCGCCGCCGTCACGGCTCACTACACGACCGCCTACACGGTCTCGAAGTGGGCGCTGCGCGGCCTGGCCCAGGTTGCGGCGCTCGAGCTCGGCGACCGGGGCATCCGCGTTAACACCGTCCACCCCGGGTTCATCGACACCCCGATGACCTCCGGTGCGCCCGCGGCGTTCCGGGAGGCGTCGACCACGATGACGCCGCTGGGCCGGGCCGGGCTGCCGGCCGAGGTCGCCTCCGTCGTCGCGTTCCTACTCTCCGACGCCGCCGCCTACGTCACGGGCACTGACATCCCCGTCGATGGCGGGCAGCACGGCCACGGGGGCGCGAAGGTCGTTTCCGACGCCCTGCGCTGAGCTCGCTCGGCGTCGTCCGGATTGCTGGCGTGCCCTGCTGTCAGCCCGGCGTGCCCTCTCGTCAGCCTGGCAGCACGGACGACCAGCCGCCGTCGACGACGAGGTTCTGGCCCGTGATGTAGCCGGCCTCTTCGCTTGCCAGGAACAGGGCGACCGGGGCGACGTCGTCGGGCGTGCCGACGCGGCCCAGGGGGATCGCGCGAGCGATGGAGGACATCGGGTGGTCCGGCGCGAGCAGGTTGCCCGCGGACTGGGGCGTGGCGATCATGCCCGGGGACACGCAGTTGACCCGGATGCCGTGCGCGGCGCCCTCGGCGGCGAGCTGCCTGGTCATCGCAACTACGGCGCCCTTGGTCGCGGTGTGCGCCAGGCGCGTGTTCGTCACCGACCCCGTGATGCCGGCCGTCGAGCCGACGAGCACAACGGATGCCCCGCCGCGCGAGGCGAGGTGGTGCCAGAGCGCGCGTACCGGGAGGAACACGACGTCGACCTCGTGGGCGTGGTTCCAGTGCCACTCGTCCAGGGTGATGTCGGCGACCGGCCCGAACCGCGTGACGGCCGCGTTCGCGTAGAGGATGTCCACTCCGCCGTCGGTGACCACATTCGCGGCCCACGCCGCGACCGCCGCCTCGTCGGTGAGGTCGAGCGGCGCCGTCGATGTCATCTCGCCACCGGCCGACCGCACGAGAGCCGTCGTCTCGGCGTCGCCCTCGGCGTCGATGTCGCACCCGATCACGTGCGCACCTTCGGCCGCGAAGAGCAGGGCCGCTGCTCGGCCCTGCCCGCTGGCCGTCCCTGTGATGACGGCGCGTCTGCCTGCCAGGCGTCCGGTCATGACCGGTCCTCCGTGGGTGAGTGATCGTGCGGGTCGGTGACGGCGAAGACGGCGTCCGGCGGTGCGGCGTCGTCGATGATGACCTGGAGGCTGCGGCACGCCCTCTGGACGACACCGCGCAGCCAGCTGTTCGCCGCGTCGTCGGTCGTCGACCGGTGCCAGAACATCGCCTCGACGAGCGCGGTCTCGTGTTCCTCGGGCAGGGCGATGATCGCGATCCGCCCCGTCGGCCGGACGCGCTCGGCCAGCATGCGCGGGACGAGCGCGACGAGGTCGGTTCCCTCGACCAGCAGCGGCAGCGAGAGCAGCCCAGTCACCTGGGCGACGACCTCCGGGCGGAGGCCCACCAGGTCGAAGAGTCGGTCGGCCGGGGTGACGACGTTGGTACCGAAGCGTCCGATGGCATGGGGGTAGCCGGCGGCGTCCCGCAAGGTCGGTGCGGGCAGGTCGAGCAGCGGGTGGTGCGCATCGACGACGGCGACGAACTCGTCGCGGAAGACGAGCTTGCGCTCGCCGTCGATTCCGTAGCCCGTCGGGGAGATGACGAGGTCGACCGAGGTCGGGTCCAGGGCGTCGGTGACGTCGGTCGTGTTGGGGACGAAGTTGATGACGGCACCCGGGGCCTCTTCCGCGAGCACCTGGCGCAGGGGGCGCACGAGCAGGGTGGAGACGAAGTCGGAGCACGCGATCGTGAACGAGCGCGTCGTGGTGGCGGGGTAGAACCCGCCCGCGGGGTGGGCGGCCTGGTCGACGGCCGCGAGGGCGGACTCGACGGCGGAAACGAGCTCGACGGCGAGGGGCGAGAGCTCGTAGGTGCGGCCGACCCGGACGAGAAGCTCGTCGTCGTAGTGGGACCGGAGGCGGGCCAGAGCCGCGGAGACCGCCGGCTGACTGAGCCCGACGCGCTCGGCAGCGCGGGAGACGTTGCGCAGCTCGAGGAGTGCCTGCAGCGTCGGCAGCAGGTTGAGGTCGAGCGGCGCCATGTCTCCACGGTAGTGGCCGGAATGATGTCCGGCGTGGCTCAGCTATCGACGAGCCTGATAGGCGGCCTTGGTGCGGTCGATGGCGCGACGGGGGCGTCGGAGGCCCGGCCGGCGTGGCTCGGACGAGGGTGCAGGTTCAGACGACGCTGCTGGCTCAGACGCGGCTGGTTGCACCGACCTCGGACGGGGTCCCAGGACTGTGCTGCGCGGGCCGGGCGCCCGGCCCGCGTCGGGTCAGGAGGAGCGTGGCGCCGAGCATCGACGCCCACAGGGGGAGCGGCCACAGCGTGAGCCGCTCGGGGATCGACCAGTTCTGGTCTATCGACACCAGGGTGACCGTGACGATCGCGGCGATCAGGCAGAACACCCCGATCCCGACGCCGAGACCGCCCACCGTGCGCAGCGCACCGCTCTCGCGCGCGAGCTGGAACGCGAGCAGCGTGGTGGCCGCGGGTGCGAAGAAGAAGATCGGCACGGACACGAGCGAGTGCAGGTCGATGACCGTGTCGATCGGGACGAGCGCGGTGCCGATCGCGCTGACTCCCGCGCACACGAACAGTGCACGCGTGAGGGCGCGCAGCCGGGTCGGCGGCAGCACGGTGCTCACGAGCCACGCACCGGTCGCCAGCAGGATGCCGAACGCCGCGAACGCCCCGTTCATCAGCGGGTGCCACGGCGAGCAGACCTCGACCCAGTCCCAGCGGTAGGGGATCCACGTGCAGGTGGACGCGCCGAGGTCGGAGATCGTGTGGGTGAGGAACGAGAACGGCGCGGTCACGCGCGAGGCGACGACCACCTCGACCAGCCAGTACAGCGGCAGGATCGTCCAGACGGCCGCGCCGACGACGGCGGCCCGGGTCACGGGTCGGGGGGTGGCGCCGGGCACCTGGTCTCCTCGGGTCGTGCCGGGTCGGGGGTTGTCCGGCGTCCGTGCTGACGACGTCCGTCGTCACCCGCACAGGCTCGCCGCCCGGGCGGTCGTGGTCAAACGATGCGGGCGGGAAGTTCAGCCCGGAGCGCCGGGCGGGCGCGGGGCCGCGGCCGGGCCGGCGTCGTCGAGGCCTGTGCTGGTGGGTGGGGGTGTCCCGTCGTCGGGTCGAGTTGAACCGCCCTGGGTCTCCCGGAGGGTGGTTGTTTACGCGGCCTCCGAGTTCGGGGCTGCGGTCGTAGCCTGCCGGTGAGCGTTCTCGAACTCAATGGGGGGGGCACGTGTCCGACCGACGAGTGCAGGCGTCCGTGGTTGTACCAATGGACCCATCGGGCGACCTGCCACTCGACCTCGGCGTGGTTCTTCCACGTCGGTCCGCCGTCATTGATCGCCTCGGTCTTGAACAGGCCGATCGTCGACTCGCACAGCGCGTTGTCCAGTGCGTCGCCGACCGTGCCGATCGATCCGGCGATTCCTGCCTCGGCGAGCTCGGCGGTCAGCGCCAGCGAAACGTACTGAGCTCCGGCATCGCTGTGATGGATGAGTCGGCCGTGTTCCCAGGTGGCGCCGGCCCGGTGACGGACACCGATCGCCTGACGCAGAGCGTCGGTGACCAGGACCGCTCGCATCGAGGAGGCCACCCGCCAGCCCAGGATCCGGCGGGAGTAGACGTCCACGACGAACGCGACGTAGACGAACCCGGTCAGCGTCCAGACATAGGAGAAGTCCGCGACCCACAGCTGATCCGTCGCGGTGGGCACGTTCCAGCCGCGCTTGACCAGGTCGGGATGACGTGGCGCATCACCGCGCGAGCGGGTGGTCACCGTCCGGTGCCGACCCCGGATCGCGCCCGTGATCGAAGGCGATTCTCATGAGCCGTCCGACCTGGTCCCGACCGACCTCGAGACCGGCGCGCCGAGCGGCGTGCCAGAGCTTGCGCACCCCGTAGACGCCCCAGTTCTCCCGGTGCAGAGTGACCAGCGCGTTCGCGAGGTAGGCCTCTTCCAGCAGCGCTTCGCTCACCGGCCGGACCTTGTGCGTGTAGTAGGTGGACGGCGCGATCTTCACGCCGTGCTCGCTGAGCACGACGCAGATCGGCACGGGCGCCGAACCTGTCCCGGTAGGAGTCGATGTAGGCCACGATCACTTGAGTCGGCGGCCTGGCTCCGCCTGAGCGAAAAACGCGGACGCCGTCTTGAGGATCTCGTTGGCCCGCTCGAGCTCGGCCACGCGCTTCCTGACGCGCTCGGACCTCCTCGGACTCTGTTGAACGTGTGGCCGCCGGGCGGGTGCCCTCGTGGCGTTCGGCGTCCTCGACCCAGTTCCGGAGCGTTGCCGGCTTCAGATCCAGCAACGCTCCCACATGCTTGCGGGCACCGAGCTTGGACTCGGCCCCCTCGGCGATCTTCTCGCGGTACATCCGAACCGCGCGCTCTCGGAACTCCTCGTCGTACTTCCGTGGTGCTGACACAAGAACCAGTCTCCCCTTGCTAGATCAGCACCCTCCAGGAGACCCAGGGCGGTTCACTCACCGCCACCGCCGTCCTGGTCCGGGCCGTCGAGTGGTTCAACGCCCGCGGTGTCACCTTCGAGCGGGTCCTGTCCGACAACGGCGGCGCCGACCGTTCACACCTGTGGCGAGACACCTGCCACGAGCTCGCCATCAAGCACAAGCGGACCAGGCCGTACCGGCCGCAGACCAACGGGAAGATCGAGCGCTTCCACCGCACCTTGGCCGACGGCTGGGCCTACGCCCGCTGCTACATCTCCGAGACCCAGCGTCGCGGAGAACTCGACGGCTGGCTGCACTACTACAACCACCATCGGCCCCATACGGCACGCGGCAACCAGCCGCCCTTCTCACGATTGATCAACGTCTTCGCTCAGTACATCAGCCCGCCGCCGGGGGGACGACGTTGCGGGAGCTGGTCACCGAGGCCAAGGCCGAGCTCACGGTGTTCAACGGCAAGGTCCGCACCGTGCTACGCGGTTCCTACTCCCATCACTACCGGCGGCTGCTGCCCGACCTGCTGGCGAGTCTGGAGATCCGCTGCAACAACACGGCGCACCGGCCGGTGATGACCGCGGTCCCGCTCGCGGCCGACCAGATGCCGAGCGACCATGGCCCGGACCCGGCACACGGACCCGCCGTCGGCGCCGGTGACCCGGCTGCCGGTGACGGCGGGCCCGTTGACCGGTGTCTCGGCCAGCGTTAACGGATCGTGCAGCCCAAGTCGACCTTCATCTCCAGTCCGGTGACGTAGCGGGCCTCGTCCGACGCCAGGTAGAGCAGCGCGTTGCTGATGTCGACCGGGTCGACGACCTCGACCGGCATGGTGTTCATGAAGATCGGGCCCATCGTCGGGCTCTGCTCGATGAACTGGTTCATCCCGCCCAGCCCCGCAACCAGCGGGGTGTCCACGCCGGCGGGGTGGATCGTGTTGACGCGGATGTTGTGCTCGGCGAGCTCGTTGGCCAGCGAGCGCATCACGCCCACGATCCC
The DNA here is from genome assembly GCF_049856175.1 of Georgenia sp. Z1491. Classification (GTDB taxonomy): domain Bacteria; phylum Actinomycetota; class Actinomycetes; order Actinomycetales; family Actinomycetaceae; genus JB111. The sequence continues at coordinate 44,769 of NZ_JBNDNA010000017.1, forward strand.
GTGCTTGGCGGCGACGTAGGGGGCGAGCCACGGCTGCCCCTTGATGCCCGACGTCGAGCTCGTGATGGCGATCGAGCCGCCACCCGCCGTCAGCAGGTGCGGGATGGTCGCCACACATGTGTTCCAGACACCGGTCAGGTTGACGTCGAGGGTGTCCGCCCAGAGCTGCGGGGTCACCTCGTCCCACTTCTGCACCGTGCAGATGCCGGCGTTGGCGGAGACGATGTCGAGCCGGCCCAGCTGGGCCACACCCTCGTCGACAGCGGCCTTGAGCCCCTCAGCGTCGCGGACGTCGGCCGTGACCGCCACGATTCGGCGGTCCAGCGCCTCGACGGCCTTGACCGTGTCGGCGAGGTCCGCCTCGGTGGCCATCGCGTAGCCGACCGTGTCGAAGTCCCGGCAGGCGTCGACGGCGATGATGTCGGCGCCCTCCTCGGCCAGCCGGACCGCGTGGCTGCGGCCCTGGCCCCGGGCGGCACCGGTGATGAAAGCGACTTTGCCCTGCACACGCCCCATGGCGCGGCTCCTCTCGTGGATGGTGGTGGTGCTTCTGCTACTTCTGCGTCATGCCGAGGTCGATCGGCAGCGATACGCCGCTGACGAACCGCGCCTCGGCGGAGGCCAGCCGGCCCTTCCCTCGCGCCGCGCCGCGCCGGTGATGAACGCGACCTTACCCGCCACACCTCCGGCCATGGTCTGCGGTCCCCTACTTCTGGTTGAAGCCTGCGTCGACCGGGATCTGCGCGCCGGTGACGTAGCGCGCCTCCTCCGACGACAGCCAGACGATGGCGTTGGAGACGTCGACGGGCTCGATCATCTCCACCGGTAGCGGGTTCTTCAGGGCCTCGAGCATCTCGGAGTGCTCGGAGAACCACTTCTGCATGAAGTCGTTGGTGACCAGCGGGGTGTTGACGCCGGTCGGGTGCACCGTGTTGACCCGGATCGAGTACTTCGCCAGCTCCAGGGCCAGCGACCGCATCAGCCCGACCACACCGTGCTTGGCCGCGGCGTAGTGCGCGATCTGCACCAAGCCCTTCATGCCGGCGGTCGAGCTGGTGAGCACGATCGAGCCGCCGTTGCCGGCCGCGATCATCGCGGGGATCGCCGCCTTGCAGGTCCTCCAGACGCCGGACAGGTCGATGTCGATCGTCTCGTCCCAGACGTCCTCGGTCATGTCCCAGGCGTTCTCGACGTAGGAGACGACTCCGGCGTTGCCGCAGACGATGTCGAGGCGGCCGAACTCGGCGACGCCCTCATCCACCACGGCCTGCACCGCCGCCATGTCTCTTACGTCGGCCTGCCGGGCGATGATGCGGCGGTCCAGGTCCTCGACCAGCTTCACCGTCTGCGCGAGGTCGTCGGCCGTGCCCAGCGCGTAGGGCACCGTGCTCATGTCCTGGCAGGCGTCGAGCGCGATGACGTCCGCGCCCTCCTCCGCCAGGCGCAGGGCGTGCGACCGGCCCTGCCCCCGCGCTGCGCCGGTGACCAGCGCGACCCTGCCTTCCAACCGTCCGGCCATGTCGGCTCCTCCTTGAGCTGTCCTGTGCAGCCGAGCATAGGCGCGCCAGGCGGGTGGATCTTGACGGTGCCCGCACACGTTCTTGCACGGGGCCGCACAGCCGACGGAGGAGTCAGGTGCCCGCGCGTCGCTCGCCCGGTGTGGTCCCGTAGCGCGCCTTGTAGGTGCGGGCGAAGTGCGACGGGTGGGTGAAGCCGACGCCACGGGCGACCTCGGAGATCCCGCGACCGGCCCAGCGGCGGTCGACGAGCAACGCGTGCGCCCGGGCGAGCCGCTCCTCGCGCAGCCACCGCCCCGGGGACGTGCCGTCGGACTCGAGGAGCGCGTAGAGGTAGCGCTCCGAGACGTTGATGCCGTCGGCGATGACGGCGGGTGTCAGCTCCGGATCGGACAGGTGGTCGCGGATGAAGCTCCGCGCCCGGGCGAGGTGCGCAGCGCGGACGGACCGGACGCGGACCTCGCCGCCGACCCGGTCGTGCAGGGCTGCGGCGACCAGGTCGAGGACGGATCCGCTGACCGGTGCCACCGATTCAGCCTCCTCACCGTAGAGCGGAAGAGACCGCAGGAGCCCGGAGGCGAGCGCACCGGCACCGCTGGTCCCGGTGACGGTGACGCCGGTGGCCCCGGCGAACCCCGGCAGCCACGACGCCAACCGGTCGCGGGGCACGCGCACCACGATCTGCCGCGACCGGTCGCCAAGGCGGCCGCGGTACGGGCGGGTGCTGTCGATCAGCACGAAGTCACCAGGCCGGTCGAGGACCGCACGCCGATCGTCCTGCTCGAACACCCCCGCGCCCTGCACGAGCAGGGTGAGGAACAGGTCATCGGTGTCGGCGCGGCTGATCAGCCGGGCCGTGCGGACGACCTCGTGCGCGTCCGCGGTCACCGTGTCCACGTGCAGCCGGTCGACGGCGCTGCGCACGATCTCCCCGACGAACCGGTCGGACGACGGCCCGGCGGCGCGCGCGCGCAGCTCGACGATGTGTCGGCAGACGGCGTCGCGCCAGTACGCGAAGCCGTCGTGGCCGTCGACGTCGGAGGTCGAGAGTCGCACTACCATCACGCACCTCGCACGGCCAGGGTCGGGGTGGCACCCATCGTGCCACCAACCGCCGCCGATGCCGGTCGGGTCTGCCCCTGGTGTGGTTGGCACTCGGGGTTGATGGTTCTCAGGCCGCGTCTGCAGCCCGGTAGACCATCTCGAACTCGAGCGGGGTGAGTCGACCAAGGGCTCGCTGACGACGACGGCGGTTGTACTTGGTCTCGCTCCAAGTCACGATCGCCAGGCGCAGTTCCTCGCGCGTCTGCCAGCGGCGAGTGTTCAGGACGTTCTTCTGCAACAGCGCGAAGAAGGACTCCATCGCGGCGTTGTCACCGCTGGATCCGACCCGGCCCATCGAGCCCCGCAAGTCGTTGTTCTTCGGCAGCCGTACCACCTTCTTCGACCTCAACTGCCTGCCTCGGTCGCTATGCACGATCGTCTTGTCCGGACTGCGCAGGGCGATCGCGTTGCGCAGGGCTGCTGCGGCGAGGCCGGACTTCATCGGTGAGTCGATGGAGTACCCCACGAGCTTGTTGGAGTGGCGGTCCTTGACCGCGCACAGGTACAGCTTGCCCTCCCGCGTGGTGTGCTCGCTGATGTCGGTCAGCCACACCTGGTTCGGCCGGGTCGCGGCCCCGGTGAAGTCGTGGGTGACTCGGCCTGAACCGCCCTGGGTCTCCCGGAGGGTGGTTGTTTACGCGGCCTCCGAGTTCGGGGCTGCGGTCGTAGCCTGCCGGTGAGCGTTCTCGAACTCAATGGGGGGGGGCACGTGTCCGACCGACGAGTGCAGGCGTCCGTGGTTGTACCAATGGACCCATCGGGCGACCTGCCACTCGACCTCGGCGTGGTTCTTCCACGTCGGTCCGCCGTCATTGATCGCCTCGGTCTTGAACAGGCCGATCGTCGACTCGCACAGCGCGTTGTCCAGTGCGTCGCCGACCGTGCCGATCGATCCGGCGATTCCTGCCTCGGCGAGCTCGGCGGTCAGCGCCAGCGAAACGTACTGAGCTCCGGCATCGCTGTGATGGATGAGTCGGCCGTGTTCCCAGGTGGCGCCGGCCCGGTGACGGACACCGATCGCCTGACGCAGAGCGTCGGTGACCAGGACCGCTCGCATCGAGGAGGCCACCCGCCAGCCCAGGATCCGGCGGGAGTAGACGTCCACGACGAACGCGACGTAGACGAACCCGGTCAGCGTCCAGACATAGGAGAAGTCCGCGACCCACAGCTGATCCGTCGCGGTGGGCACGTTCCAGCCGCGCTTGACCAGGTCGGGATGACGTGGCGCATCACCGCGCGAGCGGGTGGTCACCGTCCGGTGCCGACCCCGGATCGCGCCCGTGATCGAAGGCGATTCTCATGAGCCGTCCGACCTGGTCCCGACCGACCTCGAGACCGGCGCGCCGAGCGGCGTGCCAGAGCTTGCGCACCCCGTAGACGCCCCAGTTCTCCCGGTGCAGAGTGACCAGCGCGTTCGCGAGGTAGGCCTCTTCCAGCAGCGCTTCGCTCACCGGCCGGACCTTGTGCGTGTAGTAGGTGGACGGCGCGATCTTCACGCCGTGCTCGCTGAGCACGACGCAGATCGGCACGGGCGCCGAACCTGTCCCGGTAGGAGTCGATGTAGGCCACGATCACTTGAGTCGGCGGCCTGGCTCCGCCTGAGCGAAAAACGCGGACGCCGTCTTGAGGATCTCGTTGGCCCGCTCGAGCTCGGCCACGCGCTTCCTGACGCGCTCGGACCTCCTCGGACTCTGTTGAACGTGTGGCCGCCGGGCGGGTGCCCTCGTGGCGTTCGGCGTCCTCGACCCAGTTCCGGAGCGTTGCCGGCTTCAGATCCAGCAACGCTCCCACATGCTTGCGGGCACCGAGCTTGGACTCGGCCCCCTCGGCGATCTTCTCGCGGTACATCCGAACCGCGCGCTCTCGGAACTCCTCGTCGTACTTCCGTGGTGCTGACACAAGAACCAGTCTCCCCTTGCTAGATCAGCACCCTCCAGGAGACCCAGGGCGGTTCA
>NZ_JBNDNA010000018.1:0-47903 GCF_049856175.1 Georgenia sp. Z1491
CCCCCCCCCCCCCCCCCCCCCCCCCCCCCGCCCCCGTCCCGGTCGGAGGTGGTGCCGGTCAGTGACGCCGCTGCGTCTCGTTCGCGAGCGCTTCCACCTGCTCACGGCCGCCGCACATCACCGAGCCGGCGAAGACGAGGAGGATGAACGGCAGCGGTGCGAATCTGACGAGGGTGGTGCCGGATCCGGCATCGGCGACGTACAGGAGGATGAGCATGGTCACGACGCCACCGATCGCGCCGATCGCGGTGAGGATGAAGCCCACCTTGCGGAACCGTCCGGACGAGACCTCCTCCGGCTCGAGGATGTCGGTCCACAGCAGCCCCCACTTGTGCAGCCGGGGGTAGACGATGCGGATGACGAACGGCGTGACGACGGCGGCGAGGAGCCAGCCCGGCACCAGGACGGCGATGAAGTAGAACTCTGCCGGCGCGAGGCCGAGCAGCAGGGCCACCCAGAAGGTGAGGATGAGCGCGAGAGCGCACTGACGCACCACCTGGATCGCCTGGTACCTCACCACGCGGTTCGTGCTCGTGAGGTTGAGGCCCATGTCGTTGCGGGGGCTGAGTGCGTTCCACAGTTTGTAGGCGAGGAAGCCGTTGACGAAGTTGGCGACGAAGCCGCCGATGGCCCCGGGGCTGAGGGTGCCGAAGAAGTCGCCGATGAGGTTGCCGATCGCTACACCCCAGGCCCCCGCCGGCCCGAAGAGCATGCCGAGGGCGACGGGGAGGATGTCGGCCACCCGGAGTGAGACGTGGCCGGGGATGATCGGGATGCTCTGGAACGGGATCAGCAGCGCGGCGTACATCGCAGCCGACAGAGCGACCAGCACGATCATGTTGGTGTGCCGCCACATCGTGAATATCTCTCGCATCATTGCCACTTTCGACGTCGGGATAGTGGGGGGCTCGTCGCAGCCGCGCGTCCAGCGCAGGCATCCTTGGCGCGCTCGAGGTAGATCGTATAGTATTTGAACAGGCCTGCGGGGTCAACCGTTGCGATCCGATCTGCAGCTTTACGTGGGGTGGGGAGTGCACGGCCGGATGCTTCGGGTGTGGCGCCGCATGGAGCGGGTCGAACTCACGCATGGTGCCGGCCGGCCACGACGCCCTCCTGGGCGTCGCGGCCGGCGGTCCCCCCGTCCTCGAGCTCGGCCGTCGGAGGTGCGTTCCGCGCTCGCTCATGGTGCGGCTGGCGACGCGGGTGGTCGTGTTCCGCAGGGGTTGACACGACCAGAGCTTCAAATACTATAGGATCATTCATCGGTCGGAAGCGGCAGCGTGGCCAGCTGGGTTCGAGCTCTCGTACGGGCACCGGCCGCTCGAGCTCGGAGGTAGCGACGATGCGCGAAGTGTTCACGGCATGGCGGCACACCAACCTGAAAGTGCTGATCGCCCTGTCCGCAGCACACCAGCCTCTGTCCATGACGACGCGGACGCGAGAGGAGTCTTTTCGATGACGAGTGCCACCACCACAGCCGTCGAGCTGCGGGATGTGCGGTTCACCTACCGGGGAGCGCCCGAGGAGACCTTGCGAGGGGTCGACCTCGAGGTCGAGGCGGGCGAGTTCGTCGCCGTGATGGGAGCGTCCGGCGCCGGCAAGAGCACCATCTGCCAGACGCTGAACGGGATCGTCCCCAGGCTCGCCAAGGGGTCGTTCCAGGGGACGGTCATGGTCGGAGGTGTCCTGGTGTCCGACCGGCGGATCGCCGAGATGGCCGAGGTCGTCGGACTCGGGTTCCAGGACTTCGAGGCGCAGCTCTTCTCGACCAACGCGGAGCTCGAGGTCGCCTTCGGCCTGGAGAACATGCGCATGCCCCGCGAGGAGATCCGGGAGCGCGTCGCGACCGTGCTCGAGCAGGTGGGGCTCACGGGGTACAACGACCGGCAGCCGGCCACCCTCTCCGGCGGGCAGAAGCAGCGGCTCGCGATCGCCTCGATCCTCGCCGCGCAGCCAACGGTCGTGTGCCTCGACGAGCCCACCACCGACCTCGACCCGGTCGGCAAGAACGAGGTCTTCGCGATCGCCAGGCGTCTGGCGCACTCGGGTGTGACGCTCATCGTCGTCGAGCACGAGACCACCGAGGCCCTGATGAGCGACCGCATCGCACTCGTCGACCAGGGCCGGGTCGTACGGATCGGTGCGAAGGAGGAGATCCTGCGCGAGGCGGAGCTCTTCGAGGAGCTGCGCATCATGCCGCTGCAGGTCCCACAGCTGTTCGCGCGGCTGGGCGTCGAGACGCGGCAGCGACCGCTGACGGTCGAGGAAGGGGTCGATCGGTACCGGTCCGACGGCCTCGAGCTCGACGTGGACGCCCACCGTGCGCTCCTCGCGGCGGATGCCGACCGCGCGGCGTCCTACGGCGAGGACGTCATCGTGCTGGACAACCTCTCGCACAAGTACCCCACGGGCCTGACGGCGGTGGACGGCGCGACCTTGTCCATCCGGCAGGGTGAGTTCGTCGCCCTCCTCGGTCAGAACGGCTCCGGCAAGACGACGCTGGTCAAGCACCTCAACGGGCTTCTGCAGCCGACGACCGGACGCATCTCGGTCAACGGGAAGGATGTCCGCGAGCACTCGCTGCTGAGCATCGGTAGCCACGTGGCGTACGTCTTCCAGAACCCGGACCACCAGATCTTCTCCGACACCGTGTTCGACGAGGTCTCGTTCGCCCTCCGCAAGCGGCACATGGACGACGACGAGATCAAGGTGCGTGTCGCCGAGGTGCTCGAGGCCGTCGGGATGTCCGGCCAGGAGGAAGAGGACCCGTTCTCGCTGACGAAGGGCCAGCGACAGCGAGTGGCGGTGGCTTCGGCGCTGGCGCTCCGCCCCGAGGTGCTCATCCTCGACGAGCCGACGACCGGCCTCGACTACCACGAGCAGCGCAGCATGATGGAGTTGGTCCGCCGGCTCAACGAGGAGATGGGCGCGACCATCGTCGTCGTCACCCACGCCATGTGGGTCGTGTGCGAGTACGCGCACCGCGTCGTCGTCATGAAGAATGGCTCGGTCGTCAGCGACGGCACGACGCGCGAGGTCTTCGCGCAGGAGGAACAGCTCGAAGGGATGGCGCTGGTACCGCCGCCGGTCGTCTCACTGTCCAACGAGCTCGGCCACACCGTCCTGTCGGTGGACGAGATGCTCCAGATCACCGGGGGCGGTGCGCGATGAACCTCTACCTGTACCTCGACAAGGACACGATCTTCCACCGGCTCGACCCGCGGACGAAGATGCTCGTCCTGGCAGGCCTTTTCGTGCTGGCCTTCCTGTTCATGTCACCGATCGCGAACCTGGCGCTCCTCGTTCTCGAGCTCGCGCTGGTCACGTGGTCGCGGTCCTGGCCCAACGTCCGGCGCTTCGCCGTGCTGCTCGTCATCATCATGATCGGGACGATCGTGATGTTCGGTCTCATCCAGGGCGGCGAGACACCGCTGATCGGATTCATCAAGTTGGAGGGCATCGTCCACGGTGTCTCGATCGGCCTGCGGGTCGTCTGCCTCATCATCGCCGGGCTGATGTTCCTCTCGACGACGACGAACGAGGAGCTGCTCATCGGCCTGGTGCGCATCGGCGTTCCCTACCGGTTCGCCTTCGCGCTCTCGACAGCCCTCCGGCTCGTCCCCACCGTCCTCGGTACGGCGCAGATCATCATGCAGGCGCAGCGGAGCCGCGGCCTCGACATCGAGGCGGGCAACATCATCAAGCGCCTCAAGAACATGGCGCCGATCGTCATCCCCGTCTTCATCTCGACGATCCGGTCGACCCACGTCTTCTCGATGGCGCTCGAGTCGAAGGGCTTCGGCGCGTTCGAGGACCGCACGTTCCTCCTCGACCCGAGGTTCCGCGGTATCGACTGGGGCTTCGTCACAGCCATCGTCGTGCTGCTCGCAGGCGCCGTCGCGCTACGACTCATGGGGGTGGGCGCCTCCCTCTCCCCGTTCGTCTAGGCCGAGGTCGGCGAAACCCACCGAGGTGCCACCAGTCAACGTCCATGAACGACCTGAGAGGTGAGAGATGCTCATCGTAGATACCGACCCGGGGATCGACGACACCGTCGCGATCATGACGCTGCTCGCTGCGGGCACGAAGGTCGATGCCTTCGTCAGCGTGTACGGCAACGTCCCGGAGAGCCTGACGACCGCGAACATGCAGCGTGTCCTCGACCTGGCCGGCGAGACCACGGCCGCACGCTTCCGCGGAGCGACGGCGCCGATGTTCGGGGACCCGGTCACGGCGTACCACGTCCACGGCAACGACGGCCTCGGCGGCGCGCTCGAGCACACCGCGACGCCCTCGCTCGACCCCGTCGACTACCCCGCTCTCATCCGCTCGGCGACCGACCCGGTGACGATCGTCGCCCTCGGGCCCCTGACGAACGTCGCGCGAGCCATCGTCGCGGCGCCGGATGTCGTCGACCGGATCGAGCGCATCGTGCTCATGGGCGGTGCGGTACTGACCTGGGGCAACACGACTCCGGCGGCGACGTTCAACCTGGTCAACGACCCGTTCGCGGCGGCGTTGGTCTACGACTCCGGCATTCCGCTGGTCCAGGCCGGGCTCGACGTGTGTCGAAAGGCGGGCGTGCCCGGTTCGCGCCTGATGGAGTTCCGAGACTCGACGACGGAGACCGGGCAGTTCCTCTGGCGGATGTTCAACGGGCACCACATGGTCGACAAGGAGCGCGGGCTGCAGGACGACTCGAGCCTGTGGTTCAACGACGGCCCCGCGATCGCGTACCTGCTCAGGCCCGAGCTGTTCGCGACGAGCCGCCTGCCCATGATGGTCGAGTCCGAGGGGCGCTTCGCCCGCGGGGCCACGTTCGCGGACTTCGAGGGCGTCACAGGGCGTGCGCCCAACGCCGAGCTTCTCCTCGAGATCGACACCGAGGGGTACATCGACCTCGTGACCTCGATGCTCGCGACCTACCGATGAGGTGCGGCCCGGTGGACTCCGGCGTTGCAGCCGAGGGTCCGACGGCGGGGACGACGACGCGCACCGTCCGTCCGGCTGCCGCCCTCGTGGCGGGGGGATCCAACAGGACGAGAGGAGGCTGCCATGTATGACCTCGAACCGGTCGTCGACGGATTCCCCGGCAAGTCCTCGACCCACGGCGCCGTCGGGTGGAGCAGCGTCCACCTGCTCCGCGGCGAGGGGCGGGTGGTGCTCGTCGAGACCGGGCCACCGGCCTACGCGCCGCTGCTCGCGGCCGGGCTGGAGCGCCTGGGCCTCGGACCGGGCGACGTGACCGACGTCCTCCTCACCCACTCGCACTGGGACCACCTGGCGAACTTCCCGACCTTCGAATCGGCACGCGTGTGGATCGGCGGTCGCGAGCTCGCCTGGGCGGAGGGCCTTCCGGTCGGCACACCGCACCAGTCGAGCCTCCACGTCGCCGCGCTAACCGTGCGGCGGGGCGGCCTCGGTCTGGTCTCCGACGGCGATGAGGCGTGCGCCGGCATCGAGGTCCTCGACGTGCCGGGCCACACCCCGGGACACGTCGCCTTCTGCGTCGAGACGGGCGGCGGACCGGTGATCTTCGCCGGCGACTCCGTGAAGAACGTCTATGAGCTCACCACCGGTGAGGTCGACATGACGCTCGACGCCGAGGCGAGCCGGGCCAGCATCGAACGGCTGCGGTCCCGGATGACAGACAACGACGCGACCTTGGTCCCCGGCCACGACGTGCCGCTCCGCCTCGAGGGAGGACGCGTCGTCCGCGTACGGCCGCAAGGGGCCCAGGTGACGTTCTTCGCCTCGGCTGCGGGGCCGGAGGACCGATCGATCTCGGACCTGCCGGACGGATGACCGCGTGGCCCGCGGACCGCCCGACCGGGCGTCCGGCAGGCCGTCCGCAGGCGCGGCCGCGCCCCACGCACACGAACCTCGACCGCCAGTCGGTCGCACGATCACACAGCAGGAGAAGACATGCCACACCGTCGCGTACTGATCACCACGGGCTATCTCGGGCCGGGCGACGAGATCGACGCGATGCTCACCACGGCCGGGTGCGAGGTGAGCTACTCGAGGCCGCAGGACCGCACTGACGACGCGCACCTGACGAGCGCGCTCGCGCAGGCCGACGCGCTGATCGCCGGCACCGACCCGTACGGGGCGGACCTCATCGCCGCGGCACCGTCGCTGGGGGTCATCGCGCGGACGGGAGCGGGCTACGACAACATCGACCTCGCTGCCGCCGGAGAGCGCGGAATCGTGGTGTGCTGCACGCCCGGCGCCAACAGCCGGTCTGTCGCCGAGCTCGCGATCGGGCTCGTCCTGGCGTGCGCGCGCAACATCGTCTCGTCCGCCGCGCAGGTACGGGACGGCCGGTGGGTCCAGGCCAGCGGACGACAGCTCTCCGGCTCGACGCTCGGTATCGTCGGGTTCGGTGGCATCGGGCAGGAGGTCGCCTCTCTGGCGCGCGCCTTCGGCATGCGGGTGCTCGTCCACGACCCGGTGGTGGACGAGTCGCGTGCCGCCGAGCTCGGCGTCGAGCCGCGGGACCTGGCGGAGCTCCTCGCCGAGTCCGACTTCGTCACCCTGCACCTCGGCCTGTCGCCTGCCACGCGGCACCTGATCGACGCCGATGCGCTCGCGCTGATGCGGCCGGACGCCTACCTCATCAACACCGCGCGCGGCGGCATTGTCGACGAGCGTGCGCTCGCGGGCGCCCTGGAGCGCGGCGAGCTGGCGGGGGCGGCGCTCGACGTGCTCGAGACCGAGCCCATGGCGCCGGACGACCCCCTGCGCGGCGCCCCCAACCTCGTGGTCGTCCCGCACGTCGCCGGCGCCACGACCCAGGCTCGCCGCCGGTCCGGGGAGATGGCCGCCGCGCAGGTGATCGCGCATCTCGACGGGCTCCCCGTCGAGCACGAGGTCGCCGTCCCCGCCCCTCCGACGGAATGAAAGCGGGCCGATGATGACCAACGCACACGAGCCGCGGTTCGCCGCCAACCTCAAGTGGCTCTTCACGGAGGACCCTCTCGAGGGCAGGTTCGCCGCCGCCGCGGACGAAGGTTTCGCGGGCGTCGAGCTCCCGGCTCCTGGGGGCCTGACGGCCGCGAGGACCGCCCGGCTGCTCGAGGAGAACGGGCTCGAGGCCGTCCTCCTCAACGTCGCGCAGGGCCCCTCGGGCTCACCCACCGCGGGCGGCGCCGCGTGCCTCCCGGACCACGTCGACACCTTCCGAGACCTGGTCGACGAGGGGCTGGACTTCGCCGGTGAGATCGGCTGCCGCACGGTGCACGTCGTGGGCGGTCGCATCCCGGACGGTGTCTCCCGCGACGACGCGTTCGCCCGGTACGTGCACAACATCGGCTGGGCCGCCGCGCGCGCCGAGGGGACCGGCCTGCGCATCGTGCTCGAGATGCAGAACCAGCGCGACGCACCGGGATTCGTCCTCGGGTCCCAGGCCATGGCAGCGGCCGTCGCGAAGGCCGTCGGCGGCCCGGTCGGCCTGCTCTTCGACGTCTTCCACACCCAGGTCGCCGAGGGCGACGTGACGAGGACCTTCGACGCCGTACGACCGCTCGTGCAGCACATCCAGATCGGAGACGGGCCGGGGCGGACGGAGCCCGGTACCGGGGAGCTCGACTGGCACTACGTCGTCGAGCACGTCCGGGCGTCCGGCTACACAGGATGGTTCGGGTGCGAGTTCATCCCGGCGGGAACGTCCGCCGGTGTCCTGCAGCGACTCAAGGAGGCGGTCCGATGACACGCGACGAACGCACGGTGGCACTCATCAGCGCGACACCGGTGGCGATCCCGCCCGCGACCGACGCGCTCGCCGAGGCACTGCCCGACGCGACGGTCTGGAACCTGCTCGACGACCGGCTGCTCGCCGACGCCGCAGACGCCGGTGAGCTGACCGAGCCGCTCCGGGAGCGCATGGTCAGGCTTATCGCGCACGCCGTCGACGGCGGCGCCGACGCCGTGCTGCTCACCTGCTCGATGTACGGCACGGTGGCCGAGGGGACCGTCGCGGACATCCCGGTGCTCGCCCCGGACGGTCCGGCCTTCGAGGAGGCCGCGACCGGCGGGTACGGCACCGTGCTGGTGGTCGCCTCCCTGGAGTCGGCGCTCGCCGACTCCGTGCAGCGGTTCACCGAGGCGGTGTCCGACGCCGGCACCGAGGTCGACGTGCGCGGCCTCGCAGTGCCCGCCGCCCTCGCGGCGGCCAAGGCCGACGACCCGTCCGCGCTGGCGACGGTGCTGATCGACGCGTGCCGGCCGTTCGTCGACGGCGAGGCCGGCGTGGACGCCGTCCTGCTCGCGCAGTACTCGCTCTCACCGGCGCAGGCCCAGCTCGCCGAGGCGCTCGGGGTCACCGTGATCTCCGGCCCGAGCAGCGCGGCCGCGACCCTGCGGGACGCGCTCGCCGGGCTCTCCGCCTCCGGGCTCTCCGCGGACGAGCCCGGGGCACGCTCGGCGGACGCCCGGGGAGGACCCGCCGAGGACAGGCTCGACACCCGCTCCACGGACGCGCCGCTGGGCGCGATCGCCGACGACTACACCGGCGGCACCGACCTCGCTCTGGCCTGGCGTCGTGCGGGGCTGCGGACCCTGCTCTTCTTCGGACCGCCGCCGCGGAACATCGACCTGCCGGAGCACGACGCGATCGTCGTCGCGCTGAAGTCCCGGACGGCGCCGGTCTTCGAGGCGGTGGAGGAGAGCCTCCGGGCGGGCGAGTGGCTCCGGGCCCAAGGAGCGCGGCAGCTCTACCTCAAGTACTGCTCCACGTTCGACTCCACCCCGCAGGGCAACATCGGCCCCGTCCTCGACGCGCTCGCGGACGCCGTGGGGGCAGGTGTCGTCGTCACCACGCCCAGCTCGCCCGAGCACGCCCGCACGGTCTACGCGGGGCAGCTCTTCGTCGACGACGTCCTGCTCGCCGAGACGCACATGGCGAACCATCCGCTCACGCCGATGACGGACTCCTACCTCCCCCGCGTCCTGCAGGCGCAGAGCGGGCGGTCGGTGGGTACGCTCCCGCTCGCGACGATCCGCCAGGGCACACCGGCGGTCCGCGCCGCGATCACCGAGCCGGCTGGCGGCGGGTCGAGGCATGTCCTGGCCGACGCCGTCGAGGCCCATGACCTCCGCGTCCTCGCGGAGTCCGTCGCCGACCAGCCGCTCGTCGCCGGTGCGGCCGGCCTCGGCGGTGCGATGGCCGAGCTCCGGACCGCCGCCACGTCCTCCGACGAGGCGACGGCGCCGGACCCTGTCGGCGACGGACGGGCCGCGGTCCTGGCCGGCAGCTGCTCCGCGCGGACCCTAGCGCAGATCGCCGATCTGCAGCGCCGCGGTCACCCGACCTACCGGGTCGACGCCCTCACGGCGGACGACCCGGCGGTGCTGGCGGACGGCGCGCTGGCCTGGGCGGACGCCCTTCCCGATGGCCCGGCACCACTCATCTACACGTCACTGCCCGCGGATGAGCTCCGCGAGGTGCAGTCGCGGCTCGGCACCGCGGAGTCGGCCGCGCTCCTCGAGGGTGCGCTGTCCCGCATCGCCGTCGGACTGGTGGACCGCGGGGTCCGGCGACTCGTCTCGGCCGGCGGAGAGACGTCCGGGGCGATCGTCCACGCGCTCGAGGTCGCGGGCGCCGCCGTCGGGGGCGAGGTCTCGACCGGGGTGCCGTGGATCTACGCGATCGGCGCCGAACCACTCGCGCTGCTCCTGAAGTCCGGGAACTTCGGCGATGTCGCGATGTTCTCCCGCGCGGTGGACGTCGACCAGGGATGGGGCACGCATGAGTAGCCGCACGGTGAGCGAGGGCAGCGAGGACGAGGCGCGCGACGAGGTGGTCGCGGCCGCTCGTGCCGTGGCCGCCCGCGGGCTCAGCCACGGCAGCACGGGCAACGTGTCCGTCCGTCACGGGGAGCGGATCATCGTCACCCCGACCCGCAGCAGCCTCTCGACGGTGGAGGCCTCAGAGCTCGCCGTCGTCGATCTCGACGGGCGACCGCTCACGGATGCGCGCCCCTCCAAGGAGGCGTTCCTCCACGCCGCCGTCTATCGAGGCCGTCCCACGGCGGGAGCGGTGGTCCACACGCACTCGCTCCACGCGACGGCGGTCTCCTGCCTCGGCGGGCTGGACCCCGACGACGCGATGGCGCCGTTGACTGCGTACTACGCGATGCGCGTCGTGGCGCTGCCGCTGGTCGACTACTTCGCCCCGGGCGACGAGCGTCTGGCCGATCGTGCGGGTGAGGTCGCGCGCGGCGACGCGTGCATGCTGCTGCGCAACCACGGTCCGGTCGTCGCGGCGGACCGTGCGCTCGCTGCCGTCGACGTCGCCGAGGAGATCGAGCACATGGCCCGGATCGTCCTGCTCGTCGGCGCTCGCGAGACGTCGCCACTGACGCAGGACGAACGGGAGCGCCTGTATGCGAACAACCAACGTGGAGAGAGGACGTAACACCGTGGAATCGACGCAGGTGACGCTGTTCAGCGGGCTCGCGGTCCGCGACATCCTTGAGGACACCGTCCTTCCGGCCTTCACCCGGGCCAGCGGCCACGAGGTCGCCCCCACCTACGAGCCGACGAAGGTGCTCACCGGCCTCATCGCCGACGGCGAGCGGCCCGACCTGGTGCTCGGCGTGGGCGGTGCGCTCGAGAAGCTGGCGGCCGACGGGATCCTCGACCGGCCCGGCCTGACCCCGCTCGTGCGGTCCGGGATCGGTGTGGCGACCGCACCGGGTGCCCAGCCCCCCGAGGTGGGGACGATCGACGAGCTCGTGACTGCCATCCGCTCGGCACGATCGGTCGCCTACTCGCGCACGGGCGCGAGCGGCGAGCACTTCGCCGCCCTGCTCGACCGGTTCGGGATCGCCGACGAGGTCAACGCGACCGCCACGGTCGTGGAGAAGGGGTTTACGGCAGAGGCGCTGTACGACGGGCGGGCCGACCTCGCCGTCCAGCAGGTCATCGAGCTGGCCTCGGTCGGCGGCGGCCACCAGATCCGCCCGCTGCCGACGGACGCCCAGCATCATGTCGACCTGTGGCTCGGGCATGCACCGAACGCGTCGGTGCCCGCCCGCGCGCTGTACGACTTCCTCGTCTCGACGGTGGCCGCGGACGCCTACCGGGCGGCCGGACTCGAGGTGTCCGTACCCGGCGGCGGCACCGTTCCGATGTCGTGAACCACGGGATGGCCCGGCCCATCCGTCCGGACCTCCCGCTCACGTCAGCACTCGACCAACCCCCTGACCCGCCGAATCGCGAGGACTCAATGACTGCATTACTTCTCACCGGAGCATCGGGCCGGATGGCCGCTGCACTTCGCCCCGCGCTCCGAGAACTCTACGACGAGGTTCGACTCTTCTCTCGGTCCGAGATCGATGACGTGGCCGACGGCGAGACGCTCGTGCGAGGCACGCTGGAGGACCTGGCGGCGCTCAGGCAGGCGTCCGCCGGAGTGGACGCGGTGGTCCATCTCGGTGGTCGCGCGGACGAGGCCGAGTTCGCCGCCATCCTCTCCGCGAACATCCTCGGTACGTACAATGTGTTCGAGGCCGCACATGAATCTGGGGTCGGACGCGTGGTGTACGCGAGCTCCCACCACGTCACGGGATTTCATTCCGCCGACGAGATGGTCAGCGTCGACTCGGACGTCCGGCCGGACACCTACTACGGCGTGAGCAAGGTGTTCGGGGAGGCGATCGGGCGGCTGTACCACGACAAGTGGGGGCTCGAGGTGGTGTGCCTCCGTATCGGTGTCTGCCGCGCGGAGCCGGAGAACTCCGACCAGCTCCGCACGTGGTTGAGCGTGCCGGACAGTGTTCGCTTGGTCCGGGCAGCACTGAGCCACGACCTTCCGGGTGGTTTCGCCACCGTGTACGGGGTCTCGGACAATTCCACTCGATTCTGGGACGCGTCCGGCGGTGAGACGATCGGATTCATGCCCGAGGACAGCGCCGACGAATTCGCTGACAGGTTCGGTGGTCATCAGGAATTCTCCACCGCCCATCAGGGTGCAGCATTCACAGCGCCCGATTATCGTGGGGGGATATGGTGACAGGCCGGATCGAAGACGCCCGGGTGCCGCCGTCGCGACGGCGGTCGACCCGCGTGCCTCTCGCGGACAAGGTGCACGACATCCTGCTCGTGCAGTTCATGAACGGCATGCGACCTCCGGGGCAGCGGCTCAACATCGAGAAGCTCTCGCGCGAGCTCGACCTCAGCCCGACCCCGGTGCGGGAGGCGCTCGCGCGCCTGGAGCACACGGGTTTCGTCCGTCGGGAGGCGCTGCGCGGGTACGAGGTGGCCCCGCTGCTCACTCCCAAGGAGATCGTTCAGCTGATGGACGCGAGGCTCCTCATCGAGCCGACGCTCGCCGCAGAGGCCACCCCCCGCAGCACCCCGGAGTTCCTCGCCGAGCTGGACGAGACGATCGCGGTGATGGAGCGGGTGGGGGCGGTGGCCGACGGCGAGGCGCTCCGCCAGTGCTGGCTCGCCGACGAGGCCTTCCATGCGCTCATCAGCAAGCAGGCGGGCAACCCGTTCACCGAGCGCGCCTACCAGGCGCTGGGCGGACAGCTTCAGAGGTTCCGGCTGATCGGAGAGGCGGGTGTGTCGCACGCGCACCGGGCGGCCCGGGAGCACCGGCGGCTCTTCGAGGCGCTCAGCGCGGCCGATGCCGAGCAGGCGGCGAACCGGATGCGGGAGCACATCGAGAGCGCGAAGAACCGCACCCTCGACGACGAGCGGGCTGCCCAGGATGCGAAGCAGGCCGCGCGCGACTGACGTTCGCCCGATGGGATCGAGACGAAGCCGGCGGCCGTCGTCGGACATGGACGGACCGCGCCCGATGACGACGGCTAGTCCTAGCGCTCAGTCAGTCAGGTAACCACCGAGGCAGTGCCCCGCGTCGATTGACTCGGTGGTTACGTGACTGGCTCGGCGCTCGTGCTGCGCGGTGGGAGACATCTGACCGCGCGGGAGGGGGCGCACGGGACCCGGGTAATGGCGGCGGAGCTCGCTGCAGGCAGCCGTTCGGACCCCTGGGCAGCCGCGCCGACCTCTCGGCAGCCGCGCCGACCCTCTCGGCGGCCCGTGGCGCGGACGGGATCGGGCCCCGCCGGACGCCCCGGGTAGATTCGGCACCAGCCCAGCCACCGGTGGCGCCTGCGCCCGCACGAGCGGCGCGCAGCCACCGGTCCGACCACCAGCCCAGCCCGCGAGTCCGTGAGGTCGCCCGCATGTCCGCAGATTCACCAGCATCCGACGCCGCGCCGAGCGCCCCGCAGCACGACGCAGCGCCGAGCGCCCCGCGCCCCGACGAGACCGTCGACGACGCCGCCGCGACCCCCGACACCCCGATGCCCTACGCGGAGCTCGGCCTCACGGCCGACGAGTACGCCCGCATCACCGACCTCCTCGGCCGCCGCCCCACCTCGGCCGAGCTCGCCATGTACTCCGTCATGTGGTCGGAGCACTGCAGCTACAAGTCCTCCAAGCGCCACCTGCGCCAGTTCGGCGACAAGACGACCGACGCCATGCGGCAGAACCTCCTCGTCGGCATCGGCGAGAACGCGGGCGTCGTCGACGTCGGTGACGGCTGGGCCGTCACCTTCAAGGTCGAGTCCCACAACCACCCCAGCTACGTGGAGCCGTTCCAGGGCGCGGCGACCGGCGTCGGCGGCATCGTGCGGGACATCATCGCCATGGGCGCCCGCCCGATCGCGGTGATGGACCAGCTCAGGTTCGGGGCGCCCGACCACCCGGACACGAGCCGGGTGGCGCACGGCGTCGTGGCGGGCATCAGCTCCTACGGCAACAGCCTGGGCCTGCCCAACATCGGCGGCGAGCTCGACCTCGATCCCGTATACCAGGGCAACCCGCTCGTCAACGCCTTGGCGATCGGCGTGCTGCGCCACGAGGACATCCACCTGGCCAACGCGTCCGGCGCCGGCAACAAGGTCGTCCTGTTCGGCGCGCGCACCGGCGGCGACGGCATCGGCGGCGCCTCCATCCTCGCGTCGGAGACGTTCGACGAGGGCGGCCCGGTCAAGCGCCCGTCGGTGCAGGTCGGTGATCCCTTCATGGAGAAGGTCCTCATCGAGTGCTGCCTGGAGCTGTTCGGCAAGAACCTCGTCGAGGGCATCCAGGACCTCGGCGCCGCCGGCATCTCCTGCGCCACCTCGGAGCTGGCCTCCAACGGCGACGGCGGCATGCACGTCGACCTGGAGACTGTCCTGCTGCGCGACCCCAGCCTCACTGCCGGCGAGATCCTCATGAGCGAGTCGCAGGAGCGGATGATGGCTGTCGTCGCGCCCGAGCGGCTCGAGGAGTTCCTCGCCGTCACCGAGCGCTGGGAGGTCGAGACCTCCGTCATCGGCGAGGTGACCGGCACCGGCCGCCTGACGATCGACCACCACGGGCGCCGGATCGTCGACGTCGAACCCCGCACCGTCGCCCACGACGGCCCCGTCTACGACCGCCCCTACGCCCGCCCGGCGTGGCTCGACCCGATCGTCGCGAGCTCGGCGGCCGACCTCGAGCGACCCACCGACCCGGAGCGGCTCGCTGCCCAGATCCGAGAGGTCGCCTCCGACCCCAACCAGGCGCACAAGGGCTGGGTCACCGACCAGTACGACCGGTTCGTCCAGGGCCGCACGGCCCTCGCCCAGCCCGACGACGCCGGCGTCCTGCGCATCGACGAGGACACCGACCGCGGGGTGGCGCTGGCGACCGACGCCAACCACCGATACGCCTTCCTCGACCCGCGCGCCGGCGCCGCCCAGGCGCTCGTCGAGGCGGCGCGCAACGTCGCGACCGTCGGCGCCCGCCCGCTCGCGGTCACCGACTGCCTCAATCTCGGCAACCCCGAGGACCCGGGCGCGATGTGGCAGCTCGTCGAGACGATCACCGGGCTCGCGGACGCCTGCCAGGAGTACGGCATCCCCGTCACCGGCGGCAACGTCTCGCTCTACAACTCCACGGGCGAGCCGGGCACGGCGTCGTCGTCGATCCATCCCACCCCGGTGGTGGGCGTGCTGGGACTGCACGACGACGTCACCCGCGCCACGCCGTCGGGCTGGCGGGGTGCGGGGGAGACGATCGTCCTGCTCGGCGCCACCGCGCTCGAGCTCGACGGGTCCGCCTGGGCGCAGACCGTGCACGGCCACCTGGGCGGGACGCCGCCGCGCGTCGACGTCGCGCAGGAGAAGGCGCTGGTGGAGACCCTGCTCGCGATCCACGGCGAGCGGCTCGCCACGGCCGCCCACGACCTCGCCACCGGCGGGCTGGCCCAGGCGCTCGTCGACGCGACCACGAGGTACGGCGTCGGGGCCGAGATCGATCTCACGGGCGTGACCGACCGGGACGGCATCGACCTTCCGACGGCGCTGTTCAGCGAGACGCAGGCCCGGACGATCGTGGCCTGCGCGCCGGCGGACGTCGACCGCATCACGGCGCTGGCCGCCGCCCAGGGCGTACCCTGCGCGACGATCGGTTCCACCGGCGGCGGGTCCCTCGCCGTCGGGGGCGTGACCGGGATCGACGTGGCCGCGCTCGCCGAGGCGTCGGCCGCGGTGCTGCCCGCACTGTGGGACTGAGCACGGTCCCGGGCCTGAAACGAGGATCGTGTGGCGGACCGAGACGAACATTTGGCACGATCCTGAGACAATTGTGAGCAGTGCCGGGTGCGTCCCGGGCCGCCGCGGTCGACGCGGGGCGTCATGCCCCGTGCGCCGCGCCGGTGAGGCCGCGGGCGACCTTGCCCCGCGCACCGGGCGGGCCCGGCCCGCCACGCACGACCGCACCATCCATGACCGCACCACGCGCGAGCACCCCTCGGGCGAGAACCAAGGACCATCCGCCCGGCGTGAGCCGGGCCCGACGTCAGGAGCCGCATGATCGACGAGCTGCAGGCGGTGTACGACGAGGTCGTCACCCGCGACCCGGGCCAGCCCGAGTTCCACCAGGCCGTGCACGAGGTGCTCGGCACGATCGGCGACGTGGCGCTCAAGCCGAAGTACGAGGGGCAGGCGATCCTGCGCCGCCTCATCGAGCCGGACCGCCAGATCATGTTCCGCGTCCCCTGGGTCGACGACGCCGGCCGGACGCAGGTCAACCGCGGCTACCGCGTGGAGTTCTCCTCCGCGCTGGGCCCGTACAAGGGCGGCCTGCGGTTCCACCCGTCGGTCAACCTCGGCGTCATCAAGTTCCTCGGCTTCGAGCAGATCTTCAAGAACGCGCTCACCGGTCAGGGCATCGGCGGCGGCAAGGGCGGCTCGGACTTCGACCCGCACGGGAAGTCCGACGGCGAGGTCATGCGCTTCTGCCAGTCCTTCATGACCGAGCTCTACCGCCACATCGGCGAGTACACCGACGTCCCCGCCGGCGACATCGGCGTGGGCGGCCGCGAGATCGGCTACATGTTCGGCCAGTACAAGCGCATCACCAACCGCTTCGAGGCCGGCGTGCTCACCGGCAAGGGCACCGGCTGGGGCGGCTCGTTCGGCCGCACCGAGGCCACCGGCTACGGCACGGTCTTCTTCACCGACCGCATGCTGCGCCGCGCGGGCAAGCAGCTCGACGGGCAGCGCGTCGTGGTCTCCGGCTCCGGCAACGTGGCGATCTACGCGATCCAGAAGGCCCAGCAGCTGGGCGCGCACGTGGTGGCGTTCTCCGACTCCTCGGGCTACGTGCTCGACGAGCAGGGGGTCGACGTCGAGCTGCTGAGCGAGATCAAGGAGGTCCGGCGCGGCCGCGTGTCGGACTACGTCGAGGCCCGTCCCGGGGCGGAGCTGCGGACCGAGGGCTCGGTGTGGGACGTGCCGTGCACGATCGCGCTGCCCTGCGCCACGCAGAACGAGCTCGACGAGCACCACGCCCGCACCCTCGTCGACAACGGGGTCATCGCCGTGGCCGAGGGCGCGAACATGCCCACGACGCCGGAGGCCGTCGAGGTCTTCCAGGCCGCCGGGACGGCGTTCGGTCCGGGCAAGGCCGCGAACGCGGGCGGGGTCGCGACGTCGGCGCTGGAGATGCAGCAGAACGCCTCGCGCGAGCAGTGGGGCTTCGACAAGACCGTCGCCAAGCTCGAGGTCGTCATGACGCACATCCACGACACCGTGGCGCGGACCGCCGAGATCCACAACGCGCCCGGCAACTACGTCCTGGGTGCGAACGTGGCCGGCTACGCCAAGGTGGCAGACGCGCTGCTCGCGCACGGGGTGGTCTGACGGGACAGGGCCGGTTGGCGTTCCGCGGTCGGCCGGCGGCTCCCCGACGTCGTCGAGCGTGCGGTTCGGAGTGGGCGAGTGTGCGGTGTCACGGCGTCGAGCGTGCGGTTCACCCCGTGCGGACCGCACACTGGAGGGTCGAGAACCGCACGCCCGAGGGGCGCGAACCGCACACTCGATGACTGGGAGGGCCGCTCGTGACAACCGGAGGAAACATGTCCCGAACCGCTCGTCCGGCGCTCGCCGCCGGAGTCCTCGGCGCCGCGCTCGCGCTCGCCTCGTGCTCGTCCGATCCTGAGGACCCCGCGGCCACCGAGTCCGGCACCGAGCAGGACGCGCCCGACGAGGACGAGGACGCCCGGGCCGAGACGGAGGCCCAGGAGCGTGCGGACGAGGACCAGGAGCGTGCGGAGGAGTCCCGGGAGCGCGCGGAGGAGGCCGCCGCCGTGCTCGAGGACGTGCCGACCACGGACGTCGACGTCGTCGCGGAGGATCCCGCGTACCCGACCGCGGTCGGCGAGGCGGACGCCGAGGTGACAATGGTGGTCTTCGAGGACTACCTGTGCAGCTACTGCCAGGCGATGGCCACCCAGTCGATGCCGGAGCTGCAGGATCTGGTCGACGACGGCACGCTGCGCATCGAGTACCGCGACGTCGGCGTCCTCGCGCAGCAGTCCCTCACCCTCGCGGAGGCCGCGTGGGCCGCGGGCCAGCAGGACGGGTTCATCGAGTACCACGATGCGCTGATGGCCGAGCCGATGCAGGCCGCGCAGGTGACGACCGAGGCGCTGGTCGAGCGCGCCACAGAGGTCGGGCTCGACGCCGAGCAGTTCGCCGCGGACCTCGAGGACCCGGCCACGGCCGAGCAGATCCGGGCCAACGGTCGGCTCGCGACGGACCTGGAGCTCACCGGCACCCCGACGACGGTGGTCGGCGGGTACGTGATGGTCGGTCTGCAGGACGCCGAGACGCTGCGGCTCGCCGTCGAGGGCGTGGCGTCGGGGGGCACGCCCGGCGGTGCCGAGACCGAGAGCGGCGAGGGCGCGAGCGACGGGGCGAGCGAGGGCTCCGTCGCGAGCTGACCGGGGTAGCGGGGCCTCGGCGCGGTGAGTCAGTCAGGTATCCGCCGAGTCAATCGACGCGGGGGACTGCCTCGGCGCTTACCCAACTGCCTCGGCAACGGACTCGTCGCACCCCACTGCCTCGGCGCTTACCCCACTGCCTCGGCAACGGGCTCGTCGCACCTCGCCTCCTCCGCCCCGGCGAGGCGTCGGGCAAGGGCTGACCGGGGTCGGCACGGTGCGCATCAGCACCAGGCTCCGCACGCGAGAATCCGTGCACGCACCGGTGACCACGTGGTGAAGCCACAGGTCGGACCGACCAACCGCGGGTGAACTCTTGGTGGCCGCTCGGTGAGACCCGGGGATCGGCATGGGACCGGCGATAGCCTGGCCGCGCCCTACCCCTGTCGGCCCGACGAAAGACTGAGGTCTCCCCCATATGTCACGCCCCTCTACGGTGAGGATCACGGCCAGCGCCGGCGTCCTCGCGCTCTTCGGATCGGTCGCCGCGGCGGCCCCGGCCCTCGCGGTCGAGAACGAGGACGGCACGGTCACCATCGACCTCGCCGTCATCACCGATTTCCACGGACACATCGAGACGGCCGCCCAGGTGCAGACCGTCGTCGACGGCATCCGCGCCGAGAACGAGACAGGGACCCTGTTCCTCTCCGCCGGCGACAACATCGGCGGCTCCGCCTTCGTCTCGGCGATCGCCAACGACGAGCCGACCCTCGAGATCCTCAACGCGATGGGCCTGGACCATGCCGCCGTCGGGAACCACGAGTTCGACCAGGGCTACGCGGACCTGCGCGACCGTGTGATCCCCGCGTCGGACTTCACCCACCTCGGCGCCAACGTCGACGGCGCGCCCGAGATCGCGGACCCGGGTTACGCCATCGAGGAGATCGACGGCGTGCGGGTCGGCATCATCGGCACCGTCACCTCGGACACCCCGAACGTCGTCTCGCCGGCCGGTATCGAGGGCCTCGAGTTCCTCGACGAGGTCGAGGTCGCCAACCAGCGCGCCGCCGAGCTGTCCGACGGTGTCGACGAGGAGGGCAACGGCGAGGCCGACGTGGTCGTCGCGCTCATCCACGAGGACGCCGACATCATCGCCCCGGGCCTGTCCGAGGACATCGACGCCGCATTCGCCGGCCACTCGCACCTGGTGAAGTCCACCGAGACCGGCGCCGGTGCCCCGCTGCTGCAGCCCGGTAATTTCGGCAGCCACGTCGCCAACACCCAGCTGACGATCGACCCCGAGTCCGGCGAGATCACGGTCGACACGGCGGAGAACATCGAGATCACCGAGGAGACCGCGCGCGACGCGGACATCGAGGCGCTCTACCAGGACGCTCTGGCCGAGAGCGAGGAGCTCGGCCAGGAGCAGGTCGGCTCCGTCGTCGCGCCGTTCGACCGCGGCTCGCGCACGGGAGCACCCGACGGCACGAACCGTGGCGCGGAGTCCACGCTCGGCAACTTGCTCGGCGACGCCGCGCTGGCGTCGGCGAACGAGTTCAACCTCGGCGCCGACATCGGCGTCATCAACCCGGGCGGTATCCGCGCGGACCTCGACCCGGACGGCGACGGCGTTGTCACCTACCAGGAGGCGTTCGACGTCCAGCCCTTCGGGAACACGATCGGCGCCGTGACGATCCCGGGCTCCGACCTGCGCCTGCTCCTCGAGCAGCAGCAGCGCACCGTGACGGACTCGCACCCGTACCTGGCGCTCGGCTGGTCCGAGAACCTGGACTACGTGTGGGACCCGGAGAGCAACGAGATCCTCTCCCTGACGATCGACGGCGAGCCCGTGGCCGACGACCAGCAGGTCCGCATCGCCGGTAACACCTTCCTGCTCGCGGGCGGTGACGCGTTCACCGGGTTCACCGACAACGCGAGCAACTTCGTCGACGCCGGAGTGCAGGACGTCCAGGCGCTCAACGACTACCTGGCGGCGAACGAGGAGCTCTCCCCGACCTACGAGCAGCGCTCGATCGGCTGGACCGGTCCGACGTCGGCTGCCGCCGGCGAGACCGTCTCGGTGGACCTCTCGGGCCTGTCGTTCACGACCGAGGCGGCCGCCAAGCCATTCGAGGTCGAGGTGCTCCTCGGCGACGAGGTCGTCGGGACCGCCGACGTCGACAACACCCCGTCCGACGGTTACAACACGACCGGCACGGCGACCGTCGACATCACCATCCCTGAGGGTGCCGAGGTCGGCGAGCAGTCGCTGACCGTCAGCGCCGAGCCGACCGTCGCCGAGGTGCCCTTCGAGGTCACCGAGGGTGCCGAGCAGCCTGGTGAGCCGGTGCCGCCGTCGCCGGGTCGTGGGTTCTACCTCAACGACGGCTGGAGCATCTGGGCTGACCACGAGTTCTCCTTCGGTCGCCCGGGTGACGAGGTCCTGGTCGGTGACTGGGACGGCGACGGCGCGGACACCCTCGCGGTGCGTCGCGGGAACGCCTACTACCTGAGCAACTCGCTGTATGGCGGGGCGGCGGAGGTCGAGCTGACCTACGGCCGCGCGGACGACGCGGTGCTGGTGGGTGACTGGGACGGCGACGGCAGTGACTCGTTCGCGGTGCGCCGGGGGAACAGCTACTTCCTGTCGAACTCCCTGACCGGTGGGAACGCCGACGCGGAGCTGGACTACGGCCGCGCCGACGACACCGTGCTGGTCGGGGACTACGACGGCGACGGCATCGACACCTTCACGGTCCGTCGCGGCAACACGTACTACGTGTCCAACTCGCTGAGCACTGGTTGGGCGGAGGTCGAGCTCGACTACGGCCGTGCGTCGGACGACGTGCTGGTCGGTGACTGGGACGGCGACGCGGTCGACACCTTCGCGGTGCGCCGCGGGAACCTCTACCTGGTCTCGAACTCGCTGACGTCCACGGTGGCCGACACCGAGGTCCGCTACGGCCGGGCCGGCGACGAGGTGTTCGTCGGTGACTGGAACGGCGACGGCTCCGACACCCTGGGAGTCCGCCGCTGACACGCACCCCACGAGTGCGGGGATATTTCCTCACCAACGAGGGGATTCTTCTCCACGAGTGCGGGGAATCTTCCTCACCAGTGAGCGCCGCCCGGACCTCGGTCCGGGCGGCGCTCACTCGTTCGTCGGGCCGCGGGCACCCCCGGGGCGTGGCCTGGCCGGTGAGTCAATCGGCGAAGCGGTGAGTCAACGCCCCGGGCGACTGCCTCGACACGTACCCGATTGACTGGGCGACAGCGCGACGCCAGGATCCACTCCACGCACCCCAGCGGACCGAGCCCCGCTCTCCCGCGGGGAGGCAGTCCGTTCACTCGCCGGGAGGAAATCCCCTCACTCGCGGGGAGGCAGTCCGCTCTCCCGCGGGGAGGAAGTCCCCTCACTCGTGAGGGGGTGGTTCGAGGCGCGCGACGACGGCGTCGATCGTCGCCCGCACCACCTCGGGGTCTGGGCGGTTCGAGCGGAAGAACGCGTGCACCGTGAAGCCCTCGACCAGGGCGTCCAGCGCCTTGCGCGTCGGCTCGGCGAAGTGCAGGGCGAGGGCGTCGGAGGACATCTGCGTCCACTCGTTGCGCAGCGCCCCGACGGCCGGGTCGTGGTTGCCGTAGGCGTACAGCTCGAGCATGGCGGTGGTGTCGCGGGGCGTGGAGTACTCGTCGTCGGAGATGAGGGCGGCCAGCGCCGTGCACGCCTCCTCCTGCGACCGGGCCCCCTCCATCGCCGCGCGGAACTGGCTGGTCATCGTGCGTACGAGCTGCCGGAACGCCTCCTCGAAGATTTCCTCGAGCCCGTCGAAGTAGTAGGTCATCGACCCCAGCGGCACGCCCGCACGCTCGGCCACGGCGCGGTGCGTCGTCCCCCGCACGCCACCCTCGGCGATCGAGTCGAGGGCCGCCCGCACGATCCGCTCGCGCCGCTCGGGGTCGTTCGCCCCGCGCCTGCGCCCGCTCGCGCCGCCCGGGCCCCGTCCGGGCGCGGCTGCCTTGCTCCCTCCGCCCGCGCCTCCCGAGCCCCGTCCTGTCGCGGCCCCCGTGCCCCGTCCTGTCGCGGCCCCCGTGCCCCGTCCTGTCGCGGACATCTCATCCTCCGGTCGTCGTCGGCCGTACCCTCGTCCCGCTCGTCAGTGTACATTTGTCCGCGAAACATGTACGAACGTACACGAATGGCGAAGCGAGCACGCTGCGCGCACGCGACGAAGGTGCCCTAGGAGGTTGTATGTCCGAGGTGATCGCCCGCCACGAGTCGGGGGTCGGCCGTCGACGGCTGGCGCTGCTCGCCCTGTTCCTCCTGCCCGGCCTCGCCATTTCGTCCTGGGTGACGCGCACGCCCGCGATCCGTGACGCGATCGGTGCCTCGACGGCCGAGATGGGCCTCGTGCTGCTCGGCCTATCGGTCGGGTCGATGGTCGGCATCCTCGCGGCGGGCCCGCTGGTCACGCGGTTCGGCGGGAAGCCGGTCGTCGTGGTCGGGATGACGCTGCTCGTCCTCAGCATGCCGACGATCGGCCTCGGCTCCGCCCTCGGTGAGCAGTCCGTCATCACCGCGGGCCTCGCGCTGTTCGGCGCCGGCATGGGGTCCGGCGAGGTCGCGATGAACGTCGAGGGCGCCGCGATCGAGGAGCTGACCGGGCGCTCGTTCCTGCCCGTCATGCACGGCTGCTTCAGCCTCGGCACGGTGATCGGCGCCCTGCTCGGCATGCTCGCCACGTGGGGCGGCTTCCCGGTCGGCGTCCACCTCGTCCTCGTCGGCGCCGTCGCGCTGGTCGTCGCCCTGGCGAGCATGAGTCTCGTCCCCGGTGGTACGGGTCGGGTCGACCCCGCCACCCGGGCGCTCACCGCCGCCGGGCCGCGCGTGCGGGTCTGGAAGGACTCCCGCCTGCTGCTCATCGGGCTCGTGGTGCTCGCGATGGCGCTCGCCGAGGGCACCGCGAACGACTGGCTGCCGCTGATCATGGTCGACGGCCACGGTGTCGATCTTGCCCTCGGCTCCGCCGTCTACGCCGTGTTCGCCGCCTCGATGATGGTGGGGCGCTTCGCGGGCGGCGCGATCGTCGAGCGCATCGGGCGCCCGGTCGTGCTCGCCGGGAGCGCGATGTCCGGCGTCGTGGGTCTCGGGCTCGTCGCGTTCGTCGACAGCCAGCTGGTGGCCGGGCTCGCCGTGGTGCTGTGGGGCCTGGGCACCTCGCTCGGCTTCCCGCTCGCACTGTCCGCGGCCGGCGACTCCGGGCCGGAGCCGGCCTCGCGCGTCGCGCTCGTCTCGACGGTGGGCTACCTCGCCTTCCTCGTCGGCCCCCCGGTGCTCGGCTTCCTCGGGGAGGAGGTCGGCCTGCGCAACGCGCTGATCGTCCCGATGGTCGTCCTCGTCGGCGCCGCCTTCCTCACGCCAGCCACCGCTCGTCGCGGCGCCCCCGACGACGACGCGCCCACCTCCCGTACCCCTGGCGCCGGGGAGGGCGGCGCGCCTCGCGCGGACGGGGGCCACGGTCCCGGCACGACGACGTCGCACGCCGGCTCGGGTGAGTCCCTCGCCCCGGTCGGGGCTCGCCGGGAGTGAACCGGCTCGCCCGGAGTGTCGCGGCTCCCCGGGAGTGAGGCGGCTCGCCGGGGGTAGCCGGCGGCGGTCGGGTGCGGGGCGGGCGTGCCGCGGGGGACCGGGTTGTTCGTTCCGCGCTCCGCTGTCGATTGCGGTGTCATCGATAGCTTCGCTGTCGATATCGCCGTGATCGACAGCGGCGGTCCGGGAGGCGATCCCCTCCGCCGCGTTCCGCGTGACGCAGGATGGTGCGGTGACCATAACGACGAGGCCGCAGCCCCGCGGCTGCCCAAGGGTTGATGGCCCCGCCGCGAGATCGGCGCGGACCGGTGTCTGACGCGCTGGTCGAGAGCGCGGCGCGGCTGGCCCGGGAGGGGCAGGCGCGGTCCGGACGCCGCCCGATCCTCGGCATCACCGGCGCTCCCGGCGCGGGCAAGTCGACCCTCGCCGCCTCGCTCGCGGAGGGCCTGCGGGCGGGGGGCGTCGTCGTCGGGATCCTCCCGATGGACGGCTTCCATCTCGCGGACGTCGAGCTCGACCGGCTGGGGCGCCGGGCCCGCAAGGGCGCGATCGACACGTTCGACGGTTGGGGCTACCTCTCCGTCCTCGAGCGCGTGGCGGCTGCCCCGGACCACATCGTCTACGCGCCGGGGTTCGAGCGAGAGCTGGAGCAACCGATCGCCGGCGCCGTGGCGATCGAGCCGGACGTCGACCTGGTCATCACCGAGGGCAACTACCTCCTCGCCGACGACGCACCCTGGGACGCGTTGCGCGGCGTGCTCGGCGAGACGTGGTTCGTCGAGGTGCCCGACGCGCTGCGTCGAGAGCGCCTCGTCGCCCGGCACGTCACGTTCGGCAAGAGCGAGCAGCAGGCGCGGGACTGGGTCCGCGACGTCGACGAGCCCAACGCCCGGGCCATCCAGGCAACGCGTGACGCCGCCGACCGAGTGGTCGAGGTCGGCTGAGGGGCTGGCTCAGTCAGGGTCTCGGGGCGATCCGCTACTTTCGCGTTCCGTAGGGGGGCCGATTCGTCGGCTTGAGCGAGACGCCGAGGTTGGACGCCATCGACTGAACGGCGCTCTCGGACCGTCCGAGCTTCAGTCCGATCACTCGTGTGGGCGTATTGCCTCGGGCGAGGGCTGAGAGTTCCTGCTTCTCGGTCGAGGACCATGGCTTGCCTGAGTTGCGTGTCGATTTCGACATGTGACCACCTCGATCTTGATCCTGCCGGGTGGGTCTGACATCGAGCCCGCGTCGGCTCCCCCCGTCGAGGTGCGTCCCTCGGTTGCGGCTGTCCGCGGTGGCAACGGACGCGCAGCCCATTGATTAATCCAGGATCCTGGATATTCTCTCTCCGTGGTGTCGACGGAGATTCTCATGACGCGCGTCGGGTACGTGGTCTCACGCCTGGCGGGCGAGCTCGCCGCGCTCACGCCCGGTGACCGCATCCCGAAGGTCGAC
Source organism: Georgenia sp. Z1491 (assembly GCF_049856175.1). GTDB lineage: Bacteria > Actinomycetota > Actinomycetes > Actinomycetales > Actinomycetaceae > JB111. The sequence goes on from NZ_JBNDNA010000018.1 coordinate 25,239, forward strand.
GACCTCGCTGAGAAGCTCGACTGCGGCCGCGGGACGATCCAGGCCGCCTTCGCGGTCCTCGAGGAGGCTGCTGCGCTGCGGCTCAAGGCTCGTGGGCGGCTCGGCACGTTCGTCGAGGCGATCGACCACCGCAACCTCTGGGAGCTGTCCGGCCGGCGCTCAGCCTCGCTCGCGATGCCACTGCCGTACACGCGTCGGTACGAGGGGCTTGCCACCGGCCTCCAGGCTGCCTTCGACGACGGCGCCATGCCGCTGACGCTGTCCTTCATCCGCGGCTCGGTCGCCCGGGTCCGCGCGCTGCGCGAGGGGCGCGTCGACCTCGCCCTCGTCTCCGCCCTGGCAGCCAGCACCTTCGGCGATGTCGAGACCGTCCACGACTACGGCCCCGGCAGCTACGTCGCGGCGCACGCCGTCGTCGTCCGCCGCGGTATGGACCCCACGGACGCAACCTTGAGGGTCGCGGTCGACCCGAGCTCGGCCGATCTCGTCGACCTGGTGGCCCGCGTCTTCCCGGACCTCCCGGCGGAGCGACGCATCGAGATGTCCTACAACCACCTCGATCGCGCGTTCACCGACGGGGCCGTCGACGCCACCGTGTGGAACGCCGACGAGATCGGTTCGCACATCTCCACGCCCATCGACCTCCACCCGCTGCCCGACTCGGTGGGCGACGCGAACACACGCGGCGTCGTCCTCCGTCTCGCCGGCGACACCCCGATCTCGGTGGCCGTGCTCGACGCGCTGCGCAGCGACCGCGTGCTGGGCATCGCTGACGACGTCGTCGCCGGACGCGCGATCCCCACCTACTGATCCCCGCCCCCAAGGAGTCCCGAATGCATCCCACGGTCACTGCCCGGCTCGACGTCTACCGATCCATGGACACGGTTCCGGACGCGGTCGTCGACGCCGTCGCCGACGAGGTCGACCGCATCGATCCCGGAGGGGCCCTCGACGACGAGGCGGTCGGCTCGTTCGTCTCCCACCTCGTCAGCGCGCTCGCCAGGGCGGTCGACGGCGACACGTCCGTCGAGCAACCCGTGGAGGCCGTCTACGACGAGGTCAGACGCACCGTCCCCGACGCCGACTCACGAGCGAGCGAGCTCGCCGCCCGCGTCTCCGAGCGCCTGTCGGTCGACGTCCCCGAGCCCGAGCGGCGCTTCGTCGCGATCCACCTGGCGGTCATCGACCAGCACCAGACGCAGCACCAGTCCCAGTCGAAGGAGACATCATGAAGATCATCGTCGGAGGCGTGGCGAAGTCCGCCGTGGCCGATGCCCTGAAGCCGATCCTGCGCGAGACCGACTCGGTCGCGGTCGGCAGCGACATGGATGCGGCGATGAAGCTGCGCTCCGGTCAGGCCGACTACTTCCTCGGCACCTGCCACACGGGCGCCGGTGCCAGCCTCGGCGTGCTCGTCGGGCTGCTCGGCACGAACAAGTGCCACACGTTCGCCCGCCGCGTGCCCACGTCCGACGACGTCACGGCCGCCGTCGAGTCCGGCGTGCAGGCGCTGGGCTTCTCGGTAGACCAGGTCGAGGTTGCAGCGCCCACCATCTACCGCGCGCTCGTCGCGCACGACGAAGGACGTTGACCATGGGCACCGTGATGCTCTCCGCTCCGCAGGTGGGGATCAGCTTCGAGGTCTGGCAATCCGGCGTGGTGCTGGCCGTATCGGCGATCGCCGCCGTCCTGGCCCACTACGCGCTGGCCGTCTTCAACGACGGCGCCCGCCCGTTCATGCTCGACTTCATCCAGGGGCGCACGAGCAGGGCAGCGACCGCCACGATCATCTTCGGCCTGTCCGCCGGGTTCATCTTCGGCCTCGGCGCGCCGATGGCCCTGTCCACGGGCGTCCTCAACCCGTGGCTCATCTTCCTGCCCGCCGAGATCCTCGGCCTCATCGCTCCCTGGCCGTGGCTCGCCGCGGCGCTCGGCCTGAGCTGGGGCGCGATCTGCGCGTTCGGCCTGTCCACGGTCAACAACGCCGCGCAGCAGCTGCCGATCGACTTCATCACCGCCCTGCAGCAGATCGGCACGCCGATCCTGTGGCTGTTCGCCATGTTCCCCGTCATCGCCGTCGCCCAGCAGTTCGGCAAGATGCGCGGCGCGATCACGTTCGGCGTCGAGGCGGTGGCGATCGTCGCCACGATGAAGCTGTGGCCCACCATGTTCGCCGGTGCCATCGCCATGGCCCTCGGTGTGGCGATGCTGCTGGCCTTTGCGCTGACCAAGGACCGCACGCGACGGGCAGCCGAACAGAGGGAGCTGGCGTCCCAGGGCGCGGAGGCGATCGATGCGGCCCGGGCGTCGAAGGCAGCGGAGGCCGAGGCGGTCGACCAGCTCTTCGGCCCCAACGCCGAACGCCTGCGCCGCGGGCTGCCGTGGCTCGCGATCCTCGGCGCCGGCGTCGCCGCTCTGTCCGCGACCCACGTCTTCGCCGGCGGCGAGGCCACCTCCTTCCTCATCGCCGACGGCAACGTCACCGAGGCGGCCCAGGTCGACTTCTACCGGGCCTTCGGCTTCATCCCGCTCATCGCGACGACGGCGCTCGCGTCTGGTGCCTACGCGATGGCCGGGTTCACCTTCGTCTACCCGGTCGGCTACCTCACCGGCCACTGGGTCGACAACCCGGTGCTCGCGATCGCCATCGCGGCGGTCCTGGGCGCGGCGATCTTCGCCGTCGAGGTCTTTGCCCTGTCGGCCCTCGGTCGCTGGCTGCAGCACTGGCCGTCCGTGCGTGACTCCGCCGACCACATCCGCAACGCGATCCACGAGTCGCTGCACCTCGCGATCCTCGTCGGCTCGCTCATGGCGGCGCTCGCGATGGGCGGCGGGCTGGGCGTGTTCATCGTCGGTGGCCTCTACCTGCTCAACGACGCCATGGGCCGGCCCGTCGTCCGGATGGCCGCCGGTCCTGCCGCGGTGATCATCGGTGGCGTGGTCCTCAACCTGCTGTACCTCGTCGACCTCTTCGCACCGGTCGCCGCGTGAGCATGCCCGGCACGACGACGATCCGCACCGTCTCGGGCCCGGTGGCCGCCTCGGCGGTCGCCGGCCCGGTCCTCGCCCACGAGCATCTCGCGCTCGACCTGCGCACGGGCGACGACGCCGAGGGTTTCCTCGCCCACGAGGACGCGGTCACCGCGGAGCTCGCACGGGCAGCCGACGCGCACGGACTGGCGCTCGTCGTCGACCAGACGGCGCGCGGGATGGGGCGGGACGTCGCCGTCCTCGCCCGGATCTCCGCCGGCTCGGGGGTCGACGTCGTCGCCGCCACCGGCTGGTACTACGCGAGGTTCCATCCGGACGGAGAGCCGGGTGACGACGTCGGGAGGGCGACGGACCTCCTGCTCGCCGACCTGCTCGAGGGCATCGACGGGACCGGCATCCGGGCGGGCGTGGTCGCCGAGATCGGTACCCACGCCGAGGAGCCGACACCCGCGGAGTCGATCGGTCTGCGTGCCTCCGCGCGGGCCGCCTGCCGCGCCGACGTCTCGCTCGCCACGCACGCCCACCTGGGCACCGGCGCGCGCGCCCAGCTCGACCTGCTGCTGAGAGAGGGCCTCGACCCCGCCCGGATCGCGATCGGCCACCAAGACCTCAGCGCGGACGAGGACCAGCAGGACGAGCTGCTCGCCGCCGGCTGCTACCTCTCCTTCGACACGGTCGGCAAGGAGTCCTACCGCCCCGACGACGCCCGCCGCGCCCGCATCCTCGCGCTCGTCGAGTCCGGGTACGGCGGCCGGCTGCTCCTCAGCAACGACATCTCCCGGCACGCCTACCTCGCGTCCGAAGGAGGCCAGGGCTACGGGCACGTCCTGGGACCGTTCGCCGACTCGCTGCGATCCTTGGGGCTGGAGATCGACGACATCGACAGGCTCTACCGGCGCAACGCGCTCCGCTGGCTGACGGGGGTGGGGACCAGATGACCACGAGACCAGAGCTGCCGGCCACAACGCCGCTGCCCGTGATGGACGCGGACGGAGCGTTCGACCTCCAGCAGCGGCTCGTCGAGGCGATGTGCGAGGAGATGCCGGGCGCTGCGCCGTTCGAGGCCGACGCCGGCGTGCGCCCACCGCTGGGTCGACCCGGAACGACGGCCGGCGTCGAACGCGTCCTCGCCCGCGCGTTCGGCGGAAAGGCGGCGTGCCTCGTCCAGGGCGCAGGGACCGGCGCCATCCGCACGGCACTGTCCGCCGGGCCCTGGCGGTCGGGCGTCCGCCGTCTCCTCGTCCACGATGCCCCGGACTACACGACGACGGCGCAGACCTTCGCGGACGGGTGCGTCGAGACCGTGCGGGTCGACATGGGCGACGACGACGCCCTGCGGGCGGCGCTCGCCGGCTCGGGCGACGACGCCTGGGTCTACGTCCAGCACACGCGCCAGAGGCTCGAGGACGCGTTCGACCCAATGGCGGTCGTGCGTCTCGCGGTGCAGCACGGCCGGCGCGTGATCGTCGACGACAACTACGCGGTCCTGCGCACGCCGAGCATCGGCGTCGAGCACGGGGCCGCTGCCTCGGCCTTCTCGCTGTTCAAGCTGCACGGGCCGGAGGGGGTGGGCGTGGTGGTCGGGGACGCTGACCTCGTCGACGCCGCCCACGCGGCCAACTACTCCGGCGGCGGCCAGGTCCAGGGCCATCAGGCGCTCGAGGCGCTGCGCGCGCTCGTCACCGTCCCGCTCGCCTGGGCTGCGCAGGCCCGGGAGGCCGCCCGGCTCGCCGAGCTCCTCGACGCCGGCCACGTGCCGGGCGTGGTCGGCGCGCGGCTCGCGAACGCCCAGGACCTGTGCGTGGTGGCACTGCTCGAGGAACCGGTCGCCGACGCGGTGCGCGCGGCGGCCGCGCAGCTCGGTGCCGCCCCGTACCCGGTGGGCTCGAACTCGCGCTACGAGATCGCCCCGATGATCTACCGGCTGTCCTCCTCCGCACTGGACTCCAGGCCCGACCTGCGGGAGTGGACGCTGCGCATCAACCCGATGCGGGCGAGCGCCGAGCTCACCGCCCGTCTCGTGCGTCGCGCGCTCGACCAGGTGGGGGGACGCCATGTTTCTTGACGCGTTGCTCCGGCGAAACCCGCTCCTGGTCGACGCTGCCGCCCAGCTGCACGCCGACGGTCGGGTCGAGGCCGATACCTACGTCGTCGACGCCGATGCCGTCGAGGCCAACGCCGCCGCCCTCGCGAGCGTGGCCGCGGAGCACGGGGTCACGGCCTGGTTCGTGGTCAAGCAGCTCGGGCGCAACCCGGCGCTCGCCGCCCGGATCGCCCGTCACCTGCCCCGCGCCGCGGCCATCGACCTGCGGGAGGCTCGGGTCCTGCGTTCGGCCGGCGTCGAGCTGGGCAACGTCGGGCACCTCGTACAGATCCCGGTCCGTGCCCTCGACGAGGCGCTCGCCTGGCGCCCGTCGCACGTGACCGTCTACGACCGCGCGAACCTCGCGGCCGTGGCTGCCGCCGCGGAACGCGCCGGGATCGTCCAGGACGTGCTCCTGCGGATCGCGGGGGATCCAGCTTCGACCTACCCGGCGCAGGAGGGCGGCATCGACCTCGCGGACGTGGCCGTACTGCTCGAGGAGTCCGACCGGATGGCGGCGGTGCGGGCCGTCGGCGTCACCGGGTTCCCGTGCGTGCTGCTCGCCCCGGACACGGGGGAGCCGCGGCTGACGCCGACCGGTGAGCTCGTCGAGGCTGCGGCAGGCGTTCTTCGCGACCGGGGGATCGATCCGGTGGTGTCGATGCCGAGCCTGTCCAGCTGCTCGACGATCCCCGTCCTCGCTGCGCACGGCGCCACCCACGTCGAACCCGGGCACGCGCTGACCGGCACGACACCGGAGCACGCCCGCCGCGACGACCTCCCCGAGGTCCCCGCCATGGTCTACATCTCCGAGCTCGCACGCACCGAGCCGGATGCGGCTGTACTGGGCGGCGGCTTCTACGCGCGCGGTCACGCCGAGCACGCGCTCATCGACCCGCGCGGCGCCGCCGTGCGGGGGCGCCTGATCGGCACCCCGCCGGAGAACATCGACTACTACCGACGCCTCGGCCTCGAGGCGGGCGACCGGGAGCGGGTGCGGCTCGGCGACACCGCCGTCATGGCGTTCCGGACCCAGATCTTCGCCACGCGTTCCCGGGTCGCCGTCGTGTCCGGCGCCGCCTCAGGCACTCCGGTGATCGACGGGATCTACGACAGCCTGGGTACGCGGATCGAGGCCGGACAATGACGGTGACGATCCTCGTCGTCGACGGCCTGGGCATCGGAGCCATGCCGGACGCCGGCGAGCTGCGGCCAGGCGACGTCGAGGCCGACACGATCGGCCACGTGGCCGGCTGGTCGCTGCGCGAGCGCGGTCGACCGCTGGACGTCCCACATCTGGCGGCGCTCGGGCTGGCGGCGCTGCGCCCGGACCTGGGGGAGACGGTCGAGGCTGGGACCGGGGACGGCCCGACCGGGCTGCCGGCCAGCCTGCGCGCGATGGCGTACCGGGTCGCCCTCGGCTACCCGGGTGCCGACACGTTCGCGGGCCACCAGACGATGATGGGCGCGGACATGTCGCACGTGGTGCTGTGCCCTCTCGCGGACCGGATCGACGCGGTCGCGGCCGCGCTGTGGTCGGCGGGCCACCGTGTCGAGCGCCTGGACGGGCAGGCGCTGCTCATCGTGGACGGAGCCGCGCTCGTCCACGACAATCTCGAGGCCGACCCGGGCCTCAACTGGAACGTCTCGTGCCGGCTGGACGACCTGCCGTTCGAGGAGATCGTGGCGATCACCCGCGTGGTGCGCGGCGTCGCGCCGGTGGCGCGGGTCATCGCGGTCGGCGGGCGGTCGGACGGTCCGCTGGAGGAATTTGTGCGTGACGGCGACTTCGGCGTGGTCGGGATGGACACTCCTGCGTCGGGTTTCTACCGCAACGGCGGGCTCGAGGTGCTGCATCTCGGTGCGCCGATCGATCACTCCAGTCAGCTCCCGCAGGTGGCCGCGGCCCACGCGAAGCAGGTGACCCTCATCGGCAAGGCTGCGGACATCCTCGAGTGCGACCTTCCGGTGGAGAGGCGACCCGGTGTCGACACCGCCGACGTCCTGCGGTGGACGCTCGAGGCGCAGGGGCACGCCGATCTCGTGGTGGCCAACGTGCAGCAGACCGATCTGGCAGGGCACCAGCAGGACGTGGGGAGATATGCCGACCTGCTCGAGCAGGTGGACCGGGCGCTCGTCGAGCTGACTGCGGGGCTGAGCGGCGAGGACCTGCTCGTCGTCACCGGGGACCACGGCAACGACCCGACTATCGGGCACGGATATCACACGCGTGAGTACGTGCCGGCGCTCGTCGTGGAATCACGGTCCGGGACCGACCGCGGAACGGAACGGAGCGCGGCGTCGGCAGCCGCTGACCTTGGGTCGCTCCGTGAGGTCGGTGAGCTGTCCGCCCACCGGTTGGGAATCGACGAGCCGGGCTCGGTCCGCCGCGCATAGACCTCAGAGCCAGGTCAGGTTGGACTCATATTCCAGTCGAATCGCTGTCGTTCTTACGGCAGCGCACCGGAGGGAGTTCCGTCATGGTGGCCGCACGCTCGGCGCACGGCAGCCGATCCGTTGCCTCCTCGAACGAGGGCAGGCAGCGTCCGGAGGACTGGACCGTCGCCCAGATCGTCGAGCATCTGAGCGACAACCTCGGTCCGAAGGTGGTCGCCTACATGGTGGGCAAGAGCCCCCAGACCGTGTCGCGCTGGGCCGAGGAGAAGCAGCGTCCCCCGCAGCCTGACGTCGAGCGCAAGCTCCGCGGCGCCCTCCAGATCTTTCAGCATCTCGTTGAGCGGGACTCTCGGCACGTCGCGCGCGCGTGGTTCATCGGCATGAATCCGCAGCTCGAGGACCGCAGCCCCACCGAGGTCATCGCAGACGGAGACGTCCGTGCCGCGATGGCTGCAGCTCGCGCGTTCTCCACCGGGGGATGAGCCCTCGCGAGCCCCGCACGGTTGACGCCCCGGACCAGGTGTGGCGCGCGGCCCGGTTGGGGATGGGCGACGAGCTGCGGAGCCCGACCCACGGGTCCCGGGTCCCCCTGCTCGGGCCGAGCGTCGGAGCTTGCGGGTCCATCGTCGATCGCGCCGCACTCGCCGCAGCGGCACCTGAGTGGGTGCTGGCTGTCGGGGCGCGAGGCTGCTCGGCAGGGGTGTTGTTGTCCGGCGGCCGCTACTGATTTCGGTGTGGTCGTTAGCTTCGTTGTCAATATCGGTGTGATCAACAGCGTCGTCCGACGACGAACACCCCTGTCCGCCGCGAGGAGCAGCCTCGCAGTCGGGTGGGAAACTCTGCCCCGCCTCCGATGACGGCAGCCGGTGTTACTGAACGTGCGTCCGCAGCGGGTTGACGACTGTGACGCCTCGGAGGACGGACCCCTCGGCGAGGTCCTCCGTCCAGAGCTCCGCGCAGCCCGCTTCGCTCGGCCGGGAGTGCGGGCGCGAGCTTTCGCGTGAGAACGACATACAGCTCGAGGAGGACCTGTGTGCTGACGACGAAGTCCCGGTCCTCACCGATCGCCGCTCGAGCGGCTGCCTGCTTGCCGGGCGAGGCCGAGTCGTAGAGGTAGGCGAGGATGTTGGTGTCGAGGAAGACCTCACACGTCGTAGAGGTCGTCTCGACGCCATCCGCGCTCGCCGTCTCCGCTCGCCGAGTCGTGCTCGAGCGCCATTGCGAGGAGGGACTCGATGGCCGAGGTGTCGTCGGCGCGCGCGTACCGCTCGAGGACGTCCGACAGGTACTTGTTGACGGACTCGTTGCGCTGCAACGCGCGAATCCTCGCCCGACGCAGCACGTCGGGGTCGACGGAGAGAGTCAGCGTGACCACGCCAACCAGTGTGGCACTGGTCCAGTGCTGAACGAGCGACTGCGTCAAGCAGAAGTCCGCTCACTCGCCGGAGAGGGGGTCGCCAGAGAGGGGGTGGGTGGGGACCTCTGACGGGGGAGCGCTGCCACTACGCAGGACTCCGCGCACCTCCTACTGTCAGGCCATGACGCCGCCCCCGACGCCCACGCGCCACCGATGGCGCCAGCCCGTGCTGGGCCTGGCCGTCGGGATGGTGTGCGCCGTCGTCGCCTTCCTGCTCCTCGGCCTCGTCCGCGACGCCCGGGCGGACGAGCACGTCACCGGATATCGCCTGAGCGACGAGGACGCGCTCGCGCCCGGCCCGGTCTCGCTCGTCTCGGTGCGGGACGTCCGTCAGCCGTCGTCGGTCCCAGGTCTCGCAGCACCGACGGGCGACCGCTACATCACCCTCGTCGTCGCGATCGAGGGCGACGTCGGCGCTACCGCAGACACCCCCACCGACACCCCCACCGACGACGACACCCCCACCGACGACACCCCCACCGAGGAGTGGATCGACCTCGACGGCCTGGAGCTCACCCTCTACGCCGTCGACGACTCGGGCGAGCGCGAGGAGCTCGTCCCCACCGACCGCGGCCGGCGCACGCTCGACGGCATCGGCGGCGAGGTCCGCAGCATCGACCCGTACTGGATCCGCGCCGGCTACGAACCCCCGTCCGGCGACGCCGAGCACTACGAGATGGACATCGTCGTCGACGGGGAGCAGTACACGCTCGCCGCCCGCACGGAGGAGCAGGAATGACCGACGACGACGCCCCCACCCCCGCCCCCACCCCCGCCCCCACCCCCGCAGCCGGAACGCGAGCCGCCACCTCCCGCACCCTCTTCTGGGCCACCGCGACCCTCACCTTCGTCCTGGCCCTCACCGTCCTGGTCCTGCTCCCGCGTGGCGGCGCAGCGGCACCGGCCGCCGCGGGCGAGGAGGTGAGCGCCGAGCTGACGGACGGCGTGACCGTCACCGTCCTGCCAGAGCTGCGGGACCTCGGCTGGCGCGCGGCCTCCTCGACCCGCCCGTACGCGCTCGACCTCCGCCTGACGATCACCAACGACTCCGAGGACCTCTTCCCGCGCTGGTACCGCGTCGAGGTGTTCGAGGCCAGCAACGTCGTCGAGGGCGAGGACCTGGGGGAGCGGCTGACCGGCAGCCTGCAGACCGCGCACGTCCCCGCGGGCGGGCAGGCGTCCACCGACCTGTCCTACTTCCACGACCGGCCGTGCGGTGAGTTCGTCGCCCGGATCTCCTACCGGCTCACCCTCGAGGCCGACGACGAGCAGACCGACGTCGACATCCCCATCCGCGTCGGGGACGAGGAGTGCCTGGCCGAGCGCGAATGAGTACGCCGACCTGGCCCCGTCGGGCGCCGGCTCACCCGCCTCTGGGTACCACCGGCTGCGTCCCCCGCGCCCGCAGCCACCTCTCGGCCGGGTGCTCGACCAGCGAGTACAGCGCCCACGCCGCCGCCTGGGACAGCGCGAGCAGCGCCACCCACTCCAGCGCCACGCCCACCCCGGGCGAGGTGAGCCCGAGCCCGTCGGGCACCACGTGGTTCCACGCCCGGATGACGGGCTCGTGGACGAGGTACCAGGCGTAGGACCACGCCCCGAGCCGGATGGACACGCGGTCGCGCACGAGTGTGGCCCGCCCGTCGATGTCGTGCTGCGCGGCGGCCACGATGAGCAGGGCGAACACCGGCGTCGACCACCACTGCGACCCGGAGTACGGCCCGAACCCCGCCTCCCCGCCGGAGACCCGCTCCCACGGCACCATCGCGGCGTGGAAGGCGACCACCAGCACCACGGCCGGCCAGTACCCCACGGGGGAGCGCCCGCCCCGACGCACCACCACGGCGCACAGCACCCCGATCACGAACTGCACGAGCCGCGACGGCGGGAAGTAGTCGAGCCAGAACCCCTCCCAGCCGACGGTGCCGAACACCCACCACAGACCGAGGAGCACGACGCCGCACCCCACCCACAGCGCCCCTCGCCACCGCCTGCCAGCCGCCGCGATGGCGAGGAGCGCGGGGAAGAGCAGGTAGAAGAAGGCCTCGTCGCTCAGCGACCACGACGCCGGGTTCGCCCCGTCCTCCCACAGCGGGTGCCAGGCCTGGAGGAAGAGGAACGTCGTCGCGGACTCCCACACCCCCGGCAGCTCGTCGATCCACCAGTAGATCGCCAGCGAGATCGCGCCCGTCGCCGCGACGAGCGGCCACAGCCGCGCGAACCGCCGCCACATGAAGACGCCGAACCCCACGGGTCGGTCGAGGTAGGTCCACGCGAGCACGAACCCGGACAGGACGAAGAAGAACGTCACGCCCGTGCGGCCGAACGCGGTGAGGTAGCTGAGCACCGGCACCTCGCCGACCTGCGCGCTCAGGTGGTACATCACCACGAGCAGCGCCGCCCAGAACCGCAGCCCCGTCAGCGAGTGCAGGCGCGACGGGAAGTCACGCCCGACGGCAACCGCGCGCCCGCCGCCCCCACCGGTCCCGCTCGCACTCGACACGAGCGGACACGTTACGGGCGCGCCGCCCGCGCCGCAGGATCGGCGGCCCGGAGCACCGCCCACCGAGCGGCCACCTACCCTGGACCCATGCCCCGACGCCGCATCGACCCCACGATCGGGCTCGCCGCCGTGCGGGCCTGGCAGGAGGACCCGGACTCGATGTCCCGGGCCGACCTCATGACGGCGGTGCGGTTCACCCTCGAGGAGCTGGCGATCTCCTCCCCGGGCGGGGCGCTCGAGGTGCGGGTCCCACCGGCCGGCGCGGTCCAGGCCATCGCGGGCCCGCGGCACACCCGGGGCACACCCCCAGGCGTGGTGGAGACGGACCCGGCCACGTGGCTCGCGCTCGCGAGCGGCGACCTCGACTGGGGCACGGCGGTGAGCGAGAGTTGGGTCTCGGCATCGGGGGAGCGGGCCGATCTCGGCGCGTGCCTGCCGCTCGTGCGCCGGGGTAGGTTCAGCCAGTGACGCAGCACGACCCCTCCGGCACCTCCGGCGAGCCGGAGCACCACGCCCCCGACGACGACGCGCCCCCGCCCGCCGCCGACCCCACGGCGCGCACCGAGGACCTCGCGGGTGAGAGCGACCAGGCCGCCGAGTCCGACGCCGACGCCCCGGACGACACCTCCGACGCCGAGCCAGAGCCCGAGCCGACCCGAGCGACGACGGTCGGCCACGTGCGCGCCGCCCCGCGGTACGGCCGGTTCATGTGGACCGGGTTCCTGCTGGGGATCCTCGTGAGCATCTTGCTCGTCGTGTTCACGGAGGGCCAGTCGTTCGGCGACGACTACGCCGACGACGTCGGGGGCAGTCAGTTCTTCACCGATCGCCTGAGTGATTCGAACGCCATCGGTCTGCTCGTCCTCACGCTGGGCCCGCTGGGCATCCTGCTGGGTGCGTTCGTCGCGTACCTGCTGGACCGCCGCTCGCTGCGCCGCCGCGAGCGCGCGACCAGGGGGCTCACGGAGTGATCGCGAGCATGGTGTGTGCCCGTTCGGCCGTGGAGTCTCTGCCGGATAGTTGGTGAGAGCGTGACCCGCACCGGGTCGCGGCCCCGACGATGCTGGTTGACGCGAACTCGTCAATCGATCAGGTTGGGCGCCACCAAGGCTCGGCAGTGTGCGTGGACCCGATCGGCAAACTCGTCGCAGCCCGCCTGCGCCAGTGCATGCCAGATCGATCGTGGGTTCATCTTCGCCCGCCAGTAGTTGAACTGCTTCAGCGCGACAGCCTGGACGATCCGAGGCGTCGAGTCATCGACAAGGCAGAAGAACTCGTCTGGAGTACTGATCTCGTAGCGGTCGTCTTCGATCTTCAGGTAGGACGAATCGTTGGTGAGGACGAGATCGATCTCGCCCGCGACGGCCGCGGCATGGATGTGCCCGTCGTTCGCGTCGGCCCCGGCGAAGTCCGATAGGTGCGGATACTCGGCGATCACGGTGTCAGTTGACTCGCGGAGCAGTTGCGAGAGGCGGTGAATCACTGCGCCGTCGACTCCCCGATTGTTCCGCCTGAGGTGGTATGTCACTTCGGACACGATGTCTTCGGTGGTGTGGAGCGTGAACATTCCGCCACCCGAGGCGTCACGAAGGAGGAACAGCCAGTCACGAACGGTCTTGCTGTTGAGGACATTGCTGTCCGGCAGCACCTTCGTGATCACCCATCCAGCGTAGCTGCCGACGCCGACGTCACTCCCGAATGCCGTGTTCCTCTTCCAGGTCGCGCAGCTCGGCAAATGCGTCGCGCTGGCGGCTCGAGCGTGCCGACCGGAACTCGACAACGTCCGCTGATCGCAGTCGAGTGTGCGAGCCGACCTGGTGGCTTGCCAGGTCGCCGTTGCGAATGTGCTTCATGAGGGTCGGGCGCGAGATGCCGAGCATCCGGGCCGCCACCGTCGTCGACACGACTTCGGGCACGGACTGAAAGGTGACATCTGCGCCAGAGGCGATCGCCTCGATCGCCTGCCGAAGGAACTCCGACAGGGCGGGCTCCAGGGTGACGGCGTCGCGACCTCGTGCGGAGGTGATCATCTCGAGGGTCTGTCCGTCACGTGGTGGCAGCTCCGAGACGAACTGCCGCGCCTCGCTGCGCACCTCGTCGGAGACAGTCATGGTGTCAGGCACGGTCGCTCCTCATCTCCACAACGCCGCTCGCTCTGCGTGCCGTGGACCAACAGTGTCCAACTTTGCACTCGTAAGTGCAACCCCGGATCGACTCCGCGAGGGACCAGATTGGCGCGCCCGAAGGCCGCGCGCACCGCTCGGCAAGAGAAGGCGCAGCTGCCGCTACCAGCTCGCCCCGCCGTCGGCGGACACGAGCGTCTCCTCGCCCGCCCACAGCCACATGGCGTCGCCTGCGCCGGCCACGGCGGTCTGACCGGCCTCGGGGTCGGCGCCCTCGGCGGACCCGGCGAGCTCGACACCACTGGAGCGTGAGTCCGGCGACGACGATGCCGTGCTTCTCGGGCCGGGTATCCTCGCGAGCATCCTGCTCGGTGCGTTCGTCGCGTACCTGCTCGACCGCCGCTCGCTGCGCCGCGGCGAGCGGGCGACCCGCGGGCTCACCGACTGGCCTTCGGACGTTCCGCGCGACACCGTGCTCGTCGTATGCCACAGTTGAGGCGCCGGCGACAAGAGGCCAGCGCGATCTCTTCCCTTGAGGGGATAGCCGGCGCACTCATGCCACGCCCCATGGCCTAAAGATCGACTTCACCAGTGGAGCTACGTCCTCCTCGTAGTTCTTCAACGGTGCGCCACGTAGATGGCGGTGGGCGGCCCACAGGGCATAGTCAGCGACCTGCAAGCCCCATGACGTCGCCGCCGGCCACACGCACAACGTGATTTGTTGGCTCATCTGGCTGACGACGTCTCGAACTGCCGCCATCGCCGCTGTCTTGCGCGCCTTGGTGCCGATCGACCCGGTGACGACGTACAGGTGATCCTCAGGACGGGCGACGTTCTCGCAGATGTGCCTGAGGTGCAGGAACCAGGCGTATTTGTGCATCCACATCTCGCCGCGCTCCTTCACGTCGGGGTACGCACCAGACTTCAGCAAGAAGGTCGTGTCGATCCGCGGTCGCTGGTCACTGAGCAGGGCAAACATGCTGTTGCGGACTTCCCAGGTGTCGTACTTCGCGTGAAAGCCCTTCGACATGTCGATGCCTCGACCGGATAGCGCGGCGCGGAGGACGTGACCGTCCCTGATCTCCAGGCTGTGATCTCCCTGGAAGATTGCCGAGCCGAAGCCGAAGTAGTCGCTGGCGCCGTCCTTGCCTGCCCCCGCGTAGTCGAGGTTGCCGGTCTCGTCGGCATAGACGAAGACGTCGGCGCCGTTCATGTGCGGGCGTCCTGGTTGGTCCGCGCGCAGTCGTTGGTGATCACCCTGCGAGTATGAGTAACACGCCCGACGTGATGACGCGCAGCCGTTGAGTCGGATCACGCAGGGCACTCGAGGAGGCCTGATGTGCAGGCGGCCACCCAGCCTGCGCGACCATGAAGCCGCTGCCGTTCGCGGTGCGGATGTGCGAGTTGACAGCCCCGCGTGCGGGCGAAGCCAATTGCTGGTCATTCTCTTGACGTCGACTATTGCTGCTGCCCACCGTGCGCGTCGGACGTCCCTTGCCGGACCATGTATTCGAGGAGCAGTAGCTCGGGGTCGCGCGTGCGCTCGGTATGCAGCGCTCGGCTGATGCCATGCGCGGTGGCACGCACCGCTGGGCGAGCGTTGTCAGCCAGAGCGCTGTCGCGCGGAACGAGGACCGAGACCGCCGCGACGACCTCGTCGTGCTGATCGCGGATCGGGGCGGCGAGTCCCGTGACGTCCGGGTGGATCCATCCCTCGATCGCGCACACGCCGGAACGGCGACCGGCCTCGATGGCCGCCCAGATGTCATCGGTGCGGGTCGGGGACGCGGAGGTGAGCGGCCGAGGGATCGCGCCGAGGATGGCCTCCCGCTCGGCGTCGGTCCCGAATGCTGCGAACACGATGCCGGCGGAGCAGGTGGCAGCCGGAAGCCTCCCGGCCAGTTTGAGGATGCTGATGGCAGTCGGCTCGGGCGCTCGGAGATTCTCGATGTAGACGACGTCTGTTCCTCGGAGGACCGACAGTTGCGTGTGCTGCCGGACGGCTGATTGCAGCCCCTCGAGGAACGGCAGCGCGCGGTCCCGGAGTTCGGTCTGGGGTGAGTTGCGTACGGCCAGCTCCCACAACCGCAGCCCGATCCTGATGCGCCGTGTGTCGGTCCGTTCCAGGAGCTCCCACCGAATGAGCTCATTGACGATCCGGTGAGCGCTCGGGATCGGCAGACGACTGGAGCGCGCGATCGCAGCGACGCTGAGCTCCGACTCGTCGCTCTGAAACGCCTCGAGGACTCTGACGACGCGTGAGATCACGGACTCTCCGGGCGTGGCCATGAGCAAGATCCTTCCGATGAGTGAGAGGTTCTTTTCCTGCGGGTAGTCCCTACGCAGAAAGGGTATCGCTCAGCAAGAGATTGGGTGGCGCGGCCTCGGTTCGACAGGGATGCTCACGGCCAAGTAAGGACGCGCTATCCCCGTCGTGAGCAGGCGGCGCACGAAGCGTGGCCGGTGAGTCACAGACAACCCGTCGGAGAGTGCCGCGCGCAGGGCGGGGTGGCGCTCAGAACGCAGAGCGAGGAGACGCAGTGGTGGGAGAACGGGATGGCACGTCCGGGGCACCGACGCCAGAGGTCGACGTCCTCGTCGTTGGAGCTGGTCTGTCCGGGCTGTACTCGCTGTACAGCCTGCGGAAGGCGGGCTTCACCGTCCGGGTGCTCGAGAGCGGCGACGACGTCGGCGGCACCTGGTACCACAACCGGTACCCAGGAGCTCGGTGCGACATCGAGAGCCTCGACTACTCCTACTCCTTCGACGAGGACCTCCAGCAGGAGTGGACGTGGAGCGAGCGTTATGCGAGCCAGCCCGAGATCCTCTCCTACCTCCGGCACGTCGCCGAGCGGTTCGACCTCCGCCGCGACATCGAGCTCCGGACCCGCGTCGACCACGCCTCGTGGCACGACGCCATCGCCCGCTGGTCGATCTCCACGGACGACGGTTGGTACTACTCGGCGCAGTTCCTTGTCCTCGCGACCGGGGTGCTCTCGGCGGCCCAGTTGCCCGACATTCCCGGGCTGTCCGAGTTCGCCGGCGAGCGCTACCACACCGCCGACTGGCCGCACGAGGGAGCGGACCTCACGGGCAAGCGGGTCGGTGTCATCGGCACAGGTTCGTCGGCCACTCAGCTCATCCCGCTCGTCGCCGAGGACGCTGCACACCTGACGGTCTTCCAGCGCACACCCAACTTCGTGATGCCGGCGCAGAACCACCCTCTCGACGACGAGTTCCAGAACCGCTGGAAGGCGAGCTACCCCGAGCGGCGCCGTCACGCGCGCACCACCAAGAACGGTCACAACCAGCCGAGCAACGTCGCCCGTGGAGCGGACGTGAGCGCGGCGGAGCGGCGGGCCGAGTTCGAGAGCCGCTGGCAGTCCGGCGGGCTCTACATGATGCGCGCCTTCACGGACATCCTCACGAACCCGGACGTCAACGCCGAAGCAGGCGACTTCGTGCGGGACAAGGTTCGGAGCATCGTCGACGATGAGGAGACCGCCGAGCGACTGCTCCCGCCCCGGGACCTTCACCTCGGCACGAAGCGCCTCTGTTCAGGCACGAACTATTTCGAGACGTTCAACCGGCACGACGTCTCTCTCGTTGACCTCAGGTCGACGCCGATCGGCCGCGTCGTGCCCGAAGGCCTCCGCACCGCCGACGGCGTGGTCCACGAACTTGACGCCCTCGTCCTCGCCACCGGGTTCGACGCCATGACCGGGTCGTTCGTACGAATCGATGTTCGTGGCCGCGACGGCCAGACCCTGCGCGAGAAGTGGTCTCACGGCCCGCGCACCTACATGGGTGTGATGACCCACGGGTTCCCCAACCTCTTCGTCATGGCCGGCCCGCAGACGCCGTCGGTCTTCAGCAACATGGTGACGCAGGCGGAGATCCACGTCGAATGGGTGACCGCGTGCCTCGAGGCGCTCCGGAGCGCGGGTGACACCACCATCGAGCCCACCCTCGAGGCCGAGGACGGCTGGGTCGACCACGTCAACGACCTCGCCGCATCGACTCTCTACGGCAGCTCGCGGCATTCGTGGTTCTGGGGAGCCAACACACCGGGCAAGGCGCGGGTCTTCGCCCCCTACGTCGGCGGCATCGACCGCTACCTCGCCACCGTCACGGAGTCCGCCGAGCACGGCTACTCCGGGTTTGTCCGCCGCGGTCTGTCGACCGCGGCCCACCGATAGCCCGACGACAACAAAGGAGACAACGATGTCTGCTCGAACAGCTTCTACGATCGCAGTCCTCGCGGCCACGGCTGCCCTCGTCCTCGCGGCGTGCGGTGACGAGGATGCTGGAGGGAGCGCGGACGCCGAGACCCCCTCCGAGGGAGCCGACGACGCGCTGCAGCAGGTCACGGTCGGCGTGCAGCCGTTCGCGGAGCTCGCGCCCTTCTACATCGCTATTGAGGAGGGCCTCTTCGCCGAGCACGGCATCGAGGTGGAGCCCTTCCCCGCCAGCCAGGGCGCGGAGCTCATCACCGCCATGGTCGCCGGCGACGTGCCGATCATCTACGCCAATCACTTCAGCTCCCTGACCGCGGTGGACCAGGGGCTCGACGTGCAGATCTTCCGGGAGAACGACCGGGGCGAGTCCCAGGCGCTGTACGTGCTCCCGGACAGTGAGTTTCAGGAGCCGGAGGACTTCGAGGGAGCCTCGATCGCGGTGAGCGGTCTAGGGAACGTCATGGAGATGACTGCTCGGGCCGTCCTCGAGCACCACGGCGTGGATCTGAGCACCGTCGAGTTCGTCGAGCTGCCGCCGCCGAACATGCAGGCGGCGCTCGAGCAGGGCCAGGTCGACGCGGCCTGGCTGGTGGAGCCGTTCATCTCGTTCGCCTCGCAGGCCGGGGCAGTACCAGCGGTCAGCGCCTTCGAGGGACCGACCGAGAACGCGCCGGTGGCCGGGTGGGCGACGACCAGCGCCTACTTCGGCGAGTCCCCAGAGGTGGTAGCGGGCTTCGCCGCCGCGATCGATGAGGCCATGCAGATCGTGGCGGAGGATCCGGAGGCTGTCGCGGACATCATCCCGACGTATACGGAGATGAGTGCCGAGGTCGCGGCCTCGCTCTCGCCGATCGGCTACGCGATCGAGAGCGATCTCAGCGACCTCTCGGTCGTCGAGGAGCTGCTGCTCCAGTACGACGTGATCGGTGGCTCGGTCGATCTCGGCTCGCTCGTTCTCGACCCGACGACGGGAGGAGAATGAACTCCCAGGTGGAGAGCCCAGGCACCGCGCGACCGATGACGGACCGGGAGCCGGCCGTGCACGAGCGGGCGATCCGTATCGGTGGCGTGACGACGCGGTACCTCGAGGCAGGCGACACGGGGGCCCCGCCGTTGCTTCTCCTGCACGATGGTGCCTGGGGCGGGGCCAGCGACGTCACCTGGGGCGCAAGTCTCCCGAGGCTGGCGCAGGACTTCCACGTGCTCGCCCCGGACTTCCTCGGCTTCGGCGGGAGCGACAAGGTCACGTATTTCGACCGGTCGACCTATAGCCCACGGATCGAGCAGGTCGAGGCGCTCCTCAGTGCGCTGCTGGTTGAACGTCCGCACGTGGTCGGCAGCTCCTACGGGGGATCGATCGCCCTGCGGATGCTTGCGGAATCGTCCATCGAGCCCCGATCGGCGGTCTCGATCGGCGGGACCGGTGGCCCCTGGAAGACCCGGACGCTCGTCGAGGACCTCGGCCGGTGGGACGGTACGGAGTCGGATCTCGCCCGCGTGCTGCGGTACCTGATGGACGAGCGGCATCCGGACTTCGAGGCGCAGTTGGCAAGACGGTTGAGGTGGGCGACGGCGCCGGGGCATTTCCGCGCGGTCGCCTCGGCTGTGCTTGCGCTCCCGGAGCCGCTGCGTCTGCGTGTGGAGGACCCGTGGCCGGGCACCCTGCGCGGCGTGGACACGCCCGTCCTGCTGGTGCAGGGCACGCAGGACGAGCTCTTTGAGCCCGAGTGGACGACCGGGATCGCAAGCCTGCTCGAGGACGTTCAGGTGGTCCGTATGGACAGCCTCCACTCACCCAACCTCGATCACCCCGAGCAACTGGTCGGCCTGATCCGTACGTTCATCGGCTCGGTGGAGCGAGTGCCTGTCGACGTGCGCAGTCTCCATGGCGGCGAGTAGCCAGGACTTTCACCACGGCGGCACGTCGCCGCAGATGAAGGATGACTGGCCGCTTCGGTCGAGCTACCAGCTCGCCCCACCATCGTTAGACACGAGCGTCTCCTCGCCCGCCCACAGCCACATGGCGTCGCCCGCGCCGGCCACGGCGGTCTGACCGGCCGCGGGCTCGGCACCCTCGGCGCAGCCGACGGGGGCGGTCGATCCCTCGACGCCGGCCGTCCACAGCTGCGTGCCCTCGCACCCCTCGGCGGACCCGGCGAGCACGTAGCCCTGCAGGGTGAGCCCGACGGCGACGGCGCCGGTCTCCTCGGCGGTCGTCGTCCAGGAGGAGCCACCATCGGTGGAGACCGACAGGCTCCCGTCCGTGCACAGCAGCGCCGCACTGGCGTCGTCGAAGCCGGCCAGCCCGGCAACCTCGCAGGGGGCCTCGACCTCGCCGACGGTGGTGCCGAGCACCGCACGGTCACTGGGGTCGATGTACCAGGTGCCGTCCACGAGCTCGGGCGCCTGTTCCCAGTTGTTCCCACCATCCACGGAGCCCGCGTAGACGGGCGCACAGTCCGGGTCGACCCCGCCGACGGCGAAGACCGCGGTCGGGGTGATGGCCTTGAGGCGTGTGACAGGGGCGAGGCCGGTGTCGGTGGGGGACCAGGTGGCCCCACCGTCGGTGGTGAGCTCGACGGTGCCCGGGTTCTGGCAGTCACCGACGACGGCGCGCCACGCCACCTCCCCGTTCGCGCTCGCGAGGAGCCGTTCAGCAGGTACCGGAAGGGCCGCCTCGACGGGGCCGTCCGACTCGGACTCCGACGGAGCCTCTGCCGTCTCACCAGGGGTTTCGCTCGCGGACTCGTCCGGCCCGTCGCCCTCGACCCCCGAACCAGACGACGACTCCTCCGGTGACGTTCCGACGCTCGGCGGGACGTACTCCCCGGCCTCGCCCGACGCACTCGCCGGATCGCGCAGCAGCAACAGCACGATCAGAACAATGTTCAGCAGGACGAGGACACCGATCAGCGCGTACGTCACAGGCCTGCGCACGCGGGGAGACATGCGGAGAGCATAGGGGACGCCGCAGCGGCGGGTAGCACTTTGGCCAGCGCTGGCACCGATTGCGGGGTGTGGGCCGGGACAGTGACACGCGCGGCACTTTCATGCATCTCAATCCGTCCGGGGTGAAACCGAGGGTGATTACGATGGCACCGTCCGTGTTCCACAGGGGGCTTCGCTGAAATTAGGGGCGCACGAGCGCATGGTGATGAGTAGTCCGGTCCCCCGCAGGCTGGTGAGAGTGGCCTGGGACGTCCTGAGCTGGGTCCTGGCGATCGGTGCGATCGTGCTGACCCGGTACGACTTCTACCTCGAGACGGACCAGTGGAACTGGGTCGCCGTCTACGCGCTTCTCGCCTGTGGCCTGCAGGTCGTCGTGGGCGCGGTCCTCAAGATCTACCTCGGGCGCTACCGGATCGGGAGCTTCGACGAGATCCTCGGGCTCGTCGTCAGCGTCGGCATCGTCATGTTTCTCGCTGGATCCACCTTCCTCGCGATACGTCCGTTCGGCGACTTCCCCAGAGGAACGGCGATCCTTGCCCCGCCGCTGGCGCTCCTGCTCATGGCCGCAGGCCGATGGGGCTACCGCGCGTGGCAGACCAACTCACGCGTCGTTCCCAAGGACGCCGAGCCGACCCTCATCTACGGGGCGGGCGACGCCGGCTACCAGCTCGTGCGCCTGCTCAAGATGGACGACGCCTCGCCGTTCCGACCGGTCGGACTCATCGACGACGACCCCAGCAAGCGCAACCTCACCCTCGCGGGCGTCCCCGTGCTCGGATCCCGGGCGCAGCTCGCCGATGCCGCCAAGGCCACCGGTGCGACAAAGGTGGTCATGGCCATCTCCCGCGCAGAGCCGGAGATGCTCCGCGAGGTCTCCGCCCTCGTCGAAGACGCGGGACTGCAGTTCCTGCTGCTCCCCCCGGTCAGCCAGATGGTGGGCGGCCGCGTGAGCGTCGCGGACGTCAAGGAGCTCGACATCGCCGACATCCTCGGTCGGCGGCAGGTCGACCTCGATCTCGACTCGATCGCCGGCTACCTCACTGGGAAGCGCGTCCTCGTCACGGGTGCTGGCGGCTCGATCGGCTCGGAGCTCGCGCGGCAGGTGCACCGCTTCGGACCGGCGGAACTGGTGCTCCTCGACCGCGACGAGTCGGCCCTGCACTCGGTCCAGCTCTCGATCTACGGTAAGGCACTCCTCGACACGCGGGACGTCGCGCTCGTCTCCATCCGCGACCAGGAGTCGCTCCAGGATGTGTTCGACGCACATCGTCCCGAGGTGGTCTTTCACGCGGCCGCGCTCAAGCATCAGCCACTTCTGGAGATGTACCCCGAGGAGGGGTGGAAGACGAACGTCCTCGGTACCCTCAACGTGCTGCGAGCGGCCGAGAAGGTCGGTGTGCAGCAGTTCGTCAACGTCTCGACGGACAAGGCCGCAGCTCCCGTGAGTGTCCTGGGCAACACCAAGCGCGTGGCGGAGCGGCTGACCTCCTGGTTCGGGGAGACCGCCGACGGCACGTACATCTCCGTCCGCTTCGGCAACGTCCTCGGCTCGCGCGGCTCGATGCTGCACACGTTCCGCGGCCAGATCGCGCAGGGCGGGCCCGTGACGGTGACCCACCCGGAGATCACCCGCTACTTCATGACGATCCCCGAGGCCGCGCAGCTCGTCGTCCAGGCCGCAGCGATCGGTAACGACGGCGAGGTGCTGGTGCTCGACATGGGGGAGCCGGTGAGCATCCTCGATGTTGCCGAACGCCTCATCGCGGCCTCCGGCAAGAAGATCGACATCGTCTTCTCTGGGCTCCGTCCCAACGAGAAGATGCACGAGGTTCTCATGAGCGACACGGAGACGGCGACGCGTTCCAACCACCCGCTGATCTCGCAGGTACCGGTGCCTGCGCTTGCGCCGTCGACTCTGAAGTCCGTCCACCGCGCGTCGTTCGATCCCTCCGCTAACCAGAACG
>NZ_JBNDNA010000019.1:0-44933 GCF_049856175.1 Georgenia sp. Z1491
TGAACCGCCCTGGGTCTCCCGGAGGGTGGTTGTTTACGCGGCCTCCGAGTTCGGGGCTGCGGTCGTAGCCTGCCGGTGAGCGTTCTCGAACTCAATGGGGGGGGGCACGTGTCCGACCGACGAGTGCAGGCGTCCGTGGTTGTACCAATGGACCCATCGGGCGACCTGCCACTCGACCTCGGCGTGGTTCTTCCACGTCGGTCCGCCGTCATTGATCGCCTCGGTCTTGAACAGGCCGATCGTCGACTCGCACAGCGCGTTGTCCAGTGCGTCGCCGACCGTGCCGATCGATCCGGCGATTCCTGCCTCGGCGAGCTCGGCGGTCAGCGCCAGCGAAACGTACTGAGCTCCGGCATCGCTGTGATGGATGAGTCGGCCGTGTTCCCAGGTGGCGCCGGCCCGGTGACGGACACCGATCGCCTGACGCAGAGCGTCGGTGACCAGGACCGCTCGCATCGAGGAGGCCACCCGCCAGCCCAGGATCCGGCGGGAGTAGACGTCCACGACGAACGCGACGTAGACGAACCCGGTCAGCGTCCAGACATAGGAGAAGTCCGCGACCCACAGCTGATCCGTCGCGGTGGGCACGTTCCAGCCGCGCTTGACCAGGTCGGGATGACGTGGCGCATCACCGCGCGAGCGGGTGGTCACCGTCCGGTGCCGACCCCGGATCGCGCCCGTGATCGAAGGCGATTCTCATGAGCCGTCCGACCTGGTCCCGACCGACCTCGAGACCGGCGCGCCGAGCGGCGTGCCAGAGCTTGCGCACCCCGTAGACGCCCCAGTTCTCCCGGTGCAGAGTGACCAGCGCGTTCGCGAGGTAGGCCTCTTCCAGCAGCGCTTCGCTCACCGGCCGGACCTTGTGCGTGTAGTAGGTGGACGGCGCGATCTTCACGCCGTGCTCGCTGAGCACGACGCAGATCGGCACGGGCGCCGAACCTGTCCCGGTAGGAGTCGATGTAGGCCACGATCACTTGAGTCGGCGGCCTGGCTCCGCCTGAGCGAAAAACGCGGACGCCGTCTTGAGGATCTCGTTGGCCCGCTCGAGCTCGGCCACGCGCTTCCTGACGCGCTCGGACCTCCTCGGACTCTGTTGAACGTGTGGCCGCCGGGCGGGTGCCCTCGTGGCGTTCGGCGTCCTCGACCCAGTTCCGGAGCGTTGCCGGCTTCAGATCCAGCAACGCTCCCACATGCTTGCGGGCACCGAGCTTGGACTCGGCCCCCTCGGCGATCTTCTCGCGGTACATCCGAACCGCGCGCTCTCGGAACTCCTCGTCGTACTTCCGTGGTGCTGACACAAGAACCAGTCTCCCCTTGCTAGATCAGCACCCTCCAGGAGACCCAGGGCGGTTCAAGTGCCGGCGTCGGGCTGTGTGTCGTCGTCGAGTGTGGATCCGTCGTCGTCGGTGTCTGTGCCCGTGCCGTAGGCCGTGTACTTCGCGTTCGAGCCACGGGCGAGGTGCGCCGGGTACCTGGCCGCGTTCGTCACCATCTTCGCCTCCCACGCGGCACCGAGGTCGAGGCCCAGGCTGTCCGCGGTCTGCACGAGGTAGGACAGGACGTCGGCGAGCTCGTCACCCAGGTCCCGAGCGCCGTCGGGCGTCCGTGCCAGGTCGCGCAGCTCGTCGTCCGTGCGCCACTGGGTGAGCTCGGCCAGCTCGCCGACCTCGCCGACGAGGGCGAGCAGGAGGTTGCGCGGCTCGTGGAACTGGCCCCAGTCGCGCTCGGCGGCGAAGGTCCGCAGGTCGTCGCGCACGCGGTCGAGATCCATGGTCCCGTTCTACCGGCTCACGGGTGCACGGGCGAGGAGGGGCCGAGGATGCTCGGGCGCGGGGCGAGAAGCGGGCGAGGATGCTCGGTGTCCTGGCCGAGCGTGGCCGTGGCATCGCAGGCACGGACCACCGTGATGCCCCGCTCCGGACAGCGCCCGGACACCCGGGCGTGGTTCGATGATCGACGTGAACGAGCCCGACGAGCGTCCCCCCGCCGAGCGTGCCGTGCTCTTCGACGTCGGCGGCACCCTTGCCTCCAACGGTCCCGTCGTCTCGATCGCGGCCCGCCTCCTCGGCCTGCCAACCACGGGTCCCCAGGTCGACGCCCTCGCCGAGGCCGTCATGGCCCGCCGCGAGGAGTACGACCGCACCGGCGACGACACCGCCTACTGGCAGCAGGTCTCCGACGACGCCGACGGGCCGGAGCTCTCCGCCGAGGTCGTCGAGCAGCTCGTGGCGGCGGATGTGCAGCGCTGGGCACGCCTCACGCCCGCGGTGCTCGCGCTGCTGCGCGACCTCGACCGGGCCGGCGTCCGCCTGGGGGTGCTGTCGAACGCCCCGACGGCGCTCGCGCGGACCTTCGACAACCAGCCGTGGTCGGAGCTCATCGCGGTCCAGCGCTTCTCCTGCTTCACGCAGCTGAGCAAGCCGGACCGCCGGGCGTACGAGGACGCCGTCGAGCACATGGACGTGCCCGCCGGTCGGGTGATCTTCCTCGACGACCGGCAGGTCAACGTCGACGCCGCCGTGGCGGCCGGCCTGGACGCACACCTCTGGCAGGGCGCGGACGCCGCGCGGGAGCTGCTGGAGCGGCGCGGGCTGATCGCCCCCGACTGATCCGGCGCGTGCTGGTGGCGCCCGACTGACCGGGCGCGGCTACTCGAGCCCGACTGACCGGGCCCGGCTACTCGAGCCCCCGGGCCCGGCGGTCCATGTACTCCCGGATCCCGTGCAGATGGCGGTCGACCATGCGCTCGATGCGGTCGTGGAGGTCGGACATGCCGGGCATCGCCGCGGGATGGGCGACGAACGCCAGGTACATCGCGGTGCCCTCGACCGACGTGATGAGGTCGGTGGCGTCCTCCTCGGTCGGCGTGTGCACACCTTCTGCCTTCTCCAGGAGCGTCGCCGTGAGCTCGCGGATGCTCGCCCCGATCGTCTCCTGCCAGATCGTGTCGAAGACCTCGGGGTAGATGCGCGCCTCGATGTTGAGGCGGTACAGCGCAGGCCCGTAGGTCCCGCCGTACTGCGTGATGCGGCGGTTGGCGGCGAAGATCAGCAACTCGCGCACCCCGGGGCCGTCGTCCTGGCCGGCGTCCGGCGCCACGACCGTCACGTCCACGTGCTTGAGCGCGTCGATGAGCAGCGCCTGCTTGTCCGTCCAGCGCAGATAGATGGACGACTTGCCCAGGCCGGCCTCCGCGGCGACGGCGTCGAGGGAGAGGCCCGCCCAGCCGCGCTGGCCGAACAGCTCGAGAACCGCGGCGAACGCCTTGCGCTCCGCGTCCGCGTTCCTCGGGCGCCCGGGACCACGCCTGGTGGCCATGACGGGGGCCCGACGTGACATGCGGGTGCGGCCCGCGCGGACCTCGCTCGGGTCGAAGCGGTACCCGCCCGGCGGGGGGAGGCGGTCGCCGGCCGCGAGCCAGGGCTCGAACGGTCGGCCGGAGACCGTGGGGCGGCGTCGTGAGGGCCGGTTGTCCTCCGGGTGCGGGTCGAGGTCCGGTGCGGGATCAGGGAGGGCGCTCGCGGCGGCGGCAGCACCCGGGGCGCTGCCGGGCGTGCGCCCCTGCTCGCTGCCCGGCGTGCGGATCCGGTCGCTGCCCGACCCCGTGGGCTCCGAGTCGATCGGTGCCCGTGGCGGGTCGACCGGTGTGGTCGTGCGGACCCAGGGCAGCGGTCGGCGCCCGGGCTGCGAGCTCTCGTCGTCCATCGGGTTCCTCGTTCTGGGAGGTCGGGCCCTCGTCGGCCCGGTCGTGGGGTCGGTCAGGAGTGTGCCGCCGCCAGGGCGAGCGTGAGTGCGAGGGTGAAACGTGTCTCGCGGTCCTCGGGCGACATGTCGCCCGAGTGGTCGAGGAGGTGGTCGGAGATCGTGAGGACGGCGAGGGCCTCCCGGCCGTACTCCGCCGCGACGCCGTACAGGCCGGCGGCCTCCATCTCGACGGCGAGCGTGCCGTAGGAGGCCAGAGCCTCGTTGAGATCGGCCGCGTTGCCGTAGAAGTGGTCCCGCGACACGATCGGTGCGACGTGCACAGGCGTGTCTCCCGCGTGCTCCTTCGCCGCCGCGACCGCCGCCGCCACGAGCCCATAGCTGGCGATCGCCGAGAAGTGCAGGCCGGGGAGCCGGGGCACGTTGATCGCGGAGTCGGTGTGTGCGCCCAGCGCGACGACGACGTCGCCGACCCGCACGTGCCGCGCCAGGCCGCCGGCGGTGCCGACCCGGACGATGCGCTGCACGCCGAAGTGCTCGAACAGCTCGTTGGCGTACAGGACCGTCGAGGCCATGCCCATGCCCGAGGCCATGACGGACAGCGGCTTGCCGTCGACCTCGCCCGTGAAGACCTTGTTCGCGCGGACGTCGGAGACCACGCGGGCGTCGGGCATGAGGAGCTCGGCGATGCGTGCTGCGCGCCGGGGGTCACCGGGCAGGAGGACGGCCGGGGCGATGTCGCCGGGCTCGGCGGCGATGTGAGGGGTAGCCATGACAATGATCCTGACGTCGACAAAGGCGCCGCAGGTGACGGCGTCGTGTGAATGATTCCACGGATGGGACGTGGCGTGGGTCCGTCCGTTGCGATGCCGGTCCGGACGAACCGCCCGGCCGGCCACTCTCTCGACGAGTGAGCGCGGTTCGGTCCGTTCCGTGTGGCGAGTGAGCGGACT
The DNA here is from genome assembly GCF_049856175.1 of Georgenia sp. Z1491. Classification (GTDB taxonomy): domain Bacteria; phylum Actinomycetota; class Actinomycetes; order Actinomycetales; family Actinomycetaceae; genus JB111. The sequence goes on from NZ_JBNDNA010000019.1 coordinate 4,656, forward strand.
TCTGCCGGCTCCGTGTCGCGAGTGAGCGGGGTTCGGTCCGTTGGAGAGCGAGTTGCGGTGTCGCGTCGTTGCGTCGTCACCGAGTCAATCAGGTATCCATCGAGACATGCCCCCCGGTCGACTGACTCGGCGATTACCCCACTGCCTCACCGAACTGACCGAGCCGATGCCGGGCGGGACCATGTCGAGCTGGTGCAGGGAATGACGACGAGGGGCGGGCACCGCACCCCATCAGGGTGCGGGGCCCGCCCGACAGTTGAGCGCCGCCCGGACCGAGATCCGGGCGGCGCCTATCCGTGGAGCAGAACTCCGCTCACTCGTGGAGCAGAGCAGAGGTCCGCTCACTCGCCGATGATCGGCATCAGGTTCTGGTCAGCGGCGGACTCCGAGGGTGTCGGAGCCGTCGCCGTCCCAGTCACCGACGTACACCTCGTCGCCGGCCCGGCCGTACCGGACCTCGGTGTCGGCCACCGTGGAGGTCAGCGAGTTCGACACCAGGTAGAGGTTCCCGCGGCGCACGGCGAAGGTGTCGACCGCGTCGCCGTCCCAGTCACCGACCAGGACGTCGTCCGACGCCCGGCCGTAGTCCAGCTCGACGTCCGCCCAGCCCGTGCTGAGCGAGTTCGAGACGAAGTAGGTGTTGCCGCGGCGGACGGTGAAGGTGTCGACGGCGTCGCCGTCGTAGTCCCCGACCAGCACGGTGTCGTCGGCGCGGCCGTAGTCCAGCACCGCATCCGCGTTCCCACCGGTCAGGGAGTTCGACAGGAAGTAGCTGTTCCCACGACGCACCGCGAAGCTGTCCGCACCGTTGCCGTCCCAGTCACCTACCAGCACCGCGTCGTCCGCGCGGCCGTAGGTCAGCTCGACCTCGGCCGCCCCGCCGTACAGCGAGTTGGACAGGAAGTACCTGTTGCCTCGGCGGACCGCGAGCGTGTCGCTGCCGTCGCCGTCCCAGTCACCGACCAGGACCTCGTCACCCGGGCGGCCGAAGCTGAACTCGTGATCGGCCCAGATCTCCCACCCGTCGTTCAGGTAGAACCCACGCCCCGGTGACGGCGGCACCGGCTCGGGGTCCGGCTCACCCGGGTCGTCCTGCTCGGCCCACAGCTCGTCGAGCATGACCTGTCCGATGTCGGCGTTGTCGAGGTAGCTCCCGCGGACCGGGTCCTCCCCGGTGGCGCGGGCGTGGAAGGCTTCGGAGCCGGCGCCGATGGCGAAGAAGGGCACGAGGTGGTTGGAGTGGGCCAGTCGGTGCCACTCGTGGTCCGGCAGCTCGCCCACGCCGTTGGACACCATGGGCGTCCACGCGGGATCGGAGTCCGGGCCGGTGATGTAGCCGGCCTCGTGGTCGGCGGTGACGACGACCATCGTCTCGTCCCAGCTGCTGTGGGTCTCGACCCAGTCGGAGATCGCCTCGACCGTCTCGTTGAGCGTGATGGTCTCCTCGATGGCCCGGGCCGGGGCATTGAGCTCGGAGGACCAGTCGATCGCGCCGCTCTCGACCGCGAGGAAGAAGCCCTCGTCGGAGGCGTTGTCCAGGACGTTGAGGGCGCCGAGCGTCATCTCGGACAGCTCGGGCACCGTCTCGATGAACGGGTCCTCGAACGGGACGTCGCTCTCGCCGTCGCCCCGGGCTTCCTGGGTGGTGGTCCACGCCTGCGCGAAGCCCATCACGTGCGTCGGCGGTGCCTCGGCTCCCGCGAGCGCCTGGAAGTCGGCCCGTTCCTCGATGAACTCGAACGGCGTGTCGCCGTTCTCCAGCCGCGTCCAGGTCTCCTCGCTCACGTAGTTGAAGTCCGGCTCGTCGTACCGGTCGCCGTTGTCGTCGTACCAGGGGTGGCCGGAGCCCATGACCACGTTGAGGCCGCTCTCGTCGACCAGCAGGTCGGAGACCGCGAGGTAGTCGAGGCGGCTCTCGTTGTGGATGGCGAAGGCGGCCGTCGTGGGGTGGGGGACCACGACGTTCGTGACGACGCCGGTGGCGCGGCCCTGCGCCTGCGCCCGCTCGACGACGTTCTCGATCGGCGCACCCTCGCGGTCGACGCCGACGGCCTGGTTGATCGTCTTCACCCCGGTGGCCATGGCGGTGGCCGCCGCGGCCGAGTCGGTCGGGGCGGCCAGCGTGGAGGCGGCGAAGTCGCCCCACATCACCTCGGGGTCGTAGGAGCCGCCGACCGAGAAAGTGCTCATGGCGTACTGGACGGGCCAGTGCTCGTAGACCTGGGTCGGGGTGTCCCCGTCGACGTCCTCGATCGTGCCGGCCTCCGGGTCGACGGCCACCTGGTAGCGGCTCTGGTCGGACTCGAACATGCTCGCCATGTCGATGTGGTTGTAGCCCATGCCGTCGCCGACGACGACGATGATGTTGTCCGGCCCGTCCTCGGAGCCGTTATCGGAGGTATTGGAAGCACCCGCGGAGGCGTTCGCGGCGTCGGTCGCGTCCCGTGCAGCGGGCTCGCCCTCGCTCGGCTCGTCGGCGGTCGCTGGAGCGGCAAGGGCCGAGAGGACGACCGCGCCGGCGGCCGCCAGCCCGAGTCCGATCGACCGGCGTCGGCCGGTCCTGTGCGTGCGCATGGGAGATCTCCTCTGCTCAGGGGGACGTGCGGTGTGAGGCCGTCCACATCACGGGGTCTGGCGAGGGGGTCGGACGGCGCGGCGACCGTACGGAGGGCAGTCGACCGCACGGCGATGTGCGTACCAACGGACGGTGGCCACTCCGTGAACGGGCAGGTCCCACATATGAGCGGACCGACCGCGCGCGCAGGAGTTTGCCGTGCCGTCGCGCGCCGGTCGCGCGCCGGACACGGGGCCTGCCTAGCGTCCGCCGCGTCCGAAACCGAGCCAGACGAAGGGGACGTCCCATGGCAGCCATCACCCACCGCACGCACCGGTCACGACTACATCCGCGCACTCTCGCCCTTTCGGCTCTCGCGCTCGCGACGACGGCGATGGGTGCCGCCGCCGTGCCGGCCGCGGCCGACGTGTCCGCCACCGCACCTCTCGCCGCGCCCGCCGGCCCCTCGCCGTCCGCCCCCGCACCCGCCCCGACCGCCGAGTCGGAGGACATCGAGATCGAGCGGACCGGCGTCGGCGAGCTCGCGGACGGCGTCCAGCACACGACCTACCGTGTGACCACGCCCGAGGGCGCCTCGACCGCCAACCTCCTCGCGGTCGACCTGCGCACGGCCGGCACCGACCTCATCACCGGGCCGACGATCACCACGCCGCAGCGCCTGGACGACATGGGCGAGGACGCCGGCGCCATCGCCGCCGTCAACGGCGACTTCTTCCAGAACACGGTCGACCCGACCCACGGGGAGATCGCCGCCACCTTCGCGGCCGCGGGCGTGGAGATCCGCGACGGCGAGATCCGCCAGTCCGCGGTGCCCTACGCCCAGCGGCACGGCGAGTCGCTCGACGCGGCCTGGAACGACGGCGACGAGGTCGTCGGCGTCACACGCTCGGGCCGCGGCGTGGTCACGGACGTCGAGCTCGACGCCTTCGCCGCCCCGCGCGGCCAGCGACCGATCGACATCGACGGCCTCAACCAGTACGGCATGGCGACCGACCAGATCACGCTCTTCGACGCCCGGTGGGGCGACACGTGGGGCGACGACACGCGGGCGCGAGCGGCCTGCGGCGACGAGACCGCCCGCGGCGCGGCGTGCACGGATGACGTGCTCGAGGTGCTGCTGGAGGACGGTCGCGTCGTCGACGTCGCCGAGACGGCCGGCGGCACCGGTGCGCTGGAGGAGGGGCAGCAGGTCCTCCTCGGCCGCGAGGACGGCGCGGACGAGCTGCGCGGGCTCGAGGTCGGCGACAGCGTGCGGACGCACATGCGGTCGCGGTCGGACGGCGCCGGACGGCTCGACTGGGCCGTCGGCGGCGGGGTCGTCGTCCGCGACGGCGAGGTCGGCACCATCCCGGAGCGACCGCTCAACCCGCGCACGCTCGCCGGCGTGTCCGAGGACGGGCGCACGCTGTTCCTCCTCGTCGTCGACGGCCGGAACCCCGACAGCGTCGGCGCCTCCACCCGGGACGCGGCGGTCGTCATGGCCGAGCTCGGGTCCGACGACGCCGTCCTCCTCGACGGCGGCGGCTCGAGCACGATGCTCGGCCGGCCCGGCGTCGATGACGAGTTCTCGCTGCTGAGCCGCAGCCGCGAGGACGGCATCGAGGTCCTGCGCGAGGTCCCCAACGGCATCGGGGTCTTCGCCGGCTGATCCTGGCCGGCGGCAGGGGCGCCCGACCCGACCACATGCACGACGGCGGGGCTCACCGTGCAGGTGAGCTCCGCCGTCGTGCAGGGGGGCTGCGACGGGCCGGCCGGCCTGCGCTCAGGCCGCCGCCCCTCGCTCGGCCCGCGCTTCGCACTCGGGCCGGCCGGCCTGCGCTCAGGCCGCCGCGCCGCCCGCGAGGCGCCGGTCCGCGATCCGCGCGCCCTCGACCAGTGAGTCCAGCTTCGCCCACGCGATCTGCTCGTGGACACGTCCCCCGAGCCCGCAATCGGTCGACGCCCACACGCGCTCCGGTCCGACGAGGCGCGCGAACCGCTCGATGCGGTCGGCGACGAGCTCGGGGTGCTCGAGGACGTTGGTGGCGTGCGAGACCACGCCGGGCACGAGCACCTTGTCGGCCGGCAGCGCGAGGTTCTCCCAGACCCGCCACTCGTGCTCGTGGCGCACGTTCGCGGCCTCGAAGGAGTAGGCGGCGGCGTTCACCGTGAGCATCGTCGGGGCGATGTCCGCCAGCGGCAGGTCGGTCGAGTGCGGGCCGTGCCACGAGCCCCAGCACAGGTGGAACCGCACGCGCTCCGTCGGCAGCCCCTCGAGCGCCCGGTTGAGGGCAGCGACGCGCTTCTCGGTGAACGCGACGTAGTCCGCCACCGCCGGCTCGGGCGTGATCTGGTCGAAGTTCTCCGCCACCGACGGGTCGTCGATCTGCAGCCACAGCCCGGCGTCGAGGATCGCCTTGTACTCCTCGCGCAGGACGCGCGCCCAGGCGTCGAGGTAGGCGTCCTCGTCGCCGTAGAACCGGTCGGTGATGCGGGTCGCCGAGCCGGGGGACAGGGCGGTGACGAAGCCGGCGCTCGGCTCCTTGCCGGCGGCCGCGAGCGCGGCGACGAGGTGGTCGACGTCGGCCCGCACGGCGTCGGCGCCGGTGTAGGTGAGCTCGCCGGTGACGACCGGGAACGGGCGTGGCTTGTCGCCGCCGCTCCAGATGCCCGACGTCGGGTCGGCGTAGGCGTCCGCGAACAGCGCCCGGTCGCGGCGGTGGAGGAAGCCGGTCAGGCGCACGTCGCCGGGGGAGGAGACGTAGCTGTCCGCGGCCCACGACTGGTCGTCCGGGTCGATGGTCAGGCCGCCCGTGCGCCCGAACGAGTAGGACCACCAGGCGCCGTAGTCGACGGACTCGCTCATGAGCTTGCCGTACTCGCCGTCGTTGACGTGGTCGAGGCCCGCCTCGGTCTGCCGCGCGACCACGCCCGCGACCTCGGACTCCAGCAGCGCGGTGAGCTCGGCCTGACCGATGCGGTCCTCGGCGCGCGCGGCGTTGGCGTCGATCAGCGCGGCGGTGCGGGGCAGCGAGCCGGCGTGCGTGGTGCGGACCTTCGACATGGTGACCTCTCGGATCGGGGACGGGCTGGCGTCGGGGCGCGGGAACGGCGTACGACGACGTCGCGCGCCACGCCCGGGCGCCCACTCTGGCACCGCGCGGCCGGCCGCGCCGCGCCCGTCGGGGGAGGTCCAGATGACGGGACGCCGTGCCCTGCTCCCGGCCGTCGCACCGGCCGGGCCACGGAGGGTGCGGGCCGTCATTACGCTGGCCGGGTGATCGACAAGCACCCCGACGGGCATGCGGCGACGGCCGGGTACCGGCCCCTGTGGCACCAGCTGCGCGAGCGCCGCGGGTCGGACGCCGCCGCGCTCGTCCTGGACGACCCCGGCCTGCGCCGACGTGTCACCTGGCGCGAGCTCGCCGACGACGTCGAGATGCTCGCCCTGGGGCTGAAGGACGCCGGGGTCCGGCCCGGCCAGCGGGTCGGCGTCTCGATCCCGCCCGGCGTCGAGCTCACGCTCAGCCTGTTCGCGGTCCTGCGCCTCGGCGGCGTCGCCGTGCTCGCCGACCCGCGCCTCGGTGCCCGCGGCCTCGACCGGGCGCTGCGCGGCGCCGAGCTCGACCACCTGCTCGGCACGCCGGTGGCCGCGCGGGCCGCACGCGTGCGCGGCTGGACGGCGAACCGCTACCTCGTGCGCACCCCGTTCGACCGCGTGATCACCGCCAACGAGCGCCGGCTGCTCGGCCTGCGCGGCGTGTTCCTCGAGATCCTCGACCACGGTCGGGAGCTCGTCGCCGGCGGGGTCGCCCTCCCGGAGGAGCCGGACCCCGACGACGACGCCCTCGTCGTCTTCCAGGCCGCCGGCTCACTGCGTCCCAACGGCGTGGTCTACACGCACCGCACGCTCGCGGCCATGTGCGAGGCGACGACCCAGGTCGTCCCCCTCGACCACGACCACGGCCTGGTCGCGGGCTTCGCGCCGGCCGCCCTGCTGGCCCTCGCCGTCGGGGCGCCCGCGGTTATCCCGGGCACCGGGCGCCCGGGCACGCTCACCGGATCGCAGCTCGCGCGGGCGGCCCGCCGCGTCCCGTCGCCGGCGCTCGCCGTGAGCCCGGCCGGCCTGGCCTCGGTCGTCGCGACGGCCGGCCGGCTCGCCCCCGACGAACGGGACGCGCTCACCCGGCTGCGCCGCGTCGTCGTCGGCGGGGCGCCCGTCACCGCCGGTGAGCTCGCCCGCGCCGCGAGGCTGCTCGGCGAGCCCGAGATGCACGCCCCCTACGGCATGGCCGGGCTGCTCCCGCTCACCGACCTCACGCTGCCCGAGCTACGGGCGGCGACGGCGTCGAGCGCGGACGGGGCGGGCGGCGGTACCTGCGTGGGACGACCAGTCCCGGGCGCCCGCGTCGGCATCGTCCCGCTCGACCACCTCGGCGCGCCGGTCGGGGACGCGGTGAGCACGCCCGGCGTGACCGGCGAGGTCGTCGGCACCGCGCCCCACCTGCGCGACCGTTACCTCCTGCCGGCCGCCGAGCAGGCGCGCGCCCAGACACTGGTCGGGTGGCACCGGACCGGTGACCTCGGCCACCTCGACGCCGAGGGCCGGCTCTGGCTCGAGGGCCGGGTCGGGCACGAGATCACCACCGAGAACGGAGTCGTCACCCCGATCGCGCTCGAGATCGCGCTCCGGGCGATCCCGGGCGTGACGGCGGCGTGCGTCGTCGGGGTGGGGCCGCGTGGGGCGCAGGACGTGGTGGCGGTCCTCGAGACCGACCCGCGGCGCCACCGGGGTGCCCGGGCGAAGGCGTCGAGGGCCCCGCGCGGCCTGACCGCCGCGGCGCGCGCCGCGGTGGCCGGGGCCGTGGCGGCCGAGGCTGCGGTGGCCGGCTCCGGTCCGGTGCCGGTCCGGCTCGACGCCGTGCTGCGGATGCCCCGGATCCCCGTCGACGTCCGGTACGGCGCACAGGTCCAGCGGGCCGCCGTCGCGCACCGCGCCAGGGTCGTCCTCGGCCGAACTACCCTGGGGGAGTGACGAGCGAGCAGGCGGGCGGCATCGGGCAGGCGGACGACGCCGGGCAGAGGCCGGACGGCCCCGCTCCCGCCGAGCAGGTCGACCGCAGCGAGCGTGCGGACGCACCCCGGACGGCGCCGGACTCCTCGGCCGCACCCGATCGGACGGACGTCGCCGCGCGGGCCGACGACGTGGCCCCCGCCGGGACGACGCCGGACGAGGCACCCTCCGCCGGGCAGGCCGACGAGGTAGCCCCCGCCGGGACGACGCCGGACGAGGCACCCTCGGCCGGGCGGGCCGACGAGGTAGCCCCCGCCGCGCCGCGCCCGCCGAGGTCCGCCCGGGTTCTGTTCCTCACGGCGATCCTCGCGCTCGAGGCGTTCGTCATGCTCTTCGCCACCCTGGTCGCGCACGGTCTGCGCGTGGCACCGCTGCCGTGGGTGTGGGCGGTCGGGATGACGGCGCTCGTGGTGTGCGTCGTCGGGGCGGGACTCGTGCGGAAGTACCCGCGCGAGGTGGGCGTGCTCGGTTGGTTCGTCCAGATCGGGCTGGCCGCCGTCGCGCTCGTCGTGCCGATGGTGCTCAGCCTCGCGATCGTCTTCGCTCTGCTGTGGCTCATCGCGCTGCGCACGGGGGACGACATCGACGCCGACCGGCGCGTCCGCTACGCCGCCGAGCTCGAGCACCACCGGCTGGCGACAGCCGAGGGCGCCTGACCGCGTGGCGACGGCCGAGGGTGCCCGACCACCTGGCGACAGCCGAGGGCACCTGACCGCGTGGCGACGGCCGCCGGTGCCCGACCACCTGGCGACGGCCGAGGCGCCTGACCGCTGCCGGCCGCGCATCCCTGGGTGCGGCGGGCGCACGGACCTGGCGCGCCGCGCCACTAGGCTGCGGGCATGACTTCCCCGCTCGAGCGCACCCTCGTCCTCGTCAAGCCCGACGGCGTCGCCCGCCACCTCACCGGCGAGATCCTGCGCCGCATCGAGACCAAGGGCTACACGATCACCGCGCTGCAGTTGCTGCACCCGGACCGTGCGCTGCTCGAGCAGCACTACGCCGAGCACGCGGAGCGCCCCTTCTTCGGCGGGCTCGTGGAGTTCATGGGCTCCGGCCCCGTGGTGGCGGCCGTCGTCGAGGGCCACCGCGTCATCGAGGGGATCCGCACCATCGTGGGCGCGACCGACCCGACCGTCGCGGCACCCGGCTCCGTGCGCGGGGACCTCGGGCACGAGGGCGGCGGCGCTGTCATCGAGAACCTCGTCCACGCCTCCGACGCCGTCGAGAGCGCCGAGCGCGAGATCTCCCTCTGGTTCGCCGCCTCCTGACGCACCGCTTGTTCTGACGCTCCGCACTTCTGGCGCACCGCCCCGCCGGCGAGTGAGCGGATCTCTGTGCGGCGAGTGAGCGCGATTCGGTCGCCGGTCCGGTTCGGTTCAGTCCGGTTCGGCTCTCCGGTCGGTGAGTCAGTGGGCTATGTGCCGATTCAGTCGACGCGGGGCACTGCCTCGATGGTTACCCCACTGGCTCGGCGACAGCGCGACGCCGCCCACTCACTGCCCGCAGCATGGCGAGCAGAACCGCGCTTACTCGTCGGGCGGAAGTCCGCTCACTCGTCACAGATGCTCGGGCGGGTTCCGCTGGATCACGGCCCTCCTGACCTAGGCTCGCGGGCGTGTATCTCAAGACGCTGACCATGCGGGGCTTCAAGTCCTTCGCGTCGGCGACGACCCTCCACCTCGAGCCCGGCATCACGTGCGTGGTCGGGCCGAACGGGTCGGGCAAGTCCAACGTCGTCGACGCCCTCAGCTGGGTGATGGGTGAGCAGGGCGCGAAGTCCCTGCGCGGCGGCTCGATGCAGGACGTGATCTTCGCCGGCACCACGGGCCGCGCCCCGCTCGGTCGCGCCGAGGTCTCGCTGACGATCGACAACACCGACGGCGTGCTGCCCATCGAGTACACCGAGGTGACGATCTCCCGCACCTTGTTCCGCTCCGGCGGCTCCGAGTACCAGATCAACGGCGAGTCCTGCCGGCTGCTCGACATCCAGGAGCTCCTGTCCGACACGGGCATGGGCAAGGAGATGCACGTCATCGTCGGGCAGGGACGGCTCGACTCCGTCCTCCAGGCGACCGCCGAGGACCGCCGCGGCTTCATCGAGGAGGCCGCCGGCGTCCTCAAGCACCGCCGCCGCAAGGAGAAGGCGCTGCGCAAGCTCGAGGCCACGGCCGCGAACCTCGCCCGGCTGAGCGACCTCACGGCCGAGATCCGCCGCCAGCTCGGTCCGCTCGCCCGCCAGGCCGACGTCGCGCGCCGCGCCCAGGTGGTCCAGACCGACCTGCGCGACGCCCGCGCCCGTCTCCTGGCCGACGACCTCGCCCAGCTCCGCGCCGCCGCCGACTCCGCGACCACCGACACCGCCGCGATCGCCGCCCGCCTCGAGCAGGCCGAGGGCGAGCAGGACGTCGCGCGGCGCTCGCTGGCCGCCCTCGAGCAGGCCGCCGCCGACGCCGCCCCGCGGCTCGGCGCCGCCACCGACACCTGGTACCGGCTCTCCGGCGTGCGCGAGCGGCTGCGGGCGCTCACCGACGTCGCCACCGAACGGGTCCGCCTCCTCGGCGGCACGGGCGAAGAGCACGACGACGAGGGGCCCGCCCAGGACGGCGACCGCGAGGGCGCCGGCCGCCAGGACGACGCCCGCGACCCCGACGTCCTCCAGGCCCGCGCCGAGCAGGCTCGCGCCGCGGAGGCCGAGCTCGGCGTCGAGCTCGACGCCGCCCGCACCACCCTGACCGACGCCGAGGCCCGCCGCACGGAGGCGGAGACCGCCGAGCGCGCGGCCGAGCACGCGCTCGCCGCCGTCCACCGCGCCGACGCCGACCGCCGCGAGGGGCTCGCCCGGCTCACGGGCCAGGTGGCCGAGCGCCGGTCCCGACTCGAGGCCGCCCAGGCCGAGCTCGACCGCCTGCACGACGCCGAGGCCGCCGCCCGCACCCGCGCCGAGGACGCGCAGCGCGAGTTCGACCGCCTGGAGCGGGACGTCGCGGGCGCCGAGTCCGGCGAGGAGGACCTCGACGACGCCTACGAGAGGGCCGCCGACCGGCTCGCGGCCGCCGAGGCCGAGACCGAGCGGCTCGACGAGGATCTGCGCGCCGCCGAGGAGGCACGTACCTCCGCCCAGTCCCGCGCCGAGGCACTGGCCCTCGGCCTGGCCGCCTCCGACGCCGCGCCGGCCGGGGACGTCGAGGGCCTGCTCGGCCCCCTCCCGGAGCACCTCGAGGTCGAGGCCGAGTGGGCCGACGCCGTCGCCGCCGCCCTCGGGCCGCTCGCCGCCGCGCACGTGGTCGCCTCGCTCGATGCCGCCGTCACCGCTCTGCGCGCCAGCCGCGAGGAGGGAAGCGGCAAGCTGCGCCTCGTCGTCGCGGCGGACCCCGGCGCCGACGCCCCGCCGGCGGCGGGCGGCTCGTCGGCCGGCGACCTCCCGGACGGCGTCGTCGCGGCCCCGTCGGTCGTCACGGCGCGCACCGACGTCGCCGTCACCCTCGCCCGGCTCCTCGACCGGGTCGTCCTCGCCGAGGACCTCACGGCGGCCCGGGCGGCCGTCGCGGCCCGCCCCGACCTCACGGCGGTGACGAGCGACGGCGACGTCGTCGGTGCCGCGGCCGTGTCCGGCGGTGGGGGCGAGGAGTCCTCGGTGCTCAGCCTGCACGCCGCCCACGAGCAGGCCCTCGCCGACGTCGACGACGCCGCGCGCCGCGCCGAGGCCACCCGGTTCGCGCTCGGCCCGGCCCGCGAGGAGGTCGAGGCCGCCCGGGCGCAGGCCGCCGGCGCGCTGGACGCCCTGCACGCCTCGGACGCCGAGATGTCCGCCGTCACCGAGCGGCTCGGCCGCCTGCGCCAGACAATCCGGGACTCGGGCACGGAGGTCGAGCGGTCCGGCCCCGCCCGCGAGCAGGCGGAGACCGCGCTGGCCGAGCACCGCGAGGTCCTCGCCGAGCTGGGGGAGCGCCTCGAGCTCGCCGGCCGCGAGCCCGAGGAGGCCGAGGCCGATCTCGAGCGCGCCACCACCGAGCGGGACCAGGCGACCGCCGCTGCGCGGGAGGCCCGCTCCGCGGAGACCGACACCCGCCTCGCGCTGCGCACCGTCGAGGAGCGGGTGAGCGCGCTCGCCGGCCGCGCCGCCTCCCTCGAGGCCGCCGCCCGCACCGAGCGCGCGGCCCGCGCCGCCGCCGCTGACCGGGCCGCGCGACGCCGCCGACAGGCAGCGGTCGCCGCCGAGGTCCACGAGCGTGCCCAGGAGGGCGTGGCCGCCGCGGACCGCGCCGTGGGGGAGGCCGCCGCGCGCCGCGCCGAGGCCGAGGCCGAGCGGGAGGACCGGGAGAAGGCCACGACCTCGGTGCGCTCCCAGCTCGCCGAGATCGACAAGACCCTGCTCGGCCTGCGCGACGCCGCGCACCGCGAGGAGCTCGCCCGCACCGAGCACACGATGCGGGTGCGCCAGGCGGAGGAGCGGTCCGTCGAGGAGCTCGGCACCGACCCCGACGTCCTGCTCGAGGAGTACGGGCCCCACGTGCTCGTCCCCTCCACCGCGCCGGTCGCGGACGGCGAGGAGCCGCCCGAGCCCCGGCCCTTCGTCCGCGAGGAGCAGGTCAAGCGGCTCGCCCGGGCGGAGAAGGACCTCGCTCGCCTGGGCAAGGTCAACCCGCTCGCGCTCGAGGAGCACGCCGCCCTGGAGGAGCGCCACCAGTTCCTCACCGAGCAGCTGGCCGACCTCACGCGCTCGCGCGAGGACCTGCTCCAGATCGTCAAGGACATCGACGCCCGGGTCGAGGAGGTGTTCACCTCCGCGTTCCACGACACCGCGGCCCAGTTCGAGCGCGTGTTCCCCCGGCTGTTCCCCGGCGGCGAGGGCCGTCTCGTGCTCACCGACCCGGACGACATGCTCACCACCGGCATCGAGATCGAGGCGCGGCCCGCGGGCAAGAAGGTCAAGCGCCTCTCGCTGCTCTCGGGCGGGGAACGCTCGCTCACGGCCGTCGCCCTGCTCGTGGCGATCTTCACCGCCCGCCCGAGCCCGTTCTACGTGATGGACGAGGTCGAGGCCGCCCTCGACGACGTCAACCTCGGCCGCCTCATCGAGATCTTCGCCGAGCTGCGCGAGTCCTCCCAGCTCATCGTCATCACGCACCAGAAGCGCACGATGGAGGTCGCCGACGCGCTCTACGGCGTCACCATGCGCGGGGGGCTGTCGACCGTGATCTCCCAGCGCATCGAACGCGCCGACGCCTCGGCCTGACGGAGTCCCCGTTCCCGGGCTGCGCGCCGCCCCGCGCCCCGCCCGCCGCCTCTCGACCACCGGGGAGCGCGACGCCGGCCGTCCGCGTTCCTGAGAGACTGTGGCCGTGGATACCCCGTACATCATCCTGACCGTCGTCGGAGCCCTGCTCGTCGTCGGGCTGATCGCCGGACTCTGGCTCGTCCCCTCGCGCCGCAGGCGCGACGACACGCTTCCCCCGGGGGAGTCGAGCCCGTACCCCTCCGGTGAGGAGCCGGCGTCGGGCGCCTCCGCCGCGCCGACCGCCGTCATCGACGAGGACCGCGCGGGGACCGACGTCGCCGAACCGGGCGCCGCCGAGCCGGCGGCCCCGCCGACACCGACCCTCGAGCAGCCCGAGACCGTCACCTCGCGGCTCCAGCGCCTGCGCGCCCGCCTCGCCCGCTCCGGGTCGTTCGGCCAGGCCCTGCTCTCAATCCTCTCGCGCGACTCGCTCACCGAGGAGGACTGGGAGGAGCTGGAGGACACGCTGCTGGTCGCCGACGTCGGCATCGGCCCCACCACCGAGCTCATCGACACCCTGCGCACGGAGGCCAAGGTCACCGGCGCGGGCGACGCCGGCGCCGTCAAGGACATCCTGCGCCGCGAGCTCCTGGAGTTCGTCGGGCCCGACGCGGACCGCACCCTCGACCTCAGCCCCGTCCTCGGCGACGACGGCGCGCCCCACCCTGCGACCGTGCTCGTCGTCGGCGTCAACGGCACGGGCAAGACGACGACGATCGGCAAGCTCGCGCGCGTGCTCGTCGCCGAGGGGCACTCGGTCGTCCTCGGCGCCGCCGACACCTTCCGTGCGGCCGCCGCCGAGCAGCTGACCACCTGGGGCGAGCGCGTCGGCGTGCCCGTCGTCCGGTCCGAGACCGAGGGCGCCGACCCGGCGTCGGTGGCGTTCGAGGCCGTGCGCAGCGGCCGGGAGCAGGATGCGGACGTCGTCGTCGTCGACACCGCCGGCCGACTCCAGAACAAGGCCGGCCTCATGGAGGAGCTGGGCAAGATCAAGCGCGTGATGTCGCGCCAGGCGCCCGTCCGCGAGGTCCTGCTCGTCCTCGACGCGACCACGGGTCAGAACGGCATGCAGCAGGCGAAGATCTTCTCCGAGGCCGTGTCCGTCACCGGCATCGTGCTCACCAAGCTCGACGGCACCGCGAAGGGTGGCATCGTCGTCACCGTGCAGCGCGAGCTCGGCGTGCCGGTGAAGTACGTCGGGCTCGGCGAGGGCCCCGACGACCTCGCGCCGTTCGTCCCCGAGGACTTCGTGGACTCGTTGCTCGGCTGACGCCTACCGCACCGTCTCCCGGCGCCGTCACGTGATCGTCACGTGGCGGCGCTGCCGGTTACACGGGTGAAACCTGGGCCGCGCCGCGGCGAAACACGCTCGAAGGAGAGTGCCTCCCAGACCGGCCGACGGTGCCGGCGAGGAGGAGACATGACACCACTCATCGCGACGTCGGCAGCGCCGACGCTCGACACCGGCGCCACGGCCTGGATGCTGATGTCCGCCACGCTCGTGCTCATGATGACCGTGCCGGCCCTGGCCCTGTTCTACGGCGGCATGACCCGCAGCCGCGGGGTGCTCAACATGATGATGATGAGCTTCGGCGTCATCGCCGTCGTCGGCGTCATCTACCCGCTGTGGGGGTGGTCGATGAGCTACGGCGACTCGCTCGGGGGCATCCTCGGCAACCCGTTCGACGGCTTCGCCCTCGACGGTCAGGTGGTCGACGCGGACGGCGCCCACATCATCGACGACCTCGGCGTACCCGCCTACGTGGGAGTGGCCTTCCAGTCAACCTTCGCCATCATCACCACCGCACTGGTCTCCGGGGCGATCGCCGAACGCGTGAAGTACGCGTCCTGGCTCGTTTTCGCCGCCCTGTGGGTGACGCTGTCCTACTTCCCGATGGCCCACATGGTCTGGGGTGGCGGCATCCTCTCCGGCGACGGGTGGTTCGGCTCGATCGCCGAGCCGATCGACTTCGCCGGCGGCACGGTCGTCCACATCAACGCGGGCATCGCCGGCCTCGTCCTCGCCCTGGTCATCGGTCGGCGCAAGGGCTTCGGCAAGGTGCCGATGCGGCCGCACAACCTGCCGCTCGTGATGATCGGCGCCGCCCTGCTGTGGGTCGGCTGGTTCGGCTTCAACGCCGGCTCCGCCTTCACGGCCGACGGCACCGCCGGTCTCGCGTGGGTCAACACGACGTCGGCCACGGCGGCCGCCATCCTCGGCTGGCTCGTCGTCGAGCGCCTGCGTGACGGGCACATGACGTCGCTCGGCGCCGCCTCGGGCACCGTCGCCGGTCTCGTCGCCATCACCCCGGCGGCCGGGGCGCTCAACCCCGTCACCTCGATCGTCCTCGGCGCGGTCGCGGGCGTGCTCTGCGCGCTCGCGGTGAGTCTGAAGTACCGGTGGCGGTTCGACGACTCGCTCGACGTCGTCGGCGTCCACCTGGTCGGCGGACTGGTCGGCACGATCGTCGTCGGCCTGCTCGCTGACGAGGGCGGTCTTTTCATGGGCGACGGCGCGGACCAGCTGATCGTCCAGGCCCTCATCGCGGTCGTGGCCGTGGTCTACTCGGGGCTCGTCACCCTCGTGATCGCGCTCGTCCTCAAGGCCACCATGGGCTGGCGCGTGAGCGATGATGACGAGGCCAGCGGGATCGACACCGCACAGCACGCGGAGAGTGCCTACGAGGGCATCGGCTCCGGGCGACTGCTCACCGGATCGGAGAAGTGAGGACCGACATGAAGCTCATCACCGCCATCATCCAGCCGTTCCGGCTCGAGGACGTCAAGGCGGCCCTCGAGGCCGCGGGTGTCACCGGTATGACCGTTTCGGAGGCCAACGGCTTCGGCCGCCAGCACGGCCACACCGAGGTCTACCGCGGTGCCGAGTACGAGGTCCGCCTCGTGCCCAAGGTCCGCATCGAGGTCCTCGTCGACGACGCGGAGGCCGATCAGGTGCTCGACGCCGTGGTCGGCGCCGCCCACACGGGCCGCATCGGTGACGGCAAGGTCTGGGTCTCCGACGTGGGGCAGGTCGTCCGCGTCCGGACCGGCGAACGGGGCTCCGAGGCCCTGTGAGCACCGGCGCGGCGGGCGGTCACCGGCTCCTCACCGAGCTGCGGGCCGCCCGCCGCGCCGTTCGCCCCCCGGCGCCCGCCGAGCTCGCCACCGGTGCCCTGGAGCACGGGCGGGCCTACCGCCGCGCGCTCGCCGACCTGACCGACGCCGCACTCGTCGAGCTCTGGGCGGACGCCGGGCGCCGGCTGGGCACCGATGTTCGACGAGGCGTGGCGCTCGCGTGCGTCGGCTCGCTCGGACGACGCGACGGCGGGCCGTGCGCCGACCTCGACCTCGTGCTCCTGCACGACGGCTCCCGCGACGACGTGACGCTCGCCGCTCTCTCGGACGCCCTGTGGTACCCGATCTGGGACGCGGGCCTCACGCTGGACCACTCCGTGCGGACGCTCGCGGACTGCCGGTCCGTGGCCTCCACCGATGTGCCCGCCGCCGTCGGCCTGCTGGGCATGCGGAACCTGGCGGGCGACGCCGACCTCGGCGCGGAGGCCGCCTCGGCGGTCCTGGCCGACTGGCGCGGGGCGGCCCGGGTCCGCCTCGAGGACCTCGCCGGCGCGGTCGCTGCGCGCGGGCGGCGGACCGGGGACCTCGCCCACCTCAGCGAGCCCGACCTCAAGGAGTGTCGTGGCGGGCTGCGGGACGCCCGCATCGTCTCCGCCCTCGCAGCGTCCTGGCTCACGGACCGGCCGCACGGGGAGATCGACGACGCCGTCTCGCACCTGTGCGACGTGCGCGACGCGCTGCACGTGGTCACCGGCCGGGCGGCCTCCCGGCTCACCCTGCACGACCAGGACGCCGTGGCGTCCGCCATGGGGCTCGGCGACCGTGCCCCGCGCACGCGGGCGGAGCTCGACGAGCTGCGCGGGGCGGTGCCGTCCCCCGGGGCCTCGCCCGGCCGCACCGAGGCCGGTGCGGACCCCGCCGACGAGCTCCTTGCAGGGGTGAGCGCGGCCGGCCGCACGATCCGGCATGCGCTCGACACGACGCTGCGCTCGGCCCGCCGGGCCGCCACCCGTCCGCGGGGCCGACTCATCACCGCCGCCCTGCGGGCCGGGCGTCCGCCGCGGCTCACCACGCTCGCGCCCGGCCTGGTCGCCCACGACGGCGAGGTCGTCCTCGCCGCGGGTGCCGACCCCGCGAGCGATCCTCTCCTCCCGCTCCGCGCCGCCCGCGCCGCGATCGAGCACGGCCTCCCGCTCTCGCCGGTGACGACGACCGCCCTGGCCCGCTGCCCGGACCCGGCGGGCGAGCACGGGCGGTGGCCCCCCGAGGCGCTCACCGACCTCCTCGCCGTCCTCGCCGCGGGGACGCGGGCGCTGGACGTCCTCGACGCGCTCGACCTCGTCGGCGTGGTCGCCGTCTGGCTCCCCGAGTGGGCACCGATCCGCAACCGGCCCCAGCGCACCGCCGTCCACACCCGCACGGTCGACCGTCACCTCCTGCTGACGGTGGCAGGACTCGCGGAGCTCCCCGGGACGCCGGGTCTCACGGCGGCGGGCGGGGCGAGCGACCCTCGGCTGCTGCTCGCCGCACTCCTCCACGACCTCGGCAAGCTCCCGGGGGAGCGGGACCACTCCGCGCGCGGTGCGCGCATCGCCGACCCGCTCCTGGTGCGCCTCGGTGTCCGCGCCGCCGACCGTGCCGACATCGTTCATCTGGTGGCCGAGCACCTCCTGCTCGCGGAGACCGCGACCGGCCGCGACGTCTCGGACCCGGCCGTGGTCGACGAGGTCGCCGGCCGGGTCGGTTCGCGCGAGCGTCTCCATCTGCTCCGGGCGCTGACCGAGGCCGACGCCCGTGCCGCGGGTCCCCGCGCATGGACCCGGTGGCGCGCCGAGCTCGTCGACAGGCTCACGGCCGCGGTGGATGCCACGTTCGCTTAGCGGCGTCCACCACCCCGGCGCCACCGGACCCGTTGTTACCCTTGTGGGCAACGACCTGACTGCGCGCGGCGACCCGTGCCGAGCTGCCCGGCACCGCCGCAGCGCCCCGACCGACGAAGGACCCACGTGTTCGCCAGCCTCTCCGACCGGATCACCGGCGCCTTCAAGGGCCTGCGCGGGAAGGGGCGCCTGTCCGAGGAGGACGTTGCCGGCACGGTCCGGGAGATCCGGCGCGCCCTGCTCGAGGCCGACGTCGCGCTGCCGGTCGTCCGGGAGTTCACCGCCGCGATCCGTGAGCGCGCCACGGGCGCCGACCTGTCCAAGGCACTCAACCCGGGTCAGCAGGTCATCAAGATCGTCCACGAGGAGCTCGTCGAGGTCCTCGGCGGCGAGTCGCGCGACCTGCACATCGCCAAGCACCCGCCGACGGTCATCATGCTCGCCGGCCTCCAGGGCGCGGGCAAGACCACGCTGGCCGGGAAGCTGGGCAAGTGGCTGCGCGACCAGGGGCACACCCCGCTGCTCGTCGCCTCGGACCTCCAGCGGCCCAACGCCGTCACCCAGCTCCAGATCGTCGGCGAGCGCGCCGGCGTGGCGGTGTGGGCGCCGGAGCCGGGCAACGGCGTCGGGGACCCGGTCGAGGTCGCACGCACGGGCCTCGAGCGAGCCCGGCAGGCCATGCACTCCGTCGTCATCGTCGACACGGCGGGCCGCCTCGGCGTCGACGAGGAGATGATGCGGCAGGCCGCGAACATCCGCGACGTCGTCCAGCCGCACGAGACCCTGTTCGTCCTCGACGCGATGATCGGCCAGGACGCGGTGACCACCGCCAACGCGTTCGCCGAGGGCGTGGGCTTCACCGGGGTCGTCCTGTCCAAGCTCGACGGCGACGCACGAGGTGGTGCCGCCCTGTCCGTCCGCGGCGTCACCGGCGTGCCGGTGCTGTTCGCGTCGACGGGTGAGAAGCTCGAGGACTTCGAGCGCTTCCACGCCGACCGCATGGCGTCGCGCATCCTTGACATGGGTGACGTGCTCACCCTCATCGAGCAGGCGGAGCGGACCTACGACGCCGAGGAGGCGGAGAAGCTCGCCGAGAAGCTCGCCGGCGACGACTTCACGCTCGGCGACTTCCTCGGCCAGCTCCAGCAGATCAAGAAGATGGGCTCGATGAAGAAGATGCTCGGGATGCTCCCGGGCATGGGCCAGATGCGCGATCAGCTGGACAACTTCGACGAGCGCGAGGTCGACCGGGTCGAGGCGATCGTGCGGTCGATGACGCCGGCCGAGCGCGACAACGTGAAGATCCTCAACGGCTCGCGCCGCTCGCGGATCGCCAAGGGCGCGGGCACCACCGTCCAGCAGGTCAACTCCCTGCTCGAGCGCTTCGAGCAGGCGCGCGTGATGATGCGCAAGATGGGCAGCGGTGGCGGGGGGATGCCCGGGATGCCGGGTATGCCCGGTGGCCCCGGGATGGGTGGCGGCAAGAAGTCGAAGGGCCGCCAGGCGCCGCAGGTCAAGAAGAAGAAGGGCAAGAGCGGCAACCCCGCGAAGCGTGCGCAGCAGGAGCGCGAGCTCGCCGCGCGGGCGTCCGCGCCCAAGGGCGCCTCGTTCGGCGGTGGCGGGAGCGGCCCGGTCCAGCCCTCGCCTGAGGACCTCGACATCTCCGAGCTGCAGAAGTACCTGCGCTGAGGCGTCTCGTCGCCGAGTGAGCACTTCTCGGTCCTCGTGTGCCGGACAGAATCGCGCTCACTCGTGAGGCAGAACCCCGCTCACTGGTGAGGCGGAACCGCGCTCACTCGCGGAAGAATCCCCTCACTCGCCGGAGTGGGGGCGGTAGGTGGTGCCGCGGAGGACAATCGCCGTCGGCCGCTGCGTGACGCTCACGTCCGCCCGGGGGTCGCTCGGGTAGACGACGAGGTCCGCGCTCGCCCCGTCGGTGATCCCGTCCACGCCGAGGTAGTCCCGCCCGCGCCAGCTCGCCGCCGCGAGCACGTCGGCGTGCGGGAGTTCTAGCTCGGCGCACGCCACCAGCTCGGCCGGCAGCGTCCCGTGGTCGAGCGTGCCCCCGGCGTCCGATCCCATGAGGAGCGGCACGCCCGCCGCCACGACCTCGCCCCAGAAGTCCCGCCGCCGCTCGTGCATCGCCCGCATCCGGGCGGCGTAGATCGGGTACTTCGCCACCGCCTGGTCGGCGAAGTCGCCGAACTGGGACGTCTGCCGGGCCGTCACCGTCACCGGGACGCCGCGAGCGGCGAGCTCGGCCATGTGGTCGGTCGTCATCCCGGTCCCGTGCTCGAGGCAGTCGACGCCGGCCGCCAGGCAGTCCTCGACCGTCTCGGTGGCGAACGTATGGATCGTCACCCGGGCACCGTTCTCGTGCGCCGCCGCGACGGCGTCACGGAGCACCTCGCGCGGCCACAGCGGCGTGAGGTCGGCGTCGGCCCCCATCGACCGGTCGATCCAGTCCCCGACGAGCTTGACCCACCCGTCCCCGCGCCGCGCCTCCTCGGCCACGACCTCGGGCAGCAGCGCGACGTCGTCGAGCTCGCGGGCGAAGCTGCGGATGTACCGCTTGGGCCGGGCGATGTGCCGGCCGGCGCGGATCAGCCGGGGCAGGTCGTCCCGGTCGTCGACCCAGCGGGTGTCCGCGGGCGAGCCCGCGTCGCGGACGAGCAGCACGCCGGAGTCGCGATCCGCGACCGCCTGCGCCTCGGCCGTCGCCTCGTCCACGGCCCCCTCGGCGCCGAGGCCGATGTGGGCGTGCACGTCCACCAGGCCCGGCACGACGACGCCGCGCACCTGCTCGAACGAGTCCGCCCCGGGCGGGGGAGAGAGGTGGATCCGTCCGTCCGCCACCCAGATCTCGGACAGGACGGTGGTGTCGTCGACGACGACGGTGCCGGTCAGGTGCAGCGGGCGTGACGGGTCGCTCATAGGAGGAGGGTGGCACGCGTTGACGGTTCATCGGTTCTGTGGTTCATTAGTCGAGTAATGAACCGATGGGGAGGTGGTGGCATGTTCGACGGACCGGAGCCGATCTATCTCCAGATCGCCGAGCACCTTCGCCGCCAGATCCTCACGAGCAACCTCCGGGAGGAGGAGCAGGTCATGTCGACCACCCAGTTCTCGACCACGTACCGGATCAACCCGGCCACCGCCGCAAAAGCGTTTGCGCTGCTGGTGGACGAGGGCATCCTGTACAAGCAGCGCGGCGTCGGCATGTTCGTCGCCCCCGGGTCGCACGCCGCCCTGCTGAGGAGCAGGCGTCAGGCGTTCTTCGCCGAGCACCTCGACCCGGTGCTCGCCGAGGCAGAGGCCCTGGGCATCGGCGCCGACGACCTCATCGCGCACATCAAGGGAGCGACGTCATGACCGGCTACCGGGTCGAGCTCGACGAGCTCGGCGTCCGTCTCGGCCGCACGCAGGCGCTCGACGGAGTCACGGCGACGATCGAGCCCGGTGCCATCACCGGCCTGCTCGGACGCAACGGTGCCGGCAAGTCCACGCTGCTCGGCGTCGCCGCCGCCCTGCGCCGGCCCACAACGGGGCGCGTGCGCGTCGAGGGCGCCGACCCCTTCGAGAACGAGACCCTCATGGAGGGCACCTGTCTCGTCCGCGAGGCCGGCGACCTCCTCACGACCGAGAAGGTCCGCACCAACGTGAAGTTCCTGCGCGAGACCCGCCCCCGGTGGGACCAGGCGTTCGCGGACGAGCTGCTCGACGCGTTCGAGGTCGACCCCAAGAAGTCGGTCGACGCCCTGTCCCGAGGGCAGCGCTCCGCCGTGGCTGCCACGGTCGGGCTCGCCTCGCGGGCGCCGCTGACGATGTTCGACGAGGTCTACCTCGGGATGGACGCGCCCTCGCGCCAGCTGTTCTACGAGCGGCTGCTCGCGGACTACGCCGAACACCCGCGCACGATCGTCCTGTCCAGCCACCTCATCAACGAGATCGAGCAGCTGGTCGAGCACGTGATCATCCTCGACCGCGGCGGGCTGCGGATGGCCGGCGAGGCCGACGAGCTCACCGCCGGTGGCGTCACCATCACGGGCCCCGCCGACGCGGTCGACCGCGCCGTCGCCGACCTCGAGGTCCTCGCCGAGCGCACCCTCGGCGGCACGAAGGAGGCCGCGGTCTACGGCCGGCTCGACCGGGTCGCCGCCCGCGAGCTCGAGGACCAGGGGCTCGCCGTCGGCCGCCTCGGTCTGCAGGAGCTCGTCATCCACCTCACGGAGCGCACGACATGACCTCCACCGACCCCACCCTCACCACGCCGACCACCGTGTCCACCGTCGGTCGACGCGCCCGCCCGCAGTGGGTGCGCGCGGCCGCGTCGATGCTCTCAGTGCACGGCGTCGTCGGGGCGTGGTTCTGGGTCGGGGCCGTCGTCCTGGTCACCCTCGCCACCCTCGTCGTCGACCGCTTCACCACCGTGCGGGTCTCGATCCTGCAGTACGCCTCCTACGCGATGCTGTGGTTCCCGTTCTCGATCGCCGTGGTCGTCGCGGCCGTCCTCACGGTCTACGTGGCCAACGGGATGACGCGACGCTCGTTCATCCGCGGGGCGCTCGCCTCGTCGGTCGTCGTTGCGCTCGGGTACGGGTTGGTCATGGCCCTGCTCCTGCTCGTCGAGGGCTGGATCTACGGCGCGCTCGGCTGGGCGCACGGCGCCATGGGTACCGACGACGACGGGATCGTCGAGGGCATCTGGGAGTCCGGGCTGCTCGCGCCGTGGGGAGTCGCGACGCTCATGGTGCTCGCCGGTCTCGTCTCCGGGCTCGCGGTCGGCGCCGGCTACTACCGGTTCGGCGGACTGCGCGGCACCGTCCTGCTCCCGTTCGCGCTCCTGCCCGTCCTCGGCGCGCAGGTACTCATCGACCTCGGCCGGCCCGACTCGGTCGGCCACCTCGCCGGCCTGGGGGACTGGGTCTACCCGATCGTCGGCGCCGCGACCCTCGTCCTCGCGGCCTTCGTCGTCGCCGTGCTCCGGCGTGCCCCGATCGGCGGCGTCGAGGCCTGAGCGCCCGCGACCGCCCACCGGTACGTGCCGCCGCCCGGCACCTACCAGCACGTACCGCCCACCAGTACCTACCGCCCACCAGCTCCGCACCTATCGCACCCCGAAGGAGGGGACCCCAGTGTCATCCGCCATCGAGATCACCAACCTGCGCAAGACCTTTGGCCAGAAGGTGGCCGTCGCCGACGTCAGCCTGAGCGTCGAGCCCGGCGAGATCGTCGGCATCCTCGGCCCGAACGGCGCCGGCAAGACCACCACCGTCGAGATCCTCGCCGGCCTCCAGCGGCCCGACTCCGGCACGGTCCGGGTCCTCGGGATCGACCCGCAGGCCGACCCCGTCGCGGTCCGACAGGTCCTCGGCGTCCAGCTCCAGGAGTCCAAGCTCCCGGCCAAGATCCGGGTCGAGGAGGCGCTGCACCTGTACGCGGCGTTCTACCCCGAGCCCGCCGACGTCGACGAGCTCATCGCCATGCTCGGCCTGACCGGCTCCCGGCGCACCGCCTTCGACGACCTCTCCGGGGGACTCCAGCAGCGCCTGTCGATCGCGCTCGCCCTCGTGGGCAGCCCGAGCGTCGTCATCCTCGACGAGCTGACCACGGGACTCGACCCGGTCGGCCGTCGGGAGACCTGGAAGCTCGTGGAGAAGGTCCGCGACTCCGGGGTCACCGTCCTGCTCGTCACGCACTTCATGGACGAGGCAGAGCAGCTCGCCGACCGGATCGTCGTCATCGACGCCGGCCGCGTCGTGGCCACGGGCACGCCCGAGGAGCTCACCGCGGCCGGCGGCGCGGAGACCGAGCTCACGCTCGGCCTGGCCGGGTTCCTCGACGAGGTGACTCCCGGCGACGAGACGCGCGACGCCGAGCCTTCCGGTGTCACCACCACCGCCGGCGTCACCGGCACCCGCACCGACCCGGTCCGGGCGCTGCGCGAGCTCGACGGCGTCACCGGCGTCACGCGCAGCGGCAGCACGCTGCGCGTCACCGGCGGCCCGCGCGTCCTCCCGGACGTCGTCGCCGCCCTCGACGGCATGGGCATCGTCCCGGCCGCGCTCAACACCCGCACCCGGACGCTCGAGGACGTCTTCGTCGACGTCACCGGGCGCGAGCCCGAGGAGGTTCCCGCATGACCGCCATCGTCCACGACCCGCCCATGACCAGGCCCGCGCCCCGTCGCGGCGCCCCACGCGGCCTGGCCGCCCTGGTCCGCTCCGAGCTCGTCCTGTTCTCCCGGGACCCCGGCTCGGTCTTCTTCGCCCTGCTGTTCCCGACGGTCCTCGCCGTGGGGCTCGGCTTCGCCCTGCCCGGCATGCGCGACCCGATCGAGTCCCCGGGCAGCGTCTACGACGGCGCACTCGTCATCGCGATGTTCATGCCCGTCATCATGGCGACCGCGATCGCGGCGCCCGCCCTGACCACCCTGCCGTCGTACGTGGCCGGATACCGGGAGCGCGGCGTCCTGCGTCGGCTGGCCGCGACCCCGATGCGACCGCACGGCATCCTCATCGCCCAGGTCGTCGTCAACGTCATCGCGTTCGTCGCGGCCGCGGCCCTCGCGCTGGGTCTCTCGGCGATCGTCTTCGACCTCGAGCCCGTCCGGCAGCCGCTCCTCCTCGTCGCGGCGTTCCTGCTCGGGGCCGCCGCCACGTTCGGCATCGGACTGCTCATCGCCGCCCTCGCCGCCAAGGCGTCCACGGCGAACGGGCTGGGGATGCTCGCCTACTTCCCGCTGCTGTTCTTCGCCGGCCTGTGGACGCCGGGGCCGATCATGCCCGACATCGTCGAGTCGATCGCCCGGTTCACCCCGCTCGGCGCCGCCAGCCAGGCGATGACCGAGGCCTGGTTCGGCACCGACGTGCCGTGGCTGCAGCTCGGCGTCATGGTCGCCTACGTCGCCGTGCTCTACCCGCTGGCCTCGCGTCTGTTCCGCTGGTCCTGACCCGGCGGTCGGGTCGGGAGCGGCGCTCCCGCTGGTCCTGACCCGACCGCCAGACCCGACCGGCCTACCCGACCGCCCCACCCGACCCGACAAGGAGTCCTCATGACCGCCCACCCGCCGATCGGCGCACGGCTCCAGGACGTCGGCGTGCGCTACGGCGCAACCGCCGCCCTGGACGGCGCCACGTTCGACGTGCGGCCCGGCGTCATCACCGGGCTGCTCGGCCGCAACGGATCGGGCAAGACCACCGCGCTGTCGCTGCTGGCCTCGTACCGCCGCCCGAGCTCCGGCCGGGTGATGGTCGGGGGCCGGGACCCCTTCGAGCACGCGCCGACGCACGCCGCGGTGTGCCTCATCCGTGAGTCCGGCGACTTCGACACCGACGACAAGGTCAAGGACGTCCTCGAGCTGTGGTCGTCCTTCCGCCCGGCCTGGGACCAGCGCTGGGCGGAGGAGCTGCTCGACCGGTTCGAGGTCTCGACCACGCGCGGCCTCGGCAAGCTCTCGCGCGGGAAGCGGTCGGTGGTCGGGGCGGTCGTGGGGCTGGCCTCGCGGGCGCCGCTGACAATGTTCGACGAGGTGCACCTGGGGATGGATGCGCCCACCCGGGTGGCGTTCTACGACCTGCTCGTCGCCGACTACGCGGCCCACCCCCGCACGATCGTCGTCTCGAGCCACCTCATCTCCGAGATCGAGCACATCCTCGAGCGCGTGGTCGTCCTCGACGCCGGACGCGTCGTCGCCGACACGACGACGGACGAGCTGCGGTCCATGGGGGCCCGCCTCACCGGCCGCGCCGACGTGGTCCGCGCGGCCGCCGCCGACCACCGCGTCCTCGCCGAGCGCGAGCTCGGGCCCACCGCCGAGCTCACCGTGGTCGGCCTCGACGACGCCGCGCGCACCGACCTGGCCGCCCGCGGCATCGGCGTCGAGCCGGTCGGCCTTCAGGACATCGTCATCCACCTCACCGGGAGCCCCGCATGATCCCCGACGACGACGACGAGACTCCGGGCGCGAGCCCGCACCGCGCCCGGAGCGCCACCCCGGTCGAGACGCCCGGCACCACCCCGGTCGAGACGCCCGGCACCACCCCGGCCGCGACGCCGGCACGGGTGCCCGCCCCGTGGCGGGCGGCGACGACGAACCTGGGTGCCGTCCACCTGATCTTCGCGCTGGGCGTGGTGGCGGCCGCGGCGCTCGTGCTCTCGGTGGTGGTGCTCATCGTGCACCTCGCCGGAACGCCCGGGCAGTCCTATCTCCAGTACGGCTTCCAGCTCCAGGTGTGGTTCGCCATCGGCATGCCGGTGTGGGCCGTGTTCGCCGGGCTGGACACCCTCGTGCCCGCCGGGTCGACCCGCAGGGCGGTGTGGATCGGCACGCTGGTCGGCGCCTGCGTGAGCGTCGTGCTCGCCGGCGCCCTCAGCACGGTCGTCCTGTGGCTGGAGTCGCTCGTGTACGACGCCGCCGGCTGGGCCCACGTCGCCCGGGTCGAGGACGGCGTGGCCGAGCCGGGCGTCTGGTCGGACGGCTGGCTCGCCCTCGGCCTCGAGCGCTGCGCCGTGCTGCTCGGAGCGACCTTCACGGGCACCCTGCTCGGCGCCGCCTTCTACGGCCTGGGCTACCTCGGCGCCGCGCTCGCCCTCCCGCTCTCGCTCGTGCCCGTCGTCGCCGTGGGGCTGGTCACCGGGAGCGACTCGCTCCCGCTCGTCTCGCGGCTCGACCTGCCCGGATGGGCGGACGGGACGCCGGCGGTGCCCCTCGGGGTGCTCCTCGCCGTCGGTGCCCTGGCCGCCCTCGGCTCGTGGCTGCTCATGCGCGCGGTGCCGGTGCGGATGCGCCCGCTGTGACCGCCGCCGGACCCGACCGAGAAAGGCCCCTCATGGACCTGCCCCGACCCGTCGGAGCCGCGCTTGACGGCGTCGGTGTGCGGCTCGGCCGCACCACCGCCCTCGACGGCGCCACCTTCGACGTCCGACCCGGGACGATCACCGGTCTGCTCGGCCGCAACGGCTCGGGCAAGACGACCGCCCTGTCGCTGCTGGCCGCGTTCCGCCGCCCGAGCTCCGGCCGGGTGACGATCGACGGCCGCGACCCGTTCGACGACGCCGCGCTCATGCCCGCCGTGTGCCTCGTGCGCGAGTCCGGCGACGTCATCCCGGACCAGTCGATCAGCGACACGTTCTCGCTCGTGGGGATGCTCCGTCCGACCTGGGACCAGCGATGGGCGGAGGAGCTCCTCGAGCACTTCGGGATCGGGCTCGACGAGCACCCGAACCAGCTCTCGCGCGGCAAGCGGTCGGTGGTCGGTGCGGTCGTGGGGCTGGCCTCGCGGGCGCCGCTGACGATGTTCGACGAGGTGCACCTGGGGATGGACGCGCCGACGCGGGTGGAGTTCTACGACCTGCTCGTGGCCGACTATGCCGAGCACCCCCGCACGATCGTCATCTCGAGCCACCTCATCTCCGAGATCGAGAACGTCCTCGAGGACGTGGTGCTCCTGGACGTGGGCCGGGTCCTGCACTCCGGCGGCTCCGAGGAGCTGCGGGCACGCGGCGCGACCCTCACCGGCCGCACCGAGGTCGTGCGCGAGGCGAGTGCCGACCTCACCGTGCTGTCCGAGAGGACACTGGGACCGACCACCGAGCTCACCGTGCTCGGCACGATCGACCACGCGCGTCGCGCCGAGCTGGCCGTCCGCGGGGTCGGCGTGTCCCACGTCAGCCTGCAGGACATCGTCATCCACCTCACCGGGAGCCCGTCATGACCACGCTCGTCGCCCAGCCCCGGATCGCCGGGCCGCGCCGGCCGCAGTGGCTCGTCGTCACCGGCTGGACGGCCACCGCGCACGCCTCCATCGGCCTGATCTCGCTCGGCGCCGGCGTCCTGCTCTCGGCGCTCGTCCTCACCGTGATGTCGGTGTGGTTCAGCGTCGACCGGTCCTTCGTCGTCACGCTGTCCTCGATCTTCATCGGCATCCCGTTCGTCGTCGCGCTCTCGGTGGCCCGGCAGCACGTGGCCGCGTTCGTCCCTCAGGGGGCCACGCGGCCGGCCGTCGTCCTCGGCAACCTCGCCGCCGCGCCCCTGGCCGGCCTCGTCTGGGCGGGCGTCGGTACGGCCCTGGTCGCGGCCGAGGCGCTCGTCTTCCGTGTCGCCGGCTGGGAGCACGCCTTCCGCGACGCCGACGGCGCCGCGCCCTGGGAACGGGGCTGGTGGTTCCTCGCGCTGATCTGCCTGGTCAACGTGTTCGGCACCGCGCTGTCCGGATCGCTCGTCGGCGTGTTGTTCTACCGGTTCCACGGCGGAGGGGTGCTGGTCGCGATCCTGCTGCTCGTGCCGTGCATGGTGCCCGTGGCGGCGACCGTCGCGCTCGTCTCCGGCTACGACCTGGGCGGCCCCGCCTTCGACGCACTCCTCACGTTCGACCGCTCGCCGGGGCTGCGTGCGGGCGTGCTCGCGGCGGTCGTGGCGGGGTCCGCGGTGGGTCTCGGCCTCCTGCTGCGCAACGTCCCGGTGCGCAGCACCGGCTGAGGGCCCCGGGGTCCCGCGGGACGTGGCCGACGGCACGCCTGCCCGGCGAGCTCGGCCGGTGCCCGCGGGGGAGATGTCTGGCACAATGATCGGCTGTACACCGATGTGCGCGGGCCCCTCTCTCCCGCGCGGGTCGTGTCCCGGGCAGCAACCACGGTCGTGTTCCCACCGGCCGCGCGCGCACGCCCATCTGAACCCCAGAACCAGGAGCACCCACACCCGTGGCAGTCAAGATCCGACTCAAGCGTCTCGGCAAGATCCACTCCCCGCACTACCGCGTGGTCGTCATGGACTCGCGGACCCGCCGTGACGGCAGGGCCATCGAGGAGATCGGCCTCTACAACCCGATGGAGGAGCCCTCGCTCATCCAGATCGACTCCGAGCGCGCGCAGTACTGGCTCGGCGTCGGCGCCCAGCCGACCGAGCAGGTCGCGGCCCTCCTCAAGGTCACCGGCGACTGGCAGCAGTTCAAGGGCCTTGACGGCGCCGAGGGCACGCTGCGGACGAAGGACGCCTCCGAGGAGACTGTCGCCGCCGCCCGCGCCGAGGCCGTCAAGGCTGCCGAGGACGCCGCCGAGAAGCGCAAGGCCGACGCGTCGGCCAAGAAGTCCGCCGACGAGGCCGCGGCCGCCGCCGAGGCGAGCACCGAGGAGTCCGCCGACGCGGGCGAGGCCGACCAGACCCCGGCCGAGGACGCCGCCGAGGCCGAGGCTCCGGCCGAGGAGGCCTGACGTGCTCGCCGACGCCCTCGAGCACCTCGTGCGCGGGATCGTCGACAACCCCGACGACGTCCGGGTCGCCGAGCGCTCGCTGCGCCGCGGCGACCTGCTCGAGGTCCGGGTGAACCCCGCCGACCTCGGCCGCGTCATCGGCCGCCAGGGTCGCACCGCCAAGGCGCTGCGCACCGTGGTCGGCGCGCTGTCGACCTCGGGTCCCGTGCGGATCGACGTCGTCGACACCGACCGCCGCTGACCGACCGACGCCGGACCCGGCCCGCCAGGCGGGCCGGGTCCGGCGTCGTTCCAGCACCGAGGCCGTCCCACCACCGAGGCCGTCCCACCACCGAGAAGGAGTCGCCGTGCAGCTCACCGTCGCCGTCGTCGGCGCCCCCCACGCGCTCGGGGGCGAGGTCCGGCTCGACGTCCGCACCGACGACCCCGATCGCCGCCTCGTCGTCGGTGCCACCCTCGAGACCGACCCCGCCGACGCCGGACCGCTCGAGATCACGAGCGTGCGCGTCGATCGCGGGTCCCGCTACGTCCGGTTCGCCGGCGCCGAGGACCGCACCGCCGCCGAGTCCCTGCGCGGCGTCCGCCTGGTCGTCGAGACCGACGAGGAGGACGACGAGGAGGACGCCTGGTACCCGCACGAGCTGCGCGGCCTGCGCGTCGAGCACCCGGACGGGCGTCACGTCGGCGAGGTCGCCGACCTTCGGCCCGCGCCCGGGCACGACCTGCTGCTCGTCCGCGAGGCCGGCGGCCCCACCACCCCGGTGCCGTTCGTGCGCGCCCTCGTCCCGGTCGTCGACGTCGCCGCGGGCAGGGTCGTCATCGACCCGCCGCGCGGCCTGCTCGCCGGCGACCCCCTGCCCGACGACTCAGCCTCGCCCGCCGACGGCGCCGCGGACACGGGCCGAGGCGCCGCCCCGGGGACGACGGGCGACTGACGTGCGCATCGACGTCGTGACGATCTTTCCCGACTACCTCGCACCGCTCGACCTCAGCCTCATCGGGAGGGCCCGCCGTGACGGGCTCGTCGACCTCCGGGTCCATGACCTGCGCGACGTCACCACCGACCGCCACCGCACCGTCGACGACACGCCCGCCGGCGGGGGAGCGGGGATGGTCATGCGCGCCGACGTCTGGGGCGACGCGCTGGACCCGCTGCTCGCCGGCGGCGGCGTGCTCGCGATCCCGGCGCCCGCGGGCACCCCGCTCACGCAGGCCACCCTCGAGGAGCTGGCCGCCGCCGGCGAGCCGCTGGTGATCGCGTGCGGCCGGTACGAGGGCATCGACGGCCGGGTCGCCGAGCACTACCGGGAGCGCCCGGACGTGCGCGTGCTCGAGTACTCCCTCGGCGACTACGTCCTCAACGGCGGGGAGGTGGCCGCGCTCGCGCTCGTCGAGGGCGTCGTGCGGCTGTTGCCCGGCGTCGTCGGGAACCCCGGGTCGCTGACCGAGGAGTCCCACGCCGGCGACGGCACGCTCGAGTACCCCGTCTACACGCGGCCCACGAGCTGGCGCGGCCTTCAGATCCCCGGCGTCCTCACGTCCGGCGACCACGGGGCCGCGGCGGCATGGCGGCGGGAACGCTCGCTCGAGCGGACCGCCGAGCGCCGTCCCGAGCTGATCGACGCGCTCGACGCCGGCGGCCTCACCCGCGCCGACCGCCGCACGCTCGCGGGGCTCGGCCGGGTGGTCCCGGACGGCGCCGCCCACCCCGTGCCCGTCACCGTCCGTGCCGCCACCACGGACGACGCCGAGGCGGTCGCCACCCTCGCCGCCGACACCTTCGCGCTCGCCTGCCCGCCGGGCACCGCGCAGGCCGACATCGACGCCTTCGTCGCCGAGCACCTCACGGCCGAGCGCATGCGCGACCACGCCGCCTCTGCCACCGCGATCCTCCAGGTCGCCGCGACGGGCGGTGAGGGCGCCGGCACGGTGGTCGGCTACACGCTCACCCACCTGCCCGCCCGGGCCGAGGACCCGCCGTACGCGGACGACGTCGCCGGCCTCGTCACCGCGCGCCCGGCCGCCGAGCTGTCGAAGATCTACGTCGCGGCCGAGATGCTGGGCTCCGGCCTGGGCCGCATCCTGCTGGAGGCAGCGGCGTCCGCCGCCGCGGCCTCGGAGGTCGACGGCTCTCCGGTGCGTGCGCTGTGGCTCGGCACGAATGCGCGCAACCGCCGTGCCCGGAAGGCCTACGAGCGCGCGGGGTTCGTCGTCGTCGGCCCGCGACGGTTCCGGGTCGGCGACCAGGTGCACGACGACGTCGTCATGGTGCGCGACCTCACGTGAGCGGGTGCGGCGCCCGCCCTGGGGGTGGGCGCCGGGTTGTGGCAGGATGGACCGGCTTGCGCGGCACAGCCGCGGCCACCGACCTGCCGCAGGGGGTCCTGGCCCGAGCAGGCACCCGAACCGACACGGCGCGACGCGCCGACCAGCCGGCCGTGACCTGCGCGCACGGGCGAAGGAGAGAAGCTCATGCAGACCCTGGACTTCATCGACAACGCGTCGATCCGCACCGACATCCCCGAGTTCCGGGCGGGCGACACCGTCAAGGTCAACGTCAAGGTCGTCGAGGGCACCCGGTCCCGCGTCCAGGTCTTCCAGGGCGCAGTCATCGCCCGCCAGGGCCAGGGCGTCCGCGAGACCTTCACGGTCCGCAAGGTGAGCTTCGGCGTCGGCGTCGAGCGCACGTTCCCCGTGCACGCCCCGTCGATCGACTCCATCGAGCGCGTCTCCCGCGGTGACGTCCGCCGCGCCAAGCTGTACTACCTGCGCGAGCTGCGCGGCAAGGCCGCCAAGATCCGCGAGAAGCGCGACAACACCTGAGTCCGCGTCGGCCCCCGGAGTACCCGGCGGGACGATCCGGAGCGACGCCCGGCGGACGGAATGTCCGCCGGGCGTCGCTGCGCGCGGGATAACGTGAGGATCGACGGCGGCGGGACCGCCCAGCGTGCGGGCATCCCGGCCGGCCGTACCGAGGAGGACGCATGACCGAGTCGCTCACGCCCCCGAGCGCACCGACCCCCTCGGAGACCGACGGGCCGACGACCGACGGGCCGACGGGCGACGGGCCGGTGGACGACGGGCCGGTGGACGACGAGGCCCCGCGCAGGCGCGGCACCGGCAGGTCGGCCCGGCGGGGCGGCGTCGGTGCGTGGCTGCGGGAGACGGCCATCGTCGTCGTATGTGCGCTCGTGCTGTCCGTCCTCATCAAGACGTTCCTCGTGCAGGCCTTCTACATCCCGTCGGGATCGATGGAGGAGACCCTCGAGGTCGGCGACCGGGTGATGGTGAGCAAGCTGACCCCCGGGCCGTTCGATCTCGAGCGCGGCGACATCGTCGTGTTCCTCGACCCGGGCGGCTGGCTCGAGGAGGAGCCGGAGCAGTCCACCAACCCGGTCCGGCGGGCGGTCACCGATTCGCTGACGTTCGTCGGGATCCTGCCGCAGGACGCGGGGCAGCACCTCATCAAGCGGGCCGTCGGGCTGCCGGGCGACACCGTGACCTGCTGCGACGCCGACGGCCGTCTCATGGTCAACGGCGAGCCCGTCGACGAGCCGTACCTCGCGCCGGGGGCGAACCCGTCCAGCCTCGAGTTCGAGGTCGTCGTGCCCGAGGGGCACTTGTGGGTGATGGGCGACAACCGGGACAACTCGGCGGACTCCCGCGCTCACATGGGCGGCCCCGGGGGCGGGTTCATCCCGATCGACAACGTGGTGGGCACCGCCTTCGCCACCGTGTGGCCGCTGAGCAACGTCACCTGGCACTCCGACCCGGAGGAGACGTTCGAGGACGTCCCCGCACCGTGAGCACGTCCCCGAGCGCAGCAGACGGGCCCGGTCCGGCGTCCCGTTCCGCCCGGACCGGCGGGTCGTCCCGTACCGCGCAGCCCGGCGGGTCGTCCCGTTCCGCCCGGCCCGGCGGGACGTCCCGTTCCGCCCGGCCCGGCCCGGATCTGAGCCGCGAGCGCGAGCTTCTCGCCGACCTGCCCGACGACGCGGTGGTGCTCGGCGTCGACGAGGTGGGTCGCGGTGCGCTGGCCGGTCCAGTGACGATCGGCGTCTGCGCCGTCGGGCGGGCGGTCGGCGAGATGCCCGTCGGGCTCACCGACTCCAAGATGCTGCGCCCCGCCGCGCGGGAGGCCCTCGTGGAGCCGGTGCGGCAGTGGTCGGCAGCCTGGGCCGTGGGCCACGCGTCGCCCGCCGAGATCGACTCGCTCGGCATCCTGGCCGCTCAGCGGTTGGCCGCCCGTCGGGCGCTGGCCGTCGTGCGGAGCGAGCTCGCCGCCGCCGGTCTCGTCGCCGGGGCGACGATCCTCGACGGCGCGCACGACTGGCTCGCCGAGCCGGTGGCGGACCTGCTCGCCCTGGTGAGCGACGACGTCGTGCCGCCGCCCGGTGACTCCCCGCGGGCCTGGGACGTCCCCGTGCTCTGCGAGGTCAAGGGTGATATGCGGTGCGCGTCGGTGTCCGGGGCGAGCGTGCTGGCCAAGGTCGAGCGCGACGCGCTCATGGTCGAGGCGGCGCTCCGGCCGGAGCTCGAGGTCTTCGGGCTGGCCGGCAACAAGGGTTACGGCTCCGCCCGTCACCTCGCGGCGCTCGCCGACGTCGGCCCCAGCGACTGGCACCGGCGCTCGTGGCGGCTTCCCACCCGTCGGGGTGCATGATGGGGCGGTGAGTGCCGAGGACCTGGAGAACTACGAGACCGAGCTCGAGCTCGGCCTGTACCGCGAGTACCGCGACGTCGTGAACCTCTTCACGTACGTCGTCGAGACGGAGCGCCGCTTCTACCTGTGCAACAGCGTCGACGTCCAGGTGCGCAACGCCGGCGGCGACGTGTTCTTCGAGCTCAACCTCGCCGACGCGTGGGTCTGGGACGTCTACCGGTCGGCACGTTTCGTCAAGAACGTGCGCGTGGTGACGTTCAAGGACGTCAACGTCGAGGAGCTCAACCAGGCGGACATCAAGCTCCCGTAGCCGTGGGCGCCGCTCTGCCGGCGCCCGTCGCGATCGGCCGGGGCATCGCCGCCCCGCTGCCGCGCTGCATCTCCGCGCTGCCGCGCTGCATCTCCGCGCTGCGGCGCGGCATCGCCCCGCTGCCGCGCTGCCAGGAGCTCCACGCGGTCCCCACAGGGCACCCTGTGGCAGGTCCGTCCACAGCCCCGACGACGACGTGCCCCGCCTGACCGACGTCTCGCCTTGGGTGGGTGGCGGAGGTGGTCGAGATGCCGAACGGCACGGGCACGAATCAGGTCGAGGGGACGCCGAGCACGCATGCCGACGCGCGCACGTCCCCGGGGGCGGTGCCGCCGTCCGCCGCCGGGCGGCTGGCGCTCGGCACCTGGGGCGAGCGGGTGGCGGAGCAGCACCTGGAGTCCCTCGGGATCGCCGTGGTGGAGCGCAACTGGCGGGTGCGCGACGGCGAGCTCGACCTCGTGGCGTGGGACGACGAGGAGGGCTCCTGGGTCGCTGTCGAGGTCAAGACGCGGCGCAGCGCGGCGTTCGGCGACCCCGTCGAGGCCGTGACCCGCGTCAAGGCCGCGAGGCTGCGCCGGCTCGCCCGCGCGTGGGTCGTCGCCCGGGCGGTCGGCGATCGGC
Source organism: Georgenia sp. Z1491 (assembly GCF_049856175.1). GTDB lineage: Bacteria > Actinomycetota > Actinomycetes > Actinomycetales > Actinomycetaceae > JB111. The sequence goes on from NZ_JBNDNA010000019.1 coordinate 39,322, forward strand.
CCTGGGACCGGGAGGCAGGGCCCGAGGCCGTCCGGAGCGCACGGATCCGGATCGACGTCGTCGGCGTCCTCGTACGCGACGTCGGACCGGTCGTCACGCACCTCAGGTCGGTCGCCTGATGGGGGCCGCCCTCGGGCGGGCGCGGGCGGTTGCCCTGGTGGGAACGACCGGTCACGTCGTCGACGTCGAGGCGCACATCGCCGACGGCCTGCCCGCCTTCACGATCGTCGGACTCCCGGACACGGCCGTCTCCGAGGCACGTGAACGTGTCCGGGCGGCTCTGTCCTCGTGCGGCCGCCCGTGGCGCCCGTCGCGGACGACCGTCAACCTCGCGCCCGCCTCCCTGCATAAGCACGGGACCGGACTCGACCTGGCGCTCGCGGTCAGCGTGCTCGCAGCCGCGGGGGACATCGAGGACCGCCGTCCGCGCATGTTCCTGGGCGAGCTGGGCCTCGACGGACGCGTCCAGCCCGTCCGCGGCGTCCTGCCCGCCGTCCTCGCCGCACGGGACAGCGGCCTCACCGAGGTCGTCGTCCCCGCCGGGAACGCCCCGGAGGCGCGCCTGGTGAGCGGTATGACGGTGCGGGCGGTCGAGCACCTGGCCGACGTCGTCGTCGCCCTGGGTGGCGAAGCGCGCCGCCCCGTGCTCCCGGCCGGCGCGGGGGCTGGCGTCGGTGCCGGGCGGAAGGCCGACGCGGCCGGAGATGCGGCGAGACCCGAGCCGGATCTCGTCGACGTGCTGGGTCAGTCCGCCGCGCGGCGGGCGCTCGAGGTCGCCGCGGCAGGTGGGCACCATCTCCTGCTCCTCGGGCCACCGGGCGCCGGCAAGTCGATGCTCGCCGCCCGGCTGCCCGGACTGCTGCCCGACCTCGACGACGACGCGGCTCTCGAGGTGACGACCGTGCACTCCGTGGCGGGCACGTACTCCGGCGACTCGCTCGTGCGCCGGCCGCCGTTCGAGGAGCCGCACCACACGGCCACCGCGGTCGCCGTCGTCGGGGGCGGTTCCGGTCTGCCGCGGCCGGGTGCCGCGTCTCGCGCCCATCGCGGGGTGCTCCTGCTCGACGAGAGCCCGGAGTTCCCCACCCGCGTGCTCGACACGCTGCGCCAGCCCCTGGAGTCCGGGGAGATCGTGCTGCACCGGGCGGCGGGATCCGCGCGGTTCCCTGCGCGCTTCCAGCTCGTGCTCACCGCCAACCCGTGCCCGTGCGGGTACGCCGACCGGGACGGCGCGCTCTGCACCTGCTCGAGCGCCGTACGGTCCCGTTACCTCGCGCGGCTCTCCGGCCCGCTGCTCGACCGGGTGGACCTGCAGGTCAGGGTCAAGAGCGTGTCCCGCGCTGCCGCCGCGGTGCAGGACCCGAGCGAGCCGACCGCGGTCGTCGCCGCCCGTGTCGCCTCCGCCCGGGCTGCGGCCGCCGAGCGACTCGCGGGCACGCGCTGGTCGACGAACGCCGAGGTGCCGGGTTCCTGGCTGCGCGAGCGCACGGGACGCAGCGCCGTGGCGACGGTCGCCCACGCCGTCGACACGGGAAAGCTGACGATGCGCGGGATGGATCGGGTGCTGCGCGTCGCGTGGTCGATCGCGGACCTGGCAGGGAGCACGTCCCCGACCGGTCTGCACGTCGGGGAGGCCACGATGATGAGGACGGAGGGGGTCGGTCGTGGGTGAACGCGGAGGTAAGGGTGCGCCTGGGCGCTCGGAGGAGCTGGTGGCCGCGGCGGCGTGGACGCGGCTCGTGGAGGGGGCCGATCCGCAGGCCCACCGGCTGATCACCGCGCTCGGGGCGGCCGAGGCTCTTGCCTGGGTGCGGCGCGCGGTCGCCGGAACCGTCCTGCCCGCCGTTCCCGCGGGCGTCGAGGTCGGTCGGGGCACCCTCGCGACATCGGTCTCGAGGTGGGCGCCGCGGGTCGAGCATCTCGCTCCCGAGCGTGATCTGGACGCGATCGAGCATCTCGGCGGCTGGTTCGCCGTCCCGGGTGGCCCGGGTTGGGCGGCCGGCCTCGACGACCTCGGGGAGGACGCACCGCCGGGGCTGTGGGGGCGTGGCCGCCGGGATGCGCTCGGCGCCCGCGCCGTGTCGGTGGTCGGTTCACGTGCGTCGACGCCGTACGGGATGACGGTGGGCGCCGAGCTGTCCGCGGGGGCGGCGGAGGCGGGGCTCGTCGTGGTGTCGGGAGGTGCGTACGGCATCGACACCGCCGCGCACCGCGGGGCGCTCGTCGTCGGCGGTCGGTCCATCGGCGTGATGGCGGGCGGGGCCGATCGCTTCTACCCGCAAGGGAGCGCGGAGATGCTCGGGCGGCTGCTCGAGGACGGCGCAGTGGTCGCCGAGGCCCCACCCGGCTCGAACCCGGCGCGGCACCGGTTCTTGTCCCGCAACCGACTCATCGCAGCGATGTCCGGGGCGACGCTCGTGGTCGAGGCCGCGCTGAGGTCGGGCGCGTTGTCCACGGCACGGCATGCGGCAGCGATGGGTCGGCCGCTGGGCGCGGTGCCGGGGCCGGTGACGTCGATGGCGTCGGCCGGGTGCCACCGACTCATGCGCGATCAGGGTGCGATGTGCGTGACGACCGCCGAGGAGCTCGTCGAGCTCGCCCTGCCCATCGGGGCGAGCATCGAGCGCGGCGGTGGCGGTGGTGCGGCCGTGACCCGACCCGAGTCGGTCGGTGGACGTGGGCGGAGCGGTGCCGAGGGTGGTGCGGATGACGGTGGCGACGCAGGGCCCGGCGGTGGCGCCGGTCCCGGTCTGCTCGACGGGCTCGACCCGGTGTGCGCGCGGGTGCTCGACGCCCTGCCGGCGGTCCGTGCCGCGCAGGAGGCGTCGATCATGCGCAACGCCGGGCTCGATGCGAGGTCCGTGCGCTCAGCACTGGGCCTGCTCGAGCTCACCGGCCGCGTCGAGCACGTGGGGGAGCGGTGGCGCAGGGTCGAGGTTCGGCGGGCGTCCTGAGGGGCGGCCTGTCCGGCAGGTCGCCGGTCTGGGTGGCGGCGGTGGAGGGTCGAGGTTCGACGGGCGTCCCGAGGGGTGCTCCGGCCTGCCGGTCGCCGGTCGAGGAGCCGGTGCGGAACTCCGGCGGCACGCGTAGCCTGCGTGCCATGACCGGGACGAACGCGGGTGCGGACTGCGTCGGTACATCTGCACCGGGCGTGACTCGGGCGGAGCTCCTGGCGGGCTTCGAACGTCACCTCGGTCGTGAGCGTGGGCTGTCCGCGCACACCGTGCGCGCCTACCTCGGTGACGTCACCACGCTTCTCGCACACCTCGGGCACTCCGACGACGATTCCGACGTCGATGTCTCGGCGCTCAGCCTGGCGGGGCTCCGGTCGTGGCTCGCCCAGCAGAGCTCCGAGGGACTCGCCCGATCGACGCTCGCCCGGCGTGCCGCGGCCGTGCGGTCCTTCGGAGCGTGGCTCGCCCGCTCCGGGCGGGTCGAGGTGGATCCGGCCCAGCGACTGCGCTCGCCCCGGCCGGATCAGCACCTGCCGACGGTGCTGGGGGTGGACGCCGTCGAGCGTCTCCTGAGCTCGGCCGAGGAGCGTGCCGCCGACGGCGACGCCACACACCTGCGCGACCATGCGGCCCTCGAGCTGCTGTACGCCACGGGTCTGCGGGTCGGCGAGCTCGTGTCTCTGGACGTGGGCGACGTCGACCTGGCCGAGCACACGGTTCGCGTGATCGGCAAGGGGGACAAGGAGCGAGTGGTCCCGCTGGGGGTGCCGGCGGCGGAGGCGATTCAACGGTGGTTGGGGGACGGCAGGCCGGCCCTACCGGTGCGAGCCGGCGAGCGAGCACTTCTCGTCGGTGTCCGTGGCGGCAGGATCGATGCCCGCACGGTCCGCGGGATGCTTCACCGGGCGACGGCGCTCGCCGGCGTGGCGGACCTCGCCCCGCACGGCCTTCGGCACTCGGCCGCCACGCATCTGCTTGCCGGTGGTTCGGACCTGCGGTCCGTGCAGGAGATCCTCGGGCACTCCTCGCTCGCCACGACGCAGCGGTACACCCATGTGAGCCCGGAGCGGCTCCGGTCGGTCTTCTCCCAGGCTCACCCGCGCGCGTAGCTACCGATCCACGAGTAGGTGTGGATCCACCAGGGGGGGCGAGCAGCTCGCGCGCGAGCACTCGCGACCGACGCGCCAGAGGTGCCGGGGGCCGACGTCGGTGCTCGCTTTGCTTCCTCGCAGCCTCGCAGCCTCGCAGCCTCGCAGCCTCGCAGCCTCGCAGCCTCGCAGCCTCGCAGCCTTCCAGCCCGTCGGTCCGGACCGCGTGCCCTGCACCCATGTCCGGGCTGGTGTCGTGGGCGGACAACTGCGTAGACGGCGGCGAGCCTTTATTCGCGTTGGTGCGGCTCGTCGCGGCCGGTGGGTGTCCGGCTGGTGATGGGTCGGCCGTGTTGGTCGTGGAAGTGCCAGTGGCCGGTGCGGCGGGTGATGGTGATGTTGCGGGTGTGGATGAGGTCGTGGTGGTGCCAGCACAGCAGGATGCCGTGCTCGATGCTGGTGGGGCCGTGGTCCTTGTACCAGTGCAGGGAGTGGTGGATCTCGCCGAATCCGGGTGGTTCGTCGCAGTCGGGGTATTGGCAGTGTTGGTCGCGGGCGTGGATGGCCCGGGTCATGTTCGCGGGGAAGATCCGTTTGTCTCGTCCGACGTCGAGGACTGTGGATTCCGGGCCGAAGATGACGCGCATCAGTGCGCTGTCGCAGGCCAGTCGGGCGAGCATCGCGTGCGGGATGGGGGTCCCGTCCTCGAAGGTGGCGGGTTGGATGCCGTCCATCACGCGGGGGTCGATCGCGGCCGAGATCACGTGATCCTCACCGGGCTGCCAGTCGGTCAGCCACTGCCGTGCCGTCTCGGACAGGTCGAAGATCCCCGACCCATCCTGGCTCGCCGACCCGTCGGGGGTGCTGCCACGCTCGTCCACCAGCCCGAAGGTGGCGTCGATACCGAACGCTGCACCGGCGTGGGTGCGGGTGGTGGTGTGGGGGCGGGTGGTGGTGTGGGTGCGGGTGGTGGTGTGGGGGTCGCGGGGTCCGCCGGGGGCGGTCAGGGTCTGCTCGGCGGTGATCGGGGCGACGATCTGCCCGGCGGGTAGTCCCGCATGGGCCTGGCCGTGGTTGGGGGTGAGGTCGTGGGTGGCCAGCCAGCCGGCGGTCGCCGAGGCGGGTGGGATCACGGACCCGGTCGCTTTGGTGAGGGCGGTGAGGGTGTCCAGGGTGGCGGTGATCGTCACGTGCGGACGGACCCGCGCGTTGGCCTGCTGCTCACCTCGGTCGAGGCACTCGTGGGCCAGGGCGACCAGTGCGCCGGCGCGGCGTTGGGCCGGGGTGCGGTCGTCCTCGGCGCCCTTGCGGCCGGCGTGAGCGGTCAGGGCGGTGGTCACGACCTGCCCGGACAGCTCGTCGAGCCACCCCGTGAGGTGATACCCACCCGTGGTCGGGGCGATGGTCAGTTCTTCGCGGGCATCGTCCTGCCGCCAGGCCTTGTCAGCTCCGACCGGGTCGGCCCGAACCTTCCACGCCGGGCGTGTCAGATGGTTTGTGTAAGGGGTGGGGTCAGCGTTCGAAGGAGAACATGCTGTGACCATGACCAAGGAGAGTCCGGAGCGTGCGG
>NZ_JBNDNA010000020.1:0-42140 GCF_049856175.1 Georgenia sp. Z1491
GTCGTGCTGGTGGGCCCGGGCCAGGGCGGTGATGCGCCGATGTTCCCGGTGCTCATGGGCCACCTGCGCGTCGCTCGCTGCGAGTCGGGCCGGCCCAGGACCCGACCAGAGCGGGTCCGCGGGGACAAGGCCTACTCCTCCCGAGCGATCCGTCACCACCTACGCCGGCGCGGGATCGGCGCTGTCATCCCTGAACCGTCCGACCAGCAAGGACACCGCAAACGCCGTGGCCGCAAGGGCGGGCGGCCCGTCACCTACGACATCGAGGACTACAAGGGCCGCAACGTCGTCGAACGCGCCTTCAACGAGGACAAGCAATGGCGTGGCCTGGCCACCCGCTACGACAAGCTCGCCCTGACCTACCGCGGCGGCGCCGTCCTGCGGGCCATCACCCTCTGGCTCAAACGGTTAGGAGACACGCCCTAGCCCTTCATTCTGCTTCGGGCTGCTCTGTCTGTATGACTCCAGATTACACGTGTGTGACTCCCGTATCTAGTGGTGAGTGGGAGTCAATGCACAACATCTTGTGGATAAGAGTCGAATGGCCTTTCTTGAACCTGCGCTCGAGGGCTACGGTCTAAGGATGGGGACGACACGACGCAAGGCAGCCACCACGCGGCTCGAGCCCGGTGAGCACAGCATCGATCGCAACACCCCGACCAGGCGCACCCTGAAGGGGCGCGAGGTCATGGTGCTTGACTGGAGCGTCCGCCTGCACGACGGACGCCTGCTGCCAGACCGTCGCACGCAGGGCGCAACGGCGGCTGAGGTCCGTCGCAAGGCAAAGAGGCGCGCCGACGAGCTGCTGGCCACCGGTGGGCACGCCGTGTGGAAGGGCTCCGACAAGATCGAGCGCTACCTCGACGAGGTCACTGCCCCACTGATCGAGGACGCCGGACGCCCGGCGACGGTGCTCCAGTACCGCCGGGTCCTGAAGATGGTGCGCTCCCGTCTGGCCGGCCATTCCATCGTCTCCGCGTGGCACTACGACGTCCTGACCAGAGCCCTGCACGCTATCGCCTCCGAGCACGGTGCCGAGAGCGCCCGGCAGGCCAGGTCGGTGCTGGGCAAGTACGTCGGTCAACCCATGCAGCGACACCGGCTGGTCGACAAGAACCCCCTCGAGGGAGCGCGGCTGGATCTGAAGAAGAACGCACGCCCGGTTACCAAGCCGAAGGTTGGCGGTCGCGCACTGAACGCCGCCGAGCAGGAACGGGTGATCACCTGGTTGCTGTTCGCCGATCCAGCCCAGGGCGTCGAGCCGCCCAAGCGGGGGCGGTGGACGCTGGCAGATCGGGTCTCGAAGCGTCGGGGCACCATCGATCTGACGATCCTTCAGGCCGGCACCGGGCTGCGGATCAGCGAGGCCCTGCAGATCACCTGCGACCTGCTCTACGTCGGCGACGACGGGGTGCTGAGGGTTAACGTCACCAAGGAGATCGCCAAGACCGGAGTTGCCCGCCAGACCCCGGTGGCCGACCCGCGCATCGAGGCGCACTTGCTGGCGCGACTCAACCGAGCCAGGTCGCCCAAGGAGTTCGTCGTCGGGTCACCTGCGGACCCGATGAAGCGCTGGAGCAGCAGCGGCAACGGTGGTGCTGGCGGGCAGGTGGCCATTCTCTACCGTCGACTGGCCGAGGAGCTCGACATCCCACTGATGGAGCACGCGCGCACGCACTTGTGGCGCACCACCCTCTCGAGCCGGTACGCCGAGGCCGGGGTCGACCGCGAGGACTACTCGGCGGCGCTGGGCCACGACGAGCAGACCAACGAGGCCTCGTACACCGATCGAACCGACACCAGCGCCCTGGTGCAGGCGTATCGCCGCATCCACGCCAGTTGAACATCTACGGGCAAGACTACGGGCTAGATCAGTAATCTACGGTCAAGGCGAGTCACTTCGAGTAAGGAAGCGTGGCCCGAAAACCGTTGATGTGTCGGGCAAAGATGAGGTGTCGGCTCATCGAGGGGAATATTGGTCTCCTAACCCGGAGGTCGCAGGTTCGAATCCTGTCCCCGCTACCACGCGCAAGGCGCCACGAAGGCCCGGACCACATGGTCCGGGCCTTCGTCGTGCGTCAGGTGCCTGCCGGTCGGGTGCGCGCCACCTGCGGCACAGCCGGGACGCCATGCCCGGGCACGCAGCCTCGGCGTCGGCGTCCCCACCGAGTGGTGAGCGGCGAGCGGCGGCAGCGGCCGACGAGCCGCCGGCCGGCTCACACGTAGAAGCCCTCGCGCAGGTTGATGCCGTGCTCCACCCACGCCTTGAGCGCGTTGAGCATGCTCGTCCAGCCCTCGCAGTTGTCGAAAGCGGCGCGGGCGCCGGCCTCCGTGGGCAGCCAGGACTCCTCGGTGATGGTGGCGAGCGTGCGGGAGCCGCCGTCGATCGGCTCGAGCGCGAAGGTCGTCCGCGTGGCTCCGGAGGTGGTGGTGCCCTCGTCGGCCCCCCACTGGATGACGATGCGGTGCGGCGCCTCGCTCTCGAGCACGGTCACCGGGAACCGCCCGGGGAAGTCGGCGAAGTCCCACGTGACGTCGGCTCCGGCGTCGAGCCGGCCGCGTGCGCCGCCGGTGGTGAAGTATCGAGAGAGCTGGTCGGGATCGGCGATGGCCTCGTAGACCTCGGCGCACGGTCGTGCGACACGTCCGGAGACGGTGAACGACAGGTGCTCGGGCGGGTTCTCCATTGACATGTGATAGTTTTACAACATGTTGGCTCGGCGTGACAAGGGGTTGCCCGACATCCGCGACGACATCCGCGACGACATCCGCGACGACGTCGGTGGCGACGTCGGTGAGGGCACCGGTCACGACGCGGGGGACGCGGCCGACGACCTGGTGTTCAAGGCGCTCGCCTCGCCCGCCCGACGGCGCATGCTGGACGCCCTCAAGGAGGCCCCCCGTACCACCGGCGAGCTGTGCGCGGCCGTGTCCTTCCTCGACCGCACCACGGTGCTGCAGCATCTACGGGTGCTCGAGAGGGCAGGGCTCGTCACGGGACGCAGGGTCGGCCGGGAACGTCACCTCGCCCTCGCGCCGATGCCCATCCGGCGCATCCACGACCGGTGGATCAGCTCCTACATGCGTGCCGCGGTCGACCTGCTCGACGAGCTCGGTGCCGAGTGATCGGGCCAGGCTGCGTGGAGCCTGGACGTGGTTCGTTGCTACAGGCGCCGCCCGCGGAGCAGGCGCGTCACGATCCCGCCGATGCCGCGACCGCCGGCGCGTGGACCACCTGCCCTCGGCGCCGCCGGGCCGGCGCCGGGTCCGGGGCGGGTCGTGCGGCGAAGGAGTCGAGCTATGCGGCCGAGAATCATCGTTCGCTCCGATCAATGGTCGGTGGGGCCCGTGCACCTTAAGCCTGAGGTCCCGTGTTCGGCGCGGTGAACCTGTGCGGGCTGCCTCGGCCACCTGCGCGTTGCCCGCCGTGCGACGAGCCTGGTGCGGCACCTCCGAGGCCGGCCTCGTCGTCGTCGGTCCGTGCCGGCAGCATCTCGGAGATGGTTACCGGAACCACGCCCGGCGCATGAGGCGGGACGTGAACCGGCCGAGGAAGCGGTTACCGATCCGCCGTCCGATCCGGCCGCGCTTCACGGCGTTCACGTCACGGACGGTGCGGTTCGTGAGGTGCAGGAACCGGGACAGCTTGTTGAGGCTCATCGTGTGCTCCGTTCGGGGTGCGCTCTCGCGACCGTATCCGGCATGAGGGACATGGGGAGCGGATGAGTCCGAGATGTCGGGACCTGGGGGTGAGCGGGTGCGCCAGGTCGTCGGCGAGCCGCACGTCGATCTCCGTGACGACCACGCGGCTCACGTGCGCCAGCACGGCGGCGTACACCTGACCCCGCCCATGACCCAGCCGCCCTCGCCGGCGAGGCGGAGCGCCTCGGCGAGATCCGACGTCGCGGCCCTCGAGCGTGGTCAGCAGGATTGGTCGCTATTGACCATCCAGGGGACCTGGACCCCTACCTGCAGCCAGCTACTCCGGGCGCATCCCGCAGCAGGAGCTGACGACTTACCAGCGGGCTGACCGTGATGTCCTGGCTAAGGACCGCCACATACTTCAACTACGCTGTCAGGTGTCGAGAATGTGCATCCGGATGCGGGTGATGTCCTCGACCTTCGTCTCGCGACGGGGGATCTCGTCCAGTACCCGGCTGCCGGCGCGGTCCACGAGGAGTACTCGGTGGGAGTCGATGAGCAGCCCGGGCACCACGAGATCACGGACGTATCCCCTGAGCTGTGCGAACTGCTTCGTGCTTGTCCAGTCGCCGTCCGTGGGGGCTGGGGCCGCGATCTTGACCTCCACCACGGCGAGCGGCTGCTCGTCTCGCAGCACTGCGTAGTCGACCTGCTTGCGGCCGACCCTGAACTGACGAACCAGGTCGAGACCAGTCCCCTCGAGCACCTGCCGGAGCAGCGGCTCGACAACGTACCGTTCGACCGTCGCCTCGAGCCCGAGCGCTCCCGAAGCGATCGTGCGCCACCTGTCCAGGTCGAAGACGCTGGGATCGGGCAGTTCGGGATCGCCGGACGGAGGCCTGATGATCCTCTCGAGCTCAGCTTGGTCCGCAGTCCTCGCGGCACGGAACTGCAGCCGTTCGATGACCTCAGGACGGAGGTACTTGCCGGACTGTCCCTGCATGACGAGGGCGGAGTCCGACGCGCGGCGGAGGTCGGACAGGGGGATCGGCTCGATCTCGACGGGTGCCGTGAGATACGTCCAGTGCTGCGCCCTGCCGGCAGGAGAGTCACCTTCGACCTCCAGGTCGGTCGAGAAGAATGACTCGCTCGCCGTGCGCGCGACGAACCGGACCTCCTTGTACGGAGTGGTGAGGTAGATGAGCGCGAGGTCTCCGGGCTGAGCACGCTGGTTCGAGGTCCACATGAGTTCAGCACCTGCCCGTCGATAGCTGGCGAGACTCCGGGTGTCGAGAAGTGCGTCCGACGCGCCGAGCAGCAGCCAGGCGTTCATGGGCTCGGTCTCGACCGGCGCCAGCGGATCGATGGCCGACCGTCCGCGTGGAGCCCGGCGGACCCGGTTCCCGGTCCGTACGAGACCGTGCTGGTCGTGGGAGTCGGCCAGGCTTCGACGAAGGCGCTTCCTCATGGTGACGATTATTCCTGAGGGGTCTGACATCTGATTGCTGCCAGCACGAGCGAGGCCGTGACGTGGCGAGCGGATGCCTTCAGAGGGATCCACTCGAGCGGTCAGGACTCCACCCGCGCCGAAAGTGGCACGATCACGCCGCCGGGATCTGCTTCCGGAACGCGTTCGCCTGCTCGTAGGACTCCAGGCCGGCATCGGAACCGAGCCCGGTGGCCACGAGCGACCCGCACGCCATGCCCAGGCGAGCGGCCTCAGCGACGGGCTCCCCGTCGAGCAGCCCCCGGATGAATCCGGCGGCGAAGGCGTCCCCGCATCCGGTGGTGTCGACGACGTCGACGGTCGTCGTCGGGTAGCGCACGTCGATGCTGTCCTTGGTGCTGATCGAGACGCCCTCGGCGCCGAGGGTGATGATCGCTGTGCCCACGCCGCGGTCGAGGAACCAGCGGGCGGCGTCGGCGTATGTGTCGGCGCCGGTCAGCAGCAGGGAGTCGTCGTCCGACGGCAGGATGTAGTCGATCAGCGGCAGGATCGGGTCGAGGGCTGCATGGTCGGACTCGCCGCCGTCGGTCGGCAGGAGGTCCACGGTGACGGTGATCCCGCGGTCCTTCACGCGGCGGAGGAACTCGACCGACGCGTCGCCGTCGATCCCGGGCATGAGCCCGACGCCGCCGAGGTGGACGTGCTCGATCCCCTCGAGGATCTCCTCGCCGAGGTCGTCTGGGGTGATGTGACCGTTGGCGCCCACCACGTGCAGGGCCGGGCGCGAGCCGTCGCGACGGATGTTGAGCATCGAGGCGGACGTCGGGGCGTCGCCCGAGGCGCGCAGGCCGCTCACATCGACACCCTCGTGGGTCATCTGATCGCGGACGAACTGGCCGAGGGCGTCCTCGCCGACGACCCCGGTGGTCGCGATCGGTACCCCGAGGCGGGCGAGGTTGACAGCAGGGGCGGCGGCGGTGCCGGCCACCGTCAGCTTGATCTCGTCGAGCAGCGTGAGGCCCTGCCCGTCGGGGATCGCCTCGACGTAGCGGCCGAGGACGTCGGCGATGTGCAGGCCGATGGTGCGGACTCGAGCGGTGCTCATGGTGACTCCTGGGCATCGTTGGACGGAGAATCCGCGCTCTGTGGCGCGGATTCTCGAGTGTACGAGCAGGTCAGCGGTGTGTGGCCGCGCCCACGCTTCGGCTCGTGCCCAGCAGCGTGTCCCGCGCCAGGGCGCCGGCGGCCGCACCGACGGGCCGGTCGCCGAGGAGGCTGCGATGCTCCTGCGGACGGCCCCCGAGGACCATGTTGCGCAGGACCGTCGATGCGGGCAGCCAGCGCACGTCGTAACCGTCCGTCGCGGTGCCGTCGTCGTGGACCCAGCCGAGGTCGCCGAGGAGGGACCCCACGACGTCGTAGGCGGGGGGTCGGTCGGGCGTGGCCGCGGCGTGTGCGAGCAGCAGGAGCGTGGCCGTCGCGTCGAACCCGGTCCCGGCAGGGACCAGACGCGTCGCGAGGTGCTCCCACAGGAGGCGCGGGTCGTTCTGTGCCGCGCGGCCTGCATTCGTCAGGTGCAGCTCTCCATTGACGGTGCGCAGGAGGCCGTGGGTGCGCAGGGTCCGGCGCAGCTCGAGCAGCGGGATCGCGTGGGACTCGCGGTTGTTCGCACCGATCCACTCCCACAGTGTCGGGACCAGAGGGGCCACCGCCATGACGTCGCCCGGCCGCAGGTAACCGGCCGACGTCAGCCGGATCGGCTCGTCGGCCGCGCGGTCGAGGAACCAGCGATGGGGGGTCAGGGCGTCGGCGAGCTGAGCGTCGGTGAGTGCGCTCGGTGACTCCAGCGCGTCGGCGACGGCGCCGGCCAGCCCGCGGGTCGGCGGGAACGACTCCGTCGCCACCAGCAGGTCGACCAGGCGCGGGTCCGCCCGGAGGCCCGTGAGCCGGAGCGGCGGGGAGGCGAACGACGCGTCGACGGCCGCGACGTCCAGGTGATCCGGGTCGTCGAGGACCAGCGCGAGCGCCGCGCGGTCCACGGCCCCACCGGAGTCTTCGGGCGGCGCAGCCCGTTCGCCGTCGACGAACCGGGCGACCGGCGACCCGGGCTCGACGTCGAGGACCGCCGACAGCACGACGGTTACCTCCCACGAGTCGCCGTAGTCGTAGACGTAGCGCAGCACGTCGGCCGGCTCCTGCAGCGTCTCGTCGAGCCGGACGTCGGCCGCCGGGCTCCCGTCGTCGTCGGGCTCCTTCTCCTCGAGGTCGAACGGGCACAGGAACAGCTGGCTGTCGAGGTCGAACGGGTAGCCGCCGAGGGAGAACCGGTGGAGATGACGGTCCTCCCAGCCGAACGCCGCCTGGATCACGCGGTGCGCCGCATCGAGGGTGAGGTCGGACCGGACGTCGACCAGGCGCCAGATCGGTGGGTCGGACTGGTCGAGGTGCAGCAAGAGCCGGAAGGTGCGGGCCTCCTGCCGGGGTGGGCGGCGATGCTCGGGGCGCCCGGTGGCAGGTGCGTCGGGGCGGGGCCGACGGCGGACGGCCTGAAGCCTCGACCGGTCGCCGGCGCGGAGCTGGTCGAGGAGGGTGCTCGGACGGAGGGCATCTGCCATCGCACGAAACTATGCACCAGGGGCGCGCTCTGCCTACCGCCGGTGCAGCTCGCGGAACCGGTATCGCGCGCCCGACGACGACACGTGCCAGCCCTCGGCCGGCTCACGGCGCACCTCGGTCCACTCACCGGGGTCCAGGGTCGGCGCTCGCACGAGCGTCGGGTCGTCGCCGAGCCGCACGTCGATCTCCGTGACGACCAGGCGGCTCACGTGTGGCAGCGCGGCGGCGTACACCTGGCCCCCGCCCATGACCCAGCCGTCCTCCCCGGCGAGGCGGAGCGCCTCGGCGAGGTCCGACGTCGTCGTCGCGCCGGGGAAGCGCGCCGGGTCACCCGAGGTGAGGACGACGTTGAGCCGGCCCGGCAGCGGGCGGAACCGCTCCGGGAGTGAGTCCCACGTGCGCCGGCCCATGACGACCGCGTGCCCGCGCGTGGTGGCGCGGAAGTGGGCGAGATCCTCGGGCACGTGCCAGGGCATCGAGGTGCCGTCGCCGATGACGCCGTCGAGGGACTGGGCCCAGATCGCGCCGAGCCCCGGGGCGGACCGCCCGTCGCCTGTCGCGGCGTGCTCGCCGAGAGACATGCTCAGACGGCGACCGGCGCCTTGATGGCCGGGTGGTGCTCGTAGCCCTCGACCGTGACGTCGCCGATCTCGTGCTCGAAGATCGACCCGCGCGGGGCGAGCCGCAGGGTGGGGAAGGGGTGGGGTTCCCGCGTCAGCTGCTCGGTGACCTGCTCGACGTGGTTGTCGTAGACGTGGCAGTCGCCGCCGGTCCAGATGAAGTCGCCGACCTCGAGGCCGACCTGCGCGGCGACCATGTGGGTGAGCAGCGCGTAGGAGGCGATGTTGAACGGGACGCCGAGGAAGAGGTCGGCGCTGCGCTGGTAGAGCTGGCAGGACAGCTTCCCGTCGGCCACGTAGAACTGGAACATCACGTGGCACGGCATCAGCGCCATCTTGTCGAGCTCGGCCACGTTCCAGGCCGAGACCACCATCCGGCGCGAGTCGGGGTTCGTGCGTAGCTGCTCGAGCACGGCGGAGATCTGGTCGACGTGGCTGCCGTCGGGTGTGGGCCAGGAGCGCCACTGCACGCCGTAGACGGGACCGAGGTCGCCGTCCTCGCCGGCCCACTCGTTCCAGATGCGGATGCCGTTGTCCTGCAGCCACCGCACGTTGGAGTCGCCCGCGAGGAACCAGAGCAGCTCGCCGACGATCGACCTCAGGTGCACCTTCTTGGTCGTGATGAGCGGGAACCCCCGGGACAGGTCGAAGCGCAGCTGGTGTCCGAAGATCGAGCGCGTCCCCGTGCCCGTGCGGTCCGACTTGCGCGTGCCGGTCTCCATGACCAGGCGGAGCAGGTCCTCGTAGGCGGTGCTGACGGTCGAGGGGGCTGTGGTGGTCACCAGTGCATCGTAGGCGCCCGACGACGCCGGCCCACGGTGGCGTGCGCGACCGCGTCGTGCCTGCCGGGGCGCGTGCCCTGGCCGGGCCTCGCGGGGAGGTCCACGCACGACGACGGCCGGAGGCGTGTGCATCCGGCCGTCGTCGTGGAGCCGGGCCGTCCCCGGGGTCCGGGTCGGGCCCAGGTGTGGGCGTCAGGCCCGGGCGTGGGTCAGGCCCGTGAGTGGGCGTCAGGCCCGGGCGGCGGCCGCCTCGGACGACGTGGCGTCGATCGGGGTGGCACCGGCGCCGTGCGTGACGGTGATCTTGCGGGCCCGGTTCTCCTCGGCGACGGGGATCGTCAGCGAGAGCACGCCGTCGGTGTAGGTGGCCTCGATGCGGTCGAGGGCCACGCCGTAGCCGAGCGTGAGCTGGCGGGCGAACGTGCCCGACGGGCGCTCGTGGGTCAGCCACTCGGCGTCCTCGGGGGCACCCGCGGTGCGCTCGGCGCGGACGGTGAGGGTGCGGTCCTCGACGTCGACGTCGATCGATGCCGGGTCCACGCCGGGCAGGTCGATCGTGGCGACGTAGGAGTCGCCCGTGCGGTACAGGTCCAGCGGCATCCCGGGCGAGCTGGGCGACTGGCGCATCGGGTTGAGCATGCGCTCGAGCTCGCGGAACGGGTCTGCGGTGCGGTAGGTGGCCATGAGTGGTGTCCCTCCTTGGTCGGGGCCGGGTGGGTCGCCCGGCGTCATGACTCCATTGTTGCCGCCCTGAGCGGTCCAGGTCAGTAAAGTTGAGCCATGTTCGCTCAAGGCTGACGGCCTGGCTGTGGCACCGTTCGTCGAGGGCGCGGATCGTCGTCGAGGACGCGGTGTGTTTCCCAGGGCGCGGATCGTCGTCGAGGACGCGGTGTGTTTCCCAGGGCGCGGATCGTCGTCGAGGACGCGGTGTGTTTCCCAGGGCGCGGATCGTCGTCGAGGACGCGGTGTGTTTCCCAGGGCGCGGTTGGTCGCCGAGCGCGCGGTCGACCTGCTGAGGGCGCGGTGTGCGGCCGAGCGCGCGGTTGACCTACCGAGTGGAGGTCCGGCGGCCGTCCACTCGGTGCGTCGATCGCGCCCTCAGTGGCAGACCGCGCTCTCGGCGAGGAGTAGGCGGAGCAGGCGGCGCGGCTCGGCGCGGCTCGGCCGGGCCCGGTGGGGGTGCTGTCGGCCGGCGTTACTCCTGATCGGCGAACAGCTCCGGCGGCGGTCCGAACGCGGTGCGGGTGCCTTCGACGACGTCGCGCCCGAGCGCGCGGGCGCCCCGGTAGCCCAGCACCATGCCGACGCCGAACGGGGCGAGGCGGCCGAGGGCGAGCCGGAGGCCACGATTCGCGCCGGCCCGGGCGAGCTGCGCCGTGAGCGCGCGGTTGAGGGACCGCACGCTGCCGGACGAGAGCTGGCCGAGTGCCGTGCGCGCCCAGCCGAGCCCGCTGAGCCCGAGCTCACCGGACACGACCCGGGCCCCCTCCTCGCCGAGCAGGGCGGAGAGCAGCAGGGAGCGGCGCTTCTCCAGGTCGTCGACGTGGACACCGTGCACCTCGGCGACGGCGAGCACGTAGCGCGCCGAGGCGTCGACGAACGCGGCCATCTGGGCGCTCGTCATTCCCACGGCGACGGCCGTGCCGAGGACGGGGAACGCGGCCGTCGCGCCGACCGCACCGCCCAGGCGCGAGACCGACCGGACGTAGTCGCGCTCGAGATGACGCAGCAGCCGCTCGGGACTCGGCCGCCACATGCGCTCGCGCGTCTTGCGCACCTTGGTCCGGGCGCGGCGCCCCTCGACCCGGATCGCGGCGTCGACCATGCGCCGGAAGCGTCCCGGCGTGACGACGTCGTCGTCCGGGGTCTCGACGTCCGCGCTCACGTCGTCGGCGTTCTCGACGTCCGCGCTCACGTCGTCGGGGATCTCGTCGTCGGCGTTCTCGACGTCCGCGCTCACGTCGTCGGGGATCTCGTCGTCGGCGTTCTCGACGTCCGCGCTCACGGCGCCGGGGCCCCTGCTGCGCTGTCGGTCACCGTCAGGGTCGTGCGGGCGCCGGCGCGCAGCGTGCGACCGACGGTGCACTGCCGCTCGATCGCCTTGTCGATCCGCTCGAGGAGCCGGTCGCGCGCACCTTCCTCGAGCCCGCCCACCCCGAGCGCGAGGTCGACGTGCAGGTCGGTGTACCGGTTCTCCGCCGAGTCCTTCTCGCGGCGGACGCGCGTGACGACCTCCGCGTCGTCGCCGAGAGCGTGGGCGATCCGGTGGTCGGCGGACAGCGCCTCGCACGCCGCGAGGGCGATCTGCAGCAGCTCGCCGGGCGTGAAGGCCCCGGGCGCGCCGTCGCCGCCGATCCGCACGCTCGCGCCCCGGGCGTTCGTGCCGGTCGCCGTGCGCACCCCGGTGCGCGTGACCGTGAGGTCCGGGTCGTCGTCGGGCTGTGCCGTGGCGGGGAGGGGATCGGTCATGACGACGATCGTGGCACGCGTGGGCCCGCCGTGCGCGGCCGGGGCTCGGCGCGCTGTGCTTCGTGGGCCCGCCGTGCGCGGCCGGGGCTCGGCGCGCGGCACGTACGCGTGCTCTAGGTTGGTGACGTGAACGTAAGCCGCGCCAGTGCCGCAGACATCTCCACCCCCAAGGCCGTCATCATCGTGCTGTACGGCGCGTCCGGGGACCTGGCCCACCGCATGGTGATTCCCGCGATCGCCGAGATCCGCACGCGTGGACTCATGCCGGAGAGCTGGGCGATGGTCGCCTCGGCGCGCGAACCGCTGACCGACGACGAGTTCCGGGGCCGGGTGCGGGAGAGCCTCGCGGAGAGCAGCGGCGGACTGCCGGAGGACGCCGAAGAGATCCTCACGCACATGTACTACGCCTCGGGCCGCTTCGGCCCGCGGGACGAGTCCGAGCTGCCGGAGATGCTCGACCGCCTCTACCGCGACATGTGGTCCACGGCGGGCCAGGAGCCTCTCGTCATCCACTTCCTCGCGGTCCCGCCCAGCGGGTTCCGTTCGGTCACGGAGGGCCTGAAGGTCCACGACCTCGTCACCGAGTCCACCAGGGTGGTCTTCGAGAAGCCCTACGGGACCGACCTGAAGAGCTTCGAGCAGCTCGACCGGGACGTCAAGGAGGTCCTGGCGGAGGAGCAGATCTTCCGGATCGACCACTTCCTCGGCAAGGAGGGCGTCCAGACGATCTACGTCCTGCGATTCGCCAACCACCTGTTCGGGTCGGAGTGGTCCCGGCACTCGGTCTCGCAGGTGCAGATCGACGTCCCGGAGGACCTCGACGTCGCGGACCGCACGGACTTCTACGAGCAGACCGGCGCCGCGCTCGACATGCTCGTCACCCACCTGTTCCAGGTCCTCGGCCAGGTCGCGATGGACCCGCCGTTCGACATCCGCAACCCGGAGCAGATCCTCGCCGAGCGGGAGCGGGCCCTGCGCGCGCTGCGGCTCGACCCGGCGGAGGTCGTCCTCGGGCAGTTCGAGGGCTACCGCGACCTCGAGGGGGTGCCCGACGACTCCACGCAGGACACGTTCGTCGCGGCCCGCGTCTGGGTGGACACCGACCGGTGGCGAGGGGTCCCGTTCCTCCTGCGCACCGGCAAGCGGATGGCCCTCAAGGCCCAGCGCATGACCCTCGTGCTGCGCCGCCCGGACGGCCCGCTGTTCGACGAGGACCTCGAGCCCAACACGATCGAGGTCAACTTCGCCGGCGCCGGCGCGGTCTCGCTCAACATCGCGGTGAAGAAGCCCGGACCGGAGTTCACCTTCTCCTCCGGCCGCGCCCGTCTAGACCTCAACGACGTCCCGCTGAGCGAGGCGCTGAGCCCCTACGCGTCGCTGATCCACGACGTGCTCACCGGCGACCGCTCCCTGTTCACCACCGCGGACGGCCTGCGCGCCGCGTTCGAGGCCTTCGCCCCGCTGCAGGGCGACGAGCGCCCCGATCCGCAGCCCTACGCGCCCGGCTCGTGGGGTCCCGCCGCCGCAGCAGAGCTCGCCTTCCCCCACCGGTGGATGCTCGGACAATGACAGAGGCAGCCCCGGTCGACGACGCGGTCGAGCTCGCCCGCACCTGGGCCGAGGCGAGCGCCGAGGGGGAGCGTCCCGAGGAGCGGGCCGCCACACGTCGCCTGGCCGACCTGCTCGCCGACCCGGGAGGGCTCGACCTCGCGGTGCGCTTCGTCGACCGGGTCGCCCGGCCCGAGGACGTCACCGTGGCCGCGCGCGAGCTCGCCCGCATCGGCTCCGGGGCGGACGCCGCCTTCCTGTCGGGGTTGGACCGGACGCTCCTGCGTGCCGGGGCCCTCGTCGGCCGGCTCGCGCCCGGCGTCGTCGTCCCGCTCGCCCGGCGGCGCCTGCGCCAGATGGTCGGCCATCTCGTCGTCGACGACACCGACCAGGCGCTGACCGAGCGCCTGGCTCGCGCGGCGGGCGACGGGGAGCGCCTCAACCTCAACCTGCTCGGTGAGGCGGTCCTCGGCGAGGAGGAGGCGTCGGACCGCGCGCGGCGCACCCTCGAGCTCGTCTCGCGCCCGGACGTCGAGCACGTCTCGGTCAAGGTCTCCACGCTCGTCCCGCAGATCTCCACCTGGGACACCGAGGGCACGGTCCAGCGCGTCGGCGAGCGGCTGCGCCCCGTCTACCGCGCCGCGCTGGCCCGGGACCCGCACGTGTTCGTCAACCTCGACATGGAGGAGTACCGGGACCTCGACGTCACCGTGGAGGCGTTCACCGCGATCCTCGCCGAGGAGGAGTTCACCGGCCTGTCCGCCGGGATCGTCCTGCAGTCCTACCTGCCCGACTCCTCGCCCGCGCTCGACCGGCTCCTCGCCTTTGCCCGCGGCCGCCGCGACGCCGGGGGCGCGCCGGTCGGCATCCGCCTGGTCAAGGGCGCGAACCTGTCGATGGAGCGCGTCCAGGCCGAGGTGCGCGGCTGGCCCCAGGCGCCGTTCACCACCAAGGCCGAGACCGACGCCGCCTACCTGCGCCTGCTCGAGCGCGCCCTGCGCCCGGAGAACGTCGGTGCCGTGCGGATCGGCGTGGCCTCGCACAACCTCTTCCACGTCGCCCACGCCCACCTGCTCGCCGGGGAGCGGGGCGTCACCGGGATGATCGACGTCGAGATGCTCCAGGGCATGGCGCCGGCGCAGGCCCGCGCCGTCGCCGCGGACGCCGGACGGATCGTCCTGTACACGCCGGTCGTCGCGCCGAAGGACATGGACTCCGCCATCGCCTACCTCGTGCGCCGCCTCGAGGAGTCCGCCGCCCCGGAGAACTTCGTCCACGCGTTCGCCACCGGCGACCCCGGCGCGCTCGACGGCCAGGAGGACGACTACCGGGCCGCCGCCCTGGCGGCGGCCGCGCCCGCACCGCCACCGCGCCGCACCGGTACCCCCGTCCGCTCCGCGCAGCGGTTCGTCCAGGCCGTCGACACCGACCCGGCGCTCGCCGCCTCGCGGGTGTGGGCGGCCGAGCACGTCGCCGCCCCCCGGCGCGAGCCCACCTCCCCGGTCCCGTCGACCACCGGGGCGATCGACGACGCCGTCGCCCGCGGCCTCGACGCGCGCGCCTCGTGGGCGGCGCTCGAGCCGGGGGAGCGGGCCGCCGTGCTGCGCGGCGCGGCCGACGCGCTGGAGGCCAGGCGTGGGGAGCTCGTCGGGCAGGCGGCCGCCGAGGCGGGCAAGGTGATCGACGAGTCCGACCCGGAGATCTCCGAGGCGGTCGACTTCGTCCGCTACTACGCCGACCGTGCCGAGGACCTCGGGCTGTTCGCCGACCACCTCGACACCGACGGCGCCCGGTTCGTGCCCGACCGGCTCGTCGTCGTCACGCCGCCGTGGAACTTCCCCGTGGCCATCCCCACCGGAGGAATGACCGCCGCGCTCGCCGCGGGGTCGGCCGTCATCGTCAAGCCCGCGCCCCAGACCCCGGTCCTCGCCGAGATCGTCGTCGAGACGCTGCGCACCGCGCTCGCCGACGCCGGCCTGGACCCCGACGTCCTGCAGGTGCTGCGGGCGCGGGAGAACGAGGTGGGCCGGCGGCTCGTCACCCACGAGGACGTCGACCGGGTGATCCTCACCGGCGGTACCGACACCGCGCGGCTGTTCGCCGGCTGGCGGACCGACCGCGCGGGCGGGCACGGCGTGCTCGCGGAGACCTCTGGGAAGAACGCCATGGTGGTCACGGCCTCCGCCGACTACGACCTCGCCGTCGCCGACCTCGTGCGCTCGGCGTTCGGCCACACCGGCCAGAAGTGCTCGGCAGCCTCCGTCGCGGTGCTCGTCGGACAGGCCGGGACCAGCGAACGGTTCCGGCGCCAGCTCGTCGATGCCGTGGGGTCGCTGCGGGTCGGCACTCCGGACGACCTGGGCGTGACGACCGGGCCCCTCACAGAGCCCGCCGCCGGACGCCTCCTGCACGCGCTCACCGAGCTCGACGAGGGCCAGACCTGGCTCGTGCGACCACGGCGCCTCGACGGCGAGGGGCGGCTCTGGTCACCCGGCGTCCTCGACGGCGTCCAGCCGGGCTCCCGCGCGCACCTCACCGAGTTCTTCGGCCCCGTCCTCGCGCTCGTGCGCACCGAGACGCTCGACGAGGCGATCGAGGTCGTCAACGCCACCGACTTCGGCCTCACCTCCGGACTGCACTCCCTCGACGGCGAGGAGATCGAGCGGTGGGCGGAGGGGATCGATGCCGGGAACCTCTACGTCAACCGGCACAGCACGGGCGCGATCGTGCGCCGGCAGCCCTTCGGCGGCTGGAAGGACTCCAACGTGGGCCCGGGCGCGAAGGCCGGCGGACCCAACTACGTCACCCAGCTCGGCAGCTGGGTCGAGGACGGCCTGCCCTCGCGCCTGGCTGAGCCCGAGCCCCGCGTGCGCGCGGCGCTCGCCGACCTCACCGGCATCGTCCCCGTCCAGCCCGAGCGCCGGTGGCTGCGCGCCGCCGTCGGCTCGGACGCGCACGCCTGGGCGAACGACCTCGGCCTCGCTCACGACCCGACCGGGCTGGCGGCCGAGTCCAACGTCCTGCGCTACCGTCCGCTGCCCGTGCTCCAGGTGCGGGCCGGGCCGGACGCGCGGACGGTCGACCTCGTGCGCCTCCTGCTGGCCGGCGAGCTGACGGGGACGCTCGTGCGGGTCTCGCTGCACCCGGACCTGTCCGCCCGGCTCAAGGGCTGGGCCACCGAGGGCGAGCCCGCCCGACGGGCGCTGCGCCGGCTCACCGAGCACGTCTCCGCCGTCGAGACGGCGCAGGACCTCGCCGCGCGACTGGCCGGCGGGCGCGGGCGCGTGCGCGTGCTGGGCTCGGAGCGGGCCGAGCTCGGGGACCTGCTCGCCGACGTCCGGTACCACGTGTCCGTGGCACCCGTGCTGGCGACCGGGCGTCGCGAGCTGCTCGGGATGCTGCGCGAGCAGGCGGTCTCGACCACCCGCCACCGCCTCGGCCACCTGCCCGCCGAGGCGTAGGGCCGCGTCGGCGGCGCCCGGTCCGCGGGCGGCCCCGACGAGCGCGGGAGCGTCCGGCCGGGTCGTGCCCGGCGGGGCCGCGAGCCGCCTCAGGCCTGGTCGTCGGCGCCCAGGCCGCCCTGGCCGCCCTCCTGCTCGGCGAGGTAGGCGAGCCCGACCCGCCGCTCGGCCTCGAGGACCGTGTCGACCGCCCCGACCACGGCCGACTCGATCTTGCGGCCGAGCAGCGGGATCGAGCAGGTGACGTCCCCCCGGTAGTCGAGCGCGGTCGCACCGCCGGCGATCGGACGCAGCGCCTGTGTGCCGTTGACGCGCGCGGGCACGCCGGAGACGTTGAGTCCGAACTCCGCCGTCCGGCCGCCGTCCGCGCCGGGCGCCGACCACTGCTCCTCGATGCGGACGACGAAGCTGTCGCCGACGAGACCGCGGTAGGTCGCCGGGATGATCGTCGTCGGGATCGTGGCCTCGACGTCGAGCAGGAACGAGCCGTCGTCGGACTCCGTGATCGACGCAGTGTGGCGGGTGGCTCCTGCCGCCCGCACGCGGCGGTCGGTGAAGTCGCGGTCGGCGAGCATCCGGGCGACCTCCGTGGGGGAGGCCGGGAACTCGACGGTGTGGTCGAAGCGCATGCGTGCTCCATCTCTTGCAGGGTCTGGTGCCAGCGTAGGCGCAGCGGGTTCGCGGCGCGGTTCGCGGTCGGGCGCGTGGCTTCCGGGCGGCGGATACCCGGTCCGGTGCGCCTGCCGCGCCCCGTACGCTGTGCGTGTGCCGACGCTGTCCAACATCCTCACCGACTCATACCCGGGCTCCTCGGGGGACGTGGAGTGGTTGCACCAGCTCGTGGGGGACTGGCAGGTCATCGCCGACCTCATGTTCGCGGACCTCCTGCTGTGGGTGCCCGACGGCGAGGGGGGCTTCGCGGTGGCGGCCCACTGCCGTCCGCAGACCGGGGCGACGGTGCACTACGACGACGCCGTCCGGTCCAGGCCCGACCGGCAGCTGGCGGACCTCATCGGTCACGCGATGGCCGACGGCGGCACGCACACCCGCGAGGTCGTCCGCGACGACGGCCACCAGGTGCGCACCGTGCTCCAGCCCGTGCTGCACGAGGGGAAGAACGTCGCCGTGCTCGGCCGGGAGCAGGTGGTCTCGCCCGCGATGATGCGTTCGCGCATCGAGGTCGCCTACATGGAGCTCGGCGACGCGCTCGCGGCGATGGTCTCGCGGGGCGAGTTTCCGCAGACCGGCGCACCCACCGGCGACCGGCACGGGACGCCGCGCGTGGGTGACGGCGTCATCCGACTCGACGTCGAGGGGCGGGTGACGTTCGCCAGCCCCAACGGGCTGAGCAACCTCCACCGGCTCGGGCTTATCGGTGACCTCAACGGGGAGGTCCTCGCCGAGGTGCTCACCGACCATCTCGAGGAGGCCGGCGCGATCGAGGAGACGCTCGCCGTCGTCGTCATGGGGCGGGCCGCCTGGCGCACCGAGGTGGAGGCGGGTCGCGTCATCCTCTCGCTGCGTGCGATCCCCCTGACCGACCGCGGCGAGAGGCGCGGCGCGCTCCTGCTGTGCCGCGACGTCTCGGAGATGCGCCGCCGGGAGCAGCAGCTGCTGACGAAGGACGCGACCATCCGGGAGATCCACCACCGGGTGAAGAACAACCTGCAGACCGTCTCCGCGCTGCTTCGCCTCCAGGCCCGGCGCAGTGGCAACGAGGAGACCCGCCAGGCGCTCGGGCAGGCCGAGCGGCGCGTGACGACGATCGCGCTCGTGCACGACACGCTCGCCCAGGGGCTCGACGAGGTGGTCGACTTCGACGAGGTCTTCGGCCGCGTGTTCGCCCTGGCCGCCGACGTCGCGGTGCCTGACGCGCACGTCACCACGCGGATGGACGGGCAGTTCGGCCTCGTACCGGCGGACGTGGCCACGGCACTGGCCGTGGTGCTCACCGAGCTCATCACCAACGCGGTCGAGCACGGGCTGTCCGGCCGGCCCGGGAGCGTCGTGGTGCGGGTGGAGCACCACGAGGAGTCTCTCGAGATCTACGTGACGGACGACGGCGTCGGGCTGGCCGAGGGCAAGGTCCTCACCGGTCTGGGCACACAGATCGTCAAGACCCTCGTGGCCGGGGAGCTCGGCGGCGCCATCGAGTGGCGGGGCGGCACCGACGGCGGGACCGAGGTCCATCTCCGGGTCCGGGTGGGACGCCCGCGGTCACTGGGCTCCGCCCGGACGGACCGGCTGGGCCGGCCGCTGCGCTGAGCGGGTCCGTGGCCCGTGCCGGACGGCGTGGGACGCGCGGGCCGAGACGGCTCCCGCCTGACGGTGTCGAGGCGGGCGGGCGGGCGGTGCGGCGCGGGTCGTGACTACCGGATGCGGACGGGACTGCCGACGCGGGGGGTGGGTCAGCCGGCGCGGCGGGCGCGGGCGGTGCGGCGCTTGAGTGCGCGGCGCTCGTCCTCGGAGAGGCCGCCCCAGACGCCGGAGTCCTGGTTGTTCTCCATCGCCCACTTCAGGCAGGTGTCCATCACCGAGCACGATGTGCAGACGGCCTTCGCCGCGTCGATCTGGACGACGGCCGGGCCCGTGTTCCCTATCGGGAAGAAGAGCTCCGGGTCCTCGGTCAGACACGCTGCTCGGTGACGCCAGTCCACTTGTTCCTCCAAGCACGCACGGCTGCCCGTACCGGTTGTCGGGGTTTTCGTCGTGCGATGTAGTCGCTGCGAGCACCAACAATCCCACGGGCACCATCCGGTCACAAGGCTCGTCCTCGACCGTTGCTCAGGTGAGCGGCGTGGGTTTGCTCACAGCATGATCGTCGTCTCGTCCCTGTCGGGTGACCCCTCGGGCGTGCCGTGGTACGCGCCGTGCAGGACCTAGGGTGGCGCCGTGCCGACCCCGCAGACCCCACCGAGCGTCCCGCTGTCCGTCCGCATCCTGCAGGCGGTGTGCGTGGTCCAGGCGGTGGCGCTGCTCGTGGTGGCGGGTGGCCTCGCCGCCGATCTCCTCTCGGGCGAGGCGGTGGTGCGGGCCACGGTCGTGATGCTCGTGGTCGTCTACGCCGTGCTGGCGGCCCTCCTCCTGCTCGGTGCCCGGGCCGCCGGCCGCGGGCGGGCCGCGGTGCGAGGGGCGCTCATCACCTGGTGGCTGCTCGCGGGCGTCTCGGCGGTGACGATCGACCTCGCGCTCGGTCTCGCCCTCGCTGCCGCGGCCACCTGCGTCGTGGGCCTGGTGGCGATGTTCTGGCCGGACACGCGACGTTTCATGCGGTACAGGCGCGGTCGGTAGCCCGCCGGACGTCCGCGCCCGTCTCGTCGTCCCGGGCACCCGCACTGCCCTCCACGTGCCGGCCTCTGGCGTCGCCCTCGCGCACGATCTGGACGGGCAGGGACCGGCCGGACCGGACGAGCGCCGCCCGCCCGGGGACCGTCGCGGCCAGCGGGTCCGCGCCGGCCCCGAGGCCGCCGGGGACGAGCCGGCCCGAGATCGGCAGGTCGGGACGCAGCACGACCATCGGGCCCGTGATCCAGGTCGTCAGCGGCGCCCGATGGGCGGAGAGCACGGACATGGTGGCCGCCGCTGCGAGGACCCGGGCGCCGCGGGTGGGGAGCTCGACCACGTGGTCGAGCGCCTGAGGTCCGAGCCGGTCGACGTCGTCGGCCACGACGACCCGGCCCGGATCGCCGGACGGGTCAGCCGCTCCGGCGCGCACGACCTCCGCCCCGGCGGCCGCGAGCCTGGCCGCGAGGGCCGCGAGCGTGGCCGTCCGCCCTGACCCCGGCGGGCCCACGACCAGCAGCACGCCGCCCGCAGCGAGCGGCACCGTGACCGGGTCGGCAGTGTCGCCCCCGACGCCGAGGGCCACCTCGGTGCCGGCGCGCTCGCCCGCGGTCGCGGGCAGCTCGGGCGCCTCACGCGGCAGGGGACGCAATGTGGGCGACCGCTCGGTGGGGACGGTGGGCGCCACGGCGGGTGGGACGGGTTCGGCGTCGACGACCTGGACGACCCGCTGTCCCGACGGGCGCACGAGCACGGCCCGCCCGGGGACGGCGGTGCCGACGGACATCGACCGGTCGACGCCCGCGAGCGTGGCCTCCGTCGCGTCGCGCGGACTGAGCACGAGCCGGCTGCGCCCGACCTCGGCCCAGCGCGCCGACGCGCTCGCGGGCGACCCGGCGAGCGCCACGTGGTGGCCCCGGGAGAGCACCCCGCGCAGCGCGGTGGGCAGCGCCGCGAGCGACTGGCCCGGCCCCAGCGCGGCGTCGAGGCGGTCGAGGAGCAGCTCGACGTCGTCGATCAGCAGCATCTGCCCCGGCGCTGCCGCTGCGCCGCCGAGGACCTCGAGCAGGCGCAGGACCAGACGCGGGTCGTCGGGCGGGGCGAGCGTCCCGGTCGCGGCGCCGGATCCCACCGCGTCGTGGCCGCCGACGACGTGCACGGTCCGGCCGTCCCGCGCGGCCGCGGCCCCCAGCGCGCGCAGGGCCGTGGTCCGACCGGTGCCGGGCCCGCCGAGCACGAGCAGCGCCGACCCGTCCCAGCACCACGGCTCCAGCGCGAGCCTGCCCGGCTCGTCGACGAGCGCCACGGCGGTCGACGGGAGCGGCACACCGGTCGCCGGATTGATCCCGCCGGCAGCGACGGCCACGGGGAGCTCGGGGGCCCACGGCACGGCGGGCGCCGCCGTGCCCTCCGCGGCCGCCCGCACCGCGGCCACGGCGTCGGCCGGCAGCCCCGAGCCCGTCGGCCCGAGCCAGGCGACCTGCACCTCGCGCGCCGCATCGGTCCGCAGCACCGCCCGGCCCGGCACCGCGGGCAGCTCGGCGGCCCGCGCCGTGCCGACGACGTCGCGCGAGTCGGCGGCCTCGAGCACCCGCAGGCAGAGCCGCACCGTGATGTTCGCCCGCACGTCCGGCCCCACGATCCCCGACGGCCGTTGCGTGGCGAGCACGAGGTGCAGCCCGAGCGAGCGCCCCTGGGCGGCCAGGCGGACGAGGTCGGCGAGCAGCTGCGGGTGGTCGTCCGCCAGGGCCCGGAACTCGTCGACGACGACGAGCAGGCGCGGCAGCGACCCACCGCGCGCGTACAGCTCGCCGAGGTCCTTGGCCCCGGCGTCCGCGAGCACCCGTTCGCGCCTGCGCAGCTCGGCGCCGAGGGAGGTGAGCGCCCGCACCGTGGCGGCGGGGTCGAGGTCCGTGAGCACGGCGGACACGTGGGGCAGCGGGGCGAGCGGCGCGAACGCGGAGCCGCCCTTGTAGTCGACGAGCACCATCGCGAGGTCCGTCGGCGAGCAGGTGGCCGCGAGCGCGACGAGCCAGGAGGTCAGCGCCTCGGACTTGCCGGCGCCCGTGGCTCCGGCGAGAAGGGCGTGGGGCCCCTCGGCGACGAGGTCCACCTCGACCGGGCCTTCCGTACCCCGCCCGACCGGGACCCGCAGGCCGTGCCCGGCCGACCAGCGCCGACGCACCGCAACCGGGGTCAGGGGGCCGAGGAGGTCGGTGAGGTGCACCGAGGAGGGCAGGGACTCGCCCTCGCCCCCGGCGACCTCGAGGGCACGGGCATGCCGGCCCGCCCACGTGGGCGACACCCCGTCGTGCGGGCCCGTCACCACGATCCTCGTGCACCACGCCGGCGGCCGGTCACCTGCGACGGCGAGGACGAGGTGCCGGCGCCCGGCAGCGGCCTCGGGCGCCCGCGCGTCGGGCCCGGCCGCCACGACCGAGACGTGCCAGGGCTGCCCGCGCGGACCGGGCTGCGCCGCAGCGTCGGACCCCGAGGTCCCCGTGCCCGAGGGGGCCCGGCGCGCGGATGGGAGCGCCCACCCCGCCGGGACGGACGCCGTCGCCGTCGGCTCGTGCGTGAGCACCTGGGCGAGCAGCCAACGGGCAGCTCGGGCGCCGCCCGGTCCGGTGAGCCCGACGACGTCGCCGGGGGACAGCCTGAGGTCCCCGGTGCTCCGGGAGCCGCCCCCGCTCCTGCGCCGGGAGGCACCGCCGCGCCGCGCCTCCCCGCGGCGTCGGGGCTCTCCTCCGGGCAGGTGGCGCCGACCGCCCCGGAGGGCGCGGCCGCGGCGGTGCGGCCCGGACCTGAACCGCAGGACGAGGACGTCGGCGGGTCCGCCGACCGGGCGCAAGCCGGCAGCGGCGAGCAGGAGCACCTCGGAGGCAGCCGGTCGGGGCGGGACGCGGGAGGCCGGGTCCCGCTCGGCGAGCAGCCAGATGCCGACGGCCAGGACCGGGACGCCCAGGATGGCGAACCGCCACGGCCCGGCCGACGAGCCGAGCAGCAGCGGCACCATGACCAGCGGGGCGAGCAGCATGGGGGCGAGCCGGGCGACGGCACGCAGCCCGCGCCGTCCACCGGGCGGCAGCACGACGGGCCGGGGCGCGGCCAGGCTGCCGGCTCCGCCGGTCACCCGCACGGATCCGGCCCCGGCGAGGAGGGTCGTCCCGAGCGCCACCGGCTCCCAGCGCGGTCCGAGGAGGCGCCCACGCCGGCCGGGCACGGTGCCGGCCCTACGTGTGCCGTGCCTGGACCCCGGGTCGCGCGCCTCGACCCGGCCGGAGCGGGCACGCAGCTCGAGGTGGTCCCGCGAGAGCAACGGGTCCTCGAGGTCGACCCGGCCGGGACCTCGCCCGACGCTCACGACCCGTCGGCCCACCGCGAGCACCCGCCCCGCCCCGGGACCGTCGTCGACCAGCGCGAGCTGGTCCGCGGCGAGCACGTCGGACAGGTCCTCGGCGTCGGGCGAGGAGTCGAGCTCGTGGGCGGCCATGCACCCACCGTGCCGGGCGCGGCGGACGGCCGAGGAGACGCCTGTGGACAGGAGTGTGCGGGCGCGCAGGTCACAGGCTCGCGTGACCGGGGATGTCGTCCGGCGTGCCCGCCTGCCGCCGCCTCGGCTACTCGGCGCCGAGAGCCGCCACCGGCGAGACCCGCAGCGCGCTGCGGGCCGGCACCACGGACGCCAGGACGCCCGCGACGAGGGCGACGACGAGCGTGAGGCCGAGCCCGCCCCACGGGACCGCGAGCGCCGTCATCTCGGTGGCCGCGAGCAGACACGTGATACCGATCCACCCCACAGCGAGCCCGAAGGCTGCGCCCACGACCGTCCCGACCACGGTGAGGAGCACGCCCTCGACGGCCAGGGCACCTCGGACCTGGCGCCCGGACATTCCGACCGCCCGCAGCGTGGCGAGCTCCCGGCGCCGTTCGACGACGGACAGCGAGAGGGTGTTCGCCACGCCCACGAGCGCGATGACGATCGATACCGCGAGGAGGCCCACGACGACGACGAGGATCCGGTCGATTGCCTGGTCGTACACGAGCCGCTCGGCCCCGGCTCCCTCGACGGCGACCGACGTCCCTGCGGTCGCCGCCGCGTTCGCGGCCTCACGCACGTCGGAGACGACCTCCTCGGCGTCGGCCGAGTCGTCGATCCGCGCCCACACGTCGGTGGGCCCCGAGGAGGGGTAGAAGGACCGGACGGCGTCCTCGGTGAGCAGCGGCGAGTCGCCGTGGTCCGCGACGATCACGGACATCTCCCGCTGCGTGGACTCGTCGACCTGCCACGTCTCCGGGTCCGGCACGCCGACCGCCACCGTGTCGCCGTCCGCGACGCCGAGCGCGCGAGCCGTGTCCCGCGGTAGCACGATCGTCTCGTCCGTCAGGCCCTCCGGGTAGCCGTCCCGCAGGACGTCCCCGGCGTCGGCCGGCAGCCCGTAGGCGATCGAGCCGATACCGGACCCGTCGCTGTCCGCCGAGATCGACCGCGCCTCGACCATGAGGTCCGCGGAGGTCACCCGCACGGATGCGGACAGACCGGGGACCGACCCGACGGCCGAGGCCACCGGCTCCTCGAGCGCGACCGACCCGTCCGGTCCGTAGGTGGGGTCGTGGACGGCGAGGTCGACGGGGAACCGCGAGGCGAGCTCGACGGCGAGCGAGGCGCGGACCGACTCGGTCCCCGTCGTCACTCCGGTCACGAGGCCGATGCCGATGACCAGGGCCATCGTCGTCGCCGACGTCCGTCGCGGGTTGCGCGTGGCGTTCGCGGTGGCGAGCCGCACGGTGGCGCGGGCCGGGCGCGGGGAGAGTGCGGCGAGCCCCGCACCGAGACCGCGCGCGACGAGCGGGACCACGAACACCAGCCCCACGAGCAGGCCGAGGCCGAGCAGGGCGGCGCCGAGGACGAGCAAGGCGACCATGAGGAGCACGGTGGACTCGGCGGGTGTCCCGGTGCCGAGGTCGGCGGCGACGAGCAGAGCGCCGGCCATCGCGGCCACCCCCGCTGCGGCAAGGGCGATCGCACAGGCCCGACGCGCGGGCGAACCGCGCAGGAGGGTCGGCGCACGCGCGGGCCGCATGGCCTCGACCGGCGCGACGGCGCTCGCCCGCCGCGCCGGGGGCAGCGCCGCGAGCACGGTGACGAGCGTGCCGGCGGCGACGGGGAGCGCGATCGTCGTCGGGCTGGGCCCGACCGTGCCGGCGAGCGGGATGCCCAGGTCCCGGCCCGAGCTCTCCCACAGCCCGAGCGCGAGCACCATGACCCCGAAGCCCAGGGCCGTGCCGACGGCGCTCGCCACCACGCCGAGAGCGGCCGCCTCGGCGAGCACGGAGGACCACACCTGGCGGCGCGTCGCGCCGACCGCACGCAGCATTGCCAGGGTCCGGGCGCGCTGGGCCACGAGCACCTGGAAGGTGTTGGCGATGACGAGTCCCGCGACGACCAGCGCCAGGCCCGCGAAGAGGATCGTCGTCACGGTGATGACGTCCCGGAACCCGAAGGTGTCCTGCAGGCGGGCGTCGACGTACTCGTCGGCCGTGAGGGTGGCGGCGGAGCCCGGTGCCGCAGCGAAGTCCTCGGCGGCGGCGAGCACGCGCGACGCGACGTCGTCCGCGTCGGCCCCGGGCTGAGCCGTCAGCCCGACGCCGTACACCCCGTCTCCCATGTCCTGGTCGAGGAGGTCGAACGCGACTGCCTGCGGCACGTAGACGGTGGTGGTGGGGATGCCGAGCACGGGGCTCGGGTCCTCGGCGATCCCGACCACCGTCATCTCTCTCGCGTCGGTCTCCACCGGCTCGCCGTCCTCGTCGAACGCCTGCCCGACCACCCCGACCGTGTCCCCGATGCGGGCACCGGCCCACAGGCTCGCCTCCTCGCTGAGCACCACCTCGTCGTCGCCGGCCGGCCACGTCCCGTCGACGAGCTCGGCGGGCGGCTCGGCCCCGGGCTCCGGGGCGGCGGCGAGCTGGAGCGCGGTGGTGGAGTCCCCGGTGCCGACGCCGACCCACGTCGAGAACGTCGGGGTGGCCTGCGCGACCCCGTCGACCCCTTCCAGCGTCGAGATGTCCTCGGCGGTCGCGTCGGTGCCGGTGAGGACGATGTCGGACCCGGCCAGGGCCGCTCGCAGGACGCCGCGTGCGCCGTCGTCGATCGCCCGGCCCGTGAGCAGCGCGAGCGTGAGGAAGCACGCCGCGAGGACGATCGCCACACCGGCGGCGACGAGCCGGCCCACGGAGTGCCGTGCCTGCCCGGCGGCGAGGCGAAGCATCAGGCCACCTCGTTCTCGGGACGCAGGGCGTCGAGCCCGGCGAGCACGGAGGACGGCGTGGGGTGGTCGATGTCGCCACGCACCAGGCCGTCGGCGATGAGCACGACGCGATCGGCGTGCGCGGCGGCCGCCGGGTCGTGGGTGACCATGACGACGGTGCGGCCGAGCTCGCGCACCGAGGTGCGCAGGAGGGCGAGCACCTCGCTGCCGGTGCGCAGGTCGAGGTTCCCGGTCGGCTCGTCGGCGAGGACGACCTCCGGGCGCGTGACGAGTGCCCGCGCGATCGCGACCCGCTGCTGCTGCCCGCCGGACAGCTCCGCCGGCCGGTGCGTGAGCCGGCCGCCGAGCCCGAGCACGTCGATCAGCTGCTCGAACCACTGCGCGTCCACCGTCCGCCCGGCGAGCTCGAGGGGCAGGAGGATGTTCTGCCGCGCCGTGTACATCGGCAGCAGGTTGAAGGCCTGGAAGACGAAGCCCATCCGGTCGCGGCGCAGCAGCGTGAGCTCGGCGTCCTTCAGCGCCGTGAGCTCGGTGTCCCCGAGGTGGATGGTGCCCGAGGTGGCGGAGTCCAGGCCGGCGAGCAGATGGAGGAGCGTGGACTTGCCCGAGCCGGACGGGCCCATGACGGCGGTGAACGTGCCCCCCGCGACGTCGAGGTCGACCCCGGCGAGGGCGGTGACTGCCGCGTCCCCGCGGCCGTGCACCTTGCGCAGGCCGCGGGCGCGGAGCACGGCCCCCGGGGCGGAGGAGCCGGTGGCGCCGGCGGGAGTGGTCGCGATCGTCATGACAGTCCTTCTTCGTCCGGCGTCGGGCCTGGTCCCGATGCTGCCCCGAACCTACGAACGCCGGCGCCGCGTCGCGTCGGCCCGACGTCGGGACCTGCCGTCATCCCGTGGTCGTACGACCGGTGGACGGCGTACGACCGCCCTGTCCCTCCCTGCCGGGCCGGACGAGCCCGGTCTCGTACGCGAGCACCACGGCCTGCACGCGGTCGCGGACGGTGAGCTTGGCGAGGATGCGGCCCACGTGGGTCTTCACGGTCGCCTCGGCGACGAACAGCTCGCCGGCGATCTCCGTGTTCGACCGGCCGTGCGCCATGAGGACGAGCACCTCCCGCTCGCGCTCGGTGAGCGCGTCCATCACGGCGGGCCGGGCGAGGTCCTCGGGTGGCAGGAGATCGGCGACGGTCTCGATGAGGCGCCGGGTCGAGGACGGGGCGATGACGGCGTCGCCCGCGTGGACCGTGCGGATGGCGGCGAGCATGTCCTCGGGCGGTGCGTCCTTGAGCAGGAAGCCCGAGGCCCCGGCGCGGATCGCCTGCAGCACGTACTCGTCGAGGTCGAAGGTCGTGAGGATGACGACCTTCGGCGCGGGCTCGCCGTCCGCGGCGCGCTCGGTGACCTCCCGCGTGGCCGCGAGCCCGTCGAGGTTCGGCATGCGCACGTCCATGAGCACGACGTCCGCCGCCACGCCACCGAGCATCCGCAGTGCCTGCGCGCCGTCGCCCGCCTCGCCGACGACCGTCATGTCCGGCTGCGAGCCGATGACGAGCGCGAACCCGGCCCGGACGAGCTGCTGGTCGTCGACGAGGGCCACCCGGATCGGGTCGGTCGGGTCTGCGGGCTCGGTCACGTCGGTGTCCTCTCGGTGGCTCGACGTCGATCCTGCCCGACGTGGGGTCCCGCGCCGGCGTGCACCGGCACCTCGAGGCGCACGCGATAACCGCCGGCCGGCGCCGGGCCGGCGAGCAACGTCCCGCCGAGCACCGCGGTGCGCTCGCGCATGCCCACCAGGCCCTGCCCCTGACCGTCGCCGCGGGCCGCCGCGCCCCGCCCGTCGTCGTCGATCTGCAGGGTCAGGCCGGCCGGTGACCACTTCACGAGCACGGTGACGGCGGCGGCGGGGCCGGCGTGCTTGAGCGCGTTCGTCAGCGCCTCCTGCGCGATCCGGTAGACCATGAGGCCCGCACCGGCGGGCAGTGGGCGGGACTCGCCCAGGCGCACGACCGAGACCCCGAGGCCCGAGCCGCGCACCTGCTCGACGAGCCGGTCGAGGTCCTCGTCGACCGGCTGCGGTACGAGCGCGGCGCCGGCGTCGTCGCCGCGCAGCACGCCGAGGATCCGCCGGATGTCCCCCAGCGCTCCTCGTCCCACCTCGCCGATCGTGGCGAGGGCCCGCTCCGCGGCCTGAGGGTCCTGCGCCGCCGCGTAGCGGCCGCCGTCGGCCTGCGCGATGACGACCGAGAGGGTGTGGGCGACGACGTCGTGGAGCTCGCGTGCGATGCGGGTGCGCTCGTCGGTGACGGCGAGCCGGGCGCCGCGCTCGCGGTCGATCTCGGCGAGCCGCTCGATCTGCGCAGAGCGTGCCCGGTCCTGGATGGCCGTGCGGCGCAGGAGACCGACGCCCCACGCGCCGGCGGCGGCGCCGCCCGTGGCGAGGACGACGGCGAACATGTCGGGTCCCGACCAGTAGCCGGGTGCCCCGAGCGCAGCGGCGAGCACGACAGCTCCCAGCAGGGCGCCGCCGAGCGCCACCCGGTGGCCGACGACGCTCCCATGGGCGGTCACCGAGTACAGGGCCACGAGCACGAGGACGTCGACGGGCAGGACCGGCACGCCGAGGAGCACCACGTGCGCCAGCGCGCCCAGGTACACGGCGACCGCCGAGGTCTCGGGCGACGAGCGGCGCCACGCCAGCGCCGCGCAGATCCCGGCGACGACGATCACGACGAGCGCACCCACGCCCGAGGACCAGAGCCCCGGGGCCCACCCGCCGCCGAGGCTCGCGACCGACAGCGGCCCGAGGGTGAGGCCCGCCAGGACCGCGACCAGCACGTCGCCCCGGCTGGGTCCCGCGCGCGGCGCGACGGGCCGGGTCCGGTCGGGGTCGGCGGGCGTCATGCGCACACCCTAGGGAGGCGGGCACCGGCCGGCGTCAGACCGCCGGGGGACACCCCGGTGCGACCGAGGAACGACGCCGCCTGTGCCACGGGGCCACCACCGGCAGCACCACGCCGCCCGTGCCGCGCGGTCACCAGCGGCAGCCGGTGCCGCTCGGCCGCGGGCGCCCCTACGCGACCGGCTCGACCAGCTCCGCGGAGTTGTTCCGCGGGGTGTTGACGGCGCGGGAGACCGCGTACCAGGTGAGCGCGGGCGTGCCCGTGGCGAGGATCGCGAGCGCCTCGGCGGGGTCCGTGACGGTCGGGTCGAGCCAGAGGTCGATGTCGGAGGGCTCGAGGATCACGGGCACGCGGTCGTGGAGCTCGCGCATGTCACCCTCGGCGGCGGCCGTGAGGATCGTCGTGGTGCACAGCCAGTCGGCGTCGGGCTCGTCCTTCGGGCGCCACCACGAGAACATGCCGGCGAAGGCGATCGGAGCGCCGTCGGACCGGGTGATGAAGTGGGGCGTCTTCGGGCCCGTCCCGCTTGCGGGCGCCCGCCACTCGTAGTAGCCGTCGGCGAGGACCAGGCAACGGTTCGTCCGCAGCGGTGCCTTGAACGAGGCCTTCTCCGCGACCGTCTCGCTGCGGGCGTTGATCATCTTGCTGCCGACCGTCGGGTCCTTCGCCCAGTGGGGGACGAGACCCCAGCGCGCGACCTCCATGCTCCGTCTGGGGCCGGTCGCCTCGCCGGAACCCTCGCGGCCGACGATCCGGCCCTCGGCGTCGACGAGGCGCTCGACGACGATGAGCACGTCCTGCGTGGGCGCGACGTTCCAGGACGGCCGCAGGTCCGCCACCCCGTCGGCGACGGCGTGGACGTCGAAGACGTCGGCCAGGTCCTGCGCCTGCCGAAAGCTCGCGTAGCGACCGCACATGGGCCCAGCCTGCCACGGCGGTCCGACGCCGCGACGGGCCCGCCGGCCATCCGCGAGGCACCCGCCGAGCACCCGGCGGGCCCCCGCCGGTGACGAGTGAGCACGGTTCGGCCCGTGTCGGCGGCCTGCGCAAGGATGGCCACATGAGCGACACCGAGACGGGCGACACCGAGACGGCTCCGGCACGCCCCGAGGACCGCCAGCGCTGGACCGAGCTCGCCGAGCAGGTCGACGCCGCGCGGTGGGCGTACTACATGCGCGATGCACCCACGCTGTCCGACGCCGAGTACGACGCCGCCTACCGCGAGCTCGAGGCGCTCGAGGAGGCGCACCCCGACCTGCGCTCTCCCGACTCGCCGACCCAGTCCGTCGGCGGCACGTACTCCACGGACTTCGCCGCCGTCGACCACGCCGAGCGGCTGTACTCCCTCGAGGACGTCTTCTCCCTCGAGGAGCTCGCCGAGTGGTTCGCCCGCATCGGGGCCGAGGTGAGCGACGCGACCGGGGCCGCGGCCGACGAGGCGCCCGACGTGCCCGTCACGTGCGAGGTCAAGGTCGACGGCCTGGCAGTCAACCTCACCTACGAGGCCGGGCGGCTCACCCGGGCCGCCACCCGCGGCGACGGCGTGACCGGGGAGGACGTCACGCTCAACGTGCGCACCCTCGACTCCGTCCCGCACGTGCTCGACGGCGGACCGCACCCGGTGAGCATGGAGGTCCGCGGCGAGGTGTTCTTCCCCGTCAAGGAGTTCGCCGAGCTCAACGCCGCTCTCGTCGAGGCGGGCAGGGCGCCGTTCGCCAACCCGCGCAACTCCGCCGCCGGGTCGCTCCGGCAGAAGGATCCCCGAGTGACCGCCTCGCGCCCGCTGGCGTTCCTCGCCCACGGTGTGGGCGCCGTCGTGCCGGGGGAGGACTTCGAGGTGCCGACCACGCAGCACGGCTTCTACGAGCTCCTCGCCTCGTGGGGACTGCCGGTCTCGGACCTCACCAGGCTGCTGTCCGGACGGACGGCCGTCGAGGCATTCATCGCCGAGCGCGGCGCCGCCCGGCACGAGGGCAGCCACGAGATCGACGGCGTCGTCGTCAAGGTCGACGACCGCGCGCTGCAGCGGCGGCTCGGCCACACCTCCCGGGTGCCGCGCTGGGCGGTCGCCTACAAGTTCCCGCCGGAGGAGGTCAACACCACGCTCCTCGACATCCGGGTCAACGTCGGCCGCACGGGCCGCGTGACCCCGTACGCCGTGATGGAGCCCGTCCTCGTGGCCGGGTCGACCGTCTCGATGGCCACGCTGCACAACGCCTCCGAGGTCGCCCGCAAGGGCGTGCTCATCGGGGACACCGTCGTGCTGCGCAAGGCGGGCGACGTCATCCCCGAGGTGGTCGCGCCCGTCGTCGACCTGCGGGACGGCTCCGAGACGGAGTTCGTCATGCCCACCGAGTGCCCGAGCTGCGGGACCACCCTGGCGCCGGCCAAGGAGGCCGACGTCGACCTGCGCTGCCCCAACGCACGCTCCTGCCCGGCCCAGCTCACCGAGCGCGTCGAGCACGTCGGCTCCCGCGGCGCGTTCGACATCGAGGCGCTCGGCTACGAGACCGCGCTCGCGCTGACGAACCCGGACGCCACGCGCGACCCGGACGGGCCGGACGGGCCGACCGGGGGGCGGGAGCCGGCGCTAGCGGCCGTCGCCGCCGGGCACGCCCTGGTCACCGAGGACGGCGAGATCACCGACGTCGACGACGTGCCGGCGCCCCAGGAGCCGGTCCTCCCCGACGAGTCCGGCCTGTTCGACCTCACGGCCGAGGACCTGCGCGAGGTGTTCGCCTACCGGCCCGAGCTCGCGCGCGACGAGGCCTCCGGCTCGTCGGCGTTCGTGCCGACCGGCCGCTGGGTGCACCGCCGCGTGTTCTGGACCCAGCGCACCGTGAAGCGGTTCAAGACCAAGGACGACGAGGTGGTGCCCCCGCGGCCCACCGGCACCACCGACAAGCTCATCGCCGGGCTCGAGGAGGCGAAGGACAAGGACCTGTGGCGGGTGATCGTCGCCCTGTCGATCCGGCACGTGGGCCCGACCGCCGCGCGGGCGCTCGCCACGGAGATGGGCTCGCTCGAGGCGATCTTCTCCGCCCCGGTCGAGCGGCTCGCCGAGGTCGACGGGGTGGGGCCGACGATCGCGGCGTCCGTGCTCGCCTGGTACCACGGCAGCCCGGGTGTCACGGCGGACGGAGGGGGCGACGGCGAGGACGAGGCGATCGACGACGCGGGAGCGCAGCCCGTCGTCGACGGCGACGACGTGGCGGAGACCGAGGTCGACGCCGTGGACGCCGACGACGTGGCCTGGCACCGCGAGATCGTCGAGCGCTGGGCCGCTGCCGGCGTGCGGACCGAGCAGGAGGCCTCGGCGGACACCCCGCGTACGCTCGAGGGCGTCACCGTGGTCGTCACCGGTTCCCTCGAGGGGTTCACCCGCGACTCGGCGAAGGAGGCGATCCTCGCGCGCGGCGGCAAGGCGTCCGGGTCGGTGTCGAAGAAGACGCACGTCGTCGTGGCCGGGGAGAACGCCGGCTCGAAGGAGACGAAGGCGCGGGACCTGGGCGTGCCCGTGCTCGACGAGGCGGGCTTCGTCAGGCTGCTCGAGCAGGGCCTCGACGCGGCCGTCCCCGCGCCCTGACCACGTCGTCGAGCGTGCGGTTCCCGGTCGCCGAGAGTGCGGTTGGCCCACCTCGAGGGTGCGGTTGATGGTCGCCGAGAGTGCGGTTGAGCAAGCCCGCCTGCACCGTGAGCGGGCCCGCCCGTCGTCCCCGTCGCCAGTGTCCCGGTGTCAGATCGTTGCGCCGGTCTCACCGCCGCCGCGCACTCGTGCGGCGCCCCTTCGCCGTCGCGCGCTCGGGAGGCATCAGGCCGAGCACCGGTTCGAGGGGCACGAACTCCTCGCTCCCGCCAGCCGACCTGATCGCCGCGCTGAGCCGGGCGATGACGTCGATCGGGTGGGCAGCCGTCGCGGCCTCGAGCCGGGTCACCGCATGCCCCGCAGCAACGAGCGCCTGCTCACGCGCCTCCTGGTCCGCACGGACCGCGCGGATCTCCTCGGCCGTTCCGACGTACTTCACGTGTCCGTCGAACTCGATCACGAGCCACCGCGGCTGGCCGTCGTCGAGAGTGCCGATGCGGATCGCCAGATCGGGATAGCAGGTCCGGTCGTGGCACCTGATCTCGACCTGGGCGACGACGTCGCGGCGCCCCCAGGTGAGGACGATCCAGCGGGTCACCGACTCCCACGCGGACTCGGCCCACGGCATGGTCCACTGCAGGATGTCCAGTGCACGGCGCCTGCCGCGCGCACCACGGGGGAGCCGGCCGAGCGCGAGAAGCAGCTCGTGACGTTCGCGTCCGGCCCGCCGTTCTCCGGGTGCTCGATCGCGCCGGTCGGGCGCGGACACGCGGGCAAGGTGGTGGTCGGCCACGACGAGCGCTGCCACCGGGCGGGTGAACCTGGCGTGGTCGAGAACCGTGCGTCGCGGGGTCGTCACGGGGACGTGGTGCGCGGTGGTGACGTCCGCGGGGTCGAGGACGAACCGGTGCCGCTCGACGTCGTCGGCGGACTCGGTCGCGGCGCCGGGCCCGACGACGAGCTGCACCTTGTGAGGGATGTCGAGCGTACGGAGGCCGAGCAGGATCGCGGCCGAGGACAGACAGAACGTGTGCGGCGTCTTCAGGCGGTCATGAACGGCGTAGATGCGGGCCCGGTGCTCGAGCCTTGCGCGATCCGCTCCCTCGACCGTGGTCGGAAGCCCGACGACGGAGCCCCGCCGTAGGCGGGACGGCACCATTGGCTCCGACTGTCGTGAGTGGCCACCGCCGTCGCTGCCGGTCGAGGACTGTCCGTCGGACGTCCGCCAGGGCCATGCGGGCACACGTGACAGCATCTCGGGAACGGGTGGTGGGCTCGGCTGCGGAGACGCGGTCGTCATGGAGTGATCGTGGCGCCCCGGAAGGACGGTGGCTCGGCAGGACCTGCGGGCTGTGGATGCCGGTGTCCGGACAGTGCCTGTGGAGCGGCCCGCATTCTCGACGACCGTGAACCGCACACTCGACGACCAGCAACCGCACACTCGACGACCGTGAACCGCACTCTCGGCGACCGTGAACCGCACACTCGACGAACGTGGGAGCTAGAGGAGCGGCCCCAGGGGGCGGACAAGGCGCTCGAGCGGCCGGCGCCACCACCCCCGCGCCCGCCACTCCTCGAGCGTCAGCTGCATGGAGTTCGTCAGGTCCGTGTCGAAGACCCGGGCCATGTGCTCGGCGAGCCCGTCGTCGTGCACCTCGAGATTGACCTCGAAGTTGCCCTGCAGGGACATCCGGTCGATGTTCGCGGTGCCGATCGTCGTCCACCGCCCGTCCACGGACATCGTCTTGGAGTGCACCATCGCGTCCTTGAACAGCCACAGCTCCACGCCGGCCTGGAGCAGGTCGTCGTAGTAGGGGCGCGAGACCCAGTCGGCGAGGACGTGGTTGGTGCGGTGGGGGATGATCACCCGTACGCGGACGCCCCGGGCGGCGGCCGAGGTGAGCGCGCGCAGGATCTCCCGGTCGGGGATGAAGTACGCCATCGTGATGTCGACGGTGTCCACGGCCCGGTCGAGCGCGTCGAGGTACATGCCGCGCACGGGGAAGAGCATGCGGTGGGGCGTGTTCGAGCGGGCCTCGATCTGCGCGAGCCACTCGCGGGCACCCGGGTCGGGCAGCTCGGGCAGCCTGCGCGTGCGGTGGTCGTTCCAGAAGTCCACAAAGGCGTTGGCCAGCTCCCACACCGCCGGCCCGGTCACGCGCAGGTGCGTGTCGCGCCAGGTGGTCGCGTAGAGGTCGCCGATGTTGTACCCGCCGACGTAGCCGGTTGTCTCGTCGACGACGAGGAGCTTGCGGTGGTCGCGCCCGGTCTGGCGCATGTTCCCGATGAGCAGGCCCGGCCGGATGAGCGGGAACCGCCGCACGTGCAGGTGGGGAAGGTCCGCGAACCGGTAGAAATGCAGGCCCTGGTTGAGGTTGCCCCACGAGTCGAAGACGACATAGGTGTCGACCCCGCGCCGGGCCGCCGCCTCGAGGGCCTCCTTGAAGCGCCGTCCCGTGTCGTCGCGCTTCCAGATGAACGTCTCGAAGTAGACGGACCGCGTGGCGCCCTCGATGGCCGCGAGCATGTCCTCGTAGAGGTCCTGGCCGTAGGTGAAGACCTTCATCTGCGAGCCGTGCACGTCGAGGTCGACCGGCTCGGTGGCCGGGAACTCGCCGGACAGCGGCTCGCGGAGCTTGCGCAGGTGGTCGACCGCCATGATCCCGCCGGCGGCCGTCAGCTGGGCGGCGGCGGTGACGGCGGCGACGCGCACGCCCGTGCGGAGCAGCGTGTCGAACGTCCTGCGGGGCATGGGCGCCAGCCTAGGCGCACCGCTGATGGAACTAGACTTCCACGCATGCCCTCCTTCGACTCCGCCGAGGTCGCGCGCGTCGCGGCGCTCGCCCGCATCGAGCTGACCCCGGACGAGATCGAGCGTCTCGCCGGGGAGCTCGAGGTGATCACCCAGGCCGTCGAGCGCGTCTCGGAGATCGCCACGCCCGACGTGCCGCCGACCTCGCACCCGCTGCCGCTCGTCAACGTCTTCCGGGACGACGAGCCCGCCGACGGGCTCGACCTCGCCGAGGTGCTCGCGGCCGCGCCGGCCGCCGAGGACGACCAGTTCCTCGTCCCGCAGATCCTGGGGGAGGAGGCGTGAGCGACCTGACCCGCATGAGCGCCGCCGACCAGGCGGCCGCCCTGGCCGCCGGCGAGGTGAGCTCCGTCGAGCTCACGGAGGCGCACCTGGCGCGCACCTCCGCCGTCGACGCCGACGTCCACGCCTACCTCGACGTCAGCGCCGACGCCGCGCTCGGCACCGCGCGTGACGTCGACGCGCGCCGCGCGGCCGGCGAGGAGCTGTCCCCCCTCGCGGGCGTGCCGATCGCGGTGAAGGACAACATCGTCACGCGCGGGCAGGCGACCACGGCCGGCTCCCGGATCCTCCAGGGCTGGCTGCCGCCCTACGACGCGACCGTCGTCACGCGACTGCGCGCCGCCGGGATGCCGATCCTCGGCAAGACCAACCTCGACGAGTTCGCCATGGGCTCCTCCACCGAGCACTCCGCGTTCGGGCCGACCCGCAACCCGTGGGACCTCACCCGCATCCCGGGCGGCTCCGGCGGCGGCTCGGCGGCCGCCGTGTCCTCGTTCCAGGCGCCGCTCGCGCTCGGCTCGGACACGGGCGGCTCGATCCGCCAGCCCGCCGCGGTCACCGGCAGCGTCGGCGTCAAGCCCACCTACGGCGGCGTCTCGCGCTACGGGGCGATCGCCCTGGCCTCCTCGCTCGACCAGATCGGACCGGTCTCCCGCACCGTCGTCGACGCGGCGCTGCTGCACGAGGTCGTCGGCGGGCACGACCCGCTGGACGCCACCTCGCTCACCGACCCGGCGACCGGGCTCGTCGAGGCCGCCCGCACGGGGACGCTGCAGGGCCTGCGCGTCGGCGTCGTGGCCGAGCTCGGCGGAGACGGCTACCAGGCGGGCGTGCGCGCCTCCTTCGACGGGGCGCTCGACGTGCTCCGCGCGGGCGGGGCCGAGATCGTCGAGGTCTCCGCACCGTCCTTCGAGCAGGCGCTCGCGGCCTACTACCTCATCCTCCCCGCGGAGGCCTCCTCCAACCTCGCCCGCTACGACGGCATGCGGTTCGGCCTGCGGGTCGAGCCGTCCGAGGGGCCGGCGACCGCGGAGCGCGTCATGGCCGCCACCCGCGGGGCCGGGTTCGGCGACGAGGTCAAGCGGCGCATCATCCTCGGCACGCACGCGCTGTCCGCCGGGTTCCACGACGCGTACTACCGCGCCGCCCAGC
This sequence comes from Georgenia sp. Z1491, assembly GCF_049856175.1. Taxonomy (GTDB): domain Bacteria; phylum Actinomycetota; class Actinomycetes; order Actinomycetales; family Actinomycetaceae; genus JB111. The sequence goes on from NZ_JBNDNA010000020.1 coordinate 36,871, forward strand.
AGGTGCGCACGGTGGTGCAGCGGGACTTCGCCGCGGCCTTCGCGCAGGCGGACGTCCTCGTCTCCCCGACGGCGCCGACCACGGCGTTCCCGATCGGCGAGAAGATCGACGACCCGCTGGCGATGTACCTCAACGACATCGCCACGATCCCCGCCAACCTCGCCGGGGTCCCTGCGATGTCGCTGCCGTCGGGCCTGTCCGACGACGGCCTGCCCGTCGGGCTGCAGATCATCGCCCCCGCGCGGCAGGACGCGCTGCTCTACCGCGTGGGCGGCGCGCTCGAGCGGGCACTGGACGAGACGTGGGGCGGTCCGCTGCTGGACCGGGCCCCGGAGCTGACGGAGGCGCAGCGATGACCGACACCCTCATGGACTACGACGAGGCCGTGCGCCGGTTCGACCCGGTCATCGGCCTGGAGGTCCACGTCGAGCTCGGCACCCGGACCAAGATGTTCGACGGTGCGCTCAACGAGTTCGGCGGCGCGCCCAACACGCACGTCACGCCCGTCTCGCTCGGCCTGCCCGGCGCGCTGCCCGCCGTCAACGGCACAGCGGTCCGGCACGCCGTGACCATCGGGCTGGCGCTGGGCTGCGAGATCGCCGAGTCCTGCCGGTTCGCCCGGAAGAACTACTTCTATCCGGACCTCGCGAAGAACTTCCAGACCTCCCAGTCGGACGAGCCGATCGCCTACGACGGCGAGCTCGCCGTCGAGCTGGCGGACGGCACCGAGGTGACCGTCCCCATCGAGCGGGCGCACATGGAGGAGGACGCCGGGAAGAACACGCACGTGGGCGGGTCGACCGGGAGGATCCAGGGCGCCGAGTACTCGCTCGTGGACTACAACCGGGCCGGCGTGCCGCTGGTGGAGATCGTCTCGCGCCCGATCGTCGGCACGGGAGCGCGCGCGCCCGAGGTCGCCCGCGCCTACGTGCAGTCCCTGCGGGACATCTTCCGGGCGCTCGGCGTGTCCGAGGCACGCATGGAGCGCGGCAACGTGCGCGCGGACGTCAACGTCTCCCTCCGGGAGAGCCCCGAGGCGCCGCTCGGCACGCGTACCGAGACGAAGAACGTCAACTCGTTCCGATCGATCGAGCGGGCCGTGCGCTACGAGATCCAGCGGCAGGCCGCGCTGCTCGCGGCCGGTGGCAGCATCACGCAGGAGACGCGCCACTGGCACGAGGACACCGGCACCACCTCGGCCGGCCGCGTGAAGTCCGACGCCGAGGACTACCGGTACTTCCCCGAGCCCGACCTCGTGCCGGTCGCGCCCTCGCGCGAGTGGGTCGAGGAGCTGCGGGCCGCCCTGCCCGAGCTGCCGGCGCTGCGTCGACGTCGGCTCATCGGCGAGTGGGGCTTCAGCGAGCCGGAGATGCGCGACGCCGTCAACGCCGGCGCGCTCGACCTCATCGAGGCCACGGTGTCCGCCGGCGCGTCGCCCGCCTCCGCCCGGAAGTGGTGGATGGGCGAGCTCGCCCGCACGGCCAACTCCCGCGGCGTCGAGCTCGACGCGGTCGGCGTGAGCCCGGAGCAGGTCGCCGAGCTCCAGGGCCTCGTCGACTCCGGACGGGTCAACGACAAGCTCGCCCGCCAGGCCCTCGAGGGCGTGCTCGCGGGCGAGGGCGGCCCGACCGAGGTCGTCGAGGCGCGCGGGCTCGCCGTCGTCTCGGACGACGGTCCGTTGCTCGCCGTCATCGACGAGACCCTGGCCGCGCAGCCCGACATCGCCGAGAAGATCCGCTCGGGCAACCTGGGCCCGATCGGCGCGGTCATCGGCGCCGTCATGAAGGCCACCAGGGGCCAGGCGGACGCCGCCCGGGTCAAGGAGCTCGTCCTCGAACGCGTCCGGACCTGACGGACCGTCGCGATCCCTTACAGTTTCGTCCACATCACGACCACGGAGGTCCCTATGGCAGTGCCCAGCCCGTCCTACACCACGACCCTGCGGGTGCTCGTCGGCACCTCGCCGCGCGCGACGGCCGAGGTGGTGAGCGCCGTGGTCGACGCCGGCGGCTCCGTCATGGGCGTCGACGTCGTCCACTCCGGGGCCGAGGGGCTCACGGTGGACATCACGGCGGACACGATCGACGGCGAGCACCTCGAGCGGGTGCGCGACGCCATCGAGGCGGTCGAGGGCGCGAGCGTCTCGAAGGTCTCGGACTCCACGTTCCTCCTCCACCTCGGCGGCAAGATCGAGGTGACCTCGAAGGTCCAGCTGCGCACCCGGCGCGACCTCTCCCGCGCCTACACGCCCGGCGTCGCCCGCGTGTGCAAGGCGATCGCCGCGAACAAGGAGGACGCGCGCAGGCTGACGATCAAGCGGAACACGGTCGCGGTCGTTACCGACGGCACCGCCGTGCTCGGCCTGGGTGACATCGGCCCCGAGGCGTCGATGCCCGTGATGGAGGGCAAGGCCGCGCTGTTCAAGGAGTTCGGCAACGTCGACGCGTGGCCGGTCGCGCTCGACACGAAGGACACCGAGGAGATCATCTCCATCGTCAAGGCCATCGCCCCGGCCTACGGCGGCATCAACCTCGAGGACATCTCGGCGCCGCGCTGCTTCGAGATCGAGGCGCGTCTGCGCGACGAGCTCGACATCCCGGTGTTCCACGACGACCAGCACGGCACCGCCGTGGTCGTCCTCGCCGCCCTCATCAACGCGCTGCGCGTGGTGGACAAGAAGCTCGAGGACGTGAAGATCGCGGTCTCCGGCGTCGGGGCCGCCGGGCACGCGATCATCCAGCTGCTCATCGCCCAGGGGGCCCGCAACATCGTCGCGTTCGGCCGCAACGGTGCTCTGCACTCGGGACACCCGGAGTCCGACCCCCACCGCCAGTGGGTCGCGGACAACACCAACGCCGAGGGCTTCTCCGGCTCCCTCAAGGAGGGCCTCGCCGGCATGGACGTCTTCGTCGGCGTCTCGTCGGCGGACATCCTGAACGGCGACGACGTCGCGACGATGGCCGACGACGCGATCGTCTTCGCGCTCGCGAACCCGGACCCGGAGGTCGACCCGGCGGAGGCGTCGCGCACGGCCGCTGTCGTCGCTACCGGGCGGAGCGACTACCCGAACCAGATCAACAACGTGCTCGCCTTCCCCGGGCTGTTCCGGGGGCTGCTCGACGCCGGGGCGCGGCACATCGACTCCGAGATGCTGCGTGTCGCGGCCGTCGCGATCGCCTCGGTGGTGAGCGAGGACGAGCTCAACCCGTCCTTCATCATCCCCGGCGTGTTCGATCCGCGCGTCGGTGAGGCGGTGGCCGAGGCCGTCCAGGGCTACGCGTCCCAGCAGCTGGCCAAGGCGGCGGGCAAGGCACCGACCGCGAAGACCGAGGCGACGCCGCGCGCCCCGTGGGCAGAGGTCGTCTGATCGCGGCCTGACACCGTGCGGCCGCCACGAGCAGCCCGGCCGCCCCGCACGAACGAAGGACCCGCCCCGGAGGGCGGGTCCTTCGTTCGTGCGGGGCGTGCCCGTACGGGCCTGTCGTCCGTGCGTGCCGGCCGTCTGTGCTGGACGGTCGTCAGCGCAGCCAGCCGTTGCCGACGATGCCACCCCACCACTTGCCGATGCCGAGCGTGTCGCCGGAGAGCGTGAGCGCCGGGATGACGACGAGGAAGCCCTCGAGGACGTGGCTGTCGAGGATGGGGTTCGAGGCGGCGTCGACCGCGAACGGGGGCTGGGCCAGGTACATGAAGAGCAGCAGCAGCGCTCCGGAGACCGCGGCGATCTTCAGGCCGGCCCCGCTGACGAGCGCGACGCCGATGCCGAGCAGACCGGCCATGAACAGGATGTCGCCGAAGGGGTTGGCGAACAGCTCGAAGAAGCCGCCGAGCGGACCGTTGACGGCCACGCCGTTGATGTAGCCCTGGGCCGGCGTGCCGCCGTTGATCCACGAGTTCGCCGACTCGGTAGCGAAGCCGAGACCGAACGTCTTGTCGAGGAACGCCCAGAGGAAGTACAGGCCGATCCCGATGCGGGAGAGCCCGAGGAAGACGCGGGCGGACGAGCTCTTGATGATGTCGTCCTGGTAGATGGTGGCGGACCGCGTGCCGGCGGTGGTGGTGGCCATGGCGAGCTCCTTGTGTCGGATCAGCGGGTGGGCCGCTGCTTGGTCGGTACAGGTAGATCGTGCCCTGCCGGAACGCCACTCTCGTGGGCTAAAGGTCCCAATCGGAGAGATCGTTCGGGAGGTCATCCCTGCGGACCGCTCGGGAGCCGTGTCCCGGCCGCAGACGTGGTGCGAGGACGCGTCCCGGCCTCGGACGCAGGTGGCGTGAGCACCTGTCCCGGCCGCGCCCGGGCGGCGCACTCACATAGCGTCCGGCGCACGGATGGTCGCGGAGTCGGCCCGGCACGCGAGACATGCCGACCTGAAGCACAAGATGCTCGACGAGCAGGGCCGCGACCAACGTGGCGAAGCGACCGCAGCGCCGGCAGCCAACGGCAGTGAACCGTTGGAATCTCGGGCGAAACCAGACCTGTGACCGAGCGCACGGCCCGCTGGCTTGCCGATCGCGAGCCGCCCGGCCTAATCTCTACGAGGCCTGAACGGGAGAGACGGACACCAGCTGGTGGCCGGTCCCGAAGGCCACACCGACAACTACCGGCCCATGGCCAGTGCGCGTCGGTGCCATCATGAAGAACGGCACGTCACGAGCTCGTCGAGAGCAGGTTGACAGCCGGGAAACAGATGGTTAAGGTATTCAAGTTGCCCTGATGCTGTGGGCCTGGGTGTTTCTGGGTCTGGGTGTTGTGGGTGGGTTGTTTGAGAACTCAACAGTGCGTGATTGTTTTTGATGCCATGTGTGTGGGGGTGTCGATGCGTCGTGGCCGGCTCGTTGTGGGTTGGTTGGGTGTGTTGGTGTCCTCGCATGTTTTTGTTTGTTTTTTTGGCTCTGCCAGCTTGTTTTTCCTGGGTTGGTGGGGTTGGTTGGGATCGCCTGGCTCCTTGTTGGGGGTTGGGTTGGTCTTCGTATGGATAGTCGCTCGCGCTGGCCTTGGGGTTGGTGTGGGTGCGAAACTTTTACGGAGAGTTTGATCCTGGCTCAGGACGAACGCTGGCGGCGTGCTTAACACATGCAAGTCGAACGGTGAAGCTCAGCTTGCTGGGTGGATCAGTGGCGAACGGGTGAGTAACACGTGAGTAACCTGCCCTTCACTTCGGGATAACCTCGGGAAACCGGGGCTAATACTGGATATGACATCTGCTCGCATGAGTGGGTGTGGAAAGATTTATCGGTGGAGGATGGGCTCGCGGCCTATCAGCTTGTTG
>NZ_JBNDNA010000021.1:0-40614 GCF_049856175.1 Georgenia sp. Z1491
GGAGCCGGGTCTTTGCTTCGTCAAAGTGGATTCGGACCTCGGCGCCGAAGTGTTCCACGAGACGATCGATCGCTCGTCGTTCGGTGGCCCCCATATAGGTCGTTGTGATGACTCGAAACCTCACCCCCCGGTCCCGTAGTTCACGGAGGTGGTCCTCGATGACGCGGAGTCCGTGCCATTTGACGAATGCGCAGAGCAGGTCGACTTGATCGGCCGAAGCCAGCTCAGCTCGCAACTCCGCGCCGAGGCTCGGCTCGCCGCGCACATTAGTGAGAAGTGCGGCATCGCTGAGCGGTGTCGTCGGGCGAGATGGGGTGGCGGGACTCGTGTGAGCCTGGAACCGCTGGAGGTAATGGAGTTGGCGCGGAGGATCGTCCACGATTTCGCTCGGGTCAATCGCCTCAATGAGTCGGTTGGCCAGCTTGTTGCGCTCGTCACCCCTCGCAGACCGTAGGGCGTGCTCGACCAGCGCACCGAGGTGTCGAGCAAGTACCTGCGGCCGTTCCGCTTCCTCAACGTCCTCCCACGTGACATGCGCTGCGTCCAGGTGCGCAATTTCGTCGCGAAGTCGACGGGTACCGAGCGATTCGTAGAGTCCGTCCTCCATGTCAAGAGTCTGACATTCCGCGTGCGTGCGATGTTCCGTTCGCTCAGATGTGGACTGTGCGATCTTGGTTGGTTGGTCATACACCGGCCTCGTGCGGTCCTCCACCTGCTGGTGTGTAGCCTCATCGATCCGCGGTCACTGAATGATCAAGTGGACTGCAGATGGACCGCACAGGTTGCAGCAGTGGCTGAGTTGAGAGTTCACGCCATCAATTCTGTGGCTGGTCACCCCGTCGCCTCATACAGATGCTGCGGCCGCCCGGACCCACCGAACCTCGGTCGTACCTCGGCCTGCTCCGTCGCCACGAGGTGCTCGAGGTACCTGCGCGCCGACACCCGGGACATCCCGACCCGGTCGGCCAGCTCCTCGGCGGACAGCGGCTCGTCGCTCGCCCGCAGGGCCTCGGTGACCATCTCCATCGTCCGTGCGGCGAGGCCCTTCGGCAGGACCGCCCGATCACCCGCGCGCGTCCGCGCGGACCGCGTCCCGCCCAGCAACCGGTCGACCTGCTCCTGGCTCAGCGGTTCCGAGGGCTGCTCGCTGACCATGCGGCGTCGGCGGAGGTAGTCGTCGAGCCGAGCCGCGAGGTCCGCCCGCGTGAATGGCTTGATGAGGTAGTGCAGCACCCCGCCGGACATCGCCGACCGCACGGTTTCGACCTCGCGCGCCGCCGTGATGACCACGACGTCGACCTCCTGCTGAGCCCGCAGCCGCCGCAGCACCTCGAGCCCGGTGATGTCCGGCAGGTAGATGTCGAGCAGCACGAGATCGGGTGCCAGCCGCTCGGCCTCCATCAGCGCCTCGGCGCCGGTGGCCGCCACGCCGGCGACCTCGAAGCCGGGCGTCGACTCGACGAAGCTGCGGTGCAGGCCGGCGACGGCGAAGTCGTCATCCACCACGAGCACGCGCACGTTCTCCACGTTCACCTGGCGGCTCCTGCCTCGGCCCGGCCCGCCATCGTTGCGGACTGCGTCTCAGAGACTGCCACCCCGGCCAGGTGCGTGCTGGTGCCAGGGAGCTTCTCCGCAGACTGCACGCCCGGCGATTCCTCGGCCGAGAACCGCGCCGCGGGAAGCTCCACCTCGACAGATGCGCCCCCGGTCTCGGAGTCGCCCACCTGGATCGTCCCGCCGCGCCGGTCGACGACCTGCCGCACGAGCGTGAGGCCAATACCGCGCGAGCGTGCCCCGTCCTTGGTCGAGACCCCGGCCTCGAACACGTGCTGGCGTCGCTCGACCGGGATGCCCGGCCCGTCGTCGCCAACCGTCAGCACGGCCCGCCCGTCCACGCGGCGTGCAGAGACCTCGACGGTCCCGCCGCTGCCTGCGGCGTCGATCGCGTTGTCGATGAGGTTGCCGAGGATGGTGACGACGTCCGTGGTGCCGTCCGGCTCGATCCGCGCCTCGGGATCGGTCCGCACGCTCACCCCTCGTTCGTGGGCGATCGCGGTCTTGGCCAGGAGGAGCGCCCCGACCGCCGGGTCCGTGACGCCGGGCAGCGAGCCGAACATGCCGACGACGCCCGAGCGGCCGGTCCGAGCGATGAACTCGACCGCCTCGTCCTCGCGCCCGAGCTCGATGAGGCCGGAGACCACGTGCATGTGGTTGGCGAACTCGTGGGCCTGCGCCCGCAGTGCCTGCGTGAGGTCCCGCGCGCCGTCGAGGTCCCGAACGAGCGCGTAGATCTCCGTCCGGTCGCGCAGGAGCAGCACCGAGCCCACCTGCCGGTCATCTACCTCCGCGCGGTCCACCCGGACGAACAGGATCTGCTCGCCCACCAGCACGAGCGTGTCCCGCACCTCGTCAGGCCCGGCGAGGATCTCCGTCAGCGCCGGTGCGAGCACGTCGCCCGCCGGCTTCCCGATGCAGTCCTCGGGCAGGTCGAGCATCCGCCGCGCCTGGTCGTTGGCCAGCGCGATCCGGTCATGCTCGTCGACCGCGACCATGCCCTCGCCCAGGCCGTGGAGCATGGCCTCGCGGACATCGCGCAGGGAGGCGATCTCCTCGGGCTCCATCCGGTAGATGCGCCGCCACACCAACCGGGAGATGTAGACCGCCCCCAGCGTGCCGACGAGTCCCGCGCCGAGCAGCCAGCCGAACAGGGGCGGCAGGTCGTCCATGAGCTCGGCGCGCAGCGTCTCCTCCAGGGTGCCGACGGACACCGAGCCGATGACCTCGCCACCGGCCCAGATCGGGACCTTCACCCGCCACGACTCGCCCATCGTGCCGGTCTGCGTGCCCACGTACACGCGGCCGGACAAAGGCTCGCTCGGGTCGGTGGACACCATCTGCCCGATGTTCTCGACGTTGGGATGCGAGTACCGGATGCCCTCGGCGTCGGTGACGACCACGTACGTCACGCCCGACGCCTCACGGATGAGCTCCGCGATCGGCTGGATGACCGCCGACGGGTCCGGGTCCTCGTAGGCCTCGACGACGGACGGCAGCGTCGCGACCGACTGGGCCACGCCGACCATCCGTTGCTCGTAGGAGTCCCGGATCTGGGACTCCTGCATGCGCATCGCGACCAGCCCCACGGTGCCGATCGTGATCACCACGATCGCCGCCTGGAGCAGGAGGAGCTGTCGCCGCAGCGACATCGGCCGGCGCATGCGCCCAGCGTGCCACGCCCGCCGCGCCGCACCCCCCGCCATGAGCGTGACCGAAACGACCGGAACGACCGCAACGACCTCTGCGACCACTACGGCCGAAGACTTCTCCGGCCCGGGACCAAGGTCCTAACTTCGCGGCACCTGATCAGCTCAAGGAGGAGCCTCATGTCCGCACGCCCCACCGCGCGTCGATCCGCGCGACGTACGACCACCGCCCTGGCCGTCGGCGCCGCCGCCGCGCTCGTTCTCACCGCCTGCTCGGACAGCGAGGGCTCCGAGGACGGGGAGGTCTCGATCGACAGCGTCGAGATCATCGTCCCCGCCGACCCGGGTGGTGGCTGGGACCAGACCGGCCGCACCATGCAGTCCGAGCTGCAGGACAACGACATCGTCGGCGACGCCCAGGTCGTCAACGTCGGCGGTGCCGGCGGGACCGTCGGCCTCGCCCAGCTCGCCACCGCCACGAACCCGGACACCCTCATGGTGATGGGCTACGTCATGGTCGGCGCGATCGAGACCAACCAGTCACAGACCACCCTCGACGACGTCACCCCGATCGCGCGGTTGACCGAGGAGCCGCTCGTCGTCGTGGTCCCGGCGGAGTCCGAGTACGAGACGATCCAGGACCTCACCGACGACATCATCGCCAACGGCCAGGACGTGTCGGTGACCGGCGGGTCCGCCGGCGGTGTCGACCACATCCTCGCGGCCCAGCTGCTCACCGAGGCTGGGATGGACCCCGCCGACGTGGCGAGCTCGCTCAACTACATCCCCTACTCCGGCGGCGGGGAGTCCCTCGCGGCGCTGCTCGGCAACAACGTCGACGCCGGCATCTCCGGGGTCGCCGAGTACGCCGAGCAGGTCAACGCCGGCACCCTGAGGGCGCTCGCGGTCTCCAGCGAGGAACCCTCGCCCGCCCTGCCGGACACGCCCACCCTCACCGACCAGGACGTCGACCTCGTGCTGACCAACTGGCGCGGCGTGGTCGCGCCCGGCAACATCGAGGACGACCAGGCCGAGGCGCTCACCCAGCTCGTCACCGAGATGCACGGCTCCGAGTCGTGGGCCTCGGCGCTCGAGGCCAACAACTGGGACGACGCCTTCCTCGCCGGCGACGAGTTCGCCGCCTTCCTCGAGGAGGACATCGAGTCGGTCCGGCAGACGCTCGAGGACATCGGGCTCGTCTGACATGACGGCGCCCACCACACCCGCCGCCGCCGGCACGAAGCCGGCGGCGGCCCGGCGTGCGCCCGTCGGCGAGCTCGTCTTCGCCGTCGCGGTCGTGGCCCTGGGCGGGTACGTCCTGCTCGACGCCGGCAACATCAACGTCCCGATCACCTCGGGCGCCATGGGGCCGCGGACCATGCCCTACCTCGTGGGCGGGCTGCTCGTCCTGGCCGGCCTCGGCGTCCTGGCGACCCTCCTGCGCGGCAGGCGCGGCGACACCGAGGACAGCGAGGACATCGACCCCACGTCCGGCACCGACTGGCTGACGGTCGGCATCCTCGTGGCCGTCGTCGTCGTGCACATCCTGCTCATCTCGCCGCTCGGCTGGCCGATCGCCGCGACCATGCTGTTCGCCGGCACGGCCATCACGCTCGGCAGCCGGCCGATCTGGCGGGCCATCCTCACCGGCCTCGCGATGGCGCTCATCATCCAGATCGCCATGGCCGGCGGGCTGGGCATCTCGCTGCCCGCGGGCCCGCTCCTGGAGGAGGTGGCGATCTTCCGTGGATAACCTCGCGCTGCTCATCGAGGGCTTCGGGGCTGCGATGCAGCCCATCTTCCTGCTCTACGCGCTGCTCGGCGTGTTCGTCGGGACCGCCGTCGGCGTCCTGCCGGGCATCGGCCCCGCGATGACCGTCGCGCTGCTGCTCCCGCTCACCTACACGCTCGAGCCGACCGCCGCGTTCATCATGTTCGCCGGCATCTACTACGGCGGCATGTACGGCGGGTCGACCACGTCGATCCTGCTCAACACACCGGGGGAGTCGGCCTCGATCGTCACCGCCCTGGAGGGCCACAAGATGGCCAGGGCCGGCCGGGGCGCCGCCGCCCTCGCGACGGCCGCCATCGGCTCCTTCATCGCGGGAACCGTCGCCACCGTCGGCCTCACTTTCGTCGCGCCCGTCGCGGCCCGCTTCGCGGTCAAGCTCTCCTCCGCGGACTACGTCGCGCTCATGGTGCTCGCCTTCCTCACCGTCGGCGCGCTGCTGGGCTCCTCGGTCACGCGCGGCATGGTCTCGCTCGGCCTGGGCCTGTTCATCGGGCTCATCGGCGTCGACGCGATCTCCGCGCAGCAGCGGTACACGCTCGGCATCCCCGAGCTCGTCGACGGCATCGACGTCGTGCTCGTCGCCGTCGGGCTCTTCGCCGTCGGCGAGGCCTTCCACGTGGCCTCCCGCCTGCGGAAGGGCCCGGTCGAGGTCATCCCCGTGACCGGTGGCTGGCGCAGCTGGATGTCGAGGGGCGACTGGCGCAGATCCTGGAAGCCCTGGCTGCGGGGCACCGCCATCGGGTTCCCCATCGGGACCATCCCCGCGGGCGGCGCCGACGTCGCGACGTTCCTCTCCTACGCGAGCGAGCGCCGCCTGGCCAAGGGGGAGCGGAAGAAGGCCTTCGGCACGGGCGCCATCGAGGGCGTCGCCGGCCCGGAGTCCGCGAACAACGCCGCCGCCGCGGGCGTGCTCGTCCCGCTGCTCACCCTCGGGCTCCCGACGACGGCGACCGCCGCCATCATCCTCGCCGCCTTCCAGCGCTACCAGATCCAGCCCGGCCCGCTGCTGTTCGAGAACCAGTCGGCTCTGGTGTGGACGCTCATCGCGTCGCTGTACATCGGCAACCTCATGCTGCTCGTGCTCAACCTGCCGCTCGTGGGCATGTGGGTGAAGATCCTGCAGATCCCCAGGCCCTACCTGTACGCCGGGATCATCACGTTCGCCGGGCTCGGCGCCTTCGCCGTGAACTTCACGCCCGCCGACGTGCTCCTGCTGCTCATCATCGGCCTGCTCGGGTTCTTCATGCGGCGCTACGGCTACCCCGTGGCACCCATGGTCGTCGGGCTCATCCTCGGCCCGATGTTCGAGGCACACCTGCGCCGCGCGCTGTCGATCTCCCAGGGCGACCCGGTCGCGCTCGTCCAGTCCGGGTTCGCGCTGTTCGTGTACGTGGCGCTGCTGGTGATCTTCGCGCTGTCGTTCTGGCTCAAGAGACGCCAGCAGCGCCTCGAGGCGGTGGTCGAGGCGGAGGCGATGTCCGGCGAGACTGCGCCGGTCGCCGCCGACCAGGCGGCTCCTGCCGCCGGCGAGTCGGCACCCGTTGCCGAACCCTCCGAAGGAGAGAACCGATGACCGTCGTGCTCGGGTACATCCCCACGCCGCCGGGGGAGGCAGCGCTCGCCGCCGCCCTGGAGGAGGCGCGGCTGCGCGGCGAGCGCCTCGTGGTCCTCAACACCACTCGAGGCGACCGCCTCTCCGACCCGCGCTACGCGCACGACGCCGACATGACCCGCCTGACGGAGGCGCTCGCGAGCTCCGGGGTCGAGCACGAGGTGCGGCACGGCACCTCGGACGGGCTCGCGGGCGACGACCTGGTGAAGCTCGCGGTTGAGCTTGAGGCCACGATGATCGTCATCGGGCTGCGCCCCCGGTCCCCGGTCGGCAAGCTCGTGCTCGGCTCGGCGGCCCACGCCGTCCTCCACGACGCCCCGTGCCCCGTCCTCGCGGTCAAGGCCGCGGCGGACTGAGCGCGGTCGGGCTCGGACGGTCGAGCCCGACCTGGGGCGTTGGCCGACCGACCCCGACCTGGGGGCCACCGACAGGAGCCGATCCCGAACGGACCCGCTCACCCGCCCGACGCCACGAACCGCGCGTCCACCTTCGCGGTGATCTCGATGTCCTCGGGGACGAGCCTGAGGTCGGGCTCGCCCGCGCTGCCGAGCGCGGCGGCGCGGGCGAAGGGTACGGCATCCTCGTTCTCGGCGCGGCGGTCGTCGCCGAGCATCCCCGCGTCGGCGACCTCGAGCGGCGTGACGGTGGCCAGGCCGAGGGCGGCGGCGTAGGCGCCCGCCTTGTCCCGGGCGTTCGTCACGGCCCCCACCCGGGCCTCGCGCACGAGCTCCGCCTTGCGCACCTCGGTGAGGGACCAGGCCACGCGGTCGACGACGAACCCCGTCACCGTCGACATCTCTCGGAGCCAGGCGCTCAGCCGGTCGAAGTCGCGGAACTTCACCTGGAGGTCCGCCCGCGCGTGGACGGTGCCGCGCTCGGCGGGGTGGAACCGGCGGTGCGACCCGCGCACGGTGATCTCGACGTCGCTCACGGCGCCCACGCTAGTGGGCGACCCCGCCCCAGACCCCGCGCTTCGCCGCGTCCGAGGCGTAGTCCTCGAACGCCAGGGCCGGCCTCCCGAGCACCCGCTCGACCGTGCCCGTCGGCGTCGTGTCCCCCGCGGCCCGCAGGGGCGCGAGCTGCGCCACGATCCCGTCGACCACCGGCTCCGGCAGGCCGGCCACCGCCATCGCCTCGCGGTACTCGGCCGGCTCCCCGACGTACGTCACGTTCCGACCGGTCGCGCGCCCGATCGCCGCCGCGGCCTCGCCGAACGAGAGCGCCTCCGGCCCGGTCAGCTCGAGCACCTCGCCGAGGTGGTCGTCGGTGACCAGCGCGCGGACCGCGACCGCCGCGATGTCCTCCGCGTCGACGAAGCCCTGGCGGCCGTCACCGACCGGGAGCGCCACCCGGCCCGCGAGCACGTCGTCCCGGAGGAACGTCTCGAAGTTCTGGTCGAACCAGTCCGGACGCAGGATCGTCCATTCCAGGCCCGAGCCCCGTACCGCGGCCTCCGCACGCTGCAGCCGCTCGACGGACATCACGTCGACGCCGCGGTCGGAGTGCAGGACCACCCGCCGCACGCCGGCGGCCGACGCGCGCTCGAGGAATCCGCCGGGGAGCTCGCCGTCGTCGGGCAGGAGGAGGTAGAGCCGGTGCACCCCGTCCAGCGCCGCGTCCCACGTCCCCGGGTCGCCCCAGTCGAACGGCGGGTCGGTTCCGCGCGTCACCGGCCGCGCCACCACGCCCGTGGCACGCAGCTGTTCGACGACGCGCGCACCGACCGTGCCGGTGCCGCCGAGGACGAGGATCGGACGGTCGCTCGCGATGCCCATGCCGCATGGTCCCGCGCACCACCGACACGTCCGGTCGGCCTGGCGTTGGACATCGCTACGGATGGATGCACAATGGATGTATGTCATCCATACTGATTCAGGTGCGTGGGGTCGACCCCCGGGCGCGCGACGAGCTGGCGGCGCGCGCTGCACGGAGCGGTCAGAGCCTGTCGGCCTATCTCCGAGACCTCATCGAGCGCGAGGCAGCGACGCCCGAGCTCGCGGATGTGCTCGCCCGTGTCGACGCCAGGTCGGAGTCGAGCACCGTCTCGACCGTGGATCTCGTCCGGGACGACCGCGACCGTCGATGATCGTCGTCGACACGTCCGTCATCGCCGACGCCCTCGTTCAGCAACCACTCGCTGACCTGCGCCGGCGCCTGGCCGGCGAGGTCCTCCACGCCCCGGACCTCATCGACCACGAGATCGTCGGTGCACTTCGCGGACTTGCCCTCGGCCGCCACATCAGCGCGGCTCGCGCCCAGGACGCGCTCACGGACTATGACGACCTGGCGATCCGGCGGCACGCCAGCACACCCGGACTGCGGGCGAGCGTCTGGATGCTCCGGGACACCATGACGAGCTACGACGCGGCGTTCGTCGTCGTCGCCGATCGGCTCGGCTGCCCGCTCTGGACCCGGGATCGACGGCTCGCGTCGGCTGCCCGCCGGCACGTCGATGTCGAGGTCGTCTGACCGACCTCGGCCCCGACCGGCGGCCCGCGTCGCTCAGTGCCCGCGCGCGATCCACTCCTCGAGCTGCGGCGCCTCGGCACCGATCGTCGTGGAGTCCCCGTGCCCGGTGAGTACCCGCGTCTCGGCCGGCAGCGTGAGCAGCCGGTCCCGGATCGAGTCGATGATCGTGGGGAAGTCGGAGTAGCTGCGGCCGGTCGCTCCCGGCCCGCCCTGGAACAGGGTGTCCCCGGTGAGCACCACGCCGAGCTCGGGCACGTGGAAGCAGCACGAGCCGGGGGAGTGGCCCGGCGTGTGGATCACGGTGACCCGGGCGCGATCGGGGCCACCTGCTCCACCGGCGCCGGCCGAGCCGGCACCCGAGCTCGAACCCGAGCCGGAGCCTGCCCCGCCAACCCCCAGCTCCATGCCGTCGACGAGCTGCTCGTCCGGCGGGAGGTCCGGGTTCGTCACGTCCCACAGCATCCGGTCCGCCGGGTGCAGGTAGGTGGGCGCCGCCGTCGCCTCGCGCAGGGCGGCGACCGCGTGCAGGTGGTCGTCGTGCCCGTGGGTGAGCAGGATCGCCGTCACCTTCCGGCCGGCGACCGCCGCGATCACCGGCGCCGCGTCGTGCGCGGCGTCGATGATCACGCACGAGGCGTCGTCGCCGATGACGTACACGTTGTTGTCGACGTCGAACGTCTCGCCGTCGAGGGTGAACGTCCCCGACGTCACCACCGTCTCGATCCGCAGCTCGCTCATGCCGTGACCTCCTCGTTCGTCGAACCGGCCCCGCCGAGGACCACCACCGACCGGAGGACGTCCCCGGCAGCCATCGTGTCGAACGCCGCCCCGACGTCGTCGATGCCGATCGTCTCCGTGACGAACGCGTCGAGGTCGAACCGCCCCTGCAGGTACAGGTCGATGAGCATCGGGAAGTCCCGCTCCGGCAAGCAGTCGCCGTACCAGGCGGACATCAGCGACCCGCCCCGGCCGAACACCTGGTCCAGCGGCAGCGTGATCTCCGTACCCGGGTCGGGCACGCCCACGAGCACCACGCGGCCCGCCAGGTCGCGGGCCTCGAACGCCTGCCGGTAGGTCGCGGCCACGCCCGCGGCGTCGACGACGAGGTCCGCGCCGAACCCGCCGGTCAGCTCCCGGATGCGCTCGACGACGTCCTCGCTGCCGGCGTCGATCGTGTGGGTCGCACCCAGCTCGCTCGCCCACCTCAGCTTCTTCTCCTGGAGGTCGACGGCGATGATCGTCGTCGCCCCCGCCAGCCTCGCGGCCGCCACCGCGGCCGCCCCGACGCCACCGCAGCCGATGACGGCGACCGACTCGCCCCGCCGCAGCTTCCCCGTGTTGAGCACGGCGCCGGCGCCGGCCATGACGCCGCAGCCCACGAGCCCGGCGGCCTCCGGCCGGGCGGCGGGGTCGACCTTGGTGCACTGGCCCTGCGCCACGAGCGTCTTGTCCGCGAACGCCCCGATGCCGAGCGCCGGGGTGAGCTCGGTGCCGTCCTCGAGCGTCATCTTCGTCGTGGCGTTGTGGGTGGCGAAGCAGTACCAGGGCTCGCCCCGGTCGCACGCGCGGCAGTCCCCGCACACGGCCCGCCAGTTGAGGACGACATAGTCGCCGACCTCGACGTGCGTGACGCCCTCGCCGACCTGCGAGACCGTCCCGGCGGCCTCGTGGCCGAGGAGGAAGGGGAAGTCGTCGGACACGCCGCCGACCACGTAGTGGTGGTCGGTCTGGCACACCCCGCAGGCGGCGACGTCGACGACCACCTCGCCCGGCCCCGGGTCGGGCACGACGATCGTCACCACCTCGACGGGAGCGTCCTTCGAACGGGAGACGACGGCCTGGACCTTGTGCGGCATGGATGGACCTCCGGCAGCGGTGACGAGGGGACCCCACCAGCCTGGCTCACGACGGCCGCGGCGGCAACGCGGTCCGTCACCGCCGGCCGTCATTCCCAGACGCGGCCCACGAGCTCCTCGCCGATGGGGATGGCCGCCGTCGCGGCGGGGGAGGGCGCGTTGAGCATGTGCACCTGGCGCGGGGTCGAGGCGATCTCGAAGTCGTCCACGAGCGTGCCGTCCGGCCGGAGGGCCTGCGCCCGCACGCCCGTCCGGTAGCCCACGAGGTCGGTCGAGCGCAGCGACGGGCAGTACTTCGACACCTCGGACAGGTAGCCGTCCGGGACGAGCGAGTTCCACAGCTCCTTCGCGCCGGTGCGCCAGTGCTTCTGGCCGAGCTTCCACAGCCCGCCGAAGCTCACGGCGTCCCGCACGTCGTCGGCGTCGAACCCGAAGCGCGTGTTCTTCTCCCGCGACATCGCGAGCACGGCGTTCGGGCCGAGCAGGATCCGCCCGTCGACCGTCGGCGTGATGTGCACGCCGAGGAACGGCAGCCCCTCGCCGGGCACGGGGTAGATGAGCCGCTCGACGAGCCCTTCCCGGTGGCCCGGCAGCGTGTAGTACTCGCCCTTGAACGGCACGATCCTCACGTCCGTCCGCACGTGCGCGCTTGCCGCGACCCGGTCCGCCTGCAGCCCGGCGCACGCGACGAGCCGCAGCGCCCGCAGCCGCTCCCCGTGCTCGAGCGACACGTCGACGCCGGTCTCGGACTCGGCGATCCGGTCGACCTCGGATCGCACGCGCACCTCGCCGCCGAGCTCGGTCACCTCGTCGGCCAAGGCCCGGGCGACCTCCCCGAAGTCGACGACGGCCGAGCGTGGCGAGTGCAGCGCCGCCACCCCCGTGACGTTCGGTTCCATCTCGCGCAGCTCGGCGACGTCGATGTCGCGCACGTCGATGCCGTTCTCGCGCGCGCCGGCAGCCAGCGCGTCCAGCCGCGCCCTCTCGTCGTGGTCGGTGGCCACGACCAGCTTGCCGATCTCCTTGACCTCGATGCCGTGCTCGCGGCAGAACTCCTTGGTGGCCCGCTCGCCGGCGCGGCACAGGCGCGCCTTGAGCGACCCGGGCCGGTAGTACAGGCCCGCGTGGATCACCCCGGAGTTGTGGCCGGTCTGCCCGACGCCGACGTCGTCGGCCTTCTCGAGCACCACCACGCGCGAGCCGGGTCGCGCACGGAGCAGCGCGCGGGCGGTCGCGAGCCCGACGATGCCCCCTCCCACGACGACGACGTCGTACGAGTCCTGGCCTGCGGCGTCGGGCATGGTCCTACCCCTTGATCCTCTGATAAGTCTCGATGAAGGTCCGCGGCGGCGTGGCCGCGACGGTCTCGGCGAGCAGCTTCTCGTCGACCTGCTCGTCCTTCTTCAGCCGCAGGCACGACTTGCCCATGTCGAGGTGCCCGGTCGAGTCCGCCCACGCCCGTCGGAACGCCTCGGCCTCCTCGGCTCGGGAGTACACGCCCATGAGGTAGACGCTCACGTAGCCCTTCTGGCCCTTGAGGGCGACGTACTGGAGCGGCTCGCCGTTGTACGTGTCCGGGTACACCGACAGCGGGATCGACCAGGTGACGAACCCGCGGTCGACCGAGCGCTCGTAGCCGTCCGGCATGGCCCCCTCGAGGATCCGGTACAGCCGCTCGGTCAGCCCCTGGAAGCGGGCCGGGGCGGCGTCGATCGCGTCGGCCACGTCGGGTGGAAGATCCTGCCGGGCGTCGGGGGAAAGGCCCGCCCCGACGTCGGGACCCGGGCCGCTCATGCCGGCCCGCCAAACGTCGCGGCGGCGTGGTCCGTGCCGGGTGTGTCTGCGACGGCCGCGCCGGCCGCAGCCTGGTCCGGGGAGGTGCCGGCCTCGACCTGCTCCCGCCGCTCGCGCCGCCGGCGCTGGGAGGTGAGCACGTCGGGCAGCTCGTCCGCCAGCGCGTAGCCGTCGTTGCCGTGGACGGTCGGCACGCCGTGCTCGGTCGCCGCCGATCGCCCCCGGATCGGCAGCTCGGCGGACTCCATCGTGCCGTGCGCGAGGACCTGCTCGGTGGGGGTCAGGCGGCGGATGGCGATCGCCCACACGTTGCGGGGGTGCTCACGGGCCACGTCGTCGTAGATCATCGGATCGTGCTGCCCGTCGTCGCCGACGAGCAGCCAGGAGATCTGGGGGAACGTGATCATGAGGTTCCGCAGCTGGACCCGCTTGTGCTCCTTGCCGGAGCGGAACAGCCCGGTCGGAGTCGGCCCCCAGTCCGTCATGAGCATCGGCCCCACCGGCAGCCCGTGGCGGAGCATGAACCGCTTGAGGGTCGGCACCACGTTCCACGCGCCCGTGGACAGGTAGAACATCGGCGCGTCGGGGTGGACGTCGAGGACCTTGGCATAGAGCTCGGCCATCCCCGGCACCGGCTTGCGCGTGTTCGTGTGCCGGACGAACGAGTTCCACGCGGCCAGAGCGGCGCGCGGCAGCATCGTCACCATCACCGTGTCGTCGATGTCGGAGACGATCCCGACCCTCGTGGTAGGGGCGACGACGAGCGCGTCCGTGACGACCGGCTCCGCCGCCTTCGCCTCGAGCGTCACCGGGTGCCACCCCGGCGCCAGCCCGTGGTCGGAGACCATGACGTCGATGTAGCCGGAGCGGTCCGTGGTGGTCGCGAACTCCCGGCCGTCGACCCGCACCGTCACCGGGAGGTGGCCGACCTGCGCCGTGAAGAACTGCCGCCACCCGCGGCGCGCCTCCTGCGCGGTCCGGGCGAGGAACTCACCGGCGTTGTCGCTGAGCGCGGGGTACCGCGCGGGGCGCGAGCCGGGGCCCTCGCCGTGCACGTCGACCCACGGGTCGGACTCCGGGGTGGCGTCGGGGTCGCCCATGATGACGCGGCCCATGACGTGCAGGGAGTGCACGGAGCCGTACCCGGTCAGACCGATGGTCCGCGGGCGCCAGCCCCGTCGCTTGAGCATGTCGACCGACCGCTTGTTGATGCCGTCCTCGAACGCCATGCCGAGGTTCGCGAGGGACATACCGCCAGCCTATGCGCACGAGCGGCCGCGGTCGTCGGGCGACGGCAGGCGGGCGCCCCCGACGCCGGGTGTGCGCCCGCTCGCCGGCGCTGCGGTCGTCAGACGCGCGGGTCCCGGGGATCGCGCGGGTCGCGGACCTCGACGTCCGGCGGGCCCGTGCGCTCGACCCGGGTGACGTGCTCCGTGCGACGCCGCGACACGATCTGGATGATCCCGATGATGACGGCGACGACGCCGACGCCCATGAGGATGTAGCCGACCATCGTGAGGTCGACCTCCGCGATCGAGTCCTGGACCGCGAAGGACAGGATCGCACCGACCGCGATGAGGATGATGCCGAGGGCAGCCATCGCGCCTCCTCGTTCGTCGGGGGCCCGCCGGTCGGGCCCCGGTGGCCCCAGGATGGCAGGACATCGGTGATCGCGCGCGGGGTGGGCGGCGCGCGTCGACCGGGACCGCGCGGAAGGCTAGGCGCCGAGCGCGCTCCCGACGACGGCGCGCGCCTCCTCCTGTACGCGGGCGAGGTGCTCCTCGCCGAGGAAGGACTCGGCGTAGATCTTGTACACGTCCTCGGTGCCCGAGGGGCGCGCGGCGAACCAGGCGTTCTCGGTGGTCACCTTGAGCCCGCCGATGGCCTCGCCGTTGCCGGGCGCGTCGACCAGGCGGGACGTGATCGCCTCGCCCGCGAGCTCGGTGGCGGTGACGTCGTCGGGGGCGAGCTTCCTCAGGCGGTCCTTCTGCTCGGGCGTCGCGGGGGCGTCGATGCGCGCGTAGGCGCTCGCGCCGAACCGCTCGACGAGCTCGGCGTGCCGCCGGCTCGGCGAGGAGCCGGTGACGGCCGTGATCTCCGAGGCGAGCAGCGCGAGGAGGATGCCGTCCTTGTCGGTCGTCCACACGGTGCCGTCGGTCCGCAGGAACGAGGCGCCCGCGGACTCCTCGCCGCCGAAGCCGACCGAGCCGTCGAGCAGGCCCGGGACGAAGTGCTTGAACCCGACCGGCACCTCGATGAGCCGACGGCCCAGCGAGTCGGCCACGCGGTCGATGAGCGAGGACGAGACGAGGGTCTTTCCGATCGCCGCGTCGGCCCGCCAGCTCTCGCGGTGGGAGAAGAGGTAGTCGATCGCGACGGCGAGGAAGTGGTTGGGGTTCATCAGGCCGCCGTCGGGGGTGACGATGCCGTGCCGGTCGGCGTCGGCGTCGTTCCCGGTGGCGATGTCGAAGGGTGCCGCGGCGCCGCCGGTGGTCGCCATGGCCTCGCGCAGGGACGCCATGGCCGACGGCGAGGAGCAGTCCATCCGGATCTTGCCGTCCCAGTCCAGGGTCATGAACCGCCAGGTCGGGTCGACGTCGGGGTTGACCACCGTGAGGTCGAGGCCGTATCGCTCACCGATCTCGCCCCAGTACGCGACCGCCGCACCGCCGAGCGGGTCCGCGCCGATGCGTACGCCGGCCGCCCGGATCGCGTCGAGGTCGAGGACGTTGGCCAGGTCGTCCACGTAGGCGGACATGAAGTCGTGGGTCCGGGTGGACTCGGCCGCGAGCGCCCGCTCCACCGGGAGGCGCTCGATCTGGCCGACCCCGCTCCCGAGCAGCTCGTTGGCGCGGTCCGCGATGGCCGACGTCGCCGCCGAGTCCGCCGGGCCGCCGTGCGGGGGGTTGTACTTGAAGCCCCCGTCGCGCGGCGGGTTGTGGCTGGGGGTGATGACGATGCCGTCGGCCAGACCGGGCCCGTCGAGGCGGAGCCCGCCGGTGGTGCCCGCGCCGTTGGCCCGCAGGATCGCGTGGGACAGCGCCGGTGTGGGGGTGTACCCGTCGCGGGCGTCGACCCGCAGCTCGACGCCGGCCGCCGCCAGGACCTCGACCGCGGTGGTCCACGCCGGGTCGGACAGTGCGTGCGTGTCCCTGGCGAGGTACAGCGGGCCGTCGACCCCGGCCGACCGGCGGTGCTCGACGATCGCCTGCGTGATGGCGACGATGTGCGCCTCGTTGAACGCGGTGTCCAGGCTCGAGCCGCGGTGGCCGGAGGTCCCGAACGCTACGCGCTGCGCCGGATCCTCGGGGTCGGGCGTGCGGTCGTAGTAGGCGCCGCGCACCTCGTCGACGTCGATGAGGTCGTCAGGCTGTGCAGGCGTGCCGGCGCGGGGGTCCATGGACTGATCCTGCCAGCAGCGGGCCCGTTCTTCGAGGGGGTGGTCACAAGCGTCGCCCGCCGACGACGGACGGGCAGAGGTACCGATGGGCGTCCGGTCTCCCGCCTGCCAGGATCGGCCCGTGACCGTTCCCCACCCGAGCAACCCGTA
Organism: Georgenia sp. Z1491; assembly: GCF_049856175.1. Taxonomy (GTDB): domain Bacteria; phylum Actinomycetota; class Actinomycetes; order Actinomycetales; family Actinomycetaceae; genus JB111. The sequence goes on from NZ_JBNDNA010000021.1 coordinate 16,277, forward strand.
CGCGTCGCCGCCCACCGGTGGCCACCCGGCACCGCGCCGTCCGGGTTGGATCGTCGCAGCCTCGATCCTCGTGTGGGTCATCGCCCCGTGGCCGCTCCTCTACGGCCTGTTCGCCACGTTCATCGGCGGGCTCGGACGGATGCTCGACGCCGGCGGTTCCCGCGTGTTCGGTACGCCCGGGCCCGCGACGGAGACGCTGATCATCGGGATTGCCTGCGTGGCCGTCTCGAGCCTCGCGATCGTGCTTGCCGCCCTGCTCTGGCAGGGCCGCAACGGCGCACGTATCGGGCTCACGGCGACCGCCCTGGTCGCGGCCGTCGCGCTCGTCGTGCGACTCCCGGAGGCCGAGGGCAGCCCGATCCTCGGGCTCGCGCTCGCGGTGTTCGTCGTCGTCGCGATGTGGCTCCCGGCCAGCTCTCGGTACATCCGGATGCGCCGCGCGCTGCGGCCGTGAGCCGGTCCGCGGGGACGCGTACGACGAGGGCGGACCCGGTCGGCCGACCGGGACGGACGCGCGGCGTCGTCCGGGGCACGTCTGCCCGGTGGGCGCTCGTCACACTTCGGTCCCGACGGGCGGGAAACTGCCAGACTTGACGCATGTCGAACAGCTACGGGCAGGACGGGTGGGGCCCGGCGCCCCAGCAGGGTGACCCCTGGGGCCAGAACCAGCAGGGCGGCTTCGGCCAGCAGACCCCGTACGGGCAGAGCCCGGCGGACCCGGGCGTGCCCGAGGCCCCGCGCTATGGCGCCTACGCCCAGCCCGGCGAGCCGCAGTTCGGCGCCTACGCCCAGCCAGGGGACCCGCAGTACGGGCAGAACGCTCAGTACGGCCAGAACGCTCAGTACGGGCAGCAGCAGGGTGGCCTGCCCGCCTACCAGGGCCAGGACACCAATCCCTTCGCCGCGCCGCAGCCCTACGGCGCGACGCCGATGCACGGGGGGCCCGTGCGCCGACCGGGCATGCTCAGCGCCGCCTGCATCATCCTGTGGGTGATCTCCGGGTTCGCGCTGCTCGGCGGGATCGGGGTGATGGCCATGCAGCCGTCGGAGCTCGGGTTGAGCAGCCAGGACAGCGGCGTCCAACAGACCGTCGGCGTCGTCATCATGGTCATGGCCGCGCTCTACGCACTTCTCACCGTGTTCGTCTGGAAGGGCTCCAACGTCGCCCGCATCATCCTCACCGTGCTCCTCGGTCTCTCGCTCCTCGGCAGCCTCGCCCAGCTCGGCCAGGGCGTCGATGCCGGGGCCACCGTCATCGGACTGATCCTCGTCATCCTCGTACTCGTCTTCATGTGGCAGCGCACGAGCACGGACTACATGAAGTACCGCGCGGCTACCAAGAGGTAGTCGCGCCTGCGCCGCCGCGCACGGGTCAGGCGCGTGCGTCGGCACGTCCCGGCGGGGCCCCGGTGTCCGCTCCGGCGTCGTCCGGTGACCTGCCTGTGCCGTCCGCCGATGGCGGACCCCCGTCGCCTCCCGGTGCCCGGCCTCCGGCGTCGCCGGCCGTCGCCGACCGGGGATCCCGCAGTCTGACGAGGGCGAGCGCGGCGATCGCCGGGAGGGCGATCATCGGCAGCAGCGCCTGCTGAAGGCCGACCCGGTCCGCGAGGGCGCCGATCGCGGGGGAGGCGAGCCCGCCGATCGACACGGCCAGCCCGAGCGTGACCCCATTGGCCGTCCCCATGTGGCGGGGCAGGTAGTCCTGACCGAGGCTCACGTGCAGGGAGAACGGCACGTACAGCGCCACGGACACGAGCGGGACGAGCAGGAACGCTGCCGGGCCCGGGACGAGGAGCAGCCCGGCGAGCAGGGGCACGGCCGCGAGGTACGCCCCGCGCAGGATCGAGGTGCGTGGCCATCGGCGGGCGAGGTGGCCGCCGATGGCTGTCCCGAACGCACCGCCGGCGTAGAACACGAACAACGACGCCGCCGCGGCCGCCTCACCCACCCCCTCGTGCCGCCCCATGAACAGCACGAGGAACGAGCCGAGCCCGACGAACACGATCGAGCGGCAGACGATGGCGACCGACAGGCGTCCGAACGCCGACCAGTCGTCCCGCCCACGGGGCCGCGTGGACGCCGCACCGCCGACCGCGGACGGCCGGGCGCGTCGTCGCCCGGCGAGCGCGACCGCCACGACGCCGGTGAGCGCAGGGACCACCAGGAGCGGGCTCGCGGCCAGGCCGAGGAGCCCGATCGTCGGAGCCACGACCAGCGGCCCCGCGGCGAAGCCGATGTTCCCGCCGAGCGAGAACCACGCCATCACCACGTGGTCGTCCCGCGCCAGCTCCCGGGCCCGCCCGGCAGCCGCCGGGTGGAAGGCGGCCACCCCGACGCCGGACACCCCCACCACGGTCGCCGTGACCCAGAAGTACTCCGAGACCGACACGGCCCCGATGCCCAGGCCGGCCAGCAGGATGCTCACCGGGATCAGCCACGGCATCCGCCACCGGTCGCCCAGCGCCCCGAAGATCGGCTGCACCACGGAGGAGGACAGCGAGAAGGCGAGCACGATGCCGGCCGACGCCGCGTAGCTGTAGCCGCGCTCGAGCACGAGGAAGGGCACCAGGGCGGCGACGGCCCCCTGGTAGAGGTCGACCGTCGCGTGGGAGTAGGCGAGGAGGCGGGCCGAGCGGCGCGCCCGGGTCGGGACGACGGAGGTCATGCCCCCACCCTGAGGCGCGTACGGCATTGCGCACCTTCGCTAGTGTGCCAACTTGTGTCGAGAATCCGCCATCACCCGGAGGCGCCCACCGAGGTGCGGCACCTGCCCGGCGGCGCGGGCGTCGACCTCCACCGCCACGACGGCCCGCAGCTCATCAGCGCGAGCACCGGCGTGCTGGAGGTGCTCACCGCAGAGGGCACGTGGTTCACGCCGCCCACCCGCGCCGTCCTGGTCCCCGGCGGGACCGCGCACACCTGGCGGGTCCACGGGGCCACCACCGTGCGGATGGTCGGCATGCCGACGCCGACGCAGACGTCCGTGAACCACCCCGACGACCCCGCCCCGTCCCTCGTGGTCGTCACGCCGCTCGTGCGCGAGCTCCTCGTCGCCTGCTCGGAGCAGGGGCGCGCCGAGACACCGGCCGAGCGCCGGCTGCTGTCCGTCCTCGCGGACCAGGTCCTGCCGGCCCGGGAGGCCCCCACCGTGGTCCCAGTCCTCCGCGACGAGCGGCTCCGGCGGGTCGCGCAGGTCGTCGAGGAGCGGCTGGCGGAGGGCCCGAGCCTGTCCGACGTCGCGCGAGAGGTCGGTGCCGGCGAGCGCACGCTCTCGAGGCTCTTTAGCAGCGAGCTCGGGATGAGCTTCACGACCTGGCGCCACCAGGTGCGCCTGCACCGGGCGAACCTCCTGCTCGCCCAGGGGCGCTCCGTCACCCGGGTGGCGGCCGACTGCGGCTACGCGACGCCGAGCGCGTTCATCACGGTCTTCCGGGCCGCTCTTGGCCGCACCCCGGGATCGGTCTACCGGTAGGTGCGCCCCCGCCGGCCGGTTCACCTCCGCGCGGACAGCACTGGACGGACGGCGCAGGGCCAGGAAGGCTGGAGACATGCCCATCCCCGACGCACCCAGCACCATCACGATCGCCGACCTTCCCGGCCAGACCATCCCGGAGGGCTACACGCTCCTCGACGTCCGGGAGGACGACGAGTGGGAGGCCGGCCACGCCCCCGGCGCGGTCCACATCCCGCTCGGCGAGCTCACCGAGCGGGCGGACGAGCTCGGCGACGACGACATCCTCGTCATCTGCCGCACCGGCGGACGCTCAGCCCGCGCCGCGCAGTGGCTCAACCAGTCCGGCTACGACGCCTGGAACGTCGACGGCGGGATGACCGGTTGGGCCGCCGCCGGCCGTGAGATCGTCGCCTCCGACGGCTCCGTGCCCGAGATCATGTGACGCTGCGCCGCGGCCCGGGCGCACCCCTGGCCGCGGCGCAACTAGGCTTGCCTGTCATGGGTAAGGCATCGAGGCGCCGCGCGCGCCAGCAGGAGCGGCCGACGCGGGTGCGCCCGCCGAAGGCGGAGTACGTCGAGCGGCCCTTCGAGGGGCTGGCCGCGGAGACCGACCTCGTGGCGATGCGCGAGATCGTCCCCGCCGCGACGATCCCCGTCCGCACGACCGCCGACCACGGCGGGGCGGACGTCCTCATCGCCAGCCTGCTGCCGGACCTCGCCCCGGCCCTGCGCCGCGAGGACGGCACGATCCTCGTCGGCATGCAGACCGCGAGCAGCTCCGGGGACGCCTCCCGGGACGTGGCGCACGCGCTCCTGCGGGCCCTCGAGCTCGAGCCCGGCCAGCCCCTGCCCGTCGGCGGACTGCCGGAGCCCGGCCCGCGCCTGCAGGACATCCTCGACCCGGGCGTCGAGCCCGTGGTCACCGTCCACGAGGACTTCGCGTACTGGCTCTCCGACGAGCAGCGCGGCGAGGCCGACGTGGCCCAGGCCGTCAAGGACAGCGCCGAGCAGATCGTGCCCACCGTGCACATCGACTCCGCGGGCTCGGCCTACTGGTGCCGGATGGGCCGCGAGTTCGTCCGGTGGGTCCGCCCCGAGGACCCCGAGGCCGTCTTCGACGCCCTCGCCCGCCTGCACGCCGCGCGCGAGTCCGCGATCGAGGAGGGCACCCGGTTCGTCGGCGCCTTCCGCACGTGCGGGCTGCTCGTGCCCGTGTGGGAGCTCGCCGAGGGCACCGAGGCGGACCAGATCGCCCGCCCGCTGGCCGACCTCGGCGCGCGCCTCGACGCCGCGCTCGCGATCGAGGAGCCGCTCGACCCCGACGCGCGTCGCGCCCGGGCCGGCCTCGTCAGCCGCCAGGTCTCCCTGCGCTGACGCACCGCCGGGGACACCGCCGACCGGTCACCTGCACGACGAGCAGACATACCGTCGGCGCCCCTTGCGCGGGGGCCCCGCCTCCCCGCACGGCTCGCCGGGCCGCCCGTTCGCGGACAGGTCACGGACCGTGGCGTGCAACCTGGTTAGGCTAAGGCTGTGGCGCAGGACTCCAGGCGGGTGGCGGTGGTCGTCCCTGCCAAGGACGAGGGCACACACATCGCTGCCACCATCCGTGCCTGCCGGGCGATCCCGCACGTCGATCTCGTCCTCGTCGTCGACGACGGGTCGACGGACGACACCCAGCACGTGGCACGCGCGGCCGGCGCCGTCGTGGTCCGCCACTCCGTCAACCGCGGCAAGGCGTCCGCGATGGAGACGGGTGCATCGGTCGTGTCGATGCGGGACCTGCCCGACGCCCCGGCCCGGGCGCTGCTCTTCGTCGATGCCGACCTGCAGGACTCCGCCGTCGGGCTGTCCCCGCTCGTCGAGGCCGTCCTCGCCGGCGAGACGGACCTGGCGGTCGCCGTCCTGCCGCCCCAGAAAGGCTCCGGCGGCCGCGGTCGCGTGGTGCGGATGGCGCGCGCCGCCATCGAGTCCGCCACCGGGTTCGTCAGCGCCCAGCCGCTGTCCGGGCAGCGGTGCCTCACCCGCCGCGCCTACGAGACCGCGCAGCCGCTCGCGCGCGGCTGGGGCGTCGAGGTGGGCATGACGATCGACCTGCTCGTCGCCGGGCTCACCGTCCAGGAGATCCCCTGCGACGTCAGCCACCGCCCCACCGGGCGGGACATCGCCGGGCGCATGCACCGCATGCGCCAGTACCGCGACGTCGCGATGGCCGTCGCCGGTCGCGTCTCCCGGAGGCACAACGTGCCGATGAGCCGGCGCAGCGCCGAGGCGGACGACCAGCAGCCCGGCGAGCCCTACCGCGCGTGGGCACCCCGGCGTCCCGACGAGCCCCCCGACGACGCCACGCCCGTGGACGCGGGGCGGGTCGACGCCCGGGAGGCCGGCGGGAAGCGCGGCGACGCGGCGCTCACCGGACCGGCGGCGCAGGATCCGGCAGGCGAGCCCACGGCGGAGACCCCCGAGTCGCCCGACTCCGCGGGGTCGGCCCACTCGCCCGCGTGACCCCGGGCCGCGTTGTCTGCCGCGGCGGGGTCCGGTGCGGCGGGTCGCGCAGCGAGCTCCGCGGCCGCGCGGGTCGCGGCCGCGGGCCTCGCGCGACGCTCCGATAGGGGACGCCCGTGGAGACCCTCGTCCTCGCGGCGGCGATCGGTGTGCTCGTCGGCGTCGTCGTCGGCACGCTGGGGGCCGGCGGGGGAGTGCTCACGGTCCCGGCGCTGGTCTACCTCGTCGGGTTCGACCCGCACGCGGCGGCGACCGCCTCGCTCGTCATCGTCGGGGCCACCTCCCTGGTCACGCTCGTCCCGCACGCGCGGCGCGGCCACGTGCGGCTGCGCGGCGGGCTCGTCTTCGGGGCCGTCGGCGCGGTCGCGGCCGTGGGTGGTGCGTGGCTCGCCCACCTCGTCGACGGCCCCGTCCTCATGGCCGCGTTCTCGGTGCTGCTCCTCGGCGTCGCCGTCCTCATGGCCCGCCGCGCGACGACGGAGCGTCGTTCGGCATCCCCGGAGGAAGCCTCGGAGGCGGCCCCCGAGGCGGCTCCCGAGCTGGCCACCGAGGCGGCCACCGGGGCGGTCGCCGGGGCGGTCGCCGGGGCCGAGGGGGTGCGGCGAGGAGTCCTCGTGCTCGTCGGGCTCGCGGCGCTCGTCGGCCTGCTCACGGGGCTCTTCGGCGTCGGCGGGGGTTTTGCGGCGATCCCCGCCCTGGTGCTCGCTCTCGGCTATCCGGTGCGTGACGCCGTCGGGACCTCGCTGCTCGTCATCACCGTCAACTCGGCGGCCGGCCTGATCGCCCGCGTCCCGCAGGGCATCGAGCTCGACTGGCCGCCGGTCCTCGCGTTCGCCCTCGCCTCGACGATCGCCGGCCAGCTCGGCGCCCGGCTCTCGACCCGGGCCTCCACCACCGTGCTCACGGGGATCTTCGCGGCGCTGCTCGCCGTGGTCGCGGTGCTCACGGCCTCGCGCGCGCTGCCCGCGCTGCTCACCGGCTGACGCGAGCGGTCCGCCCGGGCAGGACCTCAGGCGGTGGCGCTCACCCGGGCAGGACCTCAGGTGGTGGCGCTCACCCGGGCCGGCTCCTCGGGCAGGGGGCCGTGCCGGGGCCGCTCGAGCAGCCAGGACGTGAGCAGCACGAGCGTGAGCGGCACGACGAGCGCGATGCCCAGTGCCGGGATGACGATCCCGGAGTCGTTGACGGCGAACCCGATCACCCACAGGATCACCAGCGACACCGCGGCCGGTCGCAGCACGAGGGCCGCCTCCGGCAGGGCGCGCGCGTCGGCCGCGGGGCGGTCGCCGACCGCGGGCTCGGCCGGGCGGCGCACGAGCCACCCGTAGTCCGAGGTCGCCGCCGTGTCCGGTCGCCGCAGCGGACGGGCCACGAGCACGACGACGACGATCGCCCCCACCGCGGCCATCACCGTGAAGGGCGAGGACACCAGGATCTCGAGGTTGCGGCCGAGCTTGCGCCAGATGACGTCGAACGCACCGCCGTCGAGGACGGTGGCGAAGAAGCGGCCCAGGTGCGAGCGCTCGTCCGGGGGGCGCAGCCAGTCCAGCAGCGAGACGCCCCCGACCACCACGACCGTCACCACACCGATGACCAGGATCCGCGGCCAGGTCAGCCGGACGCGCGCCACGAGCAGCGCGAGCACGACGAACGCGGGGATCATCGCGGGAGGCCCGCCGAAGTCGGCGCCGATCGCCGGCCAGCCGTCGATCACCGTGGCGACCGCGCCGATCACCAGCGCCGAGACGGCCGCGACCCGTATCCGCCCGCGGGCGACGAGCGCCTGCGCGAGGGTCGCCGCGAGCACGAGCGAGGCGGTCGCGAACAGGGTGAAGTAGTGGTTCGACATGCCGTAGTAGCGCGCGCCGATCTGCGGCTGGGTCCCCAGCACGGACCCGAGGAACAGGTGCGAGCCGCCGATGACGTCGGCGGCGATGACGACCGCCGTCGCCCCGGACACGACCGCCAGGGGGCCCACGATCGATCGCCGCCACGGCCCGGCGCCGGCGACCACGGCGAGCAGGACGGCGCCACCCAGGGTCGCGCCCGCGAGCGCCAGGCCCGGCTCGCCGGCGCGCCACCACGGCAGCACGGAGGAGGCGATGAGGGCGAACGGAAGGGAGGCCACGACCAGTGCCGCGCTGCGCAGGACCCGCAGGACCGTGCGCCTCGCCCGCTCCGTGCCACCCAGCGCTGCCAGGACCCGGCGGTTGAGCCCGACGAGGGCCGCCGCGCCCAGGGCGATGTTGAGCCCGACCAGCCACAGCACCGCCGGCGAGACCAGCGGCGCGACCGCGGCTGCCCGCAGTCCCACGTCGCGCAGGCCGTCCGCCCGCGCCTCCGGGTCGTCCTCGACCTGGCGGGTGACGATCGGGGAGCCCACGAGCCCGCCCGGTCGTTCGACGTCGAGCAGGGACAGGACGGTCGGCAGGAGGTCGGGGGCCTGGACCATGCCGTCGGTCCGGGTGGCCGGGGAGGTGGCGAGGCCGGAGCCGTCGTCCGCGCCGGCGATCGTCAGTGCCTGGAGACTGGAGCTGCGCGTGCCGTCGTAGAGGGAGGCGAGCAGGACCGTCGGGTCTGTGCCGCTCTCCTCGATCGCGTCGACGACGGCGCCCACGCGGCGGTCGAGCGCAGGGGTGGGGAGGCCGAAGTAGTCGCGTTCGCCGTCCGGGACGCGGCCGGTCGCCTCGGCGGGGTCGAGGTCGACGACGACGACGTCCGCGCCGTCCGCGAGAGCGGCGGCCACCTCCTCTGCGAGCGCGTCGTCGTCCTCGGGTGCGGGGCGCGCGTCGGCGACCGAGCCGTCCGGCTCGGCGAGGGCCACGGCAGCACCTGGGCCGATCGCGACCGGGCTGCGGCCCGCCTCGGCGAGGGCTGCGCCCAGCGTGCCGGGGACGGCGTCGAAGCGATCTGCCCGCGCGTTGTCCACGTAGTCCGACCAGCCGACCACGGACCAGTCCTGGCCGGAGCCGGCCGGGACCTCGGCCGGCGGGACGCAGTCGCCGCCGTCGCGCTCGCCGGACGCCCGCTGCCCCGCAGAGACGGCGAGCCAGCCGTCGGTCCGGCACGTCGTCGAGCCGACGGAGCGCACCACGAGGTTGGCCGAGTACCCCTCGGCGACGAGCTCGGCGATCCGCGGCGTGCCCTCGGCGTCGATGTTCCGCCAGGTGAGCCCGCCGGTGCCGAGGAGGACCACCGGGGCGTCGTCGTCGGGCCCGGCCGTGCGGGGGTCGCCGACCGCGGTCGTGGTCGCGGACCCGGCCGGAGCGCCGGTGGCGCCGTTGGCCAGCAGAGGCAGGATGAACGGGCTGACCATCGCGATCATCACGAGGACGCCGAGCACCAGCATGACCGTGCGGCGCCGGTCGGAGCGCCTCCGGTCGTCGCGCCTCACGCGAGGACCGGCCGTGGGTGGATCGGGCCGGAAGACATGCGTCCGAGGGTACGTGCCGTCGGCCGTCCGGCAGGTGCGGGACCCGTCACGCGGGGGTCGGTCGCGGATAGGCTCGGCCGGTGCGCTACACCTACCTGGGCCCCGAGGGCACGTTCACCGAGGAGGCCCTCAACCAGATCCTCGACCCGGCCGACGTCGCCGAGCCGAGCACCGACGTCCCCGGCGCGCTCACCGCGGTGCGCGAGGGCCGGTTCGACCGGGCGGTCGTGCCGATCGAGAACTCCGTCGAGGGCGGCGTGAACGCGACCATCGACTCGCTGGTGGCGGGCGAGGAGCCGCTCGTCGTCGTCGCGGAGATGCTCGTGCCGATCCAGTTCGACCTGATCGCGCGCGAGGGGACCGAGCTGGCCGACGTGCGCCGGATCGCCACCCACCCGCATGCGTGGGCGCAGTGCCGCGGCTGGGTCGCCGAGCACCTGCCCGGCGCGGTGCACGTCCCCGCGACCTCCACGGCTGCCGCCGCGGGGATGCTCGCGGACGAGGGCGAGCCCGGTTTCGACGCGGGCATCGTCTCCCCGCTGGCCGGCCGTCGGTACGAGGTGCCGGTGCTCGCCCACGACGTCGGGGACAACCGCCAGGCCGTCACCCGCTTCATCGCCGTCTCCCGCCTCGTCGCGCCGCCCCCGCCGACCGGCGCCGACAAGACGACCCTGCTCGTCCACCTGCCCGACGACGAGGCCGGCGCCCTGCTCACCATGCTCGAGCAGTTCGCCGCGCGCGGGGTCAACCTCTCCCGCATCGAGTCGCGCCCGATCCGGGACGCCATCGGCCGGTACGCCTTCTCCATCGACGCCGAGGGGCACGTGACCGACGAGCGGGTCAAGGCCGCGCTGCTCGGCCTGCGCCGCGTCTGCCCCGTGGTGCGCTTCCTCGGCTCCTACCCGCGCGCCGACCAGCGCCGCCCGGTGCTCGCCCGCGGCACGTCGGACCAGGAGTTCCACGAGGCGCGGGCCTGGGTGTCGGCCCTCGCGGACGGCACCGCCTTCTGACCCATTTGGCGAGTGAGCCGACTTCTGCCTGTCCGACGTGGCGAGTGAGCGGACTTCTGCCTGCCGGGTGAGCGTCTACTCGGCTTGCGGATGGGCGTCGATCAGCTGAGCGGCCAGCCGTGAGTAGTGCCGCGCGAGCTCGCTGTCCGCCTTCCAGATGCCGAACGGGCGCTGCCGGCTCGAGGGAGTCCCGTCCTCGGTCGGGAGCGCCGGGACGACGGGAGACAGCGCGAGCTCCGACCAGCCGGTGGCGGCCGCGAGGTCGGCGACCGTCGACGCGTCGGGTCCGGAGCCGCGAACCGGCGCGCCCACCACGACCCCACGCAGGCGCACCAGGTCCGGTCCGGCGTCGTCCCCGACGAGCGTCTGGTACCTGTCCACGCTCGTGAGGATGTCGCCGACCTCGGCAACGTCGCCGGGGGAGCCCGACGTCGTGACGATGACGTCCGTGGCAGCGTTCAGCGCCGCGACGAACCGCGCGCCCGACCGGATCCGGCCGCAGTCGATGACGACGACGTCGAACTCGTCGGCCGTCGTCAGGGCGTGGCGCAGCTGCGGACCGGCCCCGGCGCGGGGCTCCCTCGAGGGCCCCGACGACGCCGGGAGCAGCTTGAGCCCGGCGTGGTCGCGGGTGGGGACCGAGAGCGAGCGGGCCCACCCGAGCGGGTAGCGGTCGTCGAGGATCGCGCCGACGTCCTGTCCCTTCTCCCAGGGGGCGGCCTGGAGCCAGCGCGTGGCCTCGCCGTCGGGGGAGAGGTCCACGAGGAGGACGGTGAGGTCGGAGCGGGCGGCCTCGAGCGCGAGCGCGACCGCCGTCGTCGCGCCGAAGGAGGTCGTGCCCGAGTGAGACACGGCCAGGACCTGGCGGCCTGACCTGGGGGTCGTCGTCGCCGTCATGGAGTCACGCTATCGACCGCGCGGGCGGCGCGAGTCCCCCGGCGGGGGGACAGGAGCTCACCCATGGGGAGGAATCTCGGTCAGTCGTCGGGCAGGAGTCCGCTCACTCGTCGATGATGATCCCCGAAGTTTCCGCAGGTGCGCGAACTAGCATCTGCTCATGCCGCACATCCGGATCCGCGCCGTGGCCGATCTTCTCGGGGTCTCCGACGACACCGTGCGTCGCTGGGTCGACCAGGGTCGCCTCGAGGTCGTCGACGACGGCGGCAGGCGCTCCGTCGACGGCGCGTCGGTCGCCGCCCTTGCGCAGGAGCTCGCGAGCGAGAAGTCCGTGGACTCCCTCGACGACGGTATCGACCGCCGGTCGTCCCGGAACCACCTCACGGGCATCGTCACGCGCGTCGTCTCCGACCAGGTGATGAGCCAGGTCGAGCTTCAGTGCGGCGCCTACCGGGTCGTGTCCCTCCTCTCGACCGAGGCCGTCGATCAGCTCGGGCTCGTGGTGGGCTCCCCCGCGACCGCGGTCGTCAAGGCCACCAACGTCTCCATCGAGGGCACGGGCACCTGAGGCCTGAGCCGGGCAGGAACCCGCTCACTCGTCGAGCTTCTCGGGGTGTCGTTCGGCCGGCTCGCCCGGCACGTGCTCTCCCTCGCGCGTCTGCAGGCGGTCGGCCGGGACCGGGTAGCGCATCTGCAGCGCCCCCTGCTCGACCCGCACCTCGATCGCCCCCGAGGTGCTCAGCAGGTCGCCGTCGAGCTGGACGTGTGCGGTGTCCTGGGCCGCGACCCGGATGCGACGCGCGGGCTTGAACAGCAGCTCGCTGCCGGGCAGGTCGCCCGTCCGCCGCCGGCCGGCCCGCTGGGCGAGGACCGACAGGCCGAGGTTCGCCCAGCCGACGAGGCCGAAGCGCGTGTCGACCGTCACGACCTCGAGCACTCCGTCGTCGAAGCGCGAGTCCGGGGAGAGGACGAGGTTGCCGGGCAGCAGCCCGCAGTTGGCGAGCATGACGGTGCGGACCTTGAGGTCCTCGGGCGCGGCGTCGTCGACCGTGACCGAGACCTTCAGGCGCGACTTCACCATGTTCTTCACGCCGCCCACGAAGTAGGCGGCCCAGCCGATCCGCGACTTCAGCTCGTCGCCGGTCTCGCGGACCATGTCGGCGTCGAACCCGAGCCCCGCGATGACGGTGAACGCGTGCCAGCCGTCGCGGCCGGCGTCCGCCTCGTCTGCAAGGATCCCCTCGGCGTCGCCCGAGCGGTCCCGCCCCGCGTCCTCGACCCGCAGCCAGCCGACGTCGACCGGGCGCGGCTCCTCCGAGGTCGCGATCCGCACGAGCTGGTCGGTGTCCTCCAGCGGCAGGCCGAGGTTGCGGGCGAGCAGGTTGCCCGTGCCGAGCGGGATCACGCCCATCGGGGTGCCGGTGCCGGCGAGGATCTCCGCGACCGCCCGGACGGTCCCGTCACCGCCTGCGGCGACGATCGTGCTCGCCCCGGCGCGCAACGCCTCGGTGGCCTGGCCGCGTCCCGGGTCGTCGGCGGTCGTCTCGTACCAGAGAGGCTCGGCACGCCCCTCGCGCCGGGCGGCCTCCTGGAAGTGCCGGCGCAGCTCGTCGGGATCGACGTTCTTCGAGGGGTTGACGACGACGGCGACCGGCGGCGGGACGGGGCGGCCGGCCCTCGCCGCGGCCTCCTCCCGGGCGGCCCGCTCCTCGTCCAGCAGCCGAGCTGCCTCCGCGTTCGCGGCGGCCGACTCCCGCTCGAGCGCGCCGCGCCTGCGCGCGACGGAGACCGTGACGAGGAGGGTGGGCAGCGCGACGACGAGCGCGACGACCAGGACGATCAACCATTCCGAGGGCACACCTCACGGTAGCCCGGAGCGCACGGTGCGGCGCGGCGGTGGGCGCGTGCCTCCCGTCGCCCGACGAGGATCAGGCGATGCGCACGGCGGTCCCGGAGGCGGTCACCATCATCATCCCCTGGCCGACCGACTCGTAGTCGATGTCGACACCGACGACCCCGTTCGCGCCGAGCTCGATCGCACGCTGGACCATCTCCCCGAGCGCGGACTCGCGGGCGCCACCGATCTCGCGCTCGTAGCCCTCGGAGCGGCCGCCCACGAGGTTGCGGAACCCGGCCCCGATGTCCTTGAACATGTTGATGCCGACGACCGTCTCCCCGGCGACGACGCGGATGTACTCCGCGATGTTCGCGTTCTGGATGGTCGCTGTGGTGGTGACGATCATGGGACACCCCTCGTGCCTCGGTGGGACGGATGGACGGACGGGCCGCACGCGGTCCGCCGGACATCCTGGCACCGCTCGCGACACCACGGCAGGGTCCAGGGCGGGGAGGTGTTCCCGGTCCGGCATAGGCTCGGGGCATGATCGATGTGCGTGCCCTGCGCGAGGACCCCCAGACCGCGCGCGACAGCCAGGTGTCCCGAGGTGCGGATCCGGGTCTCGTCGACCGGATCCTCGAGGCGGACCAGGCGCGTCGCAGCACGCTCGGTGAGTTCGAGTCGATGCGCGCGGAGCACAAGGAGTTCTCCCGGGGCGTCGGGAAGGCCTCGCCCGAGGAGCGGCCCGCGATCCTGGCGCGCGCCAAGGAGATGGCCGCGGAGGTCTCCGCCGCGCAGGAGCGCGCCGACGCCGCCGCTGCCGCCGCGGACGAGCTCCTGTGGCAGATGCCGAACATCGTGGCGCCGGGCGTGCCCGCCGGCGGCGAGGACGACTACGAGGTCCTCGAGCACGTGGGCACCCCGCGGGACCTGGCCGCCGAGGGCGTGACCGTGCGCGACCACCTCGACATCGGGGAGTCGCTGCGCGCGATCGACGTGCGTCGCGGCACCAAGGTGTCCGGCGCGCGGTTCTACTACCTCACGGGCATCGGTGCGCGCCTCGAGCTCGCGCTCCTCACCCGCGCGGCGGACCGCGCCGAGGAGGCCGGCTTCACGCTCATGACCACGCCGACGCTGGTCGGCCCGCAGATCATGGCCGGCACCGGATTCCTCGGTGCCCACGCCGACGAGATCTACCACCTGCCCGCGGACGACCTGTACCTGACGGGCACCTCCGAGGTGGCGCTGGCCGGCTACCACGCGGACGAGATCGTCGACGTCTCCGCGGGCCCGCTGAGGTACGCGGGCTGGTCGACCTGCTACCGCCGGGAGGCCGGCTCCTACGGCAAGGACACCCGGGGCATCATCCGGGTCCACCAGTTCAACAAGCTCGAGATGTTCTCCTACGTCCACGCCGAGGACGCCGCCGAGGAGCACGCCGCGCTGCTCGAGCTCGAGCGGGAGATGCTCGACGCCGTGGAGCTGCCCTACCGGATCATCGACACCGCGGCCGGGGACCTCGGGCAGTCCGCTGCCCGCAAGTTCGACTGCGAGGCGTGGCTGCCCAGCCAGGAGCGCTGGATGGAGGTCACGTCGACGTCGAACTGCACGACCTTCCAGGCCCGCCGCCTGGGTACCCGCGAGCGCGGGGAGACGGGCACGACGCCGGTCGCCACCCTCAACGGCACCCTCGCCACGACCCGGTGGATCGTCGCTCTGCTGGAGAACCACCAGCAGGCCGACGGCTCGGTCCACGTGCCCGCGGCGCTGCGTCCCTACCTCGGGGGTCGCGAGGTCCTCACGCCGGTGGCTGCGTGACTCCCCGCGACGACGAGGCCCTCGTCGCCACGCCCGCCGGGGACCACGCGATCCTCGACGCCGGGGCGGACACGCTGCCGGTCGAGCAGGACCAGGCAGGAGGTACCCGGACCGACGGCGAGACCCGGGCCGACGGCGTCACCCGGGCCGACGGCGGGAGCGACCTCGGGCCGGCCGGCGCCACGGTGGTCGACGAGGAGGCCGACGCCGACCTCGTCGACGGCGAGGAGGACCTCGACGGCACGGACCTCGACGTCGACGAGGCCGACCTCGAGCCCGACGCGCACGAGGCCGGGCCCGCGGACCCCGACCTCGAGAACGGGACCGACGTCCCCGACGAGGCCCCCGACGACGATCCTGCCGTCGGTGGTGAGCGCCGTCCGGGAGGTCGGACCGCCCCCGCCGTCGGGGCCGCGCTGACCAGGGCCGCCTCCTGGGCGCGGTCGGTGGTGCGTCGACGCCCGCGCCCCCACCCGCTGGTCGAGGCCGTGTCCGCGCTGCCCGAGGCGGGGCCGGAGCTCCTCGTGGCGCTCGACATCGACGGGACGATCCTCCACCACGACACGACCCTGTCCCCGCGCGTCGCCGAGTCCGTCGCGGCGCTGCAGGACACCGGCACCCACGTCATGCTGGCGACCGGACGCTCGGTGTTCGCGACCGTCCCCGTGGCCCGCCAGCTGCGCCTCAACAGCCGGTACGCGATCTCCTCCAACGGCGCCGTCACGGTGCGGCTCGACGAGGACGCGCCCGACGGGTACGAGCTCGACCACGTCGTCACGTTCGACCCGGAGCCGGCCCTGCGCGCCCTGCACCGGGCGATCCCGGACGGGGTGTTCGCCGTCGAGGACGTCGGCACGGGCTTTCGCCTGTCCTCGCCCTTCCCACCCGGCGAGCTCGGCGGGGAGTGGGAGCTCGTCGACTTCGAGGACCTGTGCTCGCGCGAGGTCACCCGGCTCACGGTGCGGGCCGCGCACCTCGACGCGCAGACGTTCCAGGAGGCCGTCCACTCGGCCGGCATGCAGTCGGTGACCTACGCGATCGGCTGGTCGTCGTGGGTCGACGTCGCCCCGGAGGGCATCTCCAAGGCGACCGCTCTCGAACGCGTCCGCGACCTCCTCGAGGTCGAGACCACGGCGACGGTCGGCGCGGGGGACGGTTCGAACGACGTCGAGATGCTCTCCTGGGCCGGGCTCGGGGTCGCGATGGGCGGGGCCCGCGCCGAGGTCAAGTCCTACGCCCGGGCCGAGGTCGGCCCGGTCGAGGCCGACGGGCTCGCCGACCTGCTGGACCTCCTCGCCCGACCCCGCCGCTCCTCCCGCTGACGTCGGTCCGCCGGACCTGCGCACCGCCCGCTGACCTCGGTCCGTCGCCCCCGGCGCACCGCCCGCTGACTCCGGTCCCTCGGACCTGCCGGCGCCCCCTCGGGCGCTCCCCGCGACCTCCCCGGGCCGTGACTGGTTCGAGACATCGAGATGGCCTCCGATGCAGCGCCCGAGGCCTACGCTGACCGGGATCATGGTGTGCATCACCGGTTGGCCAAGGAGGGCGAACAATGGCACGAGGCATGGGGCGACGCCGCAGCATGGCGGTCGTCGCGGGTCTGACCGCGGCAGCGATGCTCGCGGCCTGCGGTGGCGGTGCGGACGACGACTCGGAGGACACCGGCGACGACGGGTCGTCCGAGAACGGCTCCGACGGCGGTGACAGCGGTGACGGCGGCGGCGCCGAGCTGCCCGAGCTCGAGGGCTACGCGGACCTCGGCGGCGAGACGCTCGTCGTGGCGTCGGACTGGTCCGGCGCGGAGCAGGAGAACTTCGAGATCGTCCTGGACGCCTTCGAGGAGGCGACCGGCGCCGAGGTCACCTACGAGTCCTACGGCAACAACGTGGCGACGACGATCGGCACCCGGGTCGAGGGCGGCAACCCGCCGAACCTCGCGCTCATCCCGCAGCCCGGGCTCATGGACCAGCTCGCTGCCGACGGCAACATCGTGCCGCTGTCGGAGGACACGCTCGCCGCCGTCGAGGAGAACTACGCGGAGACGTGGATCGACCTCGGCTCGGTCGACGGCGAGGTCTACGGCGTCTGGTTCAAGGCCGCCAACAAGTCGACCATCTGGTACAACACGCAGGTCTACGAGGATGCGGGCGCCGAGGTGCCCGAGACCTGGGAGGACTTCGTCTCCACCCTCCAGCTCGTGTCGGACTCCGGCGTGCCGGGCCTGTCCGTGGGCGCCGACGTCGGCTGGCCGCTGACCGACTGGTTCGAGAACGTCTACCTGCGCACCGCGGGCCCGGAGATGTACGACCAGCTCGCCGACCACGAGATCCCCTGGACGGACCCCAGCGTCGTCGAGGCGCTGGAGACCCTCGCCGAGGTGTGGAGCAACGACGCGCTCCTGCTCGAGGGCGGCGGCCAGCGGTCGTTCCCCGACTCGGTCACCTCGGTGTTCTCCGACCCGCCGGAGGCCGGCACCGTCTTCGAGGGAGACTTCGTGGCCGGCAACATCGCCGACCAGACCGAGGCCGTCGTCGGCGAGGACGCCCTGTTCTACCCCTGGCCGACGATGAACGACTCCGCCCCGTCCGTCATGGGCGCCGGCAACGTCGCGGTCGCGTTCGACGAGAACGAGGCCACGTCCGAGCTCATGCGCTACCTCGCCTCCCCGGAGGCCGCGAACATCTGGATCGAGCTCGGCGGCTTCACCTCGCCGAACCAGAACGCGGACCTCGACCTCTACCCGGACGAGATCTCCCTGGAGATCGCGCAGAACCTCGTCGACGCCGAGGTGTTCCGGTTCGACCTGTCCGACCTCGCGCCGTCCGCCTTCGGCGGTACCGAGGGCGAGGGCATGTGGCAGATCCTCATCGAGTTCTACACCGACCCGTCGGACCCGGAGGCCACGGCCCAGGCCCTCGAGGACGCAGCGGCCGCCGCGTACGGCGGCTGACGACGTGACCTCGGCCGAGACCACCGCGGCCGAACCTCGCGGGGGGCGCGCACGGCGCGCCCCCCGTTCGGGGTCCCGGCAGTGGCTGGTCCTTGTCATCCTGCTCGGGCCGGCGGTCCTCGTCCTGGGGGCCCTGGTCGCCTACCCCATCGTCTACTCGATCACCCGGGGCCTGTTCGACGCCTCCGGCGACACCTTCGTCGGCCTGGGCAACTACGTCGACATGTTCACCGACCCGCAGACCTTCCGGGCGCTGCGCAACAACGCGATCTGGGTGCTCGTCGCGCCGGCGGTGTGCACGGTGCTCGGCCTCGTCTTCGCGGTGCTCATGGAGCGCATCCGCTGGCAGACGGCGTTCAAGCTCATCATCTTCATGCCGATGGCGATCTCCATGCTCGCCGCCGGCGTCATCTTCCGCTCGGTCTTCCAGCAGAACCCGGACATCGGCCTGGCCAACGCCGTCATCGTCTCCGTGCAGGAGATGGTCGGCGCCGAGTCCACGTCCTACCCCGATGCGCGGCCGCGGCCCGAGGGCCCGGTCGCGCTCGAGGAGACCGGTGAGATGACCTCGACCGAGGAGATCGCCGCGGGGTCCGTCGTCGAGGTCCCACTTGTCGGCATCTCCGAGGAGAGCCGGCCCGACGACGCCGTCGACGCCGTGACGGCACCCGCCCCGGGCGCGGACCAGGTCACCGGAACGATCTGGTTCGACTTCATCGTCGGCGGCGGCGGGACGAACGGCGAGGTCGGCGACGGCAAGCCGGGCCTCGGCGGCATCGACGTGGTGCTCACCGACGCCTCCGGGGCCGAGGTCGGCACCGCGGTCACCCAGGACGACGGGACCTTCGTCGTCGAGGGCCTCGATCCCGGGGCTGAGTACACGCTCACGCTCCCGGCCACGAGCTTCGCCCCCGGCGCCGCCGGCATCGACTGGCTCGGTCCGGGCCTCATCACGCCGGTGACGATCCTCGCCTACGTGTGGATCTGGGCCGGGTTCGCCATGGTGATGATCGCGTCCGGGCTGTCCTCGGTCGACCGCTCCCTGCTCGAGGCCGCCCGCACCGACGGCGCCAACGAGTGGCAGGTCTTCCGCAAGATCACCGTGCCGCAGCTGGCGCCGGTGCTCATGGTCGTCATGGTCACGCTCGTCATCAACGTGCTGAAGATCTTCGACCTCGTCTACGTCATCCCGCCCGGGGTGTCGAAACCCGCAGCCGACGTCATCGCCACGCGCATGTGGACCGTGTCCTTCGGCGGCGGCAACAACCAGGGGCTCGGCTCGGCGCTCGCGATCTTCCTGCTGCTGCTCGTGCTGCCCGCGATCCTGCTCAACATCCGCAACTTCCGCCGAGGAGGTCAGGCATGACGGCCGTCGTCGGCACCACGCCGCCCGTGGACGGTCCGGACCGCGACGACCGTGCCGACGTGGGCGGACCCGGCAGCGGTTCCGGCGGAAGCGGCGGTGCCCCCGGGAGCGGCGGCGGCGCCCCGCTGCCGCCCGCCACCCCGCCCGGATCACGTCCCGGCGGGGGCTCGCGCGTCACGCGGTTCCTGGGCCGCGGCATCGTCAACGTGGTCCTCGTCGTCGTGGCGCTGGTCTGGCTCGTGCCGACCGTGGGCCTGTTCTTCTCCTCGCTGCGCAGCTCGCAGGCCAACGCCCAGTCCGGCTGGTGGGCGGGGTTCCTCGACCTGTCCCAGTTCTCGATCGACAACTACCGGGGCCTGCTCCAGGCCGACTGGATCATGTCGTCCCTGTGGAACACGGTGCTCATCGTGGTCCCGTCCACCCTGCTCGTGGTGGGCCTGGGCGCGATGGCGGGCTACGCGCTCGCGTGGGTGCGGTTCCCGGGGCGGGACTGGCTGCTCATCGTCATCATCGCGTTCATGGCGGTGCCGCTGCAGGTGGCGTTCATCCCGCTGGCCCGCCTGTTCGGCGACATCGGGATCTTCGGCTCCGTCACGGCCGTAGTCCTGTTCCACACCGCCTTCGGGCTGCCGTTCGCGGTGTTCCTGCTGCGCAACTTCTTCATGCAGATCCCCAACGAGATGCTCGAGGCCGCACGGATCGACGGGGCGAGCGAGATGCGGATCTTCGTGCGCATCGCCCTGCCGCTGGCGATGCCGTCGATCGCCTCGCTCGCGATCTTCCAGTTCCTGTGGTCCTGGAACGACATGCTCGTCGCCCTGCTGTTCGCCTCCCCGCAGAGCCAGCCCATCACCGTGGCCCTGCAGTCCCAGCTGCGGCAGTTCTCGTCGAACATGGACGTGCTCTCCGCGGGCGCTTTCCTGTCGATGATCGTGCCGCTCATCGTGTTCTTCGCCTTCCAGCGGTACTTCGTCAGCGCGCTCATGGCGGGGTCCCAGAAGTAGCGGCCGCTCCGGCTCCGTGCCCCGGGGGCGGCGGACGCGTCGTGACGTTCCGCGCCCCGGGGCGGTCGGACGCGTCGTCGGCCTCGTGCCCGGCTCGCCCTACGATGGCGTGGCGCTCCCGGGAGAGGGGGCGCGCGGAAGGGCGGACGATGGCACGGAGCACGAGGCGACGTCGAGGTGCGGCGCTCGCCGCGGGACTGGCCGCGGCGACGCTGCTGGCGGCGTGCGGCGGGAGTGCCGACGACGCCGAGGACACCTCCGAGGAGCAGGGCACCGCGGAGGACCCAGGCACGGCCGACGAGCCGGACGCGGCGGGCCCCGCCGAGGCCCCGTCGTCGGGCCCGCCGGAGGCCGGCTCGGACGGCCCGCCGGTCCCCGAGGACGTCGAGCTGCCCGAGCTCGAGGGGTACGCCGACCTGTCCGGACAGACCGTCGAGGTCGCGACCCCCTGGACCGGCCACGAGCGCGACCGCTTCGACGAGGTCGTCGTCGCGTTCGAGGAGGCCACCGGGGCCCGCGTCGACCAGCTGGGCCTCGGCGGCAACCCGGTTCTCGCGATCACCGAGAGCCTGGACAACGGCAGGCCGCCGAACATCTCGTTCGTCGGCGACCGGGGGCTCGTCGAGGCGCTGGCCGAGGACGGCAGCATCGTGCCGCTGCGCGAGGAGACGCTCGCGAGCGTCGAGGAGAGCTACGCGCAGACGTGGATCGACCTGGGCTCCGTCGACGACGAGGTCTACGCCGTCTGGCTCGAGGCCTCGACGAACTCCCTGTTCTGGTACGACACCGCCGCCTATGCCGAGGCCGGCGTCGAGGCTCCCGAGACGTGGGAGGAGCTCGGCGAGGCGCTGCGAACGGTCTCCGGGACGGGCGTCGCGGGGCTGGCGGTCGCCGTCGACCTCGGCTGGACGCTGACGGACTGGTTCGAGAACGCGTACCTCCGGGTGGCCGGCCCGGAGGCCTACGACCAGCTGGTGGCGCGGGAGATCCCGTGGACCGACCCGAGCGTGGTCGACACCCTCGAGCTCCTCGGCGAGCTGTGGAGCGACGAGGAGATCGTGCTCGAGGGCGGCGCCGACCGCACCTACCCGGACAGCGTGGAGAACGTCTTCGGCGACGAGCCGAGCGCCGCCACGCTGGTCGGCGGGGAGATCGTGGCCGACTCGATCGTCGGGCAGACCGACGCGGTGGTCGGCGAGGACGCCCGGTTCTACCCCTGGCCCGCGATCGAAGGCTCGGCCCCGTCGGTCGTGGGGGACGCGGCCGGTGCGGTCGCGTTCGACGAGGAGCAGGGGACGGCCGAGCTCATGCGCTACCTCGCCTCGCCCGAGGCGGCGAACACCTGGATCGAGCTCGGCGGTTCGCCCGCACCGAACCGGCAGGCAGACCTCGACCTCTACGACGACGACGTGTCGCGAGAGCTCGCCCAACAGATCGTCGACGCCGAGGTGTTCCGCCTCGACATGTCCGGCCTCATGGCGCCCGACTTCGGGTCGAACCAGCTCGAGGGGCTGTGGCCGATCCTGTCCGACTTCTACGACGACCCCTCCGACCCGGAGGCCACCGCACAGGCGCTGGAGGACGCGGCCCTCGACGTCTACGGGTACTGACGCGGGCGCGGGGGCGCCCAGACGCCGCCGTCCGTCGTCGTCGGGCCGTGCGTGTCCCGGTCCCGTGCGGCGTGGCGCCGTCCTACCGCCCGGTCAGACGGTGAGCAGGATCTTCCCGAACGCGCCGCCGGCCGCCATCACCTCGTGGGCGCGCCCGGCCTCGGCGAGCGGGATCCGCTCGGCGATCACGGGCACGACCCGGCCGTCGGCGACCCATGGCCACACGCGCTCGCGGACGTCGTCGATGAGTGCCGCCTTCGACGCGCGGGAGCGGGTGCGCAGCTTGAGGGCGCTGATCGTGCCGGACCGGGCGAGCAGCGCGCCGAGGTCGATGGGCCCGGTCGCGCCGTCGAGGACGCCGATGACCATGATGCGCCCGCGCTCGGCGAGGACCGAGATGTTGAGCTCGAGGCCGCCGGCACCCAGGACGTCGAGCACGACATCGACCCCGCGGCCGTCGGTCGCGCCCAGGATCTGGTCCGCCACGTCGTCGGAGCGGTGGTCGACGGCGACGTCCGCGCCGAGCTCAATGCAGCGGGCCGTCCGCTCCGGCCCGCCCGCGGTGGTGACGACGCGCGAGCCGTAGGTGTGGGCGAGCTGGATGGCGATCGTGCCGACGCCGCCCGACCCACCGTGCACGAGCACGGTCTGCGACGGCGCGAGGTGGCCCTGCTCGACCATGTTGGTCCAGGCCGTGCACACCGACTCGGGCAGCGCGGCCGCGTCGACGAGGTCGACGGAGTCGGGGACCCTGAGCAGCTGCCCCACCGGCAAGACCGCCTTCGTCCCGTAGCCGCCGCCGGCGAGCAGCGCGCACACCCGGTCCCCGACCTGCCAGCCCTCGACGTGGTCGCCGAGCACGCTGATCGTGCCCGAGCACTCGAGGCCGAGCACGTCGGACTCGCCCTCGGGCGGCTGGTGGCCGCCCCGCACCTGGAGGAGGTCGGCGCGGTTGACGCCGGCGGCGACGACGTCGACGAGGACCTCGCCCGCACCGGGGACCGGGTCGGGGGTGTCGACGAGCTCGAGCCGGCCGTCGTCGGTGACAGTGATGGCGTCCATCCGCCCATCGTGCCCCAGGCGCTCACGAGATGTGGCGGAACCGGATCGACCGGATCGTAGGATGGTCCGCGGCCCGCTCGGGGGCGGGCCGCAGGCCCGGCGGTGCCGGGCGAGGAGGGTTGACAGAGCGGCCGAATGTGACGGTCTTGAAAACCGTTGTGGGAAACCACCAAGGGTTCGAATCCCTTACCCTCCGCGGCGGTGGTGACGAGTCTCGCGCGTCCGGCGTGCCCTCTGCTTTGGAACGGTCGCGGGTGTCCGGGTACCCTGGACGCTGCATCTGGAGACGTCGCATAGTCAGGCCTAGTGCGCATCCCTGCTAAGGATGTAACGGGGTAACCCGTTCGTGGGTTCAAATCCCACCGTCTCCGCGTGTGTGATGTCCCAGGACATCGAGAACGGCTGAACCCCCGGTGTCGGGGGTTCAGCCGTTTTTTCGTTGGTGGCCGGTGGCCGGCCGCGGCTGAAGCCCGGGGGTGAGCTCTGCGAGGGCCGCGGCGCCCCGTTATTGCTGCGCGAGGCGTGTCGAGAGGGCGCCGAAGTGCATCCGGACGGCCTGTCAGATGAACAGTGGCGCCCTCTCGACGACTCGGCGCGCTCAGGTGCGTGGTCGGCGTGAGCGGGGCTGGTAGGCGGCCTCGCCCTCGGTGAGCCAGCGGTGGTGGAGTTTGTGGACGAGGGACTTCGACACCCCGTAGCGGGCAGCGACCTGCCCGTAGGAGAGCTTCTGGACGGTGACCGCTTTGATGAGGACCTCGTACTTCGCCACCGTTCACGATGTCGTGGGACATCCGATCCCGACAGGGGGCAGTCGTTCACGATGTCTGGGGACACCCGTTCACGATGTCCTGGAACCAGACACCCCTAGCTCCACTCGAGGAACTCGTGAGACAGCGACTCGTGAACGGCTGGATCCCCGGATGCGGGGGTCCGGCCGTTTCTCCGTCGGTAGGAGTGCGCGGGCGTCAGGGCGGTTGAGCTCGGACATTGATCTCGCTCCCGTCCGGAGCCTGCCAGGCTGTCGCGCGTCTGGCAGAGGAGGTCGCGCCGATTCTGATCCGCATGGTCAATCGCTTCGGGCCGACCGGACTGCCCTGCCGGGTCCGTTCGCGGTCGAGAGGTGCGACTCAGACGTCCGGTTCGGCTTGCGCGCTGCTCCTCTTGAGTTGGGCCGCAACGGCGATGGTCACGAGTGCCACGGCCGTGGCTACCGTGTTGGGGATGACGAGCGGCCAGTCGTGCCGGGCCAGTCCGTAGAAGGCCCACAGCAGGAAGCCCGGGATGAGCAGGGCGAAATAGCCGAGTGATACATCGTCGGCGGACCGAGTTCGCAGCATCCTGTGAATCTGCAGAGTCGGGGCGATCGGAGCCTGTCAAGTTGTCTGTGTAAGG
>NZ_JBNDNA010000022.1:0-38447 GCF_049856175.1 Georgenia sp. Z1491
CCTCAAGGGTTGGTTGCTTCTAGGTCGCCGGTATGCGTTTCTCATTGCTGGTCTTCCGTTCGACATCACTGTCGGGATATGAGTACCTAGCGGCTCTACCTGAGACTGTCATACATATGCCAAGCATGTCAACAGGCTGGCTGAGCTCGTTTCCGGCGCGAGAAGCACCCTCGGCTCCTCACGTGGGAGTGCAGCGAAACGCTGCCACCGGGGGCGCGGCACGGGGCCCGAGACTCCGATAGCAACATGTGAATGTGACCGGCCAGTACACAGAGGTCCGCGCGAGGACCTTTCAGAACGCCCGGGCTGATGGACGCGTGGCCGAAGTTGCGCAACTGGTAGGGACATCGGGCTGATGTGTGGCACGGCAACCTCGGCATCGTACGGATCCGTTCTCATGAAGTACGAGAACTTGGAGGCGGTGGCGGCGCGGCCTCAATGAGCCGAGAGCTCGGCACGTGAGTCGCGCGTGCGCCGACGTCACGCGCCGAGCTCTCGGCTGCATCCATCCCGAACGTCACCTACTCCCCCGGAAGCAGGGACGCGATCTCCACGGGCTCCTCCACCAGGCCCTGACGCTCGGTGAAGGCGATGAGGAACTCCATCTGCGCCGGGGCGACCTCCTCGAGATACTGGGGCAGAATGACCGCCTCGGCGATCTCGGGCGAGATCTCGGTGTAGGTGCCGAGCACCTCGCGCACCGCGTCCTGGTTCTCCGTGGCGAACGCCGCCGACTCGCGCACGGCGGCGGCGAACGCCTCCACCGTCGCCGGGTCGGACTCCCGGAGCTCGGCCGAGGTGAAGTACGGCGCCACGAGGAACGGCGTGTCGGGTGCGATATCCACCAGGTAGGAAGACACGAGCTGTGCCCCGGCCTCTTGCGTCATCGTGAGGAACGGTTCGTTCTGCGCGATCGCGTCGACATGCCCCTCTTCGAGGGCGGCAAGCATCTCCGGGAACGGCACCTCGACGAACTCCACCGACGATCCGTCTCCGCCCGACATATCCACAGCCTCGCGGACACCGGCATCCTGGAAGCTGTTGAGCGTGTTGACGGCGACGGAGCGTCCGGCGAGATCGGCGACCTCCCCGATGTCGCTCTCCGCTGAGACGAAGACGCCCACATAGTCCTCACCGTCGATCCCGGTCGAGGACGAGCCGGGCGCGATCACGGGGAGGTCGAAACCCTGGGAATGTGCCGTGATGAGTGCCGCGGCGTTCCCGAAACCGATATCGAATTCCCCGCTCACGACGCCCGGAACGATGGCGGCGGCCCCCTGACCCGACGTCTGGAGATTCAGCTCGAGTCCGTGCTCCTCGAAGATTCCCTCCTGGACACCGAGGTAGAGCGGGGCAACGTCGACGACCGGAATGACGCCGACGGTGAGCTCTGTGAGCTCAGCAGAGCCAGCGCCGTCGGTTGCGGTCCCCACGTCGGTGCCGTCGTCCACCGTTGGGTCCTCGTCGCCGGAGCCGCAGGCGGCGAGGACCGCCACGGAGAGGAGGATCGACGTGACAACTGTTGGCTTGCGCATGAGTAAACCTTCCGGTCAGGGCACCTATGGCCTGAGGTGGTGGATCGGGTCCACAGCGCGTCGGCGTCGACACACTGCGCGGTCGGCCGGGTCCGTCGGCGACGGGTGGCATCCGTCGACCATCGGTCGTCAGCCGGAGATCTAGCGCTGTCAAGGGTGCGGTCTCACCGCTTCAGTCCGGCTCTCCCTCGTTCGTCCCGCTGCCTGTCTCAGGGCTGGTCTCAGCGGTGCGAACGCGCGCAGCAGTCTGCGCTGCACACCCGTGCTCGATCGCCGCGCGATCCACACAAGTGCGCGGTATCGCCGGCCCGGGACACACTCTGCGCGGCCGGCGAGCATCGCCTCGACACCCGCGCAGGCAACCTGCTCCGGCGTGAGCCACATCCAGCTCGCGACGCCGCTGGCATCCGTGGCGCTGCGCGCGTGGAACTCGCTCCGGGTGAAGCCAGGGACAAGGAGCGTGACCGATACGCCGTCGTCGGCGAGCCCGGACCGCAGGCCGGCGGTCGTCGCGTGCACCCACGCCTTGCTGCCCGCGTAGGTGCCGGCGGACCAGATCGCCGCCGTCGAGCCGACGTTGAGGATGCGGCCCGAGCCGCGCCGCCGCATGCCACCGGCCGCCGCGTGGGAGAGAGTCAGGAGGGAGCGGACGTTGAGATCGAGCATCGCCTGCTCGTCCGCGAGCTCTCCCGCGGGGAACGGCATCGCTGTGCCCATCCCCGCAGCGTTGACGAGGATCTCCGCCTGCGTGGCGAGCGCAGCAACTCTCGCGAGGTCGGCCCCGTCGAGGAGGTCGGCACGCTCGGGCCGCACATCAGGGCTGCCGAGCGTCCTGGCCCGGTCCGCCGCGGCACGCAGCCGATCGGCGGAGCGGGCGACGAGGACAAGCGGCACGCCCCGGCGAGCGAGCACCTCCGCGATCGCGGCACCGATGCCCGACGTCGCTCCTGTGACGAGCGCGGTCCCGGCGCGGAGCTCGCCGTCCGGCGCGCGGTCGGCGGCGCTCACAGAGCCTCCACCCAGTCGACCGCAGCGGTGAAGTCCATCCCGGCAGCTACGTGCCGGCGCCCCTTGGCCACCACCGCGGGACTGTCGATCGCGAGCACGCCGCTCAGCCGGCCGTCCGACGCACTACCCGCGACGGACACCCAGCCACGCTTGGTCTCGCGGGAGTGCCAGACCGAACCCGGACTGCCACAGAACTGGATCTTGTGCTCGTACTGGTCGGACCAGAAGTACGGCACACTGCACCACGTCTGGGGCACCGCGCTCTGCGCCCCGAGCGCGTGAGCGACGTTCGCGCCGACGATGGCGCCCTGCTCGCGGGCCGACTGCCACTGCTCGACCCGACCATGGGCGCCCGTGAGCTCGTTGCGCCACCGGGCGGCGTCGCCGACGGCGAACACGCCGTGCGCGGACGTCCGTCCGCCGGCGTCGCACACGATGCCGTCGTCGACCTCGAGCCCCGCGCCGTCGAGCCAGTCGACGCTCGGGACGGCGCCGACGCCGACGACGACGACGTCTGCGTCGGCGGTGGAGAACTCCTCGCCCTGCCGGTACGTGAGCTCGTACCGCTGGCCGACGCGTGTCAGCCCGGCGACGACGGCTCCGAACTGGAGCTCGACGCCGCGCCGGGTGTGCAGGTCGACGACGGCGGACCCGTTGTCCGTGCCGATCACCCTGGTCAGCGGCGCGGGCGCCGCCTCGAGGACGCGCACATCCGCCCCCAGGGAACGCGCGGACGCCGCCACCTCCAGGCCGATGAAGCCGGCACCCACCACGATCACGTCGCTCGCGGACCGCAGGGCGGCGCGCAGCCTCGTTGCGTCCTCGCGGGTGCGGAGGTAGTGCACCGCCGCCGGATCGTCTCCGAGCTCGAGCGTGCGGACTGCCGAGCCGGTCGCCAGTACCAGCTGGTCGTACGCCACCGTCGTCCCGTCGTCGAGGCGCAGTCGCCGTGCCTCCGTGTCGAGGTCGGTGGCGAGCCGCTCCCCGAGCAGCTCGACGTTCTCAAGTCCCTGACCTTCGTCCGCCAGGAGATCGGTGACGTCTCGCCCGTCGCCGCCGGTGAGGAATTCCTTGGAGAGCGGCGGACGGTCGTAGCACGGCAGCTCCTCGCCAGAGATGATCCGGACCCGGCCGTCCCAGCCGTTCGCTCGCAAGGCGCGGGCAACACTGATCCCCGCGATGCCGCCGCCGACGATGATCACGCCGCGGTCGTGGATGTCACGCATGACCTACTCGACCAGAGTGATGGCGTGGACGGGGCAGGAGGCGACCGCGGCCCGCACCTCCTCGTGGAGGCTCGCGTCGGGCTGCTCGACGATGACGAACGCCTTGCCCTTCTCCTCGTCGATGTCGAAAACGTCCGGGGATTCCATCACGCAGTTGGCGTACTCGCGGCACACCGACTGGTCGACCTGAACCTTCATGTCTTCTCCTTCGATCTCGAGCGCGGCGCTCAGATCTCCACCGCGACGTATTTGCTCTCGAGGAACTCGTGGATCCCGTCGAACCCGCCCTCGCGGCCGAGGCCGCTCTGCTTCATGCCGCCGAACGATGCCGCCGGGTCGGAGACGACCGCACGGTTGACGGCGACCATCCCGGCCTCGAGGCGGCCGGCAACCCGGAGGGCGTCTCCAGCGGGGCCGTACACGTAGGAGATGAGTCCGTACTCGGTGTCGTTCGCGAGCCGCACGGCCGTGTCCTCGTCCGCCACCGCGACGACCGGTGCGACCGGCCCGAAGATCTCGCGGGCGAGCAGGTCGGCGGTCGGCTCGATGTCGACGAGCACCGTGGGCGGGTAGAACGCGCCCTCTGCGGGCACCGTGGCAGAGGTCGTCCGCCGGGCGCCCTCCGCAAGCGCCCCGTCCACCAGGGCAGCAACCTTGTCGCGCTCCTTGACGGAGACCAGCGCGCCCAGCTCGACGCCGTCCTCGTCACCCTGACCGACCGTGACCGCGGCCATCCTCTCGGTCAGGGCGACGGTGAACTCCTCGACGAGGCTTGCGTGGACGTAGAAGCGGTTCGCCGCGGTGCAGGCGGACCCGCCGTTGCGCATCTTCGCCACCATCGCACCCTCGACGGCAGCGGCGACGTCGGCGCCCTCGAGCACGAGGAACGGCGCGTTGCCGCCGAGCTCCATCGACGTGCGCACCACGGTGTCGGCCGCGCCGTGCAGGAGCGTGCGACCGACCTCGGTCGAGCCCGTGAAGGACAGGTTGCGCACACGCGGATCGTCGAGCATCTCCTTGACGAGTGGGCCGGTGGGCTCAGGCAGGATGACGTTGACCACTCCGGCCGGAACGCCCGCGCGCTCGAGCACGTCGGCGATGGCGAGCGCCGTCAGCGGGGTCTCGGAGGCCGGCTTGAGGATGGTCGTACATCCGGCGGCCAGCGCCGGAGCGATCTTCCGGGTAGCCATCGCGGCGGGGAAGTTCCACGGCGTGATGAGGACGGAGACGCCGACTGGCGCGTGCGTGATGATGATCTGCTTGTCCCCCGCGGGCGCCGGGCGGTAGTCGCCGCGCACGCGCACGGCCTCCTCCGAGAACCAACGGAAGAACTCTGCGGCGTAGGCCACCTCCGACCGTGCGTCGGCCAGCGCCTTGCCGTTCTCGCGCGTGATGAGCCGGGCGATGCGGTCCGCCTCCGCCGTCATCAGCTCGAATGCTCGGCGCAGGATCTCGCCGCGTTGACGTGGAGCGGTGGCGGCCCACGTGGATGCCGCGCCATGAGCGGACGCGACGGCGGCCCTGCACTCGTCGGGGCCCGCGGTGGCCACCTCGGCGATGACCTCACCGGTGGCAGGATCGTTGACGGCGCGCCGTCCGGCGCCAGCTGTCCACCGACCGTCGATGTAGAGGTCGGAGTGCACGTGTGCGTCGACGGCGGGGGCGTGCGAAGTGGTCATGGCTCCTGCTTCCTATGAGTGCGCCGCGGAGGCGGCGGGATCGGAGTAGCCGAGCAGCTCGCCGTAGACGTCGGTACGTCGCTGCTCGAGCGGGCTCATCCCCTCGCCCCGGTCGCGGGCGAGCGAGACGGTGTCCAGGTCGACGTCGACGAGGATCACCCGCTCGTCGTCCCGCCCGGCGGGCGGGACGACGTCGTTGCCGAAGGCGTCGATGACGACCGAGCTTCCGAGGAACGAGTGCGGACCGGTCTGGCCGACCTGGCTGGCGCAGGCGAGCACGATGGAGTTGAGGTTGGCCATCACCCGTGCGGTGCGCACCTGCCCGATGTCGGCCCCCAGCACGACGTCCCGGTCGAAGCCGCCGACCCAGGCTGTCGGTACGGCGACGACCTGGGCGCCTCGGACGGCCAGGATCCTGAGCGCCTCAGGGAAGCGCAGGTCGTAGCAGATGACGACGCCGAGCCGGACGCCGTCGACCTCGACGATCGGCAGCCCCACGTCGCCCGGGGCGAAGACCTGCGACTCACCGGCGAAGAGGTGGAGCTTCCGGTAGTGCGCGAGGCGTCGGCCGTCGGGGCCGTACACGACCGCCGAGTTGTACAGGTGCTCCCCCAACCGCTCGGCGAACCCCGCCACCACAGTGATCCCGTGGTGCGCGGCACGCTCGGACCACGCCGTGAGCGCGGGTCCGGGAGCATCGACGTGCTCGGCGTGATCACGCAGGAGCGAATGCTCCAGCACGTAACCCGAGTTCGCCAGCTCCGGGAGGACGACGATCCGCCCACCGTCGGCCGCCACCTGGTCGATGGCGGAGACGGTGCGCTCGACGTTCGACTCGATCTCCAAGGCGCCGAGGTCGAGCTGGGCGAGGCCGATCCGCACGACGGGCATCCCTCAGACCGCCAGCTCTCCGCCGGCCAGGCCCTCGATGACCTCGTCCGTCCCGAGGTCGAAGAATGCCATGATGCGGCAGGGGCATGCCTCGCCACCCTCGATCTTCCACGGGAAGGCGCCGATGACCGCGCGACGGTTGAGCACGGTCTCGATGTCGCCGCCGACGTTCTCCGCGTGGATGCAGCCGTCCTGAAAGGCCAGGTGATGCATGGGGAAGATGTCGGACTGCACCTCGCGGCCGGACATGTGGTGCGTGTAGTGGTAGTCACCACCGAAGAACTCGGAGTAGCTCTTGCCGACGTGCTTCTCGAACCTCTCGAGCAGGTCGGGACGCATGTTGCGGATCGTCGTGTTCATGGGGTGGTCACCCGAGCCCGCGTCGATCCCCCACCACCGGATCTCCATCTCGGCCATCCACCGGGCCAGTCGGACGCTGCCACCCGGGTGCATGGTGAAGTAGCGAACGAGGTCCTGCTGCGACTGCCCCTGGTAGTACCGGTGGAATCCGGTGTGGATGATGAGGATGTCGCCCTTCTTCACCTCCACCTTGGACGTGATGTGCTCGGGTTCGATGAGGTCCCAGTCCCCGACCTCGTCGGAGACGTCGACGATCGCGCCGGCGTGGATGAGCTTGTCCAGCGGGAGGGACGCCATGTCCAGGCCGCCGTCCGTGCCGTGCATCGGCCCGTCGAGGTGGGTGCCGGAGTGTAGCGATGTCTCGATCTTCTGGGAGACGATCTGGTTCGTCTGCAGGTTCTGCGTGTAGTACATCTTGCCGCCGGGATAGCCGACCCAGCCGGGGGTGTGTAGTCCCCAGGGGTGGGTGAGGTCAACGATGCGCATACGGCTCCTTCACTGAGGTGGTCGGTGGTTCGGACGTGGCGGGTCGGAAGGGCGCGGCGTGGCCGTGCGGCGGCCGCCACGTCCCACCCGGGTCAGCGCATGAGTCGGAGGCTGCCGATCTGGTCGACGAGTACTCCTCTGCCCTCGCGCTCGGCTGCCTCCAGCAGGTGGAGGGCGAGGACGAGGTCCTGCTCCACGCTGCCGATGGACTTGAACAGGGTGCGCTCGGACTCCAACTGGTCGGCCCGGGCGAGGTAGTCGCCGAGCAGGAGGGAGGTACTCGGGTCCCAGCCGGAATCGATGGCTTCGTGGCCGTCGCCCGACTCGAGGACGGCGTCCATGGCGTCGACGACGACCGTGGCGCCGGTGAAGACATCGCCCCGCAGCTCCCGGTCGATGCGCTGGGTAGCGCCCACGGCACTGATCATCGGGATGTGCCCGACCTCGGCGAGCCCGAGGAACGGATCACCCTTCGACGACGTCGCGACGTACAGCACGTCGCAGTCCTCGACCACCCGTTCCGCCGAGTCGTAGGCGACGACGCTGAGTGACAGTGCCTCGCCCATCTCGTTCGCAAAGGCCTCGCGATTGGCCTGCGTCGGGCTGTATACCGACGCGCCCGTGACGTCGACGGTCCCCCGCAGGGCGCGTAGGCCCTCGCGGGACTCCTCCCCCGAGCCGATGAGCCCGACCCGCACGCTGCGACCCTTGGCCCACGCACGAACTGCGGCGGCCGCCGTCGAGGATGTCCGCAGACTCGTGATCCGCCGACCGTCGACGATGGCGAGCGCGTCGCCGGTCGACTCCCGATAGAGGTGAATGTGGTACCTGACCCGCTTGCCGACCCGGTGGAACTCCTTGTACCCGGTAACGTCCAGATCGGATATCGATCCCGAGAGGATCCGGGACCAGGACACGTCTCCGTTGACCTGCACGCGGCCGGTGGCCACCGTGCTGCGGTCGACCGTGGCCGCCGCGACCGCAGCCTCGAGTCCCAGCTCGGGGGTCGCCAGCGCATCGACGTCGTCGCTGTAGATGAGCCGGACCTGACCCGCATCCTCACTCACGCCGGATTCCTTCCGACGTAGAACTCCTCGTCCGGGAGGTTGGTGACGTCAAGGCCGGACTTGACCGCCGCGGTGCGGATGGTCGCCATCTGCCCGGCGCTGATGCGCATGTGGGGCTGACGGATGGGGCCCCCGTTGTAACCGTTGAGCCAGCCCTGGTACTTCCAGTGCATACGCGGGACGAGCCCACTGTTCGCCACGAGCGGGGTGCAGACGGCTGCGTGCGCTCGTCGGGCCGGCGCGATCTGCCAGTACAGCTCCATGCCCTGGTCCCAGGTCGCCTTGTCCGAGAGCAGCTTCAGCATCCGCGGCACCACCGGACCGACGATCTCGTAGTTGGAGGTGCCCATGAACTGCATGCCGTAGTTCGCGATCCAGGCAGGCGCGTTGAACTCGAGTGGGTCGGTGACGACGACCTCGCCGTTGAAGCGTTCGAACACCGCGGCGATGCCGCCGACGCCCGGGCCCCCGACCTCGTTCTTGATCGCGACCACCTGGGGGATCGTGTCGACCATCTCCTCCAGGAGGGAGACCGAGAAGCCCGCCGCGTGGAGCCGGCCGAAGTTCCACTGGTCCATCGCAAAGATGATCACGCCGGTGTCCCTGCCAGCGTCCGCCACCGTCCGCGTGAAGTCCACGACCTCCTCCGTCGTCGCCGGGTTGAAGTACAGGGGGTAGGAGGGCATGACGAGGTCCACGCCGGCCGCGGCGCCGTGCTCCACCGAGGCCACGGTCGCGGCGAGGGTGGGCTGGCTGGCCTGCAGCACCGTGACGAACTCGTCGCCCGCCTCGTCGACCACTATCTCGGTGAACCTTCGCATCTCCTCGGCGGTCGTGCCTGCCTCCGAGACGATGAGCACCCCGCTCTGGCCGTGCTCCTTCGCGAGCGCGACGTCGTGCCGGATCGCGGTCTCGTTGAGCCTGGACAGATCACTGGTGAAGGTCGGGCTCACGCACCCGCACGCTCCTCGTAGGGACTCCAACGCCCACGCTCGTGCCTCGCCTGCCTGATACGTCCTCATGCATCCCTCTCGTCGTTCTCCGTGCGTGCGGTGGCGTCCGTGTGCTGGGGTTCGCTCGGGTCCGGCCCGAAGGGGGTCTCCAGGCCCTTGCCGACCTCGAGCGGCGTGGACCAGGTGAGCGCTTCCAGAGTGATGGCGTCGAGCTGGATCGAGTGCTCGTGCCCGAGCGAGGTGATCTCCAACCGCTCTCCGTTGCGTGTCTGCACCCGTCGCAGGCTCACGGCCGCGAACTCGTTGGAGATCACCCAGGTGCCATGGTCGACAGTTTCGTTGCTCACAGCAGGATCCTCAGCTGGGGAAAATCGATGACGACCTGGTCGAGCACGGCCCACCGACGCGTGAGGACCAGCTCGCCCTCGCGGCGCTCGAGCCGGTCGGTGCGCTCACCGGTGATGTATTTCGGCAGGTCGGACTGCCGGGTCCCCACCAGCACGGCATTGCTCTTGACCGTGAACGCGTCGGGATCGACGGTTCGTGTCGCGCGCACGCTCGTGATGAAGTGCCGGAAGCGCACCGGAGGGTTCTCCCCCCACGCCATCTCGTAGATGTCCTCGTCGAACCGGCGGAACCACTGCAGGGCGAGCGACCATCGGGACTCGTCGATGAGCATGCTGCGGTCGTCGAAGTGCGGCTTGAAAGGGGTGTCCGGCGTCTTCGGCGTCGGCATCTGATAGGTGAAGTCCCCCGCCACCAGCTCCACCCAGTCGTGAAAGCGACGGTCGTCGAGGAGCTCGGACTCGAGCGCGAGGAAGTCGCTGATCTCGCGGTGCGTCTCCGCGTCGACGTACTCGGGTCGGGTGTAGGTGTGGCGCGACCCGAGAATCGGCGTGCTCATGCGTCCACCCCGGCCCGGGGTTCGGACGCACCGGTCATGAGCTCGTCCCAACGGCTGTGGAAGCACCGGATCGTCCGCTCGGTCCGGTCGCCGTCGACGACGTCACCGGGCCAGCCGAGGTCATCGGGCGCCTTGGGGTGGTGCTTGCCGCCCTCGAGGGTGACCGGCAGCGTACGGGCACGGTCCCCGTAGCTGGCCTCCGAGATGCCGACGAAGTTCTCGGTGTCGTCGATCTCGAAAAGTCCCGAGGGGCCGTTGGTGCGCAGGTACCCGAGGCGGGAGAGTCGCTTCCACTCATCGTCCGCCTGCTTCGGCATGAAGATGAACCACAGCTGCTCGGACGTCGTCGCGTCGATCGGGTAGCGCATAGTGATCCGGATGTAGCGGGCGTGCATGTCCGGGCCATCGATGTTCGTCTTGAAGTTCTCGATGAAGGACATGTTCGGGAAGATCGACCCGTGACCGACCGACATGGCGGACATGAGTGACTGCTGCGCAGGTGAGAGAACCGAGTCGATGTCGGCCCACATCTCGTGCGGGTATCCGAAGTAGTGGTTGCCCTCCAGCACGAGCGGGAGGCGCTGGATGCGCATGGTGTGGCCGTGCGGGGTGGTGACGGTGCGGCCGGTGAACTTCGGTGTCACCTCGTCGCTGAGCTTGACCAGGTCCTTCTCCGTCGCGAAGAGGCCGAGCTCGAACGCGGACGCGTGCGTCACCGTGGTGTGGTAGCCGTCGCCGGAGAGGTTCTCGCCCTCAGTCTTCCAGTTTGCCTTGATGATGTTGCGGACGGGGGTGCCGACGACCTCCAGGCCCCCGGGGAACTTGTCGAAGACCGTCTCGAGGTACCAGGCGATGTCACCGAGGTAGTCGAGCAGCGGCATGGCGTCTGGATCCCACGTAGCGAAGACCAGCCCGAAGATCGACTCCACCTTGGCGGGCTTGAACAGCCCGAGCTGCTTCTTGTCGATGCCGTCCCTCCCGTAGACGTCGCGCTGATACGTGACGCCCTGGAGCGCACCCGTGTTGGCGTAGGTCCACCCGTGGTAGCTGCAGCGGAAGTGGGAGGTGTTTCCGCTGTCCGCCCGGCACAGCGGCACGCCGCGGTGCCGGCACGTGTTGAGGAGGACCTGGATCTCGTCGTTCTCGTCGCGCACCACGATGACCTGGTCGCGGCCGATCTTGCGCAGGACGTAGTCACCCGGCGACGGGATCTCGCTGTCGTGCGCCAGGTACTGCCAGCAGGTCGCGAAGATGCTCTGCATCTCCTGCTCGAACACGTCCTCGTCTGACCACCGCTCGCGGCGGACCTGCTCATTCCGGACATCTACTTCAGCCGTCATCACCACTCCCCGTCTCCATCGACGAAAACGCTTCGTGCAACCATCTTGGTACCTTGTCGTACAAATGGCAAGCGCGTCTATCGCGTCGGCACGCCCTGTACACCTTCTCGCGCAGCCGTCGGCCCTGGCCACGCCATTTGAGGTACCTGCAGCTATCGCCGCCTCAGCACAGTCGCCCCATCGAACGACCAGTAGCCCGCCGACGGCTCTCCGCCGATCTCCGACGAAGAGCGTCACCCTCGACGGCCTGCCCGTTCCCGATGGCGTCGCCACGACGATGACACCCACGATCCCGTTCGCTCGCTTCGGTGAGAACGAACGCGGAATGTCCACTCGCCTATGGATCCTCGCCGTCGCCGTGGTGACCAGGCTCGGGCCGTACTCGGACGACGACATCCACCCCTACCGGTAGGCGCTCGAGCCGATGAAGATCACCCGCACGCACGCCAGGGCGGCA
Organism: Georgenia sp. Z1491; assembly: GCF_049856175.1. Taxonomy (GTDB): domain Bacteria; phylum Actinomycetota; class Actinomycetes; order Actinomycetales; family Actinomycetaceae; genus JB111. The sequence continues at coordinate 11,907 of NZ_JBNDNA010000022.1, forward strand.
CAGGGCACGGCACCCTGGCCCAGCGACCCGTGACCCCGACGACGGGCCGAAACCTCTCCGCGGGCAGTCACCGGCGGTCGGCTGGGTTTCCGCAGAACCAGTTTCTGCTTGAGGCGCCGTCAGTACCCGCGGATGGTGGCCGGCGCCCCGACCGGCATGTCCCAGGCCGAGGCGAGCAGGGCCGGCAGCCGCGTGGGCAGGTCCCGCGGGCTGAACAGGGTGCCGCGGCCGGAGGCCTCGGTCATCTCCCGCGGCGTCCACCAGCGGATCGCGGCGGTGCTCCCGGGCCAGGCGCCCGCGGCCCCGCCGACGGAGGCTGATCCGTCGCGAGCAGCGGCGCCGTCGCTCATCGGGACCCCGTTGCCCGACGGCACGCCATTGCTCGACGGCACGCCATTGCTCGACGGCACGCCATTGCTCGACGGTTCGCCGTCGCTCGTCGCGGCGCCGTCGCTCGTCGCGGCGCCGTCGTCGACGAGGGCCGGCCCACCCGCGGGTGCGGGCTCGAAGTGCGGGACGCGCACGAGGTAGACCTCATCGACGATCTCGCCGGCGCCGTGCGGGCCCGCGCCGGTGGCGGGCACGTGCTGGACCCACGCGAGGTCGCGCAGCGCGCCGTCGGCGAGGAGCAGACCGGTCGCGGCGTGCAGTGCGCGCCGGAGCACGGGCTCGGGCGCCTCGCCGAGGCCGGCGGGACCGCCGGGACCGGCCCAGACGGTTCCCGCGGGGCCCTCGTGCGCCACGAGGAGGACCCGGCCGGCGCCGTCGACGAGCAGCGCGCGGCACGACCGTTCGAAGGAGAGCTCGGCGTGCATCCGTCGATCATCACCGACGACGCCCTCCTCGCGCATCCCCCTCGAGGAGGTTCTCGTCATGCGTGATCCCTCACGCCCCATCGGGCGGTTCTCGGCCGGAGCTGGGCCGGACCCGGAACCGGGTGCTCGGCCGGGCGCGGAACCGGGGCCGCGGGTGAACGGCAGGCGTCCCGACGGTGGATGAAAGGCGTCTCATCGGGTCATCACCGGTGTCACAACTGCGTCGGGTGAACTACTTCGTACGCCGTCGCCCGACCGGGCAGCTCGCTACGTGGCGAGCAGGGCGCAAGAAGGGGGTCCACCGTGCGCACCATGACGAGGCGCCGTACGCGCCCGGCCGAGGGCGTCTCCGCGCGCACCACGGCGGTCCGGCCCGACGAGTCCCCCGCCGGCACCGTGCCGGGCGACGTGCCCTCCCCCGCCGGACGGCCCACCGACGAGCGGGTGCCGGCGTCGCCGTCCGACGTCGAACCCGCCGGTCGGCTGCGCGTCGCGCTCTACTCCCACGACGCGCTGGGTCTGGGGCACGTCCGCCGCAACCTGGCCATCGCCCGGGCGCTCGGCACGCTGGACCCCGCGCCCGACATCCTCCTGCTGACCGGGGCACCGGAGGCGGTCACCGCCGACCGCCCCGAGCACTGCGACCTCGTCTCCCTGCCCGCGCTGAGCAAGGACGCCACGGGCGTCTACTCCGCCCGCCACCTGTCCGTGGACGAGACGCACATCCGGCACATGCGGCGCAGCATCCTCGCCGCGGCGCTGGACTCCTTCCGCCCGGACGTCCTCGTGGTGGACAAGCACCCGCGCGGGTTCCTCGGCGAGCTCGAGCCGGCGCTCGACCTGCTGCGTGCCGCCGGGACACGCATCGTCCTCGGACTGCGGGACATCCTCGACGACGCCGCCACCGCGCGCCGCGAGTGGCGTGCCGACCGGTCGGACCGGGCGCTGCGGCAGTGGTACGACCAGGTGTGGGTCTACGGAGACCGCGCCGTGCACGACCTCGCCGCCGAGCTCTCGCTGCCCGCCGCCCGCACCGTGCACACCGGCTACCTCGCGGCCGGCCGCTGCCGCGTCGAGCAGGTCACCGAGGTGGAGACCCCCTACGTCCTGGCCACCGTGGGCGGGGGCGCCGACGGCGCCCACCTCGCCGAGACCTTCGTGCGCTCAGCGATGCCGGCCGGGCACCACGGTGTCCTCGTCACCGGTCCGCAGATGCCCACGGACGACGTCCACCGCATCGTCGACCTCGCGGGCACCCGGTCCGACCTCACCGTCCGCACCTACGTCGAGGACGCCGAGGCGCTGCTGGCAGGTGCCTCCGCCGTCGTCTCGATGGGCGGGTACAACACGGTGTGCGAGGCGCTGGCGCTCGACCGGCGACTCCTCGTCGTCCCCCGGGTGCGCCCCCGCCGCGAGCAGCTCGTGCGTGCGGAGCTCCTCGCCGCGACGGGCCGCCTGGACCACCTCCACCCCGACGAGCTCACACCCGGTGCACTGTCGTCCTGGCTCGCCGGTGCGATCGACGCGCCTGCCGCCCCGGGCCCGGGCCCGTCGTCGCCCTCCGCCGCACCGGGAACCGGCACGGCGTGGCCCGTGGGGCGTCGCCGTCCGGACGGGGAGACGCACCGCTCGCCCGTCGACCTCGACGGGCTCGGCCGCCTGCCCCAGCTGCTCACCGCCCTCGCCCCCACCAGGGAGAACCACCATGTCGCGTGAACGCATCGGCTACGTCCTCAAGATGTACCCCAGGTTCTCCGAGACGTTCATCGTCTCCGAGATCCTCGGCCGCGAGGCCCGCGGCGCGGACATCGAGGTGCTCTCGCTCCGCCCGCCGGTGGACCCGCGCTTCCACAGCGCGCTCGCCGAGGTGCGGGCACCGGTCACCTACGTGCCGAGGGTGCGCAGGGCGGAGGACCTGTGGCAGACGCTGCGGGACGCCGCACCCGAGCTGCCCCGCCTGGCCGCCACGCTGCCCGAGCTGCTCGCCGCGGGCGCCGACGACGCCGCGCAGGCCGTCGAGGTCGCGCTCCTGGCCCGGCGCCGCGGCCTGACCCACCTGCACGCGCACTTCGCCTCGCTCGCCACCACCGTGGCGCGGCTGGCCTCGCTGCTCAGCGGCATCCCCTACTCGTTCACCGCCCACGCCAAGGACATCTTCCACTCCTCGGTCGACCCCGCCGACCTGGCCGCCAAGATCGCCGGCGCCCACCACGTGGTGACGATCAGCGACTTCAACGACCGGCACCTGCGCCGCGTCTTCCCCGAGGCGGTCGCCGCCACCCGGCTCCACCGCATCTACAACGGGCTGCACCTGGACGACTTCCCGTTCACCGCGCCGACCCCGGACCGTGGGACGGACGACGACGCGCCCGTGGTGGCCGTCGGTCGCCTCGTCGAGAAGAAGGGCTTCTCCGTGCTCGTCGACGCGATCGCCCACCTGCGCGACTCCGGGCGTCCGACCCGCTGCCGGATCGTCGGCGGCGGCGAGCTCGAGGGCGCCCTGCGCGCCCGGGTCGCGGCCCTCGGGCTGGCGGACCTGGTCCAGATCACCGGTCCGATGCCGCAGCACGAGGTGCGCGGCGAGGTCGCCGCGGCCGGGGTCTTCGCGGCGCCGTGCGTCGTGGGCTCCGACGGCAACGCCGACGGCCTGCCGACGGTGCTGCTCGAGGCCATGGCGCTGGGCACCCCGTGCGTGTCGACCGACGTCACCGGGATCACGGAGGCCGTGCGGCACGAGGTCACGGGCCTGCAGGTGCCCCAGCACGACCCGGTCGCGCTCGCCGCGGCGATCGAGCGGCTCCTCGACGACGACGCCCTGCGCACCCGCCTCGCGCGCGCCGCCCGGGACCTCGTCGAGGACCAGTTCGACACCCGGCACCAGGTCGCCGCCCTCGAGGACGCCGCGCTCGAGGACGCCGCACGCCCCACCTCCGAGGCGGCGAGCGCCGAGCGAGCCGTCGGTCGCCCCGTGGAGGTGGTCCGATGAGGATCGCCTACGTCTGCGCCGACCCCGGGATCCCGGTCTTCGGCACCAAGGGCGCCTCGGTCCACGTCCAGGAGGTCCTCGGCGTGCTGCTGGCGTCCGGTCACGACGTCGACCTGTTCTGCCGCCGCACCGGCGGCTCGCCCTGGCCCGCCGCGGAGGCGGCCCGCGCCCGGGGACGCCTGACGGTCCACGAGCTCGGCCGCATCAGCGGCGCCGACGTCGCCGACCGCGAGGCCCGCGCCATCGCCGCCGACGCCGGGATGCGGGACGCCGTCGAGGCCGCCGGCCCGTTCGACGCCGTCTACGAGCGCTACTCCCTGTGGTCCGCCGCGGGCACCGGGTACGCCCGCGCCCACGGGATCCCTGCGGTGCTCGAGGTCAACGCCCCCCTGCCCGAGGAGCAGGCGCGGCACCGCGGGCTCGTGCGCGCGGACATCGCCCAGGACGTGATCCGCCGGGCCGCGACCGACGCGAGCGCCGTCGTCTGCGTCTCGGAGCCGGTGGCCGAGTGGGTGCGCGCACAGCTCCCGGCCGACCGCACGTCGCACGTGGTGGTCGAGCCCAACGGCGTCGACGTCGACCGCATCCGCCCGCGCCCCGAGGCGGACGAGGACGGACGACCGTTCACGGTCGGGTTCGTCGGCACGCTCAAGCCGTGGCACGGCACCGAGACCCTGCTCGAGGCGCACGCGCTCCTGCGGCGCTCCGTGGTCGACGCGCGGCTGCTGCTCGTGGGCGACGGCCCGCAGGCCGGCCCGCTGCGCGCGCAGGCCGAGTCGCTCGGGATCGGGGACGCCGTCGAGATGACCGGGGCCGTGGCGCCCGTGGACATCCCAGCCCAGCTGCACCGCATGGACGTCGCCACCGCCCCCTACCCGCACGCCGGCGAGGGGTACTTCTCGCCGCTCAAGGTCTACGAGTACATGGCGGCCGGCCTGCCGGTGGTCGCCTCCGAGGTCGGCCAGCTGCCCGCGGTGGTCACGCACGCGCGCACCGGGTTCCTCGTGCCGGGCTCCGACCCGGTGGTGCTCGCCGGGATGCTGCACGTGCTGGCCGACGACCCCTGGCTGCGCCGCCGGACCGGCGCCGCCGCGCGCGAGCACGTGGCCTCCGCCCACACCTGGGGCCACGTCGTCGAGCGCTCGCTGGCCGCCGCCGGCCTCGACCTGGTGGCGCCGCCCGCGAGCTCCGCGACCGTCGCCACCCCGAGCTCCACGCCGGTCGCCGCCCCGGTCGGCACCCCGGTCGCCGCCCCGGTCGGCGCGGCGCGAGGAGTGATCTGATGGCCTCCCGCGCGCCCGCGTCCGAGCTGCGCTCGGTCGTGCCCTCGCTCAAGCACATCTTCACCTTCCTGCGGCCGCACCTGCGGCCCCACCGCGGGATCGTCGTCGGCGGATTCGTCGCGCTCTTCGCGGAGGTCGCGTTCCGGCTGCTGCAGCCCTGGCCGCTGAAGTTCGTCATCGACGGCGTCATCGCCCCCGGTGCCGCCGAGGACCCCGGCCTGTTTCGCCTGCTGATCATGTGCGCGATCGCCGTCGTCGCCATCGCCGCGCTGCGCGCGCTGACCGCCTACCTGACGACCGTGCTCTTCGCGCTCGCGGGCACCCGCGCGATGACCTCGGTGCGCGCCAAGGTCTACGCGCACGTCCTGCGGCTCTCGCTGCGCTTCCACTCCTCCACCCGAGGCGGTGACCTCATCACCCGGCTGATCGCCGACGTCGGGAGGCTGCGGGACGTCGCGATCACCGCCGCCATGCCGCTGCTCGGCAACGTCGTCACCCTCGTGGCGATGCTCGTGGTGATGTTCCTCCTGGACTGGGTCCTCGCGTTCGTCGTCCTGGCGACCCTGCCACTGTTCGCCCTGTCCAGCTCGCGCTCCACCCGCAGGATCACCTCCGCCTCGCGCGTCCAGCGCCGCCGCGAGGGCGAGCTCGCCGGCGCGGCGGGCGAGTCGTTCGGCGCGATCAAGGTGGTCCAGGCCTACTCGCTGGCCGAGCGGCTCGAGTCCTCGTTCGCGGCGTCGAACAACCAGGAGCTCAAGGAGGGCGTGAAGGCCACCCGGCTCTCGGCCGGGCTCGAGCGCACCACGGACGTGCTGGTGGGCGTCGCCACGGGCGTCGTCATGCTGGTCGGCGGCTGGTCGGTGGTGCGGGGCTCGCTCTCCCCGGGCGAGCTGGTCGTGTTCCTCCAGTACCTCAAGACCGCGTTCCGGCCGATGCGTGACCTGGCCAAGTACACGGGGCGCATCGCCAAGGCCGCCGCCTCCGGCGAGCGGATCCTCGACCTCATGGACACGGAGCAGGAGGTCGCCGACCAGCACGGCGCCTACACGATCCGTCGGCTCGCGGGCGAGATCCGGTTCGAGGACGTCACCGCGTCCTACACCGGGTCGGACACGGCCCTCGACGGCGTCTCGCTGCGCATCCGCCCCGGTGCGAAGGTCGCGCTCGTCGGGCACTCCGGGTCGGGCAAGTCCACGATGGCCGGTCTGCTGCTCCGGCTGCAGGACCCGGTGGCCGGCGCGGTCAAGCTCGACGGTCACGACCTGCGCGACGTCACCGTGGAGTCCCTCCGCGCGCACGTGGCGATCGTCCTGCAGGAGTCGGTGCTGTTCCACGGCACCATCGGCGAGAACATCGAGATGGGCCGCGCAGGAGCCGGCCCCGAGGAGATCGAACGGGTCGCGCGAGCCGCGAACGCCCACGACTTCATCACGGCACTGCCGGACGGCTACGACACGATCGTCGGCGAGCGCGGCGACACGCTCTCGGGCGGCCAGCGCCAGCGCATCGCGATCGCGCGGGCGATGCTGCGCGACGCGCCGGTGATCATCCTCGACGAGGCGACCACCGGGCTGGACCCGAAGAACTCCGCGCAGGTCCTGGAGGCGATCGACCGCCTGGCCGAGGGCCGCACCACGGTGGTCATCACGCACGAGCTGGGCGCCGCCCTCGACTGCGACGAGGTGGTGGTGCTCGAGCGCGGCCGCATCGTCGAGCAGGGGGCGCCCCGAGACCTGCTCGACGACGCCGGCTCCCGGCTCGCCCAGCTGGACCCGGCCCCGGAGGAGGACCCTGCGCCGGAGGAGGACCCTGCGCCGGAGGCGGACCAGGCCCCCGAGGAGCGCCCGGCACCGGACGTAGACCCTGCACCGGACACGTACCCCGACCGCCGGCCGGGTGCGACGACCGGGAGACGTCCAGCCGGTGGGTCGGCCCGAGACCACCGCCCGGCCCTGGACCACCGCCCGGTCCGCGCACTCGTCCCGGACCACGACAGGAAGGAGCGTCATGGCCGTCGTCGCACCGGTTGACGCGCGGCTCGTGGCCGCGGACCCCGCGGTTCCCGGGCTCGCCGAGGTCCTCTGCCCCCTCGAGCTGGCGCGCAGCCTCGGCTGGGCCGTCGCCGACGCCCAGATCCGCTACGTGCGCTACAAGCCGGGCACGTCCATGGTCGCCGGGCTCAGGATGCGGGACCTCGAGGGCGGAACCTTCCTCGCGCAGGCCCTCGCCGTCACCGAGGAGGCCGCCCCCAAGCTCGACAAGATCGCCCGGGAGGGCGAGAACGACGACGTGGGGCGTGGCTCCGCCGTCGACGTGCGGCGCGGGGTCGCCGTGGCCGACGCGACGGCCGACCGTCATCTGCCGGGGATCCGGAACCTGGTCCGTGACGCGGAGCGGCTCGATCCGCTCGTGTACAAGCCCGGCCGGCGCTGGGTCGCCCGCCTCGACGGCCCCGCAGGGGTGCCGCAGCTGGCCAAGGTCCACCGTCCGACCGACCTGCCGGCGGTGCTGGCCGGCTACTCGGCCCTGGCCGGGCTGCCGGTGCCCGTGGTGGACCGGGTCGACCGACGCGCCGGGACGGTGGTCAACGACTGGGTGCCGGGCGTCGCGCTGGACACGGTGACGGGGCCGAGCGTGGACGGGCTGTGGGCGCTGGCGGGCGCCGCGCTCGCCGAGATCCATCGGCAGCCCGCGATCGACGGGCTGACGACCGGTGACCACGTCCTCGAGCTCGAGGATGCCGTGCACGGCGTGCTGGCGGTGCTGCCCGGCGTGGCCCCCACCGCGCGAGCGGTCGCCGAGCGGCTCCGCGCGGCGCTCGGCGACGCGCAGCCCCGGGTGGTCCACGGCGACTTCTCCGCCGATCAGGTGATCGTCCGCGGCGGACCGGATGGAGCGGCCCCCGACGACGACGCCCCCGGCCGCGCCGTCGCCGATACCGGCACCGAGGCCGCGGTGAGCGTCCTCGACCTCGATCGCGTCCGGCTGGACGACCCCATGAGCGACCTCGGCTCCTGGTACGGCGCGCACGTGGCTGCCGCGGGCTCGGGCGCCCCGGACCCCGAGGAGCTGCTCGCACCGCTGCTGGCCGGGTACACCGGTGCCGGCGGGCTGCTCGACGCCCGGTTGCTGCGGCTGCACTGCGCGGCGGGGGTGCTCCGGCGGGCGGCCGAGCCCTTCCGGCGCCACACGCCCGACTGGCCCGACGCCGTCGCCGCCCTGGTCGGGTCGGCCCGCGAGCTGGCGGCCCCGTGACCGGGGGCCTGCGGCCGGCGCGGCTGTTCGTGGGCGCCTCGGCCACGGGACCTGGCCCGGCGCCCGTCCCGGAGCCGGCGCCCGTCCCGGAGCCGGCGGGCGGCCCCGGGCCGGCGCCCGGCCCCGAGCCGGCGCCCGCCCCGGAGCCGCCGCGAGCGCGCCACGCCGCCCGCCGGAGTGCCGCCCCCCGTCCGCCGAAGAGCCTCGTCGCCGACGGCCGGCGCTACGACGTCGTGCGGGCCTGGCCGCGCGGACGTAATCACGCGCTCCTGGAGCTCACCTCCGGCGGCGCCACCGTCGCCGGTCAGTGGTTCGCCGACGGCGACGCCCTGGCCGAGGCTGCACGCGGGGCCCCCGCGCCCGCGTCCGTCGTGGGCGACGTCCTCCTGCAGCCCGCAGGGGCCGACGCGCGGCTCCGTGCGCTGCCCGGCGTCCTCGCCGAGGCTGGCGCGCTGCTCGTGGCCCACCGGCCGGGACGCCGCGCCGTCGTGGCCCTTCCCGGCCCGGGAGCGGCCCCGCGGGCGTTCGCGAAGGTGGTACGTCCGAGCCGGTCGCACGACCTGGCGGGCCGCGGCCGGCTCGTCGCCGAGCTGATCGACGGCGTGACGGTGCCGCGGCTGCTCGAGGGCTCGGACCTCGAGGCGGGCGTGCTGCTGTGGAGCGTGGTGCCCGGCCGTACCCTGCACGACCTCGGCGCCGACGGGGACTGGACGCCGAGCCGGGCCCACCACGCCTGGCGCGCGGCGGGTGCCGCGGTGACGCGACTGCACGACGCGCCCCAGGACCGGGTCGCCGCACGGCACGGGGCCGAGGACGAGCTCTCCGCGATCGCGCACTGGCTCGACCCGGCGGTCGCCCACGGGCTCCTCGACCCCGAGCTCGTCGCGCGGGCAGGCGACCGCGTGACGGCCGCACTCCTGGCCGACCGCGGCGGAGACGACCTCGGTGTGCTGCACCGCGACCTGCACGACAAGCAGCTGCTGCTCGCGGACCCGGTCGAAGCCGGGGACGCGGGTGCCGGCGAGGGCGCCGACGACGGGGCCGGTGAGGGCGCCGACGGCGGTGTCGTAGGCGCGGATGCCGACGGCGATGCCGGCGGCGGCGGCGTAGGCGCGTATGCCGTCGACGGGGCCGCCATCGCAGGTGCCGGCCCGGTGGGGATGATCGACGTCGACACCCTCGCCGTCGGCGAGCGAGCGCTCGACATCGCCAACGCGGTCGTCCACCTCGAGCTGCGCCAGGCGCAGGGGCTGCTCAGACCGGACCTGGCCCACGCCGCCCGCGCGGGACTCCTGGCGGGCGCGGCCCCGACGGACACGGAGCGGGTCGCCGACTATGCCGACGCCACGCGCCTGCGACTGGCCGGCGTCTACGCGTACCGACCCCGGTGGCGCGCGGTCGCCACGGACCTCCTGCGCCGCGTCGCCCAACCGACCCCCTGAGTCATCGAGGGTGCGGCTCTCGCCCCTCGAGCGTGCGGTTCTTGCCCCTCGAGCGTGCGGCCGAACGTCATCGAATGGGCGGCCCCGACCCGACCATTCATCGAAGACACGGGGAACTCATCGAGGACACGAGGAACGCGTCGCGAGTACGGCCGCCGGAGGTCCACTCGGCACGTACCCCGCGCCCTCGACGGTAAACCGAGTCCTCGACAAGAGACCGTGACCTCGACGGTGCCTCAGGGGTCACCCACCACGCGTGTCGTCGACGCGAGACCGTGAACCCGGCGAGAGAGCGTGTCCTCGACGAGTCAGGCGGCGGCGTGCGCCAGGAGGTGCTCGGACACGACGTCGGCCGCCCCTATGACACCTCGGAACCCGGGGAAACCGTTGACGTCGACGACGACCGGTCCCGCAGGCGTGCCGATCAGGTCCACACCGAGCAGATGGGCGCCGAGCGCGTCGCGCACGCGTCCGGCCAGGTCCACCAGCTCGTCGTCTGGTTGGAACGGCGTGCCGGCCGGCGTGTGCTCCCGCTCGAGCGTCGACGGCTTGAGCAGGCCCCGCACCGAGCCGCCGGCCAGGTACAGCTTGCGGTCGGTGCCGTCGGAGGCCAGACGGGACTCCACCAGGTAGGGCCCCGGGAACGGCGCGTCGCCCGGCAGCGTGCGGTCGGTGCCGGCCAGCACCTGCGCCCCACGTCCCGGCCCGGCGAAGGACTTGGCGACCACGTGCTCCTTCTCCGCGACCGCGAGCACGCCGGCCCACCGCTCGACGGTGGACGACGGCGGCTGCGGGATCCCGGCGCGCTCGAGAACGCCTCGCCAGGCGCGGCGGTCGCGCAGCAGCCGGTCCGCCGGCCACGGGTTGCACAGGGCGACGCCGCGGTCGTGGGCCTCCTGGAGCAGCGGGGCCACCGAGCTGTGCAGGCCGCGATGGACCACGATCGTCTGGTCGGTGAGGTCGTCGATCTCGACCGTCTCCTCGTGGGGCAGCCGGACGGTCACGGTGCATCGCCGCGACGCCAGGTGGGCGACGACCTCGTCCAGGAGGGTGCCGGACCGGGGCGGCTTGCCCAGGAGCAGTGTGACGGAGGGGGACATACCTCATCGTCCCAGGGCGGCCGTACCCGGGAGCGTGGTTGACGCCCCCGATCGCGCGGCCCGGCCCGACGGCGCTGCGCCCGGACGGTCAGTCGGCCGGGCGGTGCTCCGGCGGGAGGCCGGTGAGTGCGCCGTCGACGGAGCCGTCGGTGGACCGGTAGCGACGCAGCGACCACGGGGCGTCGGCCGGGCGCAGGCCCGCCCACCCGCGCGACCGGGAGGCCTCGGCGGCCAGCAGCCCCGCCGTCGTGGCTCCGTTGTGGATCCTGCCGTCGAGGACGGCCTCGACGGCGTCGGCCAGCGGCACCCACCGGGCGACCATCTCCGACTCCTCGTCCTCGCGGACGTGCCGCTCGGCGTCGGGGACCTCACTGAGGTCGCGGGCGAGCAGGACGCGCACGCACTCGTTCGTGGCGCCCGGCGAGAGCAGGACGTCGGCGAGGACGTGCCAGGTGCCTGCGCGCAGGTCGGCCTCCTCGGCGAGCTCGCGGCGGGCGGCCTCGACCGGGTCCTCGCCGGGCACGTCGAGCAGGCCGGCCGGGATCTCGTGCAGGCGTGCCCGCGACGCGTGCCGGTACTGGGTCACCAGGAGGACCTCGGGCTCGCCGCTTCCCGCGTCGCCGCTTCCCGCGTCGCCGCTACCCGAGTCGCCGCTACCTGCGTCGACACCGCCCGCATCGGTACCCGCGCCGTCGCCACGGAGCGCGACGATCGCGACGGCCCCCGGGTGGACGAGGTACTCGCGCCGCACGGTGGGCCCGCCGGCGCTCAGCTCGACGGTGTCGCCCACGATGTCGAAGATGCGGCCCTCGAGCAGGCGGTCGGCCCGGACCACGCGCCGGTGGTCCTCGGCGTCGGCGAACGTCCCGGCGCCGGGCACCTCCTCGGCGCCGTCGACGGACAGATCCGCGCTCACTCGTCCTCGCAGGGCACGTCGCCGGAGATCAGGTCGGCGCCGGCCGACAGATCCGCGCTCACTCGTCCTCGGCCCCGTCGTCGCCGACCTCGAGGAGCCGGGTGGCGCGCTGCCGCTCGACGGCCGCACCGATGAGCCCGGCGAACAGCGGGTGGGCCCGCGTCGGCCGCGACTTGAACTCCGGGTGCGCCTGGGTGGCCACGTAGTAGGGGTGCTGCTCGCGGTCGAGCTCGACGAACTCCACCAGGTTCCCCTCGGGCAGCGTCCCGGTCACCCGCAGGCCGACGCCCTCGAGACGCTCGCGGTAGGCGTTGTTGACCTCGTAGCGGTGCCGGTGCCGCTCGGAGACCTCGACCTCGCCGTACGTCTCGGCGACCACGGAGCCCGGTGTGAGTGCCGCCCGGTAGGAGCCCAGGCGCATCGTTCCGCCCATGTCCCCCTCGGCGCCCTCGACGAACCGCACCTGCTCGTCCATCGTCGCGATGACGGGCTCGTCGGTGCCCGGGTGGAACTCCGTCGAGCTGGCGCCCTCGAGCCCGAGCAGCGACCGGGCCGCCTCGATGACCATGCACTGCAGGCCGAGACAGATGCCGAGCGTGGGCACCTGGTTCTCGCGCGCCCAGGTCAGCGCACCGAGCTTGCCCTCGATCCCGCGCACGCCGAACCCGCCGGGCACGAGCACGGCGTCGACCCCGGACAGGGCCTCACGCGCGCCCTCGGGGGTGGCGCACCGGTCGGACTCGACCCACCGGATGTTCGCGTACGCGCGGTGCTCGAACGCGCCGGCGCGGATCGCCTCGGTGACGGACAGGTAGGCGTCGGGCAGGTCGATGTACTTGCCCACCAGGGCGACCTCGACGTCGTGCCGGGGGTGGTTGACCCGGTCGAGGAGCCGGTCCCACTCGGTCCAGTCGACGTCGCGGAAGAACAGACCGAGGCGACGCACCACGTAGGCGTCGAGCCCCTCGGAGTGCAGCACCCGGGGGATCTGGTAGATCGAGGGCGCGTCCGGGCACTCGACCACGGCCTCCCGCTCGACGTCGCACATCGAGGCGATCTTGTTCTTCACGCCCTCCGGCAGCGCCCGGTCGGTGCGGCAGACGAGGGCGTCGGGCTGGATACCGATCGACCGCAGCTCGGCCACGGAGTGCTGCGTCGGTTTCGTCTTCAGCTCGCCGGAGGCCGCGATGTAGGGCACGAGCGAGACGTGCAGGAAGAACACGTGGTCGCGCCCGACGTCCTGGCGCACCTGCCGGGCGGCCTCGAGGAAGGGCTGGGACTCGATGTCGCCGACCGTGCCGCCGATCTCGGTGATGATGATGTCCGGAGGCCCATGGCCGTCAGCCGGCTCGGCCTGCGCGCGCATGCGCGCCTTGATCTCGTCGGTGATGTGCGGGATGACCTGCACGGTGTCCCCGAGGTACTCGCCGCGCCGCTCGCGGGCGATGACCTCGGAGTAGACCTGGCCGGTGGTGGCGTTGGCCCGACCGGACAGCTCGATGTCGAGGAACCGCTCGTAGTGGCCGATGTCGAGGTCGGTCTCGGTGCCGTCCTCGGTGACGAACACCTCGCCGTGCTGGAAGGGGTTCATCGTGCCCGGGTCCACGTTGATGTACGGGTCGAGCTTCTGCATCACGACCCGCAGGCCGCGCGAGCGCAGGAGCCTGCCGAGGGAGGAGGCCGTGAGGCCCTTGCCGAGAGAGGACACCACCCCGCCGGTCACGAAGATCTGCTTGGGGACCGAGGTGCCGGGCAGAGGCCGGTGCGAGGTGGGTGCCACGGGCTTCGACCCTAGCAGCGTGAGCCGGGTTCGTAGACGGACACGAGCTGGCGGTGAAGGTCACCCTCGTCCGGCAGCTCGGCCGAGCGCCGCCGCGCGCGGTCCCCCAGCCGGCCCGCGAGCTCCGTGTCGAGGAGGACCTGCACGACGGCGGCGCTCACCTCGGCTGCGTCGCGGCCGGTGAGCAGGGCGGCGTCCCCGACGACGAGGCCCGTCCCGCCGACCTCCGTGGCGACGACGGCCGCGCCGGCGTGCATCGCCTCGCCCAGCGAGATGGGCTGCCCCTCCCACACCGAGGTCGACACGACGACGTCGGCCGCCGCCAGGAGGTCCGGGACGTCCGCGCGGGGGCCGAGGACGCGCACGGGGGCGCCGGCGGCGGTCGCTGCGGCCGCCACCTCGGGGCCGAGCGGCCCGCCGCCGGCCACGCACCACACCGCGGCCGGAGCGCCGTCCGTCCGCGCGGGCAGGAGCTGTTCGGCGGCCGCGGCGGCGTCGACGAGGAGGTCGAGGCCCTTCTGCGGCGCGAGACGTGCCACGGACAGGACGAGTCTCTGACCGCCCAAGAGGCCGAGGTCGCGGCGCACCTCGGCCGCGGTGGCGCGGACGGCCCGCGGGGCGGGCGCGGGGATGACGGCGACCTCGACGTGACGCGCGCCCAGCCGGCGGGCCCGCTCGGCGAGGTCGGGGGCGACCGGCAGGACCACGTCGGCGCCGCGGGCGACCACGGCCTCCAGGGCCTGGGCGATCGCGCGGACCCTGGCGCTGCCCACGGCGAGGTTGTGCTCGGTGACCACGAGCCGTGGCCGGCGCGGCAGCGAGCGGACGGCGAGCGCGGCGGCGGCGCCGGCGCGCAGGCCGTGGGCGTGCACGACGTCGGCGCCGGCGGCGAGGTGGCGCAGGCGGCGCACGGTGGCGAGATCAGCGCCCGAGGGGCGGTCGCGCAGGTCGACGACGGCGGCGGGCACGGGGGCGCCGAGGACGACGTCGGCGACGACGCCCGCGGGCCCGGCCAGCCGGACGTCGTGGCCGTGGGAGCGCAGCACGTCGACGACCTGGCTCACGTGGCGGGCGACCCCGCCGGTGGTCGTGCCGGTCACCTGGAGGATCCTCATGACTCGTCCTTCCGATCGCTGTTCTCGGGGGCGGTCGGTCCGGTGCCCGCGCCGCGCCCGCGGCGGCGCAGCACGGCGAGCACCTGCCAGTCCCCCGCCGCCACCACGGCCACCCAGGCCAGGAGCGCCACGGCCCCGCCGGCCGCGAGCGCCAGGACCGCGCGCAGCGGGCCGTCGCCCGCGACGAGCTCGGTGACCCACCGGCCGGCGAGCCCGCCGATCACGGCACCGACCACCGCGGTCCCCGCCGTGCGCGCGAGGCCGGCGAGCGCGGCTCCGCCGAGTGCGCGCGCGAGGCACACGGCCGACAGCACGCCGGCGAGCGTCATCCCGACGCTCGAGGCGGCCGCGAGCAGACCGAGCAGGGTGCCGTGCCCGGCGCCCGCCGCGGCGATGCCCGCGACCACGGTGGCCGCGGCGGTGACGAGCCAGCCCACGAGTGCCGGGACGGTCGCCAGGCGCGCGCGGTGGACGGCGTACAAGGAGCGCTGGGCGTGCAGGAGCAGCGCGAAGCCGGGCAGGCCCAGGGCGAGGACGGTGAGCGTCGTCGTCATGCCCGGCATGTCGTGGCGGGCGGAGAAGATCGCGGTGACCGCGGGGGCGACGGCGACGAGGGCGGCGGCACCGAGCGCGCCGGCGGCGAGCACGGCGCGCGCCGAACGGGCCACCACGGGCGCGCTGTCGGCCACGGACCGCGAGGCCAGCTCGGCGACGCGGGGCGCCACGGCCGTGACGAGCGGGACGGCGAGCACGGCGTAGGGCAGCAGGTAGGCGGCCTGGGCGTACTGCCACACGTTGTAGGAGCCGGGCTGGGCCGCCGTGGCGCGCAGCACTGCGAGGACGGCGACCTGCTGAGCGAGCAGGGCGGCGAGGCCGGCGCCGGCCAGGGCGAGCGCGCGGCGACGCAGGTCGGCGCCGAGGTCGAGGGTGGGGCGCCAGCGCAGGCCCAGGCCGCGCAGGGCGAGCACCGGGGCCAGGCTCATCGCGAGCACGCCGGCGGTCGTGCCCCAGCCGAGGACGGCCACCATCGTGGGGGCGATCGTGGCGGGGTCGTCGGTCGCCGGGCCGCCGAACAGGCCGACGAGGCCGTAGGTGGCGATGACGACCAGGGAGGACAGCAGCGGGGCGAGCGCCGGCCAGGCGAACCGGTGGTGGGCCTGGGCGACGCCGGTGAGCACGGTGCCGATCCCGTACAGGGGGACCTGGACGGCGAAGATGCGCAGGAAGGTCGTCGTGAGGTCCAGGCTCGCCTCGGGCGCGTCGGAGCCGAGCAGGAGCCCGGCCAGCGGGCGGGCGAGGACGGCGACGAGCAGGCCGAGCGGGGCGAGGATCGCCACGGTCCAGGACAGCAGGGCCGACGCGCGCCGTCCGGTCTCGTCGCGCAGCCCCTGGGCCAGCGGCGCCGCGAGCAGCGGGACGACGAGGCCGACGAGCGCTCCGCCCGCGGCGATCTCGAACAGGACGTTGGGGATCGTGTTGGCCTTGGCGTAGGCGTCGGCGGTCGCCGAGCTGCCGAGGACCCAGGACTGGACGAGCCAGCGGGCGAACCCGGCGGCGCGCGAGGCGAGAGTGAGGACGGCGATGAGGCCGGCGGCGCCGAGCGCGCCGGCGAGGACGGGAGCGGGGCGCGCGCCCCGGTCGGTCTCGCGCTCGCGACCGCGCTCGGCCCCCGTGCCGGCCTCTCCCCCGGACGCGGGGCGCGCGCCCCGGTCGGCGGCCCGGGGCTCGTCGGCGGCCCGGGGCTCGTCGGCGGTGCCCACGGGTCAGGCCGCGCGGCCCGCGCGGTCGATCGCCCGCAGCACCGGGACGGAGTCGATGACGGACGTGAACGAGATCCGCTCGGAGGCCAGGGTGAGCGCGACGACGCCGCCGAGCGCCACCGTGCGCCGCACGGCCGAGCCGTCGGCGGCGAGGACCACGCCGACGAGGGCGCCGAGCGGGTTCGCCCCGGTGTCGCCGAGCATGTCGCGCGCGGCGAGGTCGGCGGGCAGCGCGGCACCGACGACGCCGAGCGAGCCGGCCGCGAGCGCCGCCCGTTGGTCCGGCCCGGCGAGCGCGGCGGGCGCGAGCGCGAGCCCGGCGACCTTGAGCGCGCGGCCGGGGCGCAGGTCGAAGAGGTTGGCGAGGTTCGCGCAGCCGGCGACCAGGGCGGCGTCGGCGAGCCTGCCGAGGACCGGCCGCGGCCCGGGCAGGAGCGCGGCGGCACCGGCGGCACCGGCGCCGACGACGGCGATCTTCACCGCCCCGGTGGTCACCTCGCCGCGGGCGAGCGCGCCCAGGTGGCCCTTGAGGCCCTTCGCGCGGCCCGTGGGGACGCCGGTGAGGTCCTCGCCGTGGTCGTCGAGCACGCCCGCGACGGTCGCGGCCCCGCCGGCCACCCCCGCGGCGAGCGCGACGCGCGGCCCGAGCGGGGTCGCGGCGGCCAGCAGCGGGCCGAGCGCGGTGGCGGCGGCGCCGACGGCCAGCCCGCCGAGCAGCGAGACGGGGTCGCCGGCGTGGTTGGTGCGCGTCCAGGCGCCGGGCCGACCGGGCGGGCGGCGGTCGAGCAGTCGGCGGGCGGCGACCGTCGCGCCGGCGCCCAGCGCGGCGGCGGTGGCACGGGCGAGCAGGCAGTTCACGGCGCGGGGTCCTCGTCGTCGCCGGTCGTACCGCCGCGCGCAGAGTCGCCACCGGTACCGGAACCGCCGGTGTCGCCGGAGCCGGTTCCGGCGTCGTCGGCCCCGGTGCCGCCGCCCGTCCCACCCGTCGGCGACTCGCCCTGGGTGGGCGACTCGGGGTCCACGGCCGGCGGGGCGCCCTCGGCGCGCCGCTCGGCCGGCGTGGCCACGGCGGGCGGCAGGACGGCCTCCGCACCCTCGTCGAACCCGTAGTGCTCGACGATCCCGTCGAGCGTCGCGGCCACGGCCAGGGGCGTGACGACGGTGGCGGAGACCGAGCCGACGGAGTCGACGCTGGTGGCGGCCGGCGCCAGCGAGAGGTCGTCGCGCAGGACGCCGACGAGGTCACGGGTGGACTCCCCGGCGCCGACGAGGACGAACGGCGCCTCGTCGGCCATCGCCCCGAACGCCTGCAGGGCGGTGACGTGGGCGATCCGACGCTCGGCGGCCTCCGCCTCGACGTCGGGGGTGCCGTCCTCGTCGGAGTCCTCGTCCGGGTCCGTGTCGGGCTCGGGCTCCGGGCGGGCACCGACGACGACGACGACGTCGGCCCGGCCCTCGGGGTCCGTCTGCAGCGTGACGAGGTCCTCGCCGGCGCCGAGCAGCACGTCGAGGAGCTCCCCGTCGGCGGCGACGTCGTCGAGCGACTCGGTCTCGTCGTGGCCGATGGTCAGCGCGTCGGCGATGGCGCCGCCGAGGGTGGCGACGGGGTCGGCGTCCGGCTCGGCGTCGGGAGCCACGTCGTCGAGCAGGTCGATCCGCTCCTCGCCCATCGCCGGCGTCACGAGGGTCTCCGAGAGCACGCCCTCGACGACGATCTCGGCACCGGCGTCGGCGAGCGAGTCCTGGACGGCGGTGAGGTCGTCGCCGTTCGTGCCGGGCATCGCGAGCAGGGCGACGCGACCGCCGTCGAGCGTGCCGTCGACGAGGCGGGGGCCGCCCTCCTCGAGCAGGGCGTTGACGGAGTCGAGGTCGGCGCGGGTGTCGGTGAGCTCGGCGCGCATCTCCTCACGGTCGGTGCGCAGGTCCTGGACCTGGCCGCGCAGCGTGTCGCCCAGGGCGCCGCCGAGCGGGCCCGCGCCGAGCAGGATGCCCACGGCCAGGGCCATGAACACCGCGATCAGCGAGACCACGTGGAACTTGAAGTCGATCATGCGTCTCTCCTGCTACCCGTCATGCTCACCCGGACCCGAACAGGGAACGCACCCAGGCCACGACGTCCCCCCACCGCGTGGCGGCGAGCTCGAGGAAGGCCTGTCCCGCCGTCGTGGCGAGGACGGCGGCCGCCAGGGCGAGCAGGCCCGCGAGCACGAGGAGGACGAGGAGCCAGCCGGAGATGCGCGTCCGGTACAGCCGGGAGACGCCCTTGGCGTCGATGAGCTTGGAGCCCACCCGCAGGCGGGTGAGGAAGGTCGACGCCATGCCGGCGCGCCCCTTGTCGAGGAACTCGTTGAGCGTGTTGTGGGTGCCGACGGCGACGATGACGCTGGCGCCCTTCTCGTCGGCGAGCAGCATGGCCACGTCCTCCGACGTACCGGTGGCGGGCACGACGAGGTGGTCGACGCCGAGCGCCTCCACGCGGGCCTTGCCGGGGGCGCGGCCGTCCCGGTAGCCGTGGACGAGGATCTCCGCGCCCGAGCGCAGCGCCTCGTCGGACACGGAGTCCATGTCGCCGACGATCATGTCGAGCCGCAGACCGGCCTCGAGGACCGCGTCTCCCCCGCCGTCGACGCCGACGATGAGGGGCCGGAACTCCCGCACGTACGGCCGGAGCATCGCGAGGTCCTCCTTGTAGTGGTACCCGCGCACCACGATGAGGACGTGCCGCTCGTCGAAGACCGTGCGCACCTCGGGGATGCCGATGCCGTCGATGATGAGGTCCTGCTCGAGCTCGACGTACTCCATCGTGTTCGTCGCGAACTTCTTCAGCTGCTCGGAGATGCCCGCGCGGGCCCGGCGCTGGTCCTCGGCGATGGTGCTCGGGTCCTGGACCTGGCCGCGGCCGACGAGCTCGCCGCCGGTGCTGATCGTGCCGTCGGGGCTGATCTCGACGAGGTCGCCCTCGGAGATCTCCATGAGGTGCTCGCCGACGTCGTCGACGAGCACGATGCCGGCGTCGACGAGGATCGAGGGACCGGCGTTGGGGTAGCGCCCCGAGGTGGACTCGGCGGCGTTGAGCACGGCGACGGGGCGGGCGGCGACGAGGGACTCGGCGGCGACCCGGTCGATGTCCACGTGGTCGATGACGGCGACGTCCCCGTGGCGGAGCCGCGACGTGAGGCGCTTGGTCCGCGCGTCCACGCGGGCGGGCCCGGAGACGGCCGCGGGGTCGGCGGACGCACGGCGCGCCGGTCGTTGGAAGAGCCTCACCGCGTCATGGTGACACGCCGGCCAGCTCGAGCAGCTCCGCCGCGTGCGCGCGCGCCGCCTCGGAGTCGTCCTGACCTGCGAGCATGCGCGCGAGCTCGACGACGCGCTCCTCGCCGGCCGCCCGCACGACGTCGGTGACGCCGTCGCTCCCGCGTGTGACGACGAGGTGGTCGGTGGCGAAGGCGGCGACCTGCGCGAGGTGCGTGACGACGACGACCTGGTGGCGCTCGGCCAGCCCCGCGAGCCGTCGCCCGACCTCGACGGCGGCGCGTCCGCCGACCCCGGCGTCGACCTCGTCGAAGACGAACGTCCGTGCGCGGCCGCCGGCCTCGGTCGCGAGGCACACCTCGAGGGCGAGCATGACGCGGGACAGCTCACCGCCCGAGGCGGCCTGGCCGAGGGGGCGGGCCGGTGCGCTCGGGTGCGTGGCCAGGGTGAGGACGACCTCCTCGGCGCCGTGCGGGCCGGGCTCGGGCAGCGGCTCGAGGTCGATGCCGAGGCGGGCCCCGGGCATCGCCAGGCCGCGCAGCTCGGCGTCGACGGCCGCCGTGAGCCGCTCGGCGGTGGCCCGCCTCGAGGCGGTGAGGTCGGCGGCTGCGCTCTCGCGGACCTCCTCGGCCTCGGCGACGGCGGCCGCGAGGGCCTCCGGCTCGGCGGCGGGACCGTCGATCTGGGCGAGGCGGGCGGCGGCCCGCTCGGCCTCGGCGAGGGCCTCGTCGACGCCGCCGACCCCGAGGTCCTTGGCCAGGCGGCCGAGCTCGGCGCGGCGGGAGTGGACGGTGTCGAGCGCGGAAGGGTCGGCGTCGAGCCCGTCGAGGTAGGCGGCCAGCTCGACGGCGACGTCGTCGAGCAGCGGTGAGACGGCGGAGACCCGTTCGGCGAGCGCCGCCAGGGCCGGGTCGTGGCCGCTGGCGGCCGCCAGGGCGTGCGCGGCGCGGGCGACGAGCGCGGACGCGCCGGGGGTGGCGCTGTCCTCGTCCCCGCCGATGGAGCCGCGCGCCTCGACGGCCGCGGTGCGCAGGGCCTCGGCGTGCTCGAGGCGCAGGGAGGCGGCCCGCAGCTCCTCGTCCTCGCCGGGCGTGGGGTCGGCGGCGGCGACGAGCTCGGCGACGCGGGTGAGCGCGGCGATCTCGGCGAGGCGTCGCCCCTCGTCGGCGGTGCGTTCCTCGAGCGCGGCACGGGCGGCGACCACGGCGGCGTGCGCCTCGGCGGCGGCCGTGACGAGGGCCAGGTGCTGCGCTCCGCCGAAGGTGTCAAGGGCGGCGCGCTGGCGGGCGGGCTCGCGCAGGCGGAGCTGGTCGGCCTGGCCGTGGACGGTGACGAGGCCGTCGCCGATGTCGGTGAGCAGGGCGGCGGGCACCGTGCGGCCGCCGGCGTGGGCGCGGGAGCGGCCCTGGGCGGAGACGGTGCGCGCCACGAGGAGGACGTCGTCGTCGAGGGTGGCCCCGGCGTCGTCGGCCAGCGAGCGTGCGGGGGCGTCGTCCGGGACGGACCACTCCCCCTCGACGACGGCGCGCTCCGCGCCGTGCCGGACGATCGCGGGGTCGGCCTTGTGGCCGAGCAGCAGCCGCAACGAGGTGAGGACCATCGTCTTGCCCGCGCCGGTCTCGCCGGTCAGGGCGGTCAGGCCGGGCCCGAGGTCGAGGTGGGCCCGGGCGATGACACCGAGGTCCTCGATGCTCACGCGCTCGATCACCGGGTGCCCCCCTGGGCCCCGTTGGTGCCGGGCGTGCCTCCGCCCCGCCAGCCGCTGACCGGGAGGTCGAACTTCGCCACGAGGCGGCCCGAGAAGGGGGCGTCGCTGAGCAGGGCCAGGAGCGCGGGTCGGCGGCCGCGGCGGACCTCGATGCGGGAGCCGGGGGGCGCCTCGATGGTGCGGCGGCCGTCGCAGCGCACGACCGCGGCCGCGCGCGCCTCGGCGAGGATCTCGACCTCGAGGACGGACTCCCGCCCGACGACCATGGGCCGGGTGAACAGGGCGTGGGCGGCGATGGGGACGACGAGGAGGGCCTCGAGGCCGGGCCAGACGACCGGTCCGCCGCCGGAGAACGCGTAGGCGGTGGAGCCGGTGGGCGTGGCGAGCACGACGGCGTCGCAGCCGAAGGTCGACAACCCCCGTCCGTCGACGCCGAGGGCCGCCTCGACCAGCCGGCCCTCGGGGCCCTTCTCCACGGCGGCCTCGTTGAGGGCCCAGCTGTGGTGCGTGGCGCCGACCGGGGTGCGGACCGTGACGTCGATGGTCATGCGCTCCTCGACGAGGTAGTCGCGCGCGACGATCCGCCGCACCACCTCCGGGAGCGCCTCCGGCTCGGCCTCCGCGAGGAAGCCGACGTGGCCGAGGTTGACGCCGAGGACCGGCACGCCGTGCGGGCGGGCGAGCTCGGTGCCGGTGAGGATCGAGCCGTCGCCGCCGAGGACGACGACGAGCTCGGCGCCCTCGACCTGCGTGGGTCCGACCGGCTCGGAGTCGGTTGCTGAGTCCGTCGCGGGGCTGACGGAACGCACGGACAGGCCCGCGGCCGTGAGGCCCTCGTGGACGGTGGTGGCGGCCGCGAGCGCGTCGGCCCGCGTGGGGTGGTGGAGGAGGACGACCTCGCGGTCGCCGGGGCGCACGTCCTCGTCGGCCCGGTGCTTGGGGGGCTCGGTCATCGCACGGCCTCCTTCCCGGCGGGGCCCTCGGCCTTGTCCGCGGGGGCCTCAGCCTTCCCGGCAGTGCCCTCGGACCTTCCGGCAGGGCCTTCGGCGACGGCGGTGCGCGCGGCCTCGGCCAGGGCGTCGCCGGTGAGCGGGTGCTCGGCGCCGCGGCGCAGCGCGACGAAGTACTCGACGTTCCCGGCGGGGCCGGGCAGGGGGCTCGGGACCACGGCCCAGGCGTCGAGGCCGAGCTCCTGGGCGGCGTGGGCGACGTCGACGATGGTGGCGGCGCGCTGGTCGGGGTCGCGGACGACGCCGCCGCTGCCGAGCGCGTCCTTCCCCACCTCGAACTGCGGCTTGACCATGAGCAGCAGGTCGGCGTCGTCGGCGGCGGCTCCCGCCAGGGCGGGCAGGACGAGGCGCAGGGAGATGAAGGACAGGTCGCCGACGACGAGCGTCGGGGCCGGTGCGACGGCCGCGGGGTCGAGCGTGCGGACGTTGGTGCGCTCGAGGACGGTGACCCGGTCGTCGGTGCGCAGGTTCCAGGCGAGCTGGCCGTACCCGACGTCGACGGCGACGACCTCGGCGGCGCCGCGGCGCAGGAGGACGTCGGTGAAGCCGCCGGTGGAGGCGCCGGCGTCGAGGCACCGGCGGCCCGCGGGGTCGACGGGGGTGCCCCGCGCGGCGAGCGCGTCGAGGGCACCGATGAGCTTGTGTGCGCCGCGGGAGACGTAGTCGTCGACCGTGCCGGCCTCGCGGACGACGATCGCCTGCGCGGGGTCGACCTGCCGGGCGGGCTTGAGCACGGCCTCGCCGTCGAGGGTGACGCGGTGGGCGACGATGAGCTCGGCGGCGTGCTGGCGCGAGCGGGCGAGTCGGCGGCGGACGAGCTCGGCGTCGATGCGCGTCAGGCGCGCCACCTCAGCCGCCGTCCTGGGCCAGCCGGGCCTGGAGCGAGGAGTGGAGTGCCTCGAGGGCGTCCGCCTGCGCGTCGAGGTCCCGCTCGGCGAGGTCCGCGGGCAGGCGGTCGTCCCCGCGGACGGACGCGGGGGTGGGCCGGGGCTGCTCGCTCATCCCGGACAGGTTATCGCCGCTCGACCACGAGCTCTGGGACGACCTGCGGGTCCAGGTCAGATCCGGCGTCCGCGGCGGCCCACGCGGCGGCCGCGAGCGCGCGGTAGCCGTCGAGGCTGACCGTCACCGGCGCGGAACCGGCCGCGGTGGTGAGCGCGACGGCTGTGCCCGTGCCGTCGTCGAGGTGGAGGACGCCGTCGGCGACGTGGGCGCGGGCGCTGCCCACCGCCCAGGTGGGCGACACACCGGCGGGCGCGTCGGCGTCACTCGCCCGCGTGACCTCGGGGTGGGCGAGCAGGAGGTCGCGCAGGTCGGTGGCGAGGAACGCGGGGCGCTCGGCGGGGATCGCGAGGACGACCGCACGGGCGTCGTCGACGCCGGTGAGCACGTGCAGCGAGGCCATCCCCGCGGCCACGGCGCCGGCGATGTCGGTGTCGAGGCGGTCGCCGAGCACGATCGGCGCGGTTCCGCCCGCGCGGCGGGCGGCGGTCTGGAAGATCTCGGGCTCGGGCTTGCCCGTGGACAGGGGGCGGACGCCGGTGACCCCGGAAACGACGGCGACGAGCGCCCCGTTGCCGGGGGCGAGGCCGCCGGGCTTGGGGATGCTGGCGTCGAGGTTCGTGGCGATGTGCGCGGCGCCGCGCTCGATGGCGTAGCAGGCCTCGGCGAGGTGGTGCCAGGCGAGGTTCGGGTCCCAGCCCTGAATGACGGCGACCGGGGAGTCGTCGGCCGAGTCGACGATGCGCATGCCGCGCTCGGCGACCGCGGTGCGCAGACCCGCTCCGCCGACGACGAGGACCGCCGACCCCTTCGGGTAGCGCTCCGCCAGCAGGGCCGCTCCCGCCTGGGCCGCGGTGACCACCTCGTCGGGGGCCGTCGCGATGCCGAGCTCGGTGAGGTGGTCGGCCACTGTCCCCGGCTCGCGAGAGGCGTTGTTGGTGACGAAGCGGGTGGTCAGGCCGGCGCTGCGCGCCGCGTTCAGCGAGTCGGCCGCGTGCTCGACGGGGTCGTCGCCCCGGTAGCAGACGCCGTCGAGGTCGATGAGCGCGACGTCGTGCGCCAGGTGCAGGGGTTGATCAGTTCCGCGGAGAGTCACCGGCCCATTGTGTCGGACCCCGGCTCCTCGGTCGCGGGACGTCCGCCCCGCGGCTCCGCCTCGCCCAGGTCGAGGCCGAGGTCGAGCTGCCCCTGCTCGGCCTCCGGCTCGGCCCCCTGCTCAGCGGACGGCTCAGGGTCCGGCTCAACCTCCTGCTCAGAGGACGGCTCAGGGTCCGGCTCGACCTCCTGCGCGTCGGTGACGTCGGCGTGCTCGACGACGTCTGGCTCGACCGCAGCTTCGGACTCTTCGACGTCCGGATCCGAGGCGGCCACGGGCGCCTCGGTGGAAGCTTCCGAGACTGCCTGTCCGGCCTCGTCCTCCTCGGGTAGCAGGTCGATGACGTCGAACGTGTCGGTGGAGTCGTCCGTGGGGATCGAGATCCTGCTGCGGACCTCTGCGGCCTCGTCGGTCCTGCCGACCTCGTCGAGGCGGTCAGCAATGACGGAGTCGAGTCGGGCCCGGACGGCTCGGTCGGTGATGGCGTCGAGCGCCACCGTGCGAAGGAGGAGCAGTCCGGCCTCGTTCTCGCCGAGGTCGGCGCGCGCACCGGAGGCCACGATCGCGAGTTCGGCCCGCTCCGCCTCGGAGAGTGTGCTGGCGTCGGTCTCGGCCACCACCGTGAGGGCACGTTCGGGGCGACCGAGACCGCGCTCGCAGTCGGCCTCCATCACGCGGTGGTCGTCGCGGCCCGAGAGACGGCGCACGGCGCGTAGCTCCTTGAGCGCCTCGGCGAACCGGCCCGTCGCGTAGGCGGTGATGGCGACGGCCTCGCGGGCCGTGGCGACGCGGCCCGCACCGCGGCCGGCGGCCTGTGCGTGCTGATAAGCCCGTTCCGGGTCGTCCTCGAGCAGGATGCCGGCCATGACGAGGTGCCGGGCCACGGCCTCGCCGTTGGTCTTGGAGAGAGTAAGCAGCTCGCGCCGTGCCTCCCGGTCGAGCATCTGTGCGGTGATGTCCTCGGGGATGTCCGGTGCCTGAGGAGCGGCAGCTCGGCGTTCCTGTCCGGGTCGGCCATGACCGACCTGGCGGTCCGCGCCACCCTGGCGACGACCCCGGTCGTCGGCGCGTCGCCCGGCGGTGTGCCGCTCCCCGTCACGCCGGGACGAACGGTCTTCCCACCGGCGGCCGCCCTGACGCTCACCGTCACGACGCTGGGGCCGGTCGCCGTAGAAATCCTGAGCGTCACGGCGCGGCGGGCGATCCTCCCACCGACGAGCAGAACCCTGGCGCTCACCATGGCGGCGCTGGGGCCGGTCACCATAGGAACCCCGACCATCCTGGCGGGGCGGACGCTCCTCCCACCGACGACCGCCGCCCTGACGTTCACCGTCACGGCGCTGCGGCCGGTCGCCGGACGAACCCGGGCCGTCGCGGCGGGGCGGCCGGTCTTCCCACCGACGGCCACCACCCTGGGAACGATCGCGTGAGTGAGACTGCCGGCGGGGACGGCCATCACCGCCGCGGTTCGATCCCGAAGCGGTGCGACCTCGTCGGTCGTTGTCTTCTGGCGTCTCGCTCACTCTGTTCTCCTGTCGAAGCTGTCGCGGGACAAGACCGCCGAGGGCTCGTTCCCGCACGCGCGGGCCGGCTGAACAAGGCGCCGGACACACCCGCGAACCCAGAACACTACGTGAGCAAGGACCGGCGCAACAGCGGCCCCGGCAGTGACGCTCGCTCCATCACGGACCCACGGACGGACAGTCCAGGACGCCTGCACCTACACCCTGCATGCGCAGAGCGAACAAGACCCAAGTCACCGAGCACGGGGCACTCCGGGACCTGGGGCTGCGAAACGGTTCATACGACCTGGGCCCGCGGGACGTCCGGGCGGGCAGCGGTGCGTCGACGTTCAGGTAATGGTCTCTTGAAATGGCTGAAGGCCCCCACCGGTGTTGGTGGGGGCCTTCAGAATGGTGTGTACGGCGGTGTCCTACTCTCCCGCACGGTCGCCCGTGAAGTACCATCGGCGCTGAGGGGCTTAGCTTCCGGGTTCGGAATGGGACCGGGCGTTTCCC
>NZ_JBNDNA010000023.1:0-36456 GCF_049856175.1 Georgenia sp. Z1491
TCGTTCGCGAGGAGGGTCAGGACGAGTTCGGAACGAGTCCATACATGTACCTGGGCCCTGCAACCTATGTTTCACATTCTGGCGACCGACCTATCGCAATAACCTGGCGCCTCGAAGTTCCTATGCCTGCGGACATGTTCGCGTCGACCACCGTGGCGGCGAGTTGACTCGTCGCCCTCACACGTGCGCGATGTACCCCGCCAGCAGCGCCTGGATGACGAACAGGTCCACCCCGCGCCCCAGCTTGCGCACGTAGGGGTCCGCCTGGCTGCTCACCCAGAACTTCAGCTCGCCGTCGAGGTCCGCCGTGCCGGCGGTCTCGAGGGAGAACTGGGTGATCGCCCGGTAGGGCACCGAGTGGTAGTCGACCTTCGAGCCCGTCACGCCCTGCACGTCGATGAGGATCACCCGGTAGTTGGTGAACATGAACCGGTCACGGATGGTCTTGTACCCGAGCTCGAACTTCTCGCCGTGGGCGAGGATCCGGCCCCAGTTCTCGTCCATCTCAGCCATGTCCATGACCGACGCGTTGTCGATGATCCGTCCGACCGCCACAGCACCCTCCCTCGTCCTCGGGCGCCGGGTGGCGGCCCTGCCTCACATCCTTGCGCGGCGCGCGTCACGAGTGGTGGACAGCCTCCGACCGCTCGTCACACCCCGGGCGCGACGACCTCACCCCCGCCGGCCCGCATCGCGGCGGCCAGCCCGTCCGGCGGCGGCTGGTCGGTGACGAGGCCGTTGACGTCGAACCACTCCCCGATCGCGTACCGGCCGACCACGCCGTGCTTGGAGGAGTCCGCCAGGATGTAGGACCGCTCGCTGTTGCGGGCCACCGTCCGCTTGACCTCCACGTCGTCGAAGTCGAAGTCCGTCGGTCCCGCCGCGGCGTCCACGCCGCCGCAGGAGATGAGCGCAAGGTCGAAGTGCATCTGCCGGATGAACGTGTGCGTCGCCGTCCCGGACAGCGACCACTCCCCGCGCCGCAGCCGCCCCGGCGCGAGCACGAGCTCCGCTCCGGTCCCGCGCGCGATCTCGTTGGCCACGAGCAGGGAGTGGGTGACGATCGTGCCCTCGAAAGACGGCGCGAGCGCCGCGGCGACCGCCTGAGCGGTCGTCCCGACGTCGAGGAACAGCGACTGTCCCGGCCGCACCAGCCCGCGCACCAGCTCCCCCACCACCCGCTTCTCCTCCTCGCGGATCGCGGAGCGCTGGTCGAACGACGGCTCGCTGCTCCGCTGCCGCGTCACCGTCACGGCGCCGCCGTACACCCGCCGGAGCAACCCCTCCCGCTCGAGGTGCACGAGGTCCCTGCGCACCGTCTCAACCGAGACCCGCAGCGCACGCGAGAGCTCGAGGGTCGACACGGACGCCTGCGACCGGAGCGCCCGCAAGATGTGCCGGTACCGCTGCTGGACGAGCACGCCCACCTCCATCCCAAACCCACAACATTCCACACCGGTTGCCCGCAGGTCCACATCGGGCGAGGCTCTCAGCAGTGCCCGCTCCCGGGCGCACGGGACGAACCGGACGGCACCGTCCGGACCGCAACGACACGAAGGGTTGCATCGTGGCAATTCTGGCCCTGGACCAGGGCACCTCAGGATCGAAGGCGATCGTCGTCGACGCCGACGGCATCCACGCCGTCGTCGAGATCCCCATCCACCCGGCCTACCTCCCCGGCGGCGCCGTCGAGCAGGACCCCGAGGAGCTCTACGCCTCGGTCGTCGAAGCCGGCAGGCAGGCCGTGGAGCAGGCCGGGAAGACCATCGACGGCGTCTCCCTGGCCAACCAGGGCGAGACCGTCCTCGCCTGGGACCCCGAGACCGGGGACCCGCTCACCACGTGCGTCGTGTGGCAGGACCGCCGCGCCGAGGTGGTCGTCGACCGCCTGCGCGAGCACGCCGAGGACATCCACGCCCGCACCGGCCTCGTGCTCGACTGCTACTTCACCGCGCCCAAGCTCACGTGGGTCCGGGAGAACCTCACCCGCGACGGCGTCGTCACCACCACCGACACGTGGATGCTCCACCGCCTGACCGGCGAGTTCGTCACCGACGTCTCCACCGCGTCGCGCTCGCTCCTCGTCGACGTCGACACCGGCGAGTGGGATCCCCACCTCGTCAATATCTTCGGCCTGACGGGCGAGCGCCTCCCCCGCATCGCCGCCTGCGACGAGATCGTCGGCACCACCACCGTCTTCGGCGGCGAGGTCCCCGTCGGCGGCCTCATCGTCGACCAGCAGGCGGCCCTGCTCGCCGAGGGCTGCCTCGAGCGCGGGCAGGCCAAGTGCACGTACGGCACCGGCGCCTTCATCCTCGTCAACATGGGCGAGACCGCGCCCCGCTTCGACAACGGGCTCACCACCTCGGTGGCCTGGCGCCTGCGCGGCCGCACCACCTACTGCTCCGACGGCCAGGTCTACACCGCCGCCTCCGCGGTGCGCTGGATGGAGGAGCTCGGCGTCATCACCGGCCCCGAGGAGATGGACGAGATCGCCGCCGACGACGCGGGCGGGGTCCTCTGCGCGCCCTCCTTCGCCGGCCTGGCCGCACCGTGGTGGAAGCCCGAGGCGGGGGCGTTCGTCGTCGGGATGACGCTGTCCACCGGGAAGCCCCAGATTGTGCGCGCCGTCCTCGACGGCATCGCCGCCCAGATCGCGGAGCTCGCCGACCTCACGCACACCGAGCTCGGTGCACCACTGACCCGGCTCCGCGTCGACGGCGGACTGACGAGGTCCGTGCGGCTCATGCAGGCGCAGGCCGACATGCTCCAGGCGCCGGTCGACACCTACCCCTCCGCGCACGCCACCGCGCTCGGCACGGCGGCCTGCATGCGGCTCGCGCTGGACCCCGACCTCGCCGTCGAGGACGCCCCGTTCGCCTGGGAGGCCGAGGCCTCCTACGTCCCGCAGCGCAGCGCCGAGGACGTCACCGAGTTCCGCGCCGCGTGGCGCACCGCCGTCGAGACCACGATGGGGCTCTGAACCGTGAGCGAGACCGTGTACGACGTCGCGGTGATCGGAGCCGGCGTCGTCGGTGCCGCGATCGCCCGCCGGCTCGCCGGCACGACCGGTTCGGTCGTGATCATCGACGCCCGTGACGACGTCGGCGAGGGCACCACCAAGGCCAACACCGCCCTGCTGCACACGGGATTCGACGCCACGCCCGGCACCCTCGAGGCCCGCCTCGTCGCCCGCGGCTACGCGCTCCTCACCGACTACTGCGCCCGGGCGAACATCGGGCTGCGGAGGACCGGCGCGGTGCTCGTGGCCTGGGACGAGGAGCAGGCCGAGTCCCTGACCGGCCTCCAGGCGAAGGCGGAGGCCAACGGCTACCACGCCACCGAGATCATCGGCGCGGACGAGGTCTACGCCCGCATCCCGAGCCTCGGCCCGGGCGTCACCGGCGGGCTCACCGTGCCCGACGAGGCGGTCATCGACGCCTGGTCCGTCCCCCTCGCGTTCGCCACCGAGGCCCTCGCCCGCGGCGCGACGTTCCTGCGCGAGCACCGCGTGGCCTCGGTCGAGGTCGGTCCCGCCACGACGACGATCCGCACCGACCGCGGCGACGTCACCGCGCGATGGGTCGTCAACGCCGCCGGTCTCGGCGCGGACGCCGTCGACGCGATGCTCGGGCACGACCGCCTCGACGTCCACCCCCGCAAGGGCGAGCTGCTCGTCTACGACAAGCTCGCCGCGCCGCTGGTGGACACGATCGTGCTCGCGGCCCCGTCGAAGGCCGGCAAGGGCGTGCTCGTCAGCCCGACGATCTTCGGCAACGTCATGCTCGGCCCCACCGCCGAGGACATGACGGACAAGGCCGACACCTCCACCAGCGAGGACGGGTTCGAGTTCCTCCTGGACAAGGGCCGGCGGATCATGCCCGCCCTGCTCGAGGAGGAGGTCACCGCCTCCTACGCCGGCCTGCGGGCGGCGAACAACCAGTCGGACTACCTGATCGACGTCGACGCCGAGCAGCGCTACGTGATCGCCGCAGCGATCCGGTCGACCGGGCTGACCTCCGCACCGGCCGTCGCCGAGCACGTGGTCGAGCTCCTCACGGACGCGGGGGCGGACCTCGACCTCGAGGAACGGGCCGGCCTGCCGGAGCCGCCGGTGATGCCGCCGCTGGGCGAGCACCAGCTGCGCCCCTTCGCCGACGAGGAGCGGATCGCCCGCGACCCGGACTACGGCACGGTCGTCTGCTTCTGCGAGCGCGTGACCCGCGGCGAGATCCGCGACGCCATGACGTCCGGCGTCCCGCCGTGCAGCCTCCAGGGGCTGCGCCGGCGCACGCGGGCGATGAACGGGCGCTGCCAGGGCTTCTACTGCGGCGCCGAGGTCCAGCGACTGTTCGACACCCACCATGCGTGCGGCACCGACCGCGGGAGCGGCACCGACCACGCGTGCGGCACCGACCGGGGGGCCCGGGGCGACCATCCGTGCGAGACCCGGTCAGAGCACCACACGGAGGCCGACGATGCCTGAGCTCCTCACCCCGACGGTCGCCGTGATCGGCGGCGGCCCGGGCGGCCTCTCCGCGGCCGCCCGGCTGGCCCCCGAGCTCGACCAGGTCCTCGTCCTGGAACGCGAGCAGCAGGCCGGCGGCATCCCCCGCCACTCCGACCACCCCGGCTACGGCATCCGCGACCGGAAGCGGTTCATGTCCGGCCCGGCGTACGCCCGGGCGCTCGAGGCCGACGCCCGCGCGGCCGGCGCCCAGATCCTCACCGGCTGGACCGTCACGGGCTGGGCGGACGAGGACACCCTCGCGGTCACCACCCCCCGCGGCCTCCTCCACGTGCGTCCCGACGCGTTCTGTTTCGCCACCGGCGCCCGCGAGCGCCCCCGCACGGCGCGGCTCGTCCCGGGCACGCGGCCCGCCGGCGTGCTGACGACCGGTCAGCTGCAGAACCTCGTCCACGTCCACCACCAGGAAGTGGGCCGGCGGGCCGTCGTC
Source organism: Georgenia sp. Z1491 (assembly GCF_049856175.1). Taxonomy (GTDB): domain Bacteria; phylum Actinomycetota; class Actinomycetes; order Actinomycetales; family Actinomycetaceae; genus JB111. Next base: position 4,959 of record NZ_JBNDNA010000023.1, read on the forward strand.
GTCGGTGCCGGGCTCGTCAGCTGGTCGGCAGTGATGACCCTCGCCGAGGCCGGCTGCGCGACCGAGGCGCTGGTCTCCGAGCACCCCGTCGGCGAGTCGTACGCCCTGTTCCGCGTCCCGGGGAAGGCCCTGTTCCGCACCCGGGTCGAGACGACGTCGAGGGTCGTGGCCATCCACGGGCGGACGCGCGTGACGGGTGTCGAGATCGAGGACACCCGCACCGGGAACCGCCGGACGATCGACTGCGACACGGTCGTGTTCACCGGCGACTGGATCCCGGACCACGAGCTCCTCCGGTCGGCCGGCGTCGAGATCGACCCGGCCAGCGGAGCGCCGGTGGTGGACGCGGCGATGCGCACCTCCAAGGAGCGCGTGTTCGCCGTCGGGAACCTCAACCACCCCGTCGACACCGCCGACGTCGTCGCGCTCGCCGGCACCCACGCGGGCGAACGGATCCTCGAGCACCTGGCCGGGCGGCCGGCGCCCGAGGCGAGCGTCCGCCTCATGGCGGAGGACCCGATCCGGTGGGTCTCGCCGTCGAGGTGGGCACCCGGCGGGCCGGCCCCCGCCCGGAACCGGCTCGTGTGCTGGATGGACCGGCTCGTCACGCGGCCCGTGGTCACCGTGCGGCAGGGCGGACGGGTGCTCGCGCGTCGGCGGCTCCCGTGGCCGGCGGCGCCCGGGCGGACGTTCCGGATCCCCTCGGGCGTGCTCGACGGCGTCACCGCCGACGGCGGGGAGGTCCGGCTCTCGGTCGACTGAGACGGAGGACGGCGCGGCCGCGTGGGACCGGACGACGGCGGACGGGCTGGACGACGAGGCGCGGCAATGGAGGGGACGTAGGCCCGGAACCCGCCCGGCGTGGCCGCCGACACCCGGGACTCCCGTCGACCGATGTCGGCGAGCGTGCGCATGATGGACCCGTGCACGAACCCGGTTCCTCCCCCACGCCCCCCGACCGCGAGCCCCCCGCCGACATCAACACCTGGACGGTCGACCCCGACGCCATGGCGCTGTACCAGGCGACCGTCGAGGCGCGGGCGATCACCTTCGGCAGCGGCCAGCACTTCTCGGGCTCGCTCGCCGCGGTCCACCTCACCCCGCCCGTGATCGTCCTCGTCGACGACCCGCTCGCCCAGGCCGCCGAGGTCCTCGACCGCGCGGCGCTCATGGCGGCGGAGTGGGACGACGATGACGAGGACGACGAGGAGTGGGAGGTCGTCGTCATCGAGGAGTGGGACTGGGACGACGACGACCTCGACGAGTGAGCGGCTATCCGTCCGACGAGTGAGGGGATTCTTGCTCACTGGTGAGGACGGTTTGGCCTCGCGTACACGCGCGAACCGGCCCGGCACCGCGGAAGAGTTTCCTCCCGGGAGAGACCTGACGATCACACCGATATTTGCAGCTCTGTTACCGATCACACCGATATCGACAGCCCTGCGCAGAAACGAACAACCCTCTCCCCTGCGGCCGGGCCGCATCGAGAGCCTCCGTCACGAGCAGCCGGCACGAGCGGATGGGCCGGTCGCGTCGAGACTGCGTTCCAAGCGGAGCGGCCACCACCCCAGGCACGACCTCGGCATGCGTGCCACGCACGAGAGCGCCCACCACTACGGCACGATCCCGACGTCGGGCACCCCGGTGTCGACGCGCCAGCGCCCTCCCACCGGCGGACCAGCTGGAGTCCGCTCGCTCGTCGGGGAAAAGTCCCCTCACTCGTCGGGGAAAAGTCCCCTCACTCGTCAGAAGGAGGCGCTCCCGGAGCGGCCAGCCGCGAAGATCCGCGTCACCGTCGATGCGGCCCGCCGGAGGTTCGCGCCGCCCTCGGCGAGCGCCGTGGGCAGGTCCGTCACGCCGGGCACGATCGGCACGAGCGCGGTGACCCCGTGGTCGAGCAGCACGGCGGCGTCGTCGGCGACCCGCCCGGCGAGCACCACGCACGGCACCCCCGCCCGCGCGGCGACGGCCGCCACCCCGGCGGGCGTCTTGCCGGACAGCGTCTGCGCGTCGACCGAGCCCTCGCCGGTGAGGACGAGGTCGGCCCCCGCCACTGCCTCCTCGAGCCCGACCGTCTCGACCACCAGCTCCACCCCGGGCCGCATCCGCGCCCCGAGGAACCCGATGAGCGCGTAGCCCAGGCCGCCCGCGGCGCCGGCACCAGGCTCGTGCGCGGCCCCGCCATCGCCGTCGTGCCCGGCGACCTCGGCCACGCGGGCCAGGATCGCGTCCAGCTCCGTCACGAGCTCCGGGGTCGCACCCTTCTGCGGGCCGAAGACCGCGCTCGCGCCGGACTCCCCCAGCAGGGGGTTCGACACGTCGCAGGCCGCCTGGACCTCGACGCCGGCCATGCGCGGGTCGAGCCCGGACACGTCGATCTCGGCGAGGTGCGCGAGCTCGCGGGGGGTCGTGCCGATCTCCGCCCCGGACGCGTCGAGGAACCGTGCGCCGAGGACGCGGAGCATGCCGGCGCCGGCGTCGTTGGTCGCGGACCCGCCGAGCCCCACGACGATCTCGTCCGCGCCCTCGTCGAGGGCCGCCCGGATCAGCTCGCCGACGCCGGTGGAGTCGGCGCCCATGACGTCCCGCTCGTCGGAGGCGATCATGCCGAGCCCGACGGCGGAGGCCACCTCGAGCACGGCCCGCCGCCCGGCGACGGCGACCTGCCCGGTGGCCTCGCGACCGAGGGCGTCACGGACGGGGACCTCGAGCGTGCGGGCGCCGAGCGCGACGGCGACGGACTCCGTGAAGCCCTCCCCGCCGTCGGACACGGGGAGCTCGCGCACCTCGGCGTCGGGCACGGCGTCCCGGACGCCGGCGGCCATGGCGGCTGCTGCATCGGCGGCGTCAATCGACTCCTTGAACGAGTCGGGGGCGAGGATCACGAGCATGCACGAACTCCTTCGTCCTGGCCGGGCGCCTCCCGACCGGGGTCAGCCTACGGCGCCGCCGAACAGCAGACCGAGGACGTACGTCACCGCGGCCGCGCCGTAACCGATCGCCAGCTGGCGCAGCGCGCGCGGCAGCGGTGCCGAGCCGGACAGCACGCCGACGACGGCGCCCGTCATCAGCAGCGCGATGCCGACGAGCGCGGCGGCCACGGCCACGGCGGCGAGGCCGGTGAGGCCGAAGAGGTAGGGCAGCACGGGGATGATCGCGCCCGAGGCGAAGAACAGGAAGCTCGACGACGCCGCCTGCCAGGCGGTGCCGATCTCCTCGTACGCGGCCTCGTCCGCGCGGGGCGCCTCCTCGCCGCCGGCGACCCGTTCCCCCGCGTGGGCGGCGATGACGGCGCGGGCGTGGGCGTCGGCGTCCTCGACGGACATGCCCCGCGCCCGGTAGAGCAGGGACAGCTCGTTGGCGTCGACGTCGAGCGCCGGCACCACCTGCGCGCTGCGCGTGCTCGGGGTGGAGGACTCGAGCAGCTCGCGCTGGCTGCGCACCGAGACGTACTCCCCGGCGCCCATCGACAGGGCGCCCGCGAGCAGACCGGAGATGCCGGTGGCGAGCACGACCGACGTGCCGACGCCGGTCGCACCGATCCCCAGGACGAGCGCGAGGTTGGAGACCAGTCCGTCGTTCGCGCCGAACACGGCGGCCCGGAAGGTCCCGGACATGCGGGCGCGTCCGCGGGCGGCGAGCGCCCGCACCACCTCGCCGTGGACGCGCTCGTCGGCCGCCATCTGCTCGGTGGCGTCGGCGTCGTCGTCATAGTTCGCCCGCAGCTCGGCGCGCTGGGCGAGCGCGAGGACGAACACCGACCCGAAGCTGCGGGCGAGCCACGCCATGAGGCGGCTGCGCAGCGTGGCCCGGCCGGGCCGCTCGGCATGGGGACCGAGCAGGTCGATCCAGTGCTGCTCGTGGCGCTTCTCCGCCTCGGCGAGACCGAGGAGGATCTCGCGCTCCTCGCCCGACTTGCGCTGGGCGAGGTTCCGGTAGACCGCGCCCTCCGCACGCTCCTCGGCGAGGTTGCGGCGCCAGCGGCGGATCCGTGCGGGATCCGGCGCCCGCGCGGGCACGTCGGGACGGGACATGGTCATCACGATCACCCATTGTGCTCCCGACGCGCCGGACACCTGTTGCGGGTCCGCACGAAGGGTGATGGGCTGGCTCACATGGCCAACACACCTGACAAGATCGTGTACACCGCCACCGCCACCAGCACCGGGGGCCGCACGGGTTCCGGCGTCTCCGAGGACCCCCACCTCGAGCTCACGTTCACCTCCCCGAAGGACATGGGAGGTTCCGGCGAGGGCACCAACCCCGAGCAGCTCTTCGCCCTCGGCTACGGCGCCTGCTTCACGGGCGCCCTCGGCCTGGCCGGCAAGGAGAAGGACGTCGACGTCTCCGAGGCCACCGTCCGCACCAAGGTCGGCTTCGGCCCCGAGGGCGAGTCGTTCGCCCTCACGGTCGAGCACGAGGTCCACATCCCGGGCCTGGGCATTGACGAGGCCCAGACCATCGTGGACCGCACCCACGAGCTGTGCCCCTACTCGAAGGCCACGCGCGGCAACGTGCCCGTGACGGTCACCGCCGTCGACTCGCTCTGAGCCGACCACCAGCTGAGGGAGGGACCGCCGTGCCGGTGACCGTCGAGCGTCACGAGATCGTCGGACGGGCGCCGGACGGCGGGCCCTTCCCCAACAACACCTACCTGGTGGGCGACGAGCGAGAGGTCCTCGTCGTCGACCCGGCGCACGACGCCGACGCCGTGCGCTCCTGCGTGGCCGGGCGCACCGTGGTGGGCCTGGTCCTCACGCACGGGCACTGGGACCACGTCGGTCCCGCCGCCGAGCTCGCCGCGGGGTGGGGTGTCGTCCCGCTGCTGCACCCCGCCGACCGGTTCCTGTGGGAGCAGACGCACCCCGGCGTCCCCACCGGAGATCTCGCCGACGGCCAGGTCATCGAGGTGGCCGGCGCCGAGGTGACCGTGGCGCACACGCCCGGGCACACCCCCGGCGCCTGCTCGTTCCTCGTCCCGGACGCCGCCACGGTGCTCACGGGCGACACCCTGTTCCCGGGCGGCCCCGGCGCCACCCGCTGGGACTACAGCGACTTCGACCAGGTCATCTCCTCGATCCGCGAGCGCCTCGTGACCCTCGACCCGGCCTGGACGGTCGGGCCGGGTCACGGTGACCCGACCACGGTGGGCACCGAGGCCCCCGAGGTCGACGCGTGGGAGTCCCGCGGCTGGTAGCGGGCAGAGCGCCCGTCGCCCGCAACATCGGCGGTCCTCCGCGTCCGGCGGACACGGGGCTCCGGCACCGAGCAGGGGTTCCGACGTCGGGCGGGGGTTCTCCGCCGTCGTGCCCCGGTTGTAGGTTGGCTCACATGTCCTCGGGAGCGCGGTCCATCGACAGCTCGGTCAGCGACGAGAAGGTGCGCGAGGCGACGGGTCGCGCGCGCGAGGAGTGGTTCGCCCTCCTCGACGACGCCGGCGCCACCGACTGGGACCACACCCGCACCGCGACCTGGCTGCGCGAGGAGCACGGCGTCGACGGCTGGTGGGCGCAGGGCGTGACCGTCGCCTACGAGCAGGCCCGCGGTCTGCGGGAGCCCGGCCAGCGGCGCGACGGTGGCTGGGAGGCCTCGGCGTCGAAGACCCTCTACGTGACGGCGCAGAACCTGTGGCCGTACCTGGCCGAGCGGTCGCACCGGTCGGACTGGATCGGTAAGCGCCTCGACGTCACCGGGCAGACCGAACCGACCTCGGTGCGGCTGCGCGACGGCGACGAGCGCATCACGCTGCGCATCGACCCGCTCGAGCCCGGCGCCGACGGCCGGCACAAGGTGCGCCTCGCCGTCCAGCACACCGGGCTCACCTCCGGGGAGCGGATCCCCGAGCTCAAGGCGTCGTGGAAGAAGGCGTTCGCCACGCTCGCCGACCTGCTCTCCGAGAGCTGACCCGAGGGCCGGTCCGCTCACCGGTCAGCGACCGGCGAGGGACCCGACCGGAGGGCCGGACAGGGACCCGACCGGAGGGCCGGCCCGGGACCTGATGTGAGGCGCGGCCGGGACCCGGCCCGTGGGCGAGGTCCCGGCCGCGACCGGGGCGGCGCGCTCCGTCAGCGCAGCGGCCCCTGCCAGGCGCCGGAGAGCGACGCCAGCTCGAACCCGACGGCATGGTTGACGTCGAGCATGTGCCGGTTCTCGGCCGCGTTCCACGTGTGGATCCGCTCCACGTCGGGGAAGCGCTCGAGCAGGGCGAGCTGGTTGACGAGCTTGACGACCGTGCCGAGCCGGCGGCCGCGGTGCTCCTTCATCACGAGCGTCTCGTCCTGCCAGGCGGCGGGGCGGCCGAGCGGGACCGTCAGCTTGGAGAACGCGACGAGCGCCCTGGTGGTGGTGTCCCGCACCGCCGAGACGAGGTAGGTGCGGTGGCCGGACGCCAGGCGGGCGGCCTCGGTGGTCCGGACGCGCTCCGCGTCCCAGGCCTCCTCCTCCCAGTCCAGGCCGCCGAGCGGCACGTCGGTGCTCATCCGGCGCATGAGCTCGGCGATGTGGGCGAGCTCGGCCTCCGGCGTCGCGCCCACCCAGGTGACGATCTCGTCCGTGGGCGCCGTCCAGCCGCGGGCCTGGTCCAGCGCGCCGCGCCACGCGCGCTCCCGACCGGCAACGTGGAGGACCGAGTGCCGTTCGACCTGCTCGAGGACGAGGCCCCGGTCGGTGCAGAACCGGGCGGCGGCGTCGCGCGCGATCGCCCCCTCGCTCCGGGTGGGCCGGATCGGCTCCGCGTCCCCGGCGGGCGGCTCGTGGTCGACCCAGGCCTGGACCACGCTGCGCCCCTCCGCGCGGGCGACGTCCGTGGCCGCGCGCCACAGCGCGTCGCCGATGCCCTGCCCGCGGTGCGCGACCCGGGTGAACAGCTCGACCCCGCAGGTCCGGGTGTTGTCGCGCAGCTCGAGGTCCATCGCGAGGTACCCGAGGACGTCGTGCGCCTCGGGGCCGGGGTCGTCTGCGCCGGAGGCGACCGCGGCCGGCGCCGCGGTCCCGCCCGCGGCCAGCCGCTCGGCGACCGGCCCGGTGGCGGCGACGATCACCACCCGGCGCACCGAGGACTGGTCGGCGTAGGCGCCCAGCCGGGTGGCGGGGTCGCCGAGCAGGTCGGTGTCGCCGAGCCGCTCGAGCAGGTACTCGGCGTCGATGTCGGTCAGGGCCCGGAAGGCGGCCGACGGCGTGGCCCCGGCGGCGATCTCCTCGGCCGCGGGCGCGACGAGGTGGAGCAGGTGGACGCCGGCAGGCAGCCCGTCCGGGCGCACCGTCGGCGCCGTCGTGGCGGGACGGGTCGTCCCCTCGTCGGTGGTCGTCATGCGGGCAAGCGTGGCAGCGCACCGGCTACGGCGCACCGGCTTTTCCGACGTTCGCCCGCAGGGGAGGCGGGTGCGGCGCGGGTGCCGCTTGCCGGTGCGGCGTGGGAGTGCCCGGCTCAGCCGACGGGCTCGACCCGGACGACCAGCGCGCGGTGCGTGGCCTGTCCGACGTCGAAGACCGCGCCCTCGGCCACCCGGTAGCTGGCCTCGTCGACGAGGATGCGGTCGATCGGCGAGCCGAAGAACCAGGGGATGTCCGCGGGCCACGTGGCGACACCGCCGAGGCCGGCCTCGGTCGCGCCGTCGACGCAGCGGCCGAGGTCGCGCGCGGGCGCGTGGTCGACGGTGGCGTTGAGGCCGCCCGCGACCACGACCGGTCCCGAGCCCGTGCGGCACCACGTGAGCGCCTCCCCGACCTCGCGGCGCCAGACGTCCATCGCGTCGGGCCTCGGCGCCGTGGGGTGCACGGCGACGATCGTCGGCCCCACGCCGGAGACGGGTCGCAGGGCGAACGCCTCGGCGGTGGGCTCGGCGTCGACCGGCACGTAGCCGCCGAGGGAGTCGGCGAGGAGCACCGCCGTCGCCCCACGGTCCTCGGTGGCGGAGCCCGCGCCGTAGGCCGTGAACGGGTGGCCGGACCCGGTGAGCTCGGTCGCGAGCGCCGTCGCGTCCGCGTCGAGCATCTCGGGCAGGACGACGACGTCGACGCCCTGCTCGACGATCGGTGTGGCGAGATCGGACCCCGCGACGTCGCCCTCCTCCATGTTGACGGTGAGGATCGTCAGCGCGGCGTCGGGCGCCGCGGCCGTGTCGTCGGTGCGGCTGATCGAGGTCGCGGCCGACGTGCCGCGGTCGAACATGATGGCGAGGTGACCGACCGCCACGAGCAGGAAGACGCCGCCGAGCACCATGATCGCCGCGCCGGCCCGGATGAGCTGCCGGCGGACGAGGCCGATGACGAGGAAGACGATGCCGAGCACGGCGAGGGTGAGCACGAGCCAGCCCTTGAGGGCCACGACCTGAGCCACCGGCGTGACGCCGGAGATCCCGTCCAGGGGCGGGACGATCGCACCCGGGAGCTCGGGATCGAGCGTGAGGGCGGCGAGCAGCCCCACGACGGCGACGACGACCCAGATGACGATGCGCACGGATCCAGTGTCCCGCACGTGCGTCGGCGGGCCCGCAGGCCGGGGGTCTCGAACCGGTCACGCCCCCGGTCGGCGAGAGTGCGGCTCCCGGTCGTCGAGAGTGCGGCTCCCGGTCGTCGAGTGTGCGGGTCCCGGTCGGCGAGAGTGCGGGTCCCGGTCGTCGAGAGCGACGGTCGACCGTCGGTCAGTCGCTCGGTGCGGTGAGCCGGAGCTCGACGGCCACGGCGCGGTGGTCGGAGCCCCCGACCTCCTCGACCTGCCCGGACGTCCCCCGCAGGCCGCCGGCGACGAGGACGTGGTCGATCGTGGCGCCCGCCCACACCGGCCACGAGGCGGGCCACGTGGCCAGGCCGCCGATGCCGGCGTCGACGCCCGCGTCGTGGCACCGCCCGCCCGCGGCCGCGACGCCGGTCAGCGAGGCGTGGTCGAGCGTCATGTTGAGGTCGCCGGCGATGACGGTGGGCCGCATCGCGCGCTCGCACGTGCCCATGATCGCGCGGTTCTCCGCCCGCCAGGCCGCCATGTTCCCGGCGACCGGGGGGATCGGGTGCGCGGCGACGAGCACGGGCTGGTCCGGGTCGTCGCCGGTCGGCCGGAGGTGCACGCGGCCGAAGCCGCCGGTCACCGCGTCGGTGCGCTGCTCATAGGGGCCGAGGGCGTCGGCCACGACCATCGAGGTCGCCCCGACCGCGCCCGTGCCCTCGGTGTAGCCGGTGAAGCCCTGACCGGTGCGTTCCTCGAGCACCCGGACGATCTGCTCGGCGAGGTCGGCGGAGGTCTCGGGCAGGGCGAGGACGTCGGCCCCGACGCTCACGGCATGGTCGACGACGTCCGTCGGCGTCGCCGCACCACCGAGGGTGTTGAGCGTGAGAACGGTGAACCTCTCCGGCGTGGGCGGCTCGTCCGAGGCGGTGACGCCCTCGCCCGAGACGCCGCGATCGAGCAGCTCGACGCCGTGCGCCACCCCGGCGAGCGCCGCGACGACTCCCCCGGCCAGCACGACCACGGCGGGCGCTCCGCCCCGCACCGGGCGAGCCGGGGCGCGGCTCCTGTCCGCGCGCGAGTCCCTGCTTCCCTCCCGCTCGACCGGGTCGTCGGCCCGGTGATCGCCCGGGCCTCCCACACGGGCCCGTCGCTGCCGGGCGAGGAGCACGAGGCGACCGGCGAACACGAGGAGCAGGCCGAGGACCAGGAGCGTCGCCGCGAGCGTGCCCTTGAGGGCGAGGACCTGCGCCACCGGCATCCGCTCGCTGAACCACAGGGGACGCAGCGTGTAGAGGCTCGCGAGGGCAAGGAGCACCGCCGCCACGGCGCCCGCCACCCCCGCTCCCCTGCGCATACGCTCCATCGTCGGCCACGTCACCGACGTCGGGCCACCCCACGGTGGGGAGTCCGACCCAGGTCAGCGCTCCCCACAATGGGTGCACGCCTGGTGCGGGGTTCCCTGCCGAGAGCGCGAGGTGTCGCCGAGAGCGCGGTTTCCGACCGAGGGCGCGGAATATGGCCGAGAGCGCGAGGTGTCGCCGAGAGCGCGGTTTCCCACCGAAGGCGCGGTCAAGACGCCGAGTGGATGGCCGCCGGGGGTCCACTCGACACGGAACCCGCGGCCTCGACACGGAACCCGCGCCCTCGACACGGAACCCGCGCTCTCGGCACGGCGCGCGCAGCGCCGACACCCGACCCGCGCCGCCGACGCACACGAACACGGCCGTCGACGCACATCTCGCTTCCTCCAGGGACGCGTGCGCCCCGAATCTCCCGATTCCCGGTGCATCCTGGGGCGGACATGCCGAACAATGGATGCCCGTGACCTCCGCCGACCACGATCCCCGCCGCCCCGACCAGGGTGAGCCGCGTCGGCGCGCGAACCGACGCCCCACCGGTGGTCACGGCAACGGGGCCGGCATCCCCAACGACGGTACCGGCACGGACACGACGGCGAGTCGTCGTGGGGGACGCCGCAGGGGTCGTGGCGCGGCGCGCGGCGCGGACCGGGTGGCGCGCGGACCTCGCCCCCCGACGCCGGAGCAGGTCGAGGCCCGCCGTGCCGCGGTCCCCGTCATCAGCTACCCCGAGGAGCTCCCGGTCGCCGAGCGGCGCTTCGAGATCGCGGCGGCGATCGCGAGCCACCAGGTCGTCGTCGTCGCGGGCGAGACCGGGTCCGGCAAGACCACCCAGCTGCCGAAGATCTGCCTCGACCTCGGCCGCGGCGTCGAGGGCATGATCGGGCACACCCAGCCGCGTCGCCTCGCCGCCCGGTCCGTCGCCGAGCGCATCGCCTCCGAGCTGGACGTCGACCTCGGCAAACAGGTCGGCTACCAGGTCAGGTTCACCGACGAGGTGTCCGCCACCACGCTGGTCAAGCTGATGACCGACGGCATCCTCCTCGCGGAGATCCAGCGCGACCCGCTGCTGCGGCGCTACGACACGATCATCGTCGACGAGGCCCACGAGCGGTCCCTGAACATCGACTTCCTGCTCGGGTACCTCGCCCAGCTGCTCCCGCGCCGTCCCGACCTCAAGCTCGTCATCACGTCCGCCACGATCGACTCCGAGCGCTTCGCCGAGCACTTCGGGAAGGCCGCAGGGATGGACGGCCCGGCCCCGGTCGTCCAGGTCACGGGCCGCACCTACCCGGTCGACGTCCGCTACCGTCCGCTCGTCCCCGACGTCGACGACGAGACCGACGAGGACGAGTCCCCCGACGACGACGGACGCACCCGCACCGCGGCCTCCGCCCGGCGCGCCGACGGCCCGGGGAGCGGCCCGGCGGGCGGCTCACCCGCCGACCCCGAGGAGCCGATCGACCAGGTCACCGGCATCCTCCGGGCCTACGACGAGCTCGCCGCCGAGGGGCCCGGCGACATCCTCGTGTTCCTCTCGGGCGAGCGCGAGATCCGCGACACCCACGTGGCGTTCGCCGAGCACCTGGGCGAGCGGTACCTGGCGCCCGGGGGCCGGTCGACGGTGCCGGGCGCCGTCGAGATCCTCCCCCTGTACGCGCGGCTCACCGCCGCCGAGCAGCACCGGGTCTTCGCCCCGCACAGCACCCGTCGCGTCGTGCTGGCCACGAACGTCGCCGAGACGTCCCTGACCGTGCCCGGCATCCATTACGTCATCGACCCGGGCACGGCCCGCATCTCGCGGTACTCCACGCGGACCAAGGTGCAGCGGCTGCCGATCGAGCCGGTCTCGCGGGCGAGCGCCGCCCAGCGGTCGGGGCGCTCGGGCCGCGTCGCCGACGGGGTCGCCATCCGGCTCTACTCGCGCCGGGACTTCGACAACCGTCCGGAGTTCACCGAGCCCGAGATCCTGCGGACCTCCCTCGCCTCGGTCATCCTGCAGATGGCCTCGCTCGGGCTCGGCGACGTCGCGCAGTTCCCGTTCGTCGACCCCCCGGACACGCGGGCCGTGCGCGACGGCGTCCAGCAGCTCGAGGAGATCGGTGCCCTCGAGCCCGGGTCGACCGAGCTGACCCGCGTGGGCCGGGACCTGGCCCGCCTGCCCGTGGACCCGCGCCTGGGACGGATGCTGCTGGAGGCCGAGCGGCTCGGGTGCGCGGCCGAGGTGATGGTCGTCGTCGCGGCCCTGTCCGTGCAGGACGTGCGCGAGCGGCCCGTGGAGAAGCAGACCCAGGCCGACCAGAAGCACCGCCGGTTCGTCGACGAGACCTCGGACTTCCTCGCCTACCTCAACCTGTGGCGCTACCTGCGCACGCTCCAGCGGGACCTGTCCGGCTCCGCGTTCCGCCGCACCGTGCGCGGGGAGTACCTCAACTACCTGCGCATCCGGGAGTGGCAGGACGTCGTCACCCAGCTCCGCCAGCTGGCCAAGCCCCTCGGCCTGCACCTGCGCCCCCTCGCCCTGCCGCCGGCGGCCGAGGTGGACACGCCGGACACCGACCTCGTGGCCTCCACCGTGGTCGCGCTCGGACGCGGGTCGGACGCCGCGTCCGCGGACTCCGTCCACCAGGCCCTGCTCACCGGCCTGCTGTCCAACCTGGGGAGCTACGACGAGCGCAAGCGCGACTACGCGGGCGCCCGCGGGACCCGGTTCGTCATCTGGCCCGGCTCGGGGCTCTCGCGGAAGACGTACCCGTGGGTGATGGCGGCCGAGCTCGTCGAGACCTCGCGACTGTTCGCCCGCACGGTCGCGCGGGTGAACCCGGACTGGGTGGAGCGGGCCGCCGGGCACCTCCTGCGCCGCACGTACTCCGAGCCCTACTGGTCCACCCGCAACGGCGCCGCCATGGTCAAGGAGCGCGTCCTGCTGTACGGCATGACGCTGGCTGCCGACCGTCCCGTACTGCTGGGTCGCCTCGGCGACCAGCCGATCGGCGACGCCACGGCCGCCGAGCTCGCGCGGGAGATGTTCGTCCGCCACGCGCTCGTGGAGGGCCAGTGGCGCACGCACCACCGGTTCGTGAAGGACAACGCGGCGGTGCTCGAGGAGGCCAGAGAGGTCGAGGCACGGCTGCGGCGCCACGGCGTCGTCGGGGACGAGGACACGCTGTTCGCCTTCTACGACGAACGCGTCGGCGCCGAGGCCGTCTCCGCCCGCCACTTCGACACGTGGTGGAAGAAGGCCCGGCGCGAGACCCCGGACCTGCTCACCCTCACGCTCGAGGAGCTCGTGCCGGAGAACCCGGTGTCCGAGGCGGACCAGCCCTCGACCTGGCAGCAGGGCGACCTCACCCTCCCCCTGTCCTACGACTTCACACCCGGCGCGTGGGCGGACGGCATCACCGCGACGGTCCCGGTGGAGGTCCTCGGCCGGCTGCGTCCCGAGGGGTTCGACTGGCTCGTGCCCAGCTACGTCGACGAGCTCGCCGTCGCGACGATCCGCGCGCTGCCCAAGCGGGTGCGGCGCGAGCTCGTGCCCGCCCCGGACGTCGCGCGCGCCGTCGTGGCGGCCATGCCCGACTGGCACGACGCCGTCGCCGCCGCCCCCGGGGACGCGGGCCGGCAGGGCGGCCGGGTCGACCCCGCAGACGTGCCCGCCTGGCAGGACGCCTTCGCCGCCGCCGTGCGCGAGGTGCGCGGGGTGGAGATCGACGAGGCCGCCTGGGGCGAGTCCGCCGAGCTGCCCGGGCACCTGCGGATGAAGTTCCGGGTCGTCTCCGCCAAGGGCGCGGTGCTCGGCGAGGGCGACTCGCTGCTCGCCCTGCAGCGCGAGCTGGCGCCGGCCGTCGAGAGCGCGGTCGCCTCGGCGGTGCGCGGCGCCGTCGCGGTGGCCATGGCCGAGGCGCGGTCCGCCGCCGGGGAGGGGGCCGGGGGCGCCCGTGGGTCCGGTGCCGCCAAGTCCGGTGCCGGTGCGCGCGGGGGCCGCTCCTCCGGCGGCCGCGGCGCGGGCGGGAGCGAGGCCGCTGTGGAAGCCTCCGACCCCGCGGCCGGCGGGACCGCTCCCGGGGCCGCGACCGCCGTCGAGCAGGAGGGCCTGACCACCTGGCCGGACGTGCCGGGCGGGGCGATCCCGGCCAGCGTGGAGACGATCGGGCCGGCCGGGCTGGTCGTGCGCGGCTATCCCGCGCTCGTCGAGGAGGCCACCTCGGTGGCCCTGCGGGTCCTGCCCGACGCCGGTTCCCAGGTCCGCGCGCACCGTCTCGGCGTGCGTCGGCTGGCGCTGGCCGCCACCGCGCTGCCCGAGCAGCGGGTGAGCACCCGGTGGGGCGGGCAGGACGCGCTCGCGCTGGCCTCCTCGCCCTACCCGAGCACGGGCGCGCTCGTGTCCGACCTCCAGCTGGCCGCGGTCACCGAGATCGTCGACGACTGGTGCGCCGAGCACGTGAGCGGCGGAGCCGGGATGCTGCGGGACAAGGAACGGTTCGAGGAGCTCGTCGCGCACGTGCGCACCCGGCTCGAGGACCGGGTCTTCGAGCTGGCCGGCACGGTGGTCAACGTGATGAACGCCTGGCGCGAGCTGCAGGCCACGGTCAAGGCCTCCAGCTCAATCCACCTGCTCGGAGCGGTCACCGACGTGCGCGCCGCGGTCGGTGACCTGGTCTTCGACGGGTTCGTGGCCGTGACCGGCCCGGACCACCTCGTCCACCTGCCGCGCTACCTCAAGGCGGCCCAGCGCCGCCTCGAGCGGGCCGCGCAGAACGTGCACGCCGACGACGCGGCCGCCTGGCAGGTGCAGGAGATGGTCGACGCCCTCGAGGCGGCCCGGGCCCGCGCCGGGGACGACCCCGACGCCCAGGCCCGGCTCCGCGAGGTGCGCTGGCTGATCGAGGAGCTGCGGGTCTCCCTGTTCGCCCAGCAGCTCGGCACGCCGGTCAAGGTCTCGACCACGCGGGTGCGCAAGGCCATCGCGGCGGCGCTCGGGGGCTAGGGCCCCGCGACCGACAGGGTCGCCGGCCGTCGGGCGGGCCGGGCCTTCCTGGGTCCAACTACCCAGGTCACGGGCCTGCAGGACCGTCCCGGGCGCTCGTAGCGTCGAGGGTGCACGACGGGGAGGGCTTCGGATCTCCCCCACCGTCCGGTCGGCACCGACGAGGGTCGACCGGGTCCGCGACGGGCCTGCCACCGGCCCCGAGAGGAGGACGACATGTCCACCATCCGCCGATACGCAGCATCCACGACCGCGGTCCTGCTCCTGGCCGGCGGAGCGGTCGCCTGCAGCTCCGACGACGAGGCGTCGCCCCAGGGTGACGGCGACGCCAACATCGAGCCGCCGGCCACCGACGGCGAGCAGGACGGCGGGGCCGAGGCTCCGAGCGACGACCGGCCCCCGGCCGACGAGGATCCCGCCACCGTGCCGTCCGACGACGGCAGCGTCGACGACTCCGTCGTACCGGGTGACGAGGAGCCTGGCGCTGAGGACCCCGGCGCCGGGGAGCCTCCCGTCGAGGACCCGGGCGCAGAGGATCCGGCTGCCGAGGACCCGAACGCCTCGGTCCCCCCGCGCGCCGAGGCCGGCTTCGTGTCGTTCGAGCTGCCCGAGAACGCCGTGGAGGATCGCCAGGAGCCCGGACTGTGGCAGTGGTCCCTCCCGGCCACGCCGGAATCCGACCCTCAGCCGGCCGAGCTGCTCGTCGTCCAGGGCCCGGAGAACCACCAGATGACCGGCACCTTCGACGAGGAGATCGCGGCCTTCGAGCAGATGATGGTCGAGGGCCTCCCGGAGGACGTGAACTGGGAGGACGGCGAGGTCGATGCGGCCGAGGGTCTGCGCGTCTACCGCTTCGAGACGCTCGGCCTGGAGCCGGGCGAGGTCCACTGGATCGTGGAGAACGCCTCGACCGGCGAGCTCATGCAGCTCACCGTCACCGTGAACGGAGACAGCACCGAGATGGTCGACGCGATCGACGCGACGCTGCAGCCGTCCGCCAGCTAACCCGCGTGGCCGGCCGACCCGGGCGGCCGGCTGACCCGCGTGGCCAGCTGAGCCGCACCGCCAACCCCGACCGCGTACCACGGCCCCCGAGCGCTCCGGCGCCGGGGGCCGTAGCGTCGTGCCCATGAGCACCGAGTTCACGCACGAGCCCGCCAGGAGCCGCTACGTCACCACGGTCGACGGTGTCGAGGCCGGCGAGGCCACCTACGTCCTCGAGGGCGACATGCACGTCTTCGACCACACGTTCACCGATCCGAAGCAGCGCGGGCAGGGGCTCGCGGGCCGGCTCGTCGAGTTCGCGCTGACCGACGTGCGCGAGCGCGGCGGGATGGTCCGGCCGGTGTGCCCGTTCGTCGTCGACTACATGGACGCCCACCCGGAGTTCGCCGACATCCGCGCCTGACGGCTGCGGGGCCGGTCGACGGGTCCGGCTCGCCGACCCACTCCGCCGAGCTGGACCGAAGCCGCCCGACCAGGACCTCAGCACGGTCCACCTCGACACTCGAAGGTCCAGCTCGCGGACCCGCGCGACCACACGCTGCGCCCTGCCGACGACGCGTCGGGGGGGCGCGACTGCGCAGTCGCGGCAGGGGCTTGTGCCGTCGGTCCGGTCCGGCCAGGATCGTCGCAGGCGCACGGACGCGCCGACGCAGGGGGACCTGGACCTGGAAGGCCGCGCCGATGTCAGCTCCCGCTCACCGACGCCCGCCGCTCGACCGTGCCGACGACCCCCGCGCGGCCGACACCAGGCCCACCGACACCGGGCCCGAGAGAACGAGGCCCACCAGTACCGGGCCCGACGGCAGCCAACCCGCGGCCGGTCCGATCGACACCTCCCCCGCCCGCCCCGCGGCGGGCGCCGCGCTCATCGCGCTCCTCCTGGCTCTCACCGCCTGCGGAGGCTCCGACGACGAGGGGACGACCGAGCACGAGGTCCACGTCGAGGTCGACGACGCCGCGGACGGGACGCCCGAGCTCGCCCCCGTCGAGTCCGGCTCGGACGACGCCGTGGAGGTCGACGCCGACCAGACCGGCGCCGAGACCCTGTCCGACGGCGCCGCGGGCGGGGGTTACGGCGTCGTCGGGGAAGAGGTCGGGGAGGAGGCCCAGGAGGCGGGCCCGACCATCCGCGACGTCGACCTGTCGACCCTCCCGTGGCGGCAGGCGCTCACGGGGGAATCCGTCGTCCCCGTCGAGGGCGACGAGTACGGGCGGATCTACACGGTGGGCGAGCAGATCGAGTTCGCGGACGTCGACGGGGACGGCCACGAGGACGCCCTCGCCGTGCTCGAGGTGGTCGACGGCAACGCCGTGGAGGAGACCTGGTACATCTGGACGTGGGACCCGGAGGCCGAGGCTGCCGTGCAGGTCGAGAGCCCGGTGGCGCGGACCGCCCGCTGCGGGGACACCGTGCACGAGGTCGCCGCGGTCGACGGGGCGTTCGCCGTGACCGAGGCGCTGCGCTACCAGGACGACACCTCCGGCGACTGCGCGACCGACGGCCCGATCGTGCACACCCGCCACGTCACGTTGGAGTCCGGGTGGCCCGTGCTCACCGGCGGCCTGAGCGGTGAGGGCGGGATCTGCCCGCAGTTCCAGTACGCCACCGACGACATGTGGCCGGTCGGCGACGTCGAGCTGCACGCCGCACCGGTCGACGGCAGCGCGCCGCTCGGCGAGCCACGGCCGGACTGGTGGCTCGAGGTCGACGTCTCCCGGCACGAGTTCCTGTGGCGGCCGAACTGGATCCTCGTGCACCAGGTCTACGACGCGCAGCCCGAGGCGCTCGCGAGCTCCAACGGCTACCGGCCCTGCGCGTGGGCGTACCTCGCGGACGATCAGCGCCCGCTCCCCCACGGCCCCTACGTCGACGACCTGTGACGCGGTGCGGCGGTGAGCCGCCCTCACCCCAGCAGGTCGATGATCGCCGCCACCGCGCGCCGCCCCGCCCGGGTCGCCCCCACCGTCGAGGCGCCCGCGCCGTACCCCACGAGGTGCAGGCGCGGCTCGTCGACGACCTCCGTCCCGCGCACGAGCACCCCACCGTCGCGGGTGCGGATCCGCATGGGCTTGAGGTGCCGCAGCTCGTGCCGGAACCCGGTGGCCCAGAGGATCGTGTCGACCGGCGTGAGCGTGCCGTCGGCCTCCCGCACAGAGTGCTCGGTCATCTCCGTGAACATGGGACGCCGGGCGAGGACGCCGGCGTCCATGGCGCGTCTCGTGGCCGGCCCGAGGAACAGCCCGGTCTCGGCGACCACCGGCAGCGGCCGCAGCCCCTGCTCGACCCGTGCGGTCACCCGTTCCTCGACGCCGCGCCCGGCCTCGTGGTCGAACCGTCCGGTCGACCACCGCGGCGGTGTGCGGGTGTACCAGAGCGCCTCCGCCGCGTGCGAGAGCTCGAGCACGTGCCCTACGCCGGAGATCCCGCCGCCGACGACCGCCACGCGATCACCCTCGTGCTCCTCCGGGCCGGCGTAGTCGTGGGTGTGGAGCTGCCGGCCGCGGAACCGGTCGACGCCCGGGACGGTCGGCCAGAACGGTCGGGACCACGTGCCGGTCGCGGAGACGACGGCGCGCGCCGCCCAGCTCCCCTGGTCGGTGTGGACGAGGAGCCGACCGCGCGGGTCGTCGTCGGCGCGCTCGACGGCCATGACCACGACCGGCCGCAGCACCGGCAGGTCGAACATGTCCTCGTACGTCGTGAAGTACCTCGGCAGCGCGGTGGACGCGGGCTCGACCGGGTCCGGCTCCGGGAACCCCGCGCCGGGCAGGTCGTGGATCCCGTTGACCGTCGCCATCGTCAGCGTGTGCCACCTGTGCCGCCAGGCGCCGCCGGGCCCGTCCTCGGCGTCGAGCACGACGAAGTCCGGCACGTGCCCGCGGTGCCGCGTCGCCCCGGTCTGCTCCACCGGGTCGCCCGCGTACCCGACGAGTCCGCGCCGCTGCAGCCGGTATGCGGTGGCGAGTCCGGCCTGGCCGGCTCCGACGACGACGACATCCACCTCACGTGCGCCCGCGCCCCGGTCCACGGGGGCGTCGCCGGCCCGAGCGGCGGTCGAGTCCCCGGGCAGGCGGCGGGGGCGCACGGTGAGCCGTTCGCCGTCGGGGTCACCGCTGGGCGAGAGCACCGGGACCCACCCGGTCGGGCCCGGCACCGGTCGTCGGGTCTCGACGTACTCGCCCCAGGGCTCGCCGCCGTCGTCGCGCAGCTCGGCGTCGGTGTCGGTATCGATGTCGTCGTGCCCGGCAGCCTCTCGGGTCCGTCGGGGCGACGCACGGCGGTCGGGGCCGGTCGCCGCGCTGTCCATGCCGCGACGGTACCCGGCCGGACCCGGGCCCACCTGGTCACTCACGCTCGCCCCCGGCCACCACGTGCGGCCCGCCACGGTACCCACAGGCGGCCGTGCCACGTGGTGATCCACACGCCGTCGGCCGGGTGCGGGACCCCCGACGCCGCGGGAACGTACCGTGGCCCGGTGACCATGGACGACTCGCCGGAGCGCGACGGCGCACGCCGGCACGGGCGCCCCTCCGACGACGGTCCGCGGCCCTTCGAGCCCGTCCGTCTCGGGCGCTCCCCGCTGCACCGGATCCCCACGGTGTCGGTGCTGGCGTTCGCGGTCCTCATCGTCATCGTCGCGTCCACCACCCGCGGTCCCGTCCGGTGGCTCATGCTCGCCGTGGTCCTCGTGGCCGCCCTCAGCGCGTGGCGCTCCGCCCGCATCCGCGCCCGCTCGAGCAGGGACGACGCCGCCGACGTCAGAACCACCGACGCCGACGGCAACGCCGACCCCGGCACCGACACCGGCCCCTGCCCCGGCCGCGACGGGAACCGGGCGTAGCACCGTGGACGGACCCGGCGCGCTGCGCCTTGCACGATCCCTCGTGGCCGAGCACGGGCTGCGCGGGTGGACGGTCGCGCTCGACCGGGCCGTCCGTCGCGCCGGCGCGACGCACTTCCACGACCGCCGCATCACCCTGTCCCGCCACCTCGTCGAGCTCTACACGGAGGACGAGGTGCGCGACGTCGTCCTGCACGAGATCGCCCACGCCCTGGTCGGACCGCGGGTCGGTCACGGCCCGCGGTGGCGTGCCGCCGTCGTGCGCATCGGGGGCTCCCCCCGCCGCACGACCGCTCCCGACAGCCCGAGCGTCCCTGCCCCGTGGTCCGGGCGCTGCCCGGCCGGCCACCTCCACCAGCGCTACCAGCGCCCGCGCGCGACCTACCTGTGCCGCCGGTGCCCGCCCGCCCTGCGCCGGAGCGCCGTCATCGAGTGGACCCACGTCCGGGGTGCGGCATGAGGCGAGAGGCACCGACCGGCACGCCACCGCCGCCGGGCGCCGCGGTACCCGGCACCCCGGCGGGTCCCGGCGACACGCCACCGCCCTCCGGACCACCCCGCGGTTCCGGTCGCGAGGGCGTCCCGGCGTCGGCCCGCGCCCGCCGACGCCGCGAGACCGCCGCGGCCTACGCGCTTCTCGCGCCCTCGCTCGTCGGGCTGATCCTCTTCCTCGGGCTGCCGGTGCTCCTCGTGCTCGGCATGAGCCTCACGCACTACGACCTGCTCGGGGATCCGACCTGGGCGGGCCTGACGAACTACACCGACCTCGCCGGCGACCGCCAGTTCCGCGGCGCCCTGCTCGTCACCGCCGGGTACGTGCTCATGGCGATCCCGCTGACGGTCGGCGCCGGGCTCCTCCTCGCCGTCCTGCTCAACCGCCACCTGCCCGGCTCCGGGATCCTGCGCGTGATCTACGTGCTCCCGTGGGTGTGCTCGCCGCTCGCGCTGGGCGTCGTCTGGCAGTGGATGCTCGCCCCCAGCAACGGGGCGATCAACGCAATCCTCGGCCAGCGCGTCGAGTGGATGAGCGACCCCACGCTCGCGCTGCCCGCCGTCGCGCTCGTGTCCGCATGGTCCTCGATCGGCTACGTCTCGCTGTTCTTCCTCGCGGGCCTCCAGCAGATCCCGCCGAGCATCTACGAGGCGGCCCGGCTCGACGGCGCCGGCCCCTTCCGGATGCTCACCTCGATGACGATCCCGCTGCTGCGACCGACGATGTTCTTCGTCCTCGTCACCACCGTCATCTCCAGCTTCCAGGTCTACGACCTCGTGTACGGGCTCACGGGCGGCAGCCCCGGCTACCCGTCGGGCAGCACCGACGTCATCGCCGCCCGGATCTACCAGGAGGCGTTCGTCGCTCTCGACCTCGGCAGCGCGTCGGCGATGGCGGTCGTGCTGTTCGTCGTCCTCGTCGCGATCACGCTCGTCCAGCAGCGGTACTTCGCGTCCCGCACGACCTACGACATGTCATGAGCACCAACCAGCCGGACACCCAGCTCTCGGCGGCGGGCCCACCACCGCCGCCGACGGACGCCCCCGAGGACGACGCACCCCGCCTCCGCAGGCGCCGCCGCCCGGTGTCGGTCGGCCGCGGGTCCGCCCACGCGCTGACCTACCTGCTGCTCCTGGCGGGCGCGGTGGTCACGCTCGCCCCGCTCCTGCTGCCGGTGATGACCGCGCTGAAGACGAACCGCCAGTTCGCCACCGAGAGCCCGCTCGCCCTGCCCGACCCCCTGACGCTGGAGAACTTCCGCGCCCTGTTCGGCGACGGCGCGAACTTCTGGGTACCGATCGCGGTGACGGTGCAGATGGTGGCGGTCCTCGTCGCCGGCCAGCTCGTGGCCTCGATCCTGGCCGCGTACGCGTTCGCCACGCTGGAGTTCCGGGGGCGCGAGACGCTCTTCTGGTGCTACCTGGCCACGCTCATGGTGCCGGCGGTCGTGACGATCATCCCGCTCTACACGATGATGACGCTCGCCGACCTCAAGAACACGTTCGCCGGGCTCGTCGTCCCGTTCGTGCTCGGCTCGCCCTACGCCGTCTTCCTGCTGCGGCAGAACTTCCGCTCCATGCCGCGCGAGCTCCTCGACGCCGCCACCCTGGACGGCGCAGGCGTGCTCCGGCGGCTGTGGTCGGTGGTGCTGCCGATGAACCGGCCGATCGTCGTCACGCTGCTGCTCATCACCGTGGTCACCCAGTGGAACAGCTTCCTGTGGCCCTCGATCATCGCACCGCGCCCGGAGTGGCACGTGCTCACCACCGCGACGTCGGCGATGCAGACCCAGTACGACGACCGGGTCGTGCTCGTCATGGCCGCCGCGGTGGTGGCCATGTCCCCGCTCATCGTCCTGTTCCTCATCTTCCAGCGGCACATCACGCGCGCGATCGGCGTGGGCGCGGGCCGCTGAGGTCGCGTCCCGTCGAGCACTCGCGCCCACCTGCGCCAGCTCTCGCCCGCCTCCGCCCACTCCTGCCGACCTGGACCCTGCGCCGTCGAACCTGACCTCAGCAAGGTCCAGCTCGGCGGACACAGGTCCAGCTCGGCGCGGAGCGCACACGGCAAGGTCCAGCTCGATGCGCACGGCGCGCGGCACGGGCCGGCCCGCTGTCCGGCCACCGGATGACCGAACGCCGAGCACGCGACTCATGTAATCTTCAACTTTCCGCGCCCGGAGACCCGATGGAGGATCCGATGATCCGTGCTCGCCGCCCGCTGACCACCGCCGCACTGCTCGCGGCGACGGCCCTGACCCTGGCGGCGTGCTCCCCCGGGGCCGACGACCCGGGCGGCGAGTCCGGGACCGACGGTGACGGCACGACCGTCACGTTCCGCCTGTGGGACGAGGTCGCCGCCGAGGCGTACGAGACCTCCTTCGAGGAGTTCAGCGCGCAGCACCCCGACATCACGGTCGAGGTCGAGGTCATCCCGTGGGGCGACTACTGGACCCAGCTCCCGCTCGACGTCCAGTCCGGCGACATGGCGGACATCTTCTGGACGAACACCTCCAACTTCGGCACCTACGCCGACAACGGGACACTGCTCGACATCGACGAGACCCTCGGCGAGGACCACGACGAGTGGGAGCAGTCCGTCGTCGACCTCTACACGCGGGACGGCGTCAACTACGGGGTGCCACAGCTGTGGGACTCGATCGCCCTGTTCTACAACGCGGACCTCGTCGAGGAGGCGGGCATCGACGTCGCCGACCTCCAGTGGCGTCCGGACGCCGCCGACGGTGACACCCTCCTCGAGGCCGCCACCGCCCTGACCACCGACGCCGAGGGCCGCCACCCCGGGGACGACGGCTTCGACGCCGACGCCCGCGAGACGTACGGCTTCAACAGCCAGGCCGACCTGCAGGCGATCTACGTCGACTTCCTCGCGCAGAACGGCGCGCAGTTCCAGGACCCCGAGACCGACGGCTTCGCGTTCGACTCCCCCGAGGGCGTCGAGGCGTTCCAGTACCTCGTGGACCTCGTCAACACGCACCAGGTGGCGCCGTCGGCGGCCGACACCAACGTCAACGGCGACTTCTCACGCGACCTGTTCGTCCAGGGCGACCTCGGCCTGTTCCAGTCCGGCCCGTACTCGCTCCCGCACGTCGCGGAGAACGCGGAGTTCGAGTGGGGCCTCGCGCCCATGGTCGCCGGACCCGAGGGGCGCATCGGCGTGGTGCACGGCGTCGCCGCGGTCGGCAACGCGGAGTCCGAGAACCTCGAGGCGACCACCGAGGTGCTGCGCTGGATCGGCTCGGCCGAGGGGCAGGCGCCGCTCGGTGAGACCGGCGCGGCGTTCCCCGGCGCCGTCGACGCCCAGCAGTCCTACATCGACTACTGGTCCGAGCAGGGGGTGGACGTTTCGGTCTTCGTCGACGCCGCCCAGGAGCCGACCGCGCCGTCCCCGGTCGGGGCGCAGATCAACGCCGGCGCCAATGTCATCACGCCGATCTTCCAGGACATGTTCCTCGGTGCCATCCCGGTCGAGGAGGCGCTCGCCCAGGCGCAGGAGGACGGCAACGCGGAGATGGGCATCGAGTAGCCCGTCGGCGCGGCCACCACAGCTCCACTCGCCGGCCCCCCGCCACCCACCACCTGGTGAAAACGCTCCTTCACGCAGTGGTGCGCTCGCTCGTAGCGTGACCCGCACCTCGCCGCGACGACGCGGCATCACTGCGAGGAGGGGCCATGGGCGTCGCACCGTCGGGCGGAGCGCGCAGCGCCGAGCGCGTGCTCGCTCTCTACGAGCACCTGTGCCGCTCCTCGCGCGCCACCGTCTCGGGCGCGGCGTCGGCCTGCGACCTGCCCGTCTCCACCGCGCTGCGCCACCTGCGCACGCTGGAGTCGACCGGGCTCGCGTACCGATCCGCCGACGGGCTGTGGGCACCGGGCGCGAAGGCCATCGAGCTCGCTGCCCGCGTCCTGTCCGGCGATCCGCTCGTCGCGCTCGCGCGTCCCACGATGGAGCGCCTCGGTGAGCAGGTCGGCGAGTCCGTCTACCTCGCGGTCCGCGGCAGGTCCGGCACCGCTCAGTACCTCGACGCCGTCCGCGGCCCGCACCTGCTCCAGTACTCGGGCTGGGTGGGGCAGACGATCCCGCTGGCCACGAGCGCCGCGGGCCGTGCGCTCACCGGCCGCGGCCTGACCGGCGGATACGCGGTCGTCGACGCCGGCGTGGAGGGCGACGTCACCGCGATCGCCGCTCCCGTGCGCGCCGGCGGCCGGTCCATCGCGTCGATGAGCATCGTCGCGCCCAGCGCACGCCTCGACGACGCAGCGGTCCGCCGTGCCGGCCGGCAGCTCGTCAGCGCCACCGGCGAGCTCTCCGCCACCTTGTCCTCCGGCCAGACCCACGAGCCCGACGGCTGAGCGCCGGACCGACCGCACACCACACCGACGTCGCACCCGACGCGCCACCCGACCACGCCCCGCCCCGCCCCATCGACCAGCAAAGGACCCACCTCATGCGCACCACAGCACCCACTCGTCGGCACGCCGGAGTCGCCGGCGTCGCCACGCTCGCCCTCCTCCTCGCGGCCTGCGGCTCGTCGGAGGACTCGGACGACACCGGCGACGAGTCCGGATCGAACGGATCCGGCGGCGGTCTCGACCAGATCACCGTCGGGATGATCCCCATCGCCGACGTGGTCCCCCTCAACATGGCCGTCGAGGAGGGCATCTTCGAGGAGCACGGCCTCGACGTCGAGCTCGTCGCCGCCCAGGGCGGCGCGGCCATCATCCCGGCCGTCATCTCCGGCGAGTTCCAGTTCGGCTACTCCAACGTGGCGTCGCTGCTCATCGCGCACGACACCGGGATCGGCATCGAGGTCGTGTCCAACGGCTCGACGTCGACGAACGAGCCCGGCAACGACGTCACCGAGGTGGCGTCGCTGGACGAGTCGCTGCAGTCGATCGAGGACCTCGAGGGCAGCACCGTCGCCGTCAACGCGCTCAACAACTTCGCCGACATCACGATCCGCGCCTCGATGGAGGCGGCGGGAGCCGATCCCGACACGGTGGAGTTCGTCGAGCTGCCCTACCCGAGCATGCCGGCGGCCCTGGAGGCCGGCGACGTCGACGCCGCGTGGACCACGGAACCGTTCCGCACGGAGATCCTCCAGAACGGCGGCCACATCGTCGCCAGCCCGATGACCGACATGTCCGAGAACTTCGACTCGGCGTTCTACTTCGCCTCCACCGAGCTCGCCGCGGAGGACCCAGACCTGGTCGAGCGGTTCGTCGCCGCGATGCACGAGGCGTTCGAGCTGGCGATGGAGGACGAGGACGCCACCCGTGACGCCATCGTCGAGTTCACCGGCATGGACCCGGACGTCGCGGCGGAGATCGCCATGCCGCAGTTCCTGCCGGAGATCAACAGGGACGGCGTCGAGGCGCTCGCCGAGGCCGCCGTGAGCTACGGCGCGATGTCCGACACGCCCGACTGGGACGCCTTCTACGGCAGCTCCCGCTGACGGACAGGCCGACGCACCCCGGTCCGCATCGCCCGCACCCGCACCTCGGCCCCCGCCCCACCACCGAAGGAGATCCCATGACGTCCGTGGCCCGCCTGCTCGGCGACATCGCCGAGATCGGTCGTGACCCGTCCCGCGGCGGCTACTCGCGACCGGTCTACTCCACCGCGGAGCGCGACCTGCGGTCATGGTTCGTCGGCGAGGCGAGTGCGCGCGGGCTCGACGTGAGCACGGACCGCAACGGGATCATCTGGGCGTGGTGGGGCGAGCCGCGGGACGGGGCGATCGTCACCGGGTCCCACCTCGACTCGGTCCCCGGAGGGGGAGCGTTCGACGGGCCGCTCGGCGTCGCCTCGGCGCTCGCGGCGATCGACGAGCTGCGACGACGCGGTCACACCCCGGGCCGGGGCCTCGCCGTCGCCGTGTTTCCCGAGGAAGAAGGCTCCCGTTTCGGCGTGGCCTGCCTCGGCTCGCGGCTCCTCACCGGGGCGATCGAGCCGGACCGGGCGCGCGGACTCACCGACGCCGACGGGATCTCCTTCGCCGAGGCGAGCGCCGCCGCCGGCATCGACCCGGACCACCTGGGTCCCGACCCGGAGGCGCTGGCCCGGATCGGCACGTTCGTCGAGCTGCACGTCGAGCAGGGCCGCGGGCTGGGCGACGACCCGCTCGGACCTGCGATCGCGGTCGCGACGTCGATCCTCGGGCACGGCCGCTGGCGGCTGTCGATCGCCGGCCAGGGCAACCACGCGGGCACCACGCTCATGGCCGACCGGCACGACCCCATGGTCGCCGCGGCGCGCGTCGTGCTCGCCGCCCGCGAGGCAGCCGCCGCACGCCCTGACGCCCGCGCCACGATCGGTCGCGTCGTCCCGGTACCCGGCGGCACGAACGTCATCGCGTCGCGCGTCGACATGTGGCTCGACGTGCGGCACCCCGACGACGCCATCACCGCCGAGGTCGTCGCCGCGATCTCAGCGGCCGCGCACGCCGCGGCGGCCGAGGAGGGGTGCACCGTCGACGTCGTCGAGGAGTCCCTCAGCGCGACGGTCGACCTGGACCCCGCCCTGGGGCGCGAGCTGGCGGGGCTCCTGCCGGGCGCGGCACGGCTCGCGACCGGCGCGGGTCACGACGCGGGCGTGCTGGCCGCGCACGTCCCGTCCGGGATGCTGTTCGTGCGCAATCCGTCCGGGATCTCGCACGCTCCGCAGGAGCACGCCTCCGACGACGACGCCGAGCGCGGCGGCCTGGCCCTCGCCGACGTCCTGGTCGGCCTGGAGCCGGGAGCGTGACCGTCCCCGCCCCCGGCGAGGCTTCCGTCGTCGCCCCCGGCCTCGTCCGCCTGCCCGGTCCCGTCAACGCCCACAGCCACGCCTTCCACCGCGTGCTCCGCGGCCGGACGCACGCGGGATCGGGCAGCTTCTGGACCTGGCGCGAGCAGATGTACGCCGCGGCGGCCGCCCTGACCCCCACGCGCTACGAACGCCTGGCCACCGCCGTGTTCGCCGAGATGGCCGCTGCCGGCTGGACCGCGGTCGGGGAGTTCCACTATGTCCACCACGCACCGGACGGCACCCCCTACGACGACCACGCGATGGAGCGGGCCCTCGCCCGCGCCGCGCAGGCCGTCGGCATCCGACTCGTCCTCCTGGACACGCTCTACCTCGCCGGCGGCATCGGCCAGCCGCTCGCCCCGGAGCAGACGCGGTTCGGCGACGGCGACGCCCGCCGCTGGCTCGACCGGCTGGACGCCCTGCGACGAGCCCTGGCCGACGAGTCCGACGACCTGGTCACCGTCGGCGGCGCGGTGCACTCGGTGCGCGCCGTGCCCGTGGACGAGCTCGCCGTCGTCGCCGACGGGCTGGACCCCGACCTCCCGCTGCACATCCACCTGTCCGAGCAGCCCGCCGAGAACGCAGACTGTCTCGCCGCCCACGGCCTGACCCCGACCGGGCTGCTCGACTCCCTCGGCCTGCTCGGCCCGCGCCTGTCCGCCGTGCACGCCACGCACCTGAGCGACGACGACATCGCGCTCCTGGGCGGCGCGGGCTCCACGGTCGTCATGTGCCCGACGACGGAGGCCGACCTGGGTGACGGCATCGGTCCCGCCCGGGCACTGGCCGACGCCGGGGCGCACCTCGCGCTCGGTTCGGACCAGCACGCCGTCGTCGACCCCTTCCTCGAGATGCGCGCCCTCGAGCACGGCGAGCGACTCGCGTCCGTCTCCCGAGGCCGCTTCTCCCCCGCGGAGCTGCTGGCCGCCGCCACCGACGGGGGGCGCCGCAGCCTCGCACTGCCGATCGGCGCGGGCTCCCACCGGGGTCGGGAGGGCACCGGGCACCGGAACCACGACGAGGACCACGTCCTCGTCCGCACGACCACCGCCCGCACCGCGGGCTCCCTGCCCGAGCAGCTCCCCCTGACGGCGAGCGCCGCCGACGTGGCGAGCGTCGTCGTCGGGGGGCGTGAGATCGCCCGCGACGGTGCCCACACCACGCTTGGCGACCCCGGCGAGCTCCTCACGGCGTACCTGCACGACCAGGGCTGACCGCCCACCCCGACCTACCAGCCACCCACGGCTCCGCGAAAGGACCACCAGTGACCACCACCGACCGGCCGGCGTTCACCCGGCACGACCCCTCCCGGCAGGTCCGCGCCCCCCGCGGGACCGAGCTGACCGCGCGGAGCTGGCAGACCGAGGCCCCGCTGCGAATGCTGATGAACAACCTCGACCCGGAGGTCGCCGAGCGTCCCGAGGACCTCGTCGTCTACGGCGGCACCGGCCGCGCGGCCCGCTCCTGGGAGGCCTACGACGCGATCGTCGCCGCCCTGACCGACCTCGCCGACGACGAGACGCTGCTCGTCCAGTCCGGCAAGCCCGTCGGCATCTTCCGCACCAACCGGTGGGCGCCGCGCGTCCTGCTCGCCAACTCCAACCTCGTGGGCGACTGGGCGGACTGGGAGACGTTCCGCGAGCTCGAGGCCGAGGGCCTGATGATGTACGGGCAGATGACCGCGGGGTCGTGGATCTACATCGCCACCCAGGGCATCCTTCAGGGCACGTACGAGACCTTCGCGGCGGTCGCGAACAAGCGCTTCGGCGGCACCCTCACCGGCACGCTCACCCTCACCGGCGGCTGCGGCGGCATGGGCGGCGCGCAGCCCCTGTCCGTCACGCTCAACGGAGGGGCGGTGCTCATCGTCGACGTCGACACCACGCGCCTCGAGCGCCGCCGCGCGAAGCGGTACCTCGACGAGGTGGAGACCGACCTCGACGTCGCGCTCGCGAAGGTGGTCGCTGCCAAGGAGGAGCGCCGCGCCCTGTCCGTCGGCCTCGTCGGGAACGCCGCGGACGTGTTCCCCGAGATCCTCCGCCGCCATGTCGCCGGCGAGCTGACGGTCGATGTCGTCACCGACCAGACCTCGGCGCACGACCCGCTGAGCTACCTCCCGCGCGAGGTCGACGTCGAGACGTGGACCGCGGAGGCCGAGGCCGACCCTGCCGGATTCACCAAGAAGTCACGCGAGTCGATGGCCGCGCAGGTCGAGGCGATGGTGGGGTTCCAGGACGCCGGCGCCGAGGTCTTCGACTACGGCAACTCGATCCGCGACGAGGCGCGCAAGGCCGGGTACGAGCGGGCCTTCGAGTTCCCGGGCTTCGTGCCCGCCTACATCCGCCCGCTGTTCTGCGAGGGGCTCGGGCCGTTCCGGTGGGTGGCGCTGTCAGGGGACCCGGCCGACATCGCCGTGACCGACGCCGCGATCAAGGAGCTCTTCCCCGACAACGAGCACCTGCACCGCTGGATCGACGCCGCCGGCGAGTACGTGGAGTTCGAGGGGCTGCCGGCCCGGATCTGCTGGCTCGGGTACGGCGAGCGGCAGCAGGCCGGCCTGCTGTTCAACCGGCTCGTCGCCGAGGGCGCGGTGTCCGCGCCCATCGTCATCGGCCGCGACCACCTCGACTCCGGTTCGGTCGCCTCCCCCTACCGGGAGACCGAGTCCATGCTCGACGGCTCGGACGCCGTCGCCGACTGGCCGCTGCTCAACGCGCTGACGGCGACGAGCTCCGGCGCCACCTGGGTGTCCATCCACCACGGCGGCGGGGTCGGCATCGGCCGCTCGATCCACGCCGGTCAGGTCGGCGTGGCCGACGGGACCGAGCTGGCCGCGGAGAAGCTCGAGCGGCTGCTGACCAACGACCCCGGCATGGGTGTCATCCGGCACGTCGACGCGGGCTACGAGCGCGCCGCCGACGTCGCCCGGGAGCGCGGGGTCCGCATCCCCATGGCGGACCACCCGTGAGCGAGCTCATCACCGGGATCTCCGAGCTGACGACCGTCGATCCGGCGCTCGGCACGATCCGGGACGCGGCGGTCGTCGTCGAGCACGGCCGGTTCGCCTGGGTCGGGCCCGCCTCGGGTGCGCCGGCTGCGGACCGGAGCACCGACGTCGGGGGCCGAGCCGCGCTGCCCGGCTGGGTCGACTCCCACACGCACCTCGTGTTCGACGGCGACCGCTCGGCGGAGTTCCAGGCCCGGATGGCCGGCGAGAGCTACGCCGCGGGCGGCATCCAGGTGACGACCGACGCCACCCGGTCCGCCGACGACGAACGCCTCGCCACGCTGGTCGCGCACCGGGTCGCCGAGGCGGTGGCCGGCGGGACCACGACGATCGAGACGAAGACCGGCTACGGCCTCACCGTCGACGACGAGGAGCGGTCGGCGCGGGTGGCCTCCGCCCTCGTGGACGAGGTCACCTTCCTCGGCGCCCACCTCGTGCCGTCGGGGTGGGCGGCCGAGGACTACGTCGACCTCGTCGTCGGCGACATGCTCGACGCCGTGGCGCCCCACGTGCGGTGGGCCGACGTCTTCTGCGAGACGGGGGCGTTCGACGCCGAGCAGTCGCGGCGCGTGCTCGAGGCCTGCCAGGAGCGAGGTCTCGGCCTGCGTGTCCACGGCAACCAGCTCGGCCACGGCCCCGGCGTGCAGCTCGCGGTCGAGCTCGGGGCGGCGAGCGTCGACCACTGCGCCTTCCTCGACGACGACGACCTCGAGGCGCTCGGCTCCTCGGACACCGTGGCGACCGTGCTGCCCGCCTGCGACCTGTCCACCCGCATGCCGCTGGCACCGGCGCGCGAGATCCTCGACGCCGGAGCCACGCTGGCCATCGCCTCGAACTGCAACCCGGGGACGAGCTACACCTCGTCGATGGCGTTCTGCGTGAGCACCGCCGTGCTGCAGATGGGGCTGTCCATCGAGGAGGCGGTGCGGGCGGCGACGTGGGGCGGAGCGCGGGCGCTGCGCCGCGAGACCGGCGAGGGGCCGGACGGGATCGGCCCGGTCGGCTCGATCGCCGTCGGGCACCGTGCCGACCTGCACGTCCTCACCCACCCGGCGGCGATCCACCTGGCCTACCGCCCCGGCATGCCCGCGACGCACGCGGTCTGGCGGGCAGGGGTCCGGACGGGCTGAGCGGTCCGCGCGAGCTGAGCGGTCCGGCGCAGCCCTCGGGCGCCGGTGCGGCACGGGTCCTGCTCCTGTGCCGTTCCAGCACCGCCTCAGGGCACCTCCTAGCATGGCCGACATGCTCTTCGCCTTCTCCGTGGCTCCCACGGTGTCCGACGCCCCGGACGGCTCCGTCGGCGAGGCCGTGGCACGCGCCGTCGGCATCGTCCGCGACTCGGGTCTGCCCAACGAGACCAGTGCCATGTTCACAAGGATCGTCGATCTAGGACATGGGTCTTTCATCAGGCCCGCAGGAATCTGAGGAGGGAACCGCCATGTTGCTTGCATTCTCCGTTGCCCCGTCCGGAACTGGCCGCGAAGATGGATCAGTCCACGATGCTGTCGCTGCCGCAGTGAAGGTCGTCCGCGACTCCGGTTTGCCCAATAGGA
>NZ_JBNDNA010000024.1:0-23092 GCF_049856175.1 Georgenia sp. Z1491
GAGCCGGCCACGACGCATCGACACCCCCACACACATGGCATCAAAAACAATCACGCACTGTTGAGTTCTCAAACAACCCACCCACAACACCCAGACCCAGAAACACCCAGGCCCACAGCATCAGGGCGACTTGACTATCTTAACCACAAGTTCATCCGGCCTCTGACCACTTCTCGCGGTTTGTGACTGGACTTACTTCCGGTCCATCCTCCGGGGCGTCGGCTGAGCCAGCGCTCCTTGTGGATGTTGTGCCTTGGCCCGGCGGATCTGGGAGCTTGCGCCCCGTCCGATCCGGTGTCCCGGTCCGTGCGGCGAGATGCAACATTACGCGGGCCGGATCGACCAGGTCAACCTGATCCGGGCCCTTCGCAGGTGACCTGCCGCACCGCTCGGTGAGCGGGGGCACGGAGTCCTCGGCGCGTCGCTCGCCGCCCCTCGGGCTCAGCCCTGGTGGGTCTCCACGATCGCCATGTTCTTCTTGCCTCGACGCAGCACGACGACCCCGCCGGCGAGGAGGTCGCCCGCTGCGAGGAGTCGTTCGTCGTCGTCGATCTTGTGTCCGTTGACCGAGGCACCACCCGAGGCGATCGTCCGCCTGGCCGCGCCCCGGCCGGCCTCGAGGCCGGTCGCGACGAGCAGGTCGACGATGCTGGTCTCCCCCACGACCCCGGTGGCTCGCGGGAGCTCGGCGGTGGCGTCGCGCAGGGTGTCGGCGTCGAGGTCGCGCAGGTCGCCCTTGCCGAACACCGCGGCGGAGGCTGCCTGGACGCGTGCCGTCGCGTCGGCGCCGTGGACCAGGGTGGTGACGTCCTCGGCGAGCGTGCGCTGGGCGGCGCGGGCGAAGGGCCGGTCGGCGACCTCCGCGGCCAGCGCCTCGATCTCCTCGCGGGTGCGGAAGGTGAAGATCTTGAGGAAGCGGACCACGTCGTCGTCGGCCGTGTTGAGCCAGAACTGGTAGAAGGCGTACGGACTCATCATGTCCGGAGCCAACCAGACGGCGCCGCCCTCGGTCTTGCCGAACTTCGTGCCGTCGGCCTTGGTGATGAGGGGGGTGGTGAGCACGTGGACGCTCGTGCCCTCGACCTTGCGGATGAGGTCGAGGCCGGAGACGAGGTTGCCCCACTGGTCGTTCCCGCCCGTCTGGAGGGTGACGTCGTGGCGGCGGTAGAGCTCGAGGAAGTCCATGCCCTGGAGCAGCTGGTAGCTGAACTCCGTGTAGCTGAGCCCCTCGCTCGAGGCGAGCCGCGTGGCCACGGTGTCCTTGGCGAGCATGGCGGAGATGCGGAAGTGCTGGCCGACGTCGCGCAGGAGCTCGATCGCCGTCAGGCCCGCGGTCCAGTCGAGGTTGTTGACGACCGTCGCGGCGTTGTCCCCCTCGAAGGAGAGGAACCTCGAGACCTGGCCGCGCAGGCGCTCGGTCCACTCCGCGACGGTCTCGGCGGTGTTGAGCTTGCGCTCGCCGCTCATGCGTGGGTCACCGATCATGCCGGTCGCGCCGCCGACGAGCGCGTAGGGGTGGTGGCCGGCGTTCTGCAGGTGGCGCAGCAGCAGGAGCTGGACGAGGTGGCCGTGGTGGAGGGAGGGCGCCGTCGGGTCGAAGCCGCAGTAGTAGGAGACCGGTCCGTCGGCGAGGGCCGCGCGCAGCGCGTCCAGGTCGGTGTGCTGGGCGATGAGGCCCCGCCACTGCAGCTCGTCGAGGACGTCGGTCACGACGCGGACTCCTTCATGTCTCATGGGCGCGCCCGCCGGGCGCGGGCCGCCGTGCACGACGGCCGGGGCCCATCGTGCCACCAGGGCACCCTCCGTTCGGCGGTCGTGCCACGCCCGGGCCCGACGTCGTCGTTCACCGGCCGGACGGGGACGGCACCTCCGGGCGGTGCGGGGACGGGACCACGGCGGCCCCGGCGGCCCCGGCGAGCGGTCCGGCGCCGGCGTTGAGGCTCTCAGTGCGGAAGCGCCGCTGGTGGCGGGCGAGCAGAACGAGTCCGGCCACGTGGACGGCGCCGGCGGTGGCGAGGACCGGGACGTACCCGAAGGTGTCGGCGAGCGAGAGCGCGACCGCGCCACCGGCGAACGAGACGAGCATGGCGAACGAGCTCACCGCGGTGAAGTCGGTGCCGGGCGACTCGGCGCGCGCGTAGTCCATGTTGATCGTCCACACGATGATCGACCCGACGGCGTAGGCCGCGAAGAACACGGCGACCACGACGACGACGTACGCGGTCGGCGCCCAGCCGCCGGCGACCGGGAGGAACCCCGCGACGCCGAGCGCAGTGAGCGCGCCGACGGCGACCAGGCTCCGCAGCCGCCCGATCCGGCGCAGGATCGGACCGGCCCCCATGCTGACCAGCCCGGCGACGATCCCGCCGAACATCGTCAGCACGGCGGCGATCTCACCGACCGACCATCCCGCATCCACGAGCGCGGGGTTGAGGACGCCGTAGGCGGCGGTCAGCCCGCCCCAGGTCACGGGAACGGCGGCGAACACCCAGAGCGTCGCGCCGGGCTGGCGCAGGAGGGTCCAGGTCGCCGACCACGGCACGGGTCGCGCTGGGCGGCGGTGGGCGGGCTCGCACAGGGCGAGGACGGCGAGCGTCGGCAGGAGCGTGCAGACGGCGAGGGTGAGGAGCGCGACCTGCCAACCGGTCACCTCGTAGAGGATGGCGGTGAGGCCGCCGCCGAGGATGTTGCCGACGAAGCTGCCCGAGACCTGGATGCCGTTGACGGACTCGCGCTCGTGCGGGCGGACGAGCCGGACGGCCAAGGCGTCGACGGCGATGTCCTGCGTAGCACTGACCGCCACGTACAGGGCGGTCAGCGCGACGAAGATCCCGTACTGCTCGCCGATGTCCGTGAGGAAGGACATCGCCACGAGCACGGCGGCGCACGCGGGCTGCAGGACGAGGAGCCACGTACGGTAGTGGCCGCCGCGCCAGCCGGGGCCGACCCGGTCGATGAGCGGCGCCCAGAGGAACTTCAGCGCCCAGATCATCCCGAGCGAGGACAGCACGGCGAGCGAGTCGAGCGACGCGCCCATCTCCCGCAGGATCGACGCGGTCCCGTAGAAGAGGAACCCGATGCCGAGGTACTGGGAGACGTAGAGGGCGAGCAGCAGCGGGTAGCGCGGGACGCCGAGGGCCGGGAGCGGCGGTTCGACGTCGGTGGGGTGGGAGTTCGATCCGGCGGTCGAGCCGGAGCCTGCGCGGGCGATGGGGTCAACGGTGGGGTCAGAGGCGCGCACGGCCAACCTTCCAGAAGCCGGAGTACATGACGGCGCGGCGGTCCAGGCCGCGCTCCTTGACGAGGTGTCGGCGGGCGCCCGCCACGGCGGCGGCCTCGGCGCAGGCCCAGCCGTAGGTCGCGTCGTCGATGTCGGCGGCCGCCAGCGCCGGGGTAAGCGCGCTGCCGGGCGGGTCCTCGCCCCGGAGCACGACGTCGATCTCCGTCTCGTCCACTTCGCCCGTGACGAGGTCGCGGCTCGGGACCTCGAGGATCGCCGTGAAGCGCCTACCGGGGTCGCCGCGGTGGGCATCGAGGATCGCGAGCATGCCGGGCAGACCGGTCTCGTCGGCGACGAGGACGTGATGGCCCTCGGCGGGGGCGTTGCCGTACGGGGCGGACTGGACGCGCACGCCGATCTCGTCGCCGACGGCCACGCGCTCGATCCACCGTGAGCCCGGTCCGTCGTGGCCGGTCGCGACGACGTCGACGTCGATCGTGTCCGAGCCGGGCTCCTGGGCGCGGATCGTGTACCAGCGCAGCTCGGGGCGTTCGGCCTCGGGGAGCTTCTTCAAGGGTCCGCGGGGGTTGATGGCCGGGGCGGGCAGGCGCAGCGGTGTGCCGGCCGGTGGCATGTAGATGCCGATGTACTCGTCGGGGCCGAGCCGATCGACGCCGGCCAGCTCCGGGGCGGTGATCCGCACCCGCCGGAAGGATGGCGTGAGGTCCGCCAGGCCGGTGACGCGGGCCGGGAACTCGGGGTAGACGTCGCGCAGCGGGGCCACGGACATCGTGCGGGCGTACAGGGCGTTGGCCGCGCTGACGGCGGTGCGCTTGTATGCGGGGTACTGCTCGGACATCGACACTCCCTCATTTAGGCCAGGCTTACCTAACTCGATCGGATGCCGGGCTGCAAGGGTGTCCGTGTGCGTCTTGCCGATCGGGCAGCGGGCGGTAGCGGTGTCGCGGGAGCGACGAGTGCCCCTGCGAGTGCTCAGTCCGTCGAGGTCTCGGGCCGCGGGTCGAACCGCTCCGTCGCCACTCTGAGGAGCTCCACCAGCTCCCACCGGTCGATCGCCAGCGGCTGATCGATCGTCACTCGCTCACCACGGATCTTGCGTGTGAGGGTCGTGCGGACCACCGGACGTCGGCCCATCCCGAACGCTCTACTTGCGATGACCGACGGGTAGCTCGGTGCCTCGATCTGCTTGCCGAACCGGACCGTGGTCACCTCGAGGACGTTCCGCCATGGAACTCGGTGCATGTCCTGCTTGTCGTCGCCGACCCACCGGAAGAGGGGGACGTCCTCCGGCGTGAGCTCGAGGTGGTAGTTGTGCCGCATCCGTCTCAGGTGGACGACGCCGAACACGACGACGAAGAACAAGCCGGAGAACGCGACGACGCCTTCGGCTCCCATCACCAGGGGTGCCAGTCCGAGCAGTCCAAGGAGCACGCTGCCCACGATGCGAACGGTGGCGGTTGCTCTGGGCCGCACTCTCGAGGGTCGGCAACCGCACACTCGACGAACTGGGGGTCACCGGGAGCGCGGTTTGCCGGGGCGGTAGGCGGAGACGCCCACGCCGCCGGGCTCCCAGAACCGCCAGGGGAACCGCTCGCCGTCGCCGCCCTCGCCCGAGACGCCGACCCGCGGCCCCGACCGGTGCGCCACGCGATGCTCGGCGACCTCGAGCCAGATCCGGCCCTCGGGATCGAGCGCGGCTCCGGAGTCGTCCAGGGAGAGCCCAAGGGCTTGCCCGAAGTTCCCCGGCCCCCGGGCGAGGCCGGCGTCGGTCCTGGCCCCGCGCCGTCGGCCGCGTGCGAGCTCGTGGCCGCGCACCACCTCGCCGCCGCGCAAGAGCGCACCGGTCGCCTGCCCGTCCGTGCCGCACACGAGGTTGAGGCAGGTGTGCATCCCGTACGTGAAGTAGACGTACACGTGGCCCGCGGGACCGAACATCGGAGCGGTGCGTGCGGTCGGGACGCCGGACCGGGCGTGGGACCCGGGGTCGTCGGGGCCGAGGTAGGCCTCGACCTCCGTCAGCCGCACCGCGACCTCGCCCTCCTCGGACCGCACGACGACGACGCTCCCCAGCAGCTCCGGCGCCACCTCGGTCGCGGGCCGGGAGAGGAACTCGCGGACCGCGTCGGGAGTCAGGCGTCCTCCTCGTCGGACCGCTCCCCCACCAGTGCGCTGCGCAGCTGCCGGCTCAGCTCGCCCGCGCGGGCCAGCTGCTCGAGCACGCGCGCGGGCGCGGTGCCACCGTGGCCGTCGCGGGCGTCGACGGACCCCTCGGCGGACAGCACCTCGCGCACCTCCGGCGTGAGGTGCTCCGAGACGGACGCGAGCTCGGCGTCGGTGAGGTCCCACAGCTCCTTGTCCTGCGACTCGGCCACCCGCACGCAGCCGCCGGCGATCTCGTGGGCCTCCCGGAACGGCACCCGCTGGCGGACGAGCCACTCGGCGATGTCCGTGGCGAGCGAGAAACCCTGCGGCGCGAGCTCGGCCATCCGGTCGGTGTGGAACGTGAGCGTGGCGATCTGCCCGGCGACGGCAGGCAGCAGCACCGAGAGCGTGTCGACGGCGTCGAACACCGGCTCCTTGTCCTCCTGCAGGTCCCGGTCGTAGGCCAGCGGCAGTCCCTTGAGCGTGACGAGCAGCGCCGTGAGGTCGCCGATGAGGCGGCCGGCCTTGCCGCGGGTGAGCTCGGCGACGTCGGGGTTCTTCTTCTGCGGCATGATGCTCGACCCCGTGGAGTAGGAGTCGTCGAGGGTGACGAAACCGAACTCCTTGGTGGCCCACACGATGATCTCCTCGGAGATCCGGGACAGGTCGACGCCGACCATCGCGGTGATCCAGGCGAACTCGGCGACGACGTCGCGCGCGGAGGTGGCGTCTAGCGAATTCTCCTCGGCGCCCATGAACCCGAGCTCGGCGGCGACGGCGTGCGGGTCGAGGCCGAGCGTGTTGCCGGCGAGCGCCCCCGCGCCGTACGGGGACAGGGCGGCGCGAACGTCCCAGTCGAGGAGCCGCTCGACGTCGCGCATGATCGGCCACGCGTGGGCGAGCAGGTGGTGCGCGAGGAGGATCGGCTGGGCGTGCTGCATGTGCGTGCGGCCGGGCATGATCGCGTCCGGGTGGGCGGCGGCCTGGTCGATGAGCGCATCGACGACGTCGAGCAGGAGCGAGCCGACGTGGCGAGCCTCCTCGCGCAGATACCGGCGCACGAGCGTGGCGATCTGGTCGTTGCGCGAACGGCCGGCGCGCAGTCGGCCGCCGAGCTCGCTGCCGGCCCGCTCGATGAGGCCACGCTCGAGGGCGGTGTGGACGTCCTCGTCGTCGGGATGGGGGGCAAAGTCGCCGGAGACGACGTCGGCCTCGAGCCGGTCGAGGGCAGCCAGCATCCCGGTGAGCTCGTCGGCCGTGAGCAGGTCCGCCGCGGCAAGCGCCCGGGCGTGGGCGCGGGAGCCCGCGATGTCGTGCCGGGCGAGCCGCCAGTCGAAGTGCGTGGAGCGCGAGAGCTCGGTCAGCGCGTCGGCGGGCGCGACGGAGAAGCGGCCGCCCCACAGGCGGAGCTCGGCGGACTCGGGCGGCGACTGGGAGGCATCGGTCATGGGGTCCATCGTGCCGCGTCACGGGCGATGGGACGAACGGCGCCCACCGCACGACTCAGCGCGTCTGCCCCACCTGCGATCGTCGATAGGCCCGGATCAGGTTGTCCCGACGGTGCACACGAGCACCGGAGCACCGGAATCGTCCTCCTGAGGCATGTGCGCATTTTGCTACAATGACGCACATGGGACAGGTAGCAGTTCGGGACCTGCGCAACCACACGCGCGACGTGCTCAGGCGCGTCACCGACGGCGAGCGCCTCACCGTGACCCAGCACGGTCGTCCCGTGGCGGAGATCGGCCCCGTGACGTCGTCGCGGCCCACGTTTCTCTCCCGCACCGACCTCGCTGAGCTTCTCGCCACCAGCCAGGCCGACCCAGGGTTGCGCGCCGACCTTGCGGCCCTCGCCGGCGAGACGACGGACGAGCTCGGGCCGGTCAGGTGACGTCGACTGCCTCGCCCATGCCGCATGGCGTCGTGCGCGGCCTGCTTGACACGAGCGTGTTCATCGCACAGGAGTCGGGCCGACAGCTCGAGACGGCGTCGCTCCCCGACGAGGGCTATGTCTCCGTCATCACGCTCGCCGAGCTCGAGGCCGGGGTACTCGCCGCCCCCGATCACACTGTCCGATCCCGACGACTTGCCACCTTGACGCGAATCGCCGCACTCGAGGCACTCCCCGTCGATGCAGCCGCCGCCACGCACTGGGCCCGCATGAGGGTGCTGCTGGCCGAGAGCGGACGCCGCATCAACGTCAACGATCTTTGGATCGCCGCGGTCGCACTCGCGAACGACCTTGCGGTGTATACGCAAGACCTGGACTATGAGCCGCTCGCCGAACTCGGTGAGCTTCGCGTCATCACCGTCTGATCGGACGCTCAGCCGGTCAGGACTTCGGGTCGTCCTTGAGGGCCTCGGCGAGCTCCGCGACGAACGCACGGGACTCGGCCTCGGTCGATCCGTGGCTACGGCGGTGGTGCGCGGCGGCGTCGTCGAGCCAACCCATCTGGACGAGCTGGATGAGGCGGGCGTCCTCCGGCGCGACGGACGGGTCGATCGAGCTCTTCGCCTTGGGCACGAAGGTCACACTGATCGGGGCTCGCTCACCGTCTTCCTCGGGCGGCAGGAGCGGGGCGAGCTTCTCGAGGGTGCGGGCCAGCCGGTCCACCTCCGCACTGAGGTCGCCCACGCTGGTCTCGAGCCGGTACACGCGGTCGAACAGCTCGCGCAGGTCCTGCCGTAGACCCCAGTCCGAGAAGCTCATGACCCGACCGTAGTGGCGCGCATACCGTCCGCAGCCGGGCCGGCACGGGGAGGTCTCCACACTCCACTCGACACTCCACTCGACACTCCACTCGGGGTCTCGCGCGAGGGTGTCCCGCCGACGGCGGTCCGTCAGCGGGCGTCGGTCACCGGGCGCGCATCACCTCCGCCACCACCATCGACGACGACGCCTCCGCCCCGAAGGAGCACCCGGCTCCGATGCCGCGCCCTCCTCCGACCTCGACCCCGCCGTCCCGCCCTCGCCATCCGCCGGCTGCTCACGCGCTGCACACCAGCCGCGGACGATCTCCTCGACGTCAGCGGGCCTCACCGGCAGCACGGGCCCGGTCGGCATCCGGATCCACTCCACGACGCGGAGGTTGAGCTCGGAGACGCGCTCGCGCACGAGCTCCTCGGACGGCAGGGTGCGCACGGTCTCGGGCAGCTCGGCGAGCTCCTTGCGCAGGACGAGCACCGGCGGGAGCAGGGCGTCGTTGGGCAGGTTCTCGTCGCGGAGCTTGCGGCGGATCCACCAGTCCTCGTCGTGCTCATCGATGTCCCGCAGCGGCTTGCCGGCG
Organism: Georgenia sp. Z1491; assembly: GCF_049856175.1. Lineage (GTDB taxonomy): Bacteria > Actinomycetota > Actinomycetes > Actinomycetales > Actinomycetaceae > JB111. Next base: position 8,671 of record NZ_JBNDNA010000024.1, read on the forward strand.
CCGGGCAGGTTGTCGAACTCGCCGCGCTCCTGCGCCTCCCGGATCAGCTGGTCCACCCAGTTGCCCGTCGGCATCTCGGGCGGCTTGCGCTGCGTCATACCCGTCAGTGTCACCGAGCGATTGCCGCGCCGGCATCCCACTTCCGACGGACAGCTCGCACACACCGGAAACCGTCATCAATCCGCCCATTTACTATCAGTTCTGATGTAACTGACAGTAAGATGTCACTGTGGAATCAGTTCCCGCACCCGCCGAGCTGGCGATCACCCCTGTCGGTCACGACGAGCACACCTGGCTCGCCGAGACCGACGGCATGTCCAGCCGGGCTCAGATGCGCGCCGGCTCGGGGACCTACCGATCGACGATCCCCGCGCCGATCGCCGGCTGGAGGCCGTTGGTCCCCGCGGACCTGTCAGCGGACCTCGACGAGGCCACGGCGTCACTCGTCCGGCTCGACTGGCACGCCGCCAGCACCCTCGGCGAGAACCCTGGCGTGCTCGGTCCGATGAGCTCGGTGCTCCTGCGCACCGAGTCGGCCAGCTCGTCCCAGATCGAGAACATCACCGTCGGGGCGCGCCAGCTCGCACTGGCCGGCATCGGCGAGTCGCGGAGCCCGAACGCCCGGCTCGTCGCCGGGAACGTCCGCCAGATGGAGGCTGCTCTGGCGCTCGCCGACCGCCTCGACGTGGACTCCCTTCTCGCGATGCACGCCGCACTGCTGGGCAGCGAGCGGCATAACGCACACGACGACGCCGGCACGTTCCGCGACCAGCTGGTCTGGGTGGGTTCGAGCTCGATCAGCCCGCGCGGCGCGGACCACGTCGCCCCGCAGGCCGAGCTCGTCCCTGCTGCCGTGGCGGACCTCATGGCCTTCGTCGCGCGGGCCGACCTCCCGGGCCTCCTGCAGTGCGCGGTCGCGCACGCGCAGCTGGAGACGATCCACCCCTTCACCGACGGCAACGGCCGCACCGGACGTGCGCTCGTGGCAGCCATGCTGCGCGCCCTGCGCGTCACGGTCCTTACGACAGCGCCGCTCTCGGCCGGGCTGCTGACCAACACGAGCCGCTACATCGACGCACTGACGGCCTTCCGCGCGGGCGACGCCGCTCCCATCGCGCGACAGTTCGCACGGGCCGCGCGATTCGCGGCGAGTACCGGAGCTCGCCTGATCGACGACATCGCAGCCCAGCTCGACGACGCCCGCGAACGCCTCGGCGGCCTGCGCCCCCAGGCGGCCGGATGGCGGCTGCTCCCCCACCTCGTGGCCCAGCCGGTGGTCACCAGCAGATTCGTGGAGGACGCGCTCGGCGTGCCGAACGCCTCGGCGCAACGAGCGATCGCCCAGCTCGCGGCAGCCGGTGTGCTCACCGAGGAGACCGGCGGGCGTCGGAACCGGGTGTGGTCCCACCGCGGCATCCTCGACGTCCTCGACGCGTACGCAGAGTCCGCCCGTCGCGGCTGAGTCGCACCCACCGATGCGGCAGACTCCCCTGCCATGGACGACGCCGTGCCCGACACCCCTCCCGTGCCCTTCGTCGGCTCCGAGATCGGTCCACTGAGGGAAGTGATCGTGCACCGCCCGGGCGCGGAGCTCGAGCGGCTCACGCCGGCCACGATGGACGAGCTCCTGTGGGACGACCTGCTGTGGGTCTCCCGCGCCCAGGACGAGCACGATGCCTTCGTCGGCGTGCTCGAGGACGCAGGCGTGCTCGTCCACCAGCTCCCCGACCTGCTCACCCAGACCCTCGCCGTGCCCGAGGCCCGCGCCCACGTGCTCAACGCGACGTTCACCCGCGAGCACCTCGGCCCCTCGCTCGCCCCCGCGCTGCTCGCGCACGCGGACTCCCTCGACGACGCCGAGCTCGCCGGCGTGCTCGTCGCCGGACTCACGGGCCGGGAGGTCGCGGACCGGCTCGGCGGCGTCGACACGCTCCCGCTGCACGTGCGCGGGCCGGAGGCACTCATCCTCGGGCCGCTACCCAACCACCTGTTCACCCGTGACGCGTCGTGCTGGGTCTACGACGGCGTGGCCGTCAACTCCATGCGCTACGCCGCCCGCGTGCGCGAGTCCGTCCACTACGAGGCGATCTACCGCTGGCACCCGAGGTTCGCGGAGCTGCGCCTGGGCGGGACCGCCGACGAGACCGGACCCGGCCCCGGCGAGGTCAGCTCCGCCGTCGGGACCGGACGACCGGCCGGGCGCGGCTTCCACCGATGGGCGGCCGGCCCGGCGGAGGGGGCGGCGAACGTCGAGGGCGGCGACGTCCTCGTGGTCGGCGGCGGCGCCGTGGTGGTCGGGATGAGCGAACGCACGACGCCACAGGGGGTCGAGCACCTCGCGGCCCGCATGTTCGCGGCCGGGTCGGCGGACCGCGTGCTCGCGCTCGCGATGCCGAGCCAGCGCGAGCTCATGCACCTGGATACGGCGATGACGATGGTCGACGAGCGCACGTTCCTGCTCTACGGCGGGCTCGGGGACCTGCCCAGCTTCACCCTCACTCCCGACGGCGCCGGCGACGTGACGGTCACCGACCACGCCCCGGAGCGCATGCAGGCCGTGCTCGCCGAAATCGTCGGCCACGACGATCTGCGCTTCCTCACCCCGGACCTCGACGCGCGCACCGCGGCACGCGAACAGTGGGACGACGGCTGCAACGCACTCGCCCTCGCGCCCGGCGTGGCCGTCACCTACGACCGCGCGCCGGCCTCCAACGCGCACCTGCGCGCCAACGGCATCGAGGTGATCGAGGTGCCGGGCGGGGAGCTCGGCCGCGGGCGGGGTGGCCCCAGGTGCATGAGCTGCCCGGTGGTGCGAGAGGCTCGATGAGGTCCGCCGGTCCTCGACGCGGTCGTCGAGCTCCGGGGCTGCTCGCGTGACACGCCCGGCGTTCGGCAGTCCCCTCCGCGACGCCGACATTTCCACAACGCTAGGCTTGCGCAAGTCGCCGCTCACTGGCACGATCAAGCCTTATGCTGACGCTTCGTCAGCAACGTGCTGAACGTCGAACCTCCCGCGGGGCCTGAATGAGCGTCAACCTGTCCGAGCTGCTGCGGGACGCCACGCGCGCGGAGCACGAGCACGCGGAGACCCGCACCTTCGTCACCGACCTCATGGGTGGCGCTCTCGGCCGGGACGCCTACATCGTCCTCGCCCGCCAGCACCACGCGATCTACACCGCCCTCGAGGAGGCGGGCGCGCGTCTGGCCGACGACCCGGTCGCCGGCGCGTTCGTCCGCGACGAGCTCCTCCGCGAGCAGGCCGTCGCAGCCGACCTGCGCACGCTCGCGGGCGCCGACTGGGCCGACCTCGAGGTGCTCCCCGCGACTCACGACTACGTGGCGCGGCTGAACTCGATCGACGACGCCGCGACCTACCTCGCGCACGCCTACACCCGCTACCTCGGCGACCTCTCGGGCGGCCAGATCATCGCGCGGATGCTGCAGCGCCACTACGGGATGACTCCCGACGAGCTCGCCTTCTACACGTTCGCCGAGATCCCCAAGACCAAGCCCTACAAGGACGAGTGGCGCGCGGCGATGGACGCCGCCGACCTCTCCGACGCCGACCGGGAGCGCTGCGTCGCCGAGGCGAAGCTCGCCTTCGACCTCAATGCGGCCGTGTTCGTGGCGCTCGGCGAGAAGCACCGGGCTGAGGCGGCCGTGACCGCCTGAGGCGCGAGCCAACCACCGACGCGAGAGCGGGCCGGACCGTCCATCGGACGGTCCGGCCCGCTCGGCCGTTCTGCTGTGCGATGGTCGCGCCCGCTACTCCTGCGGCTCGACGAAGATCTCCTCGTAGTCCGGCTCCTCGGAGATCATCCCCTGCTCGACGGCGGCCTCGCCGAATGCGCGCACGCTGTCCTGGTCGAGGCCCGGCACGTAGGTCGCGAGGTTCGCACCGGCCACGAGCTCCGGGTCGAGGTCGAGGGTCTCGGCGATCGTGGCCCGCACCTCGTCCGGGTTGTCCGTGGCGTACTCGTTCGCCCGGTCCATCGCGCGCTGGAAGCCGGCGACGACCTCGGGGTTGGCCTCGGCGAAGGCGCCGGAGGTGATGTAGTAGCCGAGCTGGGTGTCCGGGAACGACTCCACGAAGTTCGAGCTGAGGTTGACGAACCCGTGGCTCTCGGAGATCGAGCGGTGCGGCTCGACGGACCAGATCGCGTCCACGTCACCGCGCTCGAGGGCGGCCGGCATGTCGGAGTAGTTCATCGGCGTGAACTCGAGCGTGGAGCCGTCGACCCCCTGCTCCTCGAGCGCCCGGATGATCGTCAGGTCGCCGAGGTTGTTGACCGAGTTGACGGCGATGTTGGCGCCCTCGAGGTCCGCGGCCGCCTGGATCTCGCTGTCCGGGAGGACGAAGATCCCCGACGTGTCCGCCTCGGGGTCGCTGCCCGTGCCGCAGCAGTTGGAGACGAACTGGACGTCGAGGCCCTGGTCGATCGCCTGGAGGTCGCTGACGACGTTCGCGTAGCCGATCGGGCTCTCCTGGTTGACCACCGAGGGGACGATGGCGGAGCCGGCCTCGGCGATCTGGACGGTGACGTCGAGCCCCTCCTCCTCGAAGAAGCCCTGCTCCACGCCGAGGTGCAGCGGGCCTGCGTCCATCGTCGTGATCTGCATGACCGTGAGCTCGACGAGGCCGTCCTCGTTCTCGGCGACCTCCTCTCCCCCGCCGCCGCACGCGACGAGGGTGAAGGCGGCGGAGGCCAGTGCTGCTGCGGCGGCGAGGCGCCGGGGACGTGAGGTCATGAGGGGTCCTTCTCTGGATGGGTCGTGCGTTGGTCGAACGGTGGTGGTCAGGATCGGACGGCTCAGATCGAGTAGTCCGGGTCGGGCTGCGGGGCGACGACGAGCTCGCGGATCTCGGAGAAGACCTGCGCCCTGAGCTCGGCGAACCTCGGCAGTGCCTTGGTGCGGATCTGGTCGCGCTCGGCGGGCAGGTCGATGTCGACGATCGTCCCGATCCGGCTGGGCGACTTCGTCATCACCGCCACGCGGTCGGAGAGGTAGACGGACTCGTCGACGTCGTGGGTGACGAAGACGACCGTCATCTCGGACTCGGCCCGCAGCGTGAGGACGAGGTCCTCGAGGTCGGCGCGGGTCTGGGCGTCCACGGAGGCGAAGGGCTCGTCCATGATGAGCACCTTCGGCCGGTAGGCGAGCGCCCGGGCGATGGCCACGCGCTGCTGCATGCCGCCGGAGAGCTGCCAGGGATGCTTCGTGCCCACGCCCTCCAGGCCGACCTCCGCGAGCGCCCGCTCCACCCGCTCGGCGCGCTCGGCCTTGCCGACCCCGCGTGCCTTGAGCGGCAGGCCGACGTTGGACGCGACCGTGAACCACGGGAACAGCGAGCGGGAGTAGTCCTGAAGAACGACGGCGAACTCGTCGGGCACCGAGGTGACCGCCCGCCCGTCGAACTCCACGGAGCCGGACGTCGCGGGCTGCAGGCCGGCGAGGCAGCGCAGGAGCGTGGTCTTGCCGGCGCCGGAGGGCCCGACGATGGAGAGGAACTCGCCGTCGGCCACGTCCAGGGTGATGTCGGCGAGCGCCTGGAAGGCGGTCGGGCCGTCGCCGTAGGTCTTGGTGAGCGAGTCGATGCGGAGCATGTGTGCCTTCTCGAGGGTCGGGAGGAGGTGCGGGAGGGCGGTCAGTCGGCCTGGTCGTAGTGCCAGCGCAGCGTGCGGCGCTCGAGCGCGGCGAAGACGAGGTTGAGCAGCACCCCGAGCACGCCGAGGATGACGATGGCCCCCCAGACGGCGCTGAGGTTGAACGAGCTCTGCGCGGTGGTGAGGATGTAGCCGACGCCGAGGTTGGTGCCGGTCATCTCGGACGTGACCATGAGGATGAGGCCGAGCGGGATGGCCACGCGGATGCCGGACGCCGCGCGGGGAGCCACGGCGGGCACGACGACGAAGAGCTGGCGGAACGGGCCGCGGATGTTGAAGCTCCGCGTGGTGTCGTGCAACTGGGGCGGCAGGGCTCGGCAGGCGTCGACCACGTTGAGCAGGATGGGGAAGAAGCACCCCAGCGCGATGATGAAGGTCTTCATCTCGGTGCCGAGCCCGAACAGGACCATGGCGAACGGGACGAGCGCCGTGGCCGGGATGGCGCGGACGAACTCGAACGTCGGCGAGATCGCCTTGTCCACGAGCCGCACCTGTCCCACGAGCAGCCCGACGACGATCCCGAGCACGATGGCGATCGCGAGGCCGGTGAACAGGTTGACCAGCGAGGACACGAGGTGCTCGGTGCCCTGCCCGGTCAGCCAGTAGTCGACGACGCCGGTCAGGACGTCGGGCATCGGCGGGTAGTAGATGTTCGTCGACGCCGCGGAGGTCGCCCACCAGATCGCCAGCGCCAGGACCGCGCCGAGCACCTTGAGGAGATTGAGCCTGGTCGTTCGACTCATCGGGTCTCCTTCCGCACGGACGGGTGCCAGGAGATGGCGCGGTCGCCGATCCACCGGATGGCAGCGTTGAGGGAGAGCCCGACCACGCCGATCACCACGATGTAGGCGTACATCCGCGCGAGCTCGCCGCCCGACCGGGCGAGGTTGAGCCCCTGCCCGAGGCCGGGGACGCCGATGAGGATCTCGGTGGTCACCACGATGACGAGCGCCATCGCCGAGGCGATCCGCACGCCGGTGATGAGCTGCGGGAGCATCGACGGCAGGTAGACCCAGGCGATCCTCTGCCGGCCGCTGAGCCCGAAGGCGTTCGCGGTCTCGCGCGCGACCGGGTCGACCGAGCGGACCGAGTCGATCGCGGCGACGAGCATCTGCCAGAACGCCGCGAACGAGGCGAGGAAGACCTCGCCGGTGCGGCCGCCGCCGATGAGCAGGATGACGAGCGGGATGAGCGCGATCGACGGGAGGGGCCGCAGGAACTCCACGAGCGGGGTGGTCAGCGCGCGCAGGGAGTCGGACGAGCCGAGCAGGATCCCCACGGCGGTGCCGAGCACGCCGGCGATCGCGAGCGACATCGCCCATCCGGTGACGGTGGACCCGATGTGCCCCCACAGGGCCGCGCCGCCGAGCAGGCCGGCGAGCTCGCCGCCGATCTCGGTGGGCGGCGGCAGGTAGGCGGCCGGTATCGCGCCGGTGACCGCGAGGACCTGGAGCACGGCGAGAAGGACGACGACGACGCCGAGGGGCAGGAGCAGGTCACCGGCGCGGCGGATCCGCAGCCGGCTCCGCACGCGGTCGGGAGCGAGGCTCATAGATCGGGACCCTCCGCGGGTGCCGACGTGCTCGCGCCCGCACTCGGCGCGAACCGCTCGGCCGCCGGGTCGTCCGGGCTCCCCGCGTGGTCGTTCGGCCCTGCCGCCCGCTCGAGCGCGAGCCGCTCGAGGAGGTGCCGGTCGACCTTGTTGGTGCCGGACAGCGGGAGCTCGTCGATGACGTGCACGCGCCGCGGGTGGGCGTACGGCTCGAGGTGGTCCAGGGTGTGCCGGCGCAGCTCGTCCTCGGTCACGGACGCCCCCTCGGTGAGGACGACGAACGCGACCGGCTTGGCGCCCTTGATCTCGTCCGGGACGGGCACGACGGCGGCGTGCAACACGCCCGGGTAGGCCTGAAGCACCTGCTCGACGGCGAGGGGGTACACGTTCTCCCCGCCGGAGGAGAACATGTCGTCCTCGCGGCCGGCGAAGAAGTAGTAGCCGTCGTCGTCGACCTCGAAGAGGTCCTTGGAGTGGTAGAAGCCGTCCGCGGTGAGCGGGCTCGGCACGTCGGGGCGGTCGTGGTAGCCGCTCATCAGGGCCGGGACCCGGATCTCGAGGACGCCGCGGCGCGGGTCGATCTCACCGTCGGCGCCGACGAGCCGCAGCTCGACGTCCGGGGAGGCGAGCCCGACGCTGCCCTTCGGCGTCGGGCGGGCGAGGTCCTCCACGAACGCGACGGGGCCGGACTCGGTGGTCCCGTAACCGAAGCGCACGTGGGCGCGTGGAAAGAGGGCGCCGATCTCGTCCAGGAGGTCGTCGCTGGCGGGCGCGGAGCCGACGAACGCGAAGCGCACGGAGCCCAGGTCGAGGGACTCCACGAGGTCCCGCTCGCGCAGCAGCAGCGCGAACATCGGGGGCACGCCGGTCACCCGGGTGACGCGCTCATCAGCCGTGACCTGGAGGAACGCGCGAGCGTCGAAGGCCTCCAGCAGGACCACCGTGCCGCCCGCGGCGAAGGCGCCCTGGACGTTCGCGAGCGCGTTCATGTGGTACAGCGGCGCAGCCACGAGGGCGCGGTCGCCGCCCGCGCCGCCGCCGGAGCCCATCCCGACGCCGATGACCCACAGGTGGCTCGCGTGCGAGAGGACGACGCCCTTGGGCCGCCCGGTCGAGCCGGAGGTGTAGAGGATCATGCCGGGCTCATCGACGTCGACGCTCCGCCTGGCCGCGCGGGTGACCGGCGCGGTGCGGCCTGACGGCTCTGCGCCGTCGAGGACGCCGGCGAGCGGGGCGAGGGTGACGCCGGCGGGGACGCCGGTGACGACCGCCGGGTCCTCGGCGAGCAGGAGGCGGGCGCCGGAGTTCTCCAGCACGTAGCGGATGCCGTCGGCGGGCAGGCGGTGGCTGACCGGGACGGGCACGAGACCGGCGCGCTGGGCGGCGTAGAAGGCGACGAGCCAGGCGCCCGAGTTCTTCCCCAGGATCGCGATGCGCGCGCCGGGGGCGTGGCCGTCGGCGGCGAACCGGTCGGCCTGGGCCTCGATCGCGGTCTCGAGGTCGGCGTACGTCCAGCGCGTGGCCCGGCCGCCCTGGATCTCGACCAGCGCCTCGGCGCCCGGGTGGTCGGTCGAGACGGCGGTCCCGAGGTTGTCGGACGGCAGGGTCATGCGCGGGCGTCCTGGTCGGGTGAGGCGTCCCCCCGGCGGGCCTCGGCCGCGGCGCGGGCCTGCTCGGCGGCCGAAGAGAGGAAGGAGCCGCGTCCCACGGCGAGGAGGCGCCCGTCGGCGTCGCGGACCTCGGCCTCGGCGTGGCTGACCTGCCTACCCGGACGGACGGCGCGCCCCGTCACGGTGAGGGTGCCGGGGTGGGCGGCGCGCAGGTAGGAGATGGAGAAGTCGATCGTGGGCACGCCGGTACCGATCGCGCCGACGAGCGCCCAGTCGGCGGCGAGGTCGAGCAGCGTGGCGAGGATGCCGCCGTGGACGTACCCGGCGTCGACGTCGGCGATGAACTCCTCGCGGGCCTCGACCTCGATGGTGACGCTCTCGCGCGTCACGTCGGTGACCCTCAGGCCGAGCCAGCGGTGGAACGGGCTGCGCAGGAGCTCGGCCTCGACCTCGGCGGGGCTCGGGAGCGGAAGCTGCTCGCGGGGGCTCACGCGGACTCCTGCCCGGTGACCGGTCCGGACTGCTGCGCGTCCTCGAGCCACGGGTCGACGACGACCTTCCCGACGACGCCGCGGTCGCGCACGCGGGCCAGCCCCTCGGCGGCCCGCGACAGCGGGAGGACCTCGTCGACGACGGGCTCGAGGCGGCCGGCGGCGACGTCGTCGAGGAGGGCGACGAAGTCGGGCTCGGCGAAGCCGTTGGAGCCGATGATCTGCAGCTCGAAGGTCCAGATGTAGCGCAGGTCCTCGACCGGGTCGAAGCCGGCGGTGGCGCCGCAGACGAGGATCTTCCCGCCGAGCGCGGTGCTCCTGAGCGTGGGTGCCCAGGTGTCGCCGCCGGTGAAGTTGACGACGACGTCGAAGCCCGTGGTGTTGTTGAAGCGGTTCGGCTTGCCGAGGTGCTCCTTGGTCCACGAGTAGAAGTCCTGCTCGCGGTAGTTGATGACGTCGTCGGCGCCGAGCTCGCGCATGCGCTGAGCCTTCTCCTCGGAGCCGACGGCGGCCACCACCCAGGCACCGAGCTTCTTGGCCAGGAGGACGCTGGCGGTGCCGACGCCGCCGGACGCGCCGAGGACGAGCACGCGGTCGCCGGCCTTGATGGCGTCCTTGCCGACGATCATGCGGTGGGCGGTGCCGTAGGCGACGGGCAGGGCGGCGGCCTGCGGGAAGCTCACGCCCTCGGGGATGGCGATGAGCTGGTCGGCGGCGACGAGGGCGTACTGGGCGAGGCCGCCGTCGACCATCTCGCCCATGAGCTCGCCGGTCTCGCGCAGCGGGTTGACGAGCACGCGGTCGCCGGCCGCCCAGCCGGTCACGCCCTCGCCGAGCTCGTCGATCTCGCCGACCACGTCGAGGCCCGGGACGATCGGCATCGGCACGGTGATGCCGGGCATGCCCTTGACCGTGAAGATGTCGTGGTAGTTCAGCGAGGTCGCGCGGACCTTGACGACCGCGAAGCCGGGACGGACCTCGGGGCGGGGGTGGTTCTCCTCGAGCGTCAGGCCGTCGATCTCGCCGTGCTCGTGCAGGACGACTGCCCTCATGGTGTCCGTCATGGTCCTCTTCTCGTGGGTGGTGCTGCTGGTGTGTGCGGTCGGTGGCGCGTGGGCGTGGGGCGTGCTCGCGGCGGGCCGGCTCGGCGGCGCGCGTGGCCGGGGGGCCTAGAAGGTGATCTCGCCGGCGGGGCCGCGGACGGTGAGCCGGAGCCCGGTCTCCCCCGTCGTGACCTCGAGGTCGGTGCCCAGGGCGGTCAGCACGCGCTGGTACGGCCCGGGCTCGGGGTGGCTCGCGGTGAAGGAGACGAGCTCGAGGCGAGCGGCCGTGCTGGCGGCGGGCGAGGTGGTGCTCCCCCAGTCGATGAGGAACGGCACGAGCCCGGTGGGCTCGGCCAGCGGGCTGGTCAGCTGCCACTGGAGGAGCTCGCCGGCCTCGGTGCGGCGTGCGCCGTCGTAGGGGGCGCCGGGGTCGGTGCCGGCGTCGGTCGCGCGGGTGCGTGCGGCCTCGAGGTCGCCGGGGTGGATCGCCCAGGTCGAGACTGAGGTGGTGGTGACGTCGTCGAGCCGGAACGGGCGGCCGGAGGTGACCTCGGTGTTGGCGTGGTCGATGCCGAGCAGCTCGAGGTAGGTGTCCCCGCCGAAGGAGACGAGGTAGTTCGTGGTGCCGAAGCGCGGGTGGGCGCCGCCGGGCTCGGACGCGACGCCGGTGGCGCGCTCGACGGCCTCGACTGTGGCGGCGAGATCCGGCGTCGTGACCACGATGTGGTCCAGATGACGTGGCGTCGTCACGTGCTCTCCCTTCGACGTGGCGCCCCTAGGCCGCGGCCTCTGCGGGCCGGCCGGCTGATCAGGCAACCGATGGACCGTAACGCGCGAGGTGGACCACTCCATTCCCCCTGTCCGCGTCTGCTCACACCGTGAGACGGAGGGGTGGCGGGTTGCGGTGGGGCCGAGCGAGGTCGCGATCGATGTCACCGGCGGCAGTCGCGATCAGATGTCACTGGCGGCAGCCGATAGTTGCTCCGCGGGAGGTATCGATATAACGGAGATGTTCGGGGTGGCGTGGCGCACGGGAACTGATGCGCCGCCCATCATGTGCCGCCCCTCCCGCCACAGCTGCGCGGGTGCGGGCGCCGGCGCGACGGGCGACTCAGGGACTCCAGCCGCCTGCGATGAGCGCTGAGGCCGCGATGTCGCTCGTCACCGGTCAGCTGAAGGCGATGCCGCCGTCGACGATGAGGCTCTGCCCGGTGATGAAGCCCGCGGACTCCGATGCGAGGAACATCGCGGCACCGACGAGGTCCTCGGGAACCTCGGAGCGCTTGATGGCGCGCTGGGCGACGACCTTGGGCAGGTAGCCGGGGTCGTTGACGGCCAGGGTCGCCTCCGACTCCACCAGGCCGGGGACGACGACATTGACGGTGATGCCGTCGTCGCCGAGCTCTTTGGCCAGCGAACGGGTGATGGCGTGGACGGCGCCCTTGGAGGCCACGTAGTGGGCGTTGAAGGGGACGCCGTGGACGGTGGTGGAGCCGATGTTGATGATCCGGCCGCGGCCGCTCGCGCGCAGGAGCGGGTGGAGGGCCTTGATGGTCAGCCAGGTGCCGGTGGCGTTGACCCGCAGGACCTGGTCCCACTCCTCCAGCGTGATGTCGTCGAACGACTTCTTCGAGCCGATGCCCATGTAGTAGCTGGCGTTGTTGAGCAGGACGTCGACGTGGCCGAGGTGCTTCTCGCAGTGGGCGGCGAGGTCGGCGACGGAGTCCGGGGAGCCGACGTCGGTGGGGTGGAACGTGACTTCGTGGCCCTCGGCGGTGAGGCGGGCCGCGAGCTCCGGTCCCGGCTCGCGGTGGCCGGCGATGACGACGCGCGCCCCTGCTGCCGCGAACGCCTCGACGAACGTGGCGCCGATGCCGCGCGCGCCGCCGGTGATGACGGCGGTGGTGCCGGGGGTGATGGTCGGGCTCGGGAAGGATGCGGTGTCGCGGGCCTGTGCGGGCTCGTGCGCCGGGGGTGGGGTCTGGGAGGTCACCGGAGCGAGGGTACGGGAGCCGTCGGGGCGTCCGGATTCGTCTTGCGTCCGGACGGAGGCAGTGCCGGCCTCGTGCTGCCGGCGCGAATGGTGTCCTCCCTCACCGCCTCGGTGCAGCGGACTCCCGTGCCCTGGACGACGCCGAGCTCGCCGGCGTGCTCGTCGCCGGCCTCACGGGCCGAGAAGTCGCGGACCGGCTCGGCGGCGTCGACACCATCCCGCTGCACGTGCGCGGGCCGGAGGTGTCCCGCGTCAAGTAGTTGGCAGGGATTTGATGGTTTGAAAGGTCGGGACGGTGGGGTCGGCCAGGCCGAGGTGGACTTCCTGTGGCCGGTTCCAGGCGAGGGCCTCGTGGGGTCGGATCGTGTTGTACTCGATCCGGTAGTCCTCGGCGTGCTTGGCGAGCATGACCGCGTCGTCGATCTCGTCGAGGTAGAGCCGCTCGTACTTCAGCGTCCCGAATCCGCGTTCGCGTGAGCCGTTCTGCCCCGGCGATCGGACGCGGGTGCGGACGTGTCGCAGTTCGGGGTGGGAGGCGATGAACGCCTCGAACCGGAACGAGCGGAAAGGGCCGCCGTTGTCGGTCACGATCGTGACCACCGGCAGCACCTCACCGGTCTCGGTGTCGACCCCGCAGCGCTCGACCAGCGGGTGCCCGAACAGGGTCTCGTAGTCGGCCAGGGCGAGCTCGACGGCCTCGATCGCGTCGAACTGGTTCGCCGTCGGTGACAGGTGCCAGCGATGCTCGAACTTCGACCAGTAGTCCCGGCACCCCGCGATCCGCCAGGTTCCACCGGCGGTGGTCTCGAACTCGGAGAAGTCGAGCTGCCAGACCTGGTTCGGGCCGGTCGGCTCCTCGGCGAACGCGGCCTTGCGACGCTCGGCGAGCTTGCGTCTCTCCCGCTGGTACTGGCCGGGCAGGATGAGCCCCTGGTCGCGCAGCCGGCGCAGCACGGTCGCCTCGGAGACGACGTGACCGTCGTGACGGACCATCGCCCAGATCTTGCGATGACCCCACACCGGGTGCTTCGCGGCATGCATGTCGATCAACGTGGCCGCGGCGTCCCGGGCCGGGCGCGGATGCGGCCGACGGGCTGGCTCGCCGACGCGGGCGCGTGACTGCCAACGCCGCCAGGTGCGTTCGGGGATGTCGAAGATCCTGCACCACCTCGCGGTCGACATCCCGGCCTCTTCCCGGATCACCTCGAGGTCCTCGAAGGGCCCAACCGGCCCTCCGCGCTCTTCTTCCAGACCCGGATCTCGACAGCGGCCTCACCGAGGGCCTGGGTCAGCTCGACGACCTCGGCCTCGAGCTGCTCCTCGCGGGACGTCGGCCCGTTGCGGCCGGTCGCCAGCGCGGTCTTGCCGGCCTCGAGGAACTCGGCCTTCCACCGGCCGATCGATTGCTCGCTGACCTTCTCGCGGCGCGCGGCCTCGGCGATCGTGAGCTCACCAGCGAGCACGCTCAACACGATCCGAGTCTTCTTCTCGACCGGAATCGAAGGGGGTCTTCCCATGGTTCTGATTCTCCTTCAGGACTGACTCAACAGCCCTGCCAAGAATCTTGACGCGCGACAGAGGCACTCATCCTCGGGCCGCTACCCAACCACCTGTTCACCCGCGACGCGTCGTGCTGGGTCTACGACGGCGTGGCCGTCAACTCCGTGCGCTACGCCGCCCGCGTGCGCGAGTCCGTCCACTACGAGGCGATCTACCGCTGGCACCCGAGGTTCGCGGGACTGCGCCTGGGCGGGACCGCCGACGAGACCGGACCCGGCCCCGACGAGGTGAGCCCGCGCGTCGGGGCCGGCCTGCCCTCGAGATCCGTCCTCCCCCGATCACCATTACGGCCGAGATCACCGCGATCTGCACTGCCGGCTGACGAGCGCGAGGCTCCACCGTCCTACGTCAGCCCTCGCCCCCCGAGTGCTCCTCGATCAGCTCACGAGTCCGATCGAGGACCTCCTGCGAGTCGAAGTCGGCGCCGCTGTTGGCCTCCACCCACTCGTCAGCGAGCTCGCTCATGATCTGGTCCCATTCCGCGCGGTCGACCTCGCTCAGCTCCGT
>NZ_JBNDNA010000025.1:0-18428 GCF_049856175.1 Georgenia sp. Z1491
CTAGCGCGGAAGAGCTCCCTGACGCGGTACCGGTGATGGACCCGTTCCATGTCGTCCGTCTCGCCGGCAATACGCTGGACCGGTGCCGGCAGCGGGTGCAGCAGGACACGCTCGGGCATCGCGGCCGCGCCGGCGATCCGCTCTACAAGGCGCGCCGCGCGCTCCACACCGGCGCCAGTCTGCTCACCGAGAAGCAGTACGCCCGTCTCGAGGCGCTGTTCGCCAGCGACGAGCACGTCGCGGTCGAGGCGACATGGGGCATCTACCAGCGCATCGTGGCCGCCTACCGCGAGCCCGACAAGAACAAGGCGAAACTGGCGATGCGGGCCGTGATCGACGCCCTGCGCGGCGGCGTCCCTGCCGCGCTCGTCGAGATCCGCAGCCTCGGCCGCACCCTCAAGCAGCGAGCCAACGACGTGCTCGCGTTCTTCGATCGACCCGGCACGTCGAACGGCCCGACCGAAGCGATCAACGGGCGGCTCGAGCACCTGCGCGGCTCCGCACTGGGCTTCCGGAACCTGACCCACTACACCGCCCGCAGCCTGCTCGAAGCAGGAGGATTCAGACCCCACCTACACCCTCAACTGCGATGAGCCAGATACAGGCCAATCTGGTGGCGCTCCATCGCTCGGGTCGAGGGGGCCAACGGCACCGTGCCAGTGTAAAGAAGCCCGCACCGGCGACTCGTACCTGGGTACGGGTTCACGCTCGGCGGTCAACGCTGTTCAGGCGCAGCAGCTGGTGGGCATGGTCGAACGGAACAGGCCGGCCGCTATGCGGAGGGCTTCGCTCATCGTGAGGTAGGGCGCCCAGGTGTCCGCCAGGTCCTCGACGGTCAGCCCGAACTTGATGGCGTACGTCGCGGCGAGCATGAGCTCTCCGGCGCCGTCAAGTGCAGCGTGCACACCCAGGACCTTGCGGGTCTGGGCGTCGATGACGAGTTTGAGGACCCCCCGAGTGTCCTGGTTGACCAGTGCGCGCGGGATGTCCTGCGCCCCCAGGATTCGGCAGTCGCAGTCGTGGCCGAGCTCGAGGGCGCGGGCTTCGGTCAGTCCGGCGCTGGCGATCTGCGGAGTCGTGAAGGTGACCCCGGGCAGGCCGCGGTAGTCCACCGTGGAGGGCTCACCCAGCGCACCGGCGGCGGCGACCCGGCCAGTCTTCGCGGCGACGTAAACGTACTGCGGGGCACCGGAGACATCCCCGGCGGCGTGCACGCGGTGGTTGGTCGTGCGCAGGTTCTCATCCACGCGGATGAATCCGCGGGCGTCGGTGCCGATTCCGGCGGCGTCCAGCCGAAGACCGCTGGTGCTGGCGCGGCGACCGGTGGCGATCAACAACCGCTGGCCATGGACGTGAACGCCGCTGTCGGTGGTGACGATGGCCCCTCCGGCGTGAGGCGCTACTTCCCGCCCGTGTTCCTCGATCACCGCGATGCCCTCCTCCTGGAAGGCGGTGCGGAGCACGTCAGCGACCTCGGGTTCAGCGTAGGGGGCGACTCGGCCCACGAGGGTGACGTTCACGCCCAGCTGGGCCCACAGCTGGGCCTGCTCCAAGCCGACGTACCCACCACCGAGCACGACCAGGGAGGTGGGCAGGTTCTGTTGCTCCATGGCGGTGGTCGAAGTCAGGTAGTCGACCGCACCGATACCGGGCAGGTCGGGGATGTGCGGGGTTGCTCCGGTTGCGATGACGTATGCCCCAGCGTGCAACGTCCGGTTCCCGACCTGGATGCTCTGCTCGTCGAGGAACTGCGCGTGCCCGTACATGATGGGAAACCCGTGGGCCTCGGCGACGTCGGCGTACTTCGCCTGGCGCAGGTCCTCGATGAGTCCCTGCTTCTGGGTCATCAGTTCGCCCACCACCGCGCCCTCAGCGCTGGTGGGCACACCACGAAACGGGCTGGCCAAGGCGCGGTGGCGCTGACCGGCGGCGGCTAGCAGGTTCTTGCTCGGGATGCAGCCCACGTTCAGGCAGGTACCGCCGAGCGGACCGTGCTCGATGAGCAGCACGCTCTTGCCCCGGGAGCGCGCCTCGATCCCGGCGGCCATGGCCCCACCTCCGGTGCCGATGACGATCAAGTCGTACTCCATGGACTATCTCTCCTTCGGTCCGCACCCGGTCGCTTCGACCGTAAACCTTCCAGCACACTGGAAGGTCAAGGGCGTACGGTCGAGGCATGCGTATCGGAGAGCTGGCCGCGCAGACCGGTGTGCGTCCCAAGACCATCCGGTTCTACGAGACGGCCGGTGTATTGCCGGCGCCCGCTCGGACCACATCGGGCTACCGGGTCTATGACTCCAGTGCGGTCGACCGTCTCGCGTTCGTCAAGGCAGCCCAGGCCGCCGGTCTGACCCTCGCTCAGGTCCGCGATGTCATCTCGGCGCGGGAGGCGAGCGGAGCACCCTGCCAGCACGTCGCTGCCATGCTGGAGAACCACGCCACCGCCCTCCAAGCGCGCATCACCGCCCTCAGTGACCTGCTCGAGCATGTGCGCCGGCTCAGCCAGCGGGCGACCACACTGGATCCCGGCCAGTGCCTCCCCCAGCACGTCTGCCACGCCATCCCGACCAGCCAACTGACCGACCGCTCCTCCAGCAGCTGAACACCTAAATCCGGTGTCGATCCGCGGATTACTCCGCGCAGGGTCTACCCCAACAAGACGAAGGTAGGCGGCTGCGGTGGGGCTACTAGTTGTGCTGCTCGGGGACGTTGATCAATCGCGTGAAGGGCGGCTTCCGCACGCCGAGCGCGGTCGGTGCTGGTTGTGGTGGTCGATCCGTGCCTCGAGGGCATCACGCCACTCATGCACGCCGCTGAGCGCCCTTCGCGTCCTACCCATGACTGCCTCCTCAGGACTTCACGAGGCGAGTGATGGCCGCGGAGGCTTCCTTGATCTTCTCGTCGGCTTCGGAGCCACCGGTCCTGGCGGCATCCACCACGCAGTGCTTGAGGTGGTCGTCCAAGAGGGCCAGAGCGACGTTCTCCAACGCCGAGGTGACGGCGCTGATCTGAGTGAGGATGTCGATGCAGTAGGTGTCCTCATCGATCATGCGGTGGATGCCGCGTGCTTGTCCCTCGATGCGCTTGAGACGGGCAAGGTAGCGGTCCTTGTCACTGATGTAGCCATGGTCGACTTCGGCTGATGGCGTGGTGATGGTGCCCATCGTGTCTTCTCCTGAGGTGTGCGGTACTCGATCCGGCACCGCCGGGGCGATCACTTGGAGGTGTCCTGGTCAAGGATCTTGGCCGCGCTGGCCTCGGGCGTGAGGTCGAGGCGGCGGAGCAGCTGAGCGTTGAGCGCGACGACGACGGTCGAGACCGACATCAGGATCGCGCCGATGCTCATCGGCAGCACGAACCCGATCGGTGCGAGCACGCCAGCGGCCAGGGGCACCGAGATCAGGTTGTAGCCGGCGGCCCACCACAGGTTCTGCTTCATCTTCCGGTAGCTGGCGCGGGAGAGCTCGATGACGGAGAGCACCGAGCGCGGGTCGGAGGAAGCCAGGATGACCCCGGCGGAACCGATCGCGACATCGGTGCCGGCACCAATGGCGATACCGACATCGGCCTGGGCCAGAGCAGGGGCGTCGTTGACGCCGTCGCCCACCATGGCGACCTTCCTGCCTTCGTCCTGGAGCTCGGCGACCTTGGCAGCCTTGTCCTCGGGCCGCACTCCGGCGAAGACCCGGTCAATGCCCAGCTCCTTCGCGACGGTGTCGGCAACGGCCTGCGCGTCACCGGTGATCATTACCACCTGGGCGCCGGCAGCGTGCAGGGCGTCGACGGCCTCACGGGATTCGGAGCGGATCTCATCGGCCAGCCGCAGCGCCCCGATGACCTCACCGTCGGCCAGGACGTGGAGGATGATCGCGCCCTCGTCCCGCCACTCGTCGGCGACCGACAGTTCCTCCAATCCGTGCTGGTCGAGCAGGTACGGGCCGCCGACCTCGATCACGGAGCTGTCCACTGTTGCCTTGACCCCGACTGCCGGGGAGGAGGAGAAGTCCCGCGCCTTCGCGACTGGAAGCTCGCGGGCACCGGCTGCGCCGATGATGGCCTTGGCCAGGGGGTGCTCGCTGTCGGATTCCGCCGCCGCGGCCAGTGCCAGTACCTCCTCGGCGCTGCGGTTCCCGACCGGTTCGATGGCGGTGACGGTGGGCTCACCCTTGGTCAGCGTGCCGGTCTTGTCGAACAGCACGGCATCGACGGTGCGCATCGATTCCAGGGCGAGCCGGTCCTTGATCAGCACGCCGCCGCGGGCAGCACGCTCGGTGGCGATGGAGACCACGAGCGGGATTGCCAGTCCCAGCGCGTGAGGGCAGGCGATCACGAGCACGGTGACGGTGCGCACGACCGCGGATTCCGGCAGGCCGATAAGACTCCAGACGACTGCGGTGATCAATGCGGCGCCGAGGGCGAACCAGAACAACCAGGCAGCGGCGGTGTCGGCGATCCGCTGCGCGCGCGAGGACGAGGCCTGCGCGTCGGCGACGAGCTTCTGGATGCCCGCCAGGGCGGTGTCGTCACCGGTGGCAGTGACCTCGACGCGCAGCCCGGAGTCGGTGGCGACAGTGCCAGCGACGACCTGCTCACCGGTCTCGCGACGTACCGTCTTCGACTCTCCGGTGACCATGGACTCGTCCATGCTCGCCGACCCGTCGACGATCTTTCCATCGGCGGGCACCGCGGCGCCCGGGCGGACGATGACCACGTCGCCGACGATGAGGTCGGCGGGGGCAACCTTCACGACCTGATCGCCGTCGACCTTCTCGGCCTCATCCGGGAGCAGCGCTGCCAGGGAGTCGAGGGCGGACGTGGTTTGGGCCAGGGACCGCATCTCGATCCAGTGGCCCAGCAGCATGATGACCACCAGCAGGGCCAGTTCCCACCAGAAGTTCAGCTCATGGTCCAGCAGGCGCAGGCTCGCGCCCCAGGACGCGATGAACGCCACCGTGATGGCCAGGCCGATGAGCAGCATCATGCCGGGCTTGCGGGAGCGGATCTCCGAGATTGCGCCGGTCAGGAACGGCCAGCCGCCCCAGAAGTAGATGACCGTGCCCAGGATCGGCGAGACCCACCAGACCCATTCGGCCTCGGGCAGCTGGTAGCCGATGAGGTCGGCGAACATGTCGTTGAACCCAACGACGGGCACGGCGAGAACGAGCATGATCCAGAACAGGCGACGGAACTGACCGACGTGGTCACCATGCCCGGCATGCCCGGCGTGACCACCGGGGGCTTCGTGATCCGCGTGGTCGTGGTGGCCTGCATGACTGTCATGCATGCCCTGGTCGTGTGCATCGTGCGTGCTGTGGTCGTCGTGCGTCGCGGTCTGTGACGCGGTCGGATGGTCGTGGCTCATGCTGTTTTCTCCTTCCTGCGCCCCTGACCGTTCCTGGTTCACCGGGGCGGCGGTCCCGCTCACCCCGGACTGGGGTCGGGGCGAGCGGGACCGGTCGAATGTGCTTATGCGGCGACGTAGCGTTCGGGGTCGGCGTCGAAGAGCGGCCCGCAGGAGGCGCAGCACAGCCAGTACCGCTGCCCGTTGTAGTCGCGGGCGAGTCCGGCTTCTTCGGCCTCGGACTTGATCACCGCGGTGCCGACCATCACGGGGCACTCGGTGATCTCGTCGGCCCCGACACTGGCCAGGCTCTCCGTCGTGGGCTGGTGGCTGTGGCACCCTCCGCCCTGCGGTGTTTCGTGGTGGTTGTGGTCCTCATGTGCGGTCATCGTGTGTTCCTTTCCTGTGGTGTTGATGCCGGTGTCAGACGTGGACGGGTTCACGCTCAGCCGGTGCTCGTGTGGGAGCTGGCGCACTGTCATCGGCCCGGGCGGTGAAGGTCCGCAGGCGCAGGCTGTTGCTGACGACGAACACGCTGGACAGGGCCATGGCCGCCCCGGCGAGCATCGGGTTGAGCAGACCGAAGGCCGCCAGCGGGATGGCAGCGGTGTTGTAGGCGAAGGCCCAGAACAGGTTGGTCTTGATCGTGCCCAGCGTGCGCCGGGAAAGGCGGATCGCGTCCGCCGCGGCTCGGAGGTCACCGCGGACGAGGGTGATGTCGGCGGCCTCGATCGCGACGTCGGTGCCGGTGCCCATCGCCAGGCCGAGGTCGGCCTGGGCCAGGGCGGGAGCGTCGTTGACGCCGTCGCCGACCATCGCGACGACCTTGCCTTCGTCTTGGAGGCGGGCCACGACATCGACCTTGTCCTTGGGCAGGACTTCGGCGATGACCGACTCGATGCCGACCTCCGAGGCGACCTGCTCGGCCACGCTCTGGTTGTCCCCGGTGAGCAGCACCGGCGTGAGACCGAGTTCTTTGAACTGGGCGATCGCTTCGGCACTGGTGGGCTTGACCTGATCGGCCACGACCAGCACGCCGCGTGCCCGACCATCCCAGCCGACCGCGATCGCGGTCTTGCCCTGCGCCTCGGCGGCCTGCTTGGCCGACCGCAGATTCTCGTCGAGGTGCTGCGACCAGTCGCGCAGCAAGACCTCGCGGCCGGCGAGGACGGTGCGCCCATCGACGACACCCTGGACACCGAGGCCCTCGACGTTCTCGAAGGACTCCGGCGTGGGAAGGGCGCCGACCTCGGCGGTAGCTCCAGCGGCGATCGCCTGAGCGATGGGATGCTCCGAGGCATCCTCCAGACCGCCGGCCAGTCGCAACAGCTCGGTACGATCCACTCCCTCGGCGACGATCACATCGCCCAGGGTCATCTTGCCGGTGGTGACGGTGCCGGTCTTGTCCAGCACGATCGTGTCGACCCGGCGCGTGGATTCCAAAGTCTCGGGACCCTTGATCAGCACACCCATCTGCGCCCCCCGCCCGGTGCCGACCAGCAGGGCGGTCGGGGTGGCCAGCCCCAGGGCGCAGGGGCAGGCGATGATCAGCACCGCCACCGCGGCGGTGAAGCCCGCACTGACGGGGAAACCGGCGCCGATCCAGGCCCCGAGCGTGGCGACGGCGATCGCGATCGCGATCGGGACGAACACCCCCGAGACCCGATCGGCCAGCCGCTGGATCTCGGCCTTACCGGACTGGGCATCCTCGACCATCTTCGCCATCTGCGCCAGCTGGGTATCGGAGCCGACACGGGTTGTCCGCACGACCAGTCGGCCCCCGGCGTTGACCGTCGCACCGGTGACCGAATCGCCCTCGGTCACTTCGACCGGTACGGATTCTCCGGTGAGCATGGAGGCATCGATGGCGCTGTTGCCCGAGGTGATGACCCCGTCGGTGGCGATCTTCTCCCCGGGCCGGACGATGAACTCGTCACCGACGGAGAGCTCCTCGATCGGCACCCGCTGTTCCCGACCCTCGCGCAGGACCGAGACCTCCTTCGCGCCGAGTTCCAGCAGCGCCCGCAGGGCGGCACCGGCGCGGCGCTTGGACCGCTTCTCGAAGTAGCGCCCCAGCAGGATGAACGTGATCACCCCGGCTGCGACCTCCAGGTAGATGTGCCCGAGACCATCACCGCGGGAGATGGTCAACTCGAACGGATGGACCACCCCGGGTTGGCCTGCGGTGCCAAAGAACAGCGCGATGATCGACCACACCAGGGCTGCGGTCGTGCCCACCGAGATCAGGGTGTCCATCGTCGCCGCACCATGGCGCAGGTTGGTCCAGGCTGCCTTGTGGAAGGGCCAGCCGGCCCACACCACCACCGGGGCGGCCAGCACGAGCGAGGCGAAGCCCCAGTAGTCGAACTGGAGTGCCGGGATCATCGCCATCGCGATCACCGGGACAGCCAGGACCGCCGAACCGATGAGCCGTTGGCGCAGCGAGCGCAGTTCGGCGTCCTCGGCCGATTCGGCCTCGCTGCCCGGTGCGTCACCGGCCCTTTTCGCGGGGGTGGGGAGGGCGGCGGTGTAGCCGGTCTTCTCCACCTCGGCGATCAGCGTCTGCGGGTCCAGGCCCTCCGGTCCACTCACGCTGGCCTTCTCGGTGGCGTAGTTGACGCTGGCGGTGATCCCGTCGAGCTTGTTGAGTTTCTTCTCGATCCGGTTCGCACACGAGGCGCAGGTCATGCCACCGATCTGCAGTTCGACGCTGCTGGCGCCGGTGGTGTTCTCAGTCGTGGTCATGGCCGCCTCCCTCCTCGTGCTCATCGGTGTGGTCCGACTCTTCGGCCTCGCCGTGGTCTGTCCCGGCGTCGCCGGTGGTATCCAGCACCAGCGGTGCGGTGTGGACCTGACCCTCGACCTGGAAGTCGAGGTAGAGCAGGTACCGTCCCGGGGTCGGCGCGGTGGCCTCGAACACGATCTCCGGTCCCGATGTCTGGCCCGGCTGGGGCTCCTCGCCGTGCGGGTGGACGTGCAGGTAGGCCAGATCGCCCGCACGCAGCGCCACCAAGTGCCCGAAGGCCCCCAGGTACGGCTCCAGCTCGGTGACCGGCTGCCCGTCACGGGTGATGGCCATCGTCAGCCGGGTCGATGCACCTGCCACCAGGTCGCCGGTCACGCTGACCTCGTAGCCATCCACCGTGGTCGTGGTGGCAGGCTCAGCCGGTGCTGGGGCGTAGTTGCCGGCGACCTGTACCGAGGTCGACAGAGTGATGCCCTCACCGGCCTCGGCGGGCACGAAGTCGGCAAACACGCGGTAGGAGCCGGCTGCATCCCACTGCCAGGGGATCGACCAGGTGCCATCCGCGTTCATCTCGGGGTGGACGTGGTGGAAGTGCTGCCCATCAGTGCGGACCGCGATCAGGTGCAACTCCCTCTCGTGCTCCAGCTCGAAGTCGGTGACCGGGTCCCCGGCGGGTCCCGTGACGATCAGTGACAGGTCGCCGTCGGTGCCGGTCTCCGCGGGAGCGGTGACCCCGGTGAGCCGGTAGCCGTCCTGCGCGACGCCGAGACCCAGTGAGGACGCATCGTCGGTGTGTGTCTCGTGGCCGCCGGTGCCCATGTCTTGTTCCCCTGCGTGATCGGTTTGTTCCGTCTCTTCTGTCCAGCTCTGCACGGTCTGCTCGGGGATGACCGCGCCCGCCGTGACGAATGCCACGGCGAACACGGACACGAGGAGCAGCCCGTACAAACCGAGCCGTGCCGGGGCTCGCATATCAGCTGGGGGTGGCCTGGTAGCCGGCCTCGTCGACCGCGGCGATCACCGCGGCATCGTCCGCCGGGTCGTTCGTTGTGACGGCTAAGCGGCCCGTGGCCGCGCTGACCTCGATGTCCTGGACTCCGGCGATCTGCGATACCTCGGCGCGGATCGCGCCCTCGCAGTGGCCGCAGCTCATGCCGGTCACGGTGTATGTGGACGTAGTGGTCATGTCCTTCTCCTTCAGAGATACCTCAGGGGGGGTATCACCACTTATACCTGGTAGGGGTATCTGATGCAAGTGGTGAGCCCACAGGGGTGAGGCTCGCGGCTTAGGTGCGAGCGGGTTGCCGCGGAATCGCGATCGTTGAGATCACGGCGGCAACCACTGCGGCGATGGCGGCGGCCGTGAAGGCCTGTTGGAAGCCTGCGGTGCCACCATCGGTGGCGAGGCTGAGGGCTGCGATGCTGGAGACCGTGGCGACGCCGACCGAGGCGCCGAACTCGTGGAAGGTGCTCAGCAGGCCCGAGGCGATGCCGGCCTCCGCCGGCCCGATCTGTCCCAGCGCCGTGGCCGCGGCGACGACGAACAGTGCGCCGATACCGAAGGCTCCGAAGCTGATGCCGATCGTGGTCGCCACGGTTGTGGGCCACAAGGCGGGCACCATCAGGCCGATGGCTGCGATGAGCATGCCGACAGCTCCCAGGGCGCGCGCTCCCAGGCGGGCGATCAGGCGTCCGCCGAGATTGGCACCTGTCATCGTGGCCAGTGCGATCGGCAGGAACAGCAAGCCGGTTGCCAGAGGGCCATGTCCGGCGAACTGCTGGAAGTAGAAGGTGCCCAGGAAGAACACCGCGACCATCAGCGCGGTGGCGATCAGGATCACGAACACCCCGGCACCCACAGATCGTCGGCCCAGCAGGCTGAGATTCATCAGCGGGGATGCAGCGGTCTTCTGTCGCCACCCGAACAGCAGATAGAGCACAACGGCCGCCCCCGCAGCGATAAGAGTCTGCGGACTGGTCCAACCGAGCTCACCAGCCACGGTCAGGGCGTAGATCGCGGAGCCCGTCGCTGCGGTGACCAGCAGCGCGCCGAGGATGTCGAGTGATGGCCGCGGGCCGGCGCCAGGTGGCAGTGGTGGGAGCACCCACAGCAGGCCTGCCAGCACGATGAGACCGACGGGGATGTTGATGAAGAACACCCATGGCCAGCCCGGCCCCGCGGTGATCAGGCCGCCGAGCAACACGCCGACCGCCGCGCCGCCACCGCCGAGGGCGGACCAGATACCCAGGGCGCGGTTGCGCTCGTCGCCGGTGAACAGTCGCACCACCACGGACAGGGCGGCGGGTGAGAGCAGCGCTGCACCCAGGCCCTGCGCGACTCGCCCGCCGAGCAGGACGCCGCCGCTCTCGGACAGCCCGGCCAGCAGCGACCCGGCGGTGAAGATGAACAGCCCGGTATAGACGATCGGTTTGGAGCCGAACAGATCGGCGCTGCGCCCACCCAGGAGCATCAGACTGCCGAAGGTCACTGTGTACGCGGCCACCACCCAGGTCATCGCCTCGCGTGACAGGTTCAGGTCCAGTCCCATCTGCGGCAGGGCGATCGCCACGACCGTGACGTCGAGGATCAACATGAATTGGGCCGTGCCCAACAGGCCCAGCGCCAGCCAGCGCTTGGGGTGGGCCCCTTCGCCTACTTGCTCGTGTTGTGTCGCAGTCATCATCGATCTCCTTCTACTCGACGGTGCCCATGGGTTCTGCGCTTCGCCCACGCAACTCAATCATGTGTGTACGAGATACAGCGGTTAGACTATCTCATACATTCCCGTACGAGTACTGAGGTGGAGCATGGCGGCCAAGAAGCCCCTGACGAACGACGGGCCCCAGCAAGCGCCCGCAGCAGGTGACCGCCGCGCGGCCAACCAGCGGGCCGACGCGCAACGCAACCGAGCGAAGATCCTGGCGGCGGTCGTCACTGCGATCCGCGAGCACCCCGACGCCTCGGTGGCCGACATCGCTGCCGAGGCGGGGGTGGGCCGCATGACGCTGTACGGGCACTTCGCGACCCGTACCGAACTCATCGAGGCTGCACTCATCGACAGCCTCGAACGCGGTGAGGAGGTCCTGCGCGAGGTGTCACTGGACGGTGACGCCCGTAAGGCGTTCCAGCGGCTCGTCGCCTCCAGCTGGGTCCTCGTGGACCAGGCGAGGGCCGTGCTGGCTGCGGCGCAGAAGGAACTGCCTGCAGCCCGCATCCGCGAACACCACGAGAAGGCCGAAGCCCGCATGCGCGACCTGCTCGAGCGTGGTCAGCACGAAGGCGCCTTTCGCGCTGACCTTCCGGTCAGCTGGCTCCTGGCCACTACCCACGTCGTGATCAACGGGGCGGCCGAGGAAGTGCGAGCCGGGCGGCTCAACGCCGAGGACGCCCCCTGGTTCATCGACGCCATCCTGCTGCCGGCTTTTGCGAACGCTGCGCAGCCCGGAAGCACATGATGAACGCTCACGGGTGGGCATCATCGGCGCGGGCGCGGGCGCGGGCTTCTCGACGAAGTCACTGAGCAGCACCGCTGATCCCAGCGAACGAAGATCAACGTCCCACAGTCGTACGTATCCGGCCCGACCGGACGATGAGTTGCCCTCTGTACCGCTCAGTGCCGCGCACTGTCGAGCCGTCTGAACGTTTCCCACTGTGCCCTACGCGGGCTGAGGGTGGTTCATAGGCAGGTCGATGGTGAACAGGGCGCCCGGGCCGGGGTTGGTCACGGTCACGGTGCCGCTATGGGCTTCGACGATGGATCGGACGATGGCGAGCCCGATCCCTGATCCGCCGTGTGCGCGGTCGCGGGCGGCGTCGGCCCGGTAGAAGCGTTCGAAGATGTGCGGCAGGTGCTCAGCGGTGATTCCGTCGCCGTTGTCCTTGACCCACAACCGGAGGACGGGCACGTCGCGTTGGACGCCCAGCTCCACCCGCCCGTGACCGGGTGTGTGTCGTAACGCGTTGTCGAGGAGGTTCGTCAGCACCTGTCCGAGCCGGTCACGGTCGGCCACGATGGTGGTGCGTCGGTCGCTGTCGGTGCCGCTGAGGTGCAGGTGGACACCTTTGTCCGCATACCCTGCCCGCGCCTGGGCCCAGGCATCGTCGAGGAGGTCCCCGACGACCAGTAGTTCCTGTCGCATGCTCAACCGTCCCTCGCCGGCCGCGGTGACCAGGGTGATGTCATGTGCCAGGCGGGAGAGCCGACCGGCCTGCTCGCGCAGCATGCCCAAGGTCGGTTCGTCCACCTGGACAACGCCGTCGATCATGCCCTCGAGATAGCCGTCCAGCGTTGCCACAGGGGTGCGCATCTCGTGGGCCAGATCCCCGAGCATCCGCGTGCGTGTCTGTTCGATCTGCCCCAGATCGGTGGCCATGGTGTTGAAAGCCGCCGCGAGATCGTCGAACTCGGACCCCATGTGCACCTCGGGGACACGGGCCTCGTAGTCCCCGTTCGCTACCTTGGCTGCCGCGTGCCGCACCCGTTCCAACGACCTGGCGATCCGCCGGGTGACGAGGACGCTCACCACGACCGATGTCAGGAGGCCGGCGAGCAGAGCAAGGGAGAGGGCCAGCGTCGACGCAGTGGTGAAGGCCTGCTCGGCGTGGGCGACGACATCCGATTCCGCCGGCTCGGCCATGAGCATGTGGTCGTGGAAGATCACCGGCCCGATGGCCGCGGCGACAACCCACGCAGTGCCCGCTGCCACGAGGATGACCGCCACGATCGCCGCAAGCAGCCGAGCACCCAACCCCCATGACCTCGGCCGGCCGCTGCTCACCATCCCGGCCCCATCCGGTAACCGATCCCACGAACTGTCCGGATGAACTTCGGCGCGGACGCCTTGTCACCGAGCTTCTGCCGGAGATGTCCGACATGTACGTCGACGAGGTGCTCGTCGCCGCCCCAGCCCGGCCCCCACACCGCCTCGATCAGTTCGCGCCGGGAAAAAGCCATGTGTGGGCGTGTCGCGAGCGCGGACAGGACGTCGAACTCCGTGCGGGTCAGTTCCACCGGATGCTCGGCGAGGAACACCTCCCGGCCTACGACGTCCACCGTCAGCGGCCCGAACGACGCCGAGCGACGGGTGTCGCCCGAGTCTAGGCGCGGGCGGCGCAGCATCGCCCGCACCCGGGCGACGAGCTCCCGCGGGCTGAACGGCTTGGTCATGTAGTCATCGGCCCCCACCGACAGACCGAGGAGCTTGTCGATCTCTTCCACGCGGGCGGTGAGCATGATGATGTAACAGTCGGAGAAGGTGCGCACGATCCCGCAGATCTCGATGCCGTCGATGCCCGGGAGGCCCAGGTCGAGGACGATCACGCCGGGGTGCCATCGCCGCGCGAGCTCGACCGCGTCGTTCCCGTCGCCGGTGACCTCGACCTCGAAGCCGTCACGTTCCAGGTAGCTCGCTACCAGTCGCGCCAATGGCGCCTCGTCGTCCACGACGAGAACTCGCGGCAGATTCGCGTCAGGGGAAGCGTGCGGAGCCACGGCGTCATCGTGAAGCAAGAGCATCGCCTCCCGGTGGCTCACCCGTCCGCGATCGTGCGAATCGCCGGGTAGCACCCCGTCGATCAGATCGACCGACGTCGTTCACGCGGCTGGCTGGTCCGGGCCGGACGGCGACGGGGTCACCGGTCCAGGGTGGGACCGGTGACCCCGTCGGGTCGTGCTGATGCAGCCGGGGGGGCCGGGTCAGCGGGTCTGCTCGATGCGGACGACGCCGAGGCTGTCCGAACCGTCGCCGTCGAAGTCGCCGAAGACGGCGGTGTCGCCGTCGCGGCCGTACCGGGTCTCCTCGACCTCGGCGCCGTCCGCGTTCTCGTTGCTGACGAAGAAGTCGGCGCCGCGCTGGAGGGCGAGGCTGTCCGCGCCGTCACCGTCCCAGTCGCCCACGAGGACGAGGTCGGTCGCCTCGCCGAGGGAGAACTCGCCGTCGACGCTCGCGCCGGTCGGGTCGTTCGTGTAGACGACGTCGGTGCCTCGGCGGACGCCGAACGTGTCGGTGCCGTCGCCGTCCCAGTCGCCGACGAGGAGCGTGTCGCCGTCGGCGCCGAAGGCGGCCAGCTCGATCTCGCCCGGGTTGTCGAGGTCGTTGATGATGTGCAGGACGTTGCCGTGACGCACCGCGAACGTGTCGGTGCCGTCGCCGTCGAAATCGCCCTGAACGATCTCGTGGCCCTCGCCAGCCCCGAGCTCGACGACGCGCTCCGCCGGGCCGGTACCCAGGGTGTCCGAGACGTGCAGCTCGTTGCCGCGGCGCACCGTGATCGTGTCGGTGCCGTCGCCGTCCCAGTCGCCGACGAAGATCTCGTCGCCCTCGACGCCGTAGAGGAAGTTGTGCACGGCGTCGCCGGCGAGCTCGTCCGACAGCAGGAAGCGCGGGGTCCCGGGCGGGCGGACCGGCTCGGGCTCCGGCTCCGTGCGGGCGGTGTCGCGCGAGGCTGCGTCGTCGGTCCGTGCGGCCTGGGCCTCGGCCTGCGCCTGGGCCTCGGCCTGTGCATCCGGCTGCGGCTCGGCCTGCGGCTCCGGCTCCGGCTCGGGAGCAGGCTCCGCCGGCGCGGGCTCGGCGGGAGCGGGCGTGGAGCCGCCCGGGCCGCCGCCCGGGTAGGTCGCGAAGTTCTGCGTCGCGAAGACGCGACCGTCGGCCGAGACGGCCACGCCGACGCCGAAGTGCGTGTACGAACCGGTGAGCAGGATGCTGTTGTGCACCGGCGAGTTGCGCCACTGGCTCATGAAGTAGTCCGCCCCGTGGTCGGGGTACATGCCCCAGGACAGGATCTCGGAGGTGCCGGAGGAGCCGCCGGGGACGGCCGAGGCTCCGTAGTCGCCGCGGTGGACCATCGAGCCGATGCTCGCCTGGTGGTTGGACCACGACTGGGCGACCGAGTCGATCGAGCCGCTGCGCGTGAGCTGGGACAGCCCGTTGGCCGCGCGGTAGGCGTTGGTCTGGGCGGCGATCGCGTTGGCCACCTGGTTCTGCCAGCCGACGTCGGTGCGGATGCTCGGGGTGACGGTGCGTACTGCGCCGGAGGTGTCGGTGGCCTGGGCACTCGTGGCGACCGACGTCGCCGCGGCGACCGTCAGGAGCGCGGTGGCGACCCGGGGGGCAAGGGTGCGGTGCCGTGCGTGGCGGCCGCGCGGGGGTGCAAACACGTCGGGAGGACTCCTCGTTATCGGAACGTAACCTGAGCGATAGTAAAGCGTGACCTTCTAGGGGTCGAGGACATGTGCGCAGGCTCACGTCCCGCGGTTGACATCCGGCGCACTGCAGAACTTCCCCTGACGCCGCGAGGCGGCCCCGTACCAGGTGGGGGAATCGTGTGGCGGGGCTCTCGGCGCGTGGCCGTGCGGCTGGGTCTCAGCCTCGAGCGAGCCCTCATGAGTGCTGCCCCGGGTCCGTTGGGCATCAACGACTCTCGAGCATGTCTTCCATCTCGGTGATCTCCGCTTGCTGGTCGTCGATCATCGTCTGGGCGAGGGCGAGCGCTTCGGGGTTCTCACCGTCGTCCAGTTCGGTCTCGGCCATGTCCACCGCGCCGCGATGGTGCGCGATCATCAGTTCCAGGAAGCGGAGTTCGAACTCGGCGTCCGGCACCGACTCCAGCTCGACCATGGCTTCCTCCTGGGTCAGCCCTTCCATCTCCATGCCGCCGTGGTCCATGCCGCCGTCACCGGCCGGAGAGGTCTCCTCGCCCCAGGCCTCCAGCCAGGAGGTCATCTGTGTGATCTCCGGCCCCTGGGCTGCGGAGATCCCTTCAGCGAGCGTGCGCACCTCCTGACTACCGGCACGTTCCACCGCTACGTCAGCCATCTCGATGGCGCCCTCGTGATGGACGATCATCATCTGGGCAAAGTTCACGTCGGCTTCGTTGTGCATGTCGGATACCTCCGGCTGCAGCGTGCTCTCTGTTGTCGTCTCCGAGCTCTCCTCCTCGGCCGCAGCGGAAGTCGCTGCATCTTGGTCACCGTTGCCGCACGCGGCGAGCGTCAATGCCAGAACGGTTCCGCCCGCAACCGTGGTAAGCAGGGTCCTCAATTTCATGGTTCCTTTTTCTCCAGATCATTCGAGTTGGGGCGCCGGGCTAGCAGGACGGGCGGCAAGAAAAGCATCATCGGCCGGCCCGCTCATTAGGTTTGCTGGCAGAGTTGCCCACCCGCGTGCTCGGCGCCGCGTCGACGCTAGCCGTGCGCGACCAGAGGTGAGGGATCGATGCCAGTGTTTGCGGCGAATCTTCATCAACTCTTCATGGAGTCTCACCGGGCGGGCGGTGCAGGTCACCAACGTTTGGACCGGGCTTATGGTGTGGCGTTGGAAGCGCGGGTCCAATTGGCAACTTTCGCGCACACCGGATGGGATCCAGCCCCCATCGGCATCCATGCGCGAAAAAGACTTCTGAGTAACGCACGTAGGAGAAGTTGTAGAACTACGAGGTCGGACGGTCTGACGACCGGCCCCGTGTAGGCAGCGGCACGTGAGCCCCCAAGGGCTCTTGAAGGGTGAAAGGCGTGAAGTCCAACAACAGGCGTCGAGGCTCGGTGGACCGGTGGCTTGTTGCGGCCGGCGTGGCATCGGTGATGGCACTGGCAGGCTGCGCCTCGGCACCCGGTGCCAACTCGGACCTCAGCATTGATACGGGTTACGTCTCGGGTGACGGGTCGCTGGAGCTATGGGAGCCCGAGCAGCGTCAGGCCTCCATCGACCTGGTCGGGGTGACGTACGACGGTGCGGAGGTCGACGTGAACGACATGCGCGGTGAGGTGGTGGTGGTGAATTTCTGGTATGCGGCCTGCCCGCCGTGCCGGGCTGAAGCCGACGATCTGGCGGCGATCCACCAGGACTATGCCCCCCAGGGTGTAGAGATGCTGGGAGTCAATCCGCGCGACGACGTCGCGACCGCTCAAGCCTTTGAGCGGACCTTCGAGGTCCCCTACCCCTCTGTGCACGACAGCGGAGCTGCCGCAGTCGCCGCCTTCCAGGGGCTTGTGCCGCTCCAGGCCATGCCCACCACCGTGGTCCTGGACCGGCAGGGGTGGGTGGCCGCGCGCGTCATGGGACAGATCGATCCGACCGTTCTGCGCGGCCTCATCGACGACACCCTCGCCGAGGAGGCCTGACAGCGATGCTCTGGGACCAGCTCGGGTCTACCTTTGCCAGCACGGTTCTCACCGGGCCGATGCTCGCCGCACTCCCGGTCGCGCTGATCGCCGGCTTCATCTCCTTCGCCTCTCCCTGCGTGCTGCCCCTACTGCCTGGCTACGTCGGCTATCTCAGCGGAATGGCCGGAGCGACGGCGCCTGGCGGGCACGGCGGAGGGACGCAACGCACGAAGGTGCGCGACGGGCGGCTGCTCGCCGGTGCGCTGCTGTTCGTTGCCGGCTTCACCGCTGTGTTCGTGCTGCTCGGCGTGGTGTTCGCCTGGCTCGGGATCCTGCTGGCCCCGTGGGTGGAGACGATCACGCGAATCCTTGGCGCGCTCGTCGTGCTCATGGGGCTGGCATTCATGGGGTACATCCCCATGCTGCAGAGCGACCGACGCTTGCGCCTGGCCCCGCGTCAAGGGATCTGGGGAGCCCCACTGCTCGGCGTCGTCTTCGGGCTGGGATGGGCGCCGTGCATGGGACCGACCTTGGCCGCCGTCCTGAGCCTGGCGTTCAGCGAAGCCGACCCCGCCCGCGGCGGCGTCCTCGTGCTGGCCTACAGCCTCGGCCTCGGTATCCCGTTCGTCGCTGGGGCGATGCTGCTGTCCCGCTCGCGCCGGGCGCTGGATCTCCTGCGCCGCCACCGTCTCCTCTTCCAACGACTTGGCGGAGGCTTGCTCGTGCTCCTCGGACTCGCCATGGTCACCGGGGTGTGGAGCTGGCTCTCGGGGTACCTCCAGGGCCTGGTCGCCAACTTTCAGACCCTGGTATGACCGGGCACCGCTTGTGCTGACGCAGATCCTTCGGCACTCCCGGATGAGACATGCTCGAGCCCGGGACGAAATACCCAGATCCACCTGGGCAACGGTTGCCTACCATGTGCCGGCCCCCCAGGACATGAAGCCGTCCGGTCCTGGCAGCCAGCACCGTCGGACAGGAGAAGAAGCGTGAAGAGACTTGCCGCAACGATCCCGGCGTTGGTACTGATCCTGGCTGGCTGCTCGACCGCAGACACCAGCGACGAGCAGTCCGTGGAGGGCGCTGAAGAAGGGTTTCTCGCCGCCCACGGCCTGGACGGGATGGAAGTCCCGGAGATGATCGACCATCTTGACCGCCTGGGCGGTCAAGAACGCCCCACCAGCTACATGGCATCCATCCGGTCGGAGGAACTGCTGTTCTCCGACGGGCAGCAGGACTT
>NZ_JBNDNA010000026.1:0-14839 GCF_049856175.1 Georgenia sp. Z1491
CGAAGCAGTGGAGGAAGCACCCTTCATCATGCATATCGTTCTCCGACATCACGACGGAGAGTGGCAGTTCGTTGCTGGAGCATATGAAGCTAGTTCGGACGAGACCGCGTCATGAGGAGGTACACCGTGACGCTGGGCAGTCTCACCACCGTTCTAGCATTGATATGGGTTACACCCGTGGCTAGTGCTGACGATGGAGAGCACGGCGGAATCGGTACCGGAATCTCTGACGAGGGTGTGGATGTCGCCGCGTCCGAGCAGCTGGCATCGGCCCGCGGCACGACCAACAGTGAAGTCGCGGAGAGCGGGCATGCCACCGATCGCGGACACGGCGCCCCTGCCGAAGCCCAGCGCGCGTTCGTTGCGCTCGGTCTCGGCAAGGGCAACCCGGGGTTCTACGGCTCGCAGATCGGGCAGTGCACGAGCGTGATGGAGCAGGGGACAGGCTCGACGTGCGCACTCGAGGCGCCCTGGTCGGTCTCCCGTCCGCAGGCCGACGTGCCTGCCGCACCCGGGGAGGACCCCGTCGTCGTGACGGTGTCCCGGTCCGAGGCGGCGAGTCTGCTGGTCAACACGGGGGAGGCGATGATGGACGGTCGGTGGCAGTTGGCGAACATGCCCGTCCTGCTCTGGACCACGGCGGCCGAGCACACCGTGTCCACCGAGCTTCTCGGACAACAGGTGGATGTGCGGTTCACGCCGGCCGAGCACGTGTGGGACCCGATGGACGGCAGCGCACCGTTCTCCAGCGGGGACGATCCGGGCGCCCCGTATCCCGCGCACACGGTGTCCTATCCGTACTCCGACGGCCATGAGGCGATTCATGTCGAGCTCACCACCGTCTGGGAGGCCGAGTTCCAGGTGGGTGGGACGGGCGTGTGGGAGCCGATCGACGGAACGATCCCGATCACCACCCGCACGGAGGACTTCGAGGTACGTGAGCGCCAGGTGCGTCTCGTGCCCGAGTGCGCCGTCCACGGCCGCTGCTGACCCCATCCCGGTCAGGGGCCCCATCGGGTAGTTCATCGCCTGCAGCGATCGAGCAGGGGGCCGGAGTCGCGGTCGTGCGCCTCCTCGAGCTTACGAGCTCTCGATCTTCGCGAGCTCGGCAGGCGCTACGTCAGGGACGGGGTGCGTCGTCGTCGACGATCGGGCCGGACGTCTGACGGACGCCGTAACGCTCACCGCATTGCCGGCACTACCCCCACGACTGGCGCAGCGAACGTGCGCGACGGGTATGGCGGACCTGTACGACGATGCCGACAACGGCCAGCACGAACTGACCGACGTACCACAGCGGTTCGTCGACGACAGCGACCCGGGTGTCGACGTAGTGGTCGAGGTCGACGTTGCCGAGCAGCAGCAGGAGACCGCCGACGGCGGCGCTCGCACCGGCCAGCGCACTGATGACGACGAGCACCAGGTCGGGCATGTCTGTGACGGCCGCGAGCAGGCCCAGTACGACGCCGCTGACCACGCCCACTGCCATGATCACCCACGGCTCGGAGACGCCCAGAGCCCCGGCGACGGTCCGGCCGAGCACGAATCCCATCGAGGCGAACCCCAGCACGACGGCGATCGAGAAGAAGACGAAGGCCAACCAGGAGAAGACCAGAGCGAGGACGACCGCTGCCATCCAGCCGGCCGTGCTCGCGAGGTACCCCTCGCCGGTCACCTCGGCAACCACCACCATGCCGAGCCCGAACCCGACCAGCGCGCCCCACAGGGCGAGCAGGACGCGCATAGCCCCGCGCCCGCGGAAGCACAGCAGCAGCCCGATGACAAGGGCGAGCACACCTACGACGACGTCACTCACACGGCTCTCCGTCCCTCTCGCGGTCGGGTCGGCCGCCCGGCGTACGGGCTGCCACCCCAGTGTCTCGCGCGCAAGCCCGCCCGTGTGGCAGGACCGGCGTGGTAGCTACCCGCGTGCGGGAACGAGCCGGTCGAGCAGCTCGCGCACACCCGCGAGCCTCGGCGCATCCTCCTGGCGGGCGAGCACCGCGCCGTCGGGGTCGAGGAGGAAGAACGTCGGGGTCCGGGTGACGCCGAGAGCCTCGCCGAGCTCGAGGTGCCGGGTGATCTCCAGCTCGACGTGCCGCACGCCGGGCTCCTTGCCGGCGACCCAGGCGAGCAGTCCGCGCGTCGACCGGCAGGGCGCACAGAAGTTCGACGAGAACTGCACCAGGGTGGCACGCCCGCCCAGCGGTCCACGGATGCCGAGCTCCTCGGCAGTGAGAACAGGTGCCCTGCCCGGTGACGTGCTCATGCGATGACGTGCTCCTTGTCGAGGGGCGCGGGGTGTGGATCGCGCTCCGCCTGGTTCAACGTCAGATTCAACCGTCGCGGACGCGCAGAATTCCGCGTCACGACCGGCCCCACCCGACCGCTGGGCAGCTGCTCAGACCACCTGGCCGGAACGTCACCACGCCCCGGGATCCGATCGCCGGATCGGCCGGCCGACCGCTCCGGCCACGGCAGTCGCGCACGGGGCCGGAATTACTGCTCGAGAGGTGCCAGCAGGCATCACCAGGTCGCACCACCGCTCCCACAGCGAGCGCGGTTCGACCGACCGCACTCTCGACCAGCGCCAACCGCACGCTCGATGACCGGAAACCGCACGCTCGACGACCGGAAACCGCACGCTCGACGACCGGAAACCGCACGCTCGACGAAGGGGGTGCGCAACGACGGGAGGGGCTCCCGGCCAGGTCGGCCGGGCGCCCCTCCCGTTGGTGTGCTGAGCGTGCGTCAGGAGTCGCCGCCGGCGGTGCCGGACTGGCCGGCCCGCGGGTTGAGCAGGTCGTACTTCTCGATCGCCTCGCGCACCACGGAGCCGTCCATCGACCCCTGCTTGACGAGGGCCTGCAGCGCCTTGACCACCATCGAGTGGGAGTCGATGAGGAACTGCCGGCGCGCGGCCGGCCGGGTGTCGGAGTAGCCGAAGCCGTCCGCCCCGAGCGTGTGGTAGTCGCCGGGCACCCACTGGCGGATCGAGTCCTGCACCTGGTGCTCGTAGTCCGAGGTGGCCACGAACGGGCCCCCGGCGTCCTCGAGCTTGGTGGTCAGGTACGCGACCTTCTGGTCCTCGGGGTTGAGGAAGTTGTGCTTCTCGACCTCGAGGGCCTCGCGGCGCAGCTCGTACCAGCTCGTCACGGACCAGACGCCGGCGCGCACGCCCCAGTCCTCGGCGAGGATCTCCTTGGCGTGCAGCGCCCACGGCACGCCAACGCCGGAGGCGAGCAGCTGGACCCAGGGCCCGTCACCCTCGGCCGGCGAGACCCGGTGGATGCCCTTGAGGATGCCCTCCACGTCGACGTCGTCGGGCTCGGCCGGCTGGACGAGCGGCTCGTTGTACACCGTGAGGTAGTACAGGACGTTCGGGTCGCGCTCGTCCTCGCCGTACATGCGGGTCAGGCCGTCGCGGACGATGTGCCGGATCTCGTAGCCGTACGCGGGGTCGTAGTGCACGAACGCGGGGTTGGTCGACGCCAGCACGGGGGAGTGCCCGTCCATGTGCTGGGTGCCCTCGCCGGCGAGCGTCGTCCGGCCCGCGGTGGCGCCGATGACGAAGCCCCGGGCCAGCTGGTCGCCCGCGGCCCAGAACTGGTCACCGGTGCGCTGGAAGCCGAACATCGAGTAGAAGATGTAGACCGGGATCATCGGCACGCCGTGCGTCGCGTGCGAGGTGCCCACGGCCTGCAGCAGCGACGCCGAGCCGGCCTCGTTGATGCCCGTGTGCATGATCTGGCCCTGCTCGGACTCCTTGTAGGAGAGCATGAGCTCGGCGTCGACCGGCGTGTAGTTCTGACCGGAGGTGTTGAAGATCTTCGCCGTCGGGAAGATCGAGTCCAGGCCGAACGTGCGGGCCTCGTCCGGGATGATCGGGACGATGTGGCGGCCCAAGCCCTTGTCCTTGATGAGCTCCTTGAGCAGCCGGACGAACGCCATCGTCGTGGCGACCTCCTGCTTGCCCGAGCCCTTGGCGAGAACCTCGAACGGCTTGTCCCCGGGCATCTCCAGGGAGGGCTCCGGCTCCCGGCGCTCCGGGACGAACCCGCCGAGCTCGCGCCTGCGCTCGAGCATGTACTGCAGCGTCGGGTCGTCCTCGTCGGGGCGGTAGTACGGCGCGTCGTACGGGTCCTCGAGCTGCTCGTCGCTGATCGGGATCTTCACCGAGTCGCGCAGCATCTTCAGGTCCGCGACCTGCATCTTCTTCATCTGGTGCGTGGCGTTGCGACCGGCGAAGTGCGGGCCGAGGCCGTAGCCCTTGACCGTGTGCGCGAGGATCACCGTCGGCTGGCCGGTGTGCTTCGTGGCGGCCGTGTAGGCGGCGAAGATCTTGCGGTAGTCGTGCCCGCCGCGCTTGAGCGCCCAGATCTCGTCGTCCGTCATGTCCTTCACCAGCGCCTTGGTGCGCGGGTCACGGCCGAAGAAGTGCTCGCGGACGTACGCGCCGTCGTTCGCCTTGAAGGTCTGGTAGTCGCCGTCGTTGGTCGAGTCCATGAGGTTGACCAGCGCGCGGTCCTTGTCGGCCTGCAGCAGAGCGTCCCACTCGCGGCCCCACACGACCTTGATGACGTTCCAGCCGGCGCCGCGGAAGAACGACTCGAGCTCGCGGATGATCTGGCTGTTGCCGCGCACCGGTCCGTCGAGGCGCTGCAGGTTGCAGTTGACGACGAACGTGAGGTTGTCCAGGCCCTGGTGGGCGGCGAGCTGGAGCATGCCGCGCGACTCGGGCTCGTCCATCTCTCCGTCGCCGAGGAACGCCCACACCCGCTGGTCGGAGGTGTCCTTGATGCCGCGCTCGGCCAGGTAGCGGTTGAACCACGCCTGGTAGATCGCACCGGAGGGGCCCAGGCCCATCGAGACCGTGGGGAACTCCCAGAAGTCCGGCATCTGGTGCGGGTGCGGGTAGCTGGGCAGACCCCGGCCGTCCTCACGGTGGCTGTACTCCTGGCGGAAGCCGTCCATGTCGGCCTCGGTCAGGCGACCCTCGACGTAGGCGCGGGCGTAGTTGCCCGGCGAGGCGTGGCCCTGCCAGAAGATCTGGTCGCCGCCGCCCGGGTGGTCCTTGCCCCGGAAGAAGTGGTTGAGGCCCACCTCGTAGAGGGTCGCCACGGACGCGTAGGAGGACAGGTGGCCGCCGACGGCGACGTCCGGCTTCTGCGCCCGCGCCACCATGACGGCGGCGTTCCAGCGGATCCAGCCGCGGTAGGTGCGCTCGACGTGCTCGTCGCCGGGGAAGTACGGCTCGTCCTCGACGCCGATGGTGTTGACGTGCGGCGTGGTGAGGTTGCCGGGGACGGCGATGTCGCGACGCCGGGCGTGGCGCAGCAGGTTGAGCAGGATGTAGCGGGCGCGGGGTCCCCCGCGGTCGTCGATGAGGCCGTCCAGGGACTCGAGCCATTCGGCGGTCTCGTCCTTGTCGATGTCCGGTACCTGGCTCAGCAGGCCGTCGATCAGCGGCCGTCCGTGATCAGTGGCAGTCACGTCATCTCACTTCCCGGGTGTGTGCGCCGAGGCCTCCGGCGCCTGCATATGGGCCACACCATCGTAGGCCGCCCCGTGTGGGCGGGCCCAACTTCCCGCCTGTACCCGATGAGGTGAGATGCCCGATACCGTGCGGGGTGACGTCGCGCGCTCGCGGGGCGTCCGCAGCGACCTCCGGGACCCCGGGGGCGCATCGTTCGGGCGTCAGCCCGGGGAGGAGTAGTCGGGCTGTGCACGCCAGTGCGTACGAGGCAGTCGCCGGAGCGTTCGCGCCCGGCCAGGTCGTCCAGGAGTTCTGGTGGGACGAGGACGCCGACGACGGCCTGCGGGAGGCCGTCGAGAAGCACACGGGCACCGAGCTCGTCGACGAGAACCACTCCGACGTGTGCGACGGCGCCATCATCTGGTGGCGCAGGTCGGACACCGAGGAGGGGGACCTGACCGACCTGCTCGTCGACGCCCAGGCCAACCTCGACGACGGCGGCACCATCTGGGTGCTCACGCCCAAGCCGACCTCGCCGGAGCACGTGGGCCCGGCCGAGATCTCCGAGGCCGCCCAGATCGCCGGCATGAACGCGACGTCCGCCGTCGCGGCGGGGAGCGAGTGGTCGGGCACCCGGGTGGTCTCCCGGTCCCGCGGGAAGTAGCGCCCGGGGCGGGGACGGCCCCCGGAACGGCGACGCCCCCGGGGCTGGGACGGCCCCGGCGTGGCAGCTCCTCGAGGCGGGTGTTCGTCGAGCTGGTTATCCCTCGATCCGACCGATGACGTCGCCCTGGTGGACGGCGGCGTCCTCCTCGGCGACGACGCGCAGAACCCCTGCGGCCGGCGCGGTGACCTCGACCGAGACCTTGGCCACCTGCACCTCGGCGATCAACTGCCCCTCGGCGACCTGCTCGCCGTCGGAGGAGTACCACGTGGCGACCACACCCTCGGCGCTGGGGTCGTCCTCGTCGACCCGGGGGAAGAGCACCTCCCTCATGCCACGACCCTGCGGATCGCGTCCTCGATGCGCGCGTGCAGGGGGAGCACCGCGTACTCGAGGTCGTGGGCGTAGGGGATGGGGATGTCCGGCATCGTCACGCGCTGCACCGGCGCCGTCAGGAGCCGCGGGTCCTCGTCGGTGATCGTCGCCGAGACCTCGCCCGAGAGCCCGAACGAGAGGTAGTCCTCGTCGACGACGACGAGCCGCCCCGTCCTCCCGACCGAGGCGAGGATCGCCTCGCGGT
Source organism: Georgenia sp. Z1491 (assembly GCF_049856175.1). Classification (GTDB taxonomy): domain Bacteria; phylum Actinomycetota; class Actinomycetes; order Actinomycetales; family Actinomycetaceae; genus JB111. The sequence goes on from NZ_JBNDNA010000026.1 coordinate 6,721, forward strand.
CCAGCGGTACGAGCGAGCGCAGGTCGAGCACCTCGGCGCTGATCCCCTCGCCCTCGAGCTTCTCCGCGACGTCGAGGGCGTGGTGGACCGACAGTGACAGGGTGACGACGGTGACGTCGCTGCCCTCCTTGACGACGTTCGCCCGTCCGATCGGCACGAGGTGCTCGCCGGCGGGGACGTCGCCGATCGACCGGGAGTTCTTCTTCATCCAGGGCAGGCCCATGATTCCCTTGTGGTACATGAAGACCACGGGGTCGTCGTCGCGGATGGCCGACGTCATCAGACCCTTGGCGTCGGCGGGGGTCGAGGGGACGACGACCTTCATGCCCGGCAGGTGGGCGAACGTGCCCCACAGGCACTGGGAGTGCTGGCCTCCGTCGGAGTAGCCGCCGCCGACGGCCGTCGCCAGCACCATCGGCACGGAGACGTGGCCGCCCGAGAAGTACCGGATCTTGGCCATGTGGTTGTAGATCTGGTCGAGGCAGACGCCCATGAAGTCGGCGAACATCAGCTCGACGATCGGCCGCATCCCCTCGGTCGCCGCCCCGATGCCGAGACCGATGAACGCGGTCTCGGAGATGGGGGTGTCGATGATGCGGTCGGGGCCGAACCGGTCGAGGAGCCCGGTGGTGGAGGAGAAGATGCCGCCGTAGGAGCCGACGTCCTCCCCGAGGTAGACCACCGTGTCGTCGCGGTCCATCTCCTGCGCGACGGCCTCGACCATCGCCTTGGACGTGTTGAGCCGGCGGGTGGTGGCGGGCTGGGTGGTGTCGGTGGCGGTCATGACTGCTCCTCGGCGAAGACGTACCGGTGGACCTCGGCCGGGTCCGGGATCGGACTGTCCTTGGCGAACGTGACGGCATCCTCGACCTGCTCGCTCGCCCGGGCGCGGATGCTCTCCTCCGTGGCGTCGTCCAGGACGCCGGCGCCCCGCAGCCGCTCGGCATAGCGGGGGATCGGGTCGAGGTCGGCGACCGAGGCGAGCTCGGGGCGGTAGCCCTGGGCGTCGCCCTCGAAGTGGCCCCACATGCGCACGGTGGCGACCTCGATGAGGCTCGGCCCGTCTCCGGCGCGGGCGCGGGCGACAGCGGTCTCGGCCGCTGCGTGCACCGCGTCGACGTCGTTGTCCTCCACTCGTACCCCGGGAATGCCGTACCCGGCGGCGCGCTCGGCGTTCGACGCGACGGACGTCGATGCCGTGCGGGGCACGGAGATGCCCCACTCGTTGTCCTCGACGACGAAGACGACCGGGAGCTGCCAGAGCGCGGCGAGGTTGAGCGACTCGTGGAAGGCACCCTGGTTGGCGGCGCCCTCCCCGGTGACGGCCACCGCGATGCCGCCGGTGCCCTTCCGCCGGAACGCGAAGGCGGCTCCGAGCGCCGGCGGGTACCCCTCGGCGATGATCCCGGAGCAGGAGAAGTGCACCGCCGGGTCGAACAGATGCATGTGGCCGCCACGGCCGCGTCCCAGGCCGGTCTCCCGGCCGAAGATCTCCGCCGTCATCCTCCTCAGGTCCACGCCGTGGGCGACCGCGAAATGGTGGGGCCGGTGGGGTGCCGTCACGGCGTCGTCGGACGTGAGGTGCGCACAGATGCCGGCGGCGACCGGCTCCTGTCCGGCCGAGAGGTGCATCTCGCCGGGGATCTGCCCCTTGCCGATGTCGAAGCCGGGGCCCTTGTCCACGTGGTACTCCCGCAGGATCGCCTCCTCGTAGGTGCGGGAGCGGACCATCGTCTCGAACAGCTCGAGGCGGACCTCGTCGGGCGGTGGGGCCGCGGCCGGTGGTTCGTCCGTCGTCGGCTGCGGGGGTGGGTTCGTCGTCGTCGACATGTGTGCCTCCGTTGGCTCGTGTGCCGTTGGTGCCCACCATCGGCCTGGCCCGGGCGCGTCGCAACGCCGAGTTTTCAGTTGGTGATAATCCGCGGGCCGCGGCGCGGTGGAGGTCCGGACCGAGCAGGATCAGGAGGGTGCGAGGGCGACGAGGCCCGCCGTGCGGTGCAGCTCGTCGATGCGCGCGAGCACCTGCTCGGCGCGCCCCGCGGGGACTGACACCGCGACCGCCTGCGCGCGACCGGGCACCTGCACGGCCACACACACGACACCGAGCAGGTACTCCTCCCGGTCGACGGCGAACGGCACCTGCCGCCCGATCTGCGCCATGAACGCCCTCGGGGAGGTGAGGGTGTGCGGAGTGAGATCGGCGAAGGTGTGCCGCGCGACGAACTCGCGCCGGTCGTCGTCGGGCAACGACGTGAGCAGGGCCTTGCCGAGGGCGGTGGCGTGCGCGGCCTCGTCGAACGCCACCCACATGTCGATGCGTGGCGCCTCGGGCGAGTCGACGACCTCGGTGAGCAGGGCCTCGCCATCCGCGTACGTCGAGAGATAGGCGGCCGCGTGCAAGGCGTCGTGCAGCCCGCGCAGCACGCGCCGTACACGGTGGGGCTCCGCCCCGCGGCCGAGCGCCGCCGCCTGGTCGCCGAGCGCGTAGCCCTCGTTCGTGTGCTCGACGTAGCCCTCGTGCACGAGCGTGCGCAGCAGGTGGTAGGCCGTCGGCAGCGGGATCCCGACGGCGCGGGCCAGCTTCTTGGCGGGCTGGGGCGACCGGGCGTCCCCGAGCGCGTCGAGCAGGTGCGTCGCGCGGACGACCGAGTTGATGAGTGTCGGCTTCGTCGCCATCTCGCCTCCACTGCCAGGGTAGCGCCGCGGCGCCGGTTAGGCTTCGGCGCGGGCCCGTAGCTCAGCTGGTCAGAGCGCCGCGTTTACACCGCGTAGGTCGCCGGTTCGAACCCGGCCGGGCCCACTCGTCGAGGGTCGACCTGCGTCGCCCGGGATCCCCCTCTCACCGCGTGGTGTGGGCGCCGCCGTTGACGTGCATGTGCTGTCCGGTGAGGTGGCGCGCCCCGTCGGACGCCAGGAAGGTGACGAGGGACGCGACCTCCTCGGGGTGGCCGGCGCGCTTGTCGTAGGTCCGTTCGACCAGGGCGGTGCGACGCTCGTCGCTCATCTGCCCTCCGAACAGGTCGGTGCCGTCGTCTCGCCGGGCGTCGTCGACAGTGTCCTCGCTGCGGATGACGCCGCGACCGCGGGCCTGACGCTCGACGAGCTCGACCAGCTGGAGGACCTGCTGTCGAGACTCGTGCCGTGAACGTACGCAGTCGACCGTCCTATCGGCGCCGTCGGGCGGCGCGTACCGGACGACAAGGTGTGCGGCCGACCGAGGTCCACCCGGTCCGGCGCGACTCCCTCACCCGAGCCACCAGGGTTTGAGGTCGATCAACCAGTGACTGCGCAGCGTGAGTGCACGCTCGAGCGACGCCGCGGTGCCGGCGATCAGCAGGGTGGTGTTGAGCCAGGCGGGCAACGAGATCGGCGAGGTGTAGGTGCCGACACGGTCGCCGACGACGTCCCACTGGGTCACCGCCTCGAGCAGCTGCGGCCCGAAGAGCACCAGCCCGATCAGCAGGATCACGACGGCTGCGCGCCCGATCCACCTGCTGAGGGCGGGGTGCCGATGCTCGGCCACCGCGCGCCAGTACTCCGCGCTGTGCCGGACCGGCCTCAGCGTGCGCTCCTGGCCGCCGTCGTCGGGCACCAGGTGTATCCGCCGGAGCCCGGAGGCCCCGACCGCGACCTCGAGGATGCCGCCGGGCACGGGGAAGGCGGTGGGCTGCTCGGACACCAGCTCCTGTCGACCGTCCACGTAGAAGTGGACCGTGCCGTCCCAGCTGAAGTACCTGACGTCGACGGCGTAGTCGCGTGCGACTCCGTCCTCGTCGGTGAGCTCGACCTGAAAGACCGAACGGGTCAGCATCTGCCAGGGACGGTGCGGCCTCAGCGCACTGCCGTCTCCCGGCTCGGTCCTGACCGGCCGGCGCCTGCGCCGCCGCTCCGACCACATGCCGCCCCCTCGTCGGGATCAGCCCTTCTTTCGCGAGCCCCCGGCGATGAGCGCGATGGCGATGGCCATCATCCAGGAGTCCTTGGCCAGCGACGTTCCCTCGCCGGACGGGCGCACGCCGTCGTCGGTGGTCTTGGCCGGGTCGCGGAAGTAGATGCTCAGCAGGCCGGCGGAGAAGCCGCCGAGCGCGAGTCCGGCCAGGCGGTTGGGGACGAACGGCGCCAGCAGCGCCGCTCCGACGCCGATCTCGCCGTAGCTGAGCAGCTTGGCGAACTGCGTCGGCTCCAGCGAACCCAGCTGCGGGATGCCCTTCTCGGCCTCGGCCTGCACGTAGCCGGCGGTCTCCTCGTCCATGCCGATCTTGCTGATGCCCGAGTTGAGGATGAAGGCGCCCGGGATCCCTCGGAGGGCGATGTTGGCGATTGCGTTGAAGGCCATGAGAGGTCCGATCTCCAGAGTCAGACGGGGGTGCGGTCGCTTCACACTAACCGCCTGCCCACCGGTGGCGGAGGTCGGGCCGTACCCGGCCGCACGTCGAGCAGCTCACGGGTGGGAACGCCGTGCTGGCCGATCAGCGCACGAGGTGAGCCGTCGCCGACCGTCGCCGGCGACGTGTCGCGGAGCGTCGCGACAGCGCTGTCGGCTGCGAAGCGGGGGTCGACGTCTCCCCGGCGTCGACGACCGACATGATGACCGCCGCGGTGCTGGTGAAGCCGATGGCGAGGGCGAGAAGGAGAGAAGGGACGAGGTCGCTCGGCGACGGGATCCAGCCGCCGAGGATCCACGGCAGGACCACCAGGGCAACTACGGCCAGCGAGGTGACGATCTCGTTCGCGGCGAGCGCGAGAGACCTCCTCGTCGCGCCCTTCTTCACGATTCGACGGGACGTGTCGACGGTGGCGATCACCAGCGCCGCTGCGCACACCACGCACGTGACGGTCGCCCAGACCGGCTCCGCACCGACCAGGGCGAGAGGGACGATCAGGGGCAGGCTGTACGCGATGAGCACCCACCGGGTGCCTGCCCGGATGTACCGGTCCGGCGAGCTGCCTGCGGCACCGCGGGCCCGGTGGAGCGCCGAGTCGAGGTAGAAGAACACCGCCACGATGAACGTTCCGACGAGGGTCGCTGCGATGCTCGCGAGGGCGAGCAGGAACTCGTCGGATCCGTCTATCACTGTCGGTACCTTCCCTCTCTACCGTGCTCCTCGCTGGTGGAGTTCGCTCCGTCGACCGTGATGAGCTGACCCGTGATGTACGACGCGCCCTCGCCGGCGAGGAACGCGATCGCGTACGCCACCTCGTCCGCGGTGCCGGACCTGCCGACAGGTGTGGCCGCGCCCATCGCCCGCTCATGGTCCGAGCCGGTGATGATGGCGACGCGCTGTCGTCGGGATGTCATGGCGAGACCTTCCACTGGCTGTACGACCGCGGGCGGTAGCGGACGTACGAGGGTCGGCCGACCGGTCGCTGCCGGTCATCGCCGTGCCCACAGACTTCTGCCGGCGGTGCTCCGTTCGCGTCGGTGGAAGCCACCTATGTCCGGGTCGGGCACGACCTCAGGGGTTTCTACCGACGCGAAGGCTCCGCAGCCGGTGCGAGCCTGACGAGCGCACACGGGCCGTTCGCGACCGGATCGCCGCTACGCGCTGGAACGCATACGCGGCTTGACCATGACGCGACGTCATCGTTTGGACTCGGCGCATGATTCGGATCGTCTTCTTCTACCTGGCTGCCTTCGGCACGTCGTTGCTCGGCAACTCGATCACCGCGATCGCACTCCCGCTCCTGGTCCTGTTCACCACGGGCAGTCCGATGGGGGCCGGAGCCGTTGCCATCGCGGCGGCGGTGCCGTCCGCCGTCGCCGGGCTGTTGATGGGCTCGCTCATGGACCGGATCAACCGCCGCACCGTCGCGATCCTCTCCGACGTGATCTCGGCCGTAGCGCTGGTCATCCTGCCCGTCATCGAACTCACCGTCGGACTGCACCTGGGCTGGTTCATCGCCGTGGCGGTGCTGAACTCCTTCGGTGACGTTCCCGGCATCACCGCGCGGGAGGCCATGCTCCCCGCCGTCGCCCAGGCCGCAGGGATGGACCCGTCACGGCTGATCGGCCTGCGGGAGTCCCTGGCAGGGGTCTCGCTGCTGGTCGGCCCCGCCATCGCCGGCATCCTCGTGGCCTCCCTGGAGCCCGTGGCGGTCATGTGGGTCACCTCGGGCATCGCAGCATCGGCAGCCCTGCTGACCCTCGTCATCCCCTCCCGGTCAACTCGACTTCCGCGTGCAGAGCAGGAGGATCGTGCACCGCAGGACGATTCCGAGCCCGAGGCCCCCAGGTCCGTCTTCTCCGGCCTGGTGGTCATCTTCCGCACACCGCTCCTGCGCGTCGTCGTCCTGCTGGGTCTGGCGCTGGCGGTCGTGCTCGCTGCCCTGCAAGGCATGGTGATACCGGTGCACTTCGCGTTCCAGGGTGAGGCCGGGTTCGTCGGGTTCGTGCTCAGCGCGCTGGCCGGGGGCCTGCTCGTCGGCGGCGGACTCTTTGCCTGGTTCGGCGCCAGGATCCCGCGCCGGGGGTGGTTCACCGCCGGTGTCACCGTCGTCGCCGTGGGCTTCGTCGTCGTCGGTGTTCTGGGGCCGGTGTGGTCGGTCTTCGCCGGAGCTGCGATCGTTGGCCTGGGCGGTGGCTGCATGAACGCCGTCGTCGGGCTGACGTTCGTGGAGAACGTCGTAGATGCCCAGCGCGGGAAGGTGCTGGGCGGCCAGAACGCCATCATGACCCTCGTTCCGTCGGTGGGGATCGGCATGGCTGCTGTGCTCATCGAGATCGGCACCCTGCACGTGGCCACGACGACGCTCGTCCTTGTGTGGATCGGCGCGGCCGCCGCGACCCTGCTGAGTCCGAGCATCCGCCGACTAGGGCACGCTTCACCCTGATGCGCATCTCAGAACTGGCCGAGCTCGCGGGGGTGACGGTCCGGGCCGTCCGCTACTACCACCAGATGGGCGCGCTGGAGGAGCCGCCGCGTGGGTCCAACGGATATCGGGACTACACCGCGGATCATCTGGTGGCCCTGCTGAGGATCAGCCAGCTGACGAGCTCCGGTCTGTCGCTGGCGCAGGCCGGAGTCCTGGCGGCTGAGCCCGGTTCCTCCTCCACCGAGGAGGAGCTGGACGAGGCGGCGCGGGCCCGAGCCTGTCAAGTTGTCTGTGTAAGGGGGCCGGGTCAGAGGTGGGGGTTGATTCGGTCGGGGTAGACCAGTGAGAGCTGTTGGAGGGCCGTCTTCCAGTTCGTGGTGACAGCGCCCTCGACGAGCCGGCCCGAGGCTCGTCGCTCGGCGGCGGGTCGTCCTCGTTCCTTGGCTCGCTCGCGCGCTCTTTTGTCCTCGATGTTGCAGATCGCCAGCCACAGCAGCTTCACTGCCGCGGCGTCGTTGGGGAAATGGCCCCGGTTCTTGGTGACCTTGCGGAGCTGGTAGTTCAGCGACTCGATCGCGTTGGTCGTGTAGATGACCCGCCTGAGTTCGGGCGGGAACGCCAGGAACGGGGTGAACCGCTCCCACGCGGCGCGGAACGTCTTGACCGCCGAGGGGTAGCGACGGCCGAGCTCGCTGGCCTCGAAGGCCTCCAGCACCTCCAGGGCGGCCTCAGCGCTGGGCGCCTGGTATATCGGCCGCAGCGCGGCCGTCAGAGCCTTACGGTCCTTGTAGTTCACGAACCTCGTCGCGGCCCGGATCAGGTGGACCACGCAGGTCTGCACGGTCGCCTGGGGCCAGGTCGCTTCGACGGCCTCGGGGAACCCCGTGAGCCCGTCGCAGCACACGATCAGCACGTCACGCACGCCCCTGTTGGCCAGCTCGGCGCAGACGCCGGCCCAGAACTTCGCTCCCTCGCTGGCCTGGACCCAGATACCCAGGACGTGCTTGATCCCGTCCATATCGACGCCGATGGCGAGATGGGCGGACCTGTTGCGCACGTGTCCGCCATCGCGGATCTTGACCACGATCGCGTCGAGGTAGATCACCGGATACAGCGCCTCCAACGGGCGGTGCTGCCAGGCCAGGACCTCCTCGCTGATCTGGTCCACGACCTTGGAGATCGTCTCGTAACTGATCTCGGTGCCGATCGTGGTCGCGAGGTGGTGCTCGACGTCCCGCAACGTCATCCCGCCTGCGTAGAGGCTGATGATCATGCCGTCCAGGCCATCGAGACGGCGCTGCCCCTT
>NZ_JBNDNA010000027.1:0-11720 GCF_049856175.1 Georgenia sp. Z1491
GGCAAGGATGGTCTTACCCGTTCCCGGGTGCCCCTCGACGAGACTCGCGCTCGACAGGTCGGCGGCGAGGTCCTCGAACAGACCATCGAGAATGCTCTCGACGACAATCGCCTGATCATGGGTGAGCGCCTTGAACGGGGACAACTTGAAGAGGTCGCTGTTGACGATCTCGGGGATGCTGCGGTCGAAGTACCCCGCCGCGCGGAGCTCGTCGAAGATCTCATCGAACCGCAACCGGTACCACGCACGGTCGAAATACTCGGCGTCAGTGATCCCGTCGTTCCTGTTGAGCACCTCGAACTTGCCATCGCCCCCGAGCAGCCTGATGAGCGTCGACTCCAGGTCGAGACAGACGGACTTGTTGAACGTCTCGTCGATGACCACCCGCACCGTGTCGAGGCCGTCCTTGGTGCCCAGGTGCTGCCGCATCCTGCCCATCGCGTTGCCGGTCTCGCCCACGTAGATCGAGCGTGGCCCGTTGATGCTGTAGACCACCGGCCAGTTGCTGTGACGAGGATCGACCCGGCTCCACTCATCCACGGAGCCGGAGTCGAAATCGAGTCGCTCAATCCTCCAGCTGGTCATACTTCAGACTCGTTCCTCGCGCCTTGTCGACCGGATACTTCTCGCGGGTCCTGGCCAGCTTTCGGAGCACAAGATCTTCCGGCTCGTCGCCCAGCGCGTCCGCGAGCAACAAGCAGTACGTCAAGACGTCGGCGAGCTCGTCACGCACCCCATCGAACTCCCCCGGGGCGCCCCACTGAAAGCATTCCAACAGCTCTGCCGATTCGATACTGATGCTCTTCGCAAGATTCTCCGGCGAATGGAACTGCGTCCATTCGCGTTCGGCGACGAACTCGCGCAGGACATGAATCGCACGGTCGTTCATCACCGGGCGACCGTAGCACGATGACGACGACACAATTCCGCGCGAGAGCGCCGTCTCCCACGCCACTCACCTGGTTCGTCGCGCCGGTGCGCGGATGGTCGCGAAGCGCCCCGACCAGAGCGCGCCGCCGGCCGCAGACACGAGGGGGCGCGCGGATGCGCTCCAACAGCCCGCGCCAGTGATGCAGTACGTGAGGGGACGGTGGACGTCGCGTGCCCTCACGTCGAACCGAAAAGAGATCCTTGTGAGTAACCGCCTCGTCGAGCTCGCACTCCGGCGTAGATGTTGCGCATGTGCGACGTCGTGCAGGAACTTCTTGATGCGAGCGTGGTCGTACGTCGTCAGGTTGATCTCCTGACCGCAGAAGCCCCCGAGCGGCGCCCCAGCGCCTTGGCGGACTTCAGCAGCAGGGAACCCGACCCTGGGGCGGGGTCGTAGACCTTGCGGACGCGCGTCTTGCCGTGGACCGTGATCCGGGCCAGTCCCTCGGAGACTTCCTGCGGCGGGTAGTGGTGCAGAGCACCCATGGACGGCCCCGCCTCTACGCCTCGTCCTCGAGCTCACGCAATCGCGCCAGCCGGTCTCTCGCCCGGCCGATCGCCTCGTGCTCACCGAGGTCCCACCACGCGGTGCCCCGCTCCCCCAGCCCCTCCTTCGCTGCCTGCACACGACGCCTGGCCGCGGTCCGGGCGTCGTCGTCGGGGGCGGTACGGACGGCAGAGCGTGCGCGGCCGAGCGCGGAAACCAGCGCGGCGCGCACCTCCTCGGGCAGCCGCGGGTCGGCACGGCGCCACCGCCGACCCCGCACCACGACGTAGCGCTCGGTGTCCGTCACCTCTGTGCTCCCGCGACCGGCAGGGTCGGCCTGCGTGTGCGTGCCTGGCGTCGGGCCGATCTCCGGGCTCAGAGCTCGGTCGTCGATGTGCCGCCCGCGGGCCGCTCGCCGGACACCTTCGCCTTGACGAGCTGCGCGAGAGCGGAAACCTTCCCGCCGGGGACGCCCCAGTACTGCGCGGACTCCCCGACCGCCCTGACGAGAGTCAGGTTCGGGTCGTCCCTTCCCTCGACGTAGGCTTCGGCGCCGTCGCTCCACAGCTCCTCGACCTTGGCGCGGTCCTCGACGAGCTCGACGCGGCACGCGACGGACAGCCAGGAGCCGGCCTCGGCGACCGCGATGTTGGCGTTCGGCCCGCGCCGCAGCGCGTCGGCCTGACCGCTCGCGAGGCTGAGGAAGAACCAGACGTCGGCGTCGTCGCTGACCTCCTGCGGGGACATCGGGTGGGCCAGGAGCTTCCCGTCGGCGAGAGCGGTCGTCAGCATGACGACTCGGCTGCCGCGGAGGAGCTTGACGACGTCGGCCTGGGTCAGGTCGGAGATCTCAGCCATGGCGCTGTCCTTCCGGGTAGGTGCGTCCACTCGATCGATGGCGAACGTCCCGACGGTACGGGCAAGCGCCGCTCGTCGCGCGTCGAGCGGCGCACCGCAGGTCGGGCCGAGCCCGCGACGAGGTCGCGGGTGACTCGGCTGGCGACGTGCAGGTCAGGTGGGCCTCCGTCGTGCCGGTGATCGAGCTCGATCAGGACGTCGCACCGCGCCCGGAGGAGGACGAGGCGGATCGCCTGCGTGCCGCACCGGACCCGCAAGGGCGCGGCGGCCAGCCCGCCTGACTCGTGCCACGTGGTTGCGTGACTGCTGGTGAGTCGGACGAGCAGCGCGCGGATCTCGAGTGCTGGTTCTTGGTCGAGGGTGAGTTTCTCGCCGTTGATCTCGATGGTTGCTGAGCGGACGGCTCGTGGGGTGCGGACGAGCTTCTCGGTCGACATGGCCGAGACCTCGGTGAGGTGGCGCGTGATGGCCAGGGTGGCGAACGGTCGGTGCCGTGCCGTCGACGACCAGCCAGGACAGGATGTGCATGGTGAACGCGAGGTCTGGCTTCGACTTCGGCGCCAGCACGCCCGCGGGGGCGAACCGCTCGCCGTGGATGAGCAGCGGGTCGGCGTCCCCGGCCCACCTGATCGAGTAGGGCGGGGTGGACACGAGCGCCTCGAACGGCTCGTCGTCCCGGTGCTGGGGATCGGTGAGGGTGTCGCCGAGGGCGATGCTGAACGACTCGAAGGTGACGTCGTACGGGAACATGTTGATCCGCGCGAGGTCGTACGTCGTCAGGTTGATCTCCTGACCGCGGAAGCGCCCGGCGTTGCAGTGCCCGAGCACCGTCGCGAACTTCAGCAGCAACGACGCTGACCCGGCGGCCGGGGCGTCGACCTTGCGCACACGCGCCTTGCCGTGGACCGTGCTCCGGGCCAGCACCTCGGAGACCTCCTGCGCCGTGCAGTGCTCACCGCCGGACCTGTCCGCCTGCGAGGCACACATCCGCGTGAGGTACTCGCTGATCGACGCCGGTGCACCGGTGCGAGGATGGCCGCGAACCCGATCGACCCGCGGGTGCCGTCCCGCCGCGTGCACGCGCGAGCGCGCCACCGGCCACCGCCCCCTACGAGGAGGACCTCCGCCCGTGTCCCACGAGCTGTTCACGCCGCTCACGCTGCGCGGCGCCACCGCCCGCAACCGCATCTGGGTCGCGCCCATGTGCCAGTACTCCTGCCACGCCCACGACGGCGTCGCCACCGACTGGCACCTGGTGCACCTCGGCTCCTTCGCCAGGGGCGGCGCGGGGGTGGTCCTCACCGAGGCCACCGCTGTCACGCCCGAGGGCCGCATCTCGGCGGAGGACCTGGGGCTGTGGAACGACGAGCAGCGCGACGCCCTGGCACCCATCGTGCGGTTCGTCCACGAGCGCGGCGCTCTCGCCGGCGTCCAGCTCGCCCACGCCGGCCGGAAGGCGTCGGTGTGGCCCGCATGGGGCACGGAGCACCGGGGCTCACTCCCCCTCGAGCAGGGCGGCTGGGAGACGGTGGGCCCGTCGTCGTCGTCGTATCCCGGCCTGACCGCTCCCCGGGCGCTGGACGCGGCCGGCATCGCGGAGATCACGGCCGCCTTCGTCACCTCCGCCCGGCGGGCGCTCGACGCCGGGTTCGACCTCCTCGAGATCCACGGCGCCCACGGCTACCTCCTCCACCAGTTCCTCTCCCCGCTGAGCAACGACCGCACGGACGACTACGGCGGCTCGCCGGAGAACCGCGACCGGTTCCTGCTCGAGGTCGTCGACGCCGTGCGGGCCGAGGCTGGCGAGGACGTAGCCGTCCTCGTGCGGGTCTCGGCCACGGACTGGACCGAGGGCGGCCTCGACATCGACGACACCACCTGGCTCGCCGCCCGGCTGCGCGAGCACGGGGTCGACCTCGTCGACGTCTCGACCGCCGGCAACCTGCCGGCGCGGGTGCCGATCGGGCCGGGCTACCAGGTGCCGTTCGCCGCCCGGATCCGCGAGCGCACCGGCATCCCCACCGGTGCGGTCGGGCTCATCACCTCCCCCGTCCAGGCCGAGCACGTCCTCGCGACCGGGCAGGCCGACGTGGTGCTGCTCGCCCGCGAGATGCTGCGCGACCCGAACTTCGCCATCCGCGCCGCGCACGAGCTCGGGCACGACGCCGGCCTCGTCCCCGGGGCCTACGAGCGCGCCTACCGGTAGGCGCGCCCCGAATACAGTGGGCGGATGTCCGACCGGCGAGGGCTGCCCGCGCAGCGCGCACCGTCGATCGCCTCGCTCATCAGCTTCCTGTTCGGGCTCTCGGCCCGCGACTCGCTCCCCGGCCCGGCGCTCGTCGCGCTGCTGGCCGACCTCGGCATCGGCGCGAGCGCCACGCGCAGCGCGATCGCCCGGATGCGGGCCGCCGGCGAGATCACGGGAGCGCGCACCGGTCGCATCACGGACTACCGACTGGCCGGGCTGACCGCGAGCGGGTTCCGGCACGCACGCAGCCTCGGCCACCCCGGTCATGGGCCGGCGGAACGGGAGTGGACGGGCGAGTTCGCCGGAATCCTCTACAGCGCGCCCGAACGGCTGCGCAACCACCGCGACAGGCTGCGCACCAAGGCAGTGCTCGCCGGCTACGCCACCCTTCGGCCCGGCCTGCTCATCGGCGTCGACGACCGGTGGGAGACCCTCGAGCCGTTCACCGCGACCCTGCCCGAGGCGATGACGGTCTACCCGGTCACGCTCCGGCTCCGCCCGGCCGAGGCGCGCGCGGCCGCCGCCGAGGCGTGGGAGCTGGCCTCCCTCGACCGTCACCTGGGCCGGCAGGTCACGCGGCTGAGCAACGCCCTTGCCCGCGACCGGGACGGCCGGCCGACGGGGGCGGCGGCGATGCGTCGGCTGGCCGGGCTCACGCTGCCGGTCTACCGCGCACTCGTCGTCGTGCCGCCGCTGCCGGCCGAGCTGCTCCCCGAGGGGTGGCGTCAGCCCGAGCTCACCTCGCTCCTCGGCCAGGTCCACGAGGTGCTCGGCCCGCCCGCCCGGCGCCACCTCGACGCACGCCTGTCCGAGGCCGGCTGAACCTGCGCGAGATCCAGGCCCCTCACGATCCTGGTCCGTCAACCTGTGTCGTTTGCGTCTCCGACGTGCAAGGATCTCGACATGGATCGAGCCCGGACTGTGAGCCGCGCCCACCTCATCCTCGGCACCAGCCTCGCGTTCGTCATCGGCACGACGATCATGGTGGCCCTGCACGAGACCAGCCACGCCGTCGTGGGCGCCCTCTACGGGAGCCGACCGACCCAGCTGCCGTTCGCCGTCAGCTTCACCCCGGAGCTGTCGACCAACCAGGCCGTCGTCGAGCTGCTCGCCGGCCCGGCGTTCAGCCTGCTCACCGGGGTAGCCGGGGTCGTCGTCGACCGGGTCTACACCCCGTTCCGCACGCGGCCGTTCTGGCGCCTGGTGTGGCTGTGGACGGTGTTCACCAGCCTGCAGGAGGCCTTCGGATACCTGCAGGTCACCGCGATCCTCGACGTCGGGGACACCGCGCAGGCGTTCGAGCTGTTGAACGCACCGCCCGCCGCCTACGTCGCCGCGACGGTCGTCGGGTGGGCGTGCCTGCCCCTGACGGCCTGGGCCTTCTCCGTGCCGATCCGCGGGCTCGCCGCCACGGTCCAGGACCGGACCGACATGACGGTCTGGCCCTGGCTCATCGGCACCGGCGGCTTCCTCGTCCTCATGGCGGGCTACGTCCTGCTGGCAGCGGTGGACGACCCCGCGACGGTCGTCGCCGTCCTGGCTGCCGCGGTGTCGCTCGGGGTGTTCGCACCGATGTCGATGATGTTCCGCGCGAAGCGGGCCGACGCCGAGACCCCGCCCGCGATCGGCTGGCCGCCGGTGGGCGGGCTCGTGCTGCTGGCCGCGCTCGTCGCCGGAAACATCGTCCTTACGCAGGGCTGGATCTGGCCGTAGCCGGCGGCCTGCGCCGGGCACGGCGTGGTCGGCCGGCTCAGGCCTGCTCCGATACGTCGACGGCCAGTTCCAGGTAGCGGTCGAGAAGGACCGGACCGCGGCGCCGCGCCTCGTCGGGCGGCATCACGGTGAGGCGCAGCGAGAGACCGTCCAGCAACGCCTGCAGCAGCAGGGCGTCCTGGGCGACAACTGCCTCGGCCCCGACGTCGGCGGCAGGCGGGAGCGAGCGCCGTGCACGCACGATGCGGGCGTAGAGCTCGACGAGCTTCTCGTCGGTGCGGCGCCTCAGCCCGACGAGCGAGGGGTCGGTCCCGGCGTGCGCGACGAACGCCAGCCACACCGCGTGCTCGCGCTGCCGCTGCTCGTCCAACGGCAGCAGCTCGAGCAGGATCTGCCGGGTCCACACCCGCACGTCCCCCCAGCGAGAGACCCCGGAGAGGCGGTGCTCGACCCGGCCGGAGATCCACTCCATCGCGTACCGGATCATCTCGGCGCGGGTGCGGAAGTAGTGCTGCACGGTGCCGCCGCTGACGCCGGCCTCGGACGCCACGGCTCGCACGCTCACCCCCGCGACACCGCCCCGGGCCACCACCCGGGTCAGCGCCTCGGCCAGGCGTTCCCTGCCGTCCCTTGCATCTGCCATGCCACCACCTTACAGTCGTATGACCTACCCATACAAACGTAAGGCTGGCTCATGAGACAGATGCTCGCCGCACCTGCACCCGAGGACGCACCCACCGAGGTCGGGCAGCACCGCCTGACGCTGCCGTGGATCACGACGGCGCTCGTGGTCGTGCTGCACAACACCGAGGAGTGGTACCTCGACATGACCGGGTGGATCGCCGGTCATCCCTGGCTGCCAGGACGATCGCTGCACGGCGACGGAGCCGAGTTCGCACTCGTGCTCGCCCTCGTCACGCTCGCCGTTCTCGGGCTCGCCGCCGTCGCCGTCCTCACCCGGCCGCGATGGAGCGCCACCGCCCTCGTGTGCCTCACCTGCGCGCTGGCGGTCAACGGCGCGAGCCACGCCCTGCTCAGCCTCCTCTCGTGGAGCCCGATGCCCGGGGTCGTCACCGGCGTCGCCCTGCTCGTGCCCCTCGGGGTGGTCCTGGCCCGGGCTCTTCCCCCGGTCAGCTGGACGGCGTCGACCGTCGTGCTGACGGTCCTGGCGGCCGTCGGGCTCACGGCCGGGGCCTTCGCCCTGGCGGCCGCGCTCACCGCTCTTGCCGGGACGGTGGCGTGACGATGGGGACGACGCAGCACCCCGCCCCGCCGTCGGGCCGGTCCCCCGTCGAGATCGACCCGCGTCCGCCCGGCCTCGTGATGTCGATCGTCCTCGGCACCGCCGTGCTGGCGGTCCTCCTGTGGCAGCTCGTCGGTGTCGCCGACGACGGGCAGCAGCTCCAGGTCCTCGACCCGGAGCTCCACCCGGTCTGGAAGGCCGTCCTCGTGGCCACGCTCGCCGGCAGCATCGCCTGCAGCGCGGTGGCCTGGGCGCGACGTCGGTGGACGATGCCGGTGGCCCTCGTCAACACCGCGGTCAACGCCGCAGGGGCCGCGGCGCTCATCGGGCTGGCGGTGGCGGGCGCCCTCTTCGCACCGACACCGCCCGGGCGGTTCGGGGCGAGCGACGAAAGCCTCGGCGACCTGTCCGACCTCACCGAGCTGTTCCTGCTCCTCGTCGCGGTCGTCGCGATCTGGGACAGCCTCGACGGCCTCCTGCGGGCGCACCGCCGTCGCTCGGTCCCGACCCGGGTCCACGCACCCACCCACGACGACGAGCACCGCTCATGACGCGCCCGGACGCACCGTGGACCGGCATGATCCCGGTCGAGGACACCGCGCTGTTCGCCACCGACACCGGCGGACCCGGCACGCCGGTGGTCTACCTCAACGGCGCGTACGCCGACCTGCGCCACTGGGACCGGGTGGTCGCCGAGCTCGGGACCACGGACTGGCGGCACATCCGCTACGACGAGCGGGCACGCGGCCGCTCGCGGCGCTCCGCCGACTACTCGTTCGAGGCCTGCCTGCGCGACCTCGAGGCCGTGCTCGACGCGACCGGCGTGGAACGCCCCGTGCTGGCCGGATGGTCCTACGGGGCGACGCTGGCCGTGCACTGGGCGCATCGCCACCCGGACCGCACCGCCGGGGTGGTCGCCGTCGACGGGGCCATGCCCTACGACTGGATCGACGACGAGGCACGTGCCCGCCTCCGCCGGCTCTTCCGCCGCATGCGGTGGATCCTCCCGGTCGCGAGCCGGATGGGACTCGCGGCGCGGATGAGCGCCGAGCAGCACGCCGAGGTCAACATCGAGGTCAACGAGCTGCTGAGCACCCTCGAGCCCGTGCTGGACGGCATCGAGGCTCCCGTGAGGTACGTCGTCGCGACCGGCGGTCACCTCGGCACCGACGACGAGGAGATGGCACAGGTGCGCGCCACCCTCGACCCGGTGCTGGACCGTCGGCCGAACATCGCTGTCTTCGCGACGGTGCCCACCAACCACGCCAAGATCCTGCGGCGGGAGTCCGCGGCCGTCGCTGACGCCGTCCGCGAGATCGCGTAGCCGGTGGCGGACCGGGCGCGCGACCGGGCAACCGGTCAGCGGCCGGCCGCGATCGCCTCGACCTGGACCAGCAGCGCGGTGTTCGCCAGGTGCTCGACGACGAGGAGCGTCGACGCCGGCCGGTGCCCACAGAGGCAGCCTCGCGCCGTCTCCGTGAACTCGGGGATCGCGTCGTGCGAGGTGAGGTAGATCCGCAACGAGGCGACATCGGGCATGCCGAGGTCCGCCTCCGCCAGCACCCGCTCGACGTTCTCGAACGCGATGAGTGTCTGCTCCGTGAGGTCCGCGCCCATCGAGCCGCCCGGCCGCACACCCACCTGCCCCGACACGAACGCCAGGCGATCGGCGCCCACCACCAGCGCGCCCTGACTGTGGAGGGGCGAGTCGAAGTCACGCGCGGGCTCCAGCGGCCGGATCAGCCGACCGGGCCGTTCATCGTCGTCCCGTGTCATCCGCCCCGAGCTTCCACCCGGCACCGGCCCGCCGGTGCGCGTCGCCTCGGTCTCCGGCACATGGTGCGTCATGCGGCCTCCTCGATCGCTCCGCCCCACAGTAGGCGGCACCGGGGCGGCCCACCGATGAGGGCAGGGTCAGGCACGCTTCGAACGCATCGCCTTGACCTGCTTCAGCGCCGGGTCGGCGGCGAGGGCCGCGTACTCGTCGGAACCGAGCGGCACGAGGGCCACGCGGCTGTCGGCGTCGTGGTGGATGCCCCACCCGTAGCGCTTGCCCAGCGGGGAGGACCGCAGGCACGGCTGCCCCTTGGTGAAGAACGCGGCCCGCGCCTCCGCGCGCGACTCGGCGGGGACGGACTGCCGGATCCCGTGCACCTCGAACACGACATCGTCGCTGGTGAGCTCGTACGGATGCTCGGAGATCAGCTCGTACTGCAGTGCCGCGACGGTCGGCGCCCGGCCGCCCGACGGTGGTCGCTCGGCCGTATCGACCGGGCAGTCGTCCGCGACCTGGATGAACGTTCCGGCGTAGTTGGTGCTTCCCATGGCGTCAGTGTCGTCGGCACGGACGGGCAGCGATAGCAGGAAAGCGACAGACTCCGGGGGCTGCCTGGGAGGATGGACGCCATGACCGTCGCGGGTGATCCACGGGAGGACCCGATCGCCTCCTCGGAGCGGTCCGGCGTGCTCTACCCGGACCGGCTGGCGCGCTATGCGGCGGGGTGGATCACGCCGGATCCGGCCGTGTCGGCGGTGGTCGACCAGTACTGGCACGTCTCCTGGGCGCTGGACGAGCGCGAGGAGCTGGATCAGCCGATCATCGACCTGCCGGCAGTGACGCTCACCGTCGAGGAGGGCGACGTGCCTGCCCCGCTCGTGGTCACCGGGGTGCAGGGCGGTGCGTGGCGGCGCACCATCCGCGGAACAGGGCGGGTGTTCGCGGTCAGGCTGCGACCGGCGGGACTCGGTGTGCTCGGCGACTTCTCCCCCGCGCTGGTGGCGGACGCGACGGTGCCGCTCACGGCAGAGCTGGACGAGCGCCTGCACGCGCGGGCCCGGAGCATCGCGGGCGGCACCGCTCCGCGCGAGCAGGCGCGGGCCGCGGACGAGGCGATCACGTGGGCGCTCACGGATCGAGCGCCGACCGCGGCGGGCCTGCTGGCGAACGACGTCCTCGACGAGCTGCGCGAGCGCGTCCACCACAGGACGGGAGCCACCCTCGCCGAGCGGTTCGCGTGCAGCGAGCGCACGATCCAGCGCGCCTGCGTCGACACGCTGGGGCACGGCCCGAAATGGCTGAGTCGCCGGATCCGGCTCCAGGAGGTCGCCCGCGCGCTGCTGACCCGGCCCGGTGACGATCTGGCCGTGATCGCCGGCGATCTGGGCTACACCGACCAGTCGCATCTCACCCGCGACTTCCGCGCCGCCACGGGCATCACGCCCGGCGCCTACCGACGGGCGGCCGGCGAGCTGTCCGCCTGATCTGCGCGGCCCCGGCGACGAGCACGTCGTGGAACGACGAGAGCCGCGACCCCGTCTGTCGACGGTGTCGCGGCTCAAGCGATCGGGTGGACGCAATGGAACGCTGCGGGAACAGGCGACCGCGGGTTGAGAGGCTTGTTTCCGCGTGGAATCAGGGCATCTGTGGCGATGCGGAGTCCGAGGACGGGGCCAATGACCCGTTGATCGGAGCGTCGACGGAACCAAAGAAACGACCTCGAACACGCCTCACAGAGAAGGAAGTGGACGCTATGCGAACAGCCCGCGCCCAGGGCGTGAGCGTGAACGCGCTGGCGCGTCGCTTCGAGGTTCACCGGGGCACGGTGTGGGCGAAGACCCGGTGACAGCTCCCAAGCCCGGCCCCTCGTGGCTCGCGGTCGGTGGGCCGTAGTGCCGGTACTCGAATGGTGTCACTCCCATGTAGCGGCGGAACACGAGCGTCGCGTGTCCGCAATGCTGGCACCATCCGACTCGATCGGTGATTGTGCCGATGAGCAGGTCTGTCTCGCGGATCAGGCGCGCCATTTCCTGCACCCTCAGGATCGACAGATAGGTGAGCGGTGTTACCCCGAACGATTCCTTGAACAGTTGGCCGTACCGACTGGTGGAGAGACAGGCGTGCGCCGCGAGCTCGGACAGTGACCAGCGCCGCGCAATGTCGTTCTGGATGAGCGCCGCCGTGCGCGCAATCTCTCGGCGCACAGGTTGGAACGCTCGCCAGCGCGGAGGCGCTACCCGCACGGCCCGCTGTCGTGAGGTGAGCGGCGGCACCGGGACGGGCGCGTGACGGATGTACGGGGCGAGAGTGGCGAGTACCGTGAACACGAGGGCGTGAGTTCGGAAGTAGCCACTGGCCGAGGGGGCTGCTTCGGTGAGGTCGGCTACTTCGTCAAGGAGCAAGCCCAGTCGTGTGTTTTCTGCCTCTCCCACATGGAGCATCTGGATTTCGTTGGGATAGAGCT
>NZ_JBNDNA010000028.1:0-11533 GCF_049856175.1 Georgenia sp. Z1491
TTCCGATAACGAGGAGAACCGACCGACGTGTTTGCACCCCCGCGCGGCCGCCACGCCCGGCGCCGCACCCTCGCCCCCCGGGTCGCCACCGCACTCCTGACCGTCGCCGCCGCGAGCGCGACCGTCACGACCGCCCAGGCGGCCGAGGCGCCCTCGGGCGTCCGCACCGTCAGCCCCGTCATCCGCACCGACGCCGGCTGGCAGAACCAGGTCGCCAACGCGATCGCCGCCCAGACCAACGCCTACCGCGCCGCCAACGGCCTGTCCCAGCTCACGCGCACCGGGTCCATCGACTCGGTCGCGCAGTCCTGGTCCAACCACCAGGCGAGCATCGGCTCGATGGTCCACCGCGGCGACTACGGCCGGTCGGCCGTGCCCGCCGGATCGACCGGCACCTCGGAGATCCTGTCCTGGGGCATCTACCCGGACCACCAGGCCGACTACTTCATGAGCCAGTGGCGCAACTCGCCGGTGCACAACAACATCCTGCTCACGGGGTCCTACACGCACTTCGGCGTCGGCGTGGCGGTCTCGGGGGACGGACGCGTGTTCGCCACCCAGAACTTCGCCACCTACCCGGGCGGCGGCCCCGGCGGCTCGACCCCCGCGCCGGCCGAGCCCGCGCCCGCGGAGCCGGCCCCGGAGCCCGAGACCGCGCCCCAGCCCGAGGCACAGCCGCAGGACGAGACCGAGGCGCAGAACGACCAGGTGGCCCCGGACACCGATGCCGCGCGCGAGGCGGACGCCGCCTCCCGCGACGCCGCGCGCACCGAGCCGGAGCCGGCCCCCGAGCCCGAACCCGAGCAGCTGCCCGGCACGCCGCGCTTCCTGCTCTCGGACGAGCTCGCCGGCGACGCCGCGCACAGCTTCCTCTACGGCGTCGAGGGCGACGAGATCTTCGTCGGCGACTGGGACGGCGACGGGTCCGACTCGATCGCCGTGCGCCGCGGGAACGAGATCCACCTGACGAACACCCTCGGCACCGGACCCGCCGAGCAGGTCGTCCGGCTCGGGGAGCCGGGCGACGAGATCGTCCAGGGCGACTTCGACGGCGACGGCACGGACACGTTCGCGGTCCGTGACGGCAACGTCCTGCAGATCATCAACGACCTCGAGAACCCGGGCGAGATCGAGCTCGCCGCCTTCGGTGCCGACGGGGACACGCTCCTCGTGGGCGACTTCGACGGCGACGGCACGGACACGTTCGGCATCCGACGCGGCTCCGACGTCATCTGGACGAACGATCCGACCGGCGCAGGCGTGGACGGCGAGATCTCGCTCGGCCGCGACGGTGACCTCGTCCTCGTGGGCGACTGGGACGGCGACGGCGCGGACAGCCTCGCCCTCCAGCGTGGCGCCGACTTCTTCGTGACGAACGAGATGGCCTCCGACGCCGAGGTGATCGAGACCCGCTACGGGCGCGACGGCGACGTCGCCGCGTTCGGCGACTGGGACGGCGACGGCGCGGACAGCCTCGGGGTCGTCCGCATCGAGCAGACCCGCTGATCCACGCTGGGCGGGCCGTCCTCTGTCGGTCCGCCCAGCGCTCCTTAGCAGCGGGACCCGACGGGGTCACCGGTCCATCGGACTGGTGACCCCGTCGTCGTTGACGGGACTGAGTCGTCCCGGCGCCGCGGGCAGGTGTCGGCACGAGCGCTGCGGGTGGCGCCGGTGGGTCAGCTGCTGCGGCGTGGGCAGGGCCGGTGAGCACGGAGAGAAAGGTCCTGTCACGGGCACGAGGTCAGTGAGGCGAAGGGGCCTGACTGTGGTCGACGCTCCTATCCCATCCTCAGCAGGCGGTGAAGGTACTCCTGACAGTCAGACGATGGTCTGGAAGTTGGCGGCGAGGCCCTGCAGGTAGCCCGAGATCCAGTTCCAGAGCCCGGTGATCATCGCCAGTCCGAGCAGGACGAGGAGCCCGCCGCCGAGGCGCTGGAAGGTGAGGCGGTGGCGCCGTAGGAACTTCAGCGCCCGGGTGGAACGGGACAGCAGCATCGCTCCGGCGACGAACGGGATCCCCAGCCCGAGACTGTAGGCGAACACGAGGATTCCGCCGCGGGCGGGATCGGCCTCGCTGAAGGCGAGGCTGAGCACCGCGGCCAAGGTCGGTCCCATGCAGGGGGCCCAGCCCAGCCCGAAGACGACGCCGAGCAGCGGCGCGCCCCAGAGGCCCTGCCGGGGGGTCAGGTGCAGGCGCCGCTCGCGCTGCATGAGGGGGACGTAGCCCATGAAGGCCAGGCCCATGAGCACCACGAGGACACCCAGGATGCGGGTGATCATGTCCAGCCAGGGAGCGAGCAGGATCCCCAGCCAGGCGAAGATGACGCCGAGCAGGACGAACACGGCGGTGAAGCCGGCGACGAACAGCAGTACCCCGGCCAGCAGGCGCCGGTCACGAACCTTGGTCTGCTGCCCGCCGGCCAGCTGCGCACCCGGGGTGGTGGCTCCGGCCATGCCGCCGAGGTAGCCGACGTAGCCGGGCAGCAGCGGCAGCACGCACGGGGAGGCGAAGGAGATGAATCCGGCCAGCGCGGCTACGGGCAGCGCGGCGAGCATGGGGCCGGTGAGCACGGTGCTGGCGAAGAACGAGCCGACCTGGTCCCAGCTCATGCGTCTTCGGCCCTCTCGGCGAGCGTGTCGTCGATGAGGCCGCGCAGGCTGGTGGGGTCGAACTCGCCCATGATGCGGGCCGCGACCCGCCCCTGGCGGTCCAGAACCACGGTCGTGGGCATGGCCTGCAGGGGCACGAGGCCCTGGAAGGCGGCCACGGCACGTGCGCTCTGGTCATGGATGGAGGGGTAGGGGATCTGGAAGGTACGTTCGAAGGCCTGGGCGGTGGCCGTGTCATCGCGTGGGTTGACTCCGAGCAGGCGGACCCCTTGGTCCTGGTAGTCCTCGGCGATGGCCTCGAGGGCTGGCGCCTCGGCCCGGCACGGCGGACATGCGGCATACCAGAAGTTGACCACCGCCACCTCCCCGCGCCAGTCGGTCAGGTCGATGCTCTCCCCGGTGTAGCTCGTGCCCGTCATCTCGACCGGTGCACCGCGCTCGTCGGGCGTCCACAGCGACAGGGACCCGTCACCGGACACGTAGCCTGCGCCGGCCACCTCGGCGGGACTGCCGCCGCTGCCGGGTGCGCATCCGGCCAGCGTGATGGCAAGGGCGAACACGGTCGCTACGACAGCGCGCAGCCGTCCCGGGCCGCGACGAGCCTGTTGGTCGGGATCTGGGTGTGGACGAGGGGCAGGCATTATCCGGAACGTCTCTTTCACGGTTGACATGGGACAGGGCAGCGAGGTCTGCCCGGGCGTCCAGAACTGAGCGCAGACGAGCGTTGGGCGTGGTCGGTGTGCCGGAGCCCGGCGTTGTGATGAGCACGATGACGCAGCGGCGAAGGACCCCACGACCGTGCACCCACAACCGCGCGGGTCGTATCCATGCCGCGCCTCAGGACTTCACGAGGCGACTGATGGCTTCGGAGGCTTCCTTGAGCTTCTCGTCAGCGTCGGCGCCGCCGGCCTTGGCAGCCCGGACGACGCAGTGCTTGAGGTGGTCGTCGAGGAGGGCCAGGGCGACGTTCTCCAACGCGGAGGTGACGGCGCTGATCTGGGTGAGGATGTCGATGCAGTAGGTGTCCTCGTCGATCATGCGGTGGATTCCACGGGCTTGTCCCTCGATGCGCTTGAGACGAGCCAGGTAGCGGTCCTTATCGCTGATGTATCCGTGGTCAGCTTCGGTTGCTGTCGCGGTGGTGGTGTCCATCGTGTCTTCTCCGGATTCGTGCGGTCTCTGCTACGACAGCAGACGGGTGCTCATTCGGTCGTGGCCTGGTCAAGGATCTTCGCCGTGCTGGACGCGGGGGTGAGATCGAGGCGCCGCAGCAGCTGGGCATTGAGTGCAACGACGACGGTGGAGGCCGACATCAGGATTGCGCCGATGCTCATCGGCAGTACGAACCCGATCGGTGCGAGCACACCGGCGGCCAGGGGTACCGACATCAGGTTGTACCCGGCGGCCCACCACAGGTTCTGCTTCATCTTGCGGTAGCTGGCGCGGGAGAGGTCGATGACGGACAGCACCGAGCGCGGGTCGGAGGAGGCCAGGATGACTCCGGCGGACCCGATGGCTACGTCGGTACCGGCACCGATGGCGATGCCGACATCGGCCTGGGCGAGCGCAGGGGCGTCGTTGACGCCGTCACCGACCATGGCGACCTTCCTGCCTTCGTCCTGGAGCTCGGCGACCTTGGCAGCCTTGTCCTCTGGCCGCACGCCGGCGAAGACCCGGTCGATGCCCAGCTCGCGCGCGACGGTGTCGGCGACGGCCTGGGCGTCCCCGGTGATCATCACGACCTGGGCGCCGGCGGCGTGAAGGGCGTCGACAGCATCGTGGGATTCGGGGCGGATCTCATCGGCCAGACGTAGCGCCCCGATGACCTCGCCGTCGGCCAGGACGTGGAGGATGATCGCCCCCTCGTTCCGCCACTGGTCGGCGACCGGCAGTTCGTCCAGCCCGTGCTGGTCGAGCAGGTAGGGGCCACCGACCTCGACCACGGAGCTGTCGACGGTTGCCTTGACCCCGACCGCCGGCGAGGAGGAGAAATCCTGAGCCTTCGCGACTGGAACCTCGCGGGCACTGGCTGCGCCGACGATGGCCCTGGCCAGGGGGTGCTCGCTGTCGGACTCCGCAGCCGCGGCCAGCGCCAGAACGTCCTCGGCACTGCGGTTCCCGACCGGTTCGATGGCGGTGACGGTGGGCTCGCCCTTGGTCAGCGTTCCGGTCTTGTCGAACAGCACGGAATCGACGGTGCGCATCGATTCCAGGGCGAGCCTGTCCTTGACCAGCACGCCCCCGCGGGCTGCGCGCTCGGTGGCGATGGACACCACGAGGGGGATCGCCAGACCGAGTGCGTGCGGACAGGCGATGACCAGGACGGTGATGGTGCGCACCACCGCGGCGTCCGGCAGCCCGATCAGCGACCAGATGACCGCGGTGATCAATGCGGCGCCGAGGGCGAACCAGAACAGCCAGGCAGCGGCGGTGTCGGCGATCCTCTGTGCGCGCGAGGACGAGGCCTGCGCGTCGGAGACAAGTTTCTGGATGCCCGCCAGGGCGGTGTCGTCACCGGTGGCAGTGACCTCGACCCGCAGCCCGGAGTCGGTGGCGACAGTGCCGGCGACGACCTGCTCACCGATCTCGCGGCGTACCGTCTTCGATTCTCCGGTGACCATCGACTCATCCATGGAGGCCGACCCGTCGACGATCTTTCCATCGGCGGGTACCGAAGAGCCGGGACGGACGACGACGACGTCGCCGACCACGAGATCGCCGGGGGAGACCGTCACGACCTCGTCGCCGTCAACCTTCTCGGCCTCGTCCGGGAGGAGCGCTGCCAGGGAGTCGAGGGCGGAGGTGGTCTGCGCCAGGGAACGCATCTCGATCCAGTGGCCGAGCAGCATGATGTCCACCAGCAGCGCCAGTTCCCACCAGAAGTTCAGCTCATGGTCCAGGACGCCCAGGCTCGCACCCCAAGAGGCGAGGAACGCCACGGTGATGGCTAGGCCGATCAGCAGCATCATCCCGGGCTTGCGGGCGCGGAGCTCCGAGACCGCGCCGGTGAGGAACGGCTGGCCGCCCCAGACGTACATCACGGTTCCCAGGACCGGCGACACCCAACGGACCCATCCTGCCTCGGGCAACGGGTACCCGATGAGATCGGCGAACATGTCGTTGAACCCCACCACGGGCACGGCGAGGACCAGCATGATCCAGAACAGGCGTCGGAACTGCGCGACATGGTCTCCGTGACCCGCGTGCCCGCCATGTCCGTGATCGCCGTGTCCACCGTGGTTCCCGTGCGCCTCGGAGTGATCCGAGGCCTCGTCATGTCCCTGGGTGTGGGAGTGGTGGCCAGCATGCGGATCGGACCCGTGGTGCCGCGTGTCGTCGGGCGTCGAGGGTGATCGTGTTGAGTGGTCGTGGTGGCTCATGGTCGCCTCTTTCGTGTGTCCTCCAGGCTGGGAATGGAGCCTGAGCGAAGGGCCCGCGCTCTGCGAGGACGTGCGTCGAAGGAGCGCGGGAACGGATGCGGCCTCAGCCCACCGTCGCGTATCGATCGGGGTCGGCGTCGAACAATGGGCCGCAGGACGCGCAGCACAGCCAGTACCGCTGGCCGTTGTGATCGCGGACCAGACCGGCGTTCTCAGCTTCTGCCTTGACGACCGGGGTGCCGGCCATCACGGGGCACTCGGCCATCTCCTCAGCGGAGGTCTGTGCGACGGCGTCGGCGCTCGGCGCGTGTCCACAGCAGCTGCCTCCACTCGACGAAACGTCGGTCAGGTTCAGGTTCTCGTGTGCAGTCATCGGGTGTCCCTTCCTGTTGCGTGATGACGACGGTCAGACGTTCACCGGCTCACGGGCCGGTGCCGTGCCAGCAGGAGCCGCCGCGCTCTCGTCGTCCGCGCGGGCCGTGAAGGTCCGCAGCCGCAGGCTGTTCGACACGACGAACACCGACGACAGGGCCATGGCCGCTCCGGCGAGCATCGGGTTGAGCAGACCGAAGGCGGCCAGTGGGATCGCGGCGGTGTTGTAGGCGAAGGCCCAGAACAGGTTGGTCTTGATCGTGCGCAGCGTCCGCCTAGCCAGCCGGATGGCGTCCGCAGCGGCGCGCAGGTCCCCGCGCACCAGGGTGATGTCGGCGGCCTCGATCGCCACGTCGGTGCCGGTGCCCATCGCTAGACCCAGGTCGGCCTGGGCCAGGGCGGGGGCATCGTTGACGCCGTCGCCGACCATCGCGACAACCTTGCCCTCGTCCTGGAGCCGGGCGACGACACCGACCTTGTCCTTGGGTAGGACTTCGGCGATGACTTGCTCGATGCCGACCTCGGAGGCGACCTGCTCGGCCACGGACTGGTTGTCGCCGGTCAGCAGCACCGGCGTCAGTCCGAGTTCCTTGAACTGGGCGACGGCCCGGGCACTGGTGGGCTTGATCTGATCGGAGACGACCAGGACCCCACGGGCGGCGCCGTCCCATCCGACCGTGATCGCGGTCTTGCCCTGGGCCTCGGCGGCCCGCTTGGCCGAACGCAGGCTCTCGTCCACGTGCATCGACCAATCGGCCAGGAGCGACTCCCGGCCAGCGACCACTGCGTGGCCGTCGATGACGCCCTGCACACCTTGCCCCTCGACATTGTCGAAGGACTCCGGCGCAGGCAGGTCCCCGACCTCGCTGGTGGCGGCGGCCGCGATGGCTTGGGCGATCGGGTGCTCGGAGTAGTCCTCCAAGCCACCGGCCAGGCGCAGCAGCTCGGCTCGATCGCCCCCGTCGGCGGTGATGACATCGGTGAGGGTCATCTTCCCGGTCGTGACGGTGCCGGTCTTGTCGAGCACGATCGTGTCGACCTTGCGGGTCGATTCGAGGGTCTCGGGGCCCTTGATGAGCACCCCCATCTGCGCACCGCGACCGGTGCCGACCAGCAGTGCCGTCGGAGTGGCGAGGCCCAGGGCGCAGGGGCAGGCGATGATGAGCACCGCCACGGCGGCGGTGAAACCTGCCGACAGGGGGAACCCGGCGCCGATCCACGCGCCCAGGGCTGCAACGGCGATCGCGATCGCGATCGGCACGAACACCCCGGAGACGCGGTCGGCGAGGCGCTGGATCTCGGCCTTGCCCGATTGAGCGTCCTCGACCATCTTTGCCATCTGCGCCAGCTGCGTGTCCGAGCCCACCCGAGTGGCCTTCACCACGAGCCGGCCGCCGGCGTTGACGGTCGCCCCGGCCACGGTGTCGCCTTCGCCGACCTCGACGGGAACGGATTCGCCGGTGAGCATGGAGGCGTCGATCGCGGACTTGCCGGAGCTGATCGTTCCGTCGGTGGCGATCTTCTCCCCGGGCCGGACGACAAACTCCTCGCCTACGGCCAGCTCCTCGACGGAGACCCGCTGCTCCCTTCCATCGCGCAGCACCGATACTTCTTTCGCCCCAAGCTCCAGCAGGGCGCGCAGGGCGGCACCGGCGCGGCGCTTGGAGCGCTTCTCGAAGTAGCGGCCGAGCAGGATGAACGTGATCACCCCGGCTGCCACCTCGAGATAGATGTGTCCGAGCCCGTCGGAGCGAGAGATGGTCAGCTCGAAGGGGTGAACCGTGCCGGGCTGGCCGGCGGTGCCGAAGAACAGGGCCACGCTCGACCAGAGCATCGCCGCGGTCGTGCCCACCGAGATGAGGGTGTCCATCGTCGCCGCGCCATGGCGCAGGTTCATCCACGCCGCCTTGTGGAAGGGCCAGCCGGCCCACACCACGACCGGAGCGGCGAGCACCAGTGACGCGAAGCCCCAGTAGTCGAACTGCAGGGCGGGAATCATCGCCATGGCGATCACCGGCACCGCGAGGATGGCAGAGCCGATGAGCCGCTGGCGCAGCGAACGCAGCTCGGCGTCCGCGGCAGACTCACCCTCCTCGCCCGGGCTCTGATCGGAACCCTTGGTAGGGGTCGGGAGTGCGGCCGTGTACCCGGTCTTCTCGACTTCGGCGACCAACAGCATCGGATCGAGATCGTCGGGGCCCGTGACGCTGGCCTTCTCGGTCGCGTAGTTCACGCTGGCGGTGACGCCGTCGAGCTTGTTGAGCTTCTTCTCGATCCGGTTCGCGCACGAGGCGCAGGTCATGCCACCGATCTGCAGCTCGATGCTGGCGATGCCCGTGCTGGTGTTCTCAGTGGTCATGGCCGTCTCCGCCCTCATTCTCGTCAGCGTTTCCCGGCTCCTGGCCGGGACGCCCGTCCTCGGAGCGCTCCCCGCCGCGGGGGCCTTCGCCTGGGTCGGTGGTCGTGTCGATCACCAGCGGCGCGGTGTGGACCTCGCCGTCGATCTGGAAGTCGAGATAAAGCAGGTACCTCCCAGGCGTGGGCGCGGTGGCCTCGAACACGATCTCGGGTCCGGAGGTCTCCCCAGCCTGGGGTTCGTCCCCGTGCGGGTGGACGTGCAGGTAGGCCAGGTCCCCGTTACGAAGGGCAACCAGGTGACCGAATGCGCCCAGGTAGGGCTCCAGTTCGGTGACCGGCTCGCCGTCACGAGTGATGGTCATGGTCAGCTCGGACGCCTCACCTGCGGTGAGGCTGCCCTCCACGCTGACGTCGAAGCCGCCCACGGTCGTCTCGGTAACCGGCTCGGTCGCCGGTCCCGGGTTGTAATCGCCGGCCACCTGGACCGAGGTCGAGAGCGTGAGGCCCTCTCCGGTGTCTGCGGGGACAAAGTCCGCGAAGACCCGGTAGGAGCCAGCTCCGTCCCACTGCCAGGGGATCGACCAGGTGCCCTCGTCATCCATCTCGGGGTGCACGTGGCGGAAGTGCTGCCCGTCAGCACGGACGGCGATCAGGTGCAGCTCCTGCTCGTGCTCCACCTCGAAGTCCGTCACCGCCATGCCGTCCGGGCCGGTCACGGTCAAGGACAGCTCGCCCTCGCTGGTCGTGTCGGTCGGCGCGATCACGGCGGCCAGCCGGTAACCCCCCTGGGCCAGGCTCAGGCCCAGTGACGACACTCCGGCCTCGCGACCGTCCTGCTCGACGGCGTTCATCAGACCTTCTCCGTCGTGGTGGGCGGTGTCGTCGGTGTCGTGCGTCCAGCCCTGCACGGTCTCCTCGGAAACCACCGCGTTCGCTACGAATCCAGCCACAGCGAACACAGCCACCAGGAGCAGCCCGTACAGGCCGAGCCGCGCAGGCGCCTTCATGTCAGCTCCTGACGGCGGCGTAACCAGCCTCATCGACTGCGGCGATCACCGCGGCATCATCTACCGGCCCATCGGCCGTCACAGCCAGGTGGCCGGTGGCCGCGCTGACGTCGATGCCGGTGACGCCGGGGACCTCGCCTACCTCGGCGCGGACCGCGCTCTCGCAGTGTCCGCAGCTCATGCCAGTCACCTGGTACTCGGTCGTGGTTGCCATGGCTTCCTACTCCTTCATCTGTGTACGACGACCGTCACCCTATACCCCTAGCGGGTATCAATCAATTGTTGGAGCCGCCACGTTCTGCCTCGACCCCGATGACGCGCCGCGGTTCATCTAGGCGATCCTGTTGCCGGCGTTCACTGCCTCCGCGACTCAGGAAGGAACGCGGTGAGCAGCTCCGCGATCGCGATCACCGGCGAGGGTCACCGCACGCCCGGTAACAACACCCGGCCTGTCTCCATCGACCCGCTGTTCACCGTCCGTCACCTCGGCGATACCACGGTTGCGCTGACCGGGGCCGACACCGCCAGTGGTGCTCCTGCACATGAGTCAGGTGTCCGGGCGGCTTGTGGTCGACCACAGGGGCGGTCGGTAACCTGGCCCGATGGTGTCCGTGCCGGCGACGCGATCCGAGAGAGCCCCTCGGGGCATCTTCCGGCGCCTCCTCTGGGGTGGTCTGCTTGTTGCCGGGATCATCGTGGGCCTGGTCGCCATGCATACGCTGAACCTGCATGGCACTCCGACTGCCCAGGCGCCCGCAGCCATCTCAGTTTCCGCCCCTGAGGCCGGAGAGGCCCACCACGCGGCAGTAGGGCAGCAGACATCCAGCGACACGGCCAAGAATCACGAGGGTGCGTGTGCGGACTGCGGCGCCAGCGACCATCTAGAGATGGCGATGGCGTGTGTGCTCGCGCTTCTGCTCGCGCTGCTCGTCCTGATGCCGCCGCGTCTCCTCCCTGGATGGATGCACAGCAACCCACGATCAGATCATCCCCAGGTCCGCCTCACCGTCCGAGTGCCACTGAGGGCACCGTCCTTACACGTTCTCTGCATCAGTCGCACGTGAGGGGCCGGTGAACCCGGCGCGTCCCAGAACGCCCAGGGTTCCCCACCTCACTCACGCGATGCCATCGAGGTTCGCGTGCCATCCAAGCGACTGTTGATATTGGAGAACACTGATGACTACCCGAACTGCGGCGACCGCTGCGCTCGCCCTCGCCGCTGCCTTGGTACTGGCCGGCTGCTCCGCCGGGAGCGAGGACGACTCGACGCCGGTCACGGAAGACGACTCGACCGAGCAAGCAGCAGGCGTCAACGATGCGGACGTGATGTTCGCATCGATGATGATCGTCCACCACGAGCAGGCCATCGAGATGAGCAACATCGTCCTCGCCAAGGACGACGTCGACCCGGAGGTGGCGACGTTGGCCGAGGAGATCAAGGCGGCCCAGGGCCCCGAGATCAACCAGCTCAATGGTTGGCTCGATGACTGGGGCGTCGACCCGGACGAACGCGAGATTGACGGGATGGACCACGGCGACGGAATGATGTCCGAGGAGGATCTCGCCGCCCTCGAAGCGGCCAGTGGCACCGAGGCGTCGCGCCTGTTCCTGGAGCAGATGATCGTCCATCACGAAGGAGCGGTCGAGATGGCCCAGACCCAGGTCGAGGACGGAAGCGACCCGGCTGCGATCGAGCTCGCACAAACGATCATCGACGACCAGACCGCAGAAATCCAGGAGATGGAAGACCTCTTGGCCTCCCTCTAACGCTCCGTCCGGGCCGGTGTCGGAACGCTCGAGCGTTCC
>NZ_JBNDNA010000029.1:0-7982 GCF_049856175.1 Georgenia sp. Z1491
AGAGTCCCTAATGTCGGGTCTCACGCCGTAAAGCGAGCTGTAGCAATGACGCTTAGACCACTACGCGACGGAGATACACGTATGGCTCATTCACCGCCCGACTCTTCGACAGAAGCACACACGGAGCGTGACGAACACGATGTTGAGGAGCTTGAGGCGGCGGTACCGCTGGGCGACCTGATCGTCCGCGGAGTGTTCGTGCTGCTCGGGGTCCTGGTCGCGCGCCGGGGCTTCGAGCTCGGCCTGTCGACCGAGAACGGATCGCTCGGCGCTGGAATGTTGCCCGCTGTCGTCGGCTCGACCATGGTGGTGCTTGCTGCTGCGCTCCTGCTCGGCGCGGTCGCCAAGCGGATGCGAGCTACGACGACAGAATCGAGTGACTCCGCCGTTGATCAGCCGATGGCTCCTCGGGACGACGGTCGGCGGGAGATCGCAGAGACGCTTCCGATGACGGACGAGGCCCCGGAAGCGGATGCGGTGTGGAAGCGCTGGATCAATGTGGCAGGACTGGTCGCACTGGCCGCAGCGATTCCGCTGATCGGGTTGGCTCCGGCCGTAGGCGCCTACGTGCTGTTCGTATCGCTCCTCATCGAACGGTGGAAGATCGTCTACAGCGCGTTGTTCGCGGTGATCGTCGGTGGCGCCGTGTGGTTCCTGTTCCAGGAGCTGCTGGCGGTACCGGTCCCCACCGGGACCTTGTGGTGATCGGCGATGACTGAGATTCTTCTTGGCTTCGAGACTGCATTCACAGCGACGAACCTTCTCTACTGCCTCATCGGCGTTACGCTCGGCACCGTCATTGGTATGCTCCCCGGCCTCGGCTCCGCTTCGGGAGTCGGTCTGCTCCTTCCGCTGACCTTCGGCCTCGAGCCGGTGACAGCGATCATCATGCTGGCCGGGATCTATTACGGCGCCCAGTACGGCGGGACGATCTCATCGGTCCTGATCGGAGCACCGGGCGAGGCCGCCACGGCCGTCACGGTTCTCGAGGGACACCAGATGGCCCGACGCGGACGAGCCGGCCAGGCCCTGGCGATCGCGGCCATCGCCTCGTTCGTCGCCGGCGTGCTGAGCCTTGTCGTGGTCATGTTCGTCTCACCGTTGCTCGCCAACGTCGCACTGCAGTTCGGCCCCCCCGAGATGGTGGCAGTCATCCTGCTGGCGTTGGTCGCCACCGTCGGGTTCACCGCTGGAGGGCGAACCAAGGGTCTGCTCTGCCTCGGTCTGGGTCTGGTCGTCGCGACCGTGGGCATCGACCCCGTGCTGGGGACAGAACGATTCACGTTCGGCCGCATCGAGCTGCTTGGCGGCCTGGGGTTCATCGAGGTCGTGATCGGGGTGTTCGCGATCGCGGAGATTCTCCGTAACGTGTCCGCCCGCCACTCCCCGCAGGTCGCTCGCCCGAGCTGGGGCGAGATGATGCTGTCCAAGAACGACCTCAAGGTCAGCACGGCCCCCATCGTGCGAGGATCCGGCATCGGCACCGTCATGGGAGTTGTACCCGGCGCCGGCTCGACCCTCGCGTCGTTCGCGAGCTACGGCGTCGAGCGAACCGTCGCGAAGGGGAAGGGCTTCGGGAAGGGAGCCATCCAGGGTGTGGCCGGTCCGGAAGCGGCGAACAACGCCGGCGCCAACGGATCGTTCATCCCCACGCTATCGCTCGGGATCCCCGGCTCGGCGACGACGGCAGTCCTGCTCGGCGCGCTCACGCTTCATGGAATCCAGCCCGGACCACTTCTCATCGAGCAGCAGCCTGTCCTCGTGTGGGGCGTGCTCGCCTCGTTCCTCATCGGTAACGCGATCCTGCTCATTCTGAACCTGCCGCTCGCACCGCTGTTCGCCTCGGTTCTCACGGTGCCTTACAAGCGCCTGTATCCCGTAATCCTGGCGGTCTGCATCATCGGCGCGTATGCAGTCGAGAACTCCATGACCGGCGTGTGGGTCGCCGTGGCGTTCGGCATTGTCGGCTACTTCCTTCAGAAGTACGACTACCCCCTACTGCCGTTGATCCTCGGCCTGATCCTTGGACCGATGCTTGAGCAGGGGCTCGCACAGTCGGTGCAGATGGGTGGGGGCTCCTACGCCATCTTCGCGGACCGTCCGCTCGCGCTCGTGTTCCTCGCTCTCACTGCGCTCGCCCTCGTCCTGCCGCCCGTGGTGCGCGGGATCCGGTCCCGGCGCACCAGGTCCGCAGACAAGCTCGTGAGCAGGTAGGGCCCGTGCGCTGAGGACCACCGAGATCACGTTGAACGACCGCAGAACACATATCTCTGACGACGAAGACATTCACACGATTGGCGAGGAAGACTGTAATGACACGGAACTTGCGGGGAATCACCATGCCGGCCTCGATCGGCGCCCTTGCGCTGGTGCTGGCAGCCTGCTCCGGGGGAGACGCCGATAGCGGTGAGACCTCGGACGGGGAGTGGTCACCTGAGCAGGACGTCAGTTTCATCGTGCCGGCCAATGCCGGCGGCGGTCAGGACATCTTCGCTCGGTCGATGGCCGACTCCTTCTCGCAGACCGACGACGACGTCACCGTCGTGGTGGAGAACAGACCCGGTGGATCGAGCGCGACAGGTTCGTCCTACGTGCAGCAGCAGGAGGGCGATCCTCACTTCCTCCTGACCGCCACGATCTCGACGTTGTCCCTGCCTATCACCACGGACGTCAGCTACACCTGGGAGAGTTTCACGCCGATCGCCATGGTCGGGACGGATGTCTCGATCGCGGTGGTTCGAGCAGACTCGGGGTGGGACTCCCTCGAAGGGGTGATCGACGACTCGAGCGAGGTCCGCGCTGGTGTTGCAGGGCAGGACGGGCCGGACTCCGTGACCCTGGACGTGCTCATCGGTGAGACGGGCTCCGAGTTCGACCGCGTCGTCTTCCAGTCGGGAGCCGAGATCGTGACCGCGATCCTGGCGGGAAACATCGAGATGGCGGTCGTCAATCCCAACGAGGTTGCCGGCCAGCTGGAGAGCGGGGACCTCGTTGCGGTGGCGGTGTTCGCCGACGAGCGGTACCCGGAGGACAGCGCGCTGGGCGACATCCCCACGGCGGTGGAGCAGGGGTACGACGTCTCGGTGAGCCAGCTGCGCGGCGTCCTCGCCCCGGCCGGCATCACCGAGGAGCAGCGCGCCTACTGGGAGGACATGGTCGAGGCGTACACGGAGTCCGAGGCCTACGACTCCTACATCGAGTCGTCGCTGCTCCAGCCGGAGTTCCTCACGGGCGATGAGTTCGAGAGCTACCTCGGCGAGCAGGTCGAGCTCCTGGAGGGCGTCCTCGCCGAATGAGTCATCGATCGAGCATGTCACTAGGTATCTAAGGAGAGTTCATGGTTGAGATCGTTGCCGCCCGAAGCTGGATCCTGCGCATCCCCCTTCCCGGTGACCACGTCGTCGGTGACGAGAACAACTGCAATGTCGCTGGTGTCACCCTCGAGACCGCCGACGGTCACATCGGACGCGGTTTCGGCTTCACCGTGGAGTGGGACGGCAGCGAGGCCATCCGCAGCATCATCGACATGGTGCTCCTTCCGGCCGTGATCGGCCGGAGCAGCCACGACGTCGCGGACATCTGGAACACGAGCATGCTCAGGATCGACCGTGTCCGGCGTGGCCTCGCGTCGATCGCGATCGGCGCGGTCGACATGGCCCTGTGGGACCTGGCCGCTGTCGAACGTGGCATTTCGCTGGCCGACCACGTCGGCAAGGTGCGCGCCTCTGTCCCCGCCTACTCGAGCGGGCAGTTCGCACCGACACTCCCGATGGAGAAGGTCATCGAGAATGTCCACAAGCAGATGGAGATGGGACTGACGGCGGTCAAGCTCCGCGTGGGGATGGACCCGGAGAAGGACCTCAGCCGCGTCTCCGCGCTGCGGTCCGAGTTCGGCGACGCGTTGCGCATCATGTGCGACGCCAATCAGCGCCTCGTCCTGCCCGAGGCGATCTGGCTCGGTCGGCGTCTCGCTGACCTCGGCGTGTACTGGTTCGAGGAGCCCATGCCCGCCCGGGACGTCGATGGCCACGTTGCCCTCGCCAAGGCCATCGACGTGCCGATCGCCGTCGGCGAGCACCTCCAGAGCGCCGGCGAGTTCAAGGAGTACGCCCGGCGCGGCGCTGCCCACCTCCTCCAGCCCGACGTCGGACAGCTCGCCGGCCCGACGGAGTTCTTCCAGATCTCGGAGATGGCTCGGTCCGAGGGCGTCGCGCTCGCGCCCCACTTCCTGCCCGAGATCCACATCCACCTCATGGCGGCCTACCCCAATGCCGCCTACCTCGAGCAGTTCCCGTGGGTCGACAAGTGGCTCGTCAGCCCGCTGCAGTTCGAGAACGGCCACGCGCTCATTCCCGACACCGTCGGCCATGGCTTCGAGCTGGTGCCCGACGCGATCGAGCAGTTCCTCGTCGCAGGGCGGTGGGACTGATGACCGCAGGTCTGGTCCTCGTCGGTCAGGACCAGTTCCGACGTTCGCTCGTCGAGGACGCCCTTGAGGAGGCGGGCCTCGAGCGGGCGATGCTCGGTGAGCCCGGTGAGGCGGCCGATCAGCTGCTTGAGCGTGCGGTCGCGCTTATCGTCCCACCCGAGCGCCTGCTGTCGGTGGACGAGCTGGAGCGTGCGCGCGAGCTGCGCGCCGTGGTCAGCCCCGTGATCGGCACAGACCACCTGCCGCTCAAGGCCCTGGCACACCGCGGTATCGCGGTGGCCCACGGGGCGGCGCCTGAGAACTATGTCGGGATGGCCGAGGCCGCTGTGGCGCTGACGCTGTCGATCGTTCACCGCATCAAGGCCAAGGAGGCGAACCTTCTTGCCGGTGCGGAACGTCTGATCGACGTCGGTGGACTCCTCGGCACCCGGACCGTCGGTCTCGTGGGGCTCGGCCGAATCGGACGTGCCGTCGCCGAGCGGCTTGCCGCGTTCGGCTGCCGGCTCGTGGGCTCGGACCCGCAGGTGGGCGAGCTGTCCGGCGTCGAGGTGGTGCCGCTCGAGCAGCTGTTGCGCGAGTCCGACGTCGTGTGCGTCCAGGTACCGCTGACGAACAGCACCCGGGCGCTGCTCGACTCGGCGGCGTTCGAGGTGATCAAGTCCGGTGCATTCCTGGTCAACGTCGGGCGCGGCGGGGTGGTGGACGAGATCGCGCTCGCCGAGGCTCTCGATCGTGGACAGGTGGCCGGCGCGGCCGTCGACGTCTGGTCCGAAGAGCCGCCCCCGCCTGACCACCCATTGCTTCGCCGGCCCGACGTCATCGCGACCCCGCACAACGCGGGGCACAGCAACGAGGCCTACGACGGGCTCGCCCTGCTCGCGGTGGACCAGGTGAAGCGCCTGCTCGACGGCCGGGACGCGGTCTATCCCGTCGAGTTGCCCTCGTAAAGCCCACGACTCGGTTCATGCCTCGACGAAAGGCTGTGGTACGTGATGACGATCGGAGACACGACGGAGGAGCTTGCTGTCGTTGAGAAGAGCGGCCACGCGATCGCGTTCCACGACGTGTCCGACGGGTCGCTGCTGGGCCGCGTCGAACTCGGCGCGTACCCGCACGAGATGGTGATCGACGCCGGCCGGAAATACGCGTACGTCGCTCACTACGGCGTCCGGATGTCGGGCGACGCCGGAGCGGGTGGGACGCGCGTGTTCGTCGTCGACCTAGCGGCGAGGAGGCTCGAGCGAACCATCGAGCTGAGCCCGTTCAATCGACTTCACGGAATCGCGATCGACGATCACGACCGCCTCTATGTCCTCAGCGAGGAGAAGGCGATTCTGCTGCGGATCGACGACCCCGCGACGGCCGGGGCACCCTCCGGCGCTGTGGCGACGGGCGGGATCAAGACCCACATGGTGGTGATCAACCGCGCGGGAACCCGGGCCTACGTCACGGGACTGCTCTCGGGGACAGTGAGCGCTGTCGACCCGCACGACGCCTCCGCGCCGCCTCTCGTCGCGGCGCCGGGGCCGCTCCCGGAGAGCTGCGCCCTGAGCAGGGACGAGAAGCAGCTCTATGTGGGGGTTCGCGGCGCCAAGTCGCTGGTCCGGCTCGACGCCGAGACTATGCGGGAGGAGAAGCGGGTGGCCGTGAAGGGAGACCCGCTGCGGGTCTACGTCGTGCCTGGCGACCGCGCGCTCCTGACGACCGACATCGAGAATCGCACTGTCACGCGTTACGACACCGATCTTCGAGAGGTTGACGCCCTGCAGTTCGACGCCATCCCGGCGGGCATCTCGTTCCATCGATCAGAGCCGATCGCCTTCGTGACACTGCTCGACAGGAACCAGGTCGCGATTGTCGACCTCGAGACACTCGCAACCCTGCGGACCATCGCTACAGGCTCGGAGCCGGACGTCACCGCGCTGATCTGACCACCACTGAACGACCGCCCCCTCCCAGCACCAGCCCACCCACAACCGTCGCGACGGCGCGGCGTACCAGGAGGTAGACACATGACGATTCAGTACACGGTCCGTGCCCGAAATCGCAGGCGGACCATTACGCTCGCTGCCGCGAGCACGACCGCACTTCTCCTCGCCGCCTGCACCGGCTCGGACGGAGACGACGACGCGGGCGGGACGGGCGAACAGATCACGCTGCGGTATGCCTTCTACGCCCCACAGGCCTCGTTCCCCGGGGTCCAGATGGACGAGTGGGCGTCCCTGCTCGAAGAGCGGACCGACGGTGCGGTGACGGTCGAGACGTTCGCCGGCGGCACGCTCCTGGCAACAGGCGATATCTACGATGGCATCAACGAGGGCGTCGTCGACGTCGGGCTCGACAGCCCGCACAACGACGCCAGCCGCTTTCCGTTTAGTTCCGTGATGAACCTCCCGCTGGGGATCCCGAACTCTCAGGTAGCCAGCGCCGTGTTCCTCGACCTGATCGAGGAGTTCGATCCCTCCGAGTTCGACGGGTTTCACGTGGTGACCGCGTTCACAACTGAACCGGCCTACGTCCTCACCACGACCGAGGTGACGGGGTCGGACGACGTCGCCGGGCTGGAACTACGTGCGCCTGGTCCGTTCGTCCGCATGGCCGAGGAACTGGGGATCACCCCTGTCAGCCTGCCTGCGCCGGAGCTGGCCCAGGGCCTCCAGACGAACCTGCTCCAGGGATCGCTGTCCTCTCGCGACGTCCTGCAGGACCTCGGTCTGGGGGAGTTCCTCAACTACATGGTCGACTACCCGCTCGGCATCGGCGGCACGTTTGTTGCCCTCATGGACGAGGAACACTACGAGGGGCTCCCCGAGGACGTCCGGACCGAGATCGACACCCTCGTCGAGGAGATGTCGGTGTTCGCCAGCGAGTACCACGACGACGTCAACGTGGCGCAGTCGGTCGAGTGGACCGAGACTGAGCACAGTTTCCAGATCACGGAGCTGAGCGAGGTCGACCGCGCGGAATGGGACCAGATCATGAGCGAGCTCGCTGACGAGTGGGTGGAGGCCAACAGCGGCGCCGACTTCGACTCGCAGGAGGTCCTCGATCGGACTCGTGAGCTGATCGAGGAGCACTCGGGGGGCGAGGGCTGACGTAGGACGGTGGAGCCTCGCGCTCGTCAGCCGGCAGTGCAGATCGCGGTGATCTCGGCCGTAATGGTGATCGGGGGAGGACGGATCTCGAGGGCAGGCCGGCCCCGACGCGCGGGCTCACCTCGTCGGGGCCGGGTCCGGTCTCGTCGGCGGTCCCGCCCAGGCGCAGTCCCGCGAACCTCGGGTGCCAGCGGTAGATCGCCTCGTAGTGGACGGACTCGCGCACGCGGGCGGCGTAGCGCACGGAGTTGACGGCCACGCCGTCGTAGACCCAGCACGACGCGTCGCGGGTGAACAGGTGGTTGGGTAGCGGCCCGAGGATGAGTGCCTCTGTCGCGCGTCAAGATTCTTGGCAGGGCTGTTGAGTCAGTCCTGAAGGAGAATCAGAACCATGGGAAGACCCCCTTCGATTCCGGTCGAGAAGAAGACTCGGATCGTGTTGAGCGTGCTCGCTGGTG
>NZ_JBNDNA010000030.1:0-7452 GCF_049856175.1 Georgenia sp. Z1491
CGGGGACAAGGCCTACTCCTCCCGAGCGATCCGTCACCACCTACGCCGGCGCGGGATCGGCGCTGTCATCCCTGAACCGTCCGACCAGCAAGGACACCGCAAACGCCGTGGCCGCAAGGGCGGGCGGCCCGTCACCTACGACATCGAGGACTACAAGGGCCGCAACGTCGTCGAACGCGCCTTCAACGAGGACAAGCAATGGCGTGGCCTGGCCACCCGCTACGACAAGCTCGCCCTGACCTACCGCGGCGGCGCCGTCCTGCGGGCCATCACCCTCTGGCTCAAACGGTTAGGAGACACGCCCTAGCCCCGGACGCGTACCACTTGACTGCACCCAACCATCTCAGCCATCATTGACTCAATGGATACTGAGGCGCTTTCGCAGAGGGTGGGGCTCCACTCTGCTCTTGCCGACGCCGCCCGGTTACGGATCGTCGACACACTGACCCTGGGGGATGCCGCGCCCTCCGAGCTCGCACGAAGCATCGGCATGCCGTCCAACCTGGTGGCGCACCACCTGGCGGTCCTCGAGCGCGCGGGCATCCTCGCGCGGAAGAGGTCCGAGGGCGATCGCAGAAGGAGCTACGTCCAGCTCGTCCCTGGCGCGCTCGACGTCCTATCGCTCCGGCCGGCCCGTGTGGTCCCACGCGTGCTGTTCGTCTGCACCCACAACTCCGCCCGTTCTCACCTCGCGGCTGCCCTGTGGCGGCGGGCGAGCGCAGTGCCGGCGGCTTCGGCCGGCACGCACCCGGCCGATCGGATCAACCCGTCCGCGGTCGCCACCGCCGACCGGCACGGCTTGCACATGCCGTCGACCACCCCGCAGCACATCGACGCAGTACATGCCCCGGATGACTTCATCGTCAGCGTCTGCGACCGGGCGCACGAGGAGCTCGACATCCCGATCGACATCCACTGGTCCGTCCCGGAGCCCGTCGGCACGGGATCGAACGAAGCCTTCGAGGCGGCCTATGACGATCTCGCTCACCGGGTCACGAGCCTGGCCCAGGTCCTCGATCCAGCCTGACTGTCAGCACGTCCAGCCACCCCAAGGAAGTCACCACATGAGCAAGCAGCCCAGCGTCATGTTCGTCTGCGTCCACAACGCCGGGCGGTCCCAGATGGCCGCCGGATACATGAGCGCCCTGTCTGACGGCCGGGTCGAGGTCCGGTCGGCCGGCACCATGCCGGCGGAGCAGATCAACCCCGTCGCCGTGGAGGCGATGCGCGAGGAGGGTATCGACATCACCACCGCGCGTCCGAGGGTCCTGCAGGCCGACGAGGTCCAGTCCTCCGACGTGGTGATCACCATGGGTTGCGGGGATGAGTGCCCGTTCTTCCCGGGCGTGCGTTACGAGGACTGGCCCCTGGCCGACCCGGCGGGCCAGGGGATCGACGCCGTGCGCCCGATCCGCGACGAGATCCGCGGCCGCGTGGAGGTTCTCCTCGCCGAGCTCCTGCCCGTCAAGGCGTGATCCCCGTGACCACAGCTGCCGCTACGGCGGACGTCCGCGACGTCATCATCATCGGCTCCGGCCCTGCCGGCTACACAGCAGCCATCTACGCGGCCCGCGCCGAGCTGCGCCCGCTGGTCATCGCCGGCGAGCTCGACGCCGGTGGCGCCCTGATGAACACCACCGAGGTCGAGAACTTCCCCGGATTCCCCGACGGGATCATGGGACCCGACCTCATGGACAAGATGCAGATCCAGGCCGAGAAGTTCGGGGCCGAGGTAGTGTTCGCCACTGCCACCGCAGTCGACCTCACGGGGGCGGTCAAGACCGTCACCACCGACGAGGCCACCTACCGCGCGCGGTCCGTGATCCTCGCCAACGGCTCGGCCTACCGAAAACTCGGGCTCGACGACGAGGAGCGGCTGACCGGCCGCGGAGTGTCCTGGTGCGCGACCTGCGACGGGTTCTTCTTCCGCGGCCAGGAGATCGCCGTCGTGGGCGGCGGTGACAGCGCCGTGGAGGAGGCCACCTTCCTGACGAAGTTCGCCGACAAGGTCTACCTCATCCACCGCCGCGACAGCCTCCGCGCATCGAAGATCATGGCGGACCGCGCCCTGGCGAACGACAAGATCCAGCTGGTCTGGAACAGCGAGGTCACCGAGATCCACGGTCAGGACAAGGTCTCAGGACTCACCCTCCGTGACACAGCGACTGGCCAGACCCGCGACCTGCCCGTCACCGGCCTGTTCGTCGCCATCGGTCACGACCCCCGCACAGCCGTCCTCGACGGCCAGATCGAGCTCGACGACGAGGGCTACATCCTCACGGCCGCGCCCACGACCACCACCAACATCCCCGGCGTCTTCGCGTGCGGGGACGCGGTCGACCACACCTACCGACAGGCGATCACGGCCGCGGGCACCGGCTGCTCCGCAGCGCTGGACGCCGCGCGCTATCTCGCCAACCTTCCGGTGCTCACCCCCGAGCCCACTGCCTCCGAGCTCGCGCTCACCCACTGAGAGGACCGACATGAGCAGCGTTCCCGACATCACCGACGCCACCTTCGACGCCACGGTCCTCGGCTCCGACAAGCCTGTCCTGGTCGACATCTGGGCCACCTGGTGCGCCCCGTGCCGCCGCACGACCCCGATCATCGAGGAGCTCGCCGCCGAGCACGGCGACAAGATCCAGTTCGTCAAGGTCGACGCCGACGCCAACACCGAGACGGTCACCAGGTACGGCGTCACCTCCATCCCCACATTCAACCTGTTCGTGGGCGGCGAACTCGTCAAGAGCCTCACCGGTGCGCGGACGAAGACCCAGTTCCTCGAGGAGCTCGCCGAGTACCTCTGAGCCACCCAGGCCCACACGTACGCCCGACCGCCTTCCGACGGCTTCTACGAGGGGAGCCTCCGACACGCACGCTGACCTGGCTAATGGCACCTCTGCGTATCAAGCTCGGTCATACTGGCACCATCCAGAGGTCCGTTGCCGACTGAGTTCTCGCCCTCGGAGCGAATCACGCCACCAGTCGAGCCAGGGAGGCGACCACGGCGGTCCGGCCGTCGAGCAGAGCTGAGAGCCGGTGCCCGCCGGAACGCAGGGGCCGTGCTAGTGAGCGTGTACCCGTTAGGGTCGAGCCGTGACCGAGCCGGAAGCGTCGTCGCCGATCGATATCGAAGCGGCTGCCAATCGCGCGACCGCCCGGCTGCTCGATTACGTCGGCAACAGCGACGCGACCGACGAAGCGGCAGCCAGGTTCAGCGAGGACGTCAAAGTTGAGGGACGTGGCCTGGCCTCAGAGGCCCGCGAGCGCGCCGACGCGATCGGGGCAGCCGTCGAACGGGAGCGTACCGAGCATCGCGCCGAGCTCGCCCGCCTGTGGGGCCGGGCTCTCGATCAGTACCTCGCCGTCGCCCAACTCGCCGACGAAACCGTCTCGCACGTGCTCGAGCGCCGCCAGAACCAGGCGCGCTCCTCGTCATCGGTGGTGGACCCACGCTTGCAGGTCGTGGCGGCACTGCAGGCTCGGTTGTCTCGCGTCATGACCGAGGTGCACGCCCTCGCCTCCGACGGATTACCGAGAGGAGCGTTGGCGCGAGCCCGCACAGGTCACGAGATCTCGGTCTTCGCTACACTCTTGAGCGAGCACGGGGCCCCCGATGGCGACCACCCGGACCTCATCCAGCGGTTCGTCGACCACGCCCGCGTCCAGGCTTACCAGGACGCCAACACTTACCAGACCTCCGGTGCCGGCGACCTCAGCGACGAGCTCGTGAGGAAGTTCCGCCACGCCAGCGAGCAGGCGGTGACCGACCACGGCAAGGACTTCAAGGGCATCTACGGCTGGGCAGCAGTCCTCTTCCAGCCCCACCGTCGACTCCAGTTCCCGGACCTGGAGGACCTCGCGGGCCTCCGGCACACCCGCAGCTTTTACAAGTGGGCGAACCACGACGTGCACGCGACGGCCCGGAGCCTCGAGCTGAACACCCTGGTCGTTGGCGAAGACCGGGTCCGCTACCTAACTGGCCGCACCCTCGTCGGCCTCGCCGAACCCCTCAGCATGGCGCTGCACTCGCAACTCCAGGTCATGACCGCCTTGCTCATCGGAACTGGCGAATCTGAGAACGTGGTCTCGCTCGTTACCTGCACCATGCTCTCCGAGATGGTGCACAACGCCGACGACGAACTGGTCGCCGCCTCAGCACGAGCAGACTCGACTAATGACGATCTGTCGACACCGTCTCGCTGAGCCGAGCTCACCGGTCGCTTCGACAACGGCGCTACAGGCTCCGCGCCGGCGAGCGATGCACGCCCTCTGACGCGCGGCGGCGACTGCTGGTTGTGCCAGCTCAGCAGCATGTCTTCAACGGCCTGGTCCTCAGCATTGAGGGTGTAGACGCTCGGCTGACGCCACCACCCGCGCAGGTCACAAGCCCTGTCACCCGCTACGCGACAGGGGGCCGGCGACCGTCAGGGCGGGACTCTCATCGTGCATGCGGTGCAACAACGCCAGGTTTACTGGCTCTTCCTATTTGAGGTGGGGGTGGGTGAGTCCGCCGCCGATCAGGAGCATGCGGAGGCG
This sequence comes from Georgenia sp. Z1491, assembly GCF_049856175.1. Lineage (GTDB taxonomy): Bacteria > Actinomycetota > Actinomycetes > Actinomycetales > Actinomycetaceae > JB111. The sequence continues at coordinate 4,540 of NZ_JBNDNA010000030.1, forward strand.
GTAGTTGTCGCGGTTGCGGAAGCCGCGGGCGACGCGGCGGTGGAGCTCGATGAGTCCGTTGATGGCCTCGGTTCCGCCGTTGTTGGCTCGGCCGGTGGTGAAGTAGGCCAGGAACGCCTTGCTCCATTTCTTCAGGGTCTTGCCCAGTCGTCGGATCTCGGGGATCGGGCAGGTCGGCAGCGAGACCAGGAGCTTCTTCGCGATCTTCCTGCCGCGGGGCGGGTCGGGGTCCTGGTAGGCAGCGCGGAGCTGTTGGGCGCACTGCCAGGCAACATAGACCGCGTCGTGGCGTTCATCGGCAGCGATCGCGCGCCCGAGCCGGTCGCGCTGCCGGTCGGTGGGGTCTGCTGAGGGTTCGGTTGACTTCCTGACTGCTCTGCGGAGCGGAGAGGATGGCTCTCGTGCCGAAGATCTACTCAGAAGAGCTCAAGGCCAGCGCGTTGGAGCTGCTGGCTCAGGGGATGACGCAGCGGCAGGTCTGTGGCGACCTGGGGATGTCGAAGTCCGCGTTGCAGACCTGGGTCAACGAGGCTCGCCTGCGAGAACGCGGCTTCGAGCCCGCTCGCGGTGAGACCGCCGCGAGCGACGGGGAGCAGGCCCGGATGCTCAAACGGATCCGCGAGCTCGAGCAGGAGAACGAGATCCTGCGCAAGGCCACTGCCTATCTCTCCCAGGCCAACCTCGGCCCCGGGCAGGCCCGCCCAAAATGATGTACCCGCTGGTCCGTGACCTTGCCGCTGGCGTGATTCCCGTCGCGGTGACCTGCCGGGTGCTCGGCTTCTCCACGCAGGGCTTCTACCAGTGGCGCGCGAGCCCTGTCAGTGCTCGTGATCTGGAGGAGGCGCACCTGATCAACGCCGCCTACGACATCCACGCCGACGACCCCGAGTTCGGACACCGCTTCATCGCCGACGAGCTGAAGGACGCCGGCCACGCAGTGTCTGAGCGACGGGTGTGGCGGCTGTGCTCGCAGCAGCGGATCTTCTCGGCCACCGTGCGCCGCCGGCAGCGCTACGGCCGGCCGGGCCCACCGGTGTGCGATGACCTGCTCGAGCGGGACTTCACCGCCGAGACGCTGAACGCGACGTGGATGACCGATATCACCGAGCACCGCACCCGCCAGGGCAAGGTCTACCTGTGTGCCGTCAAGGACGCCTGCTCGGGCCGGATCGTCGGCTACGCCATCGATGCCCGAATGACCGCCGACCTGGCCGTCGCTGCCCTGCGGGACGCGGTCGCTCGCCGCGGCGGGACGGCCGTCGTGGCCGGCTGCATCGTCCACAGCGACAGAGGATCGCAATTTCGATCTCGGAAATTTCAGCGCGTACTCAAGGTCTACGGACTCCTCGGGTCCATGGGACGCGTCGGGGCTGCCGGGGACAACGCGGCGATGGAGAGCTTCTTCGCCACACTTCAGAAGAACGTGCTCGATCGGAAGCGCTGGGCTACCCGCGACGAGCTCCGGCTCGCGATCGTGCACTGGATCGAACGCACCTATCACCGACGACGACGGCAACGTCGACTCGGCAGGCTCACTCCGATTGAATACGAACTCGTCCACCACCACGCCGTCACCCTGGCGGCCTGACCCCGAAGTCAACGAAACCTTCAGCAGACCCGTGAGCTTGTCCTGTCCGCAGCGCAGGATGGTGCGGATCCCGTACAGCGGGTCGCCCTTGCGGCCGCGATGGCCAAGGGTGTCTTGCTGGACACGGCGACGCACGTCGTCGACCGCGGTGGTGCCGAGCTTGACCACGTGGAAGGCATCCAGGACAGCGGTCGCGTCCTGGAGGTAGTCATCGATGGCGTTCTTGTAGCCGTGGAACGGATCGAGGGTCGCGACTCGGACACCGTCGCGGAAGCTTTTTCCGCGCGCATGGAGCCAGTCGCTGTAGGCCTTGCCCGACCGGCCCGGGACGAGGTCGAGCAGCCGGGCCCGGACCACCCAGGTGCCCTTCGCGTCGCGGTGGCGGGTCAGATCGACCATCCCGGTCAGCATCTTCGGTCCGCGGCCGCCCTGGTCGTGGGGCCGTTGGCTGACGTGGTGCCAGACGTGCTCGTCCACACCCAAGCGCTCCACGCCCGCGTATCGGTCCTCGTCGGCAGCCATCGCCTCCAGCAGCGGACAGATCGCCGACCACACGGTGTTCCACGTCGTGCCCAGCTGGCGGGCCAGACCACGGACCGAGGCATGCTCTCCACGGAGCAGATCGATCGCCCACCAGGCCGCCCGCCGGGTCAGCAGCGCCCGCGGCAACGCGACCCGTTCGTCCTGCTCGGTGAAGGCCCCCACCGGGCACGCCTGGTCAGGGCAGCGCCAGATCCGCTTGCGCCACACCGCCTTGACCGGCCGGCCGAAGCACGGCGTGTCGATCAGCGTGACCTCACGACGGCCGTGACTGTGCGAAACCACGCCACAGGCCGGGCAGCCCATCACCGCCGGCGGCGACTCCACCCGCACGGTCAACCTCGCCATGGCGGCGGACCGCTCCACCCCGGTGACATGCAAGCCCTGAAGGCCAACGAGCAGATCGCAGCGCGAGCAGTAGTCCGTGTCGTGATCGCAGCGCGCGCCGTCGCACGCCGTAGGCTCTATCAACGTCGAGGCCTTCCGGTCGGGTCAGCTTGGTCGCTCCCGATCCTGAAGGCCTCGACCCCTGTAGCCCGCGCATCACGCCATCACCGGCGCGCCGCCCACCCCCACCCCAACTCGGAAGAGCCGGTTTACTGGTACCTCTGCGTATCAGGTATGTGCGTATGCAGACCGTTTGGACTCGGTCCTGGCCGAGTAGGCCGGATGCGACCATGCAAGGCGAGTTGCAGCATGGCCTGGGTTGAGCGGACGAAAACGTGCTCAACCATTCAGCGCCGAGATCTCCACCACCGCTGGCTGAGATCCGAGCGACGCTCGGG
>NZ_JBNDNA010000031.1:0-5829 GCF_049856175.1 Georgenia sp. Z1491
TGTCCCCGCGGACCCGCTCTGGTCGGGTCCTGGGCCGGCCCGACTCGCAGCGAGCGACGCGCAGGTGGCCCATGAGCACCGGGAACATCGGCGCATCACCGCCCTGGCCCGGGCCCACCAGCACGACCAGCGGAAGCCCGCGGCCATCGACGAGGTGGTGGATCTTGGTGCTCAACCCTCCACGGGAGCGTCCGACTGCGTGGTTAGCGGGCTCGATGAGCAGATTCGTGTAGTTCGACGGTGCCCCCTGTGTCCCGCGGGAGGTTCGTGGCGTGCTGATGGGCGCGATTGACCGTGGCGTCCACGCTCACCGCCCAGTCGATCTCCCCGACCGCGTCGGCCTCGGCCAGCAGCACCGCATGGATCTGGTCCCACGTGCCGTCGCTACTGAACCGGCGGTGCCGCTTCCACACCGTCTGCCACGGTCCGAAGCACTCGGGCAGGTCCCGCCACGGAGAGCCCGTGCGGAACCGCCAAGCGATCCCTTCCACGACCTGGCGGTGGTCCTGGAACGGACGACCTCCCTTGCGAGACGGGGCCGGCATCAGCGGTTCGATCCGAGCCCACGCAGCATCCGACAACACACGAGTCCGCGACATGACCCCCACCCTGCCGCCCGCAACCCCAACCAGTTAGGAGACACGCCCTAGGGGCATCTCCCGACTGGTAGTTCCCCCGATTTTGATCGCCTGCGACGGCGCACCGGGTTCTCTACCTGCAGAGCACGATCCTGCAGGAGAGTCATGTCTGAAACCCCCCTCGTCTACCGCGGCGTCCTCTCAGCCAAAGAGGCTGCGGGCTTCCTTGCCACCACCGAAGGCACGTTGTCGCAGTGGCGACACCGCGGCGAGGGTCCGCCGTTCGCACGGATGGGCCGCAAGATTGTCTACCGCGTGGAGAGCCTCGATGCCTGGCTGCGCGAGCTCGAGACCGCCACCGGTGGTGAGCGCCGATGAGCCCCGACGACGTCAGCATCGAGCTCCGCAAACGAGCCACCGGTATCCCGACCGAGGAGGCCGGCATCGACCTGTTGGCCCAGTCCGTCCATGGAGCTCTGCTCAGCGGACCTTGGATCCGCACCGATGAGCACGGGCCCTACTTCGATACCTCCCGTGTGGACGAGTCCGGATGGCTCTCCGGCGGCGAGCAGCGGCTCCTGCAGATCGCCGCGTCATTGGTCGACCTCGACCGCACCGTCCCCCTGGCGGAGGTCCTGACCGGCCTCGATGAGTGGCACACCAAGCTCGTCCTGAACGCCATGACTCACGCCACCGGCTGGTCGGAGGTGAGCAAGCCATGACGGGAGATGTCCCCCTCGATGCCGATGCCCCTCAGGAGGGCATGGGTGGGTCGATGGCGAACGCGACCAGTGCCGCAGGACCCCCGACCGCGACCGCGAGTCGTCCCCATCTGTCTTGGTCCACGACACGGGTGGGAGGAAGCCCGTTGAGGGCCTTGGAATGCCCTGCTCCGAGCGTGATCGTGACCTCGACCGCGGCGAAGGCGCCCAGCGCCTACCGCCTGTCCCCCAGCCGGCCGAAGGCCGGTCCTGAGCATGTCGTGGAGCCTGGTCTGGCGCTCGACGAGCAGAGCGAGATCGATCCGTCCGTTGGTGACCACCGGCGTGTCGCGCCGATGAAGAGTTGCTCCACCATTGCTACCAAATGGCGCGCAGCGCCGGTTCCAATGCGCGGGGGGCTCAAGCTTGCCGATAGCCCCCCGCACTACGAACTGCCTCATAATCCAGGGGTTTCGACCCGCGCCGCGCTGCGTTCCGTGGCCCGTCAGCACAGTCTCGACCGGGCCTCCGACGCGCGCCATTACGCGCGCCATTTGGTTCGCGATGGAGGCAATGGCGCGCGCGTGGGGCGGTGGTCGCGATGAGCCAGGCAACGAAGAGGCGGAGTGGCCCCAGCGGCCGGAAGCCGCCGGCGTACGTGACATTCACTCAGCAGCTCAAGCCGGAGTACTGGCCGGGCTGGGACGTGGCACTGATCCTCTCGGGTGACACGCGGGCGATCGGTGAAGAGGTCCTGCGCCGATACGAAGCAGCGGGCGGCGGCTGCCAAGGGTTCTGGATCATCAAGCACGACAAGGATCTCCTGGCGGACGGGTGCCCGAAGGACGACCACGTCCACGTCATCATCCAGCAGAGCGCCGGGCGGCAGGTCGAGGGGAAGCTGCAGTGCGCCGCGATGGATCAGGCCTTCGGCTGGGACAAGAGCGTCGTGAAGGGTCCGCCTCGTGGCGGTCGCATCGAGAACGCGCAGGCCTACCTGATCCACGCCAAGGACCCCGACAAGCATCAGTACGGCGTCGAAGAGGTCATCACGCTCCGGGGGAAGGACTACGCCGAGATCGAGGCCGAGCACCGCGATGCCTGGGCCCGCCGCGCCGTGATCGGCCGCAAGGCCGCGATCCCGATGAAGGAGTGGAACGAGTTGGGCGACACCCTCGTGCAGAAGGTGCTCGACGGCGAGGTCGACGAGCTGGACATCCTCAAGGACAAGACGTTGATGGACATCTACACGCGAAACGAGGCGAAGGTGAACCTGGCGCTGAAGAACCGCGCCAAGCGCGAGATGCACCTCGAGGTCGAGAAGCTCCGGGCGGGGATCTTCCAGAAGACGGTCGTCTGGGCGATGGGAGCCAGCGATCAGGGCAAGAGCTACCTGGTCGAATCCGTCGCCGCGGAACTCTCTGCTCGCCTGGGTTGGCCGATCTTCCGCGCCACTGCGAAGAACGGGCCGGACGATTACAACGGCGAGCAGATCTTCATGATGAACGAGCCCAGCTCCCGGGTCTTGGAGTGGGCCGACTTCCTCCAGCTCCTCGATCCGCGCCAGGCCGGCCCCATCTCGGCTCGTTACGCCAACAAGCGCGACGCGGCCCCGCGACTGATCCTCATCGCCGTCGCGGTCGATCCCGTCGAGTTCGGCTTCTTCGTTCCCGGGAAGCGCTCGACTGGTGACTCCCTGGATCAGCTCGTGCGCCGCATCACCTTGATGGTTGAGGCGAAGAAGATCGACGGCCAGCCGCACTACGCCGTCAGCACGGTCGGGCAGACCGTGTCCCGGGAACGGTTGATTGCGATTCCCCATCGCGTCGATGGCTCTCGTTCCGAGCGGGTGCGGGTCTCCCACGGGGAGTTGGTCACCGTCAGGGACCTCGATCACGAGTTCGCCGTGGACGTCGTCCTGGGCGAGGTCGCGGACAGGTCGCCTGACGCGGGCTTGGAGATCGACCAGACCCGTCGATTCTCAGCCCATGCTGAGCGCCAGCGGGCACGGTCGTTGAGGAGCCAGCTGGCTGACCGCGGCATCGTTCTTGCCGAGACGCCCGCAGCCGTCGAGGGAGGTGCCGCATGAACACGGAGAGCACCTCGTCCGCGATGGTCATCATGACGTCGCCGGAGACCCGTATCGCGGTCGGCGACGCCCTCATGGTCCATACAGGTTCCCCCGGAGGGCCCCGGACGATCACGAGCGCAGCGAGTGATCGTCTTTACGGGGCTAAAGACGATCCGCTTCCACCCGTTTGGAACCACATCAACGGAGAGCGGGTGGCGTCATGAGCACGATCACCGGACGCGCTGGCGGCAACATCAGACATCTGCAGCATCGGGGCACGAAGGGCACAGGCGGCACACGTGCCGATCGCGCCTCCTTGCTCCACGAGTCGATGCGCGAGCTGGACCCCGAGGCGGCGAAGATCCACGCCGCGATCAACCGCAACATCGTGCTCGAGGACACCCCGTTGAACGTGGCGATGGTCAACGACACCGAGGGCGGGTTCCGTCGCCCGACGTCGACGAGGGAGGTCCTCGACTACGGCGACGAGCGCATCGACAACGTCCACCGGAAGTGGAACGACAACTCGTTCGAGACGACGCTGATCGTGGTGCACCTCCCCAAGACGCTCTGCGAGGAGATCCCCAGCTACTACCCCATCGTCGACAAGGACACCGGCGAGCCAGCGCTGGACGACTCGGGTGAGCCGAGGACGCGCAGCCGGTGGGTCGCCAGGGACCGGCAGGAGGCGCTGCGGTACTTCGACGAGGTCGTGCGCTACTACTCCGGCAGCGTCCTGACCGGTGGTCAGGCGGCGATCCATGGCTACGACGTCAACTTCGACGAGTCGACCCCGCACATCCAGATCATGGCCGACACCCTCGGGCCTGATCCGAAGCACCCGGGCAAGCTGCGCGTGGACGCCTCACGGATGTGGGGAACCCATCGCGACGTCACGGTCGACAAGGTCAACAGGGCCACCGGGGAGCCAGTCATCGATACGGGCACTGGCGAGGTCGAGCAGGTGATGGAGCAGGCCAAGGCGAAGATGGCCCGATACCAGGAGGGTCTGCGCGAGCACATGCACCGCCTGGGGTACCCGGTCGAGCGCGACTACGACCCCGAGCGTCACCTCTCCGGTCTCGGCAAGGTCGAGTACACCGAGACCCTGGACGCCAAGCGCGAAGTCACTGAGCGCGCGCATCGGGTGGCGGCCCAGGTGGAGAACTTCAGGTCGGGAGTCGACGACGCGCGTACGTGGATCGAGGGAGAGCGTGCCGAGCTCGACGACCGCGCGGGCGTCCTCGACCGCCGCGAGGCGGAGATCCCGCGGCTGCGGGCTCAGGCGGTGCAGGAGGGCCGTGCCGAGGGTATGGCGGCTGCGGAGGCCACCATCGAAGCCGAGGTCCAGGAGCGGGTCGAGCAGGCGCTGGGACCGGCCCGAGCAGCGCTGCAGCGCCAGCGGGAGCAAGACGAGGAGCGGGTCCGAAGGGACCGTGCGGCCTACGAGGCAGCGGCCGCGCAGTTCGCCGCGCTCAGCGCCCGGATCCAGCCCGTGGTCGACGATTGGGAGCAGCTCAACCCGCAGACGAAGAAGGGACGCAGCGCGCAGCGCAACATCGACGCCATTGCGAGGATGCGTAGTACTGCCACCGAGATCGAGGCGATCACTTCGCAGGATGGTCCCGAACTCGGTGAGTGACCCGACCGTCGGGAGAGCCGGGCTCCACTGGTCAAAGCTGGGCGCCTACGGTCCAAAGTGGCACCCGATCCGAGCCACGAATGGGCGCTCTGTGACCGAGAGGCGCCCATCAATGGCCGAGGATGCTTGGCATCCGTCGGCTGGCGCAGCGAGGCCACGCCGCGGGCATGCCTGACCACCCTGAGGCCAGGTGCTGCCCGGTTCACGTCCACGGGTCCTCGAAGGGCACGTTCGCGTCGCCGTCATCGAAGGTGCGCCACCAGACGATGGTGTCCTCCCACTGCTGGAACCCTGCTGCGGCGCATGCCCGGTGCAACTTGGCCATCCCCGCATCGCGTAACGGCCCCTCTTCCAGCGCCTTGCCGGAGGACAGGGACAGCGGCTCGGGCTGGGTCACGGCAATCGTCGAGCTCGGGTACACCTGAAGCAGGTCGACGACGTTCGTCACGATCGCGCCGAGGAGCTTGTGCCCGCGCCACTCCTCAGCGAGCGTGACCCGGTCGATCATGAGCACGTCCTCGATGATCCCCACCTCAGGCGAGTCAACGATGTCTTCGGCCACAGCGGCGAGGATGGCGGCATCCGTGCTCAAGCAGTCGCCCGCGTCAGCCAACCGTCCGGAGTCGGCCCATCGGGTGCACCAGCCGGTCATGGTGCCGACGTCGTGCACGCTGCTGACAAGGTCGACGTAGGTGACTTCAGCCCGGAAGCCACGCAGGAGACCGCCATCGTCTTCGACGCGGTAGAGGCTCAACCAGATCTCGAGATCGTCAGCCCCAAAGGTAGTGAAGTCGATGCCCAGATCGGCGAGAGTCGGCTCATCCATGACACGAGACT
>NZ_JBNDNA010000032.1:0-5514 GCF_049856175.1 Georgenia sp. Z1491
TGAGCCTGTCCCTTCTGTGCGTGATAGTCGAAGATCTCTTGAGCACCTTCGGCGGTGAATTCGGGTGTCAGCGCCGAGGCCTTCTTCCGTCCAAGCTTCCCGTTGTCATCCCGGCGCATCTTGTAACTCCAGCCGTCGCGGTTCGTCACCGCCAGCGTGACCCCGTGCCCGGCGAGAACATGCTCGAACGCCTCGCGATTCGTCGAGCGTGAGTCGGTCAGTGCGTCGTAGACCTTGTCGCCGAGGACCTGCTCGAACCCGCCCGGAGAGAAGGCCTCGCGGCGCAGCTCCCAGTCGGGCTTCGGTTCCTCGGGATCGGGGAGCACCCGCAGGCCCTCGTCTGCCATCAGCTCGTCGTTCAGCTGGCGCAGTCCGTGCTTCCACGATGTGTACCGCTGGAGGCTCTTACCGGTGAGGTTGTCGTGGTTGATGACCAGGATGTGCGCGTGCCCATGGCCTCCGGCAGAGTCAGAGTGCACCGCGACCATGTAGTCAGCGCTGTGCATGCGTTCGGCGAGTTCGACTGCCACGTCCCGGATGCGCTCAAGGTCGGCTTGCGAGGTCACGTCGAACTCGTCGGGGTGGAACGCCAGCACATAGCTCTGAAGCTGGTTCGTCCGACCATGAGCAGCGGCGTGCGCCTCGGCACACGCTATGAACTCCGACGGGGTCGTCCCGCCGTCGACCATGGACATCGCATACGCGGCTGCACGTGTCGATCCGACCTTGAGGAGCTCCTTTCGCACCTCAGGGTCACGCCCGTAGAGGATGTACCCAACGGCTCCTGAAGCGTTGGTCGAGGGGCGGACGTTCACAGTGCTCATACCCGTGTCCGATCGCCGAGCGAGGCACGCACCTCGTCCACCGCAACCATCACCGCGTGAAGGAGACTGTCATCGACGGCAGCACCCTTGCGGAGCGCCTGGTTCAGGTTCACACCTACTCGACGCAGCTGCTCTACTGCCGGAGCAAGAGACGTAGGCGCCGTCTCCTTCACTCCCGCGTTGTTTTCCAGCTGATCGACTTTCGAGGACCTCGAGTCCAGCGCGTCGAGCATGACGGCACGAGCCCATGCGCTCGGCTTGACGCTGAGCACGTGGGCACGGCGGCGGATCGCATCGCGATCAGCCACCGTCAGCCGCACGTCGAGAGAGACCTCCCGACGACGGCTGTTCCGGGGCTCCGCCGGAGCCTCGGCCGACCCTGTCCTCTGCGCAGCACCACGACCGGTGTTCACCTGGGAGTCGTGGTGCTTCTCCGCTGCCAGGGCCGGGTCTTCCGCACACCCCTCCGCACGAGCCCGACCAGCGCTGCTTGGGGAGTCGGGCTCGCTCTCCGGGGGGTACGGAAGACGGCCAGCAGGGTTCTTGTCCGACAATTCGCTGGCGCTCATGTCTCCCAAGAACCGCTGGCCTCCGTCCTCGGGCGCTGCGCTCCCTGCGGGCGGAGGGGTCCCGGGTCGCGGGCGCAGGTCCCGGAGCGGAGTCGTCAGCCGTTCCACGGTCCTACCTCCTCATGCTTGGGATCAACGGTCTGCGAGGCAGTCCCGTCGTTCACTGCGCCCGCGGACGATGCCGCCTTCTTCGCACGCCTCGACCGCTTCGTCTTCTCTGCCATCAGAGCTTCGCTTGCCTCCTGGGAGAGCCGGTCGTAGAGGTCGGGGTTCTGGTCGCGCAGCAGATCGATGACCTTCCCGTCGATGCGGCGCTGCTCGGCGGCGGCAGCACGCTTGAGCTTGGCGATGCGCTCGGACGCACGGCGGCGCTCCTGCTCGATCAGCTCGTCGAGGTTGGTCGTGGTCTTGTTGCTCATGGTCAGTTCTCCTTCCCGTTGAGAGGGTGGCCCTCTCCGAGGGCAAGCGACGCGATCTCGGACGGGAGGTCGAGGGCAGCGATGATCGTGTCTTCGGGCAGGCCTTCGTCTCGTGCTTCCTGCACGTCCTCGCGGAGCAGGTCGAGCGCTGCGCCAAGCACGAGTGCCTCAGAGCGCAGGGAGCCCTCGATCGTGGTGCGCCGGGGGTCGCGGGCCCGCCAGGCGTCGCCGGGTGCGCGTCCGCTGATGAGCCAGTCCGTCAGCGCGACGCGCGCGGCGCCCCTGTCCTGAATGTCCTTCATCAGGTCGACGAGCATCTGGTCGTCGGTGTTCATGGTCGTTCCTTTCGGGTAGTTGAGTTGGTCAGTACGGGAGCCGGTCGGCGTCCGTGGGATGTTCGCCGGACGCCATGGACGTCATCCGGCCGAGATACGGGTCGAGCGTGTCGATGGGGAGCATCTGGGACGCCCGCTCGGGCCGGCGGGCGTTGTCCCAGTCACCGCGCGAGACGGTGCCGAGCCCCCACTCGCCGAGCCAGTCGAGCCGCTCGGCGATGGACAGCGAACGGTCACCGAGAGTCGGGATGGTGGCCACGCCCTGGCGATGAGCCATGACGATGGACATCAGCACCGCGCGCTGCGGGGTACTGATGCGGCGGCCCTTACCGTGCGTGCACTTCAGGTTCCAGTCGCGCCACTCAGCGACGGTGCGCAGGCATCCGGTGTCGGCCATGTCGCGGGCGATCTGGCGAGCGCGCAGGCAGTCCTCGACCCGCTCCCACGGCTGCGTGGTGAAGGTCGCCATCTCCTCAACCGAGCCGTCCGGCAGGGGCACCATCTCGGGTGTCATGGAGGACATGACGGGCTGGCGCTTGAGGTCGTAGTCCATGCTGACCGAGCGCTCGACCCAGGACGGCAGGAAGTCCTTCCGGTCCTCCTTGCGTGACAACTCCTGGAACGACGGGAACCGCGTGTACCCGTTGGGAACCCGACCTTCCCTGCTCACGACGGAGGCCAGCAACAGCTCGCGATCCTCGGTACTGTCAGGGACAACATCTTTCGGGGCCTTGAGCCCGTTGTGAGCGCATACGCCGCCGAGGTCGAGAGAGACGTTCCCGCGCGTCGTGAAGTTCACCAGGTCGGACTGCGCGTGCTTGGTCTCCCAGATGGACGCGTCCCCGGTCAGGGCAACCCGGGCATCGCCGAGCACCTCTTCCAGACCGTAAAGGTCGAGGGCAGCGACCTCGTCCACGGTGGCGTCCGTGATGAAACCGTCGGTCGTCACCGAGTAGACATCCCTACCGTTCTCGCTCAGCTGGTTCATCGTCGCCAGCAGCTGCGCCCGCACCAGTGACGTGGTGGTGGCCGCGTGGTAGGGGCTGGACACGGCGGAACCGCCGACGTTGTCCATCTCCTGCGCACGTGCATCCCAGGACCGCTGCTCAGCCACGTCCTGCGCCGTCTTCCCATAGATGCTGTTCACGCCGGTCTTGAGGGTCTGCTCTTCCAGAGATCCCTTGCCGAACAAGGTCTTGGCGGCGTTGCGGTCGTCGATGAGCTGCTTGACGCCATGCCGGAGGGAGAAGCTCGGGCCACCGTCGTGCTGCCGCTCACGGCCGAGATAGCCGATCTGGCAGTGCACCTCAGCACCCAGGGTGAGCGCGAGCCACAGCTCCGGGCCGCACACCCATGTCCCGGCGACACCCTCGGATGTGCGCGGGTAGATGAGCGTCCCGTCGGCGACGATGGGCAGGCACGGGTGCAGCACGTCGGTCGGGAACGTGAAGGACACGAACCCGACGAAGGGCGTCGTGGCCGTCGGCACGTCATCAACGGAGAGGACCCGCTCATGCACGACTTCCTCGATAGCACCGGCCTCCCAGTCGATGTCACGGACCAGCGCCATCGCCGTCGGGTATGCGTTCTGTGCGTCGATGTCCACGGTCGGTACCGGGTTGTAGCCAGGCATCGGGCAGCTGTTGAGACCACCGTGGTAGGCACGGGCGAACGCCGACGACAGCTGAGCAGCAGCGCCGTCCAGCGGGTTCCGTCCACGCTTCGCGTAGAAGCTCAGGCGGTCGCCCTCCTCGACGGCCTCGACACCCTCGTCCTCGTCCACCAGCCCGGCGAACAGCCGACGGAACTCGGCCGGAGTGGAGGCACCGAGGTAGGCACTGCCCGAGTTGACGAGGGCAGCGGCAGCACCACCGCTGAGAGTGATCGGCGGAACGGTGCCGTCGCCCCACAGTCGGGCGAGGTACTCGACGACGATCACCGCGTCGTTGACGCCGTACTCCAGGAACTCCGCGAGGTGTTCACGGCGATAGTCGGTCATCCTGGAGATCCAGCCATCCGGCACGTCGAGCTTCGCGACTCCGCACGCCTCGCCGAGCGCTGCCAGCGTCTTCTTCCCTGCCGGAGCCTGCGACATGGTGTCGCGCACGGTCACTGACAGGCTCTGCCACCAATGCCCGTTCTCGTTGCCGCGCTGCGAGCGAAACGGCAGGAGAGTCACGAGGCCACCGGCCGCCGAGGTCAGGCGGACGAGGGGGTCCAGCTCCCGGGACTGACCACCCGAGCGGAACGTCGTCAGGTCGGCAGAGCCGTAGTGGCAGGCGAGGACGAGGGGAACCCTCAGCTTCGCCAGCGCCTCCCGGCGCTCCTCCCAGTCGTCCGTCCAGAACACCGAGCGAGGCACGCCGCGCGGACCCACCCCGGTAGGCACCAGAGGGGAGCGCCACAGCTCAGCGGCTGCGACTACGGTCCACAGCGCCGTGTGCAGGGAGATGCGGGCGCCGGAGCCCAGCGGCGGCAGGATGACGACTTCGACCATCACCGACGGGTCGAGCGGATCAGGTACGGCGAGCTGGTAAGAGTCGACGACCCGAGCGCCGCCCACGGTCGTGAACTCGGTGTCGAATCCGACGACGATCCCGGCGCGGCCCGTGCCCATCGCCTTCACCGACGGGAGCTCGCCGAACGCGGTCGTAGGCACCGACACGCCCCCTGCGACGGCTTCCGGCGCAGGCGGCGCCCAGCCGGTCGCAGAGCCACGGTCACACGGTCGAAACTCGGGGCTCCCCATAGGGGCTAATGACCGTGCCCGACCATCGCCCTCCTGACCAGGGGAAACGTGCGTCTCGGACGGGTTGAAAAGGTGTGACAGTTCGGAACCGTCACACTCAGTGGCGGGCGTCTGAGACCTCTTCGCCCCGCCGTTCGAGGCGTCGCTGGGCGCACCCGCGCCACCGTTGACCGCTGCTCGCGCGCGCCGCCGCACGAGCACCTCAAAGACGATGCCGTGCCGTGCACCATCGGTGATCTCGTGGTGTTCCCAGCCAGGAGCCGCGGCGCTCATGATGCACCGCCGAAGATCGTGCTGAGACGACGAACCTGGGCGTCGCTCAGCGGGGGAGCGGAGGCGGCGAGCCGTTCTGCGGCGGCCTCGATCTCCTCGAAGGTTGCAGGCCTGACGGCGACCGCGAGAGCGTCGAGGTCGGTGCGCAGCACCTTGATGCGGGAACCGATCTTGACGGCGGGCAGCCGACCGTCAGCGATCCACTTCCGGAGGGTCTGATACGCGCCGTAGCCGAGCGAGACGGCTTCCTGGAGCGTGATGTAGTGAGTGAGATCGGACGAAGGAGGCGGGGAGTACCCCATGGCAACTCCAGACAGCTTGAACTGTCCGGAGACGGGGGAATAG
>NZ_JBNDNA010000033.1:0-3449 GCF_049856175.1 Georgenia sp. Z1491
TCAAGGCCGCCGGTCGACGTGTGCTCTCGCCTGACATGAACCGGGGTCGCTTCCCTGGTGCCTGAAATCAGCTGAAGCACTCTGGGGTGAGGAATCGAGACTCTGAGAAGCCGGTAGGAGCACGCGAACTGACAACGCAGAAGGAGTCGACTTTTGATGACTCACAAGAGTGAACCCATCGGGGCGACGCAAAGCCCGACGGGGGAGATAGTGGTCGGGGTGGTGGCCGATCCGGTCGCCACCACCCTGACAGTCGCGAAGCATCTCGAACGGGAACTGCCTGGCCTACTCGCCGAGCAGCTCTCTGACGGTCACTGGAGAGTGGAGGTGCACCGAGAGAGGTTGCCTCCCAGTGACGAGAAGCGGTTCGAGATGATGGACCTGGCAGTCGAGCGTAAGCGGGAACATGGCTGGGACCTCGCGGTATGCGTGACCGACCTCCCACTGATGATCGACCGGCGCCCCGTCGTCGCTGACGCCGACCACAGTCGGAACGTGGCGGTGGTTTCACTGCCGGCCTTCGGGGCCATGAGCCTACGAAGGCGAGTTTCAGAGGTGGTGACACAGCTCATTGGGGACATGCGCGGCGGGACCACTCCGAAGGACGGGTCCCAGGCGCATCGGCGGTCACGGGTCCCGGCTCTGGGCGGCGCCTTCGAGCGGACGACCCCAGACCAAGACGGGGTCGACGTCCGTATCTTCGCGAACCGCGGGCGTCTGCGGCTGCTCGTGGGAATGGTCCGGGATAATCGTCCGTGGCGGCTGGTCTCCGGTCTCCGAGGGGCGTTGGTGGGAGCGTTCGCGTTCAGCGCGTTCTATCTGTTGAACACCACGCTGTGGGAACTCGCACTCACCATGGCAGCGTGGCAGCTGGTCGCCGTCGTCGTTGCCTCGATTACGGCGATGATCACTTGGCTCATCGTCTATCACCGCCTCTGGGAACGAGCCAAAGATCTGCCGCCGCAGGAACGTGAGCGAACGGTGCTGTTCAACGCGTCGACTGTCTTGACCCTCGCTATTGGGCTGACGTGCGGCTATGCGGGGCTGTTCGTCCTGAACCTGACTGCCGCGCTGATCGTTTTCACTCCGGAGGTGTTCAGCCAGTACGCCGGAGACGAATACGGACTGGGCGAGTATCTACTGGTGACCCTGTTCGCGACCGCCGCTGCGACGATCGCGGGTGCGATTGGGTCTGGCTTCGAAAGTGAAGAGTCGGTGCACGAGGCCGCCTATAGCTACCGGGAGCGCGCACGGCGCGAGGCGCTGCGCCGCTCACGCAGCGCAGAGAACAACGACAGCGCGGTCCACGACGCGGCGCAGAACGACGACACATCTCGTGCAGAGGACTCCGATGCAGGCCCGGACCACTGAGGAGCCAATAGGTCGTTGGCGGATGGTGGGGCTCAAGTTCTTGGCGTACGTAAGCCCTGCCCGAATGAATTCCCGCTGAGGGATCCCTCAACGAGCTACTACTTTCGTTTTTGGTACGACATAGAAGCGATCACCATAGCCATACCCGCAACGCTGATAAGGGACTGCCGCACGGATAGGCGACAGTTGGGGTGTCAGGCCGCGAGGGCGGCCGGGTTCATGATGGTTTCGTATTCGATGGGGGTCAATCGGCTCAGGCGGGCCTGTCGGCGGCGTCGGTGGTAGGTCCTCTCGATCCAGGTGATGATGGCGGTCCGGAGCTCTTCTCGGGTCCGCCAGTGCTTGCGATCCAGGAAGCTTTCCTGGCTCTTCCCAGATGAGGGTGTAGGTCGGCCGGGCGCGTCGGTCCGCAGGTAGACGTCGAGGTCTCCCGACGATGGAGGTTCCTACGCCATCCATCCGAAAGACCTCGACGTGACCGACGCTACCCCGCCGGCCGGTTTCGGGGCTCTTCCGGATTGAGGGTGTAGACGGCCTGGCGCGGTGGTGAGCGAGGTGCCGGCGTGTCAGCGTCCAGATAGGGGTCGAGGTCTTCCGATGATGGGGGTTCTCACGCCACCCACCGGGAAGACCTCGACGTGCCTGACGCTACCTTCGCCCGCCCTGATCTGACCACGTTCGCTCGTCTGGACGAGCTCGGCTTGGAGGTCGTCGGCCAGCGCATCGAGCCTGGTCGGGCGGTCCTGGCCTGCCGGGTCGTCGAACCGGACAGCTGGTGCCGGCGGTGCGGGTGCGAGGGCGTCGCGCGGGACACCGTCACGCGCGAGCTCGCTCACGAGCCGCTGGGGTGGCGTCCCACGACGCTGGAGGTGAGGGTGCGTCGGTACCGGTGCACGGGCTGCGGGCACGTGTGGCGTCAGGACACGACCGCCGCGGCCGAGCCGCGCGCGCGGCTCTCCCGCCGCGGGTTGCGGTGGGCGCTGGAAGGGATCGTGTGCCAGCACTTGAGTGTCGCTCGTGTCGCCGAGGGGCTGGGGGTCTCGTGGAACACCGCCAACGCCGCGGTCCTGACCGAAGGACGCCGCGTCCTCATCGATGATCCGACCCGGTTCGACGGCGTCAGCGCCATCGGTGTCGACGAGCATGTCTGGCGCCACACCCGCCGCGGCGACAGGTTCGTGACCGTGATCATCGACCTCACCGCTGTTCGCGAGGGGACCGGCCCGTCCCGGCTGCTGGACATGGTGGCTCTTCGCAGTTGAGGGTGTAGAGAGGGTGCGTGTGGCGGTAGCCGGGTAGGGGTCGAGGTCCCCCGATGATGGAAGTTCCTACGCTCGCCATCCGGAAGACCTCGACGTGTTCAACGCTACCTATGCCGCGCCGTGCCTCACCACGTTCTGCCGCCTCGATGAACTTGGTCTCGAAGCTGTGGGACAACGTCTTGAGACGGGTCGGGCGGTGATCGAGTGCCGCGTCGTCGAGGACGATCCGTGGTGCCGGGCGTGCGGGGCGCAGGGCGTGCCGCGGGACACGGTGGTTCGTCGGCTTGCGCATGAGCCGTTCGGACGACGGCCCACGGTCCTGCATGTGCGGGTGCGCCGTTACCGATGCGAGCACTGCCGGAAGACGTGGCGGCAGGACACCACGGCGGCAGCAGCCCCGCGGGCGAAGATCTCTCGCGGCGGGCTGGACTGGGCGCTGGGGGCGATCGTCGTCGACCATCTCACTGTCTCGCGGGCCGCGGCCGGTCTCGGGGTGTCGTGGCATACCGCGAACAGCGCGATCATCGCCGAGGGCAGGCGGCGTCTGATCGACGACGCCGCCCGATTCGACGGGGTGACCACGATCGGTGTCGACGAGCACGTCTGGCGCCACACGCGATTGGGCGACACGTACGTCACCGTGATCATCGATCTCACCCCCGTCCGCGAGAAGTCTGGTCCCGCCCGGCTGCTGGACATGGTCCAGGGCCGCTCGAAGGCCGTCTTCAAGCAGTGGCTCGCGGGTCGCCCGAAGCAGTGGCGGGACGGGGTCGAGGTGGTCGCGATGGATGGGTTCAGCGGGTTCAAGACCGCTAG
>NZ_JBNDNA010000034.1:0-3303 GCF_049856175.1 Georgenia sp. Z1491
GACATGGTCCAGGGCCGCTCGAAACACGCCTTCAAGCAGTGGCTCGCGGGCCGGCCGCAGGACTGGCGCGACGGGGTCGAGATCGTCGCGATGGACGGCTTCACCGGGTTCAAGACCGCCGCCGCCGAAGAGCTGCCCGACGCGGTCGCCATCATGGATCCTTTTCACCTGGTCCGCCTCGCTGGCGACGCGCTCGATGACTGCCGGCGCCGTGTCCAGCAGGACACCTGCGGGCACCGGGGCCGCAAGGGCGATCCGCTCTACGCCGCCCGCCGGACCCTGCACACCGGCGCCGACCTGCTCACCGAGAAGCAGTCCCAGCGCCTGGAGGGCCTGTTCGACGGCGACACCCACGTAGCGGTCGAGGCCGCCTGGGCCGTCTACCAGCGCATGATCGCCGCCTACCGCGTCCCCGACCGCGCACATGGTCGCCAGCTCATGGCCCAGCTCATCGACTCCGTCAGCTCCACCGTGCCAGCCGCCCTGACCGAGCTGCGCAAGCTGGGCAGGACCCTGAAGCGCCGCGCCGCCGACGTGCTCGCCTACTTCGACCGGCCCGGCACGTCCAACGGCCCCACCGAGGCCATGAACGGCAGGCTCGAGCACCTGCGCGGCTCGGCCCTCGGCTTCCGCAACCTGACCAACTACATCGCCCGATCACTACTCGAGACGGGCGGATTCCGACCCCAACTACACCCTCGAATGTGAAGAGCCGGTTTCGGCCGCCTTGACCTGAGCGCCTTCGCGTCTCATCCCAATCGACCCTGATCGAGTCTGCTGACCCCCTCGACGAGAACGCAGCGACACATCACAGCCACCCGACCCCGACCGTCCGGGAAGCCGGGGCACGTCACATGGCCTGTGCTGCGGGCGTGTCGAGTGGGTCGTCCAGGGGCGACGCAGTAGCGTCGACGCGACGTGCTGAGAGGTGGTTCCAGTCGAGCACTAGGACACCGGCTACAGGCATGGCGATAGGTCAGGAACGGCGTCGCTCCCTGCGCAGGAGGGAGCGCAGAGTCTCGGCGTTCGCGTAGCCGACCCGTAGCGCGATCTCGGCGGAGGTGAGATCCGTGGTTGCTGAGAGGTGCCGAGCTCGTTCGGTGCGAAGCCGTTGGACGAACCCGAGCGGAGTGAGGTTGAGCGCCGCACGGACTCGTCGTTCGAGGGTGCGCCGGCTGGTGCCGAGCGACTGCGCGACGAAGGCGACGTTGAACGGTTCGTCCAGGCGGGCGCGCACGAAGCGTTCGAACTCGACGACGATCGGGTCCTCGTGCCGGAGATGGTCGTAGGCGACGAAGGTCGCCTGCGACGGACGCTCGTCGATGATGAGGAGCTTGGCGACATGTTGGGCCAGGTCGGGGCTGATCGATCGCACGAGTGAGAGCGCGAGGTCGATGTGGGCGAACGCGGCGCCGGCGGTGACGAGGTTCCCGTCGACCACGACCATGGTGTCGAGATCGAGGGCGACGGTCGGATAGCGCTTCAGGAACTCCGGCCCCAGGAACCAGCTGGTCGTCGCCCGCCGATGATGCATCCGTCCGGTCTCGGCGACGGCGAACACGCCGGTGCACGCCGCGGCGATCCGGGTGGTCGCCTCGTCGAGGCGCCCGAGCGAGGCGATGACCGAACGAGCATCTCGGCTCTGGAGGGCGTCGTGGGTAGCGGCGGCCGTGAGGGTTCCAAGCGCAGGGACGACGACCACGTCGAACTCTGCGGACTCCGACAGCGGGTGGTCCACCGACAGGGTCATCGATGTTGTCGTGGTCACTCGCCGTTTCGGTCCGAGGATGGCGAGTTCGATCGGGTCGATCCGCGGGTCGACATCGCTGCGGGCTCCGTCGGCCACCCGCACGATGTCGATGATCGACGCGACAGCCGAACCGAAGCAGCCGTCGATCGCGATCAGTCCAATACGCATGGCGTGAACAATAGCAACACTGTCGTATACGCCACTTCTCACATGCCCTTGCTCGTCATACGCTGAACTCGCTTCACCAAGAAACCTCGACACCTAGGAGAACCCCTCATGTCCACACCCGCATCACTTCCGTATGCCTTCGTCGCCAAGATCGTCGCGGCCGATGGACAGCACGACGCGCTCGCCGATCTGCTCGCCGGCGCTGTCGCCCTCGCCAACGAAGAAGTAGGAACGATTGTCTGGTTCGCGGTCAGGACCCACGCCGACACCTTCTGGATCTTCGATGCATTCCCCGACGAGGCCGCTCGCGACGCCCACGCCAACGGCGCCATCGTCGCAGCCCTGACGGCCAACCAGCACCTCCTCGGCGCAGCACCCGAGATCCTGCCGGCCGACGTCCTCGCGTCCAAGCTCCCGTAGTCCGCCCACGCACGTTCGCAACGCGAAGCACAACACGAGCGCTGTCGGTCACAAACTCAACAGGCAAACCAACGGGCGGCTCTGGAGCGGCTCGAGCCACAAAGCGCACGCCACATTCGAAGGAGCAATTGATGGCTCTTCGCAGTTGAGGGTGTAGAGAGGGTGCGTGTGGCGGTAGCCGGGTAGGGGTCGAGGTCCCCCGATGATGGAAGTTCCTACGCTCGCCATCCGGAAGACCTCGACGTGTTCAACGCTACCTATGCCGCGCCGTGCCTCACCACGTTCTGCCGCCTCGATGAACTTGGTCTCGAAGCTGTGGGACAACGTCTTGAGACGGGTCGGGCGGTGATCGAGTGCCGCGTCGTCGAGGACGATCCGTGGTGCCGGGCGTGCGGGGCGCAGGGCGTGCCGCGGGACACGGTGGTTCGTCGGCTTGCGCATGAGCCGTTCGGACGACGGCCCACGGTCCTGCATGTGCGGGTGCGCCGTTACCGATGCGAGCACTGCCGGAAGACGTGGCGGCAGGACACCACGGCGGCAGCAGCCCCGCGGGCGAAGATCTCTCGCGGCGGGCTGGACTGGGCGCTGGGGGCGATCGTCGTCGACCATCTCACTGTCTCGCGGGCCGCGGCCGGTCTCGGGGTGTCGTGGCATACCGCGAACAGCGCGATCATCGCCGAGGGCAGGCGGCGTCTGATCGACGACGCCGCCCGATTCGACGGGGTGACCACGATCGGTGTCGACGAGCACGTCTGGCGCCACACGCGATTGGGCGACACGTACGTCACCGTGATCATCGATCTCACCCCCGTCCGCGAGAAGTCTGGTCCCGCCCGGCTGCTGGACATGGTCCAGGGCCGCTCGAAGGCCGTCTTCAAGCAGTGGCTCGCGGGTCGCCCGAAGCAGTGGCGGGACGGGGTCGAGGTGGTCGCGATGGATGGGTTCAGCGGGTTCAAGACCGCTAG
>NZ_JBNDNA010000035.1:0-2916 GCF_049856175.1 Georgenia sp. Z1491
CCCTTCACAGGTTCCTGAAGACGTACACGGAGATCGCGTCGGCTCGGACAACCGTGTAGTCGTGTTCGAGGTCGCGGGTCCAGGCAACCCAGTTGAAGTAGCGCACAAGCTCTTCCGGCGCGTCCTGCGGGATGAGGCCGATCTCCTCGGCGAGAGTCTCGGCGTAGTCGCGGAAACTGCCCCATGTTCCGCAGAAGCGCTCTTCGAAGTCGGAAACAGACGGCAGGTCTCCAGTGCCTTCTGCGACGTAGCTGCCGGAGGCCGTCCAAGCGCACAGAGCATCGCGCTGGTGCTCAGGGACCGCGAGGAGGACGCGAGCCCACTCTGCGGCCTCCGACGGACTTATCTGGCTCATCGCATTTGAGGGTGTAGCAAGGGTCTGAAGCCGCCTGATTCGAGGAGGCTGCAGGCGATGTAGTTGGTGAGGTTGCGGAAGCCGAGGGCGGAGCCGCGCAGGTGTTCGAGCCGGCCGTTGGTCGCCTCCGTCGGACCGTTGCTGGTGCCGGGGCGGTCGAAGAACGCCAGCACGTCGGCGGCGCGTTTGGTTGGTCAGCGTTCGGCCGAGCTTGGCCAGGTCGGGCAAGGCTTCAGGCACCTTTTTGCTCAGCGCGGTGATGAGCTTGTCCATCATTGCTTTGGCCTTCACCCGGTCGGGTTCTCGGTAGGCGGTGACCATGGCCTGGTAGATCTCCCAGGTCGCTTCGACCGCGGCGTGCTTCTCGTGGGCGAAGAGGACGCTGAGGCGTTCTTTTTGGCGGTCGGTCAGCAGGCTCATCCCGGTGTGGAGGGTGCGGCGCGCCTTGTAGAGCGGGCCGTCCTTGCGGTCTCTGCGCTGGTGGAGCTGTTGCTGGACGCGTCGTCGGCAGTCGTCCAGAGCGTCTCCGGCCAGGCGAACGACGTGGAAGGGATCCATCAGCGCTACCGCGCCCGGTAGGGCCTCGCTGGCGGCGGTCTTGAACCCGGAGAATCCGTCCATCGCTACCACCTCGATGCGGTCCTTCCGTTGCTTGGGGTGGGCCTCCAGCCAGGGTGGTGTCAAAGCGTGGAAGCAACATGGGGTTCGCCGGCCAGTAGTCGGGCGAAGGATTCTGTCGGTGTCAGGAAGCCCAGTCGGCGGCGGGCCGGTTGTTGATCTCCTCCGCGATGGTGGCGAGGTAGGGCTGGTGGTCGGGGATCGCCGTGCCCTTGGGGAGGTACTCGCGGTAGAGCCGGTTCGTGTTCTCGTTCGATGGCCGCTGCCACGGCGAGTGGGGGTCGGCGAAGTAGACCGGCATGTCTGTGGCCGGGGAGACCTTTGCGTGGTGCGCCATCTCGCTGCCCTGGTCCCTTACCAGCGAGGTCTGCATCATCCGGGGCAGCTCGGTGAAGTACTCGATCACCGCGTCCGCGGGGCCCTCGGCGTGTTTCGAGGGCAGGGCGAGCGGGCCGGTGAACCCGCTCATCCGCTCCACCAGCGTCGCCGCGCACGAGGACCCGTTCTTCCCGATGATCAGGTCGCCCTCCCAGTGCCCGGGTACCCGCCGCTTCGCCGCGTCCTCGCCACGCTCCGCGATCGGGACCATCCCCACGATCGGCCCGCCTCGGGAGCAGCCGTGCGTGCGGGGCCGGCGCTTGGTCCGTTTGGACTGCAAGAAGATCCCACGCTTGGCGAGTTCTCCGCGGGGGATCGCGTAGATGTACTGGTAGATCGCTTCTCCGCTGACGGTGCGGCCCTGAGCGTCGGGAGAGTTCGCCATGCGTTCAACGGTCGGGTCTGCGGCCTCCAGACGCAAGCGACCCGCGATCTCGTTCGGCGTCCATGACGCTGCGAGGTCGGCGTTGACGCGGGCCTCGAGTACCGGGTCCTTTGCCACTTTCCGGACCTGTGGGCGAGAGCGCTGGCGGAGCCTGTCAAGTTGTCTGTGTAAGGGGGCCGGGTCAGAGGTGGGGGTTGATTCGGTCGGGGTAGACCAGTGAGAGCTGTTGGAGGGCCGTCTTCCAGTTCGTGGTGACAGCGCCCTCGACGAGCCGGCCCGAGGCTCGTCGCTCGGCGGCGGGTCGTCCTCGTTCCTTGGCTCGCTCGCGCGCTCTTTTGTCCTCGATGTTGCAGATCGCCAGCCACAGCAGCTTCACTGCCGCGGCGTCGTTGGGGAAATGGCCCCGGTTCTTGGTGACCTTGCGGAGCTGGTAGTTCAGCGACTCGATCGCGTTGGTCGTGTAGATGACCCGCCTGAGTTCGGGCGGGAACGCCAGGAACGGGGTGAACCGCTCCCACGCGGCGCGGAACGTCTTGACCGCCGAGGGGTAGCGACGGCCGAGCTCGCTGGCCTCGAAGGCCTCCAGCACCTCCAGGGCGGCCTCAGCGCTGGGCGCCTGGTATATCGGCCGCAGCGCGGCCGTCAGAGCCTTACGGTCCTTGTAGTTCACGAACCTCGTCGCGGCCCGGATCAGGTGGACCACGCAGGTCTGCACGGTCGCCTGGGGCCAGGTCGCTTCGACGGCCTCGGGGAACCCCGTGAGCCCGTCGCAGCACACGATCAGCACGTCACGCACGCCCCTGTTGGCCAGCTCGGCGCAGACGCCGGCCCAGAACTTCGCTCCCTCGCTGGCCTGGACCCAGATACCCAGGACGTGCTTGATCCCGTCCATATCGACGCCGATGGCGAGATGGGCGGACCTGTTGCGCACGTGTCCGCCATCGCGGATCTTGACCACGATCGCGTCGAGGTAGATCACCGGATACAGCGCCTCCAACGGGCGGTGCTGCCAGGCCAGGACCTCCTCGCTGATCTGGTCCACGACCTTGGAGATCGTCTCGTAACTGATCTCGGTGCCGATCGTGGTCGCGAGGTGGTGCTCGACGTCCCGCAACGTCATCCCGCCTGCGTAGAGGCTGATGATCATGCCGTCCAGGCCATCGAGACGGCGCTGCCCCTT
>NZ_JBNDNA010000036.1:0-2257 GCF_049856175.1 Georgenia sp. Z1491
TCATTCCCTGATCCAGCAGCTCCAACGCGCTGGCCTTGAGCTCTTCTGAGTAGATCTTCGGCACGAGGACCATCCTCTCCGCTCCGCAGAGCAGTCAGGAAGTCAACCGAACCCTCAGCAGACCCGACCTTTCAAACCATCAAATCCCTGCCAACTACTTGACGCGGGACACAATCATGAAGAAATTCCGGATCATGGTCCGAGTCGTCGGCCCGGTGGCCATCCACTCGTCGACGTCCTGCTGGGTGCAGGTGGCCGCGGTCCGGTGGTGCGTCTCGTGCAGCGAGGTCAGGAACTTGGCGGTCTCGGTGATCTCCTGCTTCGCGGAATGCACTGGCCCGCGGGTATCGCTACCGGCCTGCGACTTGGCGCGGACACTGCGTAGGTGGTGCCAGATCGCGAAGTGCTGGACGGGTTGGCGGACCCCGAGTGGTAGTCCCTCGAGCTTGGTGGCGATCCACGTCTCGAAGCGATGCAGGTAGGGATCCCGCCAGGGGAGCAGACCGTGGTGCTCAAGCAACGCCCGGAGGTGCTCTGTAGGTCTCCCCGGGACGCTGTCGAGACCGTCGTGGGAGAGCTCGATGGTCCCGTCGCCCAGGTGCCGCAGCAGCGTCTGGACCTTGGGGGAGCGCTTCCAGACGATGATGGACTCGGGCCTCTCCGCGGCGCAGAGCGCGTCGAGGAGTCCGCGTAGTACAGGGTGAGCGGGCTCCCCGCCGATCAGTTGTCGGAGGTCGTCGCGTAGGGCGCAGCGGGCGCAGAGTCGGCCGCGGTGGTGGCCGGCTTCGGTGCCGCACCGCTCGCAGTGGAAGTCGTAGGGGATCTCGGCACACGTTGAGCAGATCGGATCGCCGTCCGAGTTTTCCGGTCCGGGGAGCAGGCGCTCCTGGTGGCACCGGGGGCAGGTGCCGTGGTTGTGGACGGCGGCGTAGTAGCAGGTGAAGCAGAGTCGGCCCTCTGGCCAGCGCGCTGCGAGGCGCGGGATGTCCCGGCCGCACCTCGCGCACGGGTCCTCGCGGGCACCAATGGTGCGGGGGCGCCCGCGCGTCGTGGAACGAGGGGAGAGGCCGACTGGCGCCGGGTACGTCATCGAGCCGAGTCCTACTCGTCAAGGATGTGCGCGCGTCGGGGCCGGACGGTGCGGTCGAGCGATACGACGTTGGCGGGGGCATCGGATGCCGCCTTGCGTCGACGGGCGTCGGTGGCGGTGGTGGTGACCAGGTCCGCGGGCGTGCAGTCGAAGATGTCGCACAGTGCGGCGAGGACTTGGAGCGAGATCCGCTCGGGTCGTTGATTCACGAGCCGGTAGACCTGTGGCCGTGAGAGCGTGATGTCACGCTCGTTGAGCAGAGGGATCAGCTCCGTGGTGTTGTGCAGGCCCCTGGCCGCCATCAGCTCGGCGAGGCGCCACCGGTAGTCGACCTGGCGCTTCATGGTGCTCCCTCCGTTGTCGTGCGGGCCAATGCCTCGTTGACGGTCCGGTCCAGGACGCTGCGGAGCGTGCTGTGGCGGAACTCGTCGCCGACGAACTGGTAGATCCCGGTGGTCGAGGCGTACTCGTGTCCCATCTGGTCCTGGACGAACCGCGGGTCCCAGCCGGCCTCGAGCAGGTGGGTGGCATAGGAGCGACGGAACGAGTGCAGATCGAGCCCGTCAGACAGCCCGAGCTCGTCGCAGTAGCGACGCAGCCGTCGCAGGAGGGTGGACTCCGCGACGAGCCCGCCCCGTTCGCTGGGGAACAGATCGAGCGTGTCTGGCTCGCCGCGACCGTTGGCGAGCCAGTCCTCGAGGATCCCGGGTGTCCACCGCCACACGGTCAGCACGCTGCGCGGCTTGTTCGGGGAGGACCGCTTGGACTTGCCGTAGCGGACCTTGCACACGCCGAACCTGCCGAACTCACGAGCATGCGGGTTGCGCGCGAAGTCGACCGTCTGCAGGTGCCGCAGCTCGTTGAACCGCAGCCCGTAGGCATAGGCGATCTTCATCATCACCGAGTCTCGATAGGCCGACTGCCAACCCTTCCTACCGGACCTGCCCACGCGCTCGACCTCGTCATCGGCGTGGAGGAACAGGGTGTCGAGCTCGGCCCTCGTGTACGGACGCTTGTGCGGACGCGCGTCGAACCCTGGAGAGCCTGTCAAGTTGTCTGTGTAAGGGGGCCGGGTCAGAGGTGGGGGTTGATTCGGTCGGGGTAGACCAGTGAGAGCTGTTGGAGGGCCGTCTTCCAGTTCGTGGTGACAGCGCCCTCGACGAGCCG
>NZ_JBNDNA010000037.1:0-2221 GCF_049856175.1 Georgenia sp. Z1491
ATCGGTTCAAGTGTGAACTCATTGCGGGGGATTACTGAACCGTCACGGATGAAGACCAGCCGCACATGGTCGTAGGCGACTGGCGGTGTCTCGCGGCGACTCGTACTCGTGCGAGTTGCGACGACTCTTGGCCTATCCTCCGTCGCCATGACGCACCATCGTCCGGGGATCAGCGGTCGAGTTGGAGGCGTGACCACGACCAGCACACCAGTGCGATGAAAACGACAGCGCACCCTGCTGTGAGGGCGAGTTGCGTCGGAGGTACGGCGGTGCCGTCCGACATGGCCCAGAGTGCGGGAGCAGCGAGCGGCATCCAGCCCCCGGCCCCGGCGAGGGCACCGACTTGCGCGAGGACGATCAGCGCGATCGTGCTGGCAACCCCGGCGAGCAGCGAACGGGTGACAGTGGCGATCCACGCGACCGGGATCGCGAGGCCAGCGGAGAACATCGCCAACGCCCACAGCCGCCCGAGCGCAGCCCAGGTGCCGCTATCCGGTGCCCCGTAGCCGATCAGCAGCCCGAGGACGAACACGCCAAGCACAGCGGCGGTGCTGACCAGCATCGCCCAGAGCAGGTACACGGTCAGCTTGGCAAGTGCGATGCGCGTGCGGCCGACAGGCAGGGCAAAAAGGCCGGTGATGGTGCCATCTGAGAACTCACGCCCGAACATCCAGGCCAGCACGATCCCGAATCCGAGGAGCGCAGTAACAGCCGTGATCTGCGCCGCGCCCGCGAGCAAACCGCCCCAATCCAACGAGGCCGCTGGCCCAGCCTGCGCGATCATCTCCGGGTTCCCACCGGCAACACCAGCGGTGATCCCGCCGAGCAAGCCGACCATGCCGAGCACGATCGCGAGCGTGGCGATCACACCAACCAGCGAGCGGGTCAGCTTGAGCGTTTCCACACGGAATGCGGCGTTCATCGAGGCGCCTCCGCAGCCCCGCGCCGCTCATCGTCTTGGCGGATGCGCTCGAAGAACGCGCGTTCGAGGTCGCTACCCGTGGTATCGAGTTCACCGATCAACCGGCCCGCGTTCATCAACAGCACGCGGTCAGCGATCCGCGCCACCTCGTCCAGATGGTGACTGCTGACCAGAATCGCCGCTCCCGCGCGTGCCCGACGCATCAGTTGCTCGCGCAGCAAGATGACCGAAGCAGGATCCAGCGCATTGCTCGGCTCGTCCAGCACGATCAACCGAGGGTCGTGCTGCAACGCGGCGGCAAGACCGACCCGCTGCCGATTCCCCAGCGAGAGGCGACGGAACCGGCGATCAGCGACCGGGCCAAGACGCCACACCACGACCGAGTCCTCGACACGCTCAGGGTCGCCCGCGTGCAGCAGGCACGCGATACGGAGATTCTGGCGCACCGTCAGTTCCGGGTAGGCCAGTGGAACCTCGATCAGCGCACCTACCTGCGCCCACCCATCCGCAGGAACCCGATCCAATGTGTGACCCTGTACTTGTAATGCGCCCTGTTGCGGGCGGAGCATCCCGAGCGCAAGCCGCATCAGTGTTGTCTTGCCCGCACCGTTCAGCCCAATCAGAGCGACGATCTCGCCCGGCTCAACCCGAAAGGTCAGGTCACTCACGCCCGCCCCGCCCTGAAACAGGCGGGTGACGTTCTCGAAGGCGAGCATGTCATCCACCTCCGAGCACATCGAGGGCGGAACCTAGCGCGGCGTCCAGTCCGGTCTGCTCTGTCCGCTCCCATTCCAACAGTGCCGTGCTCAGCCCGGCGATCACTGCCGCTGCCGCGACGCGAGCCCGCACTTCGTTCGCTCCACGATCCACCAGGGCACCCGCCAGGGCCGTGATCGTGGCCTCGCTGCCGCGTTCGATTGCTCCGCGCAGTGTCGGGGTCTGAGCGATGATCCGCAGCCGCTCACGCAACGCCTCGACGTCCGCGTCCTCCACCTGCGTCCACGCGGCCCTGACCCCCTCAGCCAGCGCACGCATCAACGACTCATCGGCAGGGCGCACCCGCACGGCGTCAGCCATGAGTGGATCGAACGAGTCGGCCACCACAAGGGACTCTTTCGTCGGGAAGTGCCGGAACAGGGTCATCTCGCTCACGCCCGCACGCTCAGCAACCTGCGCGGTTCCCGTCGCGTCATACCCACGCTGGACGAACAGCTCCAACGCTGCCTGTCTCAACGCCTCGTGCGTCCTCTCCCAACGACCCATGTTCATAATGTTAGTTACTAACGTATCGAAGTCAAG
>NZ_JBNDNA010000038.1:0-2208 GCF_049856175.1 Georgenia sp. Z1491
GTCGAGTTCGTCCTGGAGGTGGGCGAGGGTGTCGGCTGGCCGGGTGGCGAGGCGCTTGTTCAGGGTCTGCCAGAAGCGTTCGATCTTGCCCTGGGGGGTCTGCTGCACGGATAGGTGACACCTGATCTGTGGTGCCGGAAGGTGCTGCTGGAAGGATGTCGATCGTGCCCAGACCTCATCCCAAGGAGTTCCGCGACGATGTCGTGGCCGTGGCCCGCCGCGGGGACGCTCCGATCAAGGACATCGCCAAAGACTTCGGGATCAGCGAGTCCTGCCTGCGTAACTGGCTACAGGCCGCCGATGTCGAGGACGGCAACCGCCCCGGCGTGACCCGGAGCGAGTCGGCCGAGCTGCGCGAAGCGAAGAAGCGTGTCCGCCTGCTCGAGCAGGAGAACGAGGTCCTGCGCCGCGCAGCGGCCTACCTCTCTCAGGCGAACCTGTCGGGGAAATGATGTACCCGCTCGTAAAGGAGCTCGCCGCTGACAGGATCCCTGTCGCGGTGACGTGTCGGGTCCAGGGGCTCGCCCGCCAGCCCTACTACCGCTGGCTCGCCACCCCGGTCACCGACCGTGATCTCGAGCAGGCCTACCTCGCGAACGCCTTGTTCGATGCTCACCGGGACGATCCGGAGTTCGGGTATCGCCTGCTGGCCGACGAGGCCCGCGAAGCGGGGCACGTCGCGTGTGATCGCACGGTCTGGCGGACCTGCCGGGACAACCGGTGGTGGAGCGTGTTCGGCAAGAAGCGCAACGCGAACGGCAAGCGGCCCGGCCCGCCGGCCCATGACGATCTCGTCGAGCGGGACTTCACGGCCACCGCTCCCAACGAGCTGTGGCTGACCGATATCACCGAGCACCCCACCGGTGAGGGCAAGATCTATCTCTGCGCGACCGGGGACGTCTACTCGGGACGGATCGTGGGGTACTCGATCAGCGATCGCATGAAGACCCGCCTCGCGGTCGACGCTCTGGTATCGGGGGTCTCCCGCCGCGGCGGTGATGTCGCCGGTTGCGTTGTGCATTCGGACCGCGGCTCCCAATTCAGGTCGCGCCGATTCCTGGCCGCCCTACGCTGCCACGACCTCGTGGGCTCGATGGGCCAGGTCGCCTCCGCGGGGGACAACGCCGCGATGGAGTCCTTCTTCTCGCTCCTGCAGAAGAACGTCCTGAACCGCCGTCGTTGGGCCACTCGGGCCGAGCTGCGGATCGCGATCGTGACCTGGATCGAACGGACTTACCACCGCCGAAGGCGACAGGACCGGCTCGGTCGCCTGACCCCCATCGAGTACGAGACCATCATGACCACTCAGATCGCACTCGCGGCCTGAGAACACCTGTCACGTATCCGTGCAGCAGACCCGTTCGAGGCCGGACGAAAGCGATGGTCATCGGAAGGTCTGTACCAGCCGTATGACGCCTTCGCCGCCGGCGAGCCATGCCGCGCGTGCCACCGAGCACTGCGCGATGTGGAAGGCATGGCCGAAGAGCCGCCAACACTCGACGCCGTGTCCGACGACGACGCCTTCCGCTCAGCACACACGGCGTGCGGGTTCGGGTTCTGGAGGATTCAGGACTGCTCGACGGACCATTGCCATCGATGCTGCCCTCCACCACCGTTGAGCCCTCGCCAGATCGACGTTCTGCGCGAGCTCCTGTCCCCCGCCTCATCTGGCCCACTGTTCAGCTGGTACGTCGAGCTCACGTGCGAGCACGCCGAGTTCGTGACAACCGGTCGAGCAGACGAGCCTCCACACACAGCCCGATGCACGGAGTGCGACACGACGCGCGGCGTGATCGTCGCCGCTCGCAGCAGCAATCAGCGTGCCGACGACGCCTCGCCCGGGGCAGCTGAGAACACAGAGACAGCCAGTCCCCATTTTCAGCCGCTCACTGACGAGCAATGGCAACGGGTCGCGCGCATCGTGCAGCCGGAGAACCCAGCGCACCGCGGCCGCCCCAGTGCGGACGCACGCACCATCGTGAACGCTATCCGCTACCGCGCGCACTACGGCATCCCCTGGCGTGAGCTCCCACCGTCATTCGGGTCGTGGCAGACGGTGGCGCGTCGATATCGACAGCTCGTCACCGACGGCCGATGGGAGCAGATCATGCGAATGCTCGGCGAAACCTGATCATCGACGGCTGGCTCCGATTTTTGAGACGCGTCAGATATTGAGACAGCAGATTGACGCCTCGGCGAAACAGCAAC
>NZ_JBNDNA010000039.1:0-1393 GCF_049856175.1 Georgenia sp. Z1491
GACATGGTCCAGGGCCGCTCGAAACACGCCTTCAAGCAGTGGCTCGCGGGCCGGCCGCAGGACTGGCGCGACGGGGTCGAGATCGTCGCGATGGACGGCTTCACCGGGTTCAAGACCGCCGCCGCCGAAGAGCTGCCCGACGCGGTCGCCATCATGGATCCTTTTCACCTGGTCCGCCTCGCTGGCGACGCGCTCGATGACTGCCGGCGCCGTGTCCAGCAGGACACCTGCGGGCACCGGGGCCGCAAGGGCGATCCGCTCTACGCCGCCCGCCGGACCCTGCACACCGGCGCCGACCTGCTCACCGAGAAGCAGTCCCAGCGCCTGGAGGGCCTGTTCGACGGCGACACCCACGTAGCGGTCGAGGCCGCCTGGGCCGTCTACCAGCGCATGATCGCCGCCTACCGCGTCCCCGACCGCGCACATGGTCGCCAGCTCATGGCCCAGCTCATCGACTCCGTCAGCTCCACCGTGCCAGCCGCCCTGACCGAGCTGCGCAAGCTGGGCAGGACCCTGAAGCGCCGCGCCGCCGACGTGCTCGCCTACTTCGACCGGCCCGGCACGTCCAACGGCCCCACCGAGGCCATGAACGGCAGGCTCGAGCACCTGCGCGGCTCGGCCCTCGGCTTCCGCAACCTGACCAACTACATCGCCCGATCACTACTCGAGACGGGCGGATTCCGACCCCAACTACACCCTCGAATGTGAAGAGCCAGGAATCACCCATGAACACCCTCGGCCTGAATCGCCATCGGCTCACTCGTCATCGCCGGGCGGTCCTCCCGGAGTGCCGAACGCTCCGCGAACTCTGCAGAGACACAGACACAGACACAGCTCGCAGCGGATGCTGCCCACGAGGCACGCCTCCCTCGTCTGTGGG
Source organism: Georgenia sp. Z1491 (assembly GCF_049856175.1). Lineage (GTDB taxonomy): Bacteria > Actinomycetota > Actinomycetes > Actinomycetales > Actinomycetaceae > JB111. Next base: position 881 of record NZ_JBNDNA010000039.1, read on the forward strand.
TGGATATCCCGGGCAACAAGGACGAGCCGACGGCCTTCAAGCTCTACATCGGCAACACGGGCGACACCACCGCTCACGACACCCGTTTCTCGATCGAACCACCGATCGTCCCTGGTAGGTCGATGAAAGAGGGCCCGGACCGAGCAGCCCGGGCGGGAGCGGCTGGAAATGCCGCCCTCCCCCCTGGACGCACCATTTCCTGGATGCTCGGCTGGCCCCCCAGCCGGCTGGGCTATCTCCAACGCGGCCCATCGCGGCCACACAGCAGCACCGTCAATCACATGCATGCGGTGGGGTCAGGCGAGCTGAAGGTCTGTGAGGCACGTGGCCCCGTCGTCGGTGGTGGAGAAGTCCGCCGTTCCCGTCAAGCCGTCATAGGTGATCTCGATGGTTCCTTCGACGTCGCGCGGTAACCAGAAGCCTGCGAAGCCGTTGTCGAAGGTGGTCATCTCGTCGTTTACGAGCTCTTCACCGCTTGCCTGGTCCAGGATCCGCACCTGGATGTCCTGGCCG
>NZ_JBNDNA010000040.1:0-849 GCF_049856175.1 Georgenia sp. Z1491
AGATCGAGAAGACGCTGAGCGCCGTCGCGCAGCAGCTGAGCAGCAACGAGGTCGTGAAGCTGCCCGACGGGTCCTCGGTAACCCGGGAGGACCTGGCCGCATACACGATGACGCAGAAGATCAGCGAGGAGCTGAAGACGACGACTTCAGCCTCGGCTGACCTCGCCGAGGCCGTCCGTAAGCGCGGCAACGTCCGTATCGACACGGACAAGCTCACCGAGCACGCTGTGAAGGTGCTTGATCAATGTCTGGCGAAGGCTGTCGAAGCTCCAGTCCAGAGGGTCGAGCAGACCGTCGCGGGGCTCGAAGATCGGGTGGGCAGGCTCGGCACTGAGAAGCTCGCTGAGGTGACCGGCCGCGCCCACGAGGTGGTCGGTGCTGTCGGGCGGGCCGAGCGGCGAGTCGAGCGGCTCTCGGCGAAGGTCACCTGGACATCGGTCGGTCGTATGTGCCTTGCCCTCATCCCGTTCACTGTCGCGTTCATCATGCTCACGGGGATGGTCGGCGGGATCACGCAGGTGCTCGGCCTCGGGCCACTGCTCGGATGGGCCTGGGACTCGTTCGCCACCGCGAGCGCCTGGTGGGCGAAGGGACTCATCGCTCTCGCCGCCCTCGGCGGATGCGCTCTGTTCGGTTGGCTGCTCTGGTGGCTCGGGAAGAAGCTGTACGAGAGCTATCGTGGCTGGTAGCCGAGAGAAAGTGAGTGCCCCGTAGCCGAAGCTACGGGGCACTCTGAACTCAGTCGACTTCGGGGTCATCACCGAACAACTCGGCATCGGTGTCGTAGTACGCGAGAAGGTCCCGCTGCTGGCAGATCAGCTCGACGGTTGCCTTGTGCAGGGCGAGCAG
>NZ_JBNDNA010000041.1:0-830 GCF_049856175.1 Georgenia sp. Z1491
CCAGCGGCAAGATCAGTCTCAGGGGCACCACTTTGTCAGCATTGAGCTTCGGCTGTTTCCGCGCGAAACCGAGCCGCTCGAACCGCCGCCAGATGTTCGGTCCGAGTCCACCTGCGTCCATTCGAGGAAGTCGTGAGACAGCGACTCGTGAACGGCTGAACCCCCGGGCGCCGGGAGTTCAGCCGTATTTCGTTGGTGGGCGTGCGCAGGCTTCAGGGCGGTTCGTGTTGCCACATCACGCCCACCGGTACGGTCGCCGGCATATTCCGCAGGGCTCGCAGCTGGCGGCCACGGCTAGGAGTGACGACGCCGTAGGTTGGGCACCCCATCAGCTGCCGCGGCGAGGAGACTGTGACCGTCACCAGTTCCTCGGTGCACTCGGGAGCCTCGACGTGCGCCCCGGGCTGTCCCACGAGGTCGTCCCGCCGTTGGCGTAGTTCAGTCGTAGAAGGGTGCACCAGGGCACTGAGTAGCGTGGCACAACGTCGAGGTCCCCGAGGGTGATCAGCATGACTCGTCACTGCTGGTCATCCAGGGGACCCCGACGCCTACCCCCGCAACCTCAAGCCGGCGCGCCCCGCTCCCGACCGCTCACCCGAGCAGCCCCCGATGTCCGAAGAGCCTGTACTCGCCGCCGCGCTGTCGAACCTGTTATCTGATGGTCAGGTAACTCGCAGGGTGGTGATGCACGTCGGGTCATCCTCGTTCAGCGTGGTGATTGCCACTGTCCCTTCCTGTCCTTCATGCGCGATCGTGAGGGTTCCCTCGATGTCGCGAGGCACCCACAACCCGACGAAGCCGTTGTCGAACGTCTCGCGCGTCTCGTTGAT